>JBGAGF010000010.1:0-275399 GCA_044226855.1 Aggregatilineales bacterium
CCCCGCTTCCTGCTGTTTCAGGATGCCAATAATCTGACTTTCACTGAACCGTCCTGTTTTCATTGCAGTTCTCCTGACTAGCTCTAAATATACTGGAAAACTCCAATTTTGTTTGGCTCTAATTTTAGGGATGCTTACCCCTCGCCACTCAAATGCGGGCTGCGCCAACCGTAGCCGAAAATCATTTGTGGCACTTTATCCGCAAACAAGCGCTAGGCGTCAAGTTTCGTCGTCAGCATGTCTTTGATCGCTTCATTGTTGACTTCTATTGTCACGAAGTCCGTTTAGTTATCGAAGTCGATGGTGTTATCCACGAATACACGCAGGAAGAGGATGCCATTCGTCAAGAGTTTTTGGAAAGCCTCGGCTTGCGTGTGCTGCGGTTTACGAATGGTGAGGTTTTGCAGTATACCCAAGCGGTACTCGAACGGATTGGCGAGGTTCTGGTTAATATACGTGCTGATGGAACCCCCTCCCAACCTCCCCCGTAAACGAGGGAGGCGTTCGCTTCCCTGTATAGGACTGTAGACAAGGGGCGCAGTTGGATTGAACGAGTGCCAACTCATATAAGTCTTAGTGTTTAGAAGCTTCACAGTCGGATATGCCTATGGAACCCCCTCCCAACCTCCCCCGTAAACGAGGGAGGCGCTAATCCCCTGTTTGGAATGGTCGGGAAGAAGCGGAGTATTGGCATTCATTTGAGTCAAACGAAATAGAAAACCTTCATGCTTACAGTCGGTTATGCCCATAGCGCAAAACGAAAAAGCGGTTACAATCAGATTCACTCCACGCGCCTTTTTTAACTGGATATGACAGGATTTGTGGTGGCTATGGTGTTCGATAAACAGCTCAACTATCAATCAGTCCTCGATGGCATGGGTCAAGGCATCCTGATTTTCGATGACGAAGACCGTCTGGTCATGGAAAATCTGGCCGCCCGCAACCTGCTCGGCGCTGATTTGAAGCTCATCCGTGCCAATGGCTGGTCAGCCGCCTCGGCCCTGTTTAACACCCGTTCCAGCCCCACCGCCGATACGTCTGATACGGCTCGCAAAAAGGCCCTCGAATCGGCCCGTCCGGTTCGCTTCCGCATCTACCGCTCCGGTGAATACATTCCCTGCTGGGCATCCACGGTTTATGCCACCAGTGGTGAAGCGTTCACCATGATCACCCTCGAACTGCCGGACTGGGCAGCCATGACCGATTTGCTTGACCATTTCCGTGATGAAGTCGAACATGCCGCTACGGCTACCATGGGTCATACCAAGCTCATCAGCAACACGCTCAAAGCCCCCAAAAAAGGTGAAACCACCGAGCAGTTGGGCAAACGAGTCGCTGGTTTCGTCACGCTCATCACGACGCATATGCACCGTCAAGAACGGTTGATGAAACTCTTTCACCGCTTGGAACTGATTCGCACCGGCAAACTGGCCGAACTCATCCGCAGTGACCGTCGAAAATTGAACCTCGCCAACTTCATCGAGGACATTATCGAAGGTCTGCCGGAAGTCACGCTGATTGACCCCGAAACCGAACAGCAGGATTATCGTGCCCGAATCACCGCCAGCATTCCCGATGACTTGGTGGTTTATGCCTCGCCCGGTCACGTGACCGACATCTTGCATGACTTGTTACGCAATGCTATCATGTACAGCATGAAAGCCACGCCGATTATGATCATGGCCAGCTCGTCATCCGGCAACCAGAGTGTGCAAATTGACGTGGTTGATGAAGGTTACGGTGTACGTGCCAAAGAGTTTGAACGGGTTTTTGCCCCCTTCGAACGAGCACGTCAGCCACAGATCATCGGTGAATTTGGCTACGGATTAAGCCTGTATCTGTGCAAACAAGAGGTTGAAGCCATGAGTGGTAAAATCTGGTTTGAAAGTGAAGAAGGTGTAGGGACTACGTTCAGCTTTAAGCTGCCCCAATGGCGTGATGATGCCACCCAACCTTCGATCTCGAGTTCGTCGCCTATTAACGATTAGCCACACTCACCGTTCCAAAGACGCGCTATTCAACGCCTCTCTGCATCGGTCAGTGGAGGCGTTTTTGTTTCTGGCGATTAGCTACTCGCATTTGATTTTTAGCTAAACGCTAATGGCTAAGGGCTGAAATATGCAATTCATGACACGCGGCGTATTTGATACGATTATCATCATTGTGATTGTTATCGGATTGGTGCTGGCAGCACGGCGGCTGTACGACGATTTTACGCGTCCCTTACCGCCCGAATCGGCACCGGATGATGAAACCCATCCACGCCGTCCCGAATAAATTTTGAACCTTGTGATTCGACAAATGGAGACAAAATCATGCTCGACATTAACCTGATCCGCGAAAAACCGGAATGGGTCAAAGAACAAATCGCCAAGCTCAACGACGCACCGGCCTTGGCTCGCATCGACATCATCCTCGACCTCGATAAGCAGCGCCGTGCTTTGCTGTCTGAAAGTGAAGCGATTCAAGCGGCACGCAATAAGCTCAACAAAGGTGTTGGCAAGCTGCGTGGTGATAAGCAGACGCCTGACGGCATGAAGGCTGCTATGGCTCGGCACATCGCACTGGCTATCCGTGAAGGCGAATATGACGAGGCTATCCATGTGATTGAAGGCAGCGGAAGCATCAATGCCCCGCGCAAGGATGACAGCGTCAACGAGGCCATGGACGAGATGATGACCGCCCTCAAAGCGATGGGTGAACGTGTCGAGGCGATCAACGATCAACTGCGTGGTATTGACGCTAACCTCACCGAGAACATGTACTGGGTTCCCAATATGCCCCACGAAAGTGTGCCGGTCTTCGACAGCGAAGAGCATAACATTCCGTGGACACCGGAAGGCCCGGAACGTACCTATGACTTCGAGCCGAAACCTCACTGGGAACTTGGCCCTGAGTTGGGGATCATCGACTTCGAACGCGGTGTCAAGCTGGCTGGCTCCCGCGCGTATGTGCTGAAGGGTTGGGGTGCTCGGCTCCAGCGGGCACTGATCAGCTTCTATCTGGATATGGCCCGCGAAAAAGGGTTTACGCAGGTCAATGTGCCGTACTTCGTGAAGGAAGATATGCTGTACGGCGCAGCACAATTCCCCAAGTTCAAAGACGTGGTGTACTTCGATCCGGATGCAGAAGTGTATATGCTGCCCACCGCCGAGGTCGCGATCACCAATCTGCACCGCGACGAGATTCTGGATGAGGCGCAGCTTCCTCTGTACTACGTGGCGCATACGCCGTGCTTCCGGCGTGAGAAGACCAGCGCTGGGCGGGATGTACGCGGGATTAAGCGCGTTCACCAGTTCGAGAAGGTCGAGATGTATAAGTTCACCACGCCGGAAACGAGCTACGCGGAACTCGAATCTCTGACGGACGCGGCCTGTGACATCTGCCGGAAGCTGGGACTGCGCTTCCGCCGGTTGGAAATTGTCACCGGCGATCTGGGCTTCGCAGCGGCCAAGAAGTACGATGTGGAAGTCTGGTCACCGGGCTGCAAGGAGTGGCTGGAAGTCAGCTCCTGCTCCAATGACGAGGCGTTCCAAGCACGACGGGCCAACCTGAAATACCGTCCGACCGAGGGGAAGAAATCCCAGTTCATGCATACGCTCAACGGTTCCGGCTTGGCAGATACGCGTGTCATCATCGCGATCTTGGAGAACTACCAGCAGGCTGATGGCAGTGTGATTATCCCTGAGGCGTTGCGCCCGTACATGGGTGGCGCAGACCGGATTACGAAAGCTTAATTAGGGTACTGATATTTTTGAAACGAGGCGAAGCAATTTGCCTCGTTTTTATTTCGATAGCTCTAGCTTTTCGATGGCGCGAATTCTGGCTTTGCGCATGATACGTTCCAGACGTATGTATTCATCAAGCTCGACGGTTTCTTCCTGCGTGATGATTTGTTCGCGGTTGGCTTTGAGAAGGGCGCTGATGCGTGCTTCAGTAGCGGGTGATAGACGCAGCTGACTCACCTGTTCAACCGTGGGGGTTGAGACGATAAATTCCACAAACTCATCATAGGCGGGCAAGTGAGCAATTGCCATATGACGCAACTATCTCTATTATAGCATGTCCCGAATACCGACTGCTCCGGCGGTGGTGGCGGCGGTTCGTGAGTTTATTGGCGAAGTTGGCAATAATCGGGCGATTCGGATGGCGGTTTTGGCGAAAGTTGTGGCCATTCGGCGGATGGCCCGGCTGGATTTGCGGCAAGAGGGTGGGAAGCATGTCCGCCGCCAAGTTTGCCAATTAAGAGTCGCCAGTCGACAGCTATCAGTCGCCAGTCAAAGGCCAGTCAAGCCGTGAACAGAGCAATGCACTGACCAGTATAAAACAGATGGTGAGGCGATGGGTTACATTTTGGAAAACCATTTTGTCACTCTTGCGCGGAGTTGGCGTTAACCTTGGGAGGGAGGATGCGGCGGGAAGGGTTGTCAGCAGGTTGGAAATCGGTATGCCGACAAACCGTAAATAAACCAAAGTCATAAAAAGTTTAAAGCCGTGAATTGATTCGCCCCATTACCCCAAAACTATTAGAATAAATTATTCATTGCTGTTACTGCTGGAGTGTTAATATGGCTGAGACGCTGCGCCATTTTCGTATCTTTATTTCTTCGCCGGGAGATGTTAGCGAGGAACGCGAACTCGTACTTAAGGTTATTGATAATATTGCATACGATCCTGCATGGAAAGAACGGGTCACGTTAGAAGCAGTCGCGTGGGATAAAAAAGGCGCTCCGCTACTCGCAAGAATGACTCCGCAGGAAGCCGTTAATCTTGGATTGCCGTTACCGTCCGAATGTGACATCGTGGTTGTTATATTTTGGGCAAGAATGGGAACTCCACTACCGTTCCCTGAATATCGCAAGGAAAAGGGCGAACAATATCTTTCTGGCACGGAATGGGAATATGAGGATGCGATCAAATCGGCTAAGGCAACTACATATCCTGAAGTGATTGTTTATCGCCGAACTGAAGTACCGAGCTGGCCCCCAACGGACTCTGACATTATGAAGAAGATCGAGCAATGGCAGCAGGTACAAACCTTCTTCAGTCGATTTAGTGAGGAAGGTACAGGTGCAGGCATTGGCGGTTACAACAGTTATGCCAATGCATCCGATTTTGAAGACCTGCTCGAAACGCACCTGAAATATGTGTTGGAAAGGCTGCTTAAATCATTTCCTAGACCACCAAAAATCCAAAAAATTGAACTAGAGCCAATTGATAAAAACCCTGTCTGGCAAGGCTCACCATTTCCCGGATTACGGGCGTTCACGACGGCTGACGAGCAGATTTATTTTGGGCGCGGACGTGAAACGACTGCGTTGATGCGTCGAGTCGCTGCTCGGGGATTTGTGGCGGTCGTAGGGGCAAGCGGTTCGGGGAAGTCGTCATTGGTGGGCGCAGGTTTAATCCCGAAGTTAAAAGCAGGTGGCTTGGATGGCAGTGCAAGCTGGATACTGCCGGAATTCAAGGATGGGCAGTGGGTTGGCTTGCGCTTTACGCCTGGTGAGGTGAGCGACAATCCATTCACAGCGCTGGCGGTAAAGTGTGCGCCGATGCATGGACTAAAGCCAGCGAAGTTGGCCGAGCAAGTGGAGGCCGATCCAAAAGCCTTGCGGGATTTGTGCTTAAAAGCCCTCGCGGGCAAACCAGACCCCGCCAAAGTCTTGATCTTCATCGACCAGTTTGAGGAGCTGTTCACGGTGGTCGCGGAAAAGTACCGCGAACCGTTCATTAAGATGCTGGCGGAGGCGGCGGCTGAACCGCGCCTGCGGGTGGTGGTGACTACGCGCTCCGATTTTTATGACCGCTGCGTGGAGTGGCAGGTCTTGACCGATTTACTGGAGAACGGTTCGTTCCCCCTTTCGACGCCGGATGCTTTTTTCTTGAAAGACATGATCGAACTTCCGGCTGAACGAGCAGGTTTGACGTTTGAAGAAGGCTTACCAGCACAGATGGTGCGGGACACGGGCAGCGATGCGGGCGCGTTGGCGCTGTTGGCGTTCGCGCTGGATGAACTGTACAAAGCGGGTGAACTGACGCAGGTGGCTTATGAGAAGCTGGGCAAGGTTGAGGGCGCAATTGGCACACGGGCAGCGGCGATTTATAACGATTTGGAGCCGGAAGTGCAGGCGGCACTGCCAGAAGTTTTCGCCAAGCTAGTTACGGTGACTGTGGAAGGCATACCAACGCGGCGACGGGCTGCCTTGAGTGAATTTCCTGTTAACTCGGCTTCTAGGCAACTCATCAGCGCATTGGTCGAAGCGCGTTTATTGGTGAGTGACAAAGATAGTGTAGAAGTGGCGCACGAAGCGCTCTTTCGTAAGTGGCCGACGCTGGCCGAGTGGATTGCCGAATACAAGAATGATTTGTATGTAATCGAACAGGTGAAGCAGGCGGCACGAGAATGGGAAGCGAGCGGGAAGCGTGCGAGTTACCTATGGTCGCATGATCGCTTGAAACCAGTGTATGAGGCACAGAAGCGGTTGAATACACAATTTGACGTGCGGACTGAAGTGTTTATTCAACCGGAAGCAAAACGTTTGTTGGAAGAATTTCGAACTGCATCAGTGCATAAGCGCTTGACATTGATTGAAGAGGATTTTGAACGTCTAGGAGAAGATGGCTTAGAGGAGTTAGTTTCTATATTGGAAATTATTGGTCACGATTCATATGACGATTACAAAATTATAAACACGATATACGAGATTTTTTATAAAAATCGTTCAAAAGCAAGTTTAGCTCTTATAGGGCGATTGCATAATGATGATTGGATTGTGCAGCAATTGGTTTTTGACACATTAATGAGATTGAATACACAAGAGACGATCCCAGCTATCATACCACTGTTATCAGAAGAAAATATGCGCCATCTAGTACTAAAGGAATTAGTAAGATTAAATGTAAGGGAAGCGATCCCAGCTATCATATCCCTATTATCTAGTGATCATAGAGATGTGCACCAAACAGCCGTTAAAGCATTAGCCACACTGAATGCACAAGAGGCGATCCCAACCCTTATACCAATGATATCGAGTAGTAATAGAGATGTACGGCAAACAGTCATTCAAGCATTGGTCACCCTAAATGCACGAGAGGCGATCCCAACCCTTATACCAATGATATCGAGTAGTAATAGGGAGTTGCAACAAACAATCATTCAAGCATTGGCCACACTAAATGCACGAGAGGCGATCCCAACCCTTATACCAATGATATCGAGTAGTAATAGGGAGTTGCAGCAAACCGTCATTCAAGCATTGGCCACACTAAATGCACAAGAGGCGATCCCAATTCTGATACCAATGATATCGAATAGTAATAGGGAGTTGCAGCAAACAGTCATTAAAGCATTGGTCGCACTGAATGCACAAGAGGCGATCCCAATTCTGATACCAATGATATCGAGTAGTAATAGGGAGTTGCAGCAAACAGTCATTAAAGCATTGGTAATACTAAATGCACAGGAGGCAGTCTCATCTATTATCCCATTATTATCGCATCCTGATAAAAGAATGCGTCGGCTAGCATTAGATACTCTAGTAAAACTAAATGCACGAGAGGCTATTTCTAGTCTTATCAAGATATTGATCGGTGGTGATAAAACTATGGGACAGTCTGTAGCTATAGCGCTGGGAATGTTGAATGCAGTGGAGGCAATTCCTAGTCTCATTGGGGTGTTGTTGGAAGTTAATAGTGAGCTTCAGTGGTTGGTGATAATGGCACTGGAGCAAATCGGGACACCGGAAGCGCTGGCGGCGGTTGCGGATTGGCGGACCAAGCATCCAGAGGAATAAAATGCTCCATGTACAGGAGCATAAAATCGAATGTTTAAAATTAAGCCGGTTGTTCGCCTGTGCCGTCGCTAATGAAGGCGGCGAGTCCACGTGCGCCGTCGTTGGCATCCAGCAGCATGATCTTGACGAAGACCGTCAGCGGCACGGCTAATAAGGCTCCGGCTGCGCCCAGCACCCACGTCCAGAATATTAGCGACAGGAAGATGAACAGCGCCGAGATGCCGAGTTCTTCGCCGACGAAGCGGGGCGAGACGAAGTTTTCGATGATGTTGTTGATGAGGCTGTAGACGATGATCAGGAGGATGGCCATCGCAGGGCCTTTTTCGAGCAGGGTGACGAATACTGGTGGGATTAGGCCGAGCACAAAGCCGACGTTGGGGATGTAATTGGTGATGACCGCCAGCACGCCCCACTGGATGGCGAAATCCACGCCCATCAGCAGCATGACGACGGTTTGGATGGCGGCGATGATGACGCCGAAGACCGTCTTCAGAAGCATGTAGCGCTGGACGCTGACGATGAACAGCCGCGCTTTCACCAGCCAATGACTGTCCGCGCCAAAGACTGCCCGCATCCGCTTGGGAATGTTGGGGGCATCCATCAGCATGTAAAAGAGGATGAGGAAGATGAGCAGGATGTTGCCTAAGGAGTCGAAGGTGGCACGTAAGACGCTGCCAGCGAAGGGGATCAGCGATTGCAGGTTGATCGATTCGATGGCGCTCACGGTCTGGTCGGAGACGCCGAGGCGGTCGAGTTCGGCCCATGTGCTCTGCTCAAGCTGCTGGATACGCACCTGATAATCGGGCAGCTTGCGGATGACCTGATTGGTCGAGACGCCGATGAAGCCAACGAATAGGACGCCGACGCCGATGATGAAGATGAGGACGAGCGCCAGCGATAGGCCGGAAGCGACGCCCCTTTCCCGCAGGCGGTTCTGGATCGGGACGCAGAGGATGGCGATGAGTGCCGCCATGAAGAGGGCGTTGAGTGTATCCGAGAAGGCTCGCATGCCAGCGACAATCACGACGATGGCGGCGAGAATCAGCAGTAAGCGGACAGGGAAGGAAAAGGTTGTCAACATGAAGGCTGCCTCCGTGGTGGTTCAGGCATCCGCCCGATGTCGGCATTCAGGGCAGCTTGCGTATGAGGTTCAGTGAAATATCGCCTAAACCGGTATCATGATTTGCGTCGATTATAGCGGGTCATCGGGGAACAGCCCATGTTTGCGGCGGGGCGAATCCAGTATGAGAAAATCGGCGTTTTGGTTGACAAATTAGCCTTTTTGTTCTATCCTAAGGACATGATGCAATTTCCTCTGACTCCTGAGTCTGCATTTGGTTTACACCCCTCAAGCTTCAATTGCATCTGCGTTGTACCGCCGCGAATTGTTCCCTTGCTGCCGCCGATGATGGCCTCAAAACGTCAGGGGCGGCAGTGACCGAGCGACTCGCGGCGTGCAGCGGCCTTAGTCGAGCTATCTGCCTGCCATTTGCGCCAATTCGGTGGCAGCAGGGGAGTGAGCCGCCCGCCATTTCGGCGGATTGGTGACTTGTCCCTACGAGGATAGACGATTGGCTTGGTCTTCGGCCAACATGCGCTCGATCTCAGCGTACTCCAAGTCGTCCACGTACTGGTTGATACCGGTCTTCATGAACTCGCCCAGATCAGGGTGAACTTTGGCGAAGTTGGCGATGAAGTCGGGATGGGTGGTGTAGAGGTCGCCCAAGCCTCGCAGAATATCCAGCGTCGGTTCGTAGAAGTAGCGCAGATGTTGATGCCAGCGGGTTAAGATGGCCTGCACTTCCTCACTGGTCGGTTCTTTGCCGGCTTCGATGGCATCCACCATATCGCTGTAGACTTGATTGCCCTCGTTCCCGATGGCCTCTTTCTGGGTGGTGGTGTAGTTTTTCCAGCGCTTCACTGAGTCGTTGACTATGGCTGGATCGTACTGAAGACGGACTTCACGTTCGTATTCCTTCTGCTTTTCATCGCTGAAGGCTTGGAACAACTGCCGCTTGCTCATGTGTTTTTCTCCCTGTAAATGCTGTATCGTGTCGTCTACCGTGCTCACCAGATTGAGCAGGCGTTCGCTCTTTTCGAGGAGTACTGCCCGATGTGATTTGAGCGCCTCAACCAGATCAAAGGTCGGGTTATCCAGCACGTCTTTGATCTGCATTAGCTCCATGCCGATTTCACGGTAGAACAGAATTTGCTGCAGGCGTAATAAGGCCGAGTCGTCATAGTAACGGTAGCTGTTGCTGCCGACTTGCGACGGGCGTAAAAGGCCGATTTCGTCGTAGTAGTGCAGGGTGCGGACGCTGACCTGCGCTAAGTCTGAAAGTTGTTTGACGGTGTACATTCCCAGAGTCTCCTCACTCTGGCTGCATCATAAACTATGACGCAGCGTCAGAGTCAAGCACGACGTTCATTATCCAAAAGGAAGGATATGCTCCATAATGAGATAGATGAACTTTTTAATCAGGAGCCGTTACGTTATGAAACGTCGTTTTTTGAGTGTGCTTGTCCTGCTTTTGTTGGTGATTGGTACGCCGCTGGTGATTGCTGCCCAAGACAGTAAGTCCGTGTGGGACCTGACTGAAAATCTTAAGGTGACTGACCTCGGTTTAGACGTCAAGTACCCGTCGGGATGGTCGTATAATGCGACCGAGAGCAGTGGCATTTACCTCGCTGAAGATAAGGCAGATTTTGAGCCGGTCACGGACAGCGATCCGGCGACGATTGCTAAGGGTATGACGATTCAACTGATCGCCACCAAGACGGAGAACCTTGCGTCGGCGCTGGGGGATAAGGCTACACTCGATGATGTGGCGGATTATGTGGTCAAGAGCCGCGGTGTCACCGAGAAGGAACCACGGGTGGACGTGCCGGTGATGACACGCCGTTCACGTGTTGCGCTGGGGGTTGATCAAGCGAAGCAAGGGTGGATTCTGGCGTTCTGGCGTCAAGGCGAGTTTTACATGGGCGCCTTCCTGACTGCGCCGAGCTATGACGAAATTCTGCGCGTGGCGTACTCCTATGGGCAACTGTTGGGGAACATTACGCCGCTAGATGCGCTGCTGTTGGGTAAAGAGACAATGAACTTCCCGAAGACACAGTCAGTGATCAGTTATCCGGATGGCTGGGTGCTTAATCCGGATAAGCCGGGTGTGATCTATGAATTGGAATCCGACCTCAAGAAAGATACGGCTGAAGGTTTGACCATCCCGGCAACGGAAGTGACATTGGAAGAAGCCAATCTCAAAAAGGATGCTACGGTATCCGATCTGGTGGACAGCATCATCTCTAATCTCGGGATGGACGAGTCGGTCGAACGTGAGGAATTCATTCTGCTCGGCCAACCTGCCATTACTATTCGAGGGCAGCTTGGTGAGAAGCGATATGTCATTGTCACACAGACGATTGTTGACGGCCATGTTTTACAGGTTGGAGTCATCGGGCCGGATGAGGAAATGGTGGCGAAGTTCGAGCCGACGTTTATTTCCATGCTGCAAAGCTGGCGCGTCGTGCCGAGCAGCTAAGCGCTGAGCTTCGTTTAAGAATACGAAACAGCCTGTGGAGTGCCTCACAGGCTGTTTTTATTTGCGCAAAACACATTCAAAAACGACTTGCTTGACAAACGGAAATAATACTCCTATCTTAGTGAATGAACATTCATTCATTTTGATGAGCGGTTATTCAGTGGTGGTGATTTGATGGCAAAAGAAACCAACGACCCGATACAAGAGCAGCTTATTGCTGCGCGGCGGAACCAGATTCTCGACGCGGCGACAACTGTGTTTTCTGAAAAGGGGTTTGAACGGACGACGATCAAGGATGTGGCCAAGGCGGCAGGTATTGCTGACGGAACAATTTACATTTATTTCCCCAATAAACCGGCGCTGCTGATGGGAATCTTCGAGCGTATGAAAAACGCCTTTATGCAAGACCATATGCCACTGAACCCGGAAAACTTGGACGTTAGGAGTTTCATCCACATCACGTTTAAGCTGCCACTGATGGCGCTGAAAAAGGATAACTTTGCGCTGTTCCGAATTGTGGTTTCGGAGATGCTGGTGAATGAAGAACTGCGGGCGTTGTATTACCAGCAGGTTCTGCAACCTTCCATTGAGGGCGGTGAACTTTATTTCCAGTCTATGGCAAAACGGGGGGTGAGTTCAACCGATTCTCATCTGATTATGCGGGTGATTTCAGGACTTATTCTGGGACTGATCCTTGAAAACATTATGGGCGACGAAAAGCTGGAAGCGGAGTGGGAGCGACTGCCGGATCTATTGACTGATTTATTGTTAAATGGGTTGAATAAATAAAGAGAAAAGGATCGGTAGGATGGTCAATATAGCGATTGTGGCTTCGGGAACACGGGGCGATGTGCAGCCCTATGTGGCATTGGGCAAAGGACTGAAAGCCGCAGGACATCATGTTCGAGTTTTGACGAGTGAGAGCTTCGGCGGATTGGTGACAGGGGCAGGATTGGAGTTCTGTTCGACCGGCGAAAGCATTGAAGAGATCCTGCAAACGGACGAGTGGCGGAAGGTGACCGAGAGCGGGAACTTCCTGAAAATACTCGCCAAAATGCAGAGCGAGATGAAACAACGATCGGGTGAGATGGTGCGGCAACTGGTCGAGATGCTCAAGGGAAGTGACATGATCCTTGCCGGAGCAGGGATTTTGGGATCATTTGCGTTCGCGGAGAAAAACAAGATTCCTATAGTGCAGGCTTATGTGTTCCCATATACACCGACTGCGGAGTTTCCAAGCCCATTAGTACCCAAGCTGCCTTTCGGCGGGGTTGTGAACAAGTTGTCGTTTCATGTGATGCGGCAAATGTTCTGGCAGAGTTCGAAGATGAGCGACCGTAAGGTGCGCGAGATGATCGGAGCAGGCGGCGGATCATTCTGGGGACCGTATAGAGCGTTATCAAAGACTGAAACGCCGGTGCTGTATGGATACAGTCCGTCGGTGCTGCCACGTCCAAAGGATTGGCCGCAAAGTCATCAGGTGACGGGATTCTGGTTCTTGGAAGCGGCGGACGATTGGACAGCGCCAAGCGATCTGGTGGACTTCTTAAATGCAGGCGAGCCACCGGTGTATATCGGTTTTGGCAGCATGGGCAGCCGTAATCCAGAAGAGGTCGCCAAGATTGCGTTGGAAGCACTGGAACGTTCCGGTCAACGCGGGATTCTGGCTTCGGGATGGGGCGGACTGAAAGCCACGGATGTGCCAGAGACTGTGCATCTGATCTCATCGATACCACACAGCTGGCTGTTTCCGAGGATGGCGGCAGTGGTGCATCATGGCGGAGTCGGGACAACGGCAGCGGGACTGCGAGCCGGTGTGCCTTCGATCATTGTGCCGTTCATGGGTGACCAACCCTTCTGGGGACAGCGAGTGGCGGCGTTAGGTGTCGGTCCACAACCGATTGCACGGAAAAAAGTGACCGGACAAGGATTGGGCGAAGCGATTACCGAGGCGATAGCGAACAGAGCTATGCGGCAGAAAGCATCCGAATTGGGGCAGCGGATTCAAGCAGAAGATGGCATCGGTCAGGCTGTGGCGGCTATTCAAGCGGCGCTACAAAAGAAAGCCGCCTAGCCAATAACGGACTAAGGCGGCTTGAAGATAGGTCACTGGTTGAGTTCGTGCGGGAAGGGGAAACGGGCAGAGAAGGCAAAGTTTTGACCATCCAAGCGGACGGCATTGGCTGATTGGCGCAGTTCGAGATAGCGGTCATAGTCTTTGATGTCGATGTAGAGGTTGTAAAGCGAGTCACGTTTGAAGGTGGTCGGGTCGGTGAGAGTCGGCCAGTCTGTGGGCCATGCAGCGGCATCAGAGGTGTCGTATGACCAGAGCATGACTTCGAACTTATCGGGCAGCCATGTTTGAGCATCGGGATGGCTGTAGTTGACCAGTGTGTCATAGAGATCAATCAGGCGTTGGGGAGCGGCCATCTGGCGAGCTTCGGGGTCTGAATTCAAATCCCCATATATGGAGATCAGTTTATCACCGAGAACCGGATCAAAGAGGCGAATGACGTTGGTGGGCTGATCGGTTTTGGTGTAGTAGTCCTTGTTGGCATCAAGCGTATAAAGCGTCTTGTCGATCTTCAGTTGGGCTTTGATCGCTTTGAATTCAGCGGCGGTTAGCTGAGCCGAGGCGAATTCAGGGGCATCAGCAGGGCCAAGGCGTTGATAGATGACTAAGCCATTGTCGTACAGAGCGAAGGTCGGTTCGTCGGAGCCGATAACCATGAGCCAAGGGTTGTAGATGGTGAGCAAGACCAGCGGCTTGAGTGGTTGATGATCCGGCGTGAGGCTGGGGATTAATGATGGCGTGAGCGTGGCCGTCGTTTGAACGTTGGGCATGGATGGGGCGGCGAAGGTGGCAGCGAGGCTAATGGAGAGCATCAGCACCACGGATAAGGCGATTATGATTGGTCGGTTTTTCATCAGCAAGTTCCTTATTCTTCAAACTGGATTGTTGATATAGACGAGCAGGTCATGGATTTTGTTCCGTTGAGGGAGCGAGAGTTGGTGTTTTGAGCTGTTTTGCAGGTGTTTTGGTGTCAAATCGGTAGGTTGTTGAGGGAGAAAATTTTCAATTTACCTGCATTGCAGGTGGAGCAGGTAAAAAGTGGTATTTTTGAGGGGATTTGTGAAGATCACGGTTGGAAAAGCAAACTGGATTCTAACTTATTAAATATTTTTGTCTGACCTATTAAATTGGCCTAACATACTCTTCACTTGCTTCGAAATCTCGTCTCTGGCACTCATCTCATTCAGGGCCTTTTGTATAATATCGCTTTCAAGCGCTTGCTTAGCACCACAGGTTATGTGGTTATAAGAGTTATCCGTTGTCGATTTTGTAACCCAGATTATTTGGAGAGGTTCTTTTAACTTTCTTGCTTGATGGCTAATAAGCTTGCTAAGTAGATGTTCTGAATGCCACTGACAACCAATGATTACAAGGATTTTCGCATGACTTATTTTCTCTATGAACTGGGCAAATAATGTGACATATGGGTCAAAACCGGGCAACTTAGTTGAACCAGCAAATAGTAAGGTTGGCGGATTTGCATTAATAAAGTCTAAATATTGTTGCTTCGTAGCTTCGTCGAAATTGTAAATTGAATCCCATCTTGTAGAGTAATATTCATTGACTTGTAAATCCCCATTACGATGTTGAAATATATTTCGATACCAGCTTAGCGAACCATGTAATTTGTAAAGTTTGACCCGATATTGAGGATCATCAAACTCCGAAGGAAACCATTCACCCTCAAGGTAAGTTTGCCGAGACAACGGATCATTTACCTCGTTATATCTAAAGCCTGTTGTCCAAGGTATGCCTGCCTGAAGGCAAGCTGTTTCAACTGCTAAATCGTAGTTTAGAGTAAATACATCAACAGATTGTGCAAAATCAGCTAATTTTGCCAGATACGAAACATCATGTTTCGTACTGTCTACTTGAAGCCAATTCTGTAATTTATGCCTTACTCTGTTATAAAGTCGATCATAAATAAAACCTTCCGACGCGGTAAAAAGTTCTTCGCCTGCTAAGGCATAAGTCATTTCATCAAAAGTGCCTTCTTTTGATCGCGGCCAATCAGGCGAAATTTGGTCAACACCACCAAATCCATTTGGAAAACCATGAAACTCATTCAGAAAATCAGACCATTTTTCTACGAAAGGGAATAACCTTGATCTAAACATAAATCGAAGATCGTTTATTGCAGCTATAACATCCTCAAAATTATCAGGGTTATAAAATGGGTTACTGGCTTCCCGGAGTGTTCTTTGAACAAAATTGAATAGTTTTTCTTCTTTATCTATTAATTCACGCTCTTTTTCATCTGCGATTTGCTTATCATCCTCGAATGACTCGCGCAATTTACCAAAAAAATCTTTCATAATAGGTAAGCCAGCATCACAAGATGCTCCAGCTCCCAGCAAAAAAATTACGCCCGATCTCTCAGAATTACTCATACACTTGATCTCATTCTGTAAAGTTCATGATTGCATAGTCAATATTATAATTTACCATTTCTGTGCCCAATCCGGAGTGGGCTGCGGGTCAGGTTTGTTGGCGTTGAAGTCGGCGAGTTCGGTCAGTTGGATGTCGCCGTTTTGAAGGTTGGCGGAAAAGAGTCTGCCTTCTTTAGCGACGACGAGGCGTCCCTGCTGGTCGAAGTCGGCCCAAGGGACACCTGTTAAGTTGATTTCAGAATCCAAGTTATCCAATTTCAGAGTGTAGACTGTGAGGCTTTGGGGTTTCTTGGATGTGTTGATTTCGCGATAGGTGAGCGACAAATGGTTGACGGTACGCTGCCAGATCAGGCGGGGATAGCGGGATGTGTCGGCGTGGCCGATTTCGTGCCAGCCACCTAAGTGTCGGCGCATGCGTTCAGGATAGGTGTAGGGGAAATCGGCTTGGTCGATTGGAGATGGCGGATTAGCGGCAGAGATCGGCAGCGTTTGAAGACACCAGATTTGGTCGGTGCGGTTGTGAAACCAGATGCGGTGCGAGTCGGGAAAGACGCCGCCTCCGCCGCGCGTGCCTTGACTAAACTGAATGTCAAGCGCGGTGAAATAGGGTGGCTTGCTGATGGCTGTCCATGCGAATTTGTCGTCGCGCATGGTCTTCTGGTTGAATTTGCCGGCGAAGTAGACTAATAGCTGTCCATCCGGCGACAGATCACAATATTCGGGATAGATGCGGCCATGTAACCACTGACCGACCTCAAACGTATCGGTGTCCGTGTGCCATTTGATCATCTGCGCCCATTCGCTCGGCCCACGCCGGAAGATGACCGCGATGGGCGCTTCACGGGCGAGGAAGACATAGAGGCGAGCAGGCAGGGGCGTTGACGTCATGTGCGCGAGCCTTTGGTCATGTCGAGAATATTGAGGACGTTGCCAAAGGGGTCTTCGAGTACGGCGCATTTGCCGATGACGATATCAAAGGGGTGGACGCGGATAGTGCAGCCCTGCGATGTGAAGTATTCAATCGCTTTGACGACATCATCGACCAGATAATGCACTAAGCTTTCTTTGGGCATATCGGCGTTGTCGTGGAGCACAATTTCAGCGTCGGTTTCGGGCATACCCATGCCGACGGCATGCTCATCTTGCCAGAGACGTTTGAGGCCGAAGACCGTTTCGTAATAAGCGGCGGCTTTTGCGAGATCGTCCACTTTCAGCATCACGCAGTCAATTTTTCGCAGCATGAGTGGCTCCTGTTGGTGCAAGAGAAAATTATCTTTATCGTATCACCAATTGATTATTGGATCGTGATCTGGAAAAAGGTGATCGTGCTTTACTGGGCGGGGACAGGGATGACCACGGTGAAGGTTGTCCCCTGACCGACTGCGCTCCTGCATTCAATGGTGCCGCCATGCAGTTCGACGGCTTTTTGGGTAATGCTCAGGCCAAGACCGGTACCGACGATAGAACCGACGTTTCCCGCACGATGGAAGGGTTCAAAAATGCGGTTGAGATCGGCTTCGGGAATGCCAATGCCTTGATCGCTGACGTCCAGAATGACATGACGATCGGTGTGGACAAGTTTCACCTCAACCGGTTCGCCGAACGGAGAATACTTGAGCGCGTTGGAGAGTAAATTGGTGATGATTTGCCGCATGAGACGCGGATCAAAACTGATGTACTGCTGGGGCGTATCACAGACATAGTGTACACGCTCCGGCGACTGCTCGGTCAGTTCCTGGATAATGTCCCGACATAACAAATTCAAACTACCAGCGAATGGTTTGAAGTTCACATAAACGCCCTGCATACGGGCAGACTCGAGCACGTCGTCCATGATAGCGGTGACATGTGTGACCTGCTGGCGAATCTTGTCCAGCTTATTCTCGATTTGCTCAGGCTGCATTTTGTGGCGGTAAATGGACAAGGACTCGGCGGTCGCGAAAATCGAAGCGAGCGGTGTGCGAAACTCGTGGGATGCAATCGAGATGAAGCGCGTTTTCATCTCATTGACTTCTTTTTCACGTTCCAATGCATTGTGCAGTGCTTCTTCAGCCTTTTTACGGGAGGTGATGTCATGACTTATGGTGAGGATGCCCAGCGGATCGCCTGCCGTGTCCCTGAAAAGCACGGAAGAACATAAGATATGCAAAATTTCCCCGTTGTGGTGAGGATACCTTAGTTCTCCAGTCCAATATTCATTTTTGCTAAAGGCGCGCTCTAAATCATCAACTGATTGATAAAGCTCAAAGTCTGGTGGCAGTAATTCGAGAAGTGTTTTGCCGATGGCCTCGTCAGCGCGCCAGCCATACAACCGCTCGGCTGCTTCGTTCCAACTCTGGATGCGAAGGTTAAGATCGGTCGTAATGACGGCATCGGCAACCGCGCTCTGTATACTGGCTTGATAGCGCAATTGACGCTCCACCAACTTGCGGGCCGTAATGTCATGGATGGTAGAAACGAAACCATCACCCGCCACATATCCGATGCTTAACTCTGCGTCAAAGGTGGTACCGTCTTCACGTTTTGCCTGTACTTCAATCGTATTGTTGTTGAACCCTTGAACAGCATTTTGAACGCAGGCTTCGACCTGTTTTGCATCTTGTGCCTGAACCATGTTGAGCAGCGATACTTTACCCCGTGTATCGATCTTGCGACCAAATAACTTTTCAAAAGCGGGATTGGCCCGTTCGATTTGGAGGTCGATATTGGCAAGCAGGATGCCATCCAGACTGTTATTGAGAATTGCTTCCACTTTCTCTTTGGCGGATGTCAGCTCGGCGGTTCGCTCGATGACGCGCTGTTCCAATGTATCCTTGCCTTTTTGAAGCGCCTCGGATAGCTGCACATGGTGGATGGCGATGGCCAACTGATTCGCGACATCGACTGAAATTTCACGGTATTCATCGGTGAAAAAGTCAGTCGTGTTGGCAAAGAGGCTGAGTACGCCAATTGGCTTATCCTCGTACTTGAGGAGCACTTGCAGAACGCTGATCAAACCCTGCTCAATCCACTGCGTTGCGAACGGATATTCATCTACGACTAAGCGAATATCACTGATGGAGCGTATATTCCGATCATCAAAGCCTCTGAGTAGATTGGGTTGGGCGGGAATTCGTTGTCCTACAAAGGTTCGACGATCAGATACGGCTGCATAAATCACCCATTCATTGGTTGTTTCATCGCTGAGGCCAATGTTGATTTCTTGGCAGGGAATCACTTGGCGCAGTTCGTGCAGTGTGGGGTTGATGAGTTCGGGGATGGCCTGAGCGGTAATGATGCCAAAGTCAATGCGGTGCAGGATTTCCATCCGGCGGGCGTAACGTTCCAATCGGATATTCGATATCCGGATGTTTTGGGCCAGCCGTAATTGATTGATTACGATTGCAAGCTGGTTGGCAACCTCACGTGTGATTTCGTGATATTCCGGCGTGAAAAAGTCTATTTCAGTCGAAAACAGATTGAGCGTGCCAATCGGCTGTTTCTCTTGAGTCAGAATAATTTGAAGCAGGCTGCGGAAGCCTTTGTCAACCAGCCTTTTGACAATGGGATTTTGATCCTGCATAAGGCGCAGATCCGGAATATAACGCGTGTTGTTCTGGTCAAATTCTGACAAAGAATATTCGGTTAACGATACGCGATCTGTGACAAATGGATCCGCTACGCTGGTATCAACCGCATAGGCCACGACTTCTTGGGTATTTTCATCAACTAGATTGAAACCGATGCGCTCACAAGGAATGAGCGTTCGCAGTTCCTTCAGTGTCATTTTGACCAACTCGGGTATGGGATGAACAGCAATCGTCCCTTGGTCAATGTTGTGAAGAATGGTCATACGCTTGGCGTACAGTTCTAACTGCCGGGTCGTCTGTTGATGCTGAACATCAATGCGGTTGAGCGATCTTGCTGTCCACCATGTCACAAGGACTAGAATGAGGATCGTACTGGTCAAAAATATGGCCAGTCCAAATTCGGTGCTCTAATAGCCGAGGTACTGCCCTTGAAGACGCAGCCAACCGATGATTGTTGGAATGACTAACAGCGCAGGCAGCAAACGCCGCGCCATGACACCACCCGAATTAGGCTGCGCGATCACATTCATAAGACCATTCTTCGAGTCCATCAGCATAACGCCGATACTGGATGCGAATAGAGCAATCGTGGTCGGCAGGGCAATCGAACTAAATGGATGAACGTTGTACAAGGCGGCTGAACTAAACAAATAACCGGCAAAGGATAAGAAACCCAACGCTGATGCGAGTAAGGCCAGTAATTGAGCCGGAATATGCAAGACGTTGTTACTGCTTAGAAACAAGGATATTCCGATGATCAAAAAATCGAACGCTGTAACGACGGACATCTGGTCGAGGGTGGAGCTGGCTACGCTTAAAGAATTGCCTTGTAGAAGCAGATAATCAATACCGAGGTCAATGCCAAAGGCGTGTTCCAGTAAGGTGAGACCACCGATGAGGAAGACACTGAAAGAAGAGACCTGCATGACCCACCAGTAACGGCTGCGAAGTTTGTTTTGCGACAACCACAAGGTTAGCCCAACCAATATAAAGGCTAATGCAGTATTGGACTTCATGGGTATTGCGCCCAGAAACAGACTTTTTAGGGATGCAATATTGAATTCCCAGCCGAGGAATACCAAGCAGCCTACGATGACCAGAGTAAGGCTTATTATTTTTAACCACTTCGGATCGATAGCGGTATTTTCTATCCGAATGGTTTGAGGCAAGGCGCTGTTCGCATGTCTCACATCAACTGCCTTGGTATTTTTACGCAGTCACTAATAAATATTCAAATGTAAATTAATAATAGAACCCTTGTTGTAATGATAGTAGCACGTATTAGATACCGGTGACTAGGACTATAACGCTTTTTTCGACAAGCCTAACTAGAAAAATATGACAAGTTGCAGAGGCCCTGACTATTAAGCCGCTCTCTGGATGGGATTGGAACTGTATCGTTATTCACAATTCAGTTAGCATAAATGAGCGGTAAAGTATAGGCTGGCAGGGAGTTAATTGATGACGCGCAATGTGGCTATTCTGGTCTTTGACGATGTGGAAGTGCTGGATTTTTGCGGTCCATTTGAAGTCTTTGGGGTAACGGGGCGCAATGACAATCCCAAGCCTTTTCATGTGTACACGGTGGCGGAGAAGTCATCGATCACGGCTCGTAACGGGTTGAGTGTCAATCCAACCTACTTGTTGGACAACTGCCTGCAACCGGATATCTTACTCGTTCCGGGCGGTTATGGCACCCGGCGTGAGATGCATAACGCGAGGGTCATCAACTGGATTCAGGCGCAGTTCCCGAAGGTCGATCTGATGCTTTCGGTTTGCACAGGCGCGTTGATGCTGGGCAAAGCCGGATTGCTGGACGGACTGTCGGCAACTACGCATTTCCGCGCTGAAGACGAACTGCGGGAAGCCGCGCCGAATACGACGCTGTGCATGGGTGAACGCTACGTAGATAACGGCAAGGTGATTACCTCGGCAGGCATATCGGCAGGGATTGATATGGCGCTGTACACGGTGGGGCGTCTGTTGGGTGCAGAAGTGGCGGCAGAGACAGCCTATCACATGCAGTATGATTATTGGAAAGGGCAGTAGCGGAACCCCAATGGCGGATGAGTTAGCGGAGGCCAAAGTACAGTTTGCAGCGGGTGAAATTGACCACGCGCTGATTCAATTTCAGACGATCAGCGGTCATGCTCCACTGGAAACCGAGCCAATTGCGGCGATGGCGCTGTGCTATTTTTTGCTGGGGCAAACGGCTCATGCGCGGCGGATCTGGAAGATTGTGGTCAGCCGCGATGAACGCTATTTGCTGCCGCGCTTTCTACGCAAAGAACTTAATTGGCCGGACGCGATGCTGGCGGTGGCGGCCAAAGTGAATGAGTTGGTGATATAAATCATTCACCACAGAGACACAGAGAATACCCCCTCCTTAATCCTCCCCCGCAAGCGAGGGAGGAAACTTTGGTTTACTTGAGTGCCCAATCGACAGCGGCCAGGGCATGTAAGCGCGTCGTGTCGTAGAGGCGGATGGACGTGTGCTGCGGCTTGATGAGCAAGGTGATTTCAGTGCAGCCTAGAATCACGCCCTGTGCTCCGCGTGCGGTGAGGTCATCCATGATACGCAGGTATTCACGGCGAGAGGTGTCGCGGACATCACCCAAGCACAGTTCGTCATAGATGATATCGTGGATGATCTTGCGGTCGGCGTCGTTGGGCGTGACAACCTTGAGGCCGAACTGATCCACGAGGCGGCCTTTGTAAAAATCCTGCTCCATTGTGAAACGCGTGCCGAGCAAGCCAATGGTCTGGATGCCATCGGCACAGATTTTCTGGGCGGTGGTATCGGCGATATGCAAAATGGGAATCTGGATGGCGGCCTGAACCTGCGGGGCGAGTTTGTGCATGGTGTTGGTACAGATGACGATGCCATCCGCGCCACCGCGTTCGAGGGATTGGGCGGCCTCGACCATTCTGCGGGCGGCACCGTCCCAATCGCCTGCCATTTGCAGCGCTTCGATTTCGGCGAAGTCAAATGACCAGAGCAAGCACTGTGCCGAGTGCAATCCACCAAGGCGGCGTTTCACTTCCTCATTGATGATGCGATAGTATTCGAGGGATGATTCCCAGCTCATGCCGCCGAGTAGGCCGATGGTTTTCATGGTGTGATGGGTAGCTCCTAGATGTTGTGGTTGTCGGTCAGTTTGCCACCGTATAAACGCACTGGCTAGATTCGATAAAGCACCGTAAACGGGACTATTTATTCCGCCTCTAGTTCATCGATGTGTTCTAGTTTATCAGGAGTATGGGCTGATTGGTGATGCCAAATGGATGACGAAATGAGTATCATCCCCTCACCATTGCGTGAAGAGGGGATTTCTAAACCGTTTTGCTCTTCCCATAGGCTTAGTGGACGGGTAGGGTGAGCATAATTACCTGAACTAACAACACACAATTAGAGAAGAATTCCCTCAAAGGCTTCGCATCATAACCAATTAATAAAGCACTACCGTATTGTTAACGACCAACTCGCCAAGAGCCTGATCGCCTTCGAGTTGGACCAATCTTTGTTCCAGAGCCAGTGAGCCGTTGATGTGCTTGGACGCTAGCCAGTTGAAATCCAACGTATCCATTGTGATGCTGGCAGTTGGAGACTTGCTGCCGCCTAATACCCACTCGCCGCCAGCAGGCCCCGTCAGCCGGTAGAGAACGGCAGCGTCCTTGAGTTTCGCTTGCAACGTCATGCCTAGTTCGCGCATGATCAGTGCATTGATGCGCCCGTCATGTTCGGCCGTCAGAACCATACTGCGCCCGGTTGCACGGCATATGTCAAGACGGTGCATCCACATATCACGGGTGAAAATGATATCAATCAGGTCACCCAGACTTAGGCGGCCATCATGACCGGGCACTGGAACCTGCATTAAGCGCAATAACCATGGGAAGCGTTGGCGTCCTTGCAGTGAACGCTCGCTATTTGTTTTGATCTCGGCAATTAGCTCGGCGGACGTCCGCTCGGCGCGTAGATCTACCTGCCGTTGGTTCGCTGCATCTAAAGAATTCATTCCTCTGGCTGTGTAATCGCGGAAATTGCGCGAATTGAACTGGCTCAGAAATTCAGTGAAACGTGTTCCAGCAATCACGTGCGCGGCTTGATGAGCCACAATATCTTTGACGGTCCATAATGTGCAGGCTGTTGGCTGTTCCCAATCAGAAGGTGTAAGCGTTTCGATTAATTCTACAAATCGCTGGAGTTCTATGTGCGCCAGTTGCGCCACTTCTGCCCGTGATGCTTTGGTGATGTCGGCGGTACGAGCTGCTTTACCCTGCGCTGCTGCTGGTAGGATCACTGTCTGCTGCATCATTCTGCGCTCCTTAAATATTTTCTACGGTCCCCATGATTTCTTTAACATTTCGACCACTGCGGGAATCAAGCTCCCGAAACGTCCCTGTCCTATCGGTAGATCGGGGTTGTTGGCAAGGTGCAGCGCAGTCAGTCCGTGCATGAGCGCAATAAAAATGTCGCGTGTCTGCTCTGGCGGCAACCCTGTAGACTCTTCCTTCAGGCCCCGATCAATCCTTTCCTGCCCCTCGCTTAATGACTCTTCCGCCTCAGCCATGCTGTCGACAGAAGGCACAAAACCCGGTACATGCCGCTCGTAGACCAACTTAAACAATTCCGGGTTTTCAATGGCACACTGCATGTAAGCCGTGAGATAGGCTTGTGCCTGTTCAAAGTTCGGTTCAGGGTATTGAGCCTCAACCGCTGACAAACGCTCCCGAAACAATTGGGTACCCAATTTGAACAGTCTGTCATATATCGCCATTTTGTTAGGAAAGTACTCGTATAGGGACGGCGTCTTCATACCGACGCGCCGGGCAACCTCATGCAGGTTTAACGCGGCCACACCCTCTTCTCTCATGATGTCACGGGCAGCCTGCAAAATAGCTGATACCACTTCTTCACGGTTGCGCTGGCGGCGTTGTTGAGGTGTCAGATTTGGCATAATCGGTGGAGGTCTTGTAAGTTTCCTAATAAAATTCGGTTTACCTAATGCCGTTAGGTATAGTTGAAATTATACTGATATTGACGGTTCCGTCAAGTAGTCAGTTTTGAATTTGTGACCGTATTGATAGGGTAATTAGCAGTGGAGCGTCGATATTGGGGGAGATATATTGTTCTCGTGAGACTGTTCTATCGGATCATGTTTTTAGCTTAATACACAACGCACGTATCTGTGGGAACCTTTGACAAAAGTCCGATAGGGTAACCTCATGAGTGACGTGAGAACAATCAATGGACAGATTGACGGGCTTTCCTGCGCCAGTGTTTGGATCATTCGAGTTAAGCGCGAAGGAATAAGCCGAACTGCTTCCCGGATTTATGACATCATTTCCTGATACACCCTCACCGTATCCACGGCGACCTGTTCGTGGGTGAAGTGGGCGAGGACACGGGCGCGGCCTGCGTGGGCGAGACGTGCGCGTAAATTGGCGTCGCAGCGTAGTCGGTCGAGGGCACTGCTGAGGGCATCGATGCTGCCTTCGGGGACGACGAGTCCTGTATCGCCGATGATGTCGGGGATGGCACCGCTGTCGGAGCCGATGACGGGAACGCCGCTGGACAGGGCTTCGGTGATGACGCGGCCAAACTGCTCTTTCCAATTGGGACGTGTCAGCGAGGGGATGACCAGTACATCCAGCAGGCGATATTGGGCAGGCATGTCCGTTGAGGCGATCCAATCCATCCAGTCGATGCGATGGGCAATGTTGAGCCGCTCGGCGAGGGCGGTTAACTCGGATTTGTAGGGACCGCTGCCGACCAATCGTAAGCGCCATTCACCTTGGAGTTGGGAGGCGGCTTGCAGCAAGAGATAAATGCCTTTTTCCTCGACCAAGCGCCCGACGTAGCCGATGGTGAAGGGGCGTTGGTGGTCGACAACGGAGGCATTTATTGGCGTGAAGAGGTCGGGATCAGTGCCAAATTGGGGGACGACGGCCATCTTGCCGCTGTAGCCTTTGGCGTGCCAGACCTGTGCGGCACTTTCGGTACCGGCCAGCGCATAATCGACGTGGTTGAGCAGCCAGCGTTCGCCCCAACTGAAGGGCGGCGGATAGGTGCGGTTGATATTCTGCCAGCTAAAAAACAAAGACTTCGCCCCAACGCGACGGGCATGATATAGGGCTTGCCACGAGGCGAGGTTATAGGGTTCTTCGTCAATATGGACGATATGCGGGCGGAAGCGCTGCATCCATGAGCCGAGCGTCGGATAGAAGTGCAGGTGAAAATTGCCGTTGAAGGTAATCGGCACAGCCTCAAGTTGATAACCTTCGGTATAGACGCGTTCTAGCTTGGTTTCGCCGCGTTCATCTCGCCATGAAGGTGGCACGAGTGTCAGCAATTCGATCCCCTGCTGTGCGATGGCTTCCAATTTGCGTTGATAAATGCCGACGATGCAGGCTTTGGAGAGCATCAGTACGCGCAATTTCGTTGCAAGTCTCAATAGCTTATTTCTCCACTATGAAATAGAATATTCGTACTATGCCAAAGCATCAGGGTGATTTGCCATGAATTTCATTACAAACGAACTAAGCATTGATCCCATAATTAAGTGGCCTGGAGGAAAGCAGGATGAACTAAATATAATCCTTCCAAGATTGCCTAAATTTATTGATAGATACTTCGAACCGTTTCTTGGTGGTGGCGCTCTTTATCTTAGCATACCCTCTGATGTCCAAGCTTTCGTGAATGATAAATCCGAAGATTTAATTAACTTGTATGAGATGATTTCTAAGCAAGATGAAGACTTTTTGCTCACACTTGATTTATTTATAGAGTACGGTGAACTCTTAGAAATTCTGTTAGAGGCCAATCGAGACATACTTTTGAATAGTTTTTCAAAATATATGACTAGTGAATTTACGGACGCTCAAATGCAGATAAGCGTACGACAATTTATTGAATCAATACTAAATAGTCTTATCAAACCTCTTAAGTCGAATTTGTCTCAAGATATTCCATTTTTTGTCAAAACAGTTCACCATACACTCTTCGAAAAAACTAAGCGTATGCGTAAACTTTCACTTGAAAAGGGACATTTAATCGATGGAGATATATGTAATAATTTTGAAGCTGCCTTAAAAGCTTCCTTTTATTACTATTTACGACATCTATATAACTATTCCTCACGTTTTCATCTGAGTGCTTCCATTAAAGCTTCTCTGTTTTTCTTTATCCGCGAAAATGCTTATGCTTCAATGTTTCGCTTTAATAAAAGTGGACACTTTAATATTCCTTACGGGGGAATTACATACAATCGCAAAAACTTAAGGGCCAAAGTGATGCGTTTACAGAGTCCCATGTTAATAAAAAGATTGCGAAATACATATTTTGGGAATGCAGATTTTGAAGATTTTCTAAAGCAGATCTCTCTTCGGCAAAATGACTTTATTTTTCTGGATCCACCTTATGACACTGAGTTCAGTAGCTATGATCAAAATCCATTTGGCAAAGAAGATCAGCAACGCTTAGCCGATTTTCTTATTAACGCTTGTCCTGCTAATTTCATGCTTGTAATCAAAAACACTCCATTTATATTATCCCTTTATGAAGGGTATGGGTTAAATATAGATGTTTTTGATAAGAAATACATGTATACTATTAAAGAACGCAATAATCGAGATGTTGAGCACCTTTTAATAACAAACTATTCGGAACTGTAGTAAATGACAAGTAAACGAATAAGCGAGCGAGAATTAATAATACCTGCACTCTTTTGTATTGAAAACGAGGGGGTAATTTCTACCACTGAACTATCGATGCAATTAAGAACTCTTCTTAAGCCACAGGGCGAAGATCTAGATATATTAAGTGGAAGAAATGATGATAAATTTTCTCAAAAAGTACGCAATTTGCGTTCTCATAAGACACTAGATGGTCTAGCAGATTATGACAATGGCAATTGGACAATTACAAAGCAAGGTAAAATTGTACTAGAAGAAAACTCTCACTTATTAGAGTATCTTGTTAAGCAGGGTTTCGACTATACATCACAGCAAGAAACCCTCTCGAAAGTAGCAATTAATAACGAACATGAACCGATAAATCTATTTGATGAAAAGTATGAAGAGATACCGATTGTTGAAGGTAAGTCGATAACTGCTAATCGTAAGGTGTATGAACGATCAAGAAAATTGCGAGAACTAGCAATTAATTATTTTAGCAACGGTGGTCAAATAGTGTGTCGTGCATGTGGATTTGATTTTTATAAGACATATGGTGATCATGGGAAGGGATATATTGAAATCCACCATCTCACGCCAGTCTATTCTTATGGAAGCGAGAATATAGAAAAGACACTTAATGATGCTCTTAGTAACTTGGTTCCTTTATGTTCAAATTGTCACAGTATGATTCATAGAGTTCGGAATAGAATGTTGACAATTGAGGAACTAATAAAGTTGCTTGATGCTGCAAAAGCTTAGTAAACCAAATCGATTGGAATTCCCACCATAATTTATTTCCAATCACTCTTCTGAGACGGTGGTGACTTCGGCGACAATCTGCCAGCCGGTGCCCGGGGATTTTCCAAATGCGCTGAGTTCGTCCTGAGTGTGGACAAGGATTTGCGGCATGCTGTGTATGAATTCACGACTTTTCACGAGGATGCTATCGTCGAGTTGAGGGCCAACGAGGTTTAAGTCTTGCAAGCCGATAAATTCACGAAAGACCATTTTGCCGTCATCATTTAGAGAACATGTATCCTGTGCTTTGCCGAGCTTATAGGCTTTTTTATAGGCCTTCTCCGCGCCGCGAGCATGAATGAGGTGGATTTGCCCGTAACAAGTGTATGGGCCGGGATGGTCTTCGGGGCGCAGGCGAACAATGAGCGTGGCGGCATACCACTGCTTCTTGTCCAGCTTGGGGGTTACGGGTTTTGAGGTCATAGTCACACCTGATAATCCGGTAGATCGGTTTCAATATGGCGGACGGCGGGTAGGGCGTAAGTCACGATGGTCATGACTAGTATAATGCAACCCACAATAACCAGTACAAATCCCATGCCCGCGCCGGGTTGATCACCGACAATGTTGGCGAATGCCCAACCGTGTTTGACCGCCGGTTCCAGCACCCGATCCACGAGTGGCCCGACCAACAGGAATGAAGTGGTCGAGGCGACAAAGCCCAACTGACCGAAAACACTGAAGACCCGTCCCTGCATATCGGGCGGGGTTTTGGTTTGCAGCAGCGCCGTGAACAATCCCCATCCGAGCGGCAAGGTGAATAGCAGGAAGAACATGCTTATCGCAAGCGGAATCGGTGTACGGCTGGTGCCGTAAACGATGAACATCACGCCGGTCAGCAGGAAGGCAGGCATGAAGACGTGAACCCGCTTCCAGTTTTTCCGGCGGAGGGCTATGGCCGCGCCGCCAACCAACGCTCCAGCATTCATAGCCGCCAGCAGTAATCCTGTGAGACTTTCGCTGCCCGTGACCTTGATGAGATAGGGAATGCCCAAGTCCAGCGGGCCGTTCAATAAGAAATTGAGGACGGTGAAGTACAGCATTAATCCGAGCAGCGCCCGACGTGCACCGAGATAGGCCAAGCCGCCCCGTAGTTCGCGCCAGAAGCCACCGGACGCCGCTTTGCCTTCCTCGCTGGGTGGTGGTTGCGGGATATGCATCTGAAACACGACCGCGACGGCAATCAGGAACGTAAGCATATCCACCAGCACGACGCCTGCGATGCCGACCAGTGGATAGATGAGGCCAGTCAGGGCGTTGGCGCGGTCACGATGGGCATTATCAACCAAAAGTGTGGTCACTGCGCTTTCGGCAGGGGATTGGAACATGGCGAACGTCCCCTGCAAAAAGACGATGACATACAGGTGCCAGAGCTGAAACGCACCGGAAAGAAAACTCGCCAATAAGATCAGGCTGCCGATGGCTTGTCCGGCGTCGGAAAGCATCATCACCCAACGGCGATTCCAGCGATCTACTAAGACACCAGCCGCACTGCCAAAGAGCATCGGCGGGAGTTCATTGAAGAAGGCCACCAGCAGGAGTGGCGCGGCCTGTCCGGTATCGACGCTGACGCGGATGCCAATGGCGGTGCTGGTCATGCGGCTGCCGATGAGCGAGACCGTCTGGGTGACGACAAGGATATAGAAGGTGCGGAGGCTGGTCGCCACCGGTGTGCGGTTGTTGATCACGATACGTCAAGGCGTATGCATAGCGGCAGGCGGACGGAGCAAATCGACCAAAATCGCCAAGATGACTTTGATCATATAGTAAGCCGAACGCAGCGTGGTAATCGAGGACTGTCCGGCGAGGCGCGGCTGCATGGTGACCGGCATTTCGAGCATGCGGACACCGGCGCGGTACAGCAGCACAATCGACTCCGGTTCGGGATAGTCATGCGGATAAAGCTGGGCGCACATATGAATGGCTTTGCGATTGCAGACGATAAAGCCGCTGGTCGGGTCGGTCACACGCTGGCGGACGATCAGTGAAATGAGGTTCGCCAGAATCAAGCTGCCGATGCGGCGCATGGGGGTCGCGACATAACCGCGATTTTCGATGTAGCGTGAACCGATGATGATGTCGGCTTTGTTGGCGGCTAAGGCTTCGAGCATGTTGGTGATTTCGGTGGCGTCGTGCTGCCCGTCCCCGTCATTGCGGACGACCACATCGTACTTCATCTTGTCCGCGAACTGGAATCCGGCTTGGACGCTGGCGCCAATCCCCACGTTATAGGGCATGTGCAAGACCATCGCGCCTGCCGCTTCGGCACATTCCCCGGTGGCATCTGAAGAACCATCGTTCATCACCAGAACATCGGCGTGCGGAATCTGCTGCCGGACGCTATCAATGACACGCTGAATGCTTTCTGCTTCGTTGAGCGCAGGGATGATGATGAGGATCTTGGGTGATGGACTTTCGGACATGAACCGTTCACTTCTCAAGAGCCATATCGGCTCGATACGGTTCGATTCTGGCGGTTGAGTGGCGGCGTGTCAATGCTGAGTGGTCTGTGGTATGCAAGCAAGACAGTCATCTTTAGTTATAATTTCCCAGAAGAATTTTAGAAAAGAAGGGTTTGAAATGAAAAACGTGCCTCTTGTCAATTGTGACCTCAAAGCATCGGAGATTTCGTTGGGCTGTATGCGTATTTCCGAAATGCCGAATAAAGACATCGCAACTTTGATCCACACGTCACTGGACGCAGGGATTAACTTCTTCGACCATGCCGATATTTATGGTGGTGGACAATCGGAGGCCAAGTTTGCCGAAGCCATCGGCATGAACGCGCAGCTTCGTGACAAGATGATCCTGCAAAGCAAATGCGGTATCCGCAAAGGCATGTTCGACTTCTCCAAAGAGCATATTCTGGAAGCGGTGGATGGGAGCTTGAAGCGGTTGCAAACGGATTATCTGGATGTGCTGCTGCTTCACCGTCCCGACGCATTGGTCGAGCCGGAAGAAGTGGCGGAAGCCTTCACCATTCTGGAAGACAGCGGCAAGGTGAAGTATTTCGGCGTCAGCAACCAGAACCCGATGCAGATCGAACTGCTGAAGCGATACGTCAAGCAGCCGTTTATCTTCAACCAACTGCAACTGAGCATCACCAATACGGGCATGATCGACGCGGGCATCAACGTCAACATGGAGATTGACCCCTCGATTGACCGCGACGGCAGCATTTTGGATTACTGCCGCCTGCACGACATCACGATTCAGCCGTGGTCGCCGTTCCAATTCGGGTTCTTTGAAGGCGTGTTCCTTGATAACCCCAAGTTCCCTGAACTGAACCAGACGATTAACGAGATCGCGGCAGCGAAGGGTGTCACCAATACCACGATTGCGATTGCGTGGCTGCTGCGCCATCCGGCTCACATGCAACCGATCATCGGCACGACCAATCCGCAGCGGGTGAAGGATAGCGCTAAGGCGTCTGACATCACACTCAGCCGGCAAGAGTGGTACGCGATTTATCTGGCGGCGGGGAATAAACTGCCGTAATCGCAAAAGATGTGTTAAGGGCGCAAGGCCTTGCGCCCCTACGAATTTATTGATCGAGGTGATGGGCTAAGTCGCGGTAAAAAGTGCTGACGTTGGTTTTTTCAGGCAGTCCGGCCACCTGCCCATCGCCTAACTCGACGATCATCCAATCGCCGTCTTTCCGTTTGGCGATGTCCATCGTGAAAAAGCGGCTTTGGATGGTTTTGGCGAGTTGGTTGAATTGATCGAGCGGCGGGATTAGGCTGGCATAATCGCCCTGATCCCAATATTCGATATAGGACAATGGCTCGCCATCAAGATAAAAAACGCGGAATTCTTTGGTGAGCGGCATGCCGCTTTTGATGTGCGTCGACAGCGGCTCAAAGTCGATGAAGGCTCTGAAGACCAAGCCTTCGTTCAGATCATCGCCCTGTAATTCCAGAAAGCGTTTTACGACGCGTTCAACCGCCTCTGAATCAGAAGCATCGGGGATGTAGCAGGCTTCATTCCAGTAATGCTTTTGAGACTTCACATAGTCTTTGACGATAAGCGGATGATTACCAAAGACTTGAAGTTGACTGATGATCTCTGGCAGGGATGCGCTTTCGTCCCACTTGAACCAGACTGATTGCGGTGTGTGGGATGCGATCAGCGCATACGACGCGGGTAAGTAGTGGCAGTGTTGATAGGCCGCTGGATCATTAATCAGGCGAACACCACGAGACAAAAGCGCCATGTAAAGCTGCTCATACTGTGTGGGTTTGAGCATCCATCCGCGATATACCCCTAAGGTGTCTTGCTGGACTGGAACGCTTCGAACCGCTCTGTTCACACTGCCAGCGATTAAATCCTCAAAGTTGATCAGCGCATAATCCAACCCGAGTGACTTTACTGCTGACACTTCGGCGCTGTACATCGAGTCGGGGTGGGCTGCATCCAGTGGATCAGCACAAAAAATAATAAGCATCTTTAGGTCACCAAGATGACTTTGCCGGTGGTGGCGCGGCTGGCAAGGGCACGGTGTGCATCCGACGCTTGTTCTAAGGGCAGGGCGCGATCAATCCGCACTTTGACTTTTCCACTGGCGACCAGCGCAAACATGGCTGCTGCACGGTAGCGCATTTCATCCGGCGTGGCAGTGTAATGGCCGAGCGATGGGCGTGTGAGGAACAGTGAGCCTTTGCTGTTGAGAAGCTGCGGGTCTATTGGCGGCACCGCGCCGCTGGATTGACCGAAGAGCACCATATAACCACGCGGACGCAGGCAGTTCAGGCTGCGGTCAAAGGTATCCTTGCCGACGGAATCATAGACAGCATCTACCCCATAACCAGCGGTCAGGCGCTTGACCTCGGTATCAAAGTCGTCGTAGAAGAAGACTTCGTCTGCCCCCGCCTCACGCGCCAGCTTGGCTTTTTCCGCATTGGATACGGTTGCCAAAACGCGCGCACCGCGAATTTTCGCCATCTGTACCAGCAGCAGTCCAGTGCCCCCGGCTGCGGCGTGGATGAGTACCGTTGGATTGGAGTGGATGGCGTAGGTATCCGTGACCAGATAATGGGCGGTCATCCCTTGCAGCATCACGGCGGCGGCAGTATGCGAGTCGATGCCGTCGGGTATCGGGACGACCTTTTCAGCAGGCACAATGGTGTATTCCGCGTAAGCGCCGAGTGTGAAGCCGTAAGCAACACGGTCACCCACTTTGATGTCGTAGACGCCGTCGCCTACCATATCGATCACGCCAGCGGCTTCTTGACCGGGGGTGAAGGGCAGCGCCGGACGGTATTGGCCGGAACGCTGATAAATGTCAATGAAGTTAACGCCGATGGCCTCCACCTTGACGCGCACCATGCCTGCGGTCGGTTCAGGCGGCCCCATCATCTCGACGCACATGACCTCTGGTTGGCCGTACTCGTGGACGCGGACTATTCTCATGATCTATCCCTCTACAATAAGTATCGCACAAACTCAAAAAGCATTCTTTTGATTAATCGCCTTGTATTTCGTGAATTACCCAGACATTTGGTTCTAGATAGATGCCCTTATCAGCCTCGCGGTCAATCGTCACCGGCGAGAGCGCTCCCGGGACGATGTATTCGCCGCTATCGGGAAAGCGCATGTTTGTCCAACGTTCCCAACCGGCGACTGGCGCGGGTATGGTCATGGAGCGTGGACACACTTTCATGATGCGTCCACCCATACGGGTATGCGTTCGCAGCCAAGGATCAAACACGGAACCATCAGGATGCTTCCATTGAATATAACGCTCCATTGAGGTTAGGGGATAGGCATGTTTGAGATTGGGGCGTACGGGCGCGATCAGGTATTTAAATCCACCCTGCTGCGTCAGGGCGCGCATGGCGCGGACAATGAGTTTGCTGACTCCTTGCCCCATGTATTCCGGCGCGACTATGGCTTGCATGGCTGCGACACAGTTGGGAGCGATGCCTGCGCGAAAATTGCTGACTCCCAATTGGAGTGTGGCGTCCCAACCGTCATCAGGCAGGCCATCTAGTGTCCCGTCCCATGTGGTCGGGATGGTATTGCCTATGGCGACGACTTGCCCTACCTCGTCAAGCATGGCCATTTGATAAGCGGGAAAGGTGTCATACAGCCGGTAAAAAAATTTATCTGCAATTGGATCATGCAGCATAAATTCGGGCCATGCGCCTGTTTTGGTCGCCAGCGCATCCGCCGCATCGATTAAGTCTGGACGCTGATCGAGCGTCACTGTGGTAAATCCTGACATTGTGAAGCCTACTTCGAACTATAAAAATGGACTGGTATAAGAACAACCCTCCTACTATATCCCACAGGCTTTCAACTGCCATCGATACAGAATTGTTACTATCATCCGATAGTTAATTTATGTATAACTGGTCGGCACATACTTTTCATCGATTAGAAAATATAAATTAAATATAACCTTAATTAATGATCAAGGACAAGATGCTAACTCTGTAATTACCTATCACATGACGGAAAAGCAAACAGCCCCAAGGACGGGGCTGTTGCATGGATAGCTGCTGAGTAGCTGAATGAACTTACTGCGCCGTCACCTCATAGGCGACATCATTGAGTACGACGATCACCTTGTCACCGATGGCGAAGTATTGGGCGAGTTCGGGTGTCTTTTCCAGCAGTGAGAAGTATTCATCACTGAGGAAGACGACCTTCTGAGTTTGCATCGTGTCCGGCTTGAAAGCGGTGTCAGTCCAGACGCCGTTTTGCAGCAGGAAGGTCTTGTCGTTCACGGTCTGGATAGGATTGACGTTCGGCTGCTCTGCAGCAACAACTTCGCCACCACCGGTTTGTGGCGACATCGTTCCGGCTGGCGATGCAGTTGCCAGAGCATACTGCTGTGGTGCGACGGGGGCTGACGCGTTGGCCATACCTGCGGATGCATCCGCAGCGTTGACAGCCGCCGCGCCGGTCTTATCCGTCGAGAGCGTTTGGGCTTCTTGACGGAAAGCATCTTGGGCACGGTTCATTCCGTCCGCTGTTAGAATGTCATTCTCGGTAATCAGGAAGCTGGTGTAGGGTGTGATGATGCCGTAGCGGACGCTCAGGCTGACCACGCTGTCAATCAGTTCTTTGTTCTCGCCGTTTAGACGAATGGTGTTCAGCAGATCTCCAATGCGGCGAGTGGCCCACAGGCGGGCGATGAAGGAGTCGCCACCGGCATGTGATGGGAAGTTCAAGCCGCTGTAGACGAAGGTCTGATCTTCACCGTTGACTTTGCCTTTGAGAGTGAAGCTCAAGTTGCTAGCATCGCCGCGATAACGTCCAACCAAGGTTAACTGTGTCCCTGCGAACAGATCGGGCAGCGGCGTAGTGGGATAGACATCGGAGGTGTTCAATCCACCGGTTTCGAGTGTGACGTTGGTCAGGACAGGGGCGCTGATCTTGTTGTAAAGGCTGGCGACTTCTTCATCAATGCGTTCGGTGAGACGGACGTAAGTACCTGCGCCATGTTGATCACGGACGATGGAGTCCAGCAGCAGCGTATCGACATCATCCCCGACGCCGAAGCTGAAGACACGGACGTTGGGACGAGCGGCGGCCTTGAGGTTGGCGAGGATTTGGGATGAGTCAGTCGTGCCTTCCGTGGCGAGGCCATCGGTCAGGAAGAGGATAGTCGTCGGACGTTCTTTGTCAGCCATCGCGAGCGCGGTGGTCAAGGCACCGTTGATGTCCGTGCCGCCGACAGCATCCTGTCCACGCACCCAGTCAATGGCTGCCGAAGCTTGGGCGGTCGATTCCATGTTGTTGCTGAAGACACGCCAGCCCGTGCTGAATAAAATGACGTTGAAACGATCATTGGGATTGAGCTTCTTGAGCACGTACTCAGCGGCGTTGCGGGCTTGATCCCACTTGTCACCGAACATACTGCCTGATTGATCGAGCACGACAATGACATCTTTGGCGATAGTTTGGTTTTCGGGCAGTGCCAGTGGTGGCTGTACCAAGAGCATAAAGAATCCGTCTTGGTTAGCACTTTCACGGTAGGTCAGCAGGTTGGCATTGATGGTCTGTGTCGAGATGCCATAGTACAGGCTGAAGTCATCGCTTGGGACTGTGCCTGCGGATTCGTAACCAACCGTGAACTTCTTGTCACCGTCGCGGCTGATGGCAATCGGGTGACTGGGCGAGTAGACATTGCTGATCGGGTCATTGCTATCGACCTCGACGCGCACGCTCATTTTATCCACTGGATTTTTGGAGAGCAGATTGGTGACTTTAAGCGGATAGACGTAGTGGAGCAAGCCGTTATCTGCTGCGAGTATCTGCGAGTACTGGATATTTACCTTGCGTGATTCGCCGGGTGGAATGGGGAACACATTGGCTTGAATGGCGCTGTCACCGACATATTCCAGCAGCGCGGGGTCACGATACTGGCGCACGATTTCGTTGTAGACGCTTCGAGCTTCATCGGCGGCCAGAATCTTGGCTTCAATGACCTGCCCATTGATGGTCATGGTCAGCTTATCGACGGCGGCGCTGCCCGGCAGCGGGAAGACAAAGGTGCCTTCGGCCATCGCGTTGCCTTCATTACGGAATTCCATCTCGACATTGGTGGTGGCAATCTGGTCTTTGATGCTGACCGTCACTTGGTGGTGATCAATCCGCAGCCATTCGGGATTGGTGAAGACACCGGGCTGTATCGGTTGGTCGATAATGACACACGGCTGGATAGCTGGGCAGGCGCTATCGGGCGGGCAGGGCGGCGGTGTGGGACAGGGTGGTTCCTGCGCCATCGCTGGCACCACCGCGATCAAAGTGAGCAGGAGTAAAGCAATAACGGTACGTATTTGTATTAAACGGGGCTTATTAAAGTGGCTCATCTCATACCTCCAGAACAACTTGGTTTACGGTTCTGGAGGTTAAGACGTTAAGGATGTGCGTTTAGTTCCAGCAGACAGCCTCAGAGATTACAGAACAGGATTGCGGGGTGGTTGAATGAGGTCAAAATAATCTTCAATCACCTTTTGCATATGCGGAAGAAGCTTATAGCCATATACACAGATATAAATTTCCTTTAATGTTGTCTTGTCGTTCTTCTTGCGAAGGTCTCTTTCAAGAAAGTCTTTGATCCCATCACAAATGGGCTGCATAACTACACTTTCGACTTCTTCTACAGGGATACCTGCATGACCAGACGCGAACAGGGGTAAGACGATACTTGTAATGTCTTTGTAGCTTCCTTTATCTCGCTTTGCCTTTTTGCTTATTTCGATTTGACGATCTCGCTCACTGATTACCTCTCCATTAACAGTAACCTTTCCCGTATTAGGAGGGGATACTAGCCCTTTATTCTTATTTACAGTGCTTACCATGTCCAGCGTGTTGAACGTGCATTTTTTTATTTCCCCATCACGGGCTGGATCCATATATTTGTCGGTGCTGGTACCTCTTACATTGACAGCAACGGTATGAAATATGTAACGAGGCTTTTTTGCTTTGCGCAGATTACTTTCGGGGTGTCCAGCACTGGTTACCAAAACTGTGCCGAACGGAGCAGGTAGTTTGATTTCTAAACTCGTACCCCGACTTTGGGCAATAAGGCCATCTAGTTCTTCTTGAACTGTATCCTCTATGAGTTGCTCATTTGGGTGGGTAAAATACGACCCTTCATAGCGCAATAGGGCCGAAATGGTGCTACTTTCGAAGATACGCGCCATTTGTAAATAGGCATTCTCAGTATTAACTACGACATCGATGTTTTCGAAATTCATCACATTTCCTACAGCCAAAAAGATTTTACAATCATGACCTTTAAGGCCGTATAAGGCATATTGTTCTTGGTGCGGTCTAATTTCGTCGCGGCTTTTACGCTTAACTCTGGGGTCAGGAGTATTGAGATTCAGCTTTTTCGCTGTTAATTCAATTGCTGCAATTAACCCTCTTAAAGATTCGTTGTGTCCGATTCGAAAATCATAAAACTGTGTGTCTTGAAGCTTAAATTTAGACTCAAGCACTTTTCCGGCATCAAAGTTTCCCCGAATTACGACAGGTAGGATAGCTTTCTTTAAGGTTCTTGCTTGGACAATTTCTAGAGCTTGCCCTTGTGACTCCTCAGACTTATCAGACAACAACAACAAAATGATGTCGCAATCCCTCATGCCATCAATTATTGCATCAAACCAATTATCTCCTACGTGGATTCCGACTTGATCCATCCAAACATCGTATTGTCGATGTTCTAATTCTCGACGAAGCATATGGGCCGATTGTGATAAGCCTGTAGATTTATTGGGATCAGAAGCATCAGTTTTATAGCTGATGAATATTTTTGCATCACGTTTCGACATAGAATACCTTTCGGTGTTTCAATTTTATTAACTAGCAAAGTATAACGAAATTGTTTGTTTTTTCCAATGTTTTGGAGGTGTCTATAGTGTTTCAATTTGAGAGAGCGTGATATAGTAATCTCAATATTTGCGCCACTGTAGAGGTGGGGGAACAATCAAATCATGCCAAAAAAAGTCGATATTGTCAGTAAGAAACGGGTTTATGATGGCTTTTTCAAGATTGATGAAGCCCATCTCAAACATGAACTCTACAACGGCGTCGTCCTCCATGACCCGTTGGCCGATACCATCATAATGACCGAACAGTTTCGGTATCCGGTCTACACCAAAGAAAATGAAAAAGCGTGGATTCTGGAAATTCCCGCCGGGTCGATTGAAGAGAATGAAAACGCCGATCCGACCATCACGCTGCGGCGCGAGTTGATGGAAGAGATCGGGTACAGTGTCACCAGCTATCGCAAAATTGCCACCTTTTTTGTATCCCCCGGTGGAACCTCCGAACGCATCCATCTCTTCTACTCGGCCATCACACCCAAAAATAAAATCGCGTCAGGCGGCGGACTGGTCACCGAGGGCGAGGATGTGCGTATGGTGTCGGTTAACTTGACGGCGGCATTGTACAAAATCAGCATTGGTGAAATCATGGACGCCAAGACCATTATTGGCCTCCAGTGGTTGCAGATCAACAAGCCGACGCTGCCACTGCCGGGACGTTAATAAGTAAACCATCCTACCTTTGCAGCTTTGCGTTATAATCATGCCGTTGGTTTGCAAAGTGAGGAGGACGATATGCGTAAATTAGCTCTTTTAACCGTAACAATACTCGCTGCGGGCATCTTATTGGTGCTCAGCAGTCTACCGATCGGTGTGGTAACAGCGGGGCCAGCATTGCAGGCAACGGCAACGTATGATCCACGCCCATTGTGCGCGGATCGAACCGGTGCGACGACCGCGATTGTCCGTTATGACATTCCTTATGGAACGGTATCCAGCGGTGGTGTTTACTGCCGACCGTTGGTACAAAACGGCACCTATTTGGTCAATGCGGCGGAAATCGGCAGCCAAGCGGCCATTAACTTAGGCATCAACCAAGCGGTCGATGTATACGCGATTTTATACAGCGGTGCGACCACGACGCAGTTCAACAATGCTTTTAAGGTCTGTTTGTTAGGCTCAGGTTATTTATACTTTTTGGATGCCAACCAATCGCCCCGGCAGCTACAGCAGATGGCAGGTGAATCGGATGGCACGTATACCTGTGCCAGCCTGTCCACAGCCGGAATTATCATGTTGACGAATGCCAGTGGCGCTACGGCGAATGCTGTGCCAGCCGTAACCGGTACGCCGGGAACCCCTGTGCCCGGTGCTACGCCAGCCCCCGGTGTAACCGGTACGCCCGTGGCGGTGGGTGCGGTCGGCAACTGCACGTTGACGATCAGCAAGATTGTGCGGTTGCGTGCCGAGCCGAATACCACTAGCAAGGTACTCACCCGTTTGGCATACAACACTACATGGAAGGTCACCGGGCGCGTACCGGGATGGTATCAGGTTGTCTGGACGAACACTCAAGGGTGGGTCAGTGACCAATACGCGCGGGCAACGGGGCAGTGCGGTTAAGCTAACGTTGGAATAAATGGTCAAAGGCACAGCTTCGGTTGTGCCTTTTTGTTGTGTCATTCCCGCAATAGAGGCAGTTTAGGTTTGCAGGACATCCGCGATGACGCTTGCCAGAGGTGCCGATTCGCCGGATGACCATGCGGCAGTCCACGTATCGGCAGCAAGTTGGCGGTGGGCAATGCCAAGGGCATTGTCAAACTCGATCTGGTCGGATGGGTCCAGTTGAATGGGTACCGACGTCATCATGGTCTTGGCCGCCGCCAACAGTTTGACAGCCCGTTCGGTTTCGCCGATATCTACCCATACCGCTCCGATACCGGCCAGACATTCCACAATGATTTGCGTTTCTTCCATACTTTGCAGCAGTCGAAGCGCTTCTTGGAAAGAGGATAACGCATCTTGATGATGCCCTAACTGACGGGCGACCTGTCCGAGGTTATGAAGAATAACCGCCTCCCCGACATCAAAATGCAGTTCGCGGTAGAGATCGAGACTTTCTTGGTAGAGCGCGGCGGCTAGGTCATACTTCTGTTGGGTTCGCAGCACCTCGGCCAGATCATTCATGATCATCGCGATGCTTTCGATGCTGCCATGCTGCCGGATAAGGTCGAGGCTCTGCTGAAACAGACTTTCCGCGTTGGTAAGGTTACCTTCATGCAGCGCCAGCTTACCCAACTGCCGTAAGCAGCGCGCAAATCCGGCTTGATCTTCCAGTTCGGTATACAGTGCCAAACTGTTCTGGAAGTGACCTTCTGCTGCCAGAATATGGGTTTGACGCAGTTCGATTTCGCCCAGACTCAAATAAACTGCGGCCCGTCCTTGTTGGTCACCGCTTTGCTCATACAGCGGCAGACTGGCTGTGAGACAGTCAATTGCCTGCGTATAGCGATGTTGTAGAAAGAACAATCGGCCTGCACCATGCAGTACCTTTGCCTGAACCTGAGGCGTGAGATTAGTAGAATGGGCGAGTACTTCTTCAATCCAGTGGCTGCCGACACTAAGCTGGCTGTGAGCGCTCCAGAAGCGCCAGAGCACACCCACCATACGTCCGGCTTCCTGAAAATTTTGATGGTTTAAATGCCATTCGAGCGCGGTTTGCAAGTTATGCTGTTCGATTTCCAGCCGTCCAAACCACTCTGCTTGCCGATCTCCTGTCAGGTTTGGCTCCGCGGTTTCCGTCAGTTGCAGATAATAATCGGCATGGAGGCGCTGCAAAGGTTCGAGTTCGGCATGAAGCGTGAGTTGTTCCAATGCGAACTCACGCAAGGTTTCGAGCACGGTGAAGGTCACCGGTTCCTCATCGCTGGTTTGGCGGATGAGGCTTTTCTCGGCGAGACGGTTGAGTGTCTCTGCGCCAGTAATGACGTCGGCTGCCTCAATGGTAAATGCTCCAACAAATACACCCAGCCGTGCGAAAGTCTGCTGCTCTTCTACGGGCAGCAGGTTGTAACTCCACTCGATAGCGCCGCGCATCGTGCGCTGCCGTGATGGGAAATCACGCGGGCCTTTGGAAAGTGTTTGGAGCCGGCTGCTGAGCTGCTCCGCAATTTCGCCAATGGCCAGATCACGGGCGCGTACTGCTGCCAGTTCAATAGCCAGTGGTAAGCCATCCAATCGTCGGCAGATGGACACGACATCCGCGATATTAGTTGCATCAATGGCGAAGTCTGATTGTGCCGATTGTACCCGTTCATTAAATAGTGCCACCGCTGAATAATTAAGAACAGTTCGGGGGTCAAGGATTTGCGAGGTATCCGGAACCGAGAGCGGTGATAACTTGTAGACACGTTCGCCATACACCATCAGTTCTTCACGGCTGGTGGTAAGAACCTTCATCCGTGGGGCAGTCGCTAACAGGTCATTAACCAAAGGCGCAGCGTCGATGACTTGTTCAAAGTTGTCGAGCACGAGGAATAGCTGCCGATTCTGTAAATGGCTTTTTACAGCGTCGAGCAGGCTGACGCTGCCCGCCTCCTCAACCTTAAGGGTTTGTGCGATCACTTCAATGATGGCTTCGGGACGGCTGACGGGTGCTAATGCCACAAAGAAGGTGCCATCTTCGAATTCGTCTTGCAAATTCGTGCCGACTTGAAGGCTCAAGCGCGACTTGCCGATGCCGCCTGCGCCAAGCAAGGTCAGCAGTCGCACATTCGGCAGCCTTAATAAACGGCAGACTTCGTTCACATCTTCACTACGCCCGACAAATGAAGTCAGTTGGGCAGGTAAGTTCGTCACACGAGGCGACATGGACTTAATCGGCGGGAACTGATTCACCAGCCCGGGGACAACCACCTGAAAAATATGCTCTTCGTCTTTGATGTCTCGCAGTCGATGCCGGCCCAAGTCACGGAGTTCAACGCCTTGGGGAAGAGACTTTGCCACCAATTCTTTGGTTGTCGATGAGATCAGGGTTTGTCCACCGCTTGCGGCTGCCATTAAGCGAGCGACACGGTTGAGCGTTGGGCCGAAATAATCATTGTTGTTTTGTTCTGCCGGACCAGTGTGTAACCCCATCCGTACCTTAATGCTGATCGAACCCGTTTTCTCAGATGGATGTTGGGCTTGGAGAGCATGTTGTGCAGCGAGCGCGGCTAAGAGAGCATCGAGGGGAGACTCAAATACCGCGCAAAAGCCATCACCGACCGTTTTAAAGACCGAGCCACGATGTGTTTCGATAGCCTGCCGCATGATGCGATTATGCTCGACGAGCAAGCTGGACATGATTTGCGGGTATTGTTCCCAGAGGCGGGTGCTGCCCTCAATATCAGTAAAAAGGAAGGTGAAGCTTTGCTCCATGTGGACCTTCGCATTCTTGGATAGGCAGAGAAAAGAAGAATGGAAATGCGCTGATGTTTCGACGTTCTGATTCTAGGATACCGCAATTAGGCGTGAGAGGGTGTATGGACGAATGTAATCGATTCGGAAGGTGAATGTACCGGGGCAGATCACAACAATCAAGGGGCAAAGCACATGTTATGCTATGCTCGGCCCCACTAGACCGAACGTCAGGCACTAGAAACCGACACGAATGACTTGGCCGGATACACCGCTTACGACTTTATGAGTAAGACCGCCGCCGTTTCCAAACTTCCGCGCGTTAATGGTGGTTGGAACGTTTGGTGTTCCCGTCTTGACGAGTGTCAAAACCACATAGGTATTGGGTGCTTGGTCGGCGATGAGGGTGACGCTCTCTTTGTTGCGTGCCCATGCAGGCGTGTAGATGACATGGTCAATGCTGACATTAGCCGGAACATGCAGCTCATACTTGATGCTGATGAGATCATCAAGTGACGTCTCAACCGCGACACCGATTTGTAATTTGATGCCATTGGATAAGAAGACGATGGGATCACTGCGGCAGGTCATAGAGGCCGCACTGACTTGGGCGACGACTAAGCAAAGTGCCAGTAAAAGCACGATGGTTAGCCTAGACTTGTTGGACAGGAAACGTTGGAAGGTCTGGATCATGATTTACCCCACTAGGAGAATTAATTATCTTAATTTTCTTGAATTGAAATAAATTCTATGACAATTGTTTGGATTTGTCTATCGAATTTACGGAATCCCAATGAATGTTCACGTTGACTTGATAAAAATCATGGCTGAACGGTTACGAATGTCACTTTTTACCAGTCATAATGTATTTATTCAGCCTTTTCAGATCATTCCGGCTTTATGGGATTTATGCAGCAAAGTCTGACCCGAAATTCATAGCCAAGAGGCGGCAGTGGTGTTTATCTCTACAATGGAAGGTGATTTGAAGTTAAGCAGGCTTTATAATGAGCGTCGTCATATGACCTTTGCGCTGCAATATATCAGCAGTGTATGTTCACTACACTGCGTCTTTGACGGTGTTGGCATTAATCGAGTTTGTGGGGAGGATGGGGAGCATGAAGGGATCACGTGTGGTTGTTACCGGACTGGGTGTCATCAGTCCGTTGGGGAATACTGTTGAAGAAACATGGCAGAACGCACTGGCTGGCAAGAGCGGCATTGAATGCTTGGAGAACATCAAGGATATTGACAATAACCCGCGTGTGGGAGGGACGGTCAAGAATTTCGATGCGGTCGCGCGGTTCGGTGCACGTGAGGCACGGCGGCTGGACAAGGCTAGTCAATTCGGCATGCAGGCCGCAGAGCAGGCACTTATCGACAGCGGCTTGAAGATTACTGAAGAAAATATGTACGACGTCGGCTGTGTCATTGGAACCTGCGTCGGCGGGATCGAATCCATGGTCGATGCTACGCTTGATTTTGAGCAGCGTGGACAGCGCGGCGTGAGTCCGCTGGCGATCCCCCGCATCCTTGTAGACAGTCCATCCGGGCGGGTGTCGATGGCACAGAATTTGCGCGGACCGAACTTTGCCATCGTTTCGGCCTGTGCGACGGGAAACAACTGTATTGGCGAGGCCGCAGATATGATTCGCCTAGGGCGAGCCAAGGCTATGCTCAGCGGGTCGAGCGAAGCGACACTCATCCCGATGGTGCTGGCGGGCTTCGATAATATGAAGGCACTGGCGCATTACGAAGGCGGCGATCCGACCAAGATTTCGCGCCCCTTCGATTTGAACCGCAGCGGATTCGTGGGCGGCGAAGGTGCTGCCGTGCTCATGCTCGAAGATTTGGATTTTGCGCTGGCACGTGGGGCGCACATTTACGCTGAAATCGGTGGATACGGACATACGTCAGATGCCTACCATATTACAGCGCCGCGTGAAGATGGCGTGTCGGCGGCTGAAGCCATGAAACGGGCGCTCAAAGATGCCGGACTCACACCGGAACAGATCGATTATGTCAACGCGCATGGCACAAGCACCCAGTTGAACGATAAGAGTGAAACGACCGCCATTAAGCTGGCCTTGGGCGATCACGCATACAAAATACCGACTAGTTCCACCAAGTCCATGACCGGACATATGCTGGGCGCGGCGGGAGCAATTGAAGCGCTCTTCTCCATTCTGGCAGTTCGCGACAACATGATCCCCCCGACCATTAATCTGGATACGCCCGACCCCGACTGTGATTTGGATTACACGCCCAACGTATCGCGGAAGCATACTGTTAACCATGCCATGAGCAACTCCTTTGGCTTTGGTGGGCATAATACGGTCTTGGTTGTCAGCCGCTACGATGGAGCCAAAGCGTGAGTGGTTTAGAACTACTCCGTCCCTACATCGGGCAGAAGTTGAGCATGGTGCCGTCGCCTGTAGCGCACTGGCTAGATGGTGTGCTGCAGGCCGTCAGCGAAAACTCGCTTGAAATTGCCTTTACTGTTCGGCAGGATATGACCAATCCAGTTGGTATTTTGCACGGCGGTGTCATCGCAACCATGCTCGACGATGTGATGGGCATTACCATCAATGTCAAGCTCAATCCAGACTTCACCCACTTCTATTCGACCGTCAACCTGCATATCGATTATCTAGCGAGTTCGCGTGTGGGTGACACCGTCATTGGCAAATCGAATATCATCAAAGCCGGAAACCGCATCGCCAATGTCGAAGGCTGGCTGAACGATAGCAGCGGTAAAGCGCTGGCACACAGTACCTGTAATATGTTGAAGGTTGAGACGCGGACGTGATCCTGCTTCGACGACTGCTGTTTCGGTTGGCGCGGTCACGGGTGGCGGGGTTATTCATTGGATGGATGTTCGAGTATATGAGTTTTGCCATACCTGTACATCGCCTGCGCGAAACGGATACGCTATTGGCGTTCGAACATCCTAAACCAAGTTATCCCCTTCACATCCTGATTGTGCCCAAAAAAGCCATCGCCTCGATGATGGCGATTGCGCCGGCGGATGCAGTGTTTCTTGCGGATGTGTTTCAAACCGTTCAAAGTTTGGTGGCCGAATATCAGCTTGAAATCAGAGGCTATCGCTTAATCTGTAACGGTGGCCCAAATCAAGATGTACCGCAGCTTCATTTTCATTTGGTATCGGAACGACATGCATAAATTCATTGCACAGCACAAGCGCCAGTTGATTGTTGGTCTCGGCACGATGATCATGCTAGCAGGCATCATGGGTGGGTTATGGGCGACCAACGTCTTCGGCTGGCGCATATGGCGGGTGCAAGAGGCGCAGGGTTTCATTGGAGCGTCACTACCCGCTGGTGCCAGCGACATCCAGTTTACAACCCGCAGCCAGTACACGCGCATTATCTGGCTGCGTTTCAATTTACCAGCCAATAGTGACCTGACCCCGTTCTTAACCGGCATGGGTATCACGACGCCCCTCAAAACAGGCTTTACCCCATTTCCGGCAGTGAATCCACAAGAAGCGCCGATCACATGGTGGCAGCCCTTTGCCAGCCAAAACTATAGTGGTGTGTATTGGAATGCGGGTACAAAAACCATTGAGATGCTTGTTGATAACACCGATTCCTCAAAGCAAGTGGTTTATCTACGCGCTTACGCCTTCGCTCAAAATTAGGGCATTTCTCTTCAACTCGTCCCAAATTTCACATATTCGTTGAGAAAATTACGGATATTTCACGAAATTTACGTTTATTTCACAGCAATATTAATTTTTCGTCATATAATGAGACTAAGTCGAAGAATAGATTGACTCTATAGTCACACAGGGTATCAAATGAAATCGTTGAAGAAACGCCTCACACTTATCGTAGCACTGGCTTTGATGTCGGTTGCGACTGTTGTGCCAGTGTTTGCGCAAGATGAGCCTGCACCAGCGCCAGCGCCAACCACTATCACGGTTCAGATTACCAAGTTTGGTGGCATAGTCATGTCCTTTTCGCTACCAGCTCGATGTGGTAACGATTGCTAGAATTCCAGTAGTCAACATGCATCACAAATAAGGGGAGCGTTTCATCCGACACGCTCCTCGTATTCAAAATGGTTTCGACTATGCCAGTTCTAAGACTGGTCTTTTCTACATCCTCTGTTTCGATCTTTCAGTGACACTTTTGATTGAAATATATGTTAATATTCGTGCTGTTTAACAGCTAGTATTTGTCGTCTCAAATCATCGTCACTATATAGGTTAGATACTTTCTCATGGTAACTCCGCAGCGCAACCTCGAAACAGCTCTTGATCAAGCAAAAACCCCCGCCGAAAAACTTTCCGCGTTGAATAGTTTGTCGGAAGCCTTGTGCGAGGTTGCCCCTGAACGCGCTTTGGAACTGGCTTCGGAAGCTTATGCTTTGGCGTGGCAGTTAAATGACGAGACGAAAGCGGTTGTTGCCTTATTAAATCAGGCATGGGCACAGTATAACAAAGCCGATTATAGCGGATCGATTTTGAGTGTTCAGGATGGACTGCGTCAGGCACGTAGTTTGCACCTTGATAAACAAGAGTTCGATGCGCTGACCATTCTGGGCAATAATTACAATGTCATCGGAGATTGGGCAGATGCGCTGGGATGTTTTACGCAGGCACTGACATTAGCCAAGCGTCTCGAGAGTGAATCTCGAATTGCGACCACGCTCAATAACATTGGCCAACAGTATACGGTATCCGGCAATTATCCATCGGCACTTGACCACTATCTCCAAAGCCTTGCCATCATGCAAGCGCCCAACATGAGTCGAGTTACGCTGACCCATGTTTTGCTGAATGTGACCGAAACTTACATTCAGTTAGGGGAATATCAAGGTGCGATTGACTATGCGCGACAGGGATTGCAAACGGCTCAAAATGGCAAATACGTTGCCGGTCAAGCCTTGGCACTGCTTTATACCGGCAATGCTTACCGCCGCCTGCATAACCTTCATGCGGCCATGTCGCACTACATCCAAGCGTTGGATCGAATTGGAACAGAAAATACGCCGCTTTACGAGGGCATCATTTACAAGGATATGGCGACGTTGCTTGCCGAGCAAGGCAGTACAGCACAAGCATCGTCCTATCTACACAAAGCTCTGAGCATCTTCCAAGGGCTCAATGCCAAGCCGGAAATATTCGAGGTGCATGGGATATTGGCGCGTATTTACCAGCAATTAGGCGATTTTGCGCTGGCATTTAAGCATCTCGAACAATACCAGCAGGTCAAAGAGCAGGTCTTCAACGAACAGGCCGATAACCGCCAGAAGGCTATGCAAGCGCTGTATGAGGTCGAGCAGGCCCGGCTGGAGGCTGAAACCCAGTATAACCGCAATGTCAGCTTACAGAATGAAATCCAGCAAAGCGAGCAGGTCATCGCGGAATTGGACTCTTACGCCGACCATGTTGCCCACGATTTGCGCAACCCGATTGGTGTGATCGTTGGCTTTGGTGGTCTGCTGGAGATGAATCTGGAGAGTACGCTCAACGAAGAAAACAAAAGCTATCTCAGCAATCTGCTGACTGCTGCTGACAAAATGAATGAGATTGTCGAATCGCTGCTGGATTTGGCGCGCGCCCGCAAAGAAGAAATTCTGCCCAGAGTGGTTGATATGAACCACGTGGTGGATGAAGTGTTGAAGCGCTTGGAAACCACCATTGTCCAGCAGAAAGTGATTGTAGAACGCGCTAATGATCTGCCTCCGGCGATGGGCAATGATGGTTGGCTGGAAGAAGCCTTTGTAAATTACATGAGCAACAGCATCAAATATGGCGGGACTCCACCCCACATCGTGATTGGTTCGACCCCCGAAGCGAATGGAATGGTTCGTTATTGGGTCAAGGACAATGGGCCGGGGCTGGACGAAAAAGCCATCCAACTGTTATTCAAGAAATTCGAGCGCTTGGGGCAGCAAAAAATCGAGGGTCACGGCTTGGGCTTGACCATCGTCAAGATCATCATTGAAAAGCTGGGCGGTACCGTACACGTCGAGAGCAGCGGTATCGCAGGCGAAGGCTGTACCTTCAGCTTCACACTGCGAACGCCGCCGACCGAATAACCTACAGGGTGTTGGTGTTGTAGGGGTGGTGCTGGCTGACCAGCGACCAGAACGTATCCAACGCCTGAATGACTTCCGGCAGCCGCTCAAACTGCGGCAGACCCAGACTCGGTTCAACTCGTGCTGCATGCCAGTTGGGATACTGTGACAGCAGTTCGGGCAGCCGGTCAAACCGCACGAACGCATCACGATCATAAAGAACCAGCGCCGGCACAGTTAATCGGCTGTAAACGTCCTCCAGAATATTGGACGAGAATAACTTACCGCTGACGAAATACAGCGGCGCATACCGTGCCCCCGGTTGGTGAGACGCAATATAATCGTACTGCTCCAACCATTGGTCCACTTGTCCCACAAAACTCTTTTGCAGCACATTGTGAATATTGCTCTTGGTAGTCAGCCAATCGAACAGCGCTTGGCTCCACAACGGGAATGCCAGCACTTTATATACGGCATCACTCAATCCGTTTTTGCGTGCGCCTGCCGGGCTGACTTTCCGCTCCTGAGCATTAAATCCTACCGGCGAGATTATCGTCAGGCTGCGGAAGTACTCCGGATGTTCAAGGGCTGCGCGGGCAGCGAATTCACTGGTGAGTGATAGGGCAACCACATCCGCAGGTTTACCGATTCGGGCCAGTAAATCCACTATGGCGTCTTTGAAAAGCTCACTGGAATAAACTTGATCAGGCCGTTCAGATAAGCCAAAGCCGGGGAGATCAACTGCATAGACATCCCGTTTACCCCGATAAGCCTGAAACAGCGGACGCATTTCGTAAGCCGTAGCAGCGGCATTGATGCTGTGCAGCAGCACCAGCGGCGGTTGGTTGGTGGTACGAATGCTGTCCGCATGATCGACGTAGTAATTGATATTGCGGCTGTTGTGGCTGTCAAAACGGACGCGGTCAGCGTCAATCGCTGGCGGCAGCGGTACATGATGGTCAATGGCAAATCGGCTGTAGACAATCCAACTGGCCACCGCACCCAGCGCCGCCGCCGATGCGGCTTGCAAAGCTGTGATAATCGGAGAACGTTGAGTCATAGGATTACACCTCCGTGGCATCTATGATTGCAATCAGTATACGTCTGTCAGAGGCCGTCGTCGTATCTTTCTAACAGAACGTTCAATGTGTCCGGAGGTACTCTCACGCCTCATTCATGCGTCCGCTTTATTCAGTAGGCGGTAAAAAGGCCAGTATGCGGGCTGGACTGCCTGATCCGCCGCCAATCGGCAAACCACCGACCACTACCGTTGCCCCGACAGGCGGTAGTTGATCGAGTCCGCCCAAGCATTCGAGGATCAGACCATCAGCCGTATACATGGCGGTGCTGGCAGCGTATTCCGTGTCATTGCCGGGGTCTGCGCCATGCGTATCCGTGCCCAGCGCCTTGGCCTTACGCTCTGTTACCAGATATTGAGCGGCTTCTGCGCCAAAACCGGGGAAGTGCAGCACGCCATCTTTGTCCAGATTCAGAAATGCCGCTGGATCATTCCATTTGTCCTGCCAGCCTGTATAGAGAATGACCAGACTGCCTTCGGGGACAGCACCATTGGCCTTTTCCCAGTTTTTGACATCATCCAATGACAGCCGGTAGTCCGCGTCTTTTGCCGATTGGTCACGGATGTCGATGACCACCGCTGGAATAACCAGTTCCTCAACTTTGATTTGGTCAGCGCTGCGCCCGCCTTCAATAAACGTATTCGGCGTGCCCCAATGTGTTCCGCTGTGTTCGCCGATGCTGAAGCGGTTAATGAAGTAACCGTCTTTAGCATACGATGCCCACGCCTCGACTTCGAACGTCGGGTCACCCGGCCACAACGGAATGTTAGTGGTCAATGGTTGAGTGAGGTCAACCACTTTCCAATCTTTCAGCGAGGCCGGAGTCGGTGCGCTGCGCGTCGATGACCGGATGCTCCAAAAGACGGCGATGACAGCAATGAGTAAGGGCGTGAACCGTACGAGACGCTTCATGGTGATCCTCCTAAAATTGACCCATTAACATGTGGATTATAGCCTGACGTTTAGAAGTTTAACGCGTGAGTAAAAATTGCATCAGAATTTAGCAGTCACCTGTAGACACTGCTAAAAAGTAGTGTATGATATTAGGGTGTAAATCCGATCGATTTGAGGTTTTATCCCTATGCCACTGTATACCTATCGCCGCGAAGACGGTACGACATTTGATATTAAGCAAAGTTTTTCCGATCCTGCGCTGACGGTTGATCCGCACACCGGACAACATGTGGTACGCGTGGTTCATGCAGCTGGTATTGTGTTCAAGGGTTCGGGATTTTACGTCAATGACAGCAAGACCAGCGGTCGAAACAGCGCCACCAGCCCCGTGAAAGCTAAAGAAGGCGACGCCACCAAGACGGACGGCGCAAAGACCGAGACGACGGCCAGCAGCGATTCTACAACCACCAAGACCGAAGCCAAAGCGGATACCAGCAGCACCACCAAATCGGCTGCTGACTGATTTCGCCTTCGATTCTTCCAACAACCTCAAATGTCATAAAACGCCCGCCGCAGTGCGGGCGTTTTTAGTTTGTCGAGCCGGTTTGCATAGCCGCTCGCCACAACACACTGCCCGCATCATTACGCACCACGATCAAATCCTGCCAACCCTCTGGCAGGGATGGTCGCCGCGTCACGAAATAGGTGTGAGATGGCTGTCCCTCGCAGCCGGTGATCGGTGGTGCGTCAATCTGATCGAAATCCGGCGACCCGAAACGAAGGTTGTTCATCCACCTGATGTTCAAATAGAGGTCTGTATTTCTCTCAGTGCTTGCCTGCTGAAACTGCTCAGGTGGTGTGCGTGTCAAAAACAGATAGTACATATAGGTTTGGTTCAGGCGTTCCACCCAGATGATATCACAGACTTGGGCGCTGGCCTGTACCTTTTCCAGTGCCGGACGCAGACCGATATTCTCGTACACCTCTTGCCCCTGTGGATTTTCATGCAGCAGCGGCGGCCCGAAGAAATAGCGTAGAAAAAGAACGTTAAAAACGAAGAACGAAAACACCGTTGCATCGATGAACACGACACTAAGCACGCGTCGCCAGCGTGTTCCTGCGCCCCATTCCCAGATCAGTGCCAGCCCATAACCCGACAGCAGTTCGGGGAGGGGCAGCAGGTTATAGGTGCGAATTTCGTGTGGGATGCCGTGATTGGTGAAACTGGCAGCCATTGGAAAAGTGAGCAGCCAGATAATGATGAGAACTGGCACGATGAGTTGTGATCGCTGCCAGAAGCGGCGTTCCAGCAGGCCTAATCCAGCGATGAGCATTAAGGGTGCTTCAAGCCAGAAGAGTTCGCCAATGCCAGCGGGATGCACGGCCACACCCTCTTGCAAACCATCAACGAACCAAGCCTGCAAATCGTAGTGAGCGCGATAGTTCGTCCACCAAACTTGCGGCCAATCGGGCAGCCGGAAGACACTGATATCGTTGAATCGGAATTGGCTAAGTTCCCAGTGCGTGATTTGAAAGAGCGCATATGGACTAACCAGTAACGCGATCAGCGCTAACCAGACAAGTCCGATCCGCCAGTTGCGCCACCAAACGAACAACCCCGCGATCACACACGTACCGATCAAGAGCGGTGCTTGCAGCTTCATGGTGGAGTAGGTCGCCGTCAGCAGCGCAAAGCTCAAGGCTGACATTCCTAACCAGTACAAACTGCGCCGCTGTTTATTCGCCCCGGCACCGGAGAGCAGCACCATCCCCCGCGTATAAGTGTATAGCGCGGCCACCGTGAAGAATGGGACGAAGCTCGCAGGGAATGCAATCCGGCTGTAATTCAGGTGCCATGGCTCGAACGTCAGCAGTAAGGCGGCCAACAATCCGGCCAACTCACCAAACCACAGCCGACCAAGCAAACCGGCTAACGCCACCGTCGCAATCCCGAACAGCGCGACAGGCAGCCGCGTCGTGGTTTCGTCCAAGCCTAGCAGTCCGACGAACGGCGTGGTGATATAGTTGCCAACAGGTGGAATATAGTCATTGTAGTTGCGAAACTGAATCGGGAACGGTGTACCGTGCTGGTCTCGCCCGGTGCGCCAGATGCTCCACGCATCATAGCCCTGAGCCATTTCGTCTTGATTAAACCGCTGTGGATACGCCCCCAAATTGACCAGCCGCAGAATGGCCGCCATCAGCACGATCAGGCCGAGAAGGAGATAAAAACGCTGTTTCATAAATGAGGCTTTCTCACGGTATGTCACCCGCTTTTCCGACAGACTTGGTAATTTCAACGCCACAATATGGTCTTTTTGAAGGGGTGGGATTTTTCCCGCCCGCCGTGGTTAATTACACCTAGACATTAAGTAGGGAGAATCAAAAGGGACAGAGTTATAACCCTGTCCCTTGCTTCGACACTTCATGTCTGTCCGCGCTTTAGAATTGGAAGTCGCCGGTCACGCGAACGACTTTTTGCTCATAGTTACTGACGTAATCCATCAGCCGTTCGTGCAGCCGTTTCCATTCTGTACTGTCCAGAATAGTCCGCATAGCAGGCAAATCTTCGACCAGCCCTTCAGTCAAAATCTGCGATTGTTTGTTATGGCTGTACGCGGTATACCACGCGCCGGTCGGTTCCATACCCATGCGTGTGATCCCCGGAACCCATTCGCGGACGACGAATTCAAAGTATTCCTGTTCGCGTTCCGGCTTAATATCCCATCGCATGATGAGTTTCACATTGTCTTTGCCTAGCGATGCCATAACGTGATTGCTCCCTATGCCTGCGTTGGTTTCAGCAGGACAACCTGAGCCTGTTCAGGGAATTCGGTACCGGAAACCTTCAGCACGTCGGTTTCATGTACCGTGCTGACGCCCATCGCTTGTAGAAACTTATCGACCGGCTCCAGATCGAGGTTCACACCGGGCATTCCGTAGTGCATCGGGATCACATAAGCGGGTTCCACCAAGCCGACCACTTCCGCCGCTTGGTTCGCGCGCAGTCCCATCCCGCCGCCCACTGGCAGCAGCAGCACATGGACTTCCCCGAAGTTTTCAATGGTGGATTGATCGGGTACATGCGCCAGATCACCGAGATGCAGTACCGTTAGATTATCATATTCGAAGCGAAAGGCAATATTCCAGCGTGCGATTTGACCATCAATTTGATGCAGTTCCAACCCGGTAATAAACACGCTGCCGATTTCATATTCGCCGGGACCGGTCAAAATATGCGATGCGCCTTTGACCGCTTCAGTGTTATTATGTCCCGGTTCGTCGTGGCTAATCGTCACCACGTCCGCCTTAAGTTTGGGAACGGCCAGACCGATATTCTCGGAGAACGGATCGGTTACGACCGTCACGCGGTTGCGTTCCGAGATGCGGAAGCAGCTATGACCATACCATGTGATATCCAATGGAGTGTTACCTCACTTCTTAATGACCATCACCCGCGCTATCGCACTCAACTTCATGCGTGAACAGATGAGGCATAACAGTTTAATCATTACTGCTTAATGATACCGAATCGGACAAATTTTCTCAAGGTTTGGTCGCGTAAAATAGGATCATTTGTTCGAATTCGTGCCTTTATTCTTTATCCTACAGCATCAACTGTATGAATCGCGTTAGGGACGAAAAACGCTGCCGGATCAATCGGCAGGCGAAGAGGTGATTTATTTGATGCAACAAAAACTTGATTTTCAACAACCGCTGTTATTGCCTTGGCACATCACCACCTACGGCATGGGGCACGTCCACACGGAAACCGATGCTCTGCACTTGAGCCTGCCATCCGTCGATGCCTCTCGTTATCACGACGCCCAACTCAGTGATTATCGGAGCAAAGCCGACTTTCGCTGGAAACCGCCTCTCCGGATGACCGTCACCGCCTCAATGTCCTCCGCAATCGCCAATCCGGATTCTCCTCGCCATGAGGGAGAGGGGATAGGGGATGAGGATTTAGATGATAAGAGGACAAATCTTGCGAGGGGGGAGGTTTCCCTTGGCACAGCCGGATTTGGCTTCTGGAATCATCCCTTTGTGCCCGGTGAGCGCGGACTGCGCTTGCCCAAAGCCGTCTGGTTCTTTTTCTCTTTGCCGCCCAACAACATGCGCTTGGCGATGGATGTTCCCGGTCCGGGATGGAAAGCCGCCACCGTCGATGCTACCCGCTGGCAGTTTCTCGGCTTAGCGCCCACCGCGCCCATCGGAGTACTCCTCATGCGGTTTCCAGCACTCTACCGCCGCTTATGGCCTGTTGGACAGAAAGCCATCGGCGTCAGTGAACATCTTCTGGACTCGTCGCTGCTTGAAACGCATACTTACACCATTGACTGGCAGCCTGATCATATTCGTTTCGCAGTGGATAATGCCACCGTTCACGAAGCGCCGGTTCGTATCGCTGGTCCACTCGGATTCATCGCGTGGGTCGATAATCAATATGCCATCGTCACACCGCAGGGACAGCTCGGCTTCGGTTTGGTTCGTGTCCCGCAGCCGCAAACCCTTATCCTCGAACGGGTCGAGATCGAGTCGCTTACTGATCAGTAACTGAAAATGCCGATGTATTACTGTAGGGGTGCAGCATTGCTGCTCCCTGTTTTTATGTTTTTTGCACAACCAATAGCTGCCGATGCTCGTTGGTCGCGATACCTCGCGGAGTCTGATACGTGCTGATGAGATGGTCGATGACTGGCCAGTGCCTTTCAATATCGAATGTTTCAGGAAATCCAGTTGCGGTGCGGTGCAAAATCGCTTTAAGCCAGAAAATCAGCGATTCGATGTCACTGACAAAGTAGGGGACATTGTATTCCCCTTGAGCAACCACCACACAACCGTGCGCTTTAAAGCTTTCAGCATAGGTCTCAATGCCTTTTGCTTGGGGCAAATGAGCCATATCCCAGCCGAACGCCTCCAGAATGTTTTGCATATTCCACCGCCCGATTTGCTGGGTGATAAAATAGCCGTTCACTTTGAGAACCCGCGTGATTTCAGCCTCGGAAATCGGTGCTTGGCGGTTGAGTACCACGTCGAAACGCTCATTCTCGAACCGCAGCGTGTCAATCGACATCTGCTCAAACCTGACGTTTGTGGTCTGACCGAGATTGCGTCGGGCAGTGGCCACCATCTCCGCTTCAAGGTCGATGCCGATACCGCTGTGAACGTGGGGTGCCAGTTGCAGAAAGGTTTCGCCCCCTCCCGTGCCCACGTCCAATACCTGATCAGTCGGTTTCAGGTATCGGGCAGCGACTTGCTTATAATCCCACGGCACAGGATCGCAGTCGACCTTCATCCGCGAAAAATCCCAGCCCTGACGCTCACTAGCTGAATCGGCAATGCGTTTATAATCTTCAAAGTTCATAGCCCAACACCTTCAGCTACAGACGAAATAAACTAATTTTAAGGTTCAAGAAAAATCGTGAGAGGTCATTTTAGTAGGTTCATGTCAATTTTCAAGGATCGATGCAGATACTTGAAGCGTGTATGTCGCCTAACGCATGCCGTGTCTGCAAGTACGTATTTTGAGGTAATTTATGCTCACTACTATTGAATTACCTTTTTGACTAAATCCTTGAGCCTTTTTGCTCCTTCAATGATGAATTCACGCTCGGCTTCAGTAAGACCTCTTTCTTGTTCCCGAATATCTGCATTTATCATCTCTAGGCGTCCCCATTGTTCTTGGAAATTATTTCTCCATTCTTCTGAAACTTTCTCTAAGTTCATCAAGAGAAAGGACAATGTAGATACAAGTTCACGCAGACTAACCTTATCAATTAAGAATTCGTCTATGACTTGCATCATGCGGTTAAATTGTCTTAGATCATAATCATGTTGTTGGCCCATCTTGCGCCTTAACTTCTATTCATGTTTATGGATAACTGCTGGTCAATATTATGACTTAGGTTTAAACGTACAAACCATCATAAACCTATCTCCAACCATCCACCAACCCGTAGTGCAAGATCTCTCCCTCAAAACCGTTAGTGCCAACCCACTCAAAGAGTTACAAAATGGTCTTCCAAATGGTAACCCATTCCCGCTCAATCGGCTCTACAATAAACATCAGGACGCTTGTAGGGATTTGCCGTTGGCAAATCCTTCTACTGGGGTATCCTTCGCACCTTAACAACCGCCAATCGTTGCAAATGTGACAAACACAACCCATTCACAACTGCAATAACTGCAACATTTGTTGTGCGCACTGCGCTGCATTTGCTGCTGATTTCGCATTTAACTCAGCACGCAGGACTTGGATGCCAATGCCGCCATCGCCGCCGCCATTTTCCACCCGCCACCGCCGACTCTTGTATTCGACGAACGACTGTCGACTACAGACTAACGACTTCCTGTGCGCTTCAGCGCCCATTCTTCACTCAGGCAGCGGCTTGAGCCACTGTCCGACATTGACGCCTATGACGACATCGCCGACATAAAACGATCACTGTCTTGGCATTTGACTGATGACGATTGTCACGTAATTTCCTGATCCTTGTCGTATTACACCCGCCGCCAAATATGTCACACTTACAGGAAGTTCCGAAATCAACGTAATTTCAGGAAGTGAAGTGTGGACTACGGACTCATCTTCTTAACCGGACTCACAACGGGTGGCCTATCCTGTTTGGCCGTGCAGGGCGGATTGCTGGCGACAGCCATCGGCGGCATCAACAAAGTCGCGGAGCAAGTCGTTCCAACTAAAAAGCGACACAAATCCAAACATCACCAGCAGCCCAAGGTTGAGTTCAAGCTCGATCCGCAGCAGGCATGGCCGGTGGTCTATTTCCTCGCCGCCAAACTTGCTGCCTACACCGTTCTCGGTGCGTTGCTCGGTGCGCTCGGCTCCATCGTCCAGATCACCGTCACCGCGCAGGCCATCATGCAAATCGTGGTCGCCGTTTACATGGTCATCACCGCCCTCAATTTGCTCGATGTTCACCCGATTTTCCGCTATTTCGTTATTCAGCCGCCCAAATCGCTCACACGCTTTGTACGCAAGAGCGCCAAGTCCGAAAGTGCTTTTACGCCTGCCTTGCTCGGCTTGCTGACCATCTTAATTCCCTGTGGTACCACACAGGCCATGGAAGTGCTTGCGATTGGCTCCGGTAATGCGCTGGTCGGCGCAGTTGTTATGTTCCTGTTTGTGCTTGGTACTTCACCGACCTTCTTCGTGCTCGGCTTTGTTGCGACCCAGCTTCGCGGTCCTGCTGGACGCTGGTTCACACGCGGTGCAGTTGCGCTGATTTTGATACTCGCCTTCGTCTCCTTCAACGGTGGATTGACCGCCTTAGGATCACCACTCGCGCCCAGCCGCATCATCGCCTCACTGTTTCCCGGCAGTTTCGGTATTCCGACTCCGGCTACCGTAGTGGATGGCAAGCAAGAAATCACGATGGATGTCAGCGCCAAGGGCTATACCCCGAACTACTTCACCGCGCAGTCCGGCCAGCCTATTCGCCTAAAATTCATTACCAATGACACGTTCTCATGCGCACGGCTGTTCACGATCCCCAGCTTGGGCATCGATCAAGAACTGCCGCTGACCGGCGAAACGGTGATTGATTTGCCCGCTCAGAAGGCAGGCGACGTGTATTTCACATGCAGTATGGGGATGTATTCCGGTTTGATCAAAGTAGAGGAGAAAACAACATGACGAAAAAACAAATTCGTGTCGAGGGGATGCACTGCGCTGGCTGCGCGATGACTGTTGATGGCGCGCTCGAAGACCTGCCCGGTGTCGAATCGGCCTCGACCAGCTACGCCAAGCAAATCGTCGACATCGTGTATGACGAAACCGAAGTCAACGAAAAAGCGCTGTTCGAAGCCGTAACCAAAGCCGGTTATAAACCCGTTCCAGTCGCCTAATCCCAGCTACCGTTTACTTTCAAACTAGAATTACTTATGTAGGGGAGCACCTGTGTGCTCCCGTATGATTCCCTCCCTCGTTTACGGGTTCAGGAGACGACACTTTTTGAAAACCTCTGTCTTCTCTCTCTGGATTCCCCCTCTGCCATGCAATGGCTATCAGCGGAGTGAGCCCGCGAACGTGCGGATGAAGGGGGCTAGGGGGTGAGGATTTGAGGGAGTCGGGTTCCTTCTCCAGCCTCAATCCCTACTCATCTTTAGGCTTATCAGGCGGCATCCATCCGAACGGCGTATCTTCGTCTAGCAGTTCAAACGGATGCACTTGACGCTGTTGCGGTAAACTTTCCGCAGGCAGCACCGGAGCCGCACGGCGGGCTTCGCGGGCAGTGTTCCGTTTGCGCAAATCAGAGGCATAGTAAATGGTTTTGGTTCGTGTTTTATCCAGCGTGATGCGGGCCACACCCCGCGCCAGCATATCGACGGGCATTGGCGCAATCCGTCCAAACCAGAACCACGACAAAATCGGTGTGCTGCCAAGGATCGTCATCAGCAGAAAAAAGGGATGGCGTCGCTCACCCCGTATGTAGGCCACCGGCGCACGGATAACCGTGGCGGTCACTCCCACGCGCTCCATGTAACCTTCAGCTTCTCGCTTAGCCCGCAGATAATTACTGTTGACCCACGGTGCGCGCACGCTGCTCATCAGAACCATGTGTGGAACACCATCGCTCACGCACATGTTTGCCACGTTGCGGGCTGATACGAAGTTTAGGCGGTGATGGTTCGATCCCTGAACCGGATCAGCCACCATACTCCCGACCGTATGGATGACACTGTTGTGCCCGCGTGCCCGTCCCCGTAAGCTGGCCGGATTCCAGACATCAGCCACGATCCAGCGAACACGCTGCGCCAGCGGGCCGAGTTTATCCTCAGCGCCGGGGCGTACTAAGAGCGTGACTTCCGCACCTTCGGCCAACAGCGCCGCAGCGATGTTATCACCCAAGAAGCTACCGCCGCCGGTCACCAATATGCGTCGATCTTTACCTGCCATCTAAATTGTCCCGCAGGGGTAGGTGTGAAGAATATGCATGATCTGATTGTAGCGGAAACAGGAGGATGCTGAAAAGGATAGGGTGGGGCACAAGATTATTGCACCCCTGTAGCTGTAATCGGTCAGCCGCTATTTTTGCCCTTTAGCGATGCTGATATTGATCTTGTGGTTGCGGATGCTGGACTCTTTCATCGCCAACAGCACATGCGCGACCTTCTGGCTCGGAACATCAACCATCGAGTAATGGTCATGAATCTCAATCGCGCCGATGCTGTAGCCGGGAATATTGGCTTCGTTGGCTATCGCGCCCACAATATCACCGGGGCGGACACCTTCTTCACGCCCCACGTCAATCTTGAGGCGTGTCGAGTCGCCATCGTCCCGTACACGCTTACTATCTTTATAAGGACGCACCTCTCGCACTTCGCGGCGTTCCCGTCGCGGTCTGTGCGTTTCCTCTGGTTCGGCGAGTTTATCCTCAGTAATGTCCGGTGTATCACCCAGCAATAGCTTGAAGGCTGCAGCCGCCATTTGAAGCGGTTCGAATTCAGTGCCAAGTTCTTCAGCCATGGTCAGGTAGGGTTCTAAACCTTCTTCCGCTAAGGTTTCCTTCAGCGTATCCTTAAAGCGTTCCCGACGGCGGTTCACCACATCACCCAGCGTCGGCAGCTTCATCTTCTGGATGGGCTTGCCCACTGTCCGTTGAACGATCTGCCACAGACGTGCTTCACGGTTGGTCACCAGCGAGATGGCGAGGCCGGAGCGTCCGGCACGTCCTGTCCGCCCGATGCGGTGCACGTAAATTTCAGGGTCAAGAGGAATGTCATAGTTGATGACGTGTGTGATGTGATCCACATCCAATCCGCGTGCAGCCACGTCTGTAGCTACCAGCAAATCGATTTGTTCACTGCGAAACTTCCCCATTACACGGTCACGCTGGACTTGGTTGAGGTCACCGTGCAGGCCTTCGGCAGCGTAAGAACGCGCGGTCAAGCGCTGCACCAGCGAGTCGACTTCCAGCTTGGTGCGGCAGAAAATAATTGCGGCGGTCGGAAGCTCGTAATCCAAAATGCGCGACAGCACTTCATACTTATCCCGTTTGCCGACTTCAAAATACGTCTGGCGAATTTGTGGGGTGCTTCGTTTTTCAGCGGCAACCGTCACGCGCTTGGCATCGTGCATATAACGGCGGGCGAGGTTCGCAATCGGTGCGGGCATCGTCGCGGAAAACAATGCGGTTTGGCGATCCTTCGACGTTTCCTGCAAGATGAGTTCGATGTCTTCGATAAAGCCCATATTGAGCATTTCATCGGCCTCGTCCAGCACGACATGGCGTACAGGTCCAAGCTTCAGGGTCTTGCGCCGCATGTGATCCATGATGCGTCCCGGCGTGCCCACGACGATCTGGACGCCGCGTTCCAGCGCGCGCAGCTGACGTTCAATCGGCTGCCCACCGTAGACCGCCAGAATCGAGAGACGCTGATAGTATTTGCTGTAGGATTGGAAAGCTTCTGCCACCTGTATTGCCAGTTCGCGCGTTGGCGTCAGAATCAGCGCCTGCGGGGAACGGATATCAGGATCGAGATTTTGAATGATGGGCAGGGCAAACGCAGCTGTCTTGCCGGTTCCTGTTTGGGCTTGCGCAATGACATCGCTGCCTTCCAGCATCAGGCGGATGGTTTGCTCTTGAACGGGCGTCGGTTCTTCATAGCCCAGTTCAGTAATGGCTTTGAGCGTAGCTTCGCTCAAGCCGAGATCAGAAAATGATGCGACCACAACTTACTCCATATGATAATTCAACAATAAGCCACGTAGCAGCTTTCTCCGGGGAGGAGGTTGACTTCTCAATGGGAGATCTCAGACGGCTTAGGTTCTGGATGTGTCTGCTTGATGCGGCGTTGCCTCAGCGAGGTGTTACAGCATCATACCACAGGTTGTGCCCTTTTCGGCGAGTAGGTATTTGAATTCTGTTTGTTTATTGGGTTTTTAATACTCATTAATCTGAGTAAATGGCCTATTTCCCCTGTGCTGCCCCATACAGCGCGATACCAATCGCCACCGATAAGTTCAGCGAGTCGATGGCTTTAGTCTGTGGAATAGTAACCGATGTACCGAGCTTGCGATACGAATCAGGAAGCCCACTGCTCTCGCTGCCGAAGACCAGTGTGTAGGGTGACGTAAATACCGCGTTCGGGAGTTTGACCTCAGCGTTGGTCATAAACGGATAGAGGTTGTGCGTGAAGGACTCTTGATAGGAGTCGATGCTGTCGAAATAGCTGAAGTTCACTTGAAACAGCCCGCCCATTGAAGCACGGATGGTACGCGGGTCGAAGATGTCTACCGCTGGCTTGATGATCGCCAGATCAAGGCAGCCAAAACCGAGCAGCGTGCGCATCGCTGTACCCAGATTGCCCATATCCGACGGATTGACCAGCAATACATGGTTGGCATCTGCTTTGAGTTCCGGCTCATATTTCTCAAAGACGCCAATCGCATAAGTATTCTCTTTGGATTCAAGCCGTTCCACTAGCTTATCATCCACGCTGACGCGAATGCCGATTTGCTGGCAAATAGTTTTGATTTTGGTGACGCCTTCATTACGAGCGCCTGTCGTGTGGATCAAAACTTCAGTAACGGTTTCAGGACGGTGCTGGAGCAGTTCGAGAGTGGGGAAGACACCAAAAGTATAAGCGTGAGGATCGTCGCGTTCATATTTTTTGAGGCGCATATTCAGTTTTATTATCCCTGTTTAAAGTGAAAAAACACTTTGTTTATTCATTCTAACAGAGAAGGTTTATCCCAAATGTGAAAGGTTTATAAGGCAATATAACTCTCAAAAGCTATAGAAGCCTCTCTTATCATAGAAATCTGCTAGGTTTTGAGAGCAAGGCTATGCTATATTACAAAGAATGACTTTGTGAAATTAAGTACAGGATATATTCATGCGCGATGTAGCCGTCATTGGTATTGGTCAAACGCATATTGGTGAATTGTGGAATTTGAGTCTGCGCGAACTTGGCGCAGATGCACTCCGGCAGGCAGCGGCAGACGCAGGTATTGAAAAGCCGGATACGCTGTATGTCGCCAATATGCTGGCGTCACGGTTGAGCAATCAGGCGCATCTGGCAACTCTGGTGGCGGATTACACCGGATGGCGTGGAATCGAAGCCGCGACGATTGAAGCGGCCTGTGCATCCGGTGGGATGGCGTTCCAGACGGCAGTACGCGCGGTTGCCAGCGGCATGGTCGATGTGGTGGCGGTCTGCGGCGTCGAGAAGATGACTGACGAGACTACAGCTCAAATTACCTCGGCTTTGGCGACGGCTGCCGATGCCGATTATGAAGGCGCACACGGCGCGTCGTTCGTGGCCCTCAACGCACTGATCATGCGCCGCTACATGTACGAATACAAAGTGCCGCATGAAGCTTTTGGCGCGTTCAGCATCAACGCCCACAAAAACGCGGTCAATAACCCGAACGCCATGTTCCGCAAGGCGATTTCACAGTCCATTTACGACCGTGCGCCGATGATCGCTGATCCGATTAATTTGTACGACAGCTCCCCGATTTGCGATGGTGCAGCGGCCATCATCCTCGCGCCCTTGGATATGGCGAAACGCTCCGGCAAGCCCGTTATTCGGGTACGTGCCAGCGCTTCAGCCATTGATACGCTAAGTCTAGGGGATCGTCGCAACATCCTGTCACTGGAAGCGGCTTCGGGCAGTGCCCAAAAAGCCTACCAGCAGGCGGGTGTCAAACCCAGCGACATTGACCTGTTTGAAGTCCATGACGCCTTTTCGATCATGTCCGCTTTGAGTTTGGAAGGCGCGGGTTTCGCCGCACCGGGCACAGCGCCCTATCGCGCACAGGACGGCGAGTTCGCGATTGGCGGAAGGCTGCCGATCAGCACGATGGGCGGCCTAAAAGGGCGCGGGCATCCCGTCGGCGCGACCGGCGTTTATGAACTGGTTGACCTCATTACCCAACTGCGTGGTGAAGCGGGCACGAATCAGGTGAAAGATGCGACGCTGGGCTTAACCCAGAACATCGGTGGCACGGGCGCAACCGTCGTTGCTCACATTTTGGAGCGTGCGGGGTAGCAAGTCCTGCCTTTTCTTCTCTGAAAGTTAACTAAATCCTTTTGGACATGATAAACCCTGTCGTACTTCTCGACAGGGTAATGAGTCGCGCAAACTGCTAACTGACCCGACTTTTCGTGAGCTTTTACATACCCGCCTCACAACAATTCTCGTTATACTCAAGTTCATTATTTGAAGCTTAGGCATGAACAAGGGGAAAAAGCCATGTTATTAGTGGGCGATATTGGCCCGCAGCGCAGCAGCGAAATTCGGACGTATCCAAGCCAAGCGTTTATGGGACTAACAGCAATTGTCGATTTGTTCCTGCGTCAGACGGGTGCGACCTGCAATCAAGCGGTGTTCGGGGTAGCCGGACCGGTCGATAAGGCAAAAGGCGAGTCCCAGATCACAAACTTGCCATGGGTTATCAGCGTGCGCGACTTACAGACGGCATTGAAGATCCAGAAAGTTAGCCTATTAAACGATGTCGAGTCCATTTCATATGGCTTGGTTCTTCCCGGTGGCATGAAAGAACCGGATGACCTGTTCCAACTCAACCGCACCTATGACCTACAGCCCAATGGTACAGCGGGCAATAAAGCGTTGATTGCCCCCGGCACAGGCTTGGGCGAAGCCATGCTGATCTACGATGATTTTGGGGGCAAGGGACGTTACATTGTGACCGCGACTGAAGGCGGGCATACGGACTATGCTCCTCGCAGCACCTTTGAAGCCGGACTGCTGCGCTACCTTCAGGACAAGTTCTGGGAAGATAGCTTCGGTCATATCAGCTACGAGCGGGTTTGTTCCGGACAGGGTATCAAGCACATTTACGATTACTTGAAGGAAAGCAACGGGATGCCCGAAAACCCCGATGTGGCGCGGCGCTTGGTGCAGGGCGATGAACCCGCCAACAAGATCATCTCCGAAGCGGCGCTCAGCCATTCATCGGAACTGTGCATGAGCACCCTGACCACTTTTGTGAGTATTCTGGGCGCGGAATGCGGAAACATGGCGCTCAAGACCTTGGCCTTTGGCGGTGTCTATTTGGGTGGTGGCATTCCCCCGAAAATCTTGGACAAGCTGAAAGATGGGTCATTCATTGCCGCCTTTCTGAACAAAGGGCGCTTCGCCACAACCCTGATCAAGATTCCAGTGTATGTGATCTTGAAAGAAGAACCCGGTTTGTTCGGCGCGGCCTGCTACGCTAAAGTTATGCAAGAGGCATAACGACTATTTAGCGATATCGCAGGTCAAGTGAATATGAATGACCCGTTTGTGCAGGCGCTGCGCGAGTGGCAGAATTTCTATTTCATGATTGGGACGGCCAGCGCCACCCTGATCGGGTTGATGTTTGTGGCGGTGTCGCTCGGCGCGGATTTACCTTCGGCTCGTGACCTAACAGGCGTGAACACCTTCGTCACGCCGATTTTGATCCACTTCATCAGCGTGCTGGCGGTTGCAGGAATGATGTTGGTGCCGACGATGCGACTGACCTCCTTGAGCATTACGCTGTTGGTCGTGGGAACATTATTTACGTTGTATGCGGTTTGGGTGGGATGGCAGTTCATGCGCCATCCCAGCAGCGGAAACTATACCCGCAGCGATTGGAAGTGGTATGTAATCCTTCCAGTGGTGGGAGATGCACTGGTTGTGCTGACAGCCATATGGTTGCTGCTGACGAGCACAACTGATGCCCTGAATTTGCTGGCGGTAGCAGCAGCCATTCTCTTAGTCGTGAGCCTGCGCAATACATGGGATTTAATGCTGTGGATCGCCCAGAACCGTGATACAAAATCACCTTAGTTTGGTCTCTTGATCTCAATCATTCATTTCTGCTATACTGAATTTGTTCCGGCGAAATAGACCAATCCAATGGGCACTTTCCCCTGAACTATCTGTCAACACAAGCGAAAGATTGCCAATGACTACGGACAGCAGCCTTCAGTAATTCTTATTCACGGATTACCCCGGTGCTGTTTGCGTTGGTTAATAACGCTCACAATTTGATGTGTTGATTTGCTACCTTGTAGCCAACCTCGCGCCGTCATGGGTATCCCCGTGCGGCGTTTTTGATTCTCGCCGCCTCACCGTTTGATATTCAAAACATGGTGGGGTTTGCCGCCAGCAAACCCCTACGGCAGGGATAAAAGAGGAGGCAATCTATATGCTTACGATCTCACATATATCGAAAACCTATGGACTAAACACAGTCCTTAAAGACGTGTCATTTACCTTGAACGCGGGCGAACGCATTGGTCTGGTCGGCGCGAACGGCGTAGGTAAATCGACGCTCATCAAAATCATCGCCGGTGTGCTGCCTGCTGACGGTGGTTCGATCACGCTGCCAGCCGGAACCGAACTGGGTTATCTGCCGCAGGTGATTACGGGCTACGAAGACCGGACACTGGGCGACTTGATCGCGCAGGCCAGCACCCGTTTACACATGCTGGAAAAGCGGATGCGCCAGCTTGAGGATGATATGACTCGTCTGACGGGCGATGCGCTGGACACAGCGATGGCCGAATACGGCAACGTGACTGAGCACTTCGAGCGCTTAGGCGGCTACGAAGGCGATCATCGCGTCGAAAGTGTGTTAGCTGGTTTGCAGATTGACCATCTGCCGCGTGACCGCAGCTTCAGCACCCTATCCGGTGGCGAAAAAGCCCGTGCTGGTTTGGCGCTACTGCTGCTGGGTGCGCCGGACATCCTCCTGCTGGATGAGCCGACCAACCATATCGACATGCTGGCGCTGGGCTGGCTGGAGGTGTATCTTTCGGCTTACCGCGGGGCGGTGCTGGTGGTATCACATGACCGTCAATTCTTGAACCGTGTGGTAAATGCCATCGTCGAGATTGACGAACATACTCAGCAGGCCAAGCGCTACAGCGGTGACTATGACACCTATCATCAGGCAAAGATCGGTGAGCGCCAGAAGTGGGAAGCCGACTATGCCCGCCAGCAGGAAGAAATCGCCGCGCTGATGCTGGAAGCGAAGGAAACATCACGCAATAACAACAACTACCGCCCACAAACGGACAGCGATAAGTTCATGCGCGGACGGAAGAAGGGAACGCATGACCATACCGTGTCACGGCGTATCCATAACGCCGAGGAAAAGTTGAAGCGACTTGAGGACAATGCAATTCCGCAACCGCCCGCGCCGCTGCGCTTTGACCCGCGCTTTGACCCGGAGGCACTCAAGGGACGGCTGCCGATAGTCGTATCACGTTTGAGCCAACGGTTCGGTGACCGACAGGTTTTAGATGAAGTATCGTTCACCGTTGGGCTGCACAGCCGGATGGTGTTCGTCGGGCCGAACGGCGCAGGCAAATCCACACTGATCAAGCTGATGGCAGGCATGAGTAAGCCGCACAGCGGCGAAGTGATGGTCAATCCTGCCGTGCGGATCGGCTATCTCGATCAGGAAGGCGGCGAAATGTCGAATGAGCACACGCTTTATGAAGCGTTTAGTGTAGGCATGGATTATCCTGACCAAGCGCTGAAGACCATGCTCATCCGCTCGGGACTGTTCCGCTACGCCGACTTCGACAAGCCTGTTGGCGGCTTGAGCAGTGGGCAGCGGCGTAAGCTGCAAATCGCGCGGCTGATCTTCGGGCGGGCGAACCTCCTGCTGCTGGACGAGCCGACTAATGATCTGAGCTTCGACGTCTTGGAAGCGCTGGAAGCGGCGCTGCATGAATTCCCCGGGCCGGTGATCGCGGCATCACATGACCGCCGTTTCATCCAACAGTTCGGGGGCGAGGTGTTTGAGGTGCGCGATGGACAGTTGATCCAGCACCTTGGCGGGTATGAAGGTTATCTAGAGGCACAGGGCAAAAAAGTGCTGAGTGCTGAGTTCTAAGTGCCGAGTAAAAGCAGGGAAACATGTCATCAATACAAATTGTTCCGTTTCAAGCGGCTCACCGGTTGGCTGTCAGGCGTATCCTGACGGCTATCGGCTGGGCCGAGCAGTACGTGACCGCCTCTGAGGAGAACGCGATTTTCTTTACCCAGAACCCCGACTCGCTGGCGGCATACGCAGCGCTGGTAGAGGGTGAGGCTGAAGGGGTTCTCTACGTGCAGTTTTATGCATGGAATCAACTGGCACAGATTCAGGGGTTGTTTGTCCACCCTGCACAGCACCGTAAAGGATTGGCTTCGGCACTGGTGGAGCAGGCCGAGCAGTTCGCGCGGAGCAAACAGGCTCGTGGGATTTACGTGGATACACCGACGACTAATCTCGGTGGTAGGGTGTTTTACGAGGCGGTGGGTTACCAGTTGGGCTACATCATGCCGCGCTACTATGAGGACAAGATGGACGGTGTGACGTACCAGAAGTTTTTTAGCTTTTAGCAGTTAGCTCCATTCAGGCATCCGTAAATGCTGCAAATACTGCAAAAACCGCATTTGCAGTAGGTCGTTTTGACGGCAGATTTGAGGGAGCGAGACGCTGATTGTTCGTAAGATTCTTCAAATTCTTCAGATTCACTGTGAAGTTTGGCTCTTAGCGGTTAGCGGTTGGCTTTTAGCTCCAGACAAGAAGCGAGATGTGTCGGCGATGTCGTCGTCGGCGGCGACGCCAATTTACTGTTTTATGGCGGCGGTGGTGGCAAGCTCTAAATGTCGGAACTGTCGTCAGAGTCGTCACAGTCGGAAATGTCAGTGGCTCAAGCCACTGCCTGAGTAAATCAAGGGCGCTGAAGCGCACATAAAGTTGATAGTTGTCAGTCAACAGTTAACAGTCAATACGGTGTCTCTTTTTGCCGATTTTGCTGAATTTGCATAGCGGTTGAGGGAGCAATGCGGCAAAAGCAGCAAAGGCGGCAATGGCAAGAGTGGATACTGTGCCAAGCAAGTTGACAGTCAAATACCCAATCCGGCGGTGGTGTTGGGCAGAAAATGGTGGCGGCAGTGGCGGCGGCATTGTCATTGGCAGCAGGTCGAATGTTAAGGTGCGTGGAACCCCTAACCCCCAGCCCCTTCCGCCCATAGTAACAGGGGAAGGAGAGCAAATTCGTAGAGGCGTCCTGATGTTTATTTTAAAGCCGATTGAGCGAGAACGGGTTACCTTTTGGAAGAACATTTTGTAACTGTTGGCGAGGGTTGGCGCTAACCATTTTGAGGGAGCGTGGGCGGGAGGCAGGTTGATGGATGGTTAGGGATGGGTTTGTCGGGTTAACCGAAAGTAAACTTAAGTTATATCATCTGCGTTTCTTTGCCCCTTTTGGAGGCCAATTACTGGACGTAATATCAAGATCAACGTGATTATTGATTGTCATTCCTTCTTTGCTAACACAAATAGCAGTGAAAAGATCAACAAAGTTTATCCATTTTGGGTGTTTGGGATCTGGTCTTTTGGCTGCTGAACCTTTTAATCCATAATTTGCGCCTATACTGGTCTCATAATCACGACCCGGAATAGTTACGGAGCGCGCCATTAGATCCCCAAAATAAGTCGTAACATGAAATTTGATGAGCCATTTAAAAGTTCCCATTGCGTTGGGTGCAATGAGTTTTAATTTGTCGCGATAATCGGGAACGATGAAGTCTTTATAACCTATTTTGTATTTGCCTAAAATGCATATCGAAAGATCACTGACCACTCTTACAAGTGCTTCAGACTGTTCTTGAGGTGTTTCCTCTCGTACATAAAAAGTGGTTGTATAGGGATAATCTTGAAGCCGATCATAAAACGTCAGCGTGATGGGCTTTGCTCGAGGCAATTTATGTCCAAGCGAAACCGCATCATCATTCGTGATTTCAGTGATTGGTTTGTCTATGTCTTTGTTATCAGGTGCCGGAAAATCATCCATTTTTGAGTCTGTTTTATGAAATACTATGCGACTTGATAGATGGCTGGACGATATTTCGGTTCAGGAATGGGCAGACCTTTATCACGTGCGACCTCAAGCCAGAGGTTTTTGGCAATTAAGACCTCTTTCAAGGCTTCTTCTTGAGTTTCTCCCGATGCGGAACAGTACTTCAAATCAGGAATATCAGCAATGTATTCCGCGTCTTCTTCGCTATAGAAGATATTGATGTGATAATCCTTCATGATTAATCCTCTTTTAGATTAAGACAGGGCGCAAGCCTTGCGCTCCTACAATAAGTCTACTTCGCCGCGCGGCTGAGAGTGAGCAGATGATGGGCATGGCCGTTGAGCTGGTAAGCTGCCGCCGGATAATCGACGGTTGTCCACTGCTGGTTACGCAGGAGCCAATGTCCGGCGACCATCGTGTCGGTGACTTGCAGGCCGTGAATGCTATAGACGAGCGCGGTAAAGGGATCGTTGGCGCTGTAGGGCTGCCAGCCGATGCCGGTATGATCCAGCATGATGAGGTCAGCTTGTTTGCCGGGAGTCAGGTCACCAATTTGATCATCAAGTCCAAGAGCTCTGGCACCGCCCGCTGTAGCGATGTCCAGTACATCACGGGCAGGGAGCGCACCGGGCTGCTTCTCGCGGAAGCTGGCGAGCTTGGCTAAGGTTCGCATTTCAGTGAAGAGGTCATAGTCGTTGCTGTTGCAGACGTTATCGGTGCCGAGGGCGATGTTGATACCTGCGTTGCGCATCCCAACAATCGGGGCGGCGTCGGCTCCAGCACGCATGGAGGCGCTGGGGCAGGTGACGGCGGTGAAGGGATAGCGGGCAAGGGTTGACCAATCCTCTTCGGGGATGGTCACGGAATGAGCGGCGATAATGCGATGGTCAAGCATACCGAGCGCGGCCATTTTCTGAGCGGCGGTGGTGCCGAAACGCTCACGACAGAAATGATCTTCTTCGCCAGTGGTGGAGAGGTGAATGTGGAAGCCGACGTTGAATTTTTCAGCCAGAATCCGCTCACGCTCCATCAACTCCAGTGAGTTATCGACAAAAAAGGCATGGGGGCCAATCCACCCCTTGAGGCGACCGCTGTGCTGATCACCGCCCATCTCTTCGAGAAAACCTTCCAATTTGGTCAGTTCACGTTCACGGGCAACCGGATCACCGAGTTCGACCACGCCGTATCCGAGCGCGGCGCGGAGGCCGGAGAGGGCGACGGTCGGGATGACCTGATCCATGAAAAAGTACTGATCGGCGAAGGTGGTGGTTCCGGTGCGGATCATCTCGGCGCAGGCGACGGCCACGGCAGCCGGAACCATGTCGGGCGTCATGACCAATTCGAGTACGCGAATGGTGTTGTACCAGCCATCGAGCGTGAAGAGGGAAACGCCTTCAGCGAGGCCGCGAAAGAGCGTCATGGGCGTGTGGGTATGGGCATTGACGAGACCGGGCATGACGAGCTTGCCAGAGGCGTCAATGCGGTGGTCGAAGGTGTGGTTAGGGACGGCGTGCATATCGCCGACATCAGTGATGCGGTCGTCTTCGATGACGAGATAACCGTGCTGGAAAATGCGGTCGGATTGACCAAGGCCGAGTATGAATGCGTCGTGAACGAGTGTGGTGGTCATGATTTTTGAGCGACCCGATCAACAAAGAAGCGTTCGAAGCGGTCGATTTCGACGCGGGTAGCGAGTTGAATGGTGGCTTTTTCAGTACCTTGTGGCGTTCGCATCAGTGTCATGCCGGGAACAGGTTGATCACTGGTCCCGACGATTACGGTGACGGGCTGCAGCGTGACGAAAGTCGGATCAATGATAACGCCGACTGCCAGCGGATCATGGAGGTTGGTTTGTCCGTAGCGCTGGAAGCGGGGATAACGCGCCAGTTGGTCAGCGACGGCCAGTTGAAAGGGCGAACCGGCTTGTTTGATTTGGTTGCACCCATCTTCATTCACAAAGACCTGAGTAGTGAGGTCAAGCGGGACGAGGGTGATGGGTGCGCCGGATGAAAAGACGACTTTGGCGGCTTCAGGATCGCAGACGATGTTGTGCTCGGCTAATGGCAGATCGAGGCGGTCAATGCTGCGGGCGACTCCGCCCATGATGGTGAGATGACCTAGATTTTGGGCGAGGCGCGGCTCTTTCTGGAAGGCGAGGGCGATATTGGTTAGTGGGCCGATAGCGATGATGTGGATTTTGCCGGGATTGCTCATGACGTGGCGCACGATGAAGTCCGGCGCGAATTCGGCGGCAGGCTGAAGCGTCGTGTCGGATGGATCGACCAACCCTTGACCTTCGTGACCTTCCCAATAAATGGGTTTTTGGGAGGTAAGGGGTTTTTGCGCACCGGCATAAACCGGAATATGGTCAAGGCCACGCAGTTGAAGCAGCTTGAGCGTCATGCGGCTGCGCAGGGTCGTATCCCCATAAACGCAGGTGACGGCTTGGAGTTCAAGTTCGGGCGAACTGAGCAGTAAAGCCAGCGCTAAACAGTCATCTACATCAGTTCCAATGTCGGTATCAAGAATGACAGGAATAGGCATAATACACCAATCTAAATGGTTATAAAGACATTAAGCAACATTAGCAAGAACGGTTGAAAAATGCTATTCTTTTTTCATGCGTTTTGCCATAAACAGAATCCTGTTGGAAATGTTCCAATAGACTAGACTTTTTGTTTAAATAAGGAGTGTCAGATGTTGAAACGAATTGGTGTTTTGTCGTTGTTGTCGTTGATATTAGTCACTGTTCTGGCGCTTGGTTCCGTTCCAGCGTTGGCGCAAGACTCGAGCACCTATGTTGATCCGTGCCTCACGGCTTCGGCTGATGCGACCGCAGAAGCGACCGCCGCCGCACCGGTTGATAACAGCGGTGTCAGCTTCGAAATCATTCTGCCGAACCCCCGTGGCGACCGTTCGTTCATCGACTCGGCAGCCGCCGGTGCGGAACGTGCCATCGCCGAATTGGGCGTGACCGGCAAGATCATCGAGACGGCTGGCGAACAGGAACATGACGCTGCTATCCGCCGCGCGGTTCAAGATAAGCCGAATCTGATTATCACCATTGCGGTCAACTCGGACACGATTGATGAAATCGTCAGCGAATTCCCGGATCAGAAGTTCGGTGCGCAGGAAACCTTCTTCCCCGAAACCCCTGATTATCCGAATCTGGCGCTGTACAACATTCTGACCCACGAGAACAGCTACTTGGCCGGTATCGCTGCTGGTATGTTGACCCGCACCAAGCATGTTGGCGCCGTCGGTGGTTTGGACACCCCCGGTATCAACCTGTTCATCGTCGGTTTTGAAGAAGGTGTGAAGTCGGTTTGCGCAGACTGCAAGCTGGATCGTGCTTATGTTGGCGGCTTCTCTGATCCGGTGAAGGCCAAGGAACTGGCGAATGGTCTGTACCAAGGTGGCGCGGACATTCTGTACCAAGTCGCTGGTCGCAGCGGTGAAGGCGTGCTGGAGGCGGCTAAGGATACCGGCAACTTCGCGATAGGCGTTGATAGTAATCAAGACGATTTGTATCCGGGTACTGTGATTTTGTCGGCGATGAAGCGCGTCGATAATGCGGTGTTCTCGTTCGTCAAGAGCGCGGTCGATGACACCTTCACCCCCGGCCTAACCACCGTCGGTTTGAAGGAAGGCTTCGCCGGTTTGAGCTGGGACGTGGGTGTTTGCTCACGTACCTTCGACAAGAGCGGCCCGAAGGATCTGGTTGAGAAACTGCCAGCCGTCCGCGCAGCGATTGACGCTGCTCGCGAGAAGATCCTCGCCGGTGAAATCAAGGTGACCAACGCGCTTGAGAGCAGTGGTTAAGTTTCACCTTCAGTTGAGTTTATGATTTGAAAACGGGGGTGAACAGTTGATGTTCGCCCCTTTTGTTATTCGGGCTTTCAATCTCTATTTGCTCATGTCCATGTCCTTTGGAAATCCGAATGTGTTGGTTAGAGTTATCGTAAATTCTTGGAAGAAATCGGAACCCCTACCCCAACCCTCCCCCGTAAACGAGGGAGGGAGCAAGCAAGGGTGGATGTTCTAGTTCTTTTCGGGGTGTTACTGTGTGGCAGCAAATGATATTGGAAGATCATCAAGCACAGATGCGCAAGCGGTGTTCCATGAGTATCGGAAGCATTTGCGCAGGTTGTATGGAGTAAGTCATGCCGAACGCGATTGAGATGCGCCAGATTCGCAAGTACTTTGAATCCACTGGCGTACTGGCCTGCGATAACGTCAATTTGAGCGTTACCAAAGGCGAAATTCATGCGCTGGTGGGCGAAAACGGCGCAGGCAAAACCACGCTCATGAGCATTTTATATGGGCTGGTCTCGCCGGACAGCGGCGAGATTCGGGTGAATGATAAACCTGTTCACATCGGACATCCCAATGATGCAATCCACGCCGGAATTGGTATGGTTCACCAGCACTTTAAGCTGGTGCCGGGGTTTACGATTGCCGAGAATATTATGCTGGGGATCGAGCCGAACCAGATGGGCTTTATAAACAGCGGTATGGAGGCCGAATCCGTCCGTAAACTCTCGGAGAGTTTCGGGCTGCCTGTGAATCCGAACCTACGGGTTAAGGAAATCTCGGTGGGGATGCAGCAGCGCGTGGAAATTCTCAAAGCGCTGCAACGGAACGCGCAAATTCTCGTTTTGGACGAGCCGACAGCGGTTCTTACCCCCCAAGAAGTTCACGAACTGTATACGGTCATCCGTAAGCTTGCGCAATCTGGCCGAACGATATTGCTGATCACTCATAAGCTGCTGGAAGTCAAGGATGTGGCGGATCGGGTGAGCGTCATGCGGCGCGGGCAGATGATCGGCACGCATAACGTGGCCGATGTCTCGATCCGTGACATGGCGCGGATGATGGTCGGGCGTGAGGTCATTTTACAAGTTGAAAAGAAACCGGCTCAACCGGGCGAAACGGTCCTGAAAGTGGAAAACCTGCTGGTGGCAGGCACAGGCGGCGTTCCGGCGGTGTTGGGCGTGGATTTGGAAGTGCGGGCGGGGGAAATCCTCGGCATTGCAGGGGTGAGCGGCAACGGGCAAACTGAACTGGTGGAAGCCATTACCGGCATGCGGACGGCCGATGGAGGACGTATTACGCTGCTGGGGAAAGACATTACCCATGCCAGCGTGCGCGACCGGCGGGAAAACGGCATGGCGCATATCCCCGAAGACCGGATGATTATCGGGTTGAACCTCCAGACTAATCTGGATGAAAACATCGTTGTCACGCATTATCATTTGCCGCCGTATTCATCTCGCGGGGTGTTTAATGCCAAGCCGATCAAAGCACTGGCACAGAAGATTATCGACTCCTTCCAAGTGAAATCGGCGCGGGTGGGTGAAGGAATATCCACGCTTTCGGGTGGTAATTTGCAGAAGATCGTGCTGGGGCGTGAACTGACTGGCAGCCCCAAGCTGGTCATTACCAACCAACCGACGCGCGGTTTAGACGTGGGCAGCATCGAGTTTGTTCACAAGACACTGATTCAGGCACGGGATGCGGGTGCGGCTATCCTGCTCATTTCGGTGGAACTGGACGAGATTTTCTCGTTGAGTGACCGTATTGCGGTGATGTTCGCTGGGCGCATCAACGGCGTGCTGCAACGGGAAGAGGCTAACGAACAAGACGTGGGCTTGTTGATGGCGGGCGGCAGTTTAGAGCATGAAAAGGTGCAGGCATCATGAGATCATCGAAGTTTCAAGGCATCTTAGAAAACGCGGCCATCCCGATTTTTGCCGTACTGCTCGGCCTGCTGGTCAGTTCGCTGTTCGTGGTGTTCGCCCATAACGATCCCATCCAGACCTACCAGAAGTTATTTTGCGAAGGTTTCGGGCCGCGCGGCTGCCAGAATTTCAGTGATCTGGTTATTCTGCGAGTGCCGGCTGCGGATAACCCGAACGTCATCCAGACCTTTTTCGCGCCGCTGTATGGCGAAGGCGGCCATCCGCTGGCGGTGGTGATGGAACGGGTAACGATCCTGATCCTGACGGCGCTTTCGGCGACGGTGGCTTTCCAAGCTGGACTGTTCAGCATCGGCATGGATGGACAGTTGGTGCTGGGGGCGATTACGGCGGCATTTCTGGGATATGCCCTGCCTGACCAGATTTATGCGCTGGCTGGAGTTAAGGATATTAAAGCGGCCTCGGACGTCTTGGTCACGGTTATGCATTTGTTTGTGCCGCTGGTTTGTATTTTGGCGGCGATGGCAGTGGGGGCATTTTACTCGTGGATTGCGGGCTATCTGAAAGTGAAGCTTAACGTCAACGAGTTGATTGTCACTATCATTTTGAACGCGATTGCGGTCCAGATTGTCCACTATCTGGTGAACTATCCGCTGCGTTCCGACTTCACGAGTACAGCGCGAACGGCGCGTATTGATGACACGGCGTGGTTGGTGCCGTTTAACCGGGGGCTGCTGCCGAACGTGACGTGGTTTGATGGTTCACGGGTGGGCGTGGGCATCATCATGGCGATTGTGGCGGCGATTGCGGTTGGCTTCTATCTGTGGCGGACGACGGCAGGATACGAGCAGCGGATGACGCGCGGTTCACGCTTGTTCGCCCGTTTCGCGGGTGTCGCCAGCGAACGTGCTGCCTTACGCGCCATGCTGATCAGCGGGGCGTTGAGCGGTTTGGCAGGAGCGATCCAGATTATCGGCGTCGAGCGGCGTCTGGTAGATGGGTTTACCAACTCCGGTCTAGGCTTTGACGGTGTGCTGGTGGCGGTGTTGGCGCGTGAGTCGATTGTGGGTATCCTGATTGTCAGTACCTTCTTCGCCGGATTGGAACAAGGCGCGATCAACCTGCAATTTGGAAATCTCCCGCGCGAATTGGGCGGCATCATTATTGCCTTTATCATTCTCTTTAATTCGATGGAAGATCTGTTCCGGAGCCTGCTGACACGGCTGCGATTAAAGCTGCGACCCCCGCGTACAGAGCGTGTTGCGAACGAGGTAGTATCATGATGGCTTTCATTAACCGCAACAGAAGCAATTTGCGTGTTCCACTGATTCTTGCCGGCATTGTTCTCGGCGTCTTTTTTTTCTTCCGAATGCCGGAGGACTTGGCAATTAGCAGCATTCGCCTCGCAACTCCCTATATTCTCGGCTCGTTAGCAGCATTGATAGCCAGCCGCGCAGGGGTTTTGAACCTTGCGATTGAAGGGATGATGCTGCTGGGGGCGTTCGTGGCAGTGGCGGTACTCTATAAGACGGGTCTTAATCCAATTGTCGGCGTGCTGGCGGCGATGCTTTCGGGTGGTGTTCTGGGTTTCATCTTTGCTGTACTTTATTTACGTATCCGTATCAATCTGGTGATTCTGGCGCTGGCACTGAACTTGTTCGTGGCGAACGCTACCGTGTTCTTCCTAAGAGTATCTTTCGAGGCGTACGGTACGCTGGCTGATCCTAGCATCACAAGCCTTCCTCTCATTAAATTTTCTAAGTCTCTAATAGAAGCTGTTCCAGCTCTGAACCGCCTCAGTGGTTACAACATATTGGTGTACACCAGTTGGGTACTTGTGTTTTTGGTGTGGCTGATGCTGTTCCGTACGCGTTTCGGACGGCATATCCGAGCGGTGGGTGAAAATAAGCAGGCGGCGGAAACGGCGGGTATCAACGTCACGATGGTGCAAATTTTCGCGCTGACTATCAGCGGTGCGTTGGCGGGGATTGCGGGCTCGTTTCTGTCAATCGGTGTCCTCAGCCAATTCCTGACGGGTATGACGGCAGGACGTGGTTGGACGGCAATTACGGTTTCGCTGTTCGCGTTTGAGCAGCCGGTCGGTGCTTTTCTGACATCTCTGTTCTTTGGTTTGTCCGAGTCGCTGTCGAATTACTTCCAGACACAGGTCAAGATCGACCTGCCGCCGGATTTCCTGTTGGCAATTCCGCAAATCGCGGCTTTGTCGGCGCTGATTCTGGTGGCGTTACGCATCCGCACGGCGGAACTGCTGAAGCGGCGGAATTTCGTGGCGCAGTTCGGGCATGAGTTGGACAACCTACGTAAGGGTGTGATCGTCGGCGGTAGGAAAATGCAGTTTTGTTTTCGTCTCAATACCGAATTCGTTTTCAAACTGCTGCTAGTCCGATAGATCGAAATGACTATTATGCCGACTATCCGTTTGTATTAGCATCAAACTTGACGACTTTAAAATGCGTATAGATAGTGGGCGAGATATATCTTGCCCCTACAAAGACGGCGTCTGCACAAAAGTTACCGACTATCACGATTCGTTTCTTTTCGAGATCCATATAAGACACAAAGAAGGTGATCTATGGCTGTTCCCAATTTTAAAGATGATCCTTGGACGCGGGTACGCACGGTTCATGACCTTCCGGCAGACGAGGTGATCTCATCGCTGCAGAAGGAAATCCGGCGTGGCAATACCGAGAACGCGGCGCTGCTGGCATACGAAATGCTCTCGACCAGCGCGGAGATGGAAGAGTATTTATGGGGGCGGTTGCAGGTCATTTCGGTGGAGGATGTGGGTTACGGCAATCTGAACGCGCCGATTCTCATTGAGACGCTGTACCAGATGCACTTCCGTATTGCGCGTCCACGCGGTGACCGCTACCTGTTCGCGATCCATGCGGTGCGGGTGCTGTGCCAATCGCAGAAAGAGCGCGGCAGTGATGACCTGAATAACTGGGTGAACCAAGCGATTGAGCAAAAGGGCGTGCTGCCGGTGATCCCCGACTACGCGATCGATATGCACACACGGCGTGGACAGGAAATGGGACGCGATTATTTCCACTTCTTGATGGAAGCCTCCAAAGTGATGCCGGAAATGCCTGACCGTGACTTCACCTATCGTGACCGGCTGCTGGAAGCGTTGGGGGATAAAACGTCGTCCATCTAACCGTTGACTTCGGGCAAAGGCAGAGCGCAGCATGACGATCTCAAGCCACAACGTCTATGAAAATGTGCGTACCCGTGTGGTGGTCACTCACGAGGGTAAGATGCTGCTGCTTGAGCCAACCGATAAGCGCGATGGTTGGCGATTGGCGGGCGGTGGCTTGGAACCGGATGAAAGTTTGGCCGAGTGTGCCGTCCGCGAAGTGATGGAAGAGACTGGCATCCCTATTCAAGTGACGACTGTCGCTTTTTTGCGTGAGTGGGTGGTGCCGAAATACTGCCTCGTTCCTGAAGAGACTAATGGGTTCGGACTCGAAGTTTATCTGTATGCCACGCCGACAACTGACCAACTGGAACCTCGTCGCGAAAATCCTGCTGCACCGCTCGGCCATTGGATAGCGTTTGATGAAGTGACAAAGCTGCCGCTGTGGCCTAAAGAACTCAAAACATTGGCGAGTTGGTTAGCTGCCGGAAATGTGCCGCAGGGTGTACCATCATTTGTTTCGCGGCTTGAAAGTCCTGAAGCGGCTGCGCCGGATGTAAGGTTCGCCTGATGTCTAGACCAGTGTACCATCAGCCGCCACCAGCCGAAGGGGTGCGCCTTCAGTGGGACGCGGTGCCCGTTCACATTCGGGCGGCGGTTGAAGGGTGGTTAGGCAGCCCGATTATCGCGGTGAAATCCCAAGCGACAGGTTTTTCACCGGGCGTGGCCGCGCGTCTGACGGCAGCTGATGGGCGGCGGATTTTCACAAAGGCAATTGGACCTGAGCCCAATCCACGTTCGGTAGGCATTCATCGACGCGAGGCAAAAATTACTGCCTTGCTGCCAACCGAAACGCCAGCCCCACGTTTGCTGTGGTCATTTGATGATGAAGGCAATTCAGGCTGGATTGTGCTGGCGTTCGAGGATATTGATGGAAAACATCCGGCACTGCCTTGGGCAGCGGATGAACTGAAGCGGGTGATGGACGCTCTGGTTCGTTTGAGTGACATTTTGACGCCGTCTCCGGTTCAGCTCGGGGATGTTCCTACAGCCAGTGAACAATATGAGAAAAATATCTGCGGCTGGCGAAAATTACTTGATGCGCCACCAACTCAAATTGATCAACTGGATGGGTGGTCGAAACGCCACTTGACGCAGTTAGCTGAATTGGAGTCGAAAACGAGTGCGGCGGTGGCTGGTAATACGCTGCTGCACATTGATATTCGTGCCGACAATATTCTACTAACGCCTGACAAGGTCTGGATTATCGATTGGCCTCACGCATGTCTTGGAGCGGCTTGGGTGGATGTCTTGTGCTTCGCGCCAAGCGTGACGATGCAAGGCGGCCCGCTGCCTGAGGACCTTCTAGCGCTTTATCCGCCTATTCAACAAGCCGATGGCGAGGCGATCACGGCGGCTATTGTCTCGACGGCAGGGTATTTCACTTACCAAGCGTTGGAGCCACCGCCACCCGGCCTGCCGACTGTGCGTGCCTTCCAAGCAGCACAGGGCGTGGTGGCACGGGATTGGATTGCTCAGCGAACCGGCTGGCGCTAGCCGGTTGTCAATCTCAATGACATACGGTGGGCGGTGAGGGCAAAGACAGCAGCGGTTTCCACAAGGCTGTCGATGGTCACATATTCGTCATTGGCGTGGAAGTTCGCGCCTTCTGGCCCGAAGCCGCAGATGGTCGGTATGCCGCGATCATTCAGCAGGTAACCCTCATTGGCAGGGCCAGCCACCACGCGCTGCGGCTCTTTGTGCTTGACATCGCGCACGACACTTTCCAACACTTGAACAATCATCGCATCATCCGACGTCAGGGCGGCAGAGGCGTCATTGAGCAGTGTACGGGTGAAGGTCACACCGCGCTCGGCAGATACCCGCTGGATACAGTCGTCAATGAGCGCTTCAATATGCTGGCGCGTGACTTCAGGTGTCAGTCGTATATCGACAGCAGCCTCGCAGCTATCAGGCACGATGTTGATGCTGGTTCCCCCATTGATCAACGTGCCGGGTGTGAGGACAGTGCGGAATTCGCTGAAGTGCGGCGCGGTTGAATAGTCAAAGTGTAGATTTTCCAGTTCAAGCAGCAAACGCGCCATGCCGGTGATAGCGTTGGCTCCGGCGGTGTGTTCCTGCCATTCGGACGCGCCGCTGTGGATAGATTGGCCGTGACAGGTCAGGGTATAGCGCAGCAGGCCGCGATGACCGAGCGTGATCTGATCGCCGGAGTAGGCGTAAATCGCGCCTCTGCCTTCGAGCAGGCCCTGATCGTGGAGCCACTTGATGCCGAGGGTTCCGGTCGCGCCGGACTCTTCATCCGGCACGCAGATCAGTTGGGCCCGTCCCTGCGGGAGGGCATCTGGACAGTCTTTGAGCAGGGCTAAGGCGTAGAGCGCGGCGGTCATGCCACCTTTGGTATCAACCGCGCCACGTCCATAGAGGCGACCGTTGGCCTGTGTACCGCTAAAGGGCGGGTACGTCCACGCCGATTCGTCGCCGGGGGGGACGGTATCCAGATGGCCGACCAGCAGCAGTCCAGTTGGTGACTCGGTACTGGTGCTGACGATGACGTTGGGGCGCGATGGATCTACGCCGACCAGATGGGCATGGAGGCCGAGCGCTTGGGCTTGTTCGGCGATGATGAGCGCAACCGCCCGTTCATCATGGACGCCGTTGACGGAGGGGGTTTGTAACAGTCTGGCGCAGAAGGCGGTCATATCCGCGCGGTGGTGTTGGGCTTGGTCGATGAGCTGCTGTTCGAGTGGAGTGATGTTTGTCATTAGTGATTAGTCAAAAGATAGAGAGGCAATAGTTTACACTATACCCCAAGTTGAGCGGGATGTCTTATTGGATTGGGAAGAGGGCAAGGCCATATAGCGGCGGACTGCTTGGTGATGTTTCGGGGATGTCGGCGGGTGATCAGGCGGCGTCGTTGGCCTGCTGCATCTTGAGAATGCGCTTGACTTCGGCGTTCCAATCTCTGAGGAGGCGCTGCGCAGTCACGGCTGCGGCGGGTGATTGGTCATCGTGGCGGGAAACGCACTTCAGTTCTTGTACCAGACTTTCGACGAGTTCCGACAGGCGTTCCAATTCGGATTCGCGCATATGCCGGAGTGCCTTCATGAATTGTGTGAACTCTTGATCAGTTAATCGTTGGTCTGTCATACTCCATTTTCTTAAACCGCCTTTCGAAATTTAGTCAAAGGCAGAATACAATATCACTCTAACTCTACTTCCAGTATATGACGATGAAGGCAGACGGTTACTATGTCATTTGACCCTTTGGCACGTGATTTTCAGCACAATCCCTATCCGGTTTACGACGAACTGCGGGCAACGACTCCCATCTTTTATTGGGAACCGTGGAAGATCTGGTTCTTCACGCGCTACGACGATGTGAATACCCTGCTGCGCGACCGGCGTCTGGGACGGACGATGGAACACATCCTGCCACCGGAGAAGCGCTACGTGCCGCCTGCGAGTATCGAACCGTTCGCACGGCTGAGCCAGCATTCGATGTTTGACAAAGAAGGGGATGAACATACGCGGCTGCGCGGGTTGGTGCATAAGGTGTTCACGCCCAAGCGCGTCGAAAGTTTGCGCGGCCAAATCGAGACGATCACCAACGAGCTGCTGGACAAGGTTGTGGATAAAGGTGAGATCGAAGTACTGGAAGATTTCGCCGTGCCGCTGCCTGTGAACGTGATCAGTGAGATGTTGGGCATACCAGAGTCCGACCGGCATTTGCTGCGGCCTTGGTCGAACAACATCGTGGCGATGTATGAACTGGATCATACGCCGGAGCAGGAACGGCTGGCGGTGCAGTCCTCGATTGACTTCGCGGATTATCTGCGGAAGCTGGCGTCGGAACGGCGGGCGCACCCCAAAGAGGATTTGATCACGGCGCTGGTGCAGGTCGAAGAGGCGGGTGAGCGGCTGACGATGGACGAGTTGATCTCGACCTGTGTGCTGCTGCTGAACGCGGGACACGAGGCGACGGTCAACGTGGTGGGGAACGGTTTGTGGGCGCTACTGCAACATCCAGAGCAGATGCAACAGTTGGTGGACAATCCGGCGCTGATCCCGACGGCGATTGAAGAATTGATGCGCTTTGATACGCCGCTGCAATTGTTCCGGCGCTGGGTGCTGGAAGATATGGAATACGGCGGTTATCACTTCAAACAGGGCGATGAACTGGGATTGATGTTCGGGGCGGCCAACCGCGATCCGGCACGGTTTGCCAATGCGAATCAACTGGATGTAACGCGCGAGGACAATCCACATATCACGTTTGGCGGTGGGGTGCATTTCTGTATGGGCGCGCCGCTGGCACGGCTGGAACTGCAAATCGCTTACCGTGCGCTGCTGACACGGCTGCCGAAATTGCGGCTCAAAGGCGATGCGCCGCAGTTCAAAGACGCTTATGTGATTCACGGTCTGCATGATTTGCGGCTGCAATTCGGGTGAACTATGAAGATCGCTCCAAATGATACCTGCCCGTGTGGGAGCAGGCTGAACTACAAGAACTGCTGCCAAGTGCTGCATAAAGGCGGCAAGGCTGCTTCGCCTGAGGCGTTGATGCGGTCCCGTTACTGTGCCTATGCGCTGGGCTTGGTCGATTACATCATCAAGACGACGCATCCGGACGGGGCGCAGTATCATGCTGATCAAGCGGGATGGAAGCGCGATATTCAGCAGTTCAGCAAAAATACCACGTTTGCGGGACTCCAGATTCTAGGCGCACAGGGCGATATGGTCACATTTCGGGCGACGCTGCTCGTCAACCAGCGAGACGCATCCTTCACTGATGTGAGTGTGTTCCGGCAGCACAACGGGCATTGGAAGTACTTTTCCGGCAGGCAGTTGGAACACTGAATCCTAAATTTTTGTATGGGTTTGAAGGCAAAACGCGGTTTAAGGGGTAGAATTAATACTATATAGAATGGGAGGAAGCAGATGGAACTCGTACAAGTCCTCGCGGGTGTGGCCTTATGCAGCGGCCTGAGTCCCAGCCAACTCGCCCACCTCGCTGCCATCAGCCACCGTGAAATTTACAATACCGATGAGGTTATTCTAAATCAAAACGATCCGGGTGATAAACTCTATCTGATCACGGCGGGACAAGTCGAAATCCGCCTCAACGATGTGAGCGGCGGGCAGCATGCCACCATCTATCTGGGACAGGGGCAAATCTTCGGGGAGATGGCATTACTCGACCAAGGCCCACGTTCAGCGACGGTTGTGGCAATCGAAGAGAATACCGAACTGTATGCGATTAGCTCCAGTGATTTCGTAAAGCTGTGCCAAGAAGATACAGCGATTGGCTATATCATCATGCGAAATATGGCGTTGGATTTGAGCTTCAAACTGCGCCACAAGAACCTCGATCCGTCAGCCAGTCTGTAAACAGGAGGCGGAATTATGATTTACAAAGTGAGTTATGTGGTCAGCGGCGGCGACTATCCCGGCGGTATCAAGAATGAGAATGAACGTCCGCAGGTTGGGGCCGTGGTCCAAATTGGACGTATGAAGTTTGAAGTGACGGAAGTCCATGAAATTATCCCGCCGCGCGACGATTTCCAGTTCTTACACGCGACGGTGAAGCCGCTGGAAACTGCCGAAAAGCCAAAGTAACAGGCTCCGGCTGACGAAATGGACGCTTATGATTGACAATGAACGAGCGGCTGCCTTATGGGCGGAATATGAGGCGACGCTATCTGAAGCCGCGCGCCTCAACTTGCCGGAACCCGAAGCTTGGGGCTTCGGGGATAGTCCTGAACTAGCAGACGAACTCGGCGCACTGGTCAAGCAGGGCATCAAAACGGCCACGGCTGATCTGGTTTGGGTGGTCGAGTTTGAGGGACGCAGTATTCCCAAAGCTGGTGACTACAGCATCATCCTCGACGGTGCAGGCGACCCCTTGTGTATTATTCAAACCACCGAGGTTACCGTTCGCCCGTATGAAGAAGTGCCTGCCGACTTCGCTTATGATGAAGGTGAAGGCGACCGCTCGCTGGCGTATTGGCGGGAGGCGCATTGGCGTTACTTCAACCGTCGCTGCGCCGACATCGGGAAGAAACCTACGATGACGATGGCTGTGATTTGCGAACGCTTCCGGTTGGTCTATAAATCCTGACGATAACCTGAATTAAGTGGGTGGCTTGTATTCAGTGATGATGCCGAAGGTTTCAAATCCTAATCGCTTATACACCCGTGCGCCCTGTTCTGTCGCTTGCAAAATCGCGGTGTGGCATTTGGCAGCACATGCATCCCATAACGGTTGCAGTGTCATTGCCGTGCCATATCCCCGTTGACGAAAATCCGGCAACGTGCAAATGTTGTATAGACCAACCACGCCATTATGAACGGTTGCTTCTCCGGTGGCCGCAGGCGTACCTTCCACATAACCGACATAAAACCACATCGGCGAATCGGGACGCAGGATAGCGGGCGCGGCGAGCTCATAAAAACGAACGACCTGCGGATCAGGCGGCGACCACATGCCGGAAATGATACCGGCGAAGTCGGCTAATTCGGCTGGTGTTTGGGCACGGCGGATTTGTAAGCCATTTGGCTCGACATCGCCTGATGGCAGATCACTCAAACCGGCGGCCATGGCTTGTTCTGAATAATCTTCTTGCAGGCCTGCATCCAGAAGTACCTTGGCGAGGTTATCCGGTTGGTCGCCGGGGCTGAGCCACCACGAAAAAGGGCGTTGAGCCTGCGCGAAATAGTTGATCGCCACTTGGACATCAGCCTGCACGGTATCCTGTTTCAGGTGGGCGCGAGAAAGGGTGTTGAAGGTGTCGCAGGGTAAACCAGAGTCAGTGAGCACTACTTTGTCATCACTCTTGACATGCATTCCCGCCGTTTGCCGCTGCACCCATGTGAAATGCGTGACGAGGTTGTCGGTAGCAATAGCTTGGATGTCTTGTATGGGAAGATGATGCATCGATTTACCTGAGATGGAAATTGAAACGCCAAGACGATCTCTTCGCAAAGGCTCAGCGTTTGGGGCTGCGGGTGAAGGTTATTCTAGAACTCATAGATGTCGTAATCTTGGCAGAGCGTGATCGGCCCGTTGTAGGTTTCCTGTGCCTGTCCGACCAGCGGTGCAGGATCCGTTTCCCAGACCCAATAGTGAATCAAATAGAGCGATTTGGCGTTCACTCGGGTAGCGGTTTCACCGGCTTGGCGGGCGCTGCTGTGTCCGAAGCCTTCACCTGCCGATTCGTGAATGAGCATGTCGGCGTCTTTGCCCAACTCATAGAGCGATGGCGTGGGGTTGGTGTCGCAGGTATAGGCCAGCACTTTGCCGTTTTGCTTGTTCAGGATGCGCAGGCCGATGGTGGGAACAAAATGCTGCACCGGCCACGCCGTGATTTTGAAATCTTCGTTTTCCATGACGGGCGCGTTAAAGCGTTCGCTGACGCGGTTGAAGGTGACCGGAAAGAAGTTCGGCCATTCCTGCCACGAGAAGGCCACCATCATGTCTTCCATGCGGTTCATGCAGTGATGCAGCCCGTAAAAGCGCAGTGGTGACTGCCGTCCCAACTGCCACATATGCATGAGCATGTTGGGCACACCGCTGACGTGATCCGGATGGAAATGGGTGAGCACCACATCTTTCAGACCTTCATCATCAATACCCTCAAACTGGAATTTGCCCAACGGATTCGATCCGCAATCAATCAGCACCGGCCCGTGATCACCGATCAAAACAAAGTGGGTGTTTTCGTGATTGGCGTCGCGCACGGCGGCTGCCGTTCCCAGAATGAGAATCTTAGCCATGAAAAGCCTCAAATAAGTGGATGTAAAGGGAATCTAACCTTTGTTATTTGATTATACCCTGAAATCTGCTTGTCAAGGCAAGGTTATCCAGTGCTTAGTTATCACTGACAGGCAGGCCTGCTAAGTGCATGATTCGGAGGGCATTGGTCGTCGGGGATATGCCGGGACGCAGCTTGTAATCGAAGGTGAGCTGACCGTCACGCACTTGATCAGCAAAGTGGAAATTATTGAGTCCGTCTAGGCTCGCCAGTTCGAGGTCGTGGGTCGAGATGGCGCCTGTTCCATGCTTATTGAGCAAGGCGTGGATATAGGCTTCGCTGCCCAGCAGACGTTCGCGGTTGTTAGTGCCTTTAAAGATTTCGTCGATCAGAAAGAACAGCGGCAAGGCATCGGATTGTTCCAGCGCATCGAGGAGCTGCTTAAGCCGCCGCACTTCGGCGTAAAAGTAGGAGTAACCTTCAGCCAGCGAGTCGCTGACTTTGATGCAGGTATAGACGCGAAAGAGGCTGGTTTGCAGGCTGGCTGCATTGACGACTGCACCGGCGTTCGCCAGCACCAGATTAACGCCGAGAGTGCGCAAGAAGGAACTCTTGCCGGACATGTTGGAGCCGGTAATCATGGTGACAGTGCGGGTGTCCATGGTGAAGTCATTGCAGATGCGCTGCTCATGAGCGATGAGTGGATGACCCAAGTCAACAGCAGTGAAGGTCATGCTGTCGCTTTGGAGCTGCGGACGGGTGTATTCCGGATTGAGATGGGCGAACAGTCGCAGCGCTCCGAGGGCTTCCAACTCTGCCCAAACATCAAGCCATTCGGGCATGAGATGGGCCAGTTTCTGCCGCAGAACGCCAAGACGATAAGCGGTATACAGATCCCAAGGCATAAGGCCGTTGAGGATGCCCCACACGATCATATTGTTGCGGAGGCTGGCAGCAGCGACAATCCGGTTGAGGCTGCGGAGCTGACCGGATGGACGCTCGGCTGTTCGAAAGGCTGCACATAAACGGGCAAGCTGCGGTTTACCTTGAAACGAATAGGTTTCAAGATAACCGAAGACGCCGGTTAAGCTGTTGAGAGTGTCCTGTATGGCGAAGGCTTCATCCAAGACGGGCAGCACAGCAGTGACGCGGCTAAGCGACAGGGCGAAATAGACGAGGAAGCTGATCGCCCAGATCGGTGGGATGTGGAATGTTCGCCACAGGACGAACAGGACAGCCGTTAGGAGGCATAATCCCGCGAGCAGGGCGACAAAGCGACCGGATACGCCGCTGCCAAATGGTTCAGCAATCCACGCGCTCAATTTGCGGGTGTCGAGTCGTTTGCCCGCCCCCGCTTTTAGACGCGCTTCGAGGGTGAGGTTGTCACAAAAATTGACCGACAGTTCATCCAGCAGTTTGTGACGCTGGTCAATGACCTTGGCATCCGGCGTGGTTTTGAGCAGCCATGTTCGCAGGCGGGCGCTGCCTTGCACGGTGGCAGTCGTGTCCAGAAGTTGATGGAGAGAACGCATCCCGTTGATGTCGAGGTCGTTTTCGAAAGGATGGTCGTCATTGGGTGTGAAGGTCGGCGGGAGCGGGATTTGCACCCAATCCAGCTTGGCCCGTGCGATATGGGTGCGCTGCATATCCAGCCACATTTCACCGCGCGTGATGGTTGACCGAACGCGGTTGTGCCGTCCGACCAGCACTGAGAAGATGGCGAGTCCGACGACCGCGCAGGCTGTCGCTATGAGGGGATTGTTCGGCCATAGACCGAGTGCTAAGGCCGCCGCGGCAAGGAAGACCAGCAATCGTATCCAGCCGAAGCGGTTGCTGATCTGGCGTGCGATGACCAGCCGTGCTTCTAAGCGGCGTATGCCCCGTTCGAGATGGGTAATGCGAGTGGTCCGTGTCGGTAAGGTCATGGGAGTTTGTGATCAGACATCGGTATCGCTGCCCTCAGTTTCAAACGTGATCTTATTGTAAACATCTGCGAGACGCAGGGTGCAATTGATGGAACTTAAATCAATAGATGCTTCCAGCGTTTTCGAGACTGAAATTAGCCAATCTCCATCGCCTTGGCGCGTGCAGTGATCAATGCGGGCTTCATCTTGAGCAATCAATATATATTCTTGCAGCGAAGGAATAGCCATATAGTGTTTGAACTTCTTGCCCCGATCATAGTCTTCGGTTGATGGGGATAGTACTTCAACAATTATGGTTGGATTCAACAAAGTGTCAAACTCGCCATCTTCAAATTGTGGTTCGCCACATACGACCGTCACATCGGGGTAGGTGTACTTTATTTTGTTGACCTTAACCCGCATATCGCTGGGATAGACTTCGCAGGGACGTTGAGCCAATTGCGAATTCAGCGTTGTCCCTGTATTCATAACAATAAGATTATGGCGGCGACTCGCTCCGGACATGTCAAAGATTTCGCCCGCGTAATACTCATGCTTCTCTTCGCTGGTGCGTTCGAAAGCCAGATATTCCTCGACTGTCCACTTTTTCTGCGCGTTGGCGACCATTTTTACACCCCGTTACTCGGCCAGTTCAGCCCATTCGTTCATAGCGTTGTCCAGCGCTTGCTCGGTTTCGGCGTACTGCGCGCCCAACTTGTTGATAACGGCGGCGTTACCTTCGCGGCTGGCTTTGTCGATGGCGGCGGTTAACTCGCTCAATTGGACTTCCAGCGTATGCACCTTGGCCTCGGCAGCAGCGATCTGTTTTTCCAGTCGATAGGTGCTGCCCGTTTTCTTCTTGGGCGCACTGCTATCGTTGTTGGCGGTTGATGCCACCGGAATTTTGGCGTTGTTACTGGATGCCGTTTGCGTCAGCGGCAGGCCATTGTTCCGCGCCGTGACGTATTCCTTGTAAGTGCCCTCAAAGACCTCCAACTTGCCGGGACTGGCCGCCCAGATTTGTGTCGCCAGCGCATCCACCAGATAGCGGTCGTGGCTGACGAGCAGGATCGTTCCGCCGAAACCCGCCAGCACATTCTGCAAGATTTCTTGGCTGTCGATGTCGAGGTGGTTGGTCGGTTCGTCCAAGAGCAGCAGGTTCGCACCGGACAGTGCCAACTTCGCCAGCGCGACCCGCCCGCGTTCGCCGCCCGATAGCGTTTCAATCGGACGGAAAACGTCATCCCCTTGGAAGAGGAACGGGCCGAGATAATTACGGGCTTCGGCGGGCGTCATCGGCTTGGCGATCATGATCTCGTCGATGATGCTGTTCTTGGGGTTGAGCAGTTCGTGTGCCTGCGCGAAATAACCGAGTTTGACCGATGCGCCCAGACGTGCTTCGCCTTTGAGGGGTGGCAGTTCGCCGGTCATGGTTTTGAGGAAGGTGGATTTGCCGACACCGTTGGGGCCGATCAACGCCGCCACTTCGCCGCGCCACAGGGTGATGTCCGGCACCGTAAATAAAGGCTGCTTGGCATCGGCATAACCCACCGCGACATTGTTGGTCATCAACACCTTGTCGCCGCTGCGCATGCCAGCAGTCATGTTGAGGTGAAGATTTTGACGGGTGCGGGGACGGGTTAAGAGCTTGCCGCGCTTCTTCATGGTTTCCAGACGTCGCAGCTTGCCTTTGGCTTGGCGGGTGTTTTGTCCGGCGATGTTGCGGCGGATGTATTCCATTTCTTTGGCGAGGAATTCCTGCTGGGTTTCGTACTCCGCTTGACGCCGTTCCCAACGTTCCTCACGCTGGCGGGTGTAATGGCTGTAGTTGCCGCGATAGGTTTCCAGTGTGCCGAAATCCAGTTCCCAGACGGTCGAAGCGAATTCGTCCATGAAGTAGCGATCATGGCTGACGGCCAGCACGGCACCGGAGAAATCTTTGAGAAAGCTTTCCAGCCATTCGACGGCTTCAATATCCAAGTGATTGGTGGGTTCGTCCAGCACCAGCAAATCCGGCGCGTCCAACAGCAGCCGACCGAGCAGCACGCGCGTCCGCTGCCCACCGGAGAGCTTGGGCAGGCGGCGTTCATAATCCTCCGGTTTGAAACCCAGACCTTGCAAGACCTGCTTGATGCGGTTCTCGTAAGTGTATCCATCGGCTGCCTCGAAGCGGTGCTGCAAGTCGCCATACTGCTGCATGACGGTATCGTGCTCTTTGGGATTAGCCAGTTTGGCTTCGAGGTCACGCAGTTTGCTTTCCATCCGGCGCAGGTCGGTGAAGGCGTTGAGCATCTCTTCCCAGATGGTGTGGTCACCAGCCAGTTCAGGACGCTGGGGCAGGAAGCCGATGCGTGTGCCTTTAGCGACACTAACGTTACCTTCAGTCGGCGTATCATGCCCGACGAGGATGTTGAGCAGGGTCGTTTTGCCCGCGCCGTTGGGGCCGACGAGGGCGACGCGTGATTTATAGGGAATCTCGACGCTGATGCCTTCGAAGATGTCATCAGGCCCGTAGGATTTGGCGAGGTTGGTAGCAGTCAGAAGGGACATAACCGTGAATCCGTATCCACTCATTTAACACGGGCATTATAGCATGGGGTCACAACGGATTAAACCGCCGGGAGGAAAACCGATTTGTTCAAAGTAAGGACTTAAGTCTTACGCCAATCCCCCAGAATCAGGGTGAAGCACCACACCGAACCCCCCTACAATGAAAAGTGAAGGTTTATCTATTACCGATCACTGTGGAGGAATGAGATGCGCCGTTTTGTGTGGATGGCAGGCATAACCGTCTGCTTACTGCTCGCTTCGGTTGTTGCGCCTGTCTTGGCTCAGTCCAATTACCCAACCCGTGGGGATACCTATATCAATGACCTGAACGGCATGATGTCGTCCGATTTGGAGGCCAAACTCAAGGGATGGCTTCTGGAACTCAAAAGCAATTACAACATTGAAATGACGGTGCTGACCATCAACTCCACTCGGGATTACAAGACATCGGACTATGGCACGTCCGACACCACAATTGAGTCCTTCGCTACGCATGTGTTTAATCGCTGGGGCGTGGGGGATCGCGCGACCAACAAAGGCATCATGCTGATCGTCGCAAAAAGTGATCGTAACGTGCGCATCGAACTCGGCGATGGCTACGGCGACAGCTACAACAAATCCGCTCAAGACGTGATTACTGAATACATCCTGCCGTACTTCAAAAAAGATGATTACGTGACGGGCATCGAAAAGGGCGTTCGCGCGACGATATACATGGTGACAGGTTCGTGGCCGACCGGAGCCGTCCCGACTTTTATGGAACAGATTGGTGACAGCGTTGCTAAAGTTGATCCCATCGCGTGGTTGATCGGCTTGGGCGCGATTGTACTGGGCATTGGCGGCACGGTCTGGTACCGCGAAAGTCACCGCTGCCCGATGTGTGGCAAGATTGACCTTGAGATTCAATCCAACGTCATCAGCAACCCGACTTACTATTCTGAAGGCGAAAAGGAAGTTCACAAATACTGTCCGAACTGCCAGTATAGTGATACGGCAGTGGTCGCGATAGCCATGCTGAGCCGGAGCAGCAGCAGTCACTCGGGTGGCAGTTCAGGATCATCCGGTTCTTCGGGTGGTGGTCATTCGTCCGGCGGCGGCGCGAGCGGCAGTTGGTAAACTTAGTTGTGCTTGGCAGCCTGCGCCACGATCAATTGACAGCGTGACTGGCTGCCAAATTGTGTGTGATCATAGCTGCCGTATTTGGTGACGATTTCGAAGCCGTTGTAAATCAATAAGGCATCCAGTTCTTGCGGGTAGAACATCCGAATGGTGAAGGGTTCTTTCCGGATGAGCTGATTATTGCGGAGATACGACCATGTGGCATGTTTGATCTGCGTCGCATGGTCGTATTCGCCTTTCTGGTCGATGTCGATCACGGTGCCGTCGTCGGGATCAAGATATTGACTGAATGGTTCGCGTCCGCCATCGTCCGGTGCCAGAAGTGCCGGATTAGGCACGAACATATCCAGCATATATAGACCATCAGGTTGAAGGTGTCGTTTGACACAATCGAGATGCGCTTCAATATCACTGCGCTGGTAGAGATGGCCGAGCGCATTATTGGGCACATAGATCGCCGCGAAACGCTCGTTCAACTCGAAGTACCGCATATCGCCCTGATGCAGGTGAACGTGGAGCTTCCGCTGCTGTGCCTTGTGAGCGGCGTACGCCAACATGCCCGCTGATAAGTCTAACCCATAGGCATCCGCACCCCGCGCAGCGACTTCCAGCAGAATGCGACCTGTTCCGCAGCTCAGTTCCAAAATCGGGCCGTCGAGTGTTCCCAATTGCTCTTGCCAGTAGGGAATGTCGCGGGTTTCGTTAAATATCTGGTCGTAGATGCGTCCATCGGCGTACAGGGGAAGCGGCTCATCCATGGGTTCAACTCCGGCGATGTATGATGAGCCATATACCTTAGCCGATTTTATGGTCGATGGGTAGACAAACAAAAAGAGGCGCTTATACGCCTCTTCGATGCTTGTTGTTTGTGACTGCTTAAGCTTTGACGACCAACGTATTGGCAACCTTGTCGTGCCAACCCTGCTTCTTGTCATCCCAGAAGGCCCACAGGATGCCGATAACGATTAAACCGCTAATGTAATAGCCGATGTAGCGGATAATCGCGGTGGCATCATCAATCGGGGTGCCATCCTTCTTGACGACGCGGATCTTCATGAGCATCTTACCCGGTGTTTGACCGTTTTGGCGCGTCAGGAAGTACCACGTGTAGACCAGTGTAATCACAAAGCTCAAACCGAAGCCCGCGCCACCAAACCGTGAGAGCGCCCCGGTAATAAAGCCTACGACCATACCGTCAATGATAGCAGCAATGACGCGTGTGCCTAAATCAGCCAATTCGACAAAATCACGCTTCGGCTTTTCCTCGTACAGACTTGACTCGTTCATGATTGAAATTTATCCCTCTTTCATACCGGCGAAAGACAGATGTTGTATGGTTTCGCCATCGTTGTGTTATGCCATACTATACGGATAAATTTTCAAAAGGTTTCAGAATGGCTGGTTGAGAACTAGGTGAGTTTTATAGACACGTCAGAGAAAACTGTGATAATGTGAAACTATTCACAGATCACATCGTTATGTTAACAATAAGGGACGCAAACGGATGGAACAACATTATGATGTTATCATCGTCGGTGGACGGCCTGCTGGTTCAAGTCTTGCGGCACGGTTAGGTCAACAAGGTGTGCGGACGCTGCTCATTGAACGGGCATCATTTCCCAGCTTGCCAGCGGCTTCATCACCGATTATTTATGCATCGTCACTCAAACTCTTGGATGAAATCGGCGCGGACGAAAACGACTACGCCCGCAATACGCCGCGTATTCGCCATATTTATGCCGATAACAGCCAATTTCAATTGAACATTCCACTGCCGGACTCCGGCGGACGAGATTACGCCTATGCCATTGACCGGGAACGGTTTGATGCCGCGCTGTGGGATAACGCTGCCCGCTTTCCTTCGGTAGACACACGGCTTGAATATGCCGTGACCGATTTGCTCTGGGAAGGGGATCGGGTCGTCGGGATTGTAGGACAGCCTTATGGTGGCAAGGAACAACGGATCAAGGCCGGTATTGTGGTTGGAGCCGATGGACGCTTTAGTACCGTTGCGCAAAAAGTGAACGCGGCTGAACACGATGTCCATACCGAGAATCCAACCTCGCTGTATTACGCCTACTGGAAGAACGTCAAACCGTATCCTGCATCCAGCGAACCGAGCGCGGTTGCCTATGAAGGTGGCTACGGGTACGGCCTGCTGGTGATGGACAGTGCCGATGGCACAACCGCCGTCACCATGGAAGGGCAAGCCGATTTGCTATCGCCGCCTCCCGGTGATGCTGAAGCGTTTTACTTGGAAAAGTTAGCTGCCAACCCCAAAGTGATGGCACGGCTGGAAGGGGCGGAAATGGTCACCGACGTGCGTGGCATGAAGCGCATCGGTAACAAATATCGCCAACCGGGCGGCAAAGGCTGGGCGTTGGTCGGTGATGCCTATCACCAGCATGATCCGCTAGATGGGCAGGGCATTTTTAATGCGCTGTTTACGGCTAAGTCACTGGCGTGGGCGATTCGCTACTTCAAGCGCGGGCAGATGTCGTGGAATGAAGCGTTGGAATGGTATGACGAAACCACGCGCAGTAAGACCTACGGCATGTATCGTCAAACGCTGGCGAACGTCAAGACTAACCTTTATGACAGCAACCAAGCGCTTCCCGGTTGGGCGCTGACGGGCATCCGCTGGCTGATGGAAGACCCGACCATGGCCGACTTACTCGGCAAACTGATGACGCGCCAGATTCCGCCGGAAGTGGTGACGATGGCGACTCCTGCGGTGGCGGTGGGTGCCTTAGTCCGTGCGCCGCTGCGCGAATTCCGCAAACGCTGGTTGGATTTTGGGCAATAAAATGTGCGCTACAATGAGGATAACGGAGTTCGGAGGTTCGCGATGAAGTGGGAAGAAATACGATCACAGTATCCTCACTGTTGGGTTGTGGTAGAAGCAACAGATGCATATACCGAGGGGACGAAAAGGATTGCTAACCAACTGAATGTAATCGAGACTTTTGCGAATAACTGGAAACGCGCTTGGGACAAATATCGCGAACTTCATCATGTCAATCGCTGGCGCGAATATTATGTTTTGCATACGGATCGGATTGACCTTGATATTGAGGTTATGGACGAATTTCGTCGAACAGTATCGGAATAACTAAATGGTTCCGTTTACAACTCGACACGGTCTTCCGTTTGTGGAAGTTGTGCTGATCAATAAAGAACAGCGGCTTGTGTTGCCGCAGGTACTCCTCGACAGTGGTTCAGCAGGAACGGTATTTGATATAGACGCCCTTGCTTACCTTGGAATTGAAGCACAACCTGACGACACTACTCGAGAAATGGTGGGCGTCGGAGGCGGTATCGAATATGTCATTGAGAAAACGATAGATGGTATCGAGGTGGGTAATTTAGCCGTAAATTCCTTCAAGATCCAAGTTGGAACTCTCGATTATCGTATCCAAATGAACGGCATACTTGGGTTCGATTTTCTGCAACAATCTGGTGCTGTGGTCAATTTCCAAACGCTTTACATTGGCAAATAGTAACAGCTTACCGGCATCCTACATGCGCGGTTTCTCGTGCCTCGTCTAAGGAAGGTGCGATGGCATGTACCACCTGCAAAAACGACTCGTAATAGTCTGTTGTCCACAAGGTGATAACCGTATCTTGATGCCAGTCGGGATTAAGCGCAGGGCAGTGGCTGATGCTGGCGAAGACCAGACCCGCATCAGGGTAATAAAAGCGCTGCATGACGCTATAAGGCGGTGATCCGTAACGATCTGGGCGATCTAAAGCATATAAACCGTCTCGCCCAAAACTGAGCACCAGCGCCCCAAGTGGCAAGCTGGTCGAGAAGGCAATTTCATTGACGCGCCCGTCCAGAATGCGTAAGTACGAGTCATACAGGCCGAGTTTGAAGGTTGGCGTATGGGTCCAAAAGGGCGATCCCGATTTCCACTGCCAATAGACGTAACCCCAAAAGGTATTGGTGCTTTGCCCGAAGTCGGTATAGCGCGATTCAATATTCATTACCCATTCGTGATTTTCGAGCAGCTTGACCGCATCTCCAGCGGTGGTGATGCCGGGTCGGATGCCTAAAAAGCACGGTGCGGCACAATCCTTGTACACCAGCAAACGGACTATATCGTACTCATCGCGCGGTTGGGCATGAACCAGCAAAGCGGCTGCCGCGAACAGTCCGAAGATGATAACAATGAAGCGTGAGATGAGTGGTGTCAAACGGTGTTTACCTGAACACTGGTATAAAGCAGATCATCTGAATGATAATGAATACCAGCAAAATTTGCCTATCCATCTCCCGTATTCGTTTGTGAGTGGAAGCTCAATAAGACAATGACCCAATTCGCATCCTCACAACCTGTTTTGAGCACAACCGATCTGGCGGTCGGTTATCATGTTGCCCGCAAGCCTGCCGTTACTGTCGTTGATCATATTACAGTTGATCTGTTGGCGGGTGAATTGGTTTGTTTGATCGGGCCAAATGGGGCGGGCAAATCGACCTTGATGCGCACGCTCGCTGGAATGCAAGCGCCGCTTGCTGGAAATGTCCATTTGATGGGTGATGACATTACCAATCTGAACCCGCGAGAACTGGCGCGGCGGCTGAGCATCGTTCTTACAGAACGAATCGATGTGGGCGTGCTGTCGGCCTATACGTTGGTGGCGCTCGGACGTTACCCTTACACCGGTTGGATGGGCGATTTGCGACCCGAAGATGAACAGGTTGTGCAAGACGCGATACTGGCGGTTGGCGCAGCGGAGTTGGCGCACCGAAATGTCGGAGAACTCAGTGACGGTGAACGTCAAAAGATCATGATCGCCCGTGCACTGGCTCAAGAACCGGCGGTCATGCTGCTGGACGAACCGACGGCTTACCTCGATTTGCCACGACGTGCCGAATTGATGACCATGCTGCGGCGCTTGGCGCGTGAAAGCAGTCGTGCCATTTTGCTGTCGACCCATGATCTCGATTTAGCACTGCGAAACGCCGACCGGATATGGCTGCTGCCTAAAGGTGGGCATTTGCTTGTCGGTGCGCCGGAAGATTTGGTTCTGAGTGGTGCATTTGAAACAGCCTTTAAGAGTGAAGGCGTTCAGTTTGATGCCTACAGCGGATCATTTCGCAGCGATTATCCGGCATCCGGCATCGTTGACCTCAGCGGGGAAGGTCTGCCTGCTTTGTGGACGTTAAGGGCGCTGGAACGTGAAGGCTTTTGCGTTGTGCGCGATGGTCAGCAATCTCCTATTCAAGTGACCGTGGGTTTACAGGGACAAACCCCTGTCTGGCAAATCAATATGAATGGTCGGCAGCAAACCAGTACGTCACTTTACGAGGTGATTTCGCTGCTGCGTACGGTTAATGAAACAGCTCGTGACGCAGCACACGGCTCCGCATAATTCGAGTGAGACCGTACAGCACCAGAATGGGCATCATGAAACCCAACACCGCCAGCATGGTCGCAATAATGTAGTCGAATGCGAAGTAAGGCTGTGCCCCGATGACCATGCAGCCTGTACAGTCATTTTCGATGAGAGAGCGAAACAATAACTGATAACTTAATGCTAAGGGAAGAACGCCTCCTACAACGACGAATGACCCGGCAACGAAGGCGAGCCGTGCATACATGCCGATTCGTCGGAGCACATGTCGCCATGTATAAGCCTTTTTTATAGGCTTAACCATAGGGTAACGGCTGTAATAAAGGTAGGTTCGGGATTGTATTTGATAGTACGGGTCGTAATAGGACTCTTGAAGTCTAGAGGGAAGCATACTTAACCTATTCCAATAAATCTGACGGCAATTTTTTTACGACTAAAACCTAAGAACTTCTAAACTTTACGTGAAAAATGTAAACCTTTCATTAAAACCTTAATCTCAACACAAAGCTTCGTCAAGCGATTATGAGTGAAAGTTTGAAAATTCTATCCCGATTAACAAAACTCTTACTTTTGTGGTGAGTGCGTCGCACTGGATAACTAAAGCCCCCCATTAAATAGGGGTTTGGTATGTAGATGTATATTCATCGCAACTTTTGTATTTTGGCGACGTAATAAATGAATAACAAGTGCCGCATTCACCATACCATAATGAGTTCTTCATCACTCACTCCGTTCAAAGAAGGGTGTAGGTGTTATAATCGTAGCGACCTTGTTATAAATCCGAATGAGATTTCTCATTTGACTAAGGAAAAATCTGTATCATGGATATTGGTGGCATTCTTGGAACGTTAGGTTTAGTGGGATTTGTTTTATTCTTGGTGGGCGCGGCACTGGCAGTCGCTTCCACATCGCAGGGGCGCTCGGCACGCGGTGGTGTGCTGCTAGCGGTAGTTGGCTTAATCGTAGGCGTTCTATTTTCGGTCATCGGGCAAGGGATTATCTTTGTTCAGCCGACGCAGGTCGCGATAGTCGTGAATACACTCAGTGGAGATTTACTCCCACCGCTCAACAGTGGTACGCATATCGTCGTTCCAATTATCCAGCAGGTCGCGGTGGATTATCCGATTACGCAGCAGGAATACACAATGGCTGCTGCCGAAACCGAAGGTGCAATGGTCGGTGACGACTCGGTTGACTCGCGCACGAAAGATGGACAAACAGTCAAGCTGGATGTTACAGTGCTGTTCCATATTGTTCCCAGCGAGGCCGGACAACTTTACGTCGCTTGGAACCAAAACTACTTAGCGGGCTTTGTACGTCCAACCTCACGCGCGCTCGTGCGTGAAACTGTTTCGAAATACACTGCCGAGCAGATTTATGGTGAAGCCCGTGTTCAATTAGGTCTCGATATTAAACAGGCTATCAGTGACCGTTTCACCAAAGAACATCTGGAGTTGACGGATTTCTTGGTGCGTAATATTACGTTCTCGCCCGACTTCACCAATGCTATCGAGCAAAAAGTGGTGGCCGCCCAAAATCTGGAACGTGCCAAAACCGATGCTTTAACGGCTCAGACGCAGGCCGAAGGGCGTGCAAATGCGGTCATTGCTGCTGCACAAGGCGATGCACAGGCCGTCGAGATCAATGCCAAAGCACAGGCCGAAGCGCTGCGCTTGGTGAGCGAACAAATCGCCGCTAATCCCAGCCTGATACAATATCAGTATGTTCAGAAACTCAGCGATAAGGTACAGCTTATTCTGATGCCATCCAACAGCCCGTTCCTATTCGACCTTGCAAGTTTGGCAAAGGCCAACCCGAACTTGACAGTTCCGGGCTCTGCCGATGCGACTGGGACGCCCACACCAACCCCGACACCGGGAAGTTAAGCGCCCTGTAAAGTAAGAAAGGGAGGGAAAAGACACGTTCTTTTCCCTCCTTTTATATTTCTGTCTTTTGCCAACTCATTAAAAGAAACGACGGCGCATCATCCGCTGTGTGCTGCGGCGTGCTGTACGTCGGGCCACCTGCCGCATCAACATCCGTTCCCGAAACCGTCTCCACCAGAACATAATTGTATCCTCCATGACTGGTTCTTTATGTATATACTGAGCGTACGACCAAACATGTAGAATGATGTTGCCAAAATGTAAAATTTTTTGGCAGCCACAAGACGTTAATCTGTAGTTTAGAAAGAAAACGCCATGAACATCGGTTATACCATTCACAAATTATGGGTTGGGTTGCTGCTGCGCTGCCCCAACTGTGAACGAGGGCGCATGTTTCACGGCTTGTTCAAAATGGACGAAACCTGCCCGTATTGCGGTGTGCGCTACGAACGCTTATCGGGTGAATCCATTGGCGGGACCATGATCAACTTGGTGCTGGCGGAAGTCATTTCGATGGGCGGATACATTATCACTCAAGTCCTATTCGCACCGCCTCTCGCCTTCCAACTGACGTTCTGGATTACCTTCAACATCCTGTTCGTTCTGCTGTTTTACCGGCATGCGCGGGGTATCTGGGCTAGCTTGTCCTTCTTGGCGGGCAATGTCTATCCTGATCCGGACTATCAGCAGGAATATACGGCGAAGACCAAATGACCTTCCGCAAATGTCTGATCGCCAACCGGGGTGAGATTGCCGTTCGTATCATTCGCGCCTGCCGAGAATTGGGCATTCAAAGTGTGGCGGTCTATTCTGAGGTGGACGCCAACGCGCGGCACGTCCAAATGGCAGATGAAGCCGTTCTCTTAGGCGTGGCCTCACCTGCCGAAAGTTACCTCAACCCCGAAAAGCTGATTCAAGCCGCACGGAATACTGGTTGCGATTGTTTGCACCCCGGTTATGGATTCCTCTCTGAGAATGCTAATTTTGCCGACTTGGTGAAGTCTAGCGGCTTAACGTGGGTCGGGCCAGATGCCGATGCCATGCGGGCGATGGGCAGCAAAACGGCTGCTCGAGCGTTGATGCAGCAGGCGGGCGTTCCAGTTGTGCCCGGTTTCCAGCACGAGGACGCCGATGATGCGGCCTTTGCTGAAGCGGCATCCCAGATTGGTTATCCGGTGCTGGTCAAGGCGGCAGGCGGCGGGGGGGGCAAGGGCATGCGTGTCGTCCAGAAAGCCGATTATTTGCTGGATGCCCTCGCCAGTGCGCGGCGTGAAGCGGCTAACGCCTTCGGGGATGCGCGTGTGTTTCTGGAGAAGTACATCGAGTCGGCGCATCACATCGAAATCCAAGTGCTGGCGGATAATCATGGCAGTACCGTCCACCTGTTTGAACGAGAATGCAGCAGCCAGCGGCGGCATCAGAAGATCATTGAAGAGTCGCCGTCTCCCTTGCTGAATGATGTTACCCGTGCGCAGATGGGTGCGGCAGCCGTCGCAGCTGCACAGGCCGTTGGATACGTGAATGCGGGTACAGTCGAATTCATCGTCACAACTAACGGTGATTTCTACTTTTTAGAGATGAATACCCGTTTGCAGGTCGAACATCCTGTGACGGAAATGGTGACTGGACTCGATCTGGTCAAACTGCAATTTCAAATTGCGGCAGGTGAGAAACTACCGTTTAACCAATCCGATCTTCACCAGCGCGGCCATGCCATCGAATGCCGCTTATACGCCGAAGACCCCTCGAACAATTTCCTACCCGCCATTGGGCCGCTGCTGCGTTTTATTCCACCCGATGGGCCGGGGATACGTGTGGATTCCGGCGTACAATCAGGCGATCTAATCAGCATTCATTATGACCCGATGATCGCCAAGATTATCGCTCACGATGTGGATCGCGCCTCAGCTATCAAACGGATGCAAAATGCGCTGGCTCAAACGGTTGCGCTCGGTACGATTACCAATCGCACCTTTCTGCTGTCGCTGCTGTCGCATCCGGCCTTTGCTGCGGGTGAGGTCGATACCCACTTTGTGGACTCGCATCTGGATGAACTCTTGCTAGCATCCCAACCGCTTCCCGATGTGGTGCTGATTGCCGCTGCCTTAAGTGATTTTTCGCGGATGGATACACCAGCGCGAAACACCACTTCAGCAGTTCAGAGCGATGGTGATTTGTATTCGCCTTGGGCGGTTGCGGACGGCTTCCGCTTGGGTGGGCGATAAACAACAGACACGGTTACAATAGAGGCAGTTTATACCGGGGCAACGGAAAGGTGTACCATGATTAAACGTTTCTTCATTCTGGTTGTGCTGCTGGCCGGAGCGCTGCTCGTAGGACGTGCGCAGGACAAACCTGCCCGCGAAATTTATACGGTGTTGAGCTACGGCGACGATGTGTTCGAGCCGGATCAATGGTTAGCAAGTGCCAAGGAAGAAACGGGACGAACCACTGCCGAATGGCGTGATGACGCCATCAGCGGCTTGGCCTACTTGGGCTACATCCACTTCGACAATCCGATTCAGCCGGACCAAGTGCCATTGGTCTTCACCAATGATTGGTTTAATGCCGTTTTCGCTAACTATCAAGGACTTATCGAAACCAGCAACTGCCAGTTGAAGGACGTTACCTTACACCAATTCAATGTCATTCAGGCCGGCAACCGCTTTAGCGTCCGTTACTGGATTAAGCCGATAAGCGAATCGCGCGTTTTGACCCTGTTCCTGATGTTCCCGACCAGCGATACCGCCCATATGGATACCTATGCCAAGAAGCTGTTTCCGGATGCGGCGGTTTGTTCTGGATAAAATCCGAACATAAGTTTGAGATGACTGTTTGGTTTGAATCTCGTACATTCAATGCGGTCGTCGCTCGGATATGCTACACTACCGGCATTATCCTGCTAGGTTAGGTTTCGCACGGTATGATCGGTCAGCGCATCGGGCCATACGAAATCATCGAAGAAATAGGCAAGGGCGGTATGGCAACGGTTTACCGCGCCTACCAACCTAACCTTGATCGCTTTGTCGCGATCAAGATTATTCATCGCGCCATTGCCCTCGATACGGCCAGCTTGGAGCGTTTTCAGCGCGAAGCGCGGCTGTTGACCCGTTTGGTTCATCCGCATCTGCTCCCGATTTACGATTACAACGCCGAGCATGACCCGCCCTATATCGTCATGCGCTATTTGGACAGCGGCACGCTCAAGGGCATCATTGATAAGGGCGTGCTGCCTCACGAAGAATTGATCTATATGCTGCGGCAGGTGGCCTCAGCATTGGATTATGCCCACCGCAACAACGTCATTCATCGCGACATTAAACCCAGCAACGTTATGCTGGATGAAGACGGCAACGCCTTCTTAACCGACTTCGGAATCGCCCGTACCATCGAAGCCGGACAGGATATGACCCAAAGCGGCTTTGCCTTGGGCACACCGGGCTACATGTCGCCGGAACAGGGCATGGGTGTGGATGGCTTGAACAGCCGCTCCGACATTTACTCTTTAGGCGTTATGACCTTCCAAATGCTGACGGGTAAGATGCCCTATACAGGCGAGACGCCGCTCAGCATCATCTTCAAGCACATCAGCGACCCCATCCCCGACATTAATAAGTACGACCCGCAGCTTTCATCCGAAACCAATGTTGTATTTGCCCGTGTCATGGCGAAGCAGCCTGAAGATCGTTATGCCACAGCCACCGAGTTTGTGGAAGATCTAGCGAAGTCACTGCATGTGACAGGCGCGGGTTCGCCGATGATCTTAAAGAATTCGGCGCAGGCTTATAAGGATGAAGCAGCCGCCAAACGCAATGAACTGCAGGGCAAAATCGAGGCGACCATGCAGGCCTTCGCCGCCAGTCGCTCCTTGGATACTGTTCCCAAGGTGCCTGTAACCCAATCCCTGCCAGAAAAGCCAGTCGCAGAGAAAGAAGGCCTGCCGCCGCCCATTCCACTGCCCTTGAAGAAACCCTCCAACCGGCTGCCGTTGATGGCGGGTATCGTCACCATCTTGGCGATTTTGGCCTTGGTTTTGATCACCTTGAGGAACAATGGCAGTCTTGTGCCGACGGCGACCAACACGGCTTTAGTAGTGGTTCCGAGCACAACTAGTACAACAGTCCCTACAGCCACCCGTATCAAGCCTAGCGCGACCTTCACAGTGACGCCGTCCTTGACCGTTACGCCGACCGCAACACCTACGGATACCGCAACCGCGACCAGCACTTTAACCTCAACAGCCAGCTTTACACCGACCGTCACGACACCGGAAGCCCATCCGCTTCGGGCAACAATTTTGCGGACAGGCCCGGGTTCGCAGTATCCCAAATTGGCGGATATCACACCTGACCAGAAGCTGATGATTATCGGTGCCAGCGAGGATGGCGCATGGCTCAAGATTAGGTTGGCGGATAAGACAGAAGGTTGGCTGGCCTTTAATCCGGCGACGCTCGATTTTCGGGGCAATATACAGGTTGTTCCCTTGGCTTTAGCGCCGACCGATACGCCGAGTTACACACCAACCGCGACCAGTACGGCGACTGCCACCTCAACTCCAACCACCACCTACACGCCAACTCCGAGTGATACGCCGACATTTACGGCTACGCCGAGCGCGACACTAACCTCCACCACGACACCCAGCACGACACCGACATCAACTCTGACGCCATCTGCTACCTCGACACTCACACCGACGGTGTCCACACCGGAAGGGCCGACCTTAACGCCGACCCTTCAACCAACGCCCACGCCAAATCCGTCGGGACAACTGCCCTTTGTGGCCGACTTTGAAGACCCTAATGCACTCGACGGTTGGGATTATGACTCGGCAGCATGGCAGGTGGTCAATGACGGTGGCGAAAACGTGCTGGTTGGAACGGGTACGCTCCAACAGCCCATTGTCATTTTAGGAAGTAAACAACCCGATTGGCAGTCACCGAACTTTGGTAATCTGGTCATCAGTTTGAATATCAACCTTGACCGTCAGAGTGGCGGTGCGCGCGTCATCTTTCGCTGTGCGGATCTCAATAACTGCCAGACGGGTTACAATGCGCTGGACATTCTGCCGGGGACGATGATCTTACGACGCAATGGGGACAAGCCGGATATTACCAATCGTGATGCGGAACGCTCGCTCAGGCGAATTGATGTCAACATCGGGGAGCAGAAGTGGTACGAAGTTCGCATCTGGATTGAGGGCAGTCGCACCTATGTCTATCTGAACAATCAGTTGGTGATGGCTGTAGAGGACCTGAACACGCCGCAGCTTGGCGGTGGCGCTATCCTGTTGCAGACCAACAGCATTTATCGTCCCGTGCGTTGGGATAACATCATCATTCAACGGCCTGATCCATCCAGCCAACACTTCGAAGCGACGGGATTACCACGAACGTGGCAGACCACTAGCCCCAGCGGTACGACCATTGGCAGTGACAATGGCAATCTGTACTTGCGCATGCAGAACAATGTGACCGTCAAACCGTCTACAACACCCCTTCGCGACGTATCGCTGATCTGTCGGGTCTGGGTTGAAGAGGGCGGTTACATTTTGAGTATCCGGCAGAGTGACAGCGGCAGTGTCGCTCTGACTTTCGACAAAGGGAATTTACTGATCCAACAGCTTGATGGTAGCGGCACAGTCATGTTCAGCCGCTCGATTGCCAATGGTTACGCCTTGAATGTATGGGATGATTTGAGTGTCTCCTTTATTGGCGATCATTTACAGATCTTTCGCAACGGGCAGCTTCTTTTTGAGGAGACTGTTAGCGGTTTGCCGTCAAGAGGCGACATCAGTTTTCACACGCGTACCGGCGACGCCCTCCGCTTGGATGACTGCCTGATTACCGAAGCCGCCGCCAGTAGTAATGCCAGCGCCCGCTTTGCTCTGGCTTTGCAGCAGCAGGTCTATGCTCGTTCGTTCCGTGAACCCTCTAGCGATCTCAGCGAAAACTTTGATGATCAGTTCCGAACCAGCGTCTATTGGGTCAATGCCGCCCGCGCTGCTGGAGAATTTGTTATTGACATGGGTGCGCCGGTTCATCAAAAGTTCTTACACATGACGTACGAAAGTGCGCCGGTTTTCCGGATCATCCGCAGCGATGTAGGTGCGCAGCTCTTTGGTGCGGGTGAAGACAAGATCAATTACGCCGATTCGAGTGATTTTCTCGCCAGCATCGACATTCGGCTGCCACAATCCGTTGGCACAGCATGGCTCGGTGTGCGTTCGAGTTTGAGCTTGGGCGGATCATCAGTTAATGGCTATAAGTTTGGGCTGCGTCGCAATCCTGATGACACCATCAGCGTCATCGTCCGCTATCAGGACAGCACGCACGACATCTCCTATTATGATGATCTGCTCCTCACCGCCGGTAACACGCTGCCGGAGTGGATAACCCTGACGGCCATCGCCTACAAGCAGCGGATCGCATTTTTTGCGGACGGTCATTTTATTACGGCGGTTGAGAAAGCTCAGACCTTGGGCGGAACCGTAGCACTTGGCATGGATAATGGCACGACCGCTGATTTCGATAACCTCATTATCCGTGATACCACACCCTACGGGAACTGATCACTTATTTCAATCATTCTGCAATCTGCAAGATGACGCGCCCGCGGCTGCGACCCGTTTCGACGCGTTCATGAGCTTGCCGTACCTCTGCGAATGGAAACGCCTCAGCAATAGCCGTGTTAACAAGACCTTCGGCCATCATCTGCGCGATTGTCTCTAACAAGCGGGTAGACGGATAAGGTTGGGTGACGCTGTTGCTGATGGCGCGGATGCCATAGTGCTCCGCTTTCGCTTGATTAGGCTGCCCTAGCAGTGAAACGAGGATACCCCTGCGTTTGAGCACCTTCATCGAACGGTCAGTCGTATCGCCGCCCACTGCATCCAACACCACATCCATATCTTGTATGTTGTCCTCGAAAGGCGTGGCTCTGTAATCAACAACCTGTTCTGCGCCCAGTGACCGCACAAAGTCCACGTTGTCCGCTGAGGCTGTGCCAATGACGTGCGCCCCTTTCCATCTGGCGAACTGCACGGCGAATAGACCAACGCCGCCTGCAGCTGCATGGATCAACACCTTTTGATCCGCTTGCAAATCCGCATTGTCGAACAGGGCTGACCATGCAGTAGTCGCGCCGCCGGAGATGGTCGCCGCTTCAGCAAAGCTAATTGCGTCGGGCTTTAGAGCGATGGTTTCGATATCTGCCGTCAAATACTCAGCCGATGCGCCGTTATTCGTCCGTCCGAAAACCGCCTGTCCAACTTTGAAAGTCGTCACGCCCGAACCAATTTTCTCGATAACGCCCGCGAACGCGCTGCCGGGGATATAGGGAAAGGTCATCGGCCTGAAAGCCTTGAAATAACCTTGCCGTGTCTTGCAATCCGCAGGCAGCACGCCAACTGTATGAACCCGAACCAGCACTTCTCCAGCTTTCGGCTGCGGACGTTCAATCATTTCGAGTTGAAGTTGGTCAACACCGCCATACTGATGAACCCGAACCGCTTGCATCATTGAGTTTGGCATATTGGTTCCTTTGCGCTTTGTACTTCAGTGTAGCCGTGCGTGAACGATGGTTTGTACAGCCAAAGGTTAGGTTATGACTTGGACGAAAGACCAGAAATACAGAGAATGATGAGAACATCTACCTAAAAAGCAGTCGAATACAACGCTTTGTGGATAATAGACGCGGTTTATCAAAACAATCCATGAATTGCGGGAGAAACGATGGATATTCCGGTTGAAGTAGGTCTTTCACCGACATTAGGCATTCGAGGGCTGCTCGCCGCGCGTGATATTGCAGCAGGAGAAGTGACTGAGCGCTGTCCGGTCATTTTGATTCCGGTCACGCAGGAAGATGCGCTTGAAGCCACCGTGCTCGCAAATTATTATTTTTTGTGGGATGACGACAATTATGCGATGGCCTTAGGCTATGGCAGCTTTCAGAACCATTCTTATCATGCCAATGTCATCTTCAAACGGGATTTCGAGGCGCAGCAAATCATCTTTACGGCGGTGAAACCCGTGCGTCAGGGCGAAGAATTGACCATCAATTACAATGGTGATCCTGACGACGAAACGCCTATTCATGAGGGATTTGGGGTATAAGAGGCGGGTATGTTCCGCAGGGGTTTACCGTCGGCAAACCCCTGCCCATAGTTCACCTAGATGCCTGCGTTGACCAGCGTATTGATCGCGATGCGCAGGGCTTCGGTCAAATCAGGATGATGCCCTTCGAACGATTCGAGCGCTTCTTGGATGGCGTGTTGAAGACTGTGGACTTCTGCCTCACCGGTGATCGTCGGGTCGTTGATGACGCGGTTCACCTCGTCATTCAGGCGATCTATCCGATCTTTGATCAGTGGATCGGCCGGTTGGATGGTCTGCAAATCACGTTGTAATTCTTGAAGGGTTCGTTGGCGTCTTTCGTCCATGTCTGAAAACCTCCGTGTGATTGTGAATGCTTGTCACCCTATATCCACAGTATAGCACACTAAGCAGTGTCCACCGGACGCTGAATAGCATACGCTTCACATGTGGGACTGCATTATTTGAGCGAACCGCAGCCTTTAATCAGCGCTCGTCGTTGCCAGAACGAACGGATAGACCAATCCGCTGCCATTTTTCTGTAAGAGCGCTCCGGCAACCGTCAGCGTCCAGCGGGTGTCTGCCACGTCATCAATCAGCAGCACCGGCGCGGGCAGCACATCGCCCTGCACTTTGAATACGTTATAGACGTTCATCACTTGCTGGTAGCTGTTGCGCAGGCTGGCCTGTTCGGGATGCTGCCGGACGTGCGTCAGCACAGGCAGATAGGGTAACCGCAGCGCCTTCGCCAAGCGGGTGGCAAAGTTACTCACCAGTGTCGGACGCCGCAAGGATGGCACCGCCGTCACCCAAGTCGGCGGCTTTTCCAGCGTGGAGAAATGCCCTTGCAGGACAGTCAACGACTCGCGCAAAAGGTCTTCATTGTAGAAGTTGGTTTCGAAGCGTCCCTTTTTAACCAGTTCTGACCAGCCACTGTCATAATATCCGCACAGTGCCACGCCCGGTTGATTGACCTGTTCGATGATCGTACGCTTCATATTAGGTAATCCGGACGGCCAGCGTTTGCGTGGTTCGACGGCTAACGGTCGGCCTTCGTGCAAATAGCGTCGTGCCACGTCCACAATTCGCGCGTCCGGCTGAAATTTACTCTGGCTGCTGCGGCAGTTTTTGCAGCGTCTGCAGGGCTGCACATTGGTCGGATCATCCAGTGCTTCAGCGATAAAGCGCATCAAGCAGCCCTCGTGGTTGATGTAGTCGCGCATCTGCGCCATCTCGGTTTTGCGCTGCTCGGTGACCAGTGCCCAGCGCTCATAATCCGGTCGGGCGGTGGCATCCCGCAAATGAAATGCGCCGTCGTCATCTCGCTCAACAATCTGTTCCACTTCCAGATGGATCAGAATCTTATCCAGCGTGGATTTGTTGGCGTTGACGTACCGCTGGAGTTCCATCTGCTTGAGCGCACCGTTCTCCTGCAGCGCATGAATCGCGCTCTCGATTTGCTTGGGTTTTGGAAAGGCCGTGTCAATAAAATACTGTTGAATATCCTCGTCACCGGGGCCGTGCATCAGGATGATATGCGCTTCACTGATATTGCGTCCGGCGCGGCCAATCTGCTGGTAATAGCTGATGATATTCCCCGGCTGCTGGTAATGAATGACGAAGCTCAAATCCGGCTTATCAAAGCCCATCCCCAGTGCCACGCTCGCCACCAGCGCCTTCAACTGATTTTTCAGCAGCCGTTCTTCGAGTTCAACCCGCGTCTGTTCACCATCTTCCTCGACATCCGCGTAATAGGCTTGCGCTTCCACGCCCTGTAATTGCAGCCATTCGGCCACAAGCTGGCAGTCGCGGGTCGTGGTGCAGTAGATGATGCCGCAGCCCGGAATGGTTTTCATGAGGTGCGCCAGCAGCGTCAAGCGTGTGGCATGGTCGAGCGGTTCGCTGTAGTTATACAGGCGCAGGCTGTCCCGCGTCAGCGGCCCGCGCTGGATATTCATGGTCGCCCCCAGAATCTCGCTCACGTCCTTGACCACCCGATCATTCGCAGTCGCGGTCGTACCCAACACCGGAGTTCGTGAGGGCAGGTCATCCAGAATGTGCATGATGCGCCGGTAGTTCGGGCGGAAGTCGTGCCCCCAATCCGAGATACAGTGCGCCTCGTCGATCACCATCAAGCCGACCTGTTGGCGCAGCTTGGGCCACACCTCACTCTGGAAACGCTCGTTCCCTAGCCGCTCAGGCGAGATCAACAGCAGATCGATTTGACCGTCGAGCAAATCTTTCTGCACAATGGCATGGTCTTCGACATTGGTGCTGTTGATGGTTTCCGCTAGCAATCCCCACAGCCGCGCCGCTTGTATCTGGTTACGCATCAAGGATAGCAGCGGACTGACCAGCAGCGTCGTGCCTTCGCCTTGTTGGCGCAGCAGACGCGTCGCCATGAAGTACACAAGGCTCTTGCCCCAGCCCGTGCGTTGAACGACGAGCGTTCGCTCCCGTGCTTCGACCAACGCCGATATGGCTTCCCACTGACCATCACGAAAGGTCACGTCTGCGCCTAAAGTCTGTTGGAGCCAAGTCTCGGCGGTTTGTCGGAGCGTCATGTGTGCCTCAATGATATTTGTAGATTCTATTATTCTAACAAATCATCGTAGGCCAAGTGTTGAGATTGGTATCAAACAGGGTTGAGTAGGGATTTGCCGTCGACAAACCCCTACACAATAATGGGTTTAGGCCTTTTCGCGTTCAGCCGCCAACGAACCGAGGTAGGTGTTGATCTTTTCGCTGCCCGCATCACGATAGCGTTCGACGGCATGGTTCAGAATGGTATTCACCAGCTTGTCGAAGCTCCAACCTAGAGCGAAAGCACAGCGGGCAAACACACAGTCTGACGCGATGCCCGGGCCAAGGTTGGCTTCCAATACGTATAGGTTGCCGTCCTTATCCATCCGCAGGTCGATTCGCGCCCAATCTTTACAGCCTGCCGCTTGATATGCCGCAATCGCCAGCTTTTGAATCCGCGCGTCCAGTTCCGGCGGCAGATTTGCGGGGACGTTCGAACGGCTTTCCATCTCCACCAATTCAAGGTCACGTCCGGTGGCCTGCTTGAGCAGTTCGAAGTTTGAGTCTTCTAATTGGTCGAGTCGGATTGGCAGCTTGCCGAAAAATTCCAGTTCAGCGATGGGCAGGGCATAGGGCGGATTATTCCCCAATACGCCGACGGTGAACTCACGCCCATCAATGTACTGCTCGACCAGCACCGGTCCGTTGTAAATGTGGATGAGGAACGCAATCCGTTCACGCAGCGCTGATTCGTCATGTACCACTGAGCCGTAATCCAAGCCCATGCTCGCGCCCTCGGAGGGCAGCTTGCAGATCAGCGGGAATTGCAGCTTGGCGTCCAGCGGTTCACTGCCTGTATGGAACATCTGATAGGGCGCGGTCGGCAGCCCCAGTGCGGCGAAGACGTACTTCTGCATGAACTTGTGGTGGCAGATGGTTTCCCCGAGCACACCGGGGCCAGTATGGGGAATTCGTAGATAATCCAGCATCCCGGGCACATGCGCTTGGCGGGTTTCCCCCCATACGCCGGTCGCGATGTTAAACACGAAGTCCAGTTTTTCCTGCGTCAGTTTGGCCGGAAGATGCGCGTCAGCATTCATGCAGACCACTTCATGCCCGCCTGCTTGCAGCGCGCGGGTGACTTCCTCAATGGTTTCGATAGCGTCTGAATCACGGAGCGTCATTTCAGGACGTTCGCGCAAAAGTTCCTCGGTGGCGATATTGTAAATAAAGCCCACACGCATGATGGTATGCCTAACCTCACTTTTCAGTCTTTAGTTGGTAGCTTTTGGTTGATAATTGATCTTTAATACAAGTGCCTTAAATAGCCGCTGTCCAAAGAAATGAGGATTTGCTTCGTAACAACGCCTATCAATTTTGTAATCTGTTTAACCATTCTATAAACATAATCGAATGCTGTTAAGGTTTTACATCAAGTTGAACATTTGAGGTTTTTGGAACATTCAACGCGGACAGAACGTAGGGTAAACGTGCATTACAATTCATCTGAACGCAACCTATAATGCGCTTGGTTTTGGTCTAGATAGGAGGTCTCTATGAAACACTTTAAACCGATATTTGCTGCACTGCTGGCACTGGTGAGCCTCGTTGGGATGAGTGTTCACGCCCAAGGTGCTGCGCCAGCCTTCGCAGCCGTAAAAGATGGCAACATCGTGATCATGAGTGCCAACGCGCCAGTGACGATTACCAATCCGGCCAATAAAGGCATCTTGAGCCTTGAATGGAATCCCGGTGCCACCAAACTGGCCTATATCCTTTATGACGACCAATTTGAGCCTCACATCGCCGTCGCCGATGCCAGCGGCCAGAGCGCTCCGGTCTTGTTGGAGACGGGCAAACTCGAAGCGGGTTTCCCTGTGAGCTGGACGCCCGACGGGCAAATCATGTTCGTCGGCTCAGGCGAATTGCCTACCGATGCTAGCCAGCCCTACAAAGTCGACATCAAGCGCATGGCGCCGGAAGCAGGAGCCGCGCCAGAAGTCATCGGCACCTTTGTTCATGGCGTCGGCTGTGGTGGGGGCTCACCCTATCCTGCGGATGGAGAATACTGGGAAGACGCTGGTTTTGGTGGCAACGCTGTGGTCTTGCGATATACCGATTACGGCATTCTTCACAGCTCGACCTGTTCTGGTGGCGGTTTAGCCTTATACGCGCCACAGGGTGGACAGGATACTCCTCTAGCCGGAGATACCTTGTTAACCCCTCAGCCCGGTACGCCTCAGCAGCAGGTGGCACGTCCCGTCTTGGCGAATGATGGCAAGACCTTAGCCGCTGTTCGCAGCACTTATGCCGAACCACTGCCCAACTATTCGCTGGTCTTGATCGATCTTTCGACCCAGCAGCTTACAGAAGTCAAGACCGCTGAACCGCCTGATCAACTCGTATGGTCACCCGGTGGCGATTTGTTTTACAGCACGCGCAAGCAAACCGGCAATCTCGCCGCCAATTTGACCGCCGATCAGAAGCAAAAGATCGCGGCGGTATTCGGTAGTTCGGATTTCGAAATCCCTAGCTACGAAGTCAGCATTCACCGCCTCAATGTAGCCACGGGCGAAGACAAGGTCGTTCATACTGCATCGGCTTACGTGATCGGTCGTATGGCAGCGACCATTGATGGACAAGCCTTGGTCTTCAGCCAGATCGCCAATATGGATAAATGGGTGGAAGGCATCGGCAATGGCACGTTGGATGTCCTCAATGACATGGACGGCAAGGCGCAGCGGGCTGCTGTTCCGGTAACCCTTTATTGGCTGCCGTTGGATGGTACTGCTGCGACACCTTTGGGTGATATGCTCTCTCAATTCCGCTTAAAGCCCTAAACCGCATTCGATTTCTGTGTAAGGCTGGGGTATTGCCTCAGCCTATAACCTTTTTAACTCAAATGTGAGCAAACTCACAAGCTTGTCTTTGCCCCCTCTTTCTCCAGTGCGAAGCCTCCCGTGGGGTGCAATGGGGAAAGAGGGCTGGGGAGATAGGGAACTTTTGCTTAATAGACGTTCATGCTGCCACCACCTGAACGGGTATATCATTGGAACACTGAGCAGTTCCCGACTAAGAAGCCATAGGAAAATCTTTGACAATGACCTTGAACCTCGCCGCGCCTGAACTCCGTGCCAATCCTTATCCCACCTATCAACATCTGCGGAAAAACGACCCACTCATCACCATTCAACATTTTATGTTTGGAACGTCGTACCTCATTACCCGTTATGATGACGCGGTACAGGTCTTCAAAGACCCGCGCTTTTCCAACGACCGCCGCAAAGTACAGACGGGCGGCCCATCCATCATTGACCGCCTGATGCCCAAGCTGATGGTGTCCTTCCAGAACGGGATGCTCTCGGTGGACGACCCCGATCATCGCCGTCTGCGTGACTTGGTACACAAAGCCTTCACTCCGCGCATGATCGAGCAGATGAACGATAAAATGGAACAGATTAGTAACGGCCTGCTGGATAAAATGGCGGGTAAGCCAACCGTTGATCTCGTTCATGACTTCGCCCTCCAAGTCCCGCTGACCATTATCTCCGATATGATGGGCGTGCCCGAAAAAGACCGTGCTAAGTTTCATGAGTGGTCAGCCGAATTCTTGGAAAGTATTTCGTCGCTCGGTTGGCGTACTGTGATGCAGCTTCCTAACATCTATCGCATGGTCAGGTTCTTCCGCCGCCTGATCGCTCTGCGCATCGCCGATCCGCAAGATGATCTTATCACCGGCTTGGTTCGTGCCGAGCAGGACGGCGACCGCCTTTCCGAAGATGAGTTGGTATCCATGATCTTCCTGCTGCTCTTGGCAGGCCACGAAACCACCGTCAACCTCATCGCCAATGGCACGCTTGCTTTTATGGAACATCCCGATCAACTACAAAAGCTCCAGCAAAATCCCGCTTTGATGGACAGTGCCATCGAAGAAATCCTGCGCTACACCAATCCGGTCGAGCAAATCGCGCCCCGCTGGGTGACTGAAGATGTCGAACTGCATGGACAAGTCATTCCACGCGGCAGCACCATTTTGGTCAGCACCGCCTCTGCCAACCGTGACGAATCGGTCTTTGAGAACGCCGATACCTTTGATATTACCCGCCAGCCCAACCGCCATCTGGCTTTTGGTCTCGGTGTCCATTACTGCTTGGGTGCGCCCTTAGCCCGCATGGAAGGTAAGATCGCCCTCAAAGCGCTCTTAGACCGTTATCCGCATCTACATCTTGCCACGCCCTCTGACCAGTTGCAGTGGCGCGGCGCGGTCAATGTGCGCGGCCTTAAAGCCTTACCCGTCCACCTCACCGCCTGAGGTTGTTTCGGGGTGTTCTTGATACGTAACCAGTCTTTGTAGGGGCAAGATATATCTTGCCCGCTTGGTCCCCTCCCTCGTTTACGGGCTTTCACCGGAGTGAGCCTGCGAACGTGCTGATGAAGGGTTAGGGTGGGGGTATGTATTGGCATTGTTTTATTGGTGCTATTCAATCCTATTAGACCCATCAATCAAACCCTATCCCCCAAAGAATCAAAAGAGCGAGTCCACTGGGACTCGCTCTCATTTTCATGACCTACGATTTTTGTTTTAGGCCGCGCGGCTGATCGCGTCTTGATAACGTTCGGGGCGGCGGCTGGCGACCAACTCACGACGGTGGGCATCCCACAAGGTTGCGAGACGACCTTCAATTTCATGAATGCGGTTCAGCTGGGTTTCAGTGATATGCTGCTTCCCGGCAAGACGATAAAGGAAATTACGCTCATTCGCCAACTGATTTATGAGATCAAATGTTGTATCAGTCATGATAGCCTCCGCACTTGGGTGTCTTGCAATTGCCGACACTATATAGACGCGAAGCCGAGGCGAAACTTTACTTTGGAAAGCGTCTGAGATGTATTAGAAAAGCGCCCGATGCTGTGACAAACATCGGACGCTTAATCTAGGGTTGTAGCTCATGCGTGGATGCAAAGGCCACTCCGGTCAATTGTTTATAGGGGCGGGATCAAGAGGGGGATTTCACCCGTCACGTCCGGCTGCGGCAGTGTCGCCTTCAACTGCACCGTCTTATCGCCGCGCGCCACATCCAATGTGATTTGTTCGCCCGGTTTGAGTGCGCTGATCACGCTGTTGAAGTCATGCTGCGCGTCGATCTTCTGGCTGCTAATGGCGGTGATAATGTCATCCTTTTGCAAACCCGCTGTCTCAGCGACCGACTTCGGTTGCAGCAGGGTCACCAATGCGCCGGTTGTCAGCTTCAGTTTGCGATCCTTGGCAATCGCGTCTGTCAGATTGACCGCTTCGATCCCCAAGGTCGGCTTGAAACCATTTTCCGGCATCCCGAAGAACAGGGCGCTGCTCTTGTCACCGATCAGATACAATCCGGTCAAATCGGCTGCTGGAACGCTGATTTCCTGTGCCTTGCCGCCGCGTTCGACTGTTAGTTTGATGGTGGCGGTATCCGCCAGCTTGGCAACCCATTCGCGCATGGTTTGCGGATCATAGGCCTTGCCGTCGAATTTGGTAATCTGATCGTTGGCCTGCAAGCCGCTCTTTTGCAAACTGCTGCCGTCCACCACGCTGTAAACCTGCCAGTTCTTGCCGTCATAGGCAATCGCGTTGATCGGTGTCACATGCGACAGGCTGTCCAGTTTGGGACTGCTGACGTTCCCCGCTGGCAGTACGTCAATCAGCAAGCCGTTACCGTTGTAGTTAAAGTCATCCAGTGTCTTGAATGACGCTGCCGGTATGGTGACGCTCTTTTCCTTGCCCGCGCTCTTGACCGTCAGCTTGATATTGGCATCCGCCTTTAGCCCATCACGGTATGCTTGGAAGTCGGCTGGCGCGACTATCTTGCCATCGAATCCGGTAATCACGTCACCGCTGCGCAGTCCCGCGCTGTATAGCAAACTATGATCCGAAAGTTGGAAGACGTTCCATGCCTTATTAGCAGCGTCATAATCCATTCCGTCATAGGGCATCATGGATGGCAGCTTGAATGCCTTTGTCATGTCTTCACCGCCCAGTTTGATCGTCAATGCCGTGGCCTTGTCCGCCCGCATCACATCCAGCTTCAAGCTTTCGTCCGGCTTCATCTTGAGGATGGCCTGCGCGAACTCCATCACGTTCTTAACTGCTGTGCCGTTTGCTTTTTGAATAATGTCACCGATCTTGAGGCCGCCTTTATCCGCTGGTGAACTGGCGATCACATCCATCACCGCGATGCCTTTAGCGGTATCTTCCACCCGTACGCCGAGGTAGGCCGATTGTGGAACAGCCGTTGGAGCGACCGTCGGTGCTGCCGTTGGGGCGGGGGTGGGCTTTGCTGGTTGAGGTGTAGCCGTTGCCTGAGCAAACATGAATTTACCGAAACCAACATCAAAACGCTGTACCAATTGAAAGAAATTACTACTCGATAGTCCGCTGGGATGGCTGGGCGTTGTATTGGACTGTGCGTTCACCACCAGTGCTGAACCCGTTACCACTGCCGCAATGACTCCACCATAAACGAACTTCCGCGTGATCATGATATTCCTCCCTATTTGAAATTGACCACGGCATTCTGATCAAAGACTTCGGGGTCGCTTACAAATTCTTCTTGTACCCGAAATCTTTGACCGTCAATTGGTATAGTTCTGGCAAATGAAGAATTTCTGAAGCCAATATAAACGCCGATTTAGGCCATTCTGAGCGGAAGTTAAACGATTTGTCTGGGAGTTGTTGAGATGCGAAGGGAAGGGAAATGCCGCAAATATCGAAGTGGCTAGCAGCATTTCCCCGTATGTAAATGAAGCAGTTTTACCAGTTCCCGACCACCTGCCGCAGGATGCCCAACTCCCCGATGTGATAGGCGTTATGGTCTGCCACCACCAAAATTTCCCGCAGGATGTTATGCCCCGCAGCCCCGTGTGGAATTTGCGCATACAAGTCGGTCTGCGGATTTTGCACGATGGCCACCAGCGCATCCCGATCCGCGATGAACTGGTTTAAGGTATGATTCCAGCCTGCGGCGTCAGTCGTCGCATCCTTGGCCGGCCAGTACCCCTTCGGCCATTCCAGCTCCTTGTAGTTCGGATTGCGACAGTAATCCAGAATATCCCACTGTGTAATCCGCAGATGTTCCAGCAAATGCCAGAACGTATACTCCACATTCGGGGGCCGCGTGTTGTAATCCTTTGCCGGGAAGGCCTTCACCGCATCCTCAAGCCCCATATGGGCCTGCTGTACCGTCAGCATTCTCACCAATTGATTGCGCAGTTCCGCATCTGACATCTTGACCTCCTGATCATTCAGTGCGTTGATTATAACGCGCTGTACCCCATCCCGAACCGGACACAACCGACCAACCTCAAGGATTCAATTACAAGTATTTCGTTATAATTAAGATTAGTATGTAAATTGTAATGTTAGCTTGGGACAAAAGGAAAATGCCGATCTCAATCCGCTGGTACGACGAAACCCAAACCATTGTTTTCTGGGAGTTTGAAGGGGTGTGGACGATTGACGAACTCCACAGCATCTACACCACCAGCCATAACATGTGTATGACCGTCCTCGACCACAAGGTCATTGCCCTTCTTGATATGACGCACATAGCCAACTCTGTCCCGGCCAACATCTTCAGTGCCTTGACCACCCGCCGCCGCACCCAAGCGCCCAACTTTGACATGATCGTGATCGTCTCTACCAGCAATTTGATCAAGGTCTTCATCAACATCATGATGAAAATGCCCGCCCTGCGCGATCAATTTGCGCTCTACGATTCCTTCGAGGATGCCTTGGCCTTTATTCATCAGCGCCAAGCCAGCCAGCTTGAATCCGGCACCTCATGAAGTGCCCGTTTGGCACCTTATCGCTTGGATGGATAGGACAGTTAATCATAATATTGCGATGCGAATCGTGATATTTAGCGAATAGATAGAGGTTAGATGCCAATCCAAATCCGCTGGTACGATGATTCGAAACAGGTGGTGCTCTGGGAGGTTGAGGGCCGCTGGTCGCTGGATGAGTTGCACGAAATCTACAGCAAGGGCACCGCAATGTGTGCCGAGGTGCCTGATCACACGGTTAATGCCCTGATCGATCTCACCGAATCCAACGCTATTCCCTCCAACATCTTTGGTGCGCTCACCAATCGGACGCGAACGCTTGCGCCCAACTTTGATATAGCGGTACTTGTATCCAAAAACACCATGATCAAAGCCTTTATCGAGGTCATGAACAAGATGCCGGTGCTGCACGATCAGTTTGCGATTGTTGCCTCGCGGGAAGAGGGCATGGCCTTCATCGAAAAGCGCCGCGCCAGCAAATCGGCCTGATTGCGCCGCCATCGCAACTTCCCCTTGTAGGGGCAAGACATGTCTTGCCCGCTTTTCCCATGCCTTGATCCACATCCCCTTTGTAGCCCCAAACCCAATTTGCGATTACTATTATTGTCAGTACAACATTCGATCCACTTGGAATAATTCTCATGGCTGACAAAATCCACGTTTTCATCTCTTACGCCACTAAAGATGCAGGCTTCGTGAATGTTCTGCGCAAAGACTTGGCGGCTCAAGGAATTATTTATTGGATTGACAAAGAAGGCTTGCGCCCGGGCACCATCAATTGGGAAAAAGGCATTCGTCAAGCGCTGCGGGATGCCTTCGCCGTGATTTATGTGGTCACACCTGCTTCTTACGCTTCGGATAACGTGCAGGGTGAAATTGCCATCGCCGAGGTAGAAGGCTGTACCATCTATCCCATCTGGGCAGACGGTGACAAATGGCATGATTGTGTGCCGATTGATAAGGTCAAAACGCAGTACATTGACATGCGTGGGGATAAATACGAACTCAATCGCCAGGTGTTATTCAATGCCTTGGGAGGCAAACGCCCTGATTTAGTCATGCCCGCACCTACAGCCGTTACACTGCCAGCGGGAGTCACGCCCCGCAACCCCTATAAAGGACTCAATGCTTTCACCGAGCGCGACGTAGCCGACTTTTTCGGGCGCGACAAATTGATCACCGAACTGTTACAGGCGGTCAACGCCCGTATTCAAGATCGCAAAGACCTTTTCTTGACTGTCATCGGTGCCAGCGGATCAGGCAAATCCAGCGTCGTTATGGCCGGTTTGTTACCCCGTTTGAAAGCGGGCAAAGATATTTCCGGCAGCGATCAATGGACGTACCTCAAGCCGATGGTTCCCGGCGATCATCCCGTTCAAGCGCTGGCAAAAGTTCTCTACAGCGCTCCCGGACGTACCTTGTCCAATAAGGTGATTGATGAGGATTTAAGCCATCCGAATGGTATCGGTTTATTGACAACGGCTGAAACCTTACCCCAGCATCCAGTCGTTCTCTACATTGACCAATTCGAAGAGTTGTTTATGACAGGCGTGCCGGAGGAAGAACGTCAGCAGTTCATTAACCTTCTGATAAACGCTGTGACCCAAATTGATAGTCCCGTGCTCGTGCTGCTCACCATGCGTGCTGATTTTTATGACCGCCCCATGAATTACCCTGAATTGGGCCGCTTGGTGCAGTCCTACAATCGCTCTGTCCTGCCAATGAGCATTGCTGATTTACGGAATACGGTTGAAAAACCCGCCGCTGCCGCTGGCCTCAGTTTTGAAGCAGGTTTGATTTCGGACATTATCTTCGATCTGCGCGACGACAAAAATGCTCAGGCAGGTGCATTGCCGTTGTTACAGTACACCTTAGAGCAGCTATACGAACGTCGTGTCGGAAATACTTTAACCGCTGCCGCCTATCAAGAAATTGGCGGGGTTAAAGGCGCTATTGGCGCTCATGCTGAGGAAGTTTTCAAAACGCTTGATGAAGAGGCCCAAAATGCTTTTGCTCGTGTTTTCCAAGCACTTGTTCACGTCGATGAGCGCGGCACACCGACTCGCAAACGCGAAATAGAATCGGTTCTAACCAGTCAATCTGCCTCATCGCGTTTGGTTGAAGCCTTGATTAATCATGCACGTGTTTTGCGTGTCGACACCGAAAAATTGGGTGAAATACCCTATGTCGAAGTCGCTCACGAAGCCCTGCTGACTAGTTGGGGACGTTTAGTTAATTGGATTAAAGATGTTGAAAAAGATATACGCGTTATTCAAGAGATGAAATTAGCTGTACAAAGTTGGGTTGATGATGGCTATTCTACTGATCACCTGTTAACAGAGAGAAGATTACAACCTATTCGGGATGCTTTACAGCGATTACCCCAGACACTAAATCATGACCAAAAAGTTTTTACAAATCCAACGACTAAGGGGTTGTTTGATTATTTCTTAGCTGCACCGGAAGATATCCAAATTAGAATTATAAATAATGAGTTTTTACAAGTAGGGAAACCAGTCGTACCAATACTAGTTGAAGCATATTCTAATAAAGTGTCAGAGAGAATTGAATATCATCTGACAAATTTTTTGTTGGCTAACTCAATTACTTTGATTAAGACGATGCGGTTAGTATTAAATACCGAAAACAAATTGGTACTTGGTTGTATTAAGTTAATTAAATACTTCAGAATTGAAGGTTTTTTGAATTTTCTCATTGCGGCTCTCAAGAGTAATTTATGGGATGTGCAAGTGGCTGCAGCCGAAACTATAGGAACTGTTGGAGATAATACAACATTGCCAGCCATGCTGGAAGCTTTGCAAGATAGTGATGTGTATGTTCGAGTAGCTGTGACTGATGCATTAATAAACATGGTGAATTCCAACTTTGAAATAGCGTTATCTGTTCTACGGTTGGATTGCTCTGACGATCACATCCGATTAGCGGCAGTCAAAGCCTTGAAAACAATTGACGACACGCGGGTCATGCCTACACTGCTGAAAATGTTAAACGATATCGATTGGAATATAAGGATATCGACTGTTGAAGCCTTATGTGAGTTTCAAGATGAGCAAGCTTTGTTTGGAATATTACAAGCTTTGAAAGATATTGATGAGAAAGTCCGGGTAGCTGCAGTTGAAGTGTTAGGCAGATATAGAGATGAGCGAGCAGTACGGGGGCTGCTAGAAGCGTCACGGGATGTTGACCGTAAAGTGCGAACTGCAGCAGTTAAGGCACTGGGAGAGTGCCAAGACGAGCTAGCCATTCCGGGGCTGCTAGAAGCGGTATGGGACGATGAACCAGAGGCGCGCATATCCGCTGTTAGAGCATTGGGTAAGCTTCAAAATGAGCAGACGTTGTCTGAGTTGCTGAAGTTGCTATGGGACAATGACAATGAAGTGAGGATAGCAGCAGTTAGAGCATTAGGTGAGCGTCAAGACGAGAAGGCTTTGCCTGAGTTGCTGAAGCTGCTATGGGACAATGACAATAAAGTGAGGATAGCAGCAGTTAGAGCATTAGGTGAGCGTCAAAATGAGCAGGCTTTGTCTGAGTTGCTAAAGATACTATGGGCTAGTGATCCTCGACTGCGGATTGAGGCTGTCAATGTATTGGGAAAATACCGAGATGAGCAGGTTTTGCCCGCATTGTTAGAAGTCGCGAAGAATGTTGACCGAGATGTTCGATGGGCCGCAGTTAGAGTTTTGAGGGAGCGCCAAGATGAGCGGGTTTTGCCTGTGTTGTTAGAAGCGCTAAATACAGGGGACAAATACATCCGTCAGTCAGCCTTGTTTGGAATACGCGCATTTGGATATAAAGGCGCTCTTACAGAATTGCTGAAATTATTGGATGATGAGGATTTGGATATTCGAATAGGAGCGGTCAAAACATTCAAATATTTGAGGTATAAGGACGATGAGAGGGTAGTGGCAAAGTTGTTAGAAAAACTTGAAGATCGTGAACCTGCTATACAGTTAGCCGCAGTCGAAGTGTTAGGTGAATATCAAGGCGAGAAAGTAGTATTAAGATTGTTGCAAGCGTTGGAGGATAAGGATAGGGATATTAGGAAAGCAGCGGTCAAGTCGTTGGGAAGAATTGATGATTGGAGAGTAGTTCCTGCATTATTGAGAAGCCTTAAGGATATAAATAAACATGTAAGAGAAGCTGCCGTCGAAGCGCTAAGTAGTAATCAAAATGAGCCTGTAGTGTCTGGACTGCTTGAAGCACTAAACGACAATGCCCCAAATGTGCAACAAGCAGCAGCCATAGCGTTAAGGGAGAATTCATTTAGTTATCAAAGTATTATACCTGTATTATTGGATATGATGAATAGTAATGATAGTCAAGTACGATTCATAGCTATTGTGGCACTAAGAGAAGAAGATATCGAGCGCGAAGAAGTCTTGGTTGTAATGCTTAATATGCTCAATGACGACAATGAGAGTGTACGTGAGATAGTATTCGAAGCCTTATGTAATAGCAAGGATTGGAGAGCTATATGGTCAGCACTAGATGTTTTGGAGGATAATAATCAGAAAATGCGAAATTTAGCTAGCGCATTTTTAGGTAAAGTGAAATCTCAGAAAGCAATTCCTCGACTAATTGAGCTATTAAGTCATCCATTTGGTATAGTCTCAAAACCTGCCCGTCAAGCCCTCGAACTCATGGACATACCCGAATCTCGCGCCGCCTTAGCCGAATACGACGCCAAGCACAAAGGTTAGTCTTTTCTATCCATTTCAAACCGGATTCGAATTGACTTTTATTGCTCATTTGTTCTATACTGAGTCTGTATTTTTCTCTCTTCTTCTTTGTGTCTTTGTGGTAAAAAATGTTTCCGCCGCCATCGCCGCCGCCATTTTCTCAACGCCGCTGCCGCCGGGGCATGGTTTGAACTCAGTACTCGGAACTCAGGACTTGGGGATTGGCAATCTTGGCGGCGGCAGACCCCTCGCCAAAAGTGCAGCAGTTCTAGCCGGGCCATTCGCCGAATGGACACAAATTTCGCCAAAAATGCACATGTGAATGTGGCGAAAATGAAGAAATTTGAGAAGAATTGCCAATAAATTGCCAAAAAAAGAGGCGCACCCGTTCAGGCACGCCTCTCAAAATTTGAAATCTTTCCCCTCCCTGTGTTTTGGGGAGGGGCTAGGGGTGGGGTACTTACTGACCCCGATTATCCATGTACTGATCTTGTGGGAGGTTCACATAATCCGTGCTGGCGTCCTGATTACGGACGAATTCCAGTTGGCCGTTCACCTCGTCAATCACGATCAAGTCACCGGGTTGGAAGCTCCCCTTCAGCAGTTGGATGCTCAGCGGGTTCTCCACGAAGCGCTGGAGCGCCCGGCGCAGAGGCCGCGCCCCGAACTGCTGGTCGTAACCCTTCTCGGCCAACCAGCGCCGCGCCGGTTCGGTCAGGTGAACCTGTAGACCCGACGCCGCCATCCGTTCGAGGATCGCTCGCATCTGCAGGTCAACAATCTGCTCCACTTCCGATAGGCTCAACGGAGCGAAGATAATGATCTCATCAATGCGGTTCAGGAACTCCGGTCGGAACGTCTCGCGCATGGCCTTCTCGATCTTCTGATGATCGACCACCAACTGCTGGTCGCCGCCTTGGACGAAGCCCAGCACGCCGCCTTTACGGGCGAACTCAGTGCCGAGGTTGCTGGTCATGATGATCACCGTGTTCCGGAAGTCTACCACGCGCCCTTGACCATCGGTTAACCGTCCGTCTTCCAAGATTTGGAGCAGGGCGTTCCACACGTCAGGGTGTGCCTTCTCGATCTCGTCGAAGAGCACCACACGGTACGGACGCCGCCGTACAGCCTCGGTCAATTGACCGCCTTCTTCGTAGCCCACGTATCCGGGCGGGGCACCGAACAACCGGCTGACCGTATGCTGTTCACGGTACTCGCTCATATCGACGCGAACCAGCGCGTCCTCATCATCGAACATGAACTCGGCCAGCGCCTTCGCCAGTTCGGTCTTACCCACACCGCTCGATCCCAAGAAGATGAACGAGCCGATGGGGCGCTTCGGGTCTTTCAAACCGCTGCGCGAACGCCGGATCGCATCCGAAATCGCGGTCACGGCTGCTGATTGTCCAATAATCCGCGAGTGCAAAACGTCTTCCATGCGGAGGAGTTTCTCGCTCTCGGTCTCGAGCATCTGGTGAACCGGAATACCCGTCCACTGGCCGATCACCTGCGCGATGTCGTCCTCGTCTACGGTTTCATCCAGCGTGTTCTCCTGCTGCCAGATGTAGCGTTCGCGGTCGTATTCTTCACCGATGCGAATCCGCTCCATCTTGTACTCGGCAGCCCGTTCATAATCGCGTGCCAGACCAGCCGCTTCTTCATCGGCTTCCAGACGGTCGATTTGTTCCTTCAAGTCTTTCAAGTGGGGAGGCATGGAGTACAGAGCGACGCGCAGCTTGGCCGCAGCCTCGTCCAGCAGGTCAATTGCTTTGTCGGGCAGCCGCCGGTCACTGATGTAGCGCGAGGACAGACGCACCGCCGCTTCAATCGCTGCATCGGAGATGGTCACTTTGTGGTGCGCTTCATAACGGTCACGCAGACCGTACAGCATCTCGATTGTATCTTCAACGCCCGGTTCCTCAACGTACACCGGCGCAAAACGACGATCCAACGCGCTGTCTTTCTCGATGTACTGACGGTATTCATCCAGCGTGGTCGCGCCAATGGCGTTCAATTCACCACGAGCCAGAGCGGGCTTCATCATGTTACCGGCGTCCAACGCGCCTTGGGCTGCCCCTGCGCCGACCACCTGATGCAGCTCGTCAATGAAGAGGATGATCTCACCCTCCGAGCGCTGCACTTCCTCGATGGTGGCTTTGAGGCGTTCCTCAAACTCACCACGGAAACGGCTGCCCGCCAGCATACCGGCCAAGTCCAGTGAAATCACCTTCTTGCCATAGAGCAGTTCCGGTATATCCCCACTGGCGATCTTTTGCGCCAAGCCCTCGACAATCGCGGTCTTACCCACGCCTGCCTCACCGATCAACACCGGATTATTCTTGGTGCGCCGGCTCAGAATTTGGATGACGCGCAGAATTTCCATATCGCGTCCGATCACCGGATCCAGCTTGCCTTCCATCGCCATGCGGGTCAGGTCACGGCTGTACTTTTCCAGTGTACGGTAGCGGGTCTCGGCCTGCGGATCAGTCACGCGCTGACCACCCCGAATCTCCTTGATCGCGTCCGTAACGCGGTCACGGGTAATCTGGTTGTCGGTCATGATCTTGCTGACGGCGGTGTTACGCTCGCTCAGGATGGCGAGGAAAATGTGCTCGGTGGAAATATAGTCATCACGCAGGCGGTTGGCTTCCTCGTTAGCGAGGTCGATAATCCGCTTGCTGCGCGGTGTCATGAATAACTGGCCGTTGCCCCCACCATAGATGGCGGCTTTGGGGCTGGCACGCAGCACTTCATCAAGGCGTCCACGCATACCACCCAGATCAACGCCTAACTTCTCAAGAATTTGTGGAATAACCCCATCACCCTGTTCCAACAGAGCCAAGAGGATGTGTTCGGTATCAACTTGATTATGCCCGTAGCGTTGCAAGATTTCGTAGGTTCGTGCGATGGCATCCTGCGCACGTTCCGTAAATCGGTCAAAACGCATCATAATGGTTTGTTTATGTCCTCATGCATCGTTACCACGAACAATTGATGCTGATCAGTCCTGTTCACTGTCTATTGTAGCCCAGATTAAGTAAGGAGGAGATAAGCGGTCAACAGCGCGGTTGAGTTTTATGACCCCCATAGCATACCGGAAGTAGTATCGGAAATGCGTAAGCGCTGCATAAGTGAAATGCAAGAGGCATTGCATTGTGAAATTATTTAGATTTTAGGGAAACAACTTGACGTAACTACGCTAATGAGTAAGTTGATAAGCGTAAGCTTTGCCTTTGCGACCTGGCACCGGTTCAATTAAGTTTCGTGAGACCATTCTTTGAAGTATTTTTTTCATGGAAGTTTCTGAACCGACAAAACAGATTTCTCGTGCTTTAGAGTTATTAATTTCCGGATGTGACTTGAGATAATCCATAATTATAGTTTCATTTGATGCAAGAGGTTCGTGACGAATCATTACTAGAACTGAATTCTCATTCTCAATAACTTCTGGATCCTTTAAATTTAGCTTCCTCATTGCTTGAAAAGCGGTGTTTAACCCCTCTCCAATTTCTTTGTTAGGTGGATTTGGAAATTTGTGGATTAACCTAACAATAGATGGGTTTCTTGAAAAACTTTCACGAAGTATATTTTTCACGGTGATGTGTCCGGCTAACTTGCCTGGACTCTCAACTTCTATTCTATTATCGAAAATTCGCACGTGAATATCATCTGTAATACTGTAGTCACGATGTAATACTGCATTTGTAATAACTTCATGTAGGGTTTCAAAAGGATATTTTGCTTGTTCAAATCCTGTGACGCCTAATACTACAAGGTTCTCGATAACTTTCACCGTGGTTTTTACAGCATCTTGGATTTGATCGTAGAGACAACCTTCTACTGTAATTGGTTCAAAATCAAGGGTGTCGCGGCTTCCCAGAATATCTTTAGTTCTGTAGCGGTAAACTTTAATAGCGCAACGTTTTGGCAAAACTGCTTGAGGTTCTTCAGCAAATAATAGTATGCCGCCTACGGTTGGCTTTTGATTTAATATTAGTTGTTGTTTCTTTAACCAAGGTATCGGTTCTAGACTTGGAATTACGTCGATCATAAATTTAATAATAGGAATTGAATTTGTTATTACTTCTAGTTCACATGCAACCGTACTTGTTTCATAAGATGTTATTCCCTTGTCTAATTCAAGTCGTTTCATTGCCTCAGGCGTATTAATGGGAATATTTTGAGCGCCTCTTCTAACATATGGCGTATCGTTTGAAGCACTTTTGATGTCTCTAGTCTTTTGAATGGAAACCTGCAAAATGATCGTCAGTTCATCACTGCATTGCAGAAAGGTATATGAACAACCGTTGTTCAAGGGAAAGAATTCATCTATGCACTGAATATGACCATTGGCACCTTCTTGGTTAGCAAAACCATCCCAACTGTTTTTAGATTTTGTAACATCCTGAGAAATTCCAATATACAATTCTCCACCATCTGTGTTTGCAAATGCTGACAAAGTCTTTGTTAGGCTTTTGGGGGCAATTTGAATAGACTTAACATCTAGAAAATGTCCTTCTTGCATTTGCAGAATACGGCTCTTCTGTTCATGTGAAATGGTCGCAAAATTGATAGCCACGAAGCACCATACCATTCCTTTAAAGAGAATTAATATAAATTCAGTATAAAACGAAAGTCTGAATAGAACAAACTGTCAATTGTGTTGTTAACGATGAGCTTATCCGATGCGCGAACCGTTCTCGACCGTGAGTGTAGGCTGAAGCAGAACCACATCTTTATCGGCGGAATATGCGCCAAGCACCAGCACTTCAGAGGCAATGCCTGCGATGCGCTTGACGGGGAAGTTAACGACCGCGACAACCTGTTTACCGACGAGCATTTCTGGTGTGTAGTTCTGGGTGATCTGAGCCGAACTGGTCTTGATGCCCAGCGAACCGAAGTCAATCGAGAGGATGTAAGCCGGCTTTTTGGCTTTAGGGTTGGGTTCGCATTTGAGTACCGTACCTACCCGCATATCAATTTTCATGAAGTCATCAAATTCAATTGGCGCGGTGATGTTGTCGTCCATGTTGATCTCCACAAATGCAAAGAGGCAACCGGGATGGTCACCTCTTTAGCATAGCGAGGATGTATTCTTTGATCAATACATCGGAGACGTTAAGACGTAACGACTGAGCTCATCTGTTTGCGTGAGGTCGCATCCTGTGCGACATCCGTATAACCGAGACGGAAAGCAATCTGTGGGTATGCTGCCGCGTCGCTGAACAACTTTGATAGTTCCGGCTTCAGTTCGCCCACCTGCAAAATTTGAGAGAGGGGTTGAATACCAATGTTGAGGGTTGTGGCATGCAGGGCAATCCGCTCAAATGCCTGACCACACTGAACCTGCGCAATCCGGTCATTGCCTGTAGCGCTGAGCAGAGCCAGCATCGGGGCATTCAAGACAACATCGGCATCGGGTTTGGTCGGTTTGTGATGGCTGGCAAGGTAGGTTGTTGCCAGTTGTCCAACACGGGCGATTAACCAGCGATAGCCAAATTCGCCTTGGCCAATCCAAGTATTGAGTTCTTCCCGATAGTCAGGATCAGCAAATTGGGTAATGTCCGCGCTGATCACGAGGGCATCAATCTGCTGCTTGACTTCTTTATCATCGGTCAGTTGCAGGGCAAGCGTTGACTCATTCAGACAAGAACGCAGACGCTGCACATCACGATCATTCAACGGTTTGTTGGCATAGATTTGGCGGTTGGTGTGCCGCAGCGGAATGGCATGGAAAAGTTCCGCGTCAATCAAAGAACCTGTATTATTGGTTTCCTTGAATGTCACGGTTGCGACCCAGACTTCATCTTTAGGATCGGGGAAATAGGCGACATTGGTGCTAAAACCAAAATGCAGCGCAGCAGTCAACAGATTTTCTAATGCGCAGCCCACACTCATATAAAGTTCACGGGCGTCCACATCAGCTACTTTGAGCTGACGTGTGAGGTCAGCCAACACACGGATTTCATTGCCGCGTACCGTAAATTTCCATGGCTGTGTGTTGTGGAGCGACGGGGCCAGTACAGCGTAATTCAATAGAAACTTGAGCTTCTCATCTACTGAACCGTGACGCGGAAATTCAACTTCATCCACATTCCACGCACTATAAGGTCGGGACTCGTTTACCATGATTACTTTCCCCATCTCCTAAGTAACTGACTGCCTCTACTTTAGCGAATCGGAAGTTTCTTTATTAGTGGGGAATGTCATGTTTGTGAATGATGGATGGCAGGGAATAGAATGCGAAGTACTGAGTATGGAGTTCCGATAGCTGAGATGATTCTAGACTAAATCTTCTCACTCACCTTACGCAGCAAACTGGATGGGTTGAAATTGATGTACGCTGCGTAGGTCGAAGGTTGAGGCCAGCTTTACCGGACAGTCAATTTTGAACTCCCATAGTGCCTTCTTGGGTTGACCACTAGAACATCTGTGTTATACTGAAAAGCCTTCGCTTTCCTCTACGTTGGTTAAAGCCGCGTCGTTTCCAGCGAAGTTTTCCATAAAATAGCCGGGAGAGTGCTGCCATGAGAAAAGTAGTCTATTGTCTGAACATGTCACTTGACGGTTTTGTCGAGGATACAAAAGGTTCGCTCGACTGGAGTAATGCTGATGAGGAAGTCCGCCAGTTCTTCATCGAGCGGGAAAGGGAGTTCGGTTGCCAGTTATACGGGCGACGAATATACGAGAATATGGCAGCGCACTGGATGAACGCCCATACCAACCCCACAGCGCCGGCCTTTGTGATCGAGTACGCCCGCATCTGGCAGAGCATACCCAAGGTCGTGTTCTCAAAGACCCTTCAGCAAGTTGGTGAGAACGCTCGGCTAGTGAAGGATAACATTGTCGAAGAGGTCAACGCGTTGAAAGCGCAGCCCGGTAAGGACATGGTGGTTTGTGGCGCTGGCCTTGCGGCGAGTTTTATGCGGCTCGACTTGATTGATGAATACCGTCCTGTTATCCATCCCGTCGTTGTGGGAGGCGGCAAACCGATGTTCCCACCGCTGGACAAGCTCATCAACTTGCGGCTGATTGAAACCCGCCGATTCACGAGCGGGGTCGTTTTACTCCGTTACCTGCGCGCAGATCAAACGTCCTCATGATTGGCTATAAACAAAAAAGGCGACCTGTTGGAGATCGCCTTCATTTTGAGAGATGTGTTGACTAGAGGATGGGCGCGTTCGGTTTGCGATGGACGAATTGACCTTCGCCGTTCTTGCCCAACCAAATATTGCCGTCCACGATGCGCTTGCCGCGTAGGTACACCTGCTGCGGTACACCCTTCACGGTCATGCCTTCATAGACGTTGTAGTCACATTTCATATGATGGCTGCTGGCGCTGATGGTGTGTGTCTGGTTCGGATCCCAAACCACGATATCGGCGTCTGTGCCGACCGAGATGGTTCCTTTCTGCGGATAGCAACCGAATATCTTGGCTGGATTGGTGCAGTTGAGTTCTACAAAACGGTTGGGGCTGATCTTGCCACCGTTGACGCCCAAATGCCACATGACCATCAAACGATCTTCAATCCCCGGCATACCATTTGGAATCTTGGCGAAGTTGCCTTTGCCCAATTCTTTACCGGGGCGGCGGTAGCTGGGGTCTTGTTTCTCAAAAGCAGCCCATTCACCACCATTGTGATCTTTCGCCCACTGCTCATGCGGGCCGACGCCGCCTTCATACCAGAAGTCGCAGTGGTCGGTGCTGACGGCTTGCAATGCGCCATCCTTAACCGCCTGCCACAGCACGTCGTGATGTTCTTCATTACGGACGGGCGGCGAACAGACATACTTAGCCCCTTCGAAACCGGGCGCACCCAGATGATGGTCGCGGGTGACATAGAAATACTGCACACAGGTTTCGCCCATTACCGGCGAGCCAATGGCACGGGCGCGGCGGATGGCTTCCACTGCCGGTTCGCAGGTGACATGGACTACGTACAGGCGGCAGTTGGTCATGCCTGACAGCACAGCGGCGCGGTTGGTGGCTTCCCCTTCGATTTCGGGCGGACGCGAAGAATAATGCCAAACCGGATCAGTCTTGCCTTCCGCCAGCAGTTGCAGACGCAGTTGTTCTTCAACATCACCGTTTTCGGCATGGACCATGACCATCATGCCGTGCTTGGCCGCTTGGCTCATCGCCCGATAAAGGGTTTTGTCATCAATCTGGAAGACATTTTTATAAGCCATGAACAGCTTGAGTGTGGTGACGCCTTCGTCAATCAGCGTGGGGATTTCATCCATCACATCATCGCGCAAATCAGTGACACCGACGTGGAAGCTGTAATCAATCTGGGCAGGCTTGGCTTTGTTGCGCCAAATGTCAAGCGCGTCATGCAGGGTTCCACCCTTGGGCTGCATGGCGAAATCGATGTGCATGGTGGTGCCGCCAAAAGCCGCCGCTTTATGCCCGACATCGAAATCATCATTGCTATAGGTGCCGCCAAAAGCCAGATCAAGGTGGGTGTGGACATCAATACCACCGGGCATAATGTACTTGCCGGCGCAGTTAATGACCTCGTGCCCTTGTGTAGGTAGATTCTGACCGATCAATACAATTTTTTCGCCTTCGACCAAGACATCGGCCTGTACCGTGTCACTGGCGGTGATCACCGTACCATTCTTAAAGAGTGTTCCCATAAAATTGCTCCTGATTGTAGCGACTAGCAATTAGCTTCTAGCAATGAGCTATTGGCTTTTGGTCTGGATGATTGTAACGCGCGCTTGAGTAGGAACAAAATGGACTTATCAGCCGTCTATCAAGAACTCAGGCTTAGGTCGGATTGTGTAAAAGCGGATTAGGAATACGATAAAAGAAGATCAACTATACAAAGGGAGTAACAATGTCAAAACGTTATCGCCTTTATTGCATGAGTTTTATTGTTTTGGTACTCACCACTTTTGGTTTATCCATTACCTTGGCACAAGACCCGCTTGACCAACAGCCCCTGATGAAAATGTTGGCCCGCATACCGAATATATCAGCCAGCCGAACCGAGATTTACTTTAACGACCGCGTGGCTGTAGAAGCCGCTTACCCACCCGCTAAAATGCCTAAAGATTGGGCGGAATTTGATGCGATAAGCAAATCTAAAGGGGAAAATCCTGATTTGCTTCCAGTTGATCTGTGGTGGCGTGTCTGGCGTAATCAGCAATCTGCCTTGTCTGCACGCTATATCGTCAGTGCCGTAGACTCCCCAAGCGTGGTTGGATTTGACTATTTCCAGATCGAACAGGAAATGACCTATGGAACACCTCCTGCGGTTGGCACGCAGTTTGCCGGACATTTCGACCTCGATGCAGTTCGAGCAGCATTCTCCAATCGAGACTATACCCGCCAAGATAACACGGATGCAGAATTATGGTGTTCGGCTAATGGCTGTGACAGCGTGACCAAGCTGAATTTGAAGGATCGTAATCCGGCGAATCCTTTTGGTGGGGAGTTAGGACGCAGCCAACCCTTGCTCATCGAAGATAACGCGCTGGTGAGTTCCGGTGACGCAACCGTTATGCAAGAACATATTGATGTAATCACCGGTAAGGAACAATCCTTAGCGCAGCTCCCGCAGTATCGCGCAGCAGTCGATGCCATCACCTCCGATGGCAATCTGCTGCAGGCCTATTTCTGGGATGGTGAAGTGCTGGCGCGGATGAGGATGCTTTCGCTGACAACAGCCGTGTTAGGTGCAAACGCTAAGCCCGAATTGATCAAGAAATTCTTGCAGGACATGTTGAAGGATTACAAGCCAATCCCTATGTATGAGCTGCTGGCTTTCGCCGATGTGGCGACTGATACTGAGCAGGTTGGTGAAGTGGCGCTGGTCTATTCGTCCGAAGCGGATGCCAAAGCTGCGGCGGAGGTGCTGCCACAGCGGATTGATACCTATGTGAGTCTTGCGGTCAAGAAGCCATTGATCGAGCTGTTGCATGAGCGTAGGGTAGACAGTCCCAAAGTCGATATTGTCGAGTCCAATGGGAAGTATGTGCTGGTGCTCAAGCTGGCGACACCAAAAGCTACCATCGAGGAACTTCAGAAGCTCGACATTAAGGATCCCAATCCACCCGCCGTGACCGCGCCCGGATTAATCTACCGATTATTAGTGAGCGCGGCAATGCAGCGTGATCTTGGTTGGCTAAGCAGTATCCCACTGGCCGATTTGGAAGCGGCAGCGAAATAAAACAATCGACGAAGTTTATGGCGGGACGTATTTATCCCGCCATAAGCCAAGCAAGGTCTACGGTTTAGGTGAAATTCGTACCTGAATAGGTTTGCTGCTTGTCGATTCAATGAGCAGCAAATCCCCTTCAATCCTGTACTTTCCATCGGTGAGTTCAACAGTATAGCCGTTGGGGTACTGATAATCCGGCACAAAGATTTCTGTCGGTGCGTTGACTTCGGAGTCGGCACGGAACTCAAGCGTAAAGGTCTTGGTGCTCATCTCAAAGGCCATGCGCAGCGGCTCCCCTGCAACTTTATGGGCATAAGGCCGCACGATGGCGGACAGCCCACGTCCACCGGAATGAATATCATCACTGTCCTGCTGGTCGCGGCTGAAGATTGACAGGTCTTCGTCGTTCCACAGGTCGCCCCGTTCGTTGCTGTTGTCCGGTGTGTAATTCCAGATGGTGCAGTTCAGCAGGTTCGCATCCATCGCATCATAGTAGTAGTCAAGCGCTTGGGTATGGGTGGAAAAATCACCCGCCTGATAAGCGTGTTTGTCGTCCAGATCGAAGGGGATGCCGAATTCACCGATGATGGTCGGGATGCCGCCCATTTGCTCCGAACTCATCTTCTTGAGACTGCCAAGCTGATTGGTAAAGGCTTGGATGACGTTTTCGCTGCCGGTGATCGGTTCCTTGGTCATCCAATCGATCGTCATCTCAGGATTGAAATGCTTACTGATGAGCGTCAGCACGTCGTACCAGTGTGCCGCATTCACGGCCTGCGGTGGATCGTCTTTGCCCCAATGTGGATGGGCACCGCCGGGAAGGCCTTCCAAGAAAAGCAGCGCCTTGGGATGAACGTCGCGGATGGCCGCAATGAAGCGTTTGATGAAGGGTTTAAGGTAATCCTCGGCAAAATTCACAGGCTTGCCGTTCACGAACGCGAAATGATCCGGACGCAGCAGGCGCGGTGACCGGCCTTCGTCCGTCCAGACGCCGTTTTGCTTCCACACGCAGTCGTAGCCCGAACGCCATACCCGTTCGCCGTTCGGATTGAGCGTTTGTTTGCCGACAACCTCAGCGCCGTTGAAGCCCATATTGAGCACATCGACTTCCTGCACATAGCCAGCACCAAGCAGCATAGCTTGATAGGGTGTTGGCGAAGCGTCCATCGCCAGTAGTGAAAGGTCGTGAGCAGCTAGATTCTTGGAGCCAACATATCCGCCGCCCGGTTCATTGAGGCTGTCGTATCCCACCACGTTTGGCAAATCGTTCAGACGGAGAGCAATTTGCTTGATGGCGTTGATGTAATGCCCTTGTAGATACTCTTGTACAGGGATGCCTTCGATCTTTGTGGCAGGGGCAAAGTCATTGCCGGCGAAGAATAAACTGAACATCGTGCCTGCGCCCAACTTCTCGTAGTTGGTCGGCCAGATCATCCTTGGGAACGGATCACCATGTGTTTGGTGGCTGATGGCCGCGCCCGTAACTGCAATCTTGGAAAGGTCCATGCCCACTGCTTCCAGCGTCCAACCGGGAGCGCCATCGCCGCCTGTCCAACGGCTCCAGACATCTTGATGCGGGTCAATAAAAACCGTGATGTCATAATCTGCCGCTTTTTTGATGATGGCGTGTAGATAATCCAGATAGGCTTCATCATAGAGGCCTGGTCCGGCGTGTTCGACCGCTTCCCATGTCACGAGGAAGCGCAGGAAGGTCATCCCCCATGCTCGTAGCCGTTTAAAATGTTCGTCAGCTTCTTCAAGTGGAAATGGACGCCCTACAAACGAGACGTCGCGGTGATTATAAAAACCTTCGCGCCGGTAGGTTGCGCCGCTCGGGGAGAAGGGCACCTTGGTGCTGCCGCTGAGGTTTGCGCCCCGTAAAATGAGGCTGCGCCCTTGATCATCTTTAAACCATATGCCATCGGTATACATAAAATCGCTCCTTTAAGTAATGCGAAGCGATTATGGCACATCGGCGCAATATTGTCAGTCAGGCGGAAGAAGCCTTAATTTACTTGGCGCGTGGAGCGCTTAGGCGCTTGGCAGCCAGTTCAGCTTCCAGTTCTTGGCGGCGTTGGGCGCTCGCGAGACGGGCAGCAGCCATCGTTTCTTCCCATCCGGCTTTGAGATTTGCAACCAGTTGTTCGCCGGATGTGGGCGCAAACAGTGTGACCAGCAGTACGCCGACACCCGCCCCTACTCCCAATCCGATCAGCAAGCTCAAGACTTTACGCATGATGACCTCCTTTTGTTATGTTGCTCATTATACAGATTTATGGGATAGATGTCAGTTTGCAGCTTATATACAAATCAGCTATCTTTCTATGGTGATACCTGCGTAGGCTGATGAAAAAGCAGTTAGGTTAATCATGCAGCAGACTCCTCCTGAACCCGTAATTGAACAGTGGAATTGGTCGCCTTGGGTACGGCAGTTTGTGACGGTGGCGCTGGTGGTCGCCTGTGTCTATGCCCTGACGCTGCTGGGGCCGATTTTGAGCATTTTAATCATCACGTTCCTGCTGTCGTTCCTGATCTTTGTGCCTTCAAGACTGCTGGCAAAATATACGGCGCTCAACTATTCCGGATCAGTTTTGGTCATTTTCCTGATCATTTTAATCATAATCTTCATACTTGTATTGGTGATCGCGCCGAGCGTCGTTCAGGTCACGCGTACAGTGGGTAATGGTTTATCCAACGAATTCAAAACCTTTGAACAGTCGCTGCGGGATTGGGACCCGACGACCAGCGGCTATAATTACAATTTGCTGGGCATCATCCCGATTGACATTACGCCCATAGCCTCTCAAATCCGTGAAGCGCTCCTAGCCTCTGATCCGCAGGCGGCTGCCGGTATCGCTCAGCAGGCCATTTTGAATAATATTCCGTCGCTCAACGTCGGCCAAATCGTGAGCACTGCCACACAGGTCATTACCTCGCTGATCGGCACCTTCACCGGCTTCTTCTCGACGTTGTTCCTCGGCTTGTTCCTGTCGCTGCTGATTTTGTTGGAACTGCCTATGTATCAGCACCGGATTTTGAGCAGCGGCTCCGCACCCTTTCAGCGTGATCTCCGGCTGATCGGCGTCAAGATTATGCACGTCTGGCAGGGCTTCTTTCAGGGCCAGCTTCTCTTAGCCATCATCATCGGTGTCCTGACGTTCTTGCAGCTTATTCTCATGGGCGTACAGGGTGCAGTGACCATCTCCATCATCGTGGCGGTCATCTCACTGATCCCGACCATCGGCGGCATTATCGCCCTAATTCCCTTGGCGGCAGTTCCACTGCTGCAAGGCTCAACCGTTTTCACCGAAATGGGTAACGGAACTTTTGCCCTGTTGGTGGTTGGGATTAACCTTGTCATCTCGCAAATCATCTGGAACGTGGTCGCTCCCAAGATCATGGGAGACGCGGTATCTCTGCCCCTGCCTGTGATCATCGTCGGCATTATCATCGGGACGGCGTTGGGTGGTGCGCTCGGTGCCTTCTTAATCGTCCCTATTCTCGGCACGGCGCGGGTGATCGTCCTCTATCTGATGTCCAAGGTCATGCAGCGTGACCCGTTCCCCGGTGAAGAGATGCCGCAGTTCGAGCCGCTGTCTCGCTTGTAAAGGCGTCATTGTTCCCCAAAACAAAAATATGCTACACGTCTGCTCAGTTTCCGCTAGAATAGACGTCACTTAACGTTGTTTAGTAATCCATCTAGGAAACCCTATGAAATTGTTTATCAGTTATGTCCCGAACGACCGTGCTCGCGTTGATGAACTGGCTTCGTTGCTTAATCAAGCCGGACACGAAGCGTGGGTTGACCATACACTTACAGCCGGTCAGCGCTGGGAAAAAGAACTGAGAGATCAGATTGAAGAATCAGACGTCTTGATCTATGTGCTGAGCCGCGATGCGCTCAAATCCGAATGGTGCAAGCGTGAATATCGCACGGCGAAGAAGGAAAAGCTGCCGATTGAGTTGATCCTAATCGATAAAAACGCCGGATCGCAAGTCCCGTCTGATCTCAAGAGCTTTCCGCTTGTCGATTGTACTGAAGGTGTGAACGCACAGTCGGCAGCAGGTTTACTCGCTAACCTGTTCACAGCCGCCGAAGCTGTTGCTGCCCGCAATGAACGCAAGGCCGCCGTGATTGAAGCGGTGAAGGCCGAGCAGGAGGCCGCAGGCTTTGATGAAGACACCGTGCAACAGGTGGAACTCAAGGACGATATGTCGGCGGAACTTCAGGCCATCGCCAAGCAAGCCAATGATTACTTGGTTGCCGGAAAATGGGATAAAGCCATTAATAAGCTCAACGAACTGGTCAAGCAAGCGCCGGAGAATGCGATGGTGTACGCCGCGCGTGGCGATGCTTATTCAGCGCTCCAAAAGTTCGATGAAGCCCTAGAGGACTACAACGCCGTCATCCGGCTCGAACCGGAAAATGGCAAAGCCTATAACATTCGCGCCAATCTCTACCGTGACATGGAAAAGAATGATGAAGCGATGGCCGATTTCACCGAGTCCATTCGCCTTGATCCCGAACACGCCTTCCCGCATGTCAGCCGGGGCATGTTGTATTACCAGCAGGGCAAGACCGATGAGGCGCTCAAGGATTTCGAGACTTATTCGCAATTGGCTCCCGATGATTATCTCGGACACAACAACCGCGCTTTTGTCCTATTCCAACTCGGTCGCTATGAAGAGGCTGAGGCCGCATGGCGCACCGCCACCAACATCGAAGAAGCAGATGACTACGTTTTCGCCGGTCATGCGATAGCCTTAGAGCAGCTTCAACGTCCTGCCGAGGCCGTTGAGCAGTATCGTAAAGCCGTTCAATTGAACCGTCGTTGGAAAAACAAGCTTGATGCGGTAGGTACGGAATACTCGTGGACAGAGCCGATGTTTGTGCTGGCAACCCACATTATTGGTCGACTGCGCGCGGCACGTTAATAATGATTATTGCAGGGGTTTGTCATTGGCAAACCCCTACGAATGCTCTGATTATGATTTCTGGGTGATGCTCCCCGAACCGTTATCCTTTTGTGTAACGGTCGGGTTCCCGCTGTAATTGATGCTGCCGCTGCCGTTGATGGTGGCGTCCAGTGTATCACTGACCTGTACGTTGGCGCTGCCCGAACCCATCGTCTTAACAACCGCGGTTTTGCTGGCAAACTGATCCCCGCTAAAGCTGCCTGAACCTAAGACATTCACGGTCAGATCATTGGTTGTGCCGCCGACTTCGAACGACCCATTGCCATTCAAGTTAGCTGAGAATGTCTGCGCCGTCAGGGTGGTAACTTTCCCGTCGCCCGAGCCATTCACGTCAACTGACACCTTGTCACTCTTGAGGCTGGCGATACTGAGTGATCCTGACCCTGACAGCTTAATCTGCGCGTCGCCACTTTGAACATTAGCAAGCGTCATACTGCCCGAACCGTTTCCGGTGATGCTCAATGGATTGCTCAGAGTCAAATCCTGTGTGGTGATGCTGCCCGAACCATTGTCCGCCAGCGCGTTCAGGTTTTTGACGACCAACGTATACTTGACCGGCTTGGTCGGTGAAAAGCTGCTGTTTTCCTTGGTATCCAGCTTCAGAACGCCGTTGGTTACATCACTCGTGAGCAGCGGCAGGATATTATCCTCGGCTTCAATCGTCAGCGACTCGGTGTCGCCCTGTGACAAGGTCAACTCGCCAGATGTATTCAGACGCACTTCACTGATGCCGCTGACTTGGCGGGTTTCTGTTTTGACGTTTCCTGATCCTTTGGTTATATTCAAGCTTAATCCTCCTGAGCCGCAGGCGCTCAACAAGGCCAGTGTGGCTAACATCCCCATGACGGGTATAACCTTCTTAACGTTGAATAGTGTCATGATGTTCATCTTTCTCGTAGCAATAAGTCGTAATCACTTATACGATTAAGCTCAGGAAAAGTCGTGATTTAGTACACTTTTTACGTCTGAAAGTCGGAAATGGTGTACACTTCTGGCACTTTGCAATTGAAAAGTCAAAATGGAGGCTTAATCTCTATGGTTATTGCAAGCAAACCCGGTGTAACTCACGAAGACGTCAGACAGCAATTTCAGGCGCTCGACGCAATTTTTGCGCCCAAAAATATCGCAGTGATCGGTGCGACTGAAAATACCAACAGCGTTGGGCGCACCATCATGTGGAACCTCATCACCAACCCGTTTGGTGGCGCGGTTTTTCCAGTCAATCCTAAACGCCCTTCGGTGTTAGGCGTCAAAGCTTATCCCACCATTCGCGATGTGCCTGATCAAGTCGATTTGGCGGTCATCGTCACCCCCTCCAAGAGTGTTCCGCCCCTGATTCAAGACTGTGTCGATTTGGGGATTCGCGGCGCGATCATTATCTCGGCAGGCTTCAAGGAAATCGGGCCGGAAGGCGTGGTGCTGGAACAGCAGATTCTCGCGACTGCCAAAGGCAGGATGCGCATTGTCGGGCCGAACTGCTTGGGTGTCATGATGCCCCATCGTGGTTTGAACGCCACCTTCGCCGGCGGCATGGCGCGTCCCGGTAACGTCGGTTTTATCAGCCAGAGCGGCGCACTCCTAACTTCGGTCTTGGACTGGAGCTTCAAGGAAAACGTCGGCTTCAGTTCCTTCATCTCCATCGGCTCGATGTTGGATGTCAACTGGGGCGATCTCATCAGCTATTTGGGTGACGATCCCCAGACCACCAGCATCGTCGTATATATGGAAACGGTCGGTGATGCTCGCTCCTTCTTGAGTGCGGCGCGTGAAGTCGCCCGTGATAAGCCAATCATCGTCATCAAAGCCGGACGTACCGAAGCGGCAGCCCATGCAGCGGCTTCGCATACCGGTTCACTCGCAGGCAGCGATGACGTCCTCGATATGGCCTTCCGCCGTGCCGGTGTGCTGCGCGTCGATAAAATCAGCGACATCTTCTACACTGTCGAAGCTTTGGCCAAGCAGCCCCGTCCGCGTGGTAAGAAGCTGACCATCCTGACCAATGCCGGTGGCCCCGGTGTGTTAGCGACCGACTCGCTCATCCGGGACGGCGGCGAACTGGCACAAATTACGCCGGAAACGATTGAGAAGCTCAACACCTTCCTTCCGGCAGCGTGGAGTCACAGCAACCCCATTGACATCTTGGGTGATGCGGGGCCGGATAAATATGCCAAGGCGCTCGAAGTGGCTGCGCAGGATGCCAACAGCGATGGTTTGCTGGTCATCCTGACCCCTCAGGCCATGACCGACCCCACCGAAACCGCCAACCAGCTCAAGACCTATGCCCATGTCGAAGGCAAGCCGGTGCTGGCAAGCTGGATGGGTGGCTCGGTAGTCGCGGAAGGTGAGGCTATTCTCAACAAAGCCAATATCCCGACCCTGCCATATCCCGACACCGCCGCGCGGCTCTTCAACTACATGTGGCAGTACACGCTGAACTTGCACGGGCTTTATGAAACGCCGGTCACACCGAAAGTTTCCTCTGAACAGGCTAACAATCTGGCTAAAGTCGAAGCCATGATTCAAGAAACCCGCAAGAGTGGGCGCACCATCTTGACCGAAACCGAGTCGAAGCAGGTGCTCGCGGCTTACGACATTCCGACCATTCCCATGTATATCGCCCCGACTGAGGATGAAGCGGTACAAGCCGCTGATAAGGTCGGTTATCCGGTCGTGCTCAAACTCAACTCTGAAACCATCACCCACAAGAGCGATGTGGGCGGCGTCAAGCTCAACCTAAGTAATGCCGATGCCGTGCGTAAGGCCTACAACGAGATTTATCAGTCGGTCAGCGAGAAGGCCAGCGCCGCCGATTTCATGGGTGTCTCGGTACAGCCTATGATCAAGCTCGATGGCTACGAACTCATCGTCGGTTGCAGCCCTGATCCGCAGTTTGGCCCTGTCCTGCTGTTCGGAATGGGCGGTATCTTGGTCGAAGTCTTCAAGGATCGTGCGCTCGGCCTGCCGCCCCTGAACTCGACACTTGCACGCCGCATGATGGAACAAACCACTATCTACAAAGCGCTAAAGGGTGTGCGTGGCCGCGCCTCGGTCGATATGGCCGCGCTGGAACAGTTATTGGTACGCTTCAGCCAGCTCGTTGTCGAACAGCGCTGGATCAAGGAAATCGACATTAATCCGCTGGTCGTCTCGTCTGATCACATTTTGGCGCTGGATGCTCGTGTCGTACTCTACGACAAAGACTTCCCCGAAGAAAAGCTGCCTAAGCTCGCCATTCGGCCTTATCCGGCGCAGTACGTTGAAAAATGGATGATGAAGAATGATGAAGAGGTCATTATTCGTCCTATCCGTCCGGAAGACGAACCGCTCATGGCCGCCTTCCACCAGACCATCAGCGAACGAAGCGTCATGCTGCGTTACTTCTATCCGATGGCACTCAGCCAGCGCATTGAGCATGAACGTCTGTCGCGGATTTCCTTCATCGACTATGACCGTGAGATGGCGCTGGTCGCCGAAATCAAAGGGCGTCGCGGTACCAATGAAATCATCGCTGCCGGTCGTTTGATTAAGCTCTACGGTGGCGAAGATGCCGAATTCACCATTTTGGTCAGTGATGCTTATCAGGGCTACGGCCTCGGCTCAGAAATGCTGCGCCGCTTGGTGGACATCGGCAAGCAGGAAGGAGTCAAGCAGATTTACGGCAATATCCTTGGTGATAACGCCAACATGCTCCGTGTGACCGAACAGTTAGGCTTTAAGCTCGCAGCGCAGCAAAAAGAAGGCATGATGCGCGTCGAATTGTCGTTGTAAGTCGGTTTAGCATGGGTGGGGTGGTGACGCTCCACCCTGCTACTACAAATAACGCTCCAGCACGTCCGACGTGTGCTTGACCATCGTCGCGAACTGAAACCGCTCCATGCCAATCTGGCTGTTGGCTGCCAGTCGTGCTCGTTCGCCGGGACGGAATGCTGCCTCGATAGTTGCCTTTAAAGCTCCCACATCCACATACGGCACCAGCAGCCCATTCACGTTATGCTGCACCACTTCCGGATTACCGCCTTTGTCACTGGCGATGACCGGCGTGCCTGCCAGCAGACTTTCCAGCAGCGTGTGTGATAACCCCTCGTAGCCCGAATACAGCACAAGATAATCCGCCGCTTTCATGTAAACCGCCAGCTTGTCACGGCTGATCTTGCCGAGGAAGCTCACCCGTTCAGCTAGACCATAGGCTGATGCCTGCGCTTTTAAGGCGTCCATCAGTTCGCCTTCGCCCGCCACGATCAAACGCACATCGGGAATATGCTTCTGCGCGTCAATCAGATGGTCGATCCCTTTCCACGCCGTTAATCGTGCGGCAGTCAGCAGTGTTGGTGCATCGGGCAGGTTAAGCTGCTTTCGGGCTTCAATCTGGCTGAGTTCATGGCCTGCTTGTGGCGTAGCCATCATATGTGGCGGCAGCGCGTTATAGACGACACTGATTTTATTTTCGTCCACACCCCAACCCGCCACCATCCGCTTCAGATATTGGCTTGGCACAATCACCCCGTCCATGGCCTGCATCTGCCGTGCGCGAGCGGTTTTTTGGGCAGTCACGACACTGCTGTAAGTTTTGGTTTGAAAAGTGTCAATATCTTCTGTAGATGGAATCCAGCCTTTGCGGATGGCTCGTTCCCATGCTTGGTCACCCACCATCTTGACCACTCGCCGCGCTTTGCCGCCCACCAGCGGCAGATCCAACGTGTGCACGTAGACCAAATCCGCCCAGCGCAGCAGTGGAAAAGCCGCCACTCCATAGTGTGCCATGCGGATCGGCAGTGCTCGGCGTGGAACGCGCGTCAGCGGATAGGGGTAGGCAGCGGTATCGCCCGCGCCATAGGTGACGACGCGGGGTTGCCAGCCCAGCTTTTGCAGCTCAGGTAATAATTCATACAGATAAGTGGCTGGCCCACCCGATTCGGGATGAAAAATGCCAGCCGCCACAAATAAGCGATGTTGGTTCATAAGTGATTTGGGCAGTTCGAACTCAAATGTTGTGATTACATGATCTTGAGTCTAGCTGCTTGGCGTAACAGTGTCCAGCAGTATTCAGCTACGCTTTTTAATCAGCGATCGTGCTTCATCCGCTTGGGAAAGTGCATAACGCATCATCCCTGCCATTTGTGGCAGGATTTCAGACATAGGATGCCGTAAAAAGGATTCTATTCCCTCAATCATTTGCTCATCCACCAATAAGGAGGTCGTTGTAACCAGTTCTAAATATTTGACAGCAACCCCGGCAGTGTAACCCAGCTTGACAATTTCAGGGTCACCTGACCAGCCGGCATCGCCCAAACCATTCAGGTAGCTGTCCCATGTAATTGCTTCAAGCTCATGTATATCACGCGCATCAATTTCATAGCCAAATAGCCCCACCAGATTGCACACGGCAAGGTCTATGCCCAGCGCTGATTTGCCCGCATATGCCCAGTCCAGTCCGATGGTCTCAAATTGCTTATTCGGTGCCTGACGTGCAACCAGATTACGGCGAAAGACATCGAGGTGGCAAAAAGTCTGCGGCAAGCTATCAAGGGTAGCAAGGAATTGGTCACGCTCGGCCCAGAGGCGAGCCACTTGATCAACTGCGTCACTTGGGAAAATACCATCTCTTGCCAATTTATCGAGCGCTGGTGTCAAACTTGTGACAATGCCAGCGATAGCTACGTGGGTTTTTCTGAACCAGTCAGAACTCAGCCAAGGATAGTCCGGGATAGTATGCTCGGTGAGGAAAGCCCCGTTAAATTGACCCAAATGACGGGCGACAATCCCATAATGCTCAAGCGGCCACTCGCGCCCGATATCGTCGTGAACATCTTCCATCCACACCCAGCAAGATTCGTCGGGATATTCGACCACGCCATAACTATGCGGCGCTCCCAGTCCTTTCGGTAGATCATCCAGTAATTGGTGCCGAAAAATCTCGGCTTCGCGTTTCCAGTATTGTGGATCCTCCGGTTGTTCACCCTGTCGTGCTCGCAAAATCTTGACGATCATTGACCACGAGCGCACCATGCCTGAATCGTCGGCTTGACCTGAAAAACGATATATAAAGGTGTCTCCCCTACCTCCCCCGACTCCACCTGTGACAGTGTCGTATTTCCAATTAAGAACGCTCACAGCTTGATTCTTCAGCGCCTTTTGTAATAAAGGTTTGAGCGATGAAGCGCTGACGGCATCCAATCGACTTTGGTTTGGGTCAACTTGATTAAACATAATCCCCCCATTATTGATATTAAGTTTAAATTTATATGAATTTACATTTATACAATATAAAGAGCGTTTTGTAATGCGACGTTGAGATATTTTCCTTGTCGTGTTGAGGAAACTGGGGTATGTGAATATAGATCGACGAGATTTGTAAAAGATCTGGGATTAGGTGCTACAGTCAAGGCCGGTGCAATTGAACGAGCATTATCAGCCGCTTACTGTATTAATTTACCTAATCCCCATGCATATCAATCTAAGGCGATTGCGTCTGCGAGATTTCTGCGCCTGCTGCGGTCGCCGTACTTGGTACCCCTTGAATCGCGCTGAAGATGAATACCGCTCCAATAATGAGCAGCGCAATCGCTAACAGGGATGACGATTGCAGCAGCTTAGAGCGGTTTTCGCCAATGAAATAGCCACCGACGCCCAGAGCAGCCACGCCGGTCAGCAGCAGCACCAAGACGCGGTTCGGCATAGGCGTATTCGGTTCCGGCAGCGGGACTGCTTCTTGCGTGGCAGGCGCGGCGGGCACATTCGGCGTGAAATCCACCAGCGTGTCATATTGGTTAGGCCGTTGAATAGTGACGCGGATACGCCAGTCTCCCGGCGCACTCAGGTTCGCGCCAGACACGCGGTACACGCCCTCTGCAACCCGTTCAGGGCGCAGTTCGCTTTCACCTAAATTCTGTGTTTGGCTTTCGAAACGCATCCGAATCAGCTTGGCATCATTAATCGGAGTGCCATTGCTATCCACCAATTTGAGCGTAAAGGTGTTTTCGCCCACCCATCCCGGCGTCACATCGAATTGAATCAGAAGACCGTTGACCGTGCTGACGTCTTTAATCGGCTGGGCTTCCGGTGCGGGGGGATTAGCAGCACGTTGTGCCAGTGTGACGCGGGCGGGGCTGGTCGACGTCATGGTACCGACGGCGGCAAGAATACCCAACGTCAGGATGATTTCCGCACCCACTAATCCTTGTAGTCGACTGCTCCAAATCTCTTTGGCCGCTTCGAGTCCCTGATGGGTATAAACCAGATTGATGAACGCCAAACCGATGACTGGCACGATCAAAATCAACTTGATGAGCAGGGCCAGTCCGTAAGGGGTGTTCAGCAGCCCGTCCACCGAGCCAACCTGTAACCACGCCGCGTACAATCCGGTGATGAACAGTGTAATCACTGAAACTCGTGCAAAGTTCGAGAAGCGCCCGACTACGTTTCCCAGCACGGGTGCAGCAGGCTGGAAGTTCTTGCGAACCGGCCCGATAATGCTGATGAAGGCAACCAATCCACCAATCCACAGTGCCGTCGCAGTCAGATGCAGCCAATCAGCAGCTACCGAAGCCGTGAGATCATACGCCCCGTTGGCATGGCTGAAGGCGCTGTTGATCGCCAGAATAATCACGCCTAGCACCAGCGACACCAGATAGAACCAGCGGTCAGTGCGGGCAAACCACAACGCGCCGCCTAATCCGGCCCATACCGCCGTCCGTGACAGCCACAAATGCCCGAAACGCGTATCTGCAACCACGCTGTTCAGCGAGTCGCCGTTGATGCCTACCAATAACGCATTGCCCGTTGCCAGTGAATATTGCAGTACCAGCAGCAGGAAACCGGTCACGCCAATCAGCGCCCAACCGATGTAAACCAGCGTCAGGATGCGGCTTTCTACCGATGGCGTTGGCTGTGGCGCAGCCGGAGTCCACACGAACAACAGAAATCCAATGCCGCCCATCGTCAGCGCCAGACTCACCAGATTGAACCACCGGATAGCCGCGCTGTCCGGACGGATGGCATCTTCGACCTGATTGGTTGAGCTTTGCAGCAATGATGCATCACCGATCACAATCGGGAAGCTGCCCAAGCTCGGATGTCCGTCCGCAGACGAAAGTGAACGCCACACCACCGTATACAGTCCGTCCGGCAGCTTATCCAATTGGATGCTCATTTGGGTTGGGTCACTGCGGTCGATTTGCGCTTCCGGCGTATTGAGGATGTTGCCGTCTTTATCCCGAATATTGATCTTGCTGAAGGTTGGCTCGAGCGGTTCGGAAAACCACATCCGGATTTCGCTAGGCGATGTTGCCAGCACACTGTTCGGCGGTGGCTCTGAACGCACTAGATTCGCGTGGGCCAGCACCAGATTGTTGATGAGCAGGGCTGTCACTAACAAAACGATAATTACCAAGCTGCGTCGCATGTTTTTCATAAGGAGTTAGACCTGTAAAGCAAAAATGCACTTTAATACTATGCCGAAACTGGCGTCGAACCAAGTCACATAGATGAGAATATGCTGGGAAATTGCAGTCGATAGATAACAAAAAGGCATGTCCATGACATGCCTCAATTGAGTCAAATTGCGGAACGCGGCGTCAATTAATCGCGGCGTAAGCGGCGCACCCCTTGATACGACGGATCGCCCTGAATGCGCTGGAAACGTTCCGCGCCGCCGTCCGTATACCACTCGACGCAAAACATGCCGTTGGCATCGGTATAGGCCAGCGCTGGCCGCATCATCAATATTTGCCGCACCACGCCGATCAGTTCTTTCACTTCACGTCCCGCGCGCAGGATGAACCACTTACCCGGCTGGAACTCGAACTCGACAGGCATACCGTTCCAGATACCTTCCAGTTTGATCGGGGCGGTGTACTGCGTGCAGGTCATCGACAGCCCTTGCAGGCGGTTCTTCCACAGCGTGTGGTTAACCCGTTCTTCAATGAAGTAGGGGCGTGGTTCAGGAGTGGTGTAAAACCAAGTGCGTGAATCGGTGGACATGAAGTGCGTCTCCATGAGAGCAGTTGATATTATATGGGTAGTGTACACCAAAAGTCTGCAAGATTCGAGATTTGGCTCATGCAACTTAACACATGGTTCTGATGGCTGTTGATGGTCTGGTTGGATGCCTCCTATAATGTTAGACCATTTGTAATGTGCTGGAGGAGGAGATGAGTATGAAAGTGTTTCTCGCAGGCGCAACCGGCGCAATCGGGCGGCTCTTGCTGCCGATGCTCGTCAATGCGGGCTACGAAGTCACAGGCACGACGCGCAGTGCCACCAAAACAGCATCCATCGCAGCAGCAGGCGGACGACCCGTTGTCGTGGATGCGCTGGATCGTGACAAACTGTTTGCTGCCTTAGCCGAAGCCCAGCCCGATGTCGTCATCCACATGATGACCGATTTGAATGGCCGTGACTTCGCCGCCAACTCTAAGCTGCGTATCGAAGGTTCGCGCAATCTGGTGGATGCGGCGCAAGCCGTTGGCGTCAAGCGCATGATCGCCGAAAGCATCTCTTGGATGTATGCCGCAGGTGAAGCGCCTGCCACAGAAGATGAACCGCTTGATCTAACGGCGACCGGCTCGAGGGGGCGTGCCGTCGCGGCGGTTCAAGCGCTGGAACAGGCTGTCACTGAAATGCCTGTCGGTGTCATCCTTCGTTTTGGTATCCTCTACGGCCCCGGCACATGGTATTCCCTTGATGGACTAACCACTGAACAAATCAAACAGGGTGAACTGGTCGCCAACGACGCGGTGACCTCCTTTGTTCATGTCGCCGATGCCGCTTCAGCAGCCTTCGCGGCGCTGGATTGGTCTGCGGGAGTTGTTAATGTCGTTGATGACGAACCTGCCTCCGCTAAAGAGTGGCTGCCGTTGTATGCCTCCTTAGTGGGTGCGTCTCAGCCACCCGCCCAAAATGGAGCATCAGCTTGGGAGCGGGGCGCATCCAATGTCAAAGCACGTCACCTCGGTTGGAAGCCGCAGTATCCCTCGTGGCGTGAAGGCTTTATCAAAGCTTTGACGTAATGTTTGTGTGATCAATTGCGACTAATATATATGACGAGTGCTGGTTGATATAACCTGCCATTTGGCATACACTACTCAAAAATAGATAGTCTGTTCGATTTCACAAGGATAAACATGGCTGAGGCCATTCGCGATACATTCAAACGTCCACTGCGAGATTTACGGATCTCCGTAACTGATCGCTGTAACTTCCGCTGTGCTTACTGTATGCCTGCCGAAATCTTTGGCGAACACTACCGTTTCTTGCCCAAAGACGAACTGCTGACTTTTGAGGAAATCACGCGGCTGACTCAGATCATCGTGCGTTTAGGCGCGGTCAAGCTGCGCATTACCGGCGGTGAACCCTTGGTGCGGCATGAGTTGGAAACGCTCATCGCTATGCTCCGCCCGATTGAAGGTGTCGATGATCTGACATTGACCACCAACGGCTATTTGCTGCCCGAAAAAGCGCAGCTCCTCAAAGACGCCGGATTGAACCGCATCACCGTCAGCCTCGACTCCTTGGATGACACCGTTTTCCGCAAGATGAACGGCAACCGCTCCAGCGTCCAGAAGGTTTTGGATGGTATTGCGGCAGCCGAAAAAGCCGGATTGCAGCCCATCAAAATCAATTGCGTCGTCCAGCGCGGCGTGAATGACCATACCATCATTGATCTCGCTCGTTGGGCCAAGGACAAAGGCTACATTCTGCGTTTCATCGAATACATGGATGTTGGTACCAAAAACGGCTGGCGTATGGATGAAGTTGTATCTGCCCAAGAAATTGTTGAACGCATTGATTCGGTCATGCCCCTCGAACCGGCCAAACGGAACTACAGCAGCGAAGTTGCCCTACGCTACAACTATCAAGATGGTGGCGGCGAAATCGGCCTAATCGCCTCGGTCACCAAGCCCTTCTGTGGTGCTTGCTCACGGATGCGCCTATCACCCGAAGGCAGCATCTATACCTGCTTGTTCGCTTCCGAAGGCACGGACTTACGCGCGCCGTTGCGCTCCGGCGCGACTGACGAGCAGATCGAGCAGATTATCCGTGACACATGGGGCACACGCATTGACCGCTACAGCGAACACCGCTCCGAACAAACCGACGAAGAACGCGCCCAAAAGGTCGAAATGTACCACATCGGTGGATGAATCATTTATCCAGATCGACGATGCACGAATACGATTTGATCGCTTAACATGTTGAATGTCTTTGCAGGGGCAAGACATATCTTGCCCGGTGCTTGTGTATCTGTAACACCATGAGGATCAACCATGCCTAATTACATGTGCGCGACCTGCGGAACCCAGTATACGTCCAGTGAACAACCACCGCAGCACTGCATCATTTGTGAGGACGAGCGCCAGTACATCGGCCCCAATGGTCAGCAGTGGATCACCTTGGATGATCTCAAGCGTGGTCATCACAACATTTTCAAGGAACTCGCGCCCAATCTAACCAGCGTCGTCACTGAACCCAAATTCGCCATCGGCCAGCGTGCCCATATCATCCAGACACCAACTGGCAATGTGCTCTGGGACAGCATCAGCTTGATCGATGACGCGACTATCAATCACATTCAATCGATGGGCGGCCTAAAAGCGATGGCGCTCTCCCATCCGCACTACTACAGCACCATCGTCAATTGGAGCAAAGCTTTCGGGAACTTTCCCATTTACATCCACAGCGGTGACCGTCAGTGGGTGACGCAGCCCGATCCGGTCATTCAGTTTTGGGATGGCGACATGCTTGAAATTGGTGATGGCCTGACACTTATTCACTGCGGGGGACACTTTGAAGGCTCGGCAGTCCTGCATTGGCGGGATGGCGCGGATGGGAAGGGAGTCCTCTTCACGGGTGACACCATCTTTGTCGTTAGCGACACCCGTTATGTCACCTTCATGTACAGCTATCCCAACTACATTCCGCTGCCTGCCCGCAAAGTTCAGCTCATCGTGGACAGCGTTCAGCCGTTTGCCTTCGATCAGATTTATGATGCCTTTGGGCGGGTTGTCAAAGAGAACGCCAAAGACTCGGTTATCCGTTCAGCCGAGCGTTATATCAATGCGATTGAACCGTAACGAATTGAGGGGATGCCTACGGATACTGAACCCCAAACTGTTCTTGGAGCAGATGCCGTGCTTCATCGACCGAATTGACGAAAAATGGCTTTTCAAACACCTTAGGGGCAATGCCCTTGCCCACGTCTTGCATCACCTTTTTATAGGGCAGGCCGCTCTCATCCACCAGCATTACAACCGCGCCTTGATTAGCCGGCACATGGTCTGCTAGATATTGAATATCAGTTGAGTTCAATGACATCTTGATCGGTCGTTCGTCAATAATGAGATGAACGGTGTGATCGACCGTATTAAGCATTTTGGCCGATTCTTCTGCTAAATGATAAAGGTCATCTTTTGCGGGATGATCAGTGTATTGTTGCAATAAAACGGTCTTGTCTTGGTTATCCCAACGAATCAAATAACTCATTTTCACCTCTTGGTACTACGGATACTACAACTGCTGAATAGCTTCACAATGTATAAGTGTGTTAACCCATTATAAACAGACTCTTCAATATTGACCTCTTAATTGTTTTCGTAAGTATTTGAGCTTTTCTGTAATTTTGAGTCACCAAATGGCTACAAACCGTTTTATAACCTTCTACCAACACGACAACCGAAACCCTCCCTCAAATGGTAGGTAAAGTCGTCGCGAAAGAGTTACATTTTGGTCACCCTTTCTCCCTCATTTTCTGTTATGCTGTCTATATATCGCTGTCGATCTCGCGTGGGGTATTTGTGTCAAATCTCTCTGTCTTTTCTTTGCGTCTCTGCGGTTCAATTGCATTGGCTTCTGTATATGCGGCGGCTTCTTCCCTCACATCCGCCACGACAGCACCGACATTTGCGCCGCGGCGGACACACGCGAGCATTTCGCTGCAAATGCGCCAATTCAGCGGCATCAGCCGAACCAGCCGCCAGCCAAGAATGTCAATTCGGTGGCATCACGGGAGCGTCCCGCCCGTCATTTCGGCGGATGTTGTGCAAATTGTGCAGTAAACACAAAAGCGGAAGGTACTAAAAACGCAGCCAATCCTAATACTTTAGGATTTCGAGTCTCTATCACTTTTGCCCACGAATCCGTAATCGTCTTTGTTGGTTGAGTAGGGCTTGACCGGACTCTTCCCCGCGCCCATCATGTCACGGATCATGTGCATTTCGACGGTGGTCAGCTTGGGCGTCGTCGGCTGATCTTCGTGGGTCACTTCGCTGCGTTTGCCAAAGGCTTGGTCAAACGCAATCCACTGGAATTGCAGGTCGGCGATATTTGAAACCAGCATATTGGGGTTGATGCCATGTGTGGACAGGTCTTTGGGACGGATCAACAAAATACTGGCTGAAAGGAAACCAATCCCGATCACTTGCGGTGGGGTCAGACGGTCACCCAGCACGATAAACGCCAAGGCCAGTGCGACGCCGATTTCGGTCAGGGCCAGCACCGCCGTTTGTAAACTGCCAAACAGTTTGACCCCGGAGAACAGGGCTAAGCGAGAGAGCGCGGTCGATATAGCCAGCGCGATAATCGGGGGGAGTGCCATCTCAATTGTATGCGTGGACATCGGTTTACCGACCGCCACCCACACCATTGCCACCACGATAGCCATCGTCGTCAGAATATAGAGCGTTACGGTCGGGGCAGGCATCTCATAGAGGACGTACTGGCTGAGGATGACGGTTCCCGCGAACATAATTGCGTTCGCCAGCATCAGCCCGATGCCCAGCCAATTGATCTGCTTACTGCCGAAACCTGTGATAATGACCAGCGCGATCATCGCCAGAACAACACGCACGATCAGCCGTTTGTCGAGCTTTTCACCACTCATGCGGGTCAGGAGCACCGCGAAAATCAGATACATGCCGTTGAGAAGCTGCGCTTGCGAGGCGTCCAATAAGCCTAAGCCACCGTAATAAAAGAGCGATCCGATGCCGTTCACCACACCGATCACCACGCAGCCCAGTAGACCCGCCGGATAGATATAGATGAACTTACGCGCGAAAAGAAAATACCCCACCCAGAGGATGGCAACAGCAATCGCCGTACGCCAAGCCGCTACGGTAAAAGAGTCAGCTCCCGCGTTAATCGCCAGCTTACCGAAAATCGGAGCGACCCCTAAAAATACTGGTGTCAGTAATGCAGTGACAACGCCGCGCATATTTTGACGCATGACGTTCAAAATCCCTCAAGTATGAAATGTGAGTGGTTCTTTAATCTATTCACGTTCAGCATTATAAAGCAAACTGTTGTTAAGAGATGGTTAGAATCGGTGTGGCGATCCTAAAGCGGTTGTGGTTGGTATTTGTACAATGAACTCACTGCCCGGTAAAGCTACAGGATCAAAACCAGTACTTTCGACCCAGATACGACCACCGTGTGCCTCAACAATTGCTTTACAAACGGCTAATCCTAATCCTAAGCCACCACCTCGAAAGGCGGTTTTACTGGTTGAATGCAAGCGCGTGTCGCCCGCAGTATGAAACCGTTCAAAAACGCGTGTTTGTTCCTCTTTCGCAATGCCAATGCCGGTATCTTTTATGCTGATGCGAATGTTCTGGTCGTCAGCGGTTGCCGTTAAATAAACATGTCCATTGTCTGGCGTGTACTTGATCGCGTTTGAAATCAGGTTGCTCATCATCAGGCTGATCAAGTCATTGTCGCCGCGCATCTTGGTCGGCCATGCTGCAATATCGAAGTGAACATTCACAGGCCGCATTTTCAGGGTATCTTGAAGATTAGCCATGATCTTTTGGACAATCGCGGCTGGATTAATCGGGCCAATCGAGATGTCAATCTGATTGGTCATGATACGGCTGATGGTGACCACTTCGTTAATGATGGTCTGCATGCGTTTGATGCCGTCGTTCAAACCCTGAATCATGGTGCGTGTGTTTTCGTCGCTCGCCACCGTATCTTTGATCGCCGGAATATCATTGAGCAAACGGCTGTAGCCATAAACCAGCGTCAAAGGCGTCCGCAGTTCATGCGCCGTGATTTCAATGAACGAGTCTTTCATTTTGTCCAGCCGCTTGAGCATATTGTTACTGTTCTCAAGCTCACGAATTTGTGTTTCCAATCGCCCGACGATTTCTTGCATGTATTTGGTCTGCGCGTCGGAAAGTGTGGCTTCATCAATTTTGTCGCGGCCACCCTTCAAGTAGAATCCGACCCGCTCGATCAGCATTTCAATATCGACGGGCTTGGCGAGGTAGCCGGTCACACCTGCAGCCATTGTCAGCGCTTGATTTTCACCGTACCCCTGTGCCGTCAGCGCCACAATCGGCACTTTGCTGAATCGGATATCTCGCCGTAATGTGGTAGTGATTTCACGGCCGCTGATATCCGGCAGGTTGATGTCGGTCAGGATCATATCAGGGCATTCACGTCTCGCAATGTCGATCCCATCCAGTCCACGTTCCGCAACCAGAACATCATAACCGGCGTGTTTCAGCGCGCGTTCGACGAGCTGGCGGCTCGCAGGATCATCTTCGATATAGAGAATGGTTTCTTTTGTTGCGATCACGCACTAACTCCATTTAGGTATTTTCAGACCGGGGTGGAATATACATTTTTTATTAATGATATATCAGGATCTGGCCGAACGGTGATAAAGGTTTTGCAATATTATTCGCAATGTTGAATGAAATGATTGGCGAATTTAGAGAGAGGTTAATTTGCCAAGGCGGTCATACTAAGGGCAGTGTGAAGGCGAAACACGCACCGGGCAGCGGGCTAACCGGATCGATCCAAATGCGTTCGCCATGCGCCTCTAGGACGAGCTTACAAAATGCTAACCCGATACCACTGCCTTTGCTGCCGCGAAGAGGTTTATTCTTTTTGCTTTGCCAGTATTGGTCAAAGACACGTCCACGTTCTTTTTCAGGAATGCCGGGGCCGCTGTCCGCAACCCGTACCAGCAGCTTGCCGTTCGAACCCCAATAATCCACTGAGACACGAATCGGTTTGCCTGCTGGCGTGAAGCGAATAGCATTATCAATCAGATTTTGGAAGACTCGTCCGATTTTGGCCGGATCAATATTGGCTTGTGGTAATTCAGGCGGAATGATGACTTCAATAGTAATGTTGGCTTTTTCGGCTGAGGTGATCAAGCGCAGCCGCGCTAATTCAATGACTTCTTCAATTTGGGTGGGAGCGCGGTCAAGGGTCATCTCCCGGCCTTTGCGGATGTCGAGTAGAGTGTTGACCTGCGTCAGCATATCATCCGCGTTGCTCAACCCCATTTCGATGGTGCGTTTGACGACCGGAATACCGCTCGGCGAGTCAATACGCTCGGCGGCAATCTGCAAGGCATTGATGATGGCGCTCAATGGGGCGCGTAAATCGTGAACGGCCATGCCTGTAATTTCGTTGCGGTATTCTTCTAGCTTCTTTTCTTCGGTAATGTCACGCAGTACCATCAGCCGCCCGACGAGATGGTTCGCGTCATCAATAACCGGCGATCCGACCTCTTCGATATACAGGATTTGATTGTTGTTCAGTTTACGGGTGAACTCGCGTCGGGTAATACCCTGAGGTCCCAAGCGGGTGATGCGAGCGAGTTTCATTAACTCTTCGCGTGAATAGCCGGCTTGCTTATCCGTGCTCGACTCGCTGTATTGCAGCAGGACACTCGCTAGATTATCGTTAATGTGCTCCCGCAAGTTAATGCCCATAAGCCGTTCGGCAGCTGGATTGACCTCGATAATATGGCCGGAGTCGTCTTGCAGGATAACCCCATCGCGTGTTGAGTCGAGGATGGCGCGCAGACGGCTATTAACATCGTGGATTTCTTCGTTCAAACCCGCATTTTCCAGATGCGCCGACGCTTGCACGGCCAACAAGGTCAGGGTATTCAATTCCATCTCGGTGAGATGCTGCTGCTCCGTAAATCCGAGGCACAGAATGTGATAAACCTTGTCACCACGTTTTATGGGCGCTGCAACCAGATAATTATAAGGGATGCCCTCTGGAAGTTTCGTGGCATAAACCATGTTGGTGTTTTCAACCAGCTTGACCTGACCACTCGTTTCGACATCCTGTACCACTTGAGTAATCACTAACGATTGGGCAGGTGTTAGCGGTGTATTATGTTCCGTAATCTGTTCGAGTAAGCTAGGTGGAGCAGGTTTCCGGTTGAGTTGATAGATGGCTGCATATTGGCTGTGCATGATGCCAGTCGCAGTCTCTATGACCCGCAGCGCGGCAGAACGTGTATCGAGTACTTTGGATAATGATAGTGAGAGGCTGCGTAAACTCGTCAGCACATCGACTTGGTAGGTGAGTTCATCCAGCAGCCGTTCGTTGTGAATGCTAATGACCGTGTGGCTTCCAAGATTTTTGAGGAAGTCAATCTGGCTTTCCTTAAAGAAATCGGCCTGTAAACTGCCAACGCTTAGGACGCCCACAATCAGATTATTCCATTGGAGCGGAATAGCGAGCCATGAGGGATAAGCCGCATCTAACGTGACACTCCGTAAGCCGATGCCGACAAGTACGCGCGCACCGCGCTGCATAACCTCACCCGCGATCCCTTCATCTAATGGACGCTGGCTATAAGTGCGTTCACTCTTGCCATCCGTAAAAGCCTGTTCAATGACCCACAGATCATCGGTTTCAGTGCGCAGCGCCAAACGAACAATATCCGCTTCAGTGGTGCGAGCGGCTGCCTCAAATACATCTTGAATGGTGGCATTGAAATCCCGCGAACTCGAGATCCGCTCTACAATATCGCGAATCAGTGCCGTTTGTTCCAGTTGGTGCCGTAAGTTGTTATGAGTCTCATAGTAAAGTTGCGCGTTGTAAACTTGGGTCGCGACTTGATTTGCGGCGGCTTCGATCAGTTGCGACTCGCGCTCGGTCAGGATACGGAAGGCGGTTGTCCCTAAGAATACCACGCCGAAGGTGCTTTCATGAGCAACCATCGGTGCGATCACCAATGACCGAAGCGAATGAATTTCCATGTAGCTGCGTAATGGAAGTGACAAGTCAGCTTCATCGCTGCGGATAAAGCGTGGACGTGGCACTTCCATATTCCGGATGCCAATGACTTCCTCAAATTGAGGCAGCTTGTACTGAAAAGTCTCGACTTCATCACTGGTGGTGATGCCGCTGAAACCCACGACATTCATCAGTACATACGTGTCATCCAGAAGGGCGATCATGGCCCAGTCCATTGCGCTCATTTGCCGGAGCACACTGGTGACGTCGGCTGCGACCTGTTCAAGCTTTAAGCTGGCGGTCGAGATTCGTGACAGATGGACAAGATGAGTCATCTCAAATGCGTGGAATTCTAGGGTATCCAGCAAATGAGCGTTATCGAGCGCTGCTGCAATGCGCTCGGTGAGAATATTAATCAGCTCAAGTTCAGTCTTGCTACAAATGTGCGGCTGATCGTGATAAACCGCTAAATATCCCAGTAGAGCATTGCCCGAAAGCAATGGCACTGCTGCAAATGATGCAACTGTTAAGTGTTTATTGAAGTCTTTAAGTGGATTGGCTTCTTTAAATGAAGCGATGTCTGGAACGATATAAGTCGCTGGTTCAAACTGTTGGTTATTCTGCAAGACTAGATTGAGACCGTTTGTCTGCTCCTCATCGCTGAAACCCACGCTCTCAACGAGACTCAGCGTATCACTATCGCGTTCAGCTACGAATAAGGCTGCCCGGTCGGCTTGTGTGATGCTAGCGGCAGTCTGACAGGCTGTTTGGAGCGCCAACTCCTGATCAACACGGAACATCGCGTTTTGTGCTGTTTGGTTAACCAGTGCCAGCTTGCGAACGAGTTCTGCATTTTTCTCGTGATCTTGTTGGGTTTCGTAAACATTGGCGTATATCTGAAACAAATAAAGCCCAAAAATCGCGATGACCAGCGTTGAAAGGATAAAAACAGTAAGTCCGTCGTGTTCGAGCACTAACGGCAGAATAATAACGACAGGTAACAGCATCAATTCAGTGAGAAGATTGTTGCGCTGCTCTTCATACCAGATAGGCTGATACGCTTGTCCTCGTAGGCGATGTGCAATGAAGTAACGTCCAATTTCACCGCTAAAATAATAAGTGACGAGGGTAGCACCGATACTAAAAGCCTTATCTGCCGAAATATGTTGGAGCGGAATATCACCATTCAATAAACTGTAGACGATCCACGACACTAATAGGCTGAAGCCGCTCAATAAAACCATATTGGTAATTTTGTTTATTTGCGTCTTGAATCGTTCCTCTGAATAGACTTTGCGGAGAGTCAAGTATTCGACGAGTAAACCGAGAAGACCCACACAGAACAATAAGAGAATGGCTGCAACAATCCCTTGTGTAAGCCAAATTGCCATGACACTGAGGCCACGATAACTTTGGGATAAGGTGGTGTTGAGATGTCCATTAGCGATGTAAGTCAGTAGGAAAAGATTTAGACAGCCAAACCAGATGATGATGGGATGCAAGAAGATAAGGTTTGGGAAAACTAAATAAACCAATAACGGAATTATTGGAAAAAGCACAATTGCTAACCGGGGAATTGACGTCCTCAGCGTCGCAGTTGGCTTCGGTTGGCTTTCTATAACGGGTGTAGGAGGCATTCGTACCCGAAATCTTACATTTCTTATTAAATTCAAACCACTCTAAAACCTTAATGTAACATTGTGGTTTGAATGTGTCTCAATGTTCTAACTATACCACGCCTATCGCTTACCTACAATTAAATTTACGTCTCTAACAATGGCTTTGGATTATGATCTGCAACCCAATATAGGGCACTCGCAAGTGCGAAAAGCCACCATAACAGAAATGCTAACCGATCCCATAATGCAATTGCATCTCCCATTCCGAACAAGATGTGCGCTAGTAATCCACCAGCGATGCTGACTGCCGCTATTTTGAGGTTATTTCCGCCCAGTTCATAAGAGCGGGCAAGCGTATAAAATGCCACGCCATACAAACCAATAAAAAGGGCTAGCCCCGGCAAACCCAAATCAGTTGCGACCTGTAAGAATTCATTATGGGCGTGTGGCAGGACTGGCTTAAGATAACCCGGCGCGGGATATTTCTTTCGGACAGCTTGATCACGGAACATATTCATTCCGACACCGGTAAGCGGATAGTCATGAACAATATACAGGGCGCTCGACCATATATCATAGCGACCGTTCACGCTCTCTTCATCACGTGCAGCCAGATTGGGAAGACCGGCTGGTGTGAAAACGTTGCGGACAATCATGACTTCTAGGGCGGCGAAGACGACGACAACAACCCAAGCGACGGTGCGCCAACGCCAGCTCGGTGTGAGGAAGTAGATCATCGGTACGAGAGCAACCAGTACACCCGCGATAGCAAAACGGCTCTGACCGAGGTAAAGTGCTCCGAAGGCGAGAATAAACGCAATCGTAAACCCCCAACGGATGACGCGATCCATCACACCGGTTCCCCGCCAAAGGATGAAACCTGCACAGAGCGGCACAACCCATGTTAAGCCGCCAGCGATCTCATTTACGTTAAAGCCGCCCGACGCGCCGGGGAAATTGGCAAAACGTGGTAACAAATCCCGAATGAAACGCAACTGCTCACCTTTGCTATCCCAATTGCTCGAAAGTAACGCCATGCCCCCGATTAACAGAGCTAATAACAGTGTTGCAACCAACAAGCCATCAAGTTTGCGGTAAAGCCGCGCGTATTCTACGAAATAAACACAGAGCGCCATTCCCAAAAGTGGACGCCCAAGCAAATAGAGACGGCTCATCGGGTTTGCTGATGTAAAGGGCGAGACATAAAGGTTTAAAAGCGCTAATCCAATAAATAGAACGAATGCTATATCCAATGGAAAACGGGTAAACAATCGTCCATAAGCCAACAAACGCATCACCATGAAAATGGGGACGCAAATGAGTACGCCCAGCCATTGATACCGAATTTCAATCGGATACCAGAAGGCATATACCATAAAGATGAGAAACAGCGGTTCGAGTAGGAATAAAAGCCTAGAAGCGGTTACACCGACAAATTTCGGCGTATGCGATGTTATAATAGTGTTCAGGTTCATGATTTCATATAGCAAAACGGTTTGAATGCAGTTTGAGTTGGTTGCACATTTTATAAGTTAGTGTTATTGTTCAGGCTTTAGAGTAATGTTTCTTTATCTTACGAAATACATGGCTAGGATGTAACCCAACATGGTACATGAAATCGTTACAAAAGTGACCCTTGAGTCCTTTCGTGAACGGTCATCAGGTAAGAAGGTTGTTCTCCTCTATCCTTGGACAAACTACCGCACCCTTTTTCTAACCCACTTTTATGAGAATAACCATGCAGGGTTGCTATATTATCGCATCACTGAAGAGCAAACTAGCCTTGCTGCATGGCTCAATGGAATGGTTGCTGAATTCGATAAGGTTAGACCCGAATTTGGCGCTGCGTTAAAGGCTGCGCTGGGCGGGCGTTCGAAAGCCGCTGGGTGGGCTGAAGCCTTAGCATCTGATTTAGCCGCAAACAAGTCTGACCAAATTTCGTTATACATTGATGAGCTAGATCGGATTCCATTCGACAGTGAATTTGACAAATTTATCAACACCTTAGTTCCCGCGCTTCCCGCACACGCTCAATTGGTATTGAATTCACGACTGCTGCTGCATCAACCTTGGTACAACCTCATTCAGCGTGGTGATGCGATTGTGCTGGGTACGGAGCGGCGCAAAGATGAGGGCATGTTTACCCTCGAGAAGAAGGAACATCCTCAGCTTGAGGTCTACGCGCTCGGCAGAGGTTATACCATCGTTAACGGCCAGACGGTCGACAATTGGGATGGCGCGCTGCCCCGCAACCTGTTCTTTTTCTTCATGGATCGGCCTCTCGTTACCCGCCGTGAAATTTTTGAAACCTTTTGGCCAGAGCTTCCGGTCAAAGAAGCCACTAATGTATTCCATGTAACCAAACGCAAAATTAGCGAACGCATTAGCCTCAAAATTGATCCGTCCAAGACTTACGAAATGACACAGTACAGCGGTGGATTTTATACACCCGGCGAAAAACTAACACGTCATTATGATGTTTTTGATTTTCAATCGGATGTTGAGCGGGCTATGATTAGCGCCGATGAAAACCAAGAAGAAGAGCTTCTGCTGCGTGCCGTTGAGTATTACAAATCCCCGTTCTTGGAAGACACCGATATGCCTTGGATTGTGCAGCGAAGAGAGCAGTTGCGCTTACTCAATTCGCAGGCATTGATTAGTTTAGGGCGCATCTATAAGCGTCGTGGGAATAGTGATTACGCACTGGGATTCTTCACACGGTCACTCGCTCATACACCTGAGCGCGAAGATATTCACCGCGAGATCATGAATATCTATTTGAAACTCGGTCGCAAGCAAGATGCACTTAACCAATACCGTCAGTTAGCGGAAACGCTGCGAACCTCGTACAACATTAATCCTTCGCGTGAGACACAGGATTTGTATCACATTATCGAAGCCAGTTAATCAAAGCGATTTTGAATGTTCAAAATGAGGATGGGGCGCAAGTTGTGCGCCCCATTTTTATTGTCCGTTACTTAGGACTGGCTGTCTTTCAGTGCTGCGTCGGCGGCGGTTTGTAATCCCTTTGCTACTTCAGCTACGTCTTTACCATTGCTGGTCACGTCAGCGATTGCGGTGCTGATTAGGTCGCGAACCTTGCTGTAGGCGCTGACCGCAGGGCTGGAGTAGACCTTGATGCCTTCTTTGGCCAACAGGGTGTTGGCGTCATTGAAGTAAGGAGCCAAACCAGCGGCGGTGAAGGTTGCTGTCTTCAGGGCTTCAGCGCTCGAGGGAACCGGGTTGAAGTAACCTGTGCCTGCGCTCCATTGAGTTGCCACTTCGGGGGTCGCCAGATACTTTAGGAAGAGCCAGCTTGCCAACTGCTTTTCAGGGGTCGAGGGCATCATGATGATGCTGGGGACGAAGGCCTGAATGATCTCGTTGCCTTCTGTGTGCGGGAAGGTCATGATCTTCCAGTCGGCCTTGACGCCGCTCTTTTCAAAACCGGAAATGACGAACGTGAAACCAGCAGTGCTGGTGACATAGAAGGGAACGACGGCATTGTTGAAGTCGGTTTGTTCACCGAAGCGCTCCGCAGGAATGTAAGCGCAGCCGTCCTTGTACAGATCTTGATACAGCTTCAGAGTGTTGGTCACCGCGTCGCTGCTGAAGTCAAACGCACCGTCGTGATAGATTGCGCCACCTTGGCTGGCAACCCATGATTCAAAGGCGGAAGCGTCGGTGGTGATGGGGAAGCCTTGCATCTTCGCGCCATTGTCACCGGTCGCCTTGGACGCCGCGCAAGCCTGCTTCTTGAAGTCCTCAATGGTGGTCGGAGGCGCATCAAAGCCCAGCTTGGTCAGAAGGGTCTGGTTGTAGGCAATGACCTGAGCCGAGGATTGGTTCGGGAAAGCCAGCACCTTGCCATCAACGGTATCCGCAGCCAGCAGACTTTCGTTAATATCAGGTGTCGCACCTAAGCCCCACTTTTCGCTCTTGAGGTAGGGTGTCAGGTCGATGGCCGAGTTGTCACGGGCATAGCTAGAGGCATCGTTGGCGTAACCGGCAACGAGGTTCGGCAGTTCACCGGAGGTAATGCCGGCGTTGACGAGCTTGCTGAGGTCGCCATAGTTGCCTTGGAAGGACGCATCGACCGTGATGCCCCATTCGTTGGTCTTGTTGAATTCGTCAACGATAGCGGCGATGGTATTGCCCTGCGCACTATCCTTCTGATACTGGTGCCAGTAGACGATGGTTTGTCCCTTAGGATCAACACCTTCAACCGAGTCTTGGGCGGCGATGACACCAACGCCGATCGCGAATACAAAGAGTACGCTCAACAGTCTAAATAGTTTCCGCATGCTTATATCTCCCCACATACATTTACATCATTCCGGCGAAACACCTCACGCTGGTGGAATGACATTCTAAGAAAACATCGCCTATGCGATGGAGGGTCCAAACTTTTAAATCGGCTTGTCCTGAACGCTGCGCTCCACATAAGCCGCCAGCTTTTGCAAGGACTGCCTTGAACCGAGTTCGTTGTCTTCCAACCGTATACCGTTTGGGATGTCTTCCATGAGCACCGTGACATCCGTGCCTGCTTCTATATCCTTCAACGTCCAAATAATGCGCATTGCACCTGCGAAGTCGGGATTGTCGGAGTCGAACTCGGTCACCCAGACGATTTTTTCATTCGGAACAAGTTCAACGAACTTTCCTTCAAAGGTGTCAGTGTTATCGGACGTTTTCCCAAGCCCTGAATCACCTTGATTGAGATAGGTGAGCGACATGCGAAAGGTTCCGCCTTCGCGCGTCTCAAAACGGTCGATATGGCCTTTCATCGTGTCAGGCGCGAGCCATGTTTCGACCGCTTTCGAATCGAGAAATGCTTGATAAACAAGCTCACGTGGTGCTTTGACGATTTGAGACACCTGTGTACTTCGCGTCATTGGTTTAACCTTTCAGCCCGCTGGTAGCGATGCCTTCAGTGAACTGACGCTGGGTGAAGAAGTACAAAATCAAAATGGGAATAATCATCAGAACTGATGCAGCCATCTGGAGATGGAGTTCAGTCGGCGCATCGCTGTTCACAAATTTGGTGAGGCCGACAGCCACCGGACGCCACTCGTCTGTTTGGGTGAGCAGCAGCGGCCATAACAGCGAATTCCACGAACCGATGAAGCCGAAGGTGATCGCCGTCATAATGGGCGCAGTCGAAAGGGGAATGACCACCGAGCGCAAGAAGCGGATATGCCCCGCGCCATCAATGCGGGCCGCATCCCATAAATCCTCAGGAAGCTGCATGAAGAACTGGCGCAGCAGGAAAATGGTGAAAGGCACAGCCATAAAGGGAATGGTCAGTGAAGGCCAGTTGTTGACCCAAGGCAAACCGAACAGGCTGTCACTTAAACGGCCTAACCAGATGACCGTCAAATAATTGGGGATAAAGCGCGCCACTTCAGGGATCATGATGGTGGCGAGCATCATGGTAAAGAGCACGTTGCGCCCGAAGAAGCGCATCCGGGCGAAAGCGTAGGCTGCCGGAATGCAGACCAATAGCTGTCCGGTGAGGGTGATGGCCGTTAAGCGGGCGCTGTTCCACATGAACTGCCCGAAGTTGGCGCGTCTGAATGCCTCAGAGTAGTTCGAAAACAGCGGTTCGCTGGGCAAAAGTCTGCCGAACGTGACTTCGGTTAGGCTCATCAGCGAGGCGCTGATCATCCACAAGAAGGGGAAGATCATCAGGATGACCCCGCCGATCAAGATGACGTAGATGAAAACCTTGCCCCACGAGATTGTTTTGGCGGGGCGGATGACGGCCTGTCCGGCGTGGGTGGTCGTGATCGTTGTCTCAGCCATAGAACACCCGACTGCCCATAATGCGGTTCTGGAAAACGGTTAGCAGCAGAATGACCGCGAAGAGCACAAAGGCCATGGCCGAACCGTAGCCCATATTCGGATCGGTGTTTTGGACGACGCGGAAAATATACACGCCCATCGTATCCACCGCGCTTTGGGCGGCGGGCGTTCGCATAATCCAGATTTGCGTGAAGGCTTGGAAGGTACCGATGACCGCGATCAGTGACAGGAAGAAGGTGGTTGGGGAGAGCAGCGGCAGGGTGATATGCCGGAACAATGTCCAGCCGTTCGCGCCATCAATCCGTGCGACTTCATACAGTTCAGGCGGAACGTTCCCCAAACCCGCCAGAAATACCACCGCATCGTAACCGATGTACGTCCATGTGGTGTACATCATGATGACGATCAGCGCCAAACTTGGCCCACCGAGCCAAGTGGGGAACTGCGGCCCGAAAATCAAATTGAAAATGCCGGTGGGTTCGAGCAGCCACTTTTGAGCCGGAATGCCAAACGAACCCAACACTTGGTTGACCAGTGATGCCGGACGGTAAGAGAAGATCAACCCGAAGACAATCGAGGTGGCGACGAAGGGCATGATATAGGGCATGAAATAGACGATGCGGAAAAAGGATTTGCCCTTGATGTCCTGAAACAGCAGATAGGCTAATCCTAAGCCGATTGCCAGTTGAAAAGGCACCGTTCCAGCGGCGAACAGCACCGTAATGCCGAAGCCGCGCAGCACACCGGGATCGGCGTTGGTCAAGGCTTGTGGAAGCTGGACAGCTAGCGCATAGCCACCGATGACCAGCAGCACGACCGCTACAGCACCGATGCCGAAGCGGCGATCATCATGCTGTTTGAGGGCACGCTGCCACAGGATATAAGCGGCGATAATCAGGCCAACACCGGCGCTGATGAAGATGATCTGCGACCAGATGGGGAGCGACTCGCCTTTGGCCTGCGCAGTACTGACCGCAGCTTGGATTTCACTGAGGGTGATCTGCATGGTCAGAGCGCCGACCGCAATCGCCAGCGCGAAGCCAGTCGCCTGTAAGAAATAGGTGAAGCGATTTTCCGAACGGGCACGCCACCACCAGACGAGGCTGAGGATCAGGGCGACAATGGCAGCGACGAAGAAGGGATTTCCAGCAGCGACGGCTTCAGGGAATTGGAAGCTGGCGGCCAGTTGGCTCGTAAATAAGCCGAGAACCCGTTCCTGACCGCGGATGCGCTGGGGAATGTTCAGGATGATAGGGAGCAGTACGGCAATCCAATTGATGAGCAGGATGATAGCCGCGCCATTGGCGACGCCGGGGATGAGCGCGGATAAAGATGCGATCCGTTCGCCGGGACGCAACCACAATTTCCAGAGCAGGAATAGACCAAGGATGATTGCGCCGAGTGCGATCCAGAAAAACAGGACGTAAGCCAGATTATCAAGCGCTTGAGTGTAATTGCTGAGGCCGAGATAATCACCGGGGAAACGACGCCAACGGTGTAGACTAACGAAGAAGGCAAAGCCCACCGGAAACAGGCCGAAAACAAACAGCAAGATAAGCGCAGGCGCTAGGAAGGCGTAGGCCATCAAGTTTTCGCGCAAGATGCGTTGACGGCGGCCCTGTTGGCGCACAGATGGAAGCGGTACAGACATCACATGATCCTTTTCGGCATTGGTATTGTGGAGCGCCGTGCAACTTCTCCTTTGGAGGACAGACCCTGTTCGAGAAGCGGAAAGCGGATGGATGCTGACATGACGAATTGTAAAGACGCTTAAGGTGAAACGCAAGGTATATGCCCAAATATTGGTCATACCTTGTTCCTTTCTTAAACAATCTTAAACTTTTCATAATGATTGGTATCCTGCAGCCGGATTCTGCTATACTTTCGGATATGAGCGAAGAAGAATTTGACGACATCAACGAACCAGCTAGCGAACTTTATCCGGCTGACAAAATTCCCCCTGACCACATCGGCGTATTGATTGTCGGCGTGGTGTTCATGATATTGGGATGGGTGGGGCTGTTCCAACTGGTCACGACCACTTTACCACGCGTGGGCCAGCGCTGGATCTTTTTCCTGCTCCTGCAAATTGCGGTGACCGGTACGGTGCTCCCGTTTGTCCGCTACCTCAACGTGCGCTTCACGCCGATTAACGCTGAACTGCCACCGGGTGGCGTGATCGTCCGGCAGAGCATCTGGTTCGGGCTGTTTGTGGTGACCTGTTCATGGCTCCAGATTCCACGTGTCTTGAACCTGCCGATGGCCTTCTTAGTGGCCTTGGTGTTTATTGTGATTGAGGCTTTCTTGCGCACGCGGGAAATCCGCAACGAACGCGCCGAGTAAACGTTATGGATGCCCTTCAATTCGACAGCTTGCCCCTCGCGCTGGTCCTGTGGTTAATTGTTTACATAGCAGATTACTATTTGACGATTTATGGGCGCAGGCTGTGGCTCAAAAACGCTAAAGATTATTTGGTGTTCGCGGGCAGCTATGAGTTAAACCCCTATTATCAAAAAGACATTGATGCAGATCGTTTGTTAAGCCGCCGCTTTATCTTGATGCTGGGTTTCGGCGTGGTTTGGCTGGTGTTGATGTGGCTTTGCACCCATTACCTGAATATTCCACAGGTGTTTCCGGCGGCGGTCGGGTTTTTGATCCTGCAAGAGGTTGTAATCCTTTCCAGCCACATTCAAAACATACGCCTGTTCAACTTAGCGGCGGCTGATGGCGCGTTACAGGGGCAGATCACTTATGCCCGTTGGGTGAGCATGGACGGGACGGCGTGGAAGTTCGGTTACTGGGGCGTGGTGTTTCTCATCCTCGCGCTGGTAATGGGTAACTGGTTTTTCATCGGCGGAGCGGTCACCTGCCTGAATAATTTTATACGCTTCTGGCGGCGCAGCCTGCGGATGCGTCAGCTACCCAAACCAGCTTCGAGCTAGCTCACTGTATCTTGTACTGGCGCAAGCGGCTGTAGTTCCAAATGCAGGGGGGAGCACCTGACGAACCCTCTCCCTGATAGGAATTGACGGTTAAAAATCCGGAGCTATCCGGCAGCCAGACAATGTCAATAACAGGCAACTCCCCGCTGGTTTTGAAATCGAGCCCCTTTAGTTTCTTGCCCGTGTTCAAACATTCGGTGACCGGATGAGACGGTTCGTTGACCAAAATCGATGGACTGGAAGCATCGGTTTCGAGGTTGGTCACGATTAAACCTGCGTCGTACTGTCCACCAACATAACCGACTGCAAAGCGGCCATCGGGGCTGACGACGTTGAGTGAGGATGGAAGGTCAACGCTTTTCAAGAGTTTGCCATCGGCTAAATCATAGGCGCTGAGGGTGGAATGTGCATCATTTCCATCATCCGGGTTTTTGCTGGTCGACACATAAAGGCGTTTACTGTCTTGCGAAAAGGATGGGATCGAATAGTCTGTCGATGGTGAGACGTCGATCAATAGACGTTCCGTGCCTGTTTTGAGGTCGATGATATGGAAGGCGTTGGTGTCAATGACGACCGCTAGCGTGTGGTCAGCGTTATAGGTGGTGGTTTCGGGGTAACCCGCATAGCCGGAAATCAGGCTTTGGATGGTATCGGTGGTGAGCAGAGTGAAATCGGTTGGTGCCGGTTTATCGCCATTCAAGGCGAAGCGCAGGTTGAGCGCGTCATAGGTATCGGCGTTACTGTAACGGATGTCCACGATACCGTCTGGCGTGAAGGCCAGCGGCTTGATGTCGGAATAGACCCATTGATCTTTGAGGGGAGCCAGTACATCCGCATAATTTTGGTCATTGCCTGTAACAGGCGAACCATCAGCTGTGTTAAAACCGAGCAGTTTGAAGCCTCCCGAACCACAGTTATCCATGAGCACCCAGATGGCTTTCTGATCGGGTGAGAGGGTAGCACTGACTGGACAACTGAAGCCGATGTTGTACTCAGCGGCCAGAGTGGGGTTCGGCGCGGCTTGAGCAGAGACAATAGATGAAAAGAGGGCAATTACAACGAGAAGGATAAGGCTGGATGATAACAGGCGCTTGGCCGGATGATGATACATGGTTTGGTTTCCTCATGAGATGAATTACCTGTTAAACAGCTTACATGAGGATTGCAATTTGTGCAGAAATTCCGCTGAAATGGCGGGCGACTCGCTCCCGTAAAACCGCTGAATTGACATTTATGGCTGGCGGGTGGCCCAGCTGATGCCGCTGAATTGGCGCAGTTTCAGCGGGAAGCTCGCGTGTGTCCGCCGCCATGCAAAATTGGCACTGTCGCTGCGGGAACAAGGGAGCCAGCCGCCGAAAATGCAAAGACGTTTTTAACACAAAGGCTCAAAGAAAGAAAAGGAATTTCAGAGATCATTAGGGGAGGCTCCGACTATGCTGATGGTCATTTACAGCATAGCAGAAAGTGAGGGTGAAAGGGTGACCAAAATGTAACTCTTTCGTGACCAGTTTCCTAACTTTTTGAGGGAGAATTTGGAAACGTGGGTTGCGGGATGGTTGGAGAATGGTTTGTGGGCTATTTCAACCTTATGTCGCCGTCGCAAAGCACGAGTCATGAACAGAGCAGCTCCGGACTATCCATGCCCAAAATTATGGCAAACAGATTTATCCGTGCGACCTACGAGACAACGATATTTGGATTTAAGCGCTTGGCGAGCGTAACCACTTCTTTGACAACAATCGGTTTGATAATGACGAAATCCGAGAATTTGATGACGGTTTCGGTCGTCATTTGGGCATTGGCCGTGACGATCATAATATACTTTGGGCGGTGCTCCGGTTGGTTCTGCAAGGCCAGCAGCACATCATAAGATGAAACGGCTGCTCTGCCAGTATATCCAGTGCTTCTTGACCGTTGGCGGCGGTGGCGACGTTGTAACCTGCCATTTGAAGGACGATGGTGAATATATCACGGTTGTCAGCCATGTCGTCCGCGACTAAAGCATGTACAGGAGCATTTTGTTGAACGGTCAAGATTCGGATTCCTAAGCTATGACATCATGTTTCAGTATAGAATCGAAACACCCTACAGTCCCTTAATGCTTCGTAATAATAATTGAGTTTTTAGAATATTCTCAAGACTTGACACCCCGATTGCGCTCATTTGAACCGCGTTATACCTTTGGTGGTGATGGAACTGACCCAATTATAATTGAGCGTCGTGTGGAAAGGCTTTCTCAATGACCGAGTTAGGCACCTACATTGATCCTGAGCGCGATGACATGAATGATAAGGTGACGCAAGAAGAAATTGAGGCAAATTATCTTCGTGGCTTACAGGAGGTTTTGTCTGGACAGACTTATCCAATCGATCAGCTATGGGATATGGTGGATGATGACTCAGCTTAAGGTCATGAAACCATCGTGTTTATAGTAGTGATTAAAGGCATCGACAATTTCCAGAAGCGTCACGATCGGTTTTTGCAGGTGCGCGTTGATGATTACATCCTCTAAAATATCTGATCCAAAGACTCGATTAAGATGGTTCTTTTTAACAAATTCAACATCAAGCTCTTCTAATTAAAATATCTCTTCATCTTTGTAGATGATACCGAGTGTGTTTGCAATCCAAGGCCAATCTCCCTGAAGATAGAGCATTCCATAAGGTAAAACGTGAGCCTCTGCAATCAGTTCAGAAAATGGTTTCAGTTTGAGTTCCATACTTGCTAGCCACTTTCTTAAATATCCTCTTGTAGTATAGTCGAAAGTCGACCACATCGGTTGCATTAAAGATGATGCGGCGGTATGATTTGCGGCGGTCGCGGAAGCGGCTCCCAATGAAGCTTGGGTTATACCGTCGCGGTTGATAGCTTCTACCCACTGTCATTTGTGCTGGGTAGAGGCTTTTTTGTTGTAAAGGGATTTATGTATGTGGGCACGGTTTGGGGCAGATGAGCATCGGGCGTTTGGGTACATCTTGGTCAAGTGGATTGTACTGGGGAGTATCGTCGGGGTGCTGTCCGGTACGGCGTCGGCAGTGTTCTTGGTGACGCTGAATTGGGCGACCTCGGTGCGGACTGCCAATCCGATGCTGCTGTTTTTGCTGCCGCTGGGCGGGTTCGTCATCGGTTGGAGTTACTATCGCATCGGTGGATCGGCGGCACGCGGGAACAATCTGGTGATCGAGCAGGTTCACCTGAACAAAGACCCGATCCCGCTGCGCATGGCGCCGATGGTTCTGATCGGCACGGTGCTGACACATCTCTTCGGCGGATCGGCAGGGCGCGAAGGTACGGCCATCCAGATGGGAGCGAGCCTTGCGGATGGACTGCGGCGAACGTTGCGGCTGGAAGGGGAAGACCGGCGCTTATTGGTGCTGGCAGGCATCAGCGGCGGATTTGGCTCGGTGTTCGGGACGCCGATTGCCGGATTCGTGTTCGCGCTGGAAGCTCCGTCGATGGGACGCATCCGCTACGAGGGCGTCATTCCGTGTTTAACCGCGGCGCTGGTCGGCGATCTGGTGACTCGAGCGTGGGGCGTGTCGCATTCGCATTATCCGGCGATGGCAGAGATCGGCATCAATCCGCTGCTGCTGTTGGCGGTGGTGCTGGCGGGCGTCGGCTTTGGTTGGGTGTCGCTGCTGTTCATCGAACTGCTGGAACTGATTAAGCGCACCAGCCGCAAGTTGATTGGCTATTCGCCGCTGCGTCCGGTGGTTGGCGGTCTGGTGCTCATTGGCATGACGCTGGTGCTGGGCAAACAGGATTATCTCGGTTTGAGTCTACCGTTGATCCAGAACACCATGAACGGTACAGGCGTCGAGCCGCTGGCCTTTCTGCTGAAGGTGATTTTCACGGCGTTGACATTGGGAACGGGTTTCGTCGGTGGGGAAGTGACGCCGCTGTTCGTAATGGGCGCGACAGCCGGTTACAGCTTCGGGCGGTTGCTGGGTGTTGATCCGGCGTTTATGGCTTCAATTGGCTTCGTAGCGGTTTTCGCAGGTGCGAGTAATACTCCGCTGGCTTGCACTATCATGGCAGTAGAACTTTTTGGTGGAGGCAGTCTGTTGTATGTGGGCGTCGGTTGTTTTGTGGCCTATATGGCTTCCGGCCATCGGGGTATCTACAGCGCGCAGCGGATCGCGACACCCAAGACCGCGACCGATGTGCTGCCTGATGAAAGTATCGAAGCGCTGACAAAACGGCGCACTGGTGGTTAACCTCCTCATCCTTCTTGATAGAAGAAAGTGAAAGACAATGGCGAGTGTACCGGCAAAATCGACCCGTGAGGTGATCCGTGACCTGCCGCGCAACGTGTGGGTGGTGACGATCACCAGTTTGCTGACGGATGTTTCGAGCGAGATGGTGCTCAATTTGCTGCCGCTGTTTCTGGCGAACGTGCTCGGGGTCAAAACCGATATTATCGGCTTGATCGAAGGCGTAGCGGACAGTACGGCCAGCATCCTCAAAGTGTTTTCAGGATGGTTTTCGGATAAATTGCAGCGGCGCAAAGGTTTAACGGTTCTGGGCTACAGCTTGTCCACCATTTCCAAGCCGTTCCTGTATTTCGCGACGACATGGGCGGGCGTGTTGGTAGTGCGGTTTGCGGATCGTGTCGGCAAGGGTGTTCGTACCGCGCCGCGTGATGCCTTGATCGCCGACAGCGTGGAACCAGCGCATCGCGGATTGGCGTTCGGCTTGCACCGCGCGGGCGACACTTTTGGGGCGTTCTTGGGATTGGGCATCGCACTGCTGGTGGTGCTGACGACACAGTCACAGGCGGTTGAGCTGTCGCGCAGCACCTTCCAGATTGTGACGCTGATCAGTATCGTGCCCGCGGTTCTGGCGGTGCTGGTGCTGGCCTTGGGCGCACGGGAAACGCCAGTGAAGGGGCAGTCCAAAGCGCCGAGCCTGCGCCTGAGTGAAATGTCGCCCGCGTTTCGACGGTTTCTGTTCATTGTGGTGATCTTCACGCTGGGCAACTCGTCGGATGCCTTCCTGACGCTGCGGGCGCAGGAACGCGGCCTGAGCATCGCGGGTGTGCTGGGCATGTTGATGACATTCAATCTGGTTTATGCGCTGGCATCGGGTCCCGCCGGAGCCTTGTCTGATCGTATCGGTCGCCGCCGTCTGATCCTGATGGGTTGGGGCGTTTACGGGCTGATCTATCTGGGTTTCGCGCTGGTGAACTCGGCGTGGCAAATCTGGGTGCTGTACGCACTGTACGGATTATATTATGCGGCCTTCGAGGGGGCATCCAAAGCGATCGTGGCCGATTTCGTGCCCAAGGAAAAGCGGGGCACGGCTTACGGCATCTACAACACGGCTATCGGTATCATGGCGCTGCCTGCGAGTCTGCTGGCGGGTATCGTTTGGCAGGGGATTGGTTCATGGGCAGGCTTTGGCCCGTCAGCGCCGTTTATCGTCGGCGGGGTGCTGTCCCTGCTGGCGATTCTCATGCTGCTGCGCTGGAATCCCGAACGCGTGAGTGAGACATTGGCGCGTTAAATTACTTCGCCTGCGGAAAAATCTGTCGGACGTCGACGGTTTTTCCGCCGAGGATCGCCGACACGAAGGTGTCATCAGGGCCGTAAACGCCTTGTTGAACAAAGACGTCGTCAACCCAAATGAAGACTTCGACAAAGGATTCGACGCGGCTGATGAGCCAGTATTCGCGAACGCCATATTTTTGATATAGACGAAATTTCTTCCCGCGATCAGTGCGTTCCGTGCCGGGGGACAGCACTTCAATGATTAAATCGGGCGCACCGTACCAGTATTTACCATCGACTTCAACACACTGGCTGTTTTCGGCGACCCAAAAAATATCTGGTTGGGTGACGTTGAGTTCATCGAAGTGAACATCTGTTGGAGCGGTAAAGACTTCGCCGTTGGGGATGAGGTCTTCTAAAACGCGCGAACTGCGACGCACAAGGCGTTGATGATCATTCACAGGCGCAGGGCTCAAGGCATCTTCTCCGTAAATGATGAGTTGACCATCAAGCAGTTCGGTTCGCTGGTTGGTCTCCGGCATCTGCAAGTATTCGGAGGCGGTGATACGGCGTGTAATTGACTGAACCATTTTGCACTCCATACTGTCTGGACACATTATGCCATACATCATGATCTGGTGCATTATCGGGGTTAAGTTAGTGTTTCTTAACCTTCCAAAGACCTTTTTCCCATAAGCATTCGGGGCGAGATGGGGTATTGTCTAGGGAGAGTCCAACTGGACTCTCCCTTTTGTTCACTAACGAGTAAAAATCGTATGCGACGAATGATAGATGGAAAACAATGCGCAGGAATCGTGGTCTTGCTGGTGCTGATGGCGCTGGTGATGGCTGCGCCTGCTGCTGCCCAGAATCCGCCACCACCTGTGGTGCGCTTGGAAGTTAATCCACCAGCGGCGAAGACTGGCGATGTGGTAACGGTAGCCGTGAAACTGGATAACGTGACCGAACTGTACGGTTTGCAAGTCACCTGCCAAGTGGATCCAACGGCACTGGCTGGCACAAGCCGGATCGAGGGCGATGCCTTTAGCAGCAGCAACAGCTTCTATGTGGATCAAGGCATGAAGCCGGAAGGCAAGTGGGTCGTCGCCGCGACACGCTTGCAGCCTAATCCAGCCTTTAACGGAAGTGGTACGGCTTTTACATTCCAGTACGTCATGCAGAGCGCGGTCGATACCACACTAAACTGCACGGCGTTGGGTGTGGACAGCCACAGTATGCCGCTGCCGTTGACTCTGGCGAACGGTACGCTGGCGATTGCGGCTGTGGTTGAGCCGACGGCGGCTGCCCCCACTGAAGTGCTGCCGACAGTTGAAGCGCCAACGGCCACCGAAGTCGTGCCGACGGATGTGCCCACTGCCGAAGAGACGGAAGCTGTCCCAACTGAGGAAGTCAGCCCTACGCCTGAGCCGACTGAGATTGTCCCCACGCTGGAAGGAACGGTTGTAGCGAATGCGGGCAGCACCATTCAGGGTGTGGTGATTAACCAATTCGCGCCGGATAGCAGCGGTCTACAGGTACAGTTGACCGCGGACGGCAGCCTCGTTCAGCAAAGTACGACCGGAGCTGATGGTGCGTTCTCCTTTGCGGATGTGCCGCCGGGTAGTTATGTGCTGCTGGTGAGCGCACCGGAGCATCTGGCGCTGGTCTACAACGTCACGGTGACCGGCGATGGCGCGGCGGTTGACCTTGGCTCGCAGGCTTTTGTGACCGGCGATACCGATGGCAGTCAGACAATTGATCTAGCCGACGCGGCTTTGATCAGTGCTAACTTTGATTTGGCCGTGCCGCCTGCACCGGAGAGTGCTGACTTGAACCATGATGGTCAGGTGAATGTCAGTGATTTGGTGTTGATCGGTACAAATTTCGGTCTGATTGGGCCGATACAGGTACAATAAATCGCTCATAATTTGGTAGGGAAAAGGCATGTCTTTTCCCTACATTCCTCATTGATTCAAGGGACTCGTATCCCATAAGCGAATGGTCTGATCATCTGAGCCGGAAGCCAACCGTTTGCTATCCGGTGACCATGCCAGCTTATTGACCTGACCGGTGTGCCCATTGAGCGTCGCCAACAATTTGCCATCCGGCTGCTGGATGTAAATATGCTCACCAGCGGCAGAGGCGAGGTACTGACCATCAGGCGACCACGCTAAGGTCTGATCTCCTTTAACGTAGTTCTTGAGAACGAACTTGTCGTCTGTAACCTGCCACAGATTTTTACCACCTGCCAGCCATTTGCCATCCGGTGACCACTGCATAACATCCACATTACTCTGGCTTTCGAGCTGTGTAATTTCCTTGCCATCGGCGCCGTAAACCCAGACGAGGCCGCTTTCATTGCCAATCGCCCAGCGTTGACTATCCGGCGACCATGTAAAACCCCACGCAGGCGGACAGTGCGCACAGCTTTCGTGGCTGAATACCAGTGTCCCATCGGCTGACCATTCGGCGTAGTCGGTCGCGCCGCCTACCACATATTTCCCATCCGGCGACCATGCCAGATTGTAGAATTTGCCGCCGCTGAATTGGGTGGTCATGGTGTGGAGCAGCGTACCATTTTTATCCCACAACTGCACCGTGTTTTGAGTAGGTGTAGCGACAGAACCAGACGCAAGTACTTTGCCGTCTGGTGACCATGCTAATCCAAACACAATTCCAGACTGGGACTCGATGGTTTGCAGGGTGCCATCGCTTTGCCAGAGTTTAATGGTCTGATCGAATGAACCGGTCGCAAGCGTATTTCCGTATGGTGACCATGCCAAGGCGGTTACGGGTTGGGTGTGGTCGAGGAGCGGTGTCAGGGCTTGACCATCTGGCTGCCACAGGCGAACACTGCTGTCTTCCGAACGAAATCCGCCTGCGCTGGAAGCAAGGATGCTGCCTTCCGGTGACCATGCTAACAGGTTGACGCCGCTGGAATGACCGGTCAGCACGGTGGAAGGGATTTGCGGTTGATCCGGTTGGGCCGCAACCGTGTTGATAAGTGCCAACGTCATCAGACCGCATAAGAACATAATACGTAAAACAGAGTGTTTCATCAGGTGACCTCAATGTCGTGATCCGTTATATGATATACACCGCTTGGACATAAACGGTTGCATTTTACGAAGCCACCGCTTTGCGTTATCTTTGAGACTTTCCAAAATGAATAATTAACTAAGGATTTGCTATGCGTTCTGATCTTGATCGGCTGATGACGGAGCGGGATTTACAGGCCATTATCGTGGCGGGCGGCGAATTTCAAAATACTTACCGCGCCTATCTTTCGAACGGTGTGGATATTCACGGCGGCATGACCATCAAAAAGCGTGGCAGCGCACCGGTGCTGATCGTCAGCGTCATGGAAATCGAAAACGCGGCCAAAAGTGGCCTCGAAGCGCTGACTTATGACGATTTCCATTGGGATGAGATTGTCGCTAAGGCCGAAGGCGACCAGAACAAGATGCAGCTTGGTTTGTGGGGCAACATCTTTGAGCGGTTCGCAATTCCGGCGGGCAAAATCGGCATCTATGGAACAGGCGAAATCGGCGCATGGGTCGAACGGGCGCGGCTGCTGGAAGGGGCTTTCCCGCAGTATCAACTGGTCGGTGAAATCGGCAAGACCATTTTTGACGAGGCCTTCTTGACCAAAGACGCAGACGAACTGCGCGTGATCCGTGAAGTCGCCGCCAAGACCAGCGATGTGCTGCAAGCCACATGGGACTTCATTGGCAGCCACCGCGCGGAAGGCGATACGGTCGTTAAGTCGGATGGTACGCCGCTGACCATTGGTGATGTTAAGCGCTTTGTGCGGCGCGAACTGCTCGACCGCGAGTTGGAAGATACCGACATGATTTTCGCTCAGGGACGTGACGGCGCTTTCCCGCACAGCCGTGGCGAGGCAGGCATGGCGCTTAAGTTAGGGCAGCCGATTGTCTTTGATCTGTTCCCGCGACAGCTTGGCGGCGGCTATCATCATGACACGACTCGGACGTGGTGCATCGGTTACGCGCCCGACGAAGTGCGCGAGATTTACAATCAGGTCAAGACCGCTTTTGATACGGCGGTGAATACCTACGCCGAACCGGGGCAGCCGACCCACACGATGCAAGATGCGGTGTTGGATTACTTTGAAGCCAATGGACATCCGACCCGCCGCAGCCATCCGGGCAGCAGCATCGGCTACTCGCACAGCTTGGGTCACGGCGTCGGCCTGAATATCCACGAGCGTCCGTCCATCAGCCACCGTGAACCGGACGACATTTTCCAACAGGGCAACTTCATCACGATTGAACCGGGTCTGTACTATCCCGACAAGGGCATCGGCATGCGGATTGAAGACTCGTTCATTATTGACGACGCGGGCAAGCTGGTTTCCATCACCGATTTCCATAAAGATTTGGTGCTGCCCTTGAAAGGTTAAGCTTCTATAGTGCGATTAACCGTTAGCCGTGTATGAAAGAAACACTCATGCTGCGCTCATCATGAGACGGTGATTAGGAGAATTGGCTGAATAAAGTGGGCGTTCAAACCCATGCGCCGCTGTCATTCTGTATGATAGATTGATATGAAAACGATTTGCTTTACGTATTGAAGGAGAACCATTGAGTTTGTCTAAGGAAAGCACCATTGACCAGTTTATTGTGCGAGGGGGCGAAATGGGTGCCCTCATCCGCGCCTTTGATTGGTCAAAAACCCCATTGGGTTCTCCCGAAACATGGCCTCAAAGTTTGCGTACCGCTATCAGCATCATGTTGGATTCGTATTTCCCAATGTATATCGCATGGGGAAAGGATTACATTCAGCTTTATAACGATGGATACCGTCCCATTCTTGGTTCTACCAAGCATCCGGCTGCGCTGGGATTGAGCAGTAAAGAAACATTTGCCGAAAGCTGGCACATGATTGGGCCTTTGTTTGACGGAGTCATGCAAGGAAACGCCGTCAGCTCTGAAGAGTGGATGCTGCCCTTAGATCGCCACCATTATCTGGAAGAGTGCTTCTTCAATTATTCTTACAGCCCTATCCGGGAGGAAGGCGGCGGTGTCGGTGGCGTATTAGTGGTCGTCACCGAAACGACGGATCGGGTATTAAGTGAGCGCCGCTTACGGACTCTCCGCGATTTAGCAATCCGTACCGAACTGAATTTAACGGTGGACGATATTTTCCGCACGGCTATCGAAACTTTTAAAGATAACCCTGCGGATGTACCTTTTGGGTTGTTGTATGAGGTGCGTGAAACTGAATTTGAACTAGTTGGTCATACTGACCTCGCCCAAAACGGGCACATTAGGCCCTCCCATGTTGCGGATGACAATGACAGCGGATGGCCGCTCAAACAGGTGGCGCAATCCGGCCAAGTGCTATTGATTGAGGACATCCAGAAGCGCTTTGGCAGCTTTTCGATTGGGTTATGGCCTGAGCCAATTAACCAAGCGATTGCGCTGCCGATTGCGCAGCTTGGTCAAGAGCAAACACTGGCGGTTCTAATTATCGGTATCAGCCCTCGCCGCGCCTTGGACGAAAATTATCACAATTTTCTGACGTTGGTAGCGGGACATATTGCTTCGGCGCTGGCAAAAGCCAATGCCTATGAAAGCGAACGCAAACGGGCCGAGGCCTTGGCCGAATTGGATCGTGCTAAGACCGAGTTCTTTAGTAACGTTAGTCACGAGTTCCGTACGCCGCTGACGTTGATGCTCAATCCGTTACAAGAACTGCTGAATGATGAAAGTGGAACGCTGTCTGAAACACAGCGACAGAATGTCGAAATCGCACATCGTAACAGCCTACGTTTGCTCAAACTGGTCAATACACTGCTTGATTTTTCGCGTATCCAATCCAACCGGATTCAAGCCAGCTTTGAACCAAGCGACTTGGCGACCCTGACTGCGGACTTCGCCAGTAATTTTCGTTCAGCTTTCGAATCTGTAGGGCTGCGTTTGCTGGTCAACTGTCCACCACTGCCGGAGACTGTCTATGTTGACCATGACATGTGGGAAAAGATCGTCGTCAACTTGTTGGCAAATGCCTTCAAGTTTACTTTTAAAGGCGAAGTGGTCGTTTTGTTACGCTTAGTGGCGGATCATGCAGAATTGACCGTGAAAGACACGGGCATTGGCATTCCAGCAGAAGATATTCCCCATATTTTTAACCGCTTCTATCAAGTGCGTGGCACCCGTTCGCGGGTAGTCGAAGGGTCGGGTATCGGGCTGGCGCTGGTGTCCGAACTGGTGCGTTTCCATAGCGGACAAATCACGGTCAGCAGTGTTGTGAATGTGGGAACGACCTTCACCGTGTCAATTCCGCTGGGAACGGCACATCTTCCACCGGACCAAATCAACTTGTCGTCCTCGGCGACGCAAAAGCAGTTATCTTACGCGCAGGAGATGGTGCAATTACTGACTGCTTCGGAAGCGACGGGTAATCCTGAAATCGCGGACGTGATCGCGCCCAATCTCGACAGCGGCAGTTTGTTACCGACTTCTTCAACGCCAACATCGGATATTCGCATTCTGGTGGTGGATGATAATGCTGATATGCGAACCTATTTGCGCCGTTTGCTCGAACGACACTACCAAGTTGAGACCGCCAATGATGGTCAGCAGGCTTTAGCCGTCATTCGCAAAAACGCTCCTGATTTGGTGATTACTGATATTATGATGCCTAACCTCGACGGTTTTGAACTGTTGAACCAAATCCGGGCGAACCCTTCGACGCGGACTTTGCCTCTGATTATGCTGTCTGCGCGTGCCGGACAAGAAGCACGTATCGAAGGTTTGCAAGCGGGCGCCGATGATTACTTGGCTAAACCCTTTGCTGCCCGCGAACTCATTGCCTCTATCGAATCACAGGTGCGATTAGCTGAACTGCGCCGTAAGGTCGCTCAACAAGAGCGTGAGGCGCAAGTGACAATCGAAAATGTCATCCAGAGCATTACCGATCCGTTTTACGCGGTTGACCGTGACTGGCATTTTGTTTTCGTGAATAAGCGGGCACAGGAACTGTGGAATAAAACCCGTGAAGAACTGTTAGGCCATGTCATATGGGAGGTATTCCCACCGACTTCGACAACCTTGCAGCAAATTCAGCAAAGGTTTTATGAAGCTGTTGCTGATCGAAAGCCTAGAGCTTTTGAAGTCTATTCGCAGTTGACGCAGGGATGGTGGGATGTAAACGCCTATCCGACCAACGCAGGTTTGGCCGTTTATTTCCAAGATATTACTGGACGTAAAGAGGCTGAGCACTTGAGAGAACGTTTAGAGTTGGCTCTTGATAACCTCGATGGTGCATTTCTGATACTTGATCAGGACAAGCGCTATGTTTACCTGAACCATGATGCGGCGGAGCTTGTACAAAAGGTCACTGGCTTTACACAAAAAGAAATTCTTGGCATGACGGTTGAAGAGGCCAACTCTGAAATCGTCAGCACACGCTTTTATGAGGAACTTAACCGTTCGATGACGCTTCAAGTTCCCGCGAATTTTGAGGTCTATCTGGATAGTCTGGGCATTTGGGTCGAATACCGCATTTATCCCTCGTCCAATGACGTCGCGGTTTTCCTGACCGATATTACCCATAACAAGCAAGAAGAAGTCGAACGGGCACAGCTTGATACGATGTTGGAAGAAGAACGGCAGCGTCTTTCCAATATTATTGCCACAATTCCCGGCGTTATCTGGGAAAATTCGCACGTAGATGAACGTGAAGAAATGAAGCTGGTGTTCATCAGTGCCTATGTCGAAACCATGTTGGGCTATACGGTTGAAGAAGCGCTGGCAGAGCCGCATTTCTGGTTCAAGATTTTTCATCCGGACGACGCGCAAAAAACGGCTGAAGCCTTTAACCGTGTGCGCAGGAGTCGGGGTTCGGGTGTTATCAACTTCCGCGCCATCCACAAAAATGGTCGGGTGATAGATGTCCAAGCCCTGATGATTACCATTCTGAAAGATGAAAAGCCGATCGGTAAGCGCGGCGTGATGATGGACGTGACCGAACGGCAGCGGCTCATCGAGGCGCAGACACGTTACGCCACCATGCTGCGGCGTTCGAACGAGGAACTTCAGCAGTTTGCCTACGTCGCATCGCATGACCTGCAAGAGCCTCTGCGTATGGTGACGAGCTACTTGCAGTTGATCGAGAGTCGTTACGTTGACAAACTGGATGATGATGCCCACGAGTTCATTGGCTACGCGGTGGATGGCGCTGCCCGTATGAAGGCGCTGATTAATGACCTGCTGGCGTATTCACGGGTTGAGGGTGGTGAAAAAGTTTTCGAAGAATTCGATTCGCAGCTTGCGCTCAACAAAGCGCTGTCCAATCTATCACTAAAACTGGAGGACAGCCACTCCGCCATCACCCATGACCCGATGCCGCTGATCAAGGCTGACCGCACGCAAATCACCCAGCTTTTCCAGAACTTGCTCAGCAACGCCATTAAATTCCAGCGACCGGGGAACGCGCCCCATGTTCATATCGGGGTGCAGCAGATCAATCACGAGTGGCACTTTAGCGTTCAGGATAACGGCATCGGGATTGCGCCTGCCTACCTTGACCGGATTTTCATCATCTTTCAACGGCTGCACAAAAAGGGCGAATATCCCGGTACGGGCATTGGCCTCGCCATTTGCAAGAAGGTGGTCGAACGGCATGGTGGACGCATCTGGGTTGAGTCCAAAGAGGGCATAGGGACGACTTTTTATTTCACACTGCCAGCCTGACGCGGCGCTGGGGCAGTTCGATTATTTTGACGTGTGTTATGCGCTTTGCTGGCAGATCAACCAGTCGATGGCTTTTTGGCGGTCACGCTGAAAGAAGCGCAGTGTCATGTCTTCAATGCCGACAACTTGTGCCACGGTACTGGCGACACTCAGCACCATTTGGGACTGCTTGTCAATCAGAACGGCGGCATAAGTGTTGGCATCCTCAACGTCGTAATCTTTTCGCCAAACATGCAGGCGGCGTGCGGCGTAAATGACACTCGGAATGTGCTGGCGAATGTCCAGCAAAATCAGTTCTTTGACTCCGGTTTGTGGTGGGTCGTTGACCATGATTCGGTCGAGATGCTTCAACCACTCGTCGACAGCAGCGGGTGATTTTTCCAGAAAGACAAACTCCCGAATACCGGAATCCAGTTTCTGATATGCACAGCGCGCACCGATTGGAGTCATAACGGTGTTCATTTCTGGTGAGTTGGGCGACTAATTTTTAAATCATAACATTTTCTCCCGGTCAAAACGAATGAGGTTGTGTAAATTTTCGTCAATCTTGTTACGTGATGTGTAATTAAGAGGCTCGAAAGTGGATAAGCTACGTTTGTAGCAGCCAGTCGATGGCCTTTTGTTCCTCATTGAAGAACAACTCGACTTTGATCTGTTCCATGGTGAACAGGGTAACTCCATCCTTGACCATTTTGATGTACGGCTGCTGGTAGCGCGGAAAGAGTTTAAAGAGCAGAAGCGCGACTTTGACCTGAAAGTTGTTAATGTCATTGTGTTTCTTGCGCCAATCACGACCTTGTTGCAAGGTGTACATTAAAGGGGGTGGGCCGGATTTCCGTACATCCAGCAGCATCAACGCGCGTTCATTGGGCTGGGTGGGGCTTGTCTCTTTGATATAGGTTTGCCACTGGAACCATTCATCAACAGCACGGTTGCTGGCCTCTGTAAACGTAAATTTCCAGACGCCGTTTTTCAGGTCTGTATACTGACAATAATTGGCTTGCGGCACAGATGAATTCATTTATGCCAGAACCTGAGTTTTCATTCGGATCACGCCCAACTCGCGCGTCACTAGTTCCCACATCTTGAAATTGTATCATTCTTCACCTTAATTTCGCGTCAATTATCATGTGTTACTAAGTGTTTCACTGGATGATGTGCTATATAATTAATTTGTGAATGCACTCACAATATTCCAATTGAGAAAGAAGATAAAGTGATCTATGGCTGAACCATTGGGTACTCCGGCTAACCCGCTGCGGGTTGCCATTATCGGTTCCGGGCCATCCGGATTCTACGCTGCTGCTCACCTCCAAGCTCAGGATGACCTGACCGTTGAAATTGACATGTTTGACCGTCTGCCCACGCCTTATGGGCTGGTGCGCGGCGGGGTTGCTCCAGACCATCAGAAAATTAAGAGTGTCACCAAAGCTTATGAGCGGATCGCGACAGATACCAACTTCCGCTTTTACGGGCACGTCGAATTTGGCAAGGATATTTCCCACGCCGAATTCCAGAACTACTATCACGCCATCATCTACGCGGTTGGCGCGCAAACCGACCGGCGGATGGATATCCCCGGCGAAGACCTGTCCGGCAGCCATCCGGCAACCGAATTCGTCGCGTGGTACAACGCCCACCCCGATTTTGCTGATTACAAGTTTGACCTGACGCAAGAAAGTGTGGCGGTCATCGGCCTCGGCAACGTGGCGATGGATGTCATCCGCATTCTGGCGCGGACACCGGACGAACTGACTGAAACCGACATTGCGGATTACGCGCTCGACCAGCTCAAGCAAAGCAAGGTCAAGAACATTTATGTGTTGGGTCGTCGTGGTCCCGCGCAGGCGGCTTTCACCAACCCTGAAATCAAAGAATTGGGTGAACTGGATGATGCCAGCGTCATCGTGGGGCAGGATGAAGTCACCCTTGATCCGGTCAGCCGCCAGTATGTGGACTCCGGTCAGGACAAAGTTGCCAGCAAGAACGTCGAAATCCTGAAAGGCTTTGCCGCTCAAGGCGATACCGGTAAGCCGCGCAAGATCATCATGCGTTTCTGCGTGTCACCGGTCGAAATCATCGGCACAGACAAAGTCGAGGCCATCAAGATCGTCAAGAACGAACTCGTCCCGAACGACAAGGGCGATCTGAAAGCCAAACCCACCGACCAGTTTGAAACCATTCCCGTGGGATTGGTCTTCCGTTCGGTGGGATACAAAGGCCAAGCGCTGCCCGACGTGCCCTTTGATGACCGCAGCGGCACCATCCCCAACAACTTGGGTCGCGTGCTGACCGCTCCTAAGACCGGTGAACAGGTCATCGGTGAGTACGCCGTCGGCTGGATCAAGCGCGGCCCCAGCGGCATCATCGGCACCAATAAGCCCGACTCGGTCGAAACCGTCAACAGCCTGCTGGAAGACGTCCGTGCGGGTAAGGTCCTTGCGCCCGTCACGCCCGACCGTGCCAAGCTGGAAGCACTGCTCAAAGAGCGTAACATTCAGTATGTGACTTTCGAGGACTGGCACTATCTGGATACGGTGGAGCAGGAACGCGGTGAATTCCGCAGCGCTCCGCGCCTCAAGTTCAGCCGCGTAGACGAGATGCTCAAGGCGATCAAGGAACGCAAGACGGCCACTAAAGAAATGCAGGCTGCCGCTGCCTCCACACCGCCGCCGCTGCCCGCGGACTAAATGTGATGCAACCTACAAATGCCCGGTCAATCGCCGGGCGTTTTGTTGAATAATAATCACGGTTCAGGGGCAGGACTGCTGATCCATAACCTCGATCCAACGCCTGACAACCCTTTCAATCGTCTCTTTTTTGGTGTTCACATCCGCCATGCTGTAGAAATGCGCCATCCGTCGGTCGGGATAATCCCCTTCAAGTAGTCCGCTTTCATCGGCGATGAGAATGCCATTCGGGAACACCATCAGAACGTGATCTTTGATGTGTGGGGTGAAGACCACCATATCGCCTTTGTAGTAAAAGTTGGGCGCGTTCCATTTGATGCCTTCGGTGATCCGGCTGTCCGTTTTCAAGATGATCTCACGGATGGCTTCGATCTCTGCCTTGAACGGGTGCTCGAATTGGCTCATGAATTGGTTGACATGAGCGGTGTCATTATACGTTTTAGGATTGGGTTTCTTGGCCGCCATCACAAACTCCACTTTGGGTAAAATAGGTGTGGTTCTAGTTTAGTGTCTCTATCGATCCATGTCTTGTAAAAATTGGCAGGCACAATGACAGACATCACCTATCTCAATAACCCTTCCATCACCAACTTCCAACTGAACACCTTGTTCGCTGCCGCATGGCCGGATCACCACGAAACGGATTTCAGGCCGGTGCTCAGCCGCAGCCTTGTCTATGTCTGCGCCTTCATCGAGAGTGAATTAGTCGGTTTCGTCAACGTGGCATGGGATGGTGGGGTTCATGCCTTTCTGCTGGATACGACGGTTCATCCCGCCTATCAACGGCAGGGCATCGGCGTCAAACTGGTGCAGCAAGCCGCGTCCGCCGCCAAAAAGCGAGGAATCCACTGGCTGCATGTCGATTATGAGTCGCACCTCGAAACGTTTTATCAGGAGTGCGGATTTGAACCGACTTTAGCCGGTTTGATGCGCCTGAATGGATAACCATGACACCCAGCTTTCGCAGCCTCATGACGCAGCTTGCCAGCCTTGATCCCGCCGAGCGTGATGCTGCCCGTTCGACGCTCCTGCACATGGACGAAGACGTGATGGATTTGCTGGTGGCGGAGTTTTACGCGGGGATGCCGGAGAAGTTAGCTATAGCTGTTTTGGAAATCATCGGTGAAATCGGTGGTTATGAAGCGCTCAACTTATTGGGCGATGTCTACTACAGCCGTGATACGCGTCCGGTAATCAAAGCCGCTGCCCGCCTCGCACTCCTCCGCAATGCTGATAACCTCGACCCTCTGCAAGTCTCCAAACTGCGCGAGGATCAATAAACCGCACAATTTCCAAGGTTCATTTTTAAATGACCATTCGTGATTCTGGGTGGCTGTCTTGGCTCCCTCTTTCTCCATGAAATGGGGAAAGAGGGCTGGGGAGATAGGGGAGTATAATCCTGTTTACTTATTCCCCAAAGTGATACGCCAAATAACCCCGCAGTACGATTTTCATTTCGGTTATCATCTGCTGATGGTCACTGCTGCTCAGGTCAACCATGCTCGGAACGAATGCCTTATACAGCCTCATCATCACGTTGGCGATTAAGGTTTGTTGTTCGGGCGTCAGATGCGGGTTGCGTGCCCCGACCAGACGGGCGAAACGCGTGATGATGCCGTCATGCAGTTCATGGCCCATTGCCGCCAACTGGGGCGATGTATCCTCGCCGAAGAACAACATGCTAAAGCCGGGACGGTCTTCATTGAACGTCAGCATCGAGTCAATCAAAACGTCTACCAGCGTATCCAGCTGCAGCGCAACCATCTCGCTCGTAAAGCTGCTGTCCCATAAGTCGTGCAGTTCTTGGGTATAGCGCTGCGCTAAGGCGTTAGCAATCGCTTCTTTGTTAGGGAAGAACTGGTACAGCGACCCCGGCGAGATGCCCGCCTTGGCTGCAATCGCGTTGGTCGTGGCATCCCCATAGCCCACATCGTTAAAGACCAATCCCGCCGCTTGCAGGATTTCCGCCTGCCGCTGCAAACCACGCTGTTGACGCCGCGCTCCACGCCGGCTTTCGTTTTCCGTCATGCAAACCTCTTGACAATACGAGTATTTACTCGTAAAGTAAGTCTATATTTACGAGCGTTTATTCGTAAATGGCAGTATATCAGAAAACACGATCAAACGCGACACACCTTTTACTGTGGCTTATTAGAGGATGGAACGATGGCAGACAATTGGACAGCAGACCTGATGCCTGACTTAACAGGCAAAATTGCAGTTGTGACCGGCGCAAACAGCGGCCTCGGTTATGAAACCGCTCGTGGGTTAATGGCGAAAGGCGCACAAGTTATCATCGCTAGCCGTGATACCCAGAAAGGGCAGGCAGCGGTCAGCAACCTCCAAAGCGAGCGCCTTAAAGGGACAGCGACTTTCATGCAGCTTGACCTCGCCAACCTCGCCTCTATACGCCAGTTTGCCGAAAAGTACAGCCAGCAGTACAAATCGCTGGATATGCTCATCAATAACGCCGGTGTCATGCATCTGCCGTATCGGGAAACGGCGGATGGTTTCGAGATGCAGTTCGGCACCAATCACCTCGGTCACTTCGCGCTCACTGGCTTATTGCTGCCCGTGATTTTACGTACCCCCAAAGCGCGTGTCGTCACCGTCAGCAGCGGCCTCCACCGTTCCGGCCACGTCAACTTTGACGATCTGAACGGTAAATCGAATTACAACGAATACAAAGCCTACAGCCAGAGCAAGCTCGCCAATCTGTTGTTCACCTATGAACTGCAACGCAAGCTCGAGGCGCATCACGCTGATGCTATCGCGACAGCCGCGCATCCCGGCTATTCCGCCACCAACTTGCAGTTCGGCGCAGCCCGCATGACCGGCTCCGTCCTGCGTGAGCGGATGATGTCCGTTGCGAATAGCCTGTTGGCACAGAGTGCCGCGATGGGGGCGCTGCCCACGCTGTACGCCGCCACATCACCGACTTTGAAAGGTGGCGAGTACATCGGGCCGAAGGGTTTTCAGGAGATGCGCGGCTATCCAGTCGTCGTCAAATCCAACGCCGAGTCCTATGATGTCAGCGTTGCCGAGCGCTTGTGGAATGTCTCTGAGGAATTGACCGGCATCCACTATGAACCGCAGTTCCAATCACAGGCCGCCGCTGCCCGCGCCTGATTGTTGACAAACGGCTGAAATTGGCCTAATCTGGATTCAACAGCGCACACCTTTTTCTGAAGGCGTGCGTTTTATTTTTTGGGGAAGGAGTGACACATCATGGATGATCAATCGTTCTTAAAAGCCTTTGAGGATGGCACACTGCCGCCGGCTGAGTTCTCACATCGGGGACACATTCGCATGGCGTGGCTTTACCTGCGTTCCTACGGTTGGGAGGATGGCCTCGTGCATATCCGCAGCGGCATTCAGCAGTTTGCCGCCCGCCTCGGTGCGACCAATAAATATCACGAAACCATGACCGTCTTCTGGGCACGGCTGGTGCAGCACATGATCACCGACCAGCCGCAGATCGACACCTTCGAGGCTTTTCTAGCGCACTTCCCGATGGTCTTGGACACGCATCTCATCGAACGCCACTACAGCGCCGACGTCCTCAAATCGCCCTTAGCCCGCCAGCAGTGGGTCGAACCCGATTTGGTGACAATGCCTGCCCTGTGACGGAGAATTATTGTAGGGGAGCACCTGTGTGCTCCCGTATTGTTCACTTCACCTGTTACCACTGAGATTAGGAGACGACACCGTTTATGGTGCCGCTTGATTCCCCCTCTGCCATGAAATGGCTATCAGCGGAGTGAGCTTGCGAACGTGCTGATGAGGGGACAAGGGGGTGAGGATTTTCAAAACCCATCACTGCGGCACGAGAGTATTGACCCCATCTGCCGAGTCCACGACCCAACCCTCACTGCCCGTTTCCAGCCGCACACGCCACCAATTCAAACCATCAGCGTTGATTGGCCCTTCGAGCAGTGTGACCACTGTGCCGTTGCCGATGGTACCCAGCCGCTGGAAGCTGGTTCCCGGCCCGCTGCGCAAATTCAAGACATCGTTGGCGGTCGTTTGAACTCGCGCCTGTATCCCAACGGTCAGCGCCCCGCCTGAAGCGGGAGGCTGCGTGGGCTGCACCGCCGGTGGATTGACGTGCCCCCAAGGTGTGAATGGCCCAGCGCTGGCGGGTTCAGCCTCGCTCACCCAGACGAGTTGAGCGTTTGCACCTAGCGGACTGTTCCACGTCGAGATCGCGTTGAATTCGCCGCTCGCCTGCCGCGTCTCAACCGTGTACAGAGTCGTACCGCGTGACTTGGGGTCATTATTACCGCTGGTGGCCGAGAAGATAAAGCCGTCATGCGTACCCAGCACAGCCGTGATGCCGCTGGCGGGCGCATCACTTACGACGCCGCTCAATGCGCCGCTGCGTTCCAGCAGTTGAAGCGCCTGCGTCTGTGAACCGTCTGTTTGATCCTCGTAGTGTGTGACCACAATCCGTTCGCCGTTCTGGACAAATCGGGGATTATAAATGCTCGGCAGTGACGTCACGATGAAACGCTGGTTCACGCTCGGGTCAAATACTTGCAGCGTATTGTTCACCGGAAAGCCCGTCAGCTCCATGCGGCTGTTCGGGAAATTGTCGTCCGAAATCGTGCTGAGAACCTCATTGGTGAGCGGGAAAGTCGCTGTATCCGGCGTGACATATGCGTCATTCGGAGTAATCGTATTCGCATCGCGGTTCCACGTATACGCCTTATAAGTGGGCAATCCATCCGTGCCGTAGGGAATCATCAGGAACGAGATTTGCTTGTTCCGGTTGTAAGACACCGTTGGGATGAAATTCAGTCCGCTCTCGGTAAGCCCTGCTGCAATCGGATCTTCCTGTTTCAGCGATGAGGCCGACTTCGCCACAATATCAATCACCACCAGCTTCCAAGGGATGTCGAAGCCGCTGTAACCGAACGCGAATGTCCCGTCAGTTTGGCTAAAGTTTAGCGAACTGATGCCGAAGTCCAAACTGGTGTTGGCGTTCTGGGGCACATCGAACTGGAACACGTTCTGGTCAGTTGTCAGGTCGTGAAGGTACACATTATTGGCGGTGGTGCTGGTCACGCCGTAGGCTACCAATAAACCGGACGGTGATACCGCTGCATGTTGAGAGTACATGCCTGCGGTGTTGTTCGGCAGTTGGAGTTGCTTGAGCGTCGCGCCTGCTGAATCCACCTGCGTCATCAGGCCCGTTTCAGCTTCATACAGCCAAGCCGTCCAATTCGTCGCTGCCCGCGCCGGCAGAACCACTAGACAGGTCGTGATGACCAACACCAGCATCATTCCTAATCGTCTTAACATGAAACCCCCTATCCAAAATAAAGTAAATACACCTCCATCATATGCGGAATTCAACCACCGTAGTACAACAATCGGGCAATCATAGGAGAAAAGTCTACCGGCAATTCGATGATTTCAATGGTTCGTTTAATTTGTAGACACCTGTGTAGAACTGATATGTTGACACCTACTCAATCATTTTCGTATGCTGAAGATGGGCCGCTTATCGTGGAGAGATTATTGTGTCAACCCGTGCCAGTTCAAGCCGTGCTCAACACGCGCTTTTTCAACCGTATCCCCTTCAGGACTGCACCATCTCGGTAGGTCAAGTACCCACACCCTACCACATTTATGACGGGCGTATCGCCTTCATCGGTGGAACCGCCGACCTCGCCGCTGTTCAATCCCTGCTTCACCACCAACATCAACAGCTTATTCCCTTAAAAACCCAAGATGGTCGCGCCCTGATGACCGTCTGGATTTGCGACTTCACCGAAGCCAGCTTAGGGCCGCATCAAGAAGTGCAGATCTCCGTCTTCGCATCCGAAAAGCCGATGCCGCCCGCTGCGTCTCATCCCTTCACCATTCTGGAGTTGGTATCTTTCGATCCCAATGTGAAGATGTTGTGTCATGGCCTATGGAATGACACCCAAACGGTGGTCGCTTACAATCGCGACCGGCTGGGGCTGGATGCGCGCCTCACCAAAGGCACAATCCAACCCGCCGCTGACTCGTCCCGAACCACTTTTCGTTTTGTGGATGGTGAAGGTGGGACTTCCATTATCGAAGGCCAATTCGCCAAGCCCCGTTCGCAGCCCCTTCGCCCCATGTGGACTCTCATGCGGGGCATCGGTTGGGCGAATACCATGCGGATGGCGCAGATGCCCCACGTCGCTTTGAAAGTGGTCAATACCATCAGCCCTTTGATGGCGTTCCATTCGGCGGCGCAAACCTACACCAAAAATGACGCCCAGATCATTCGCTTGTTTGACCCTCAAGTAGATCAGCTCACGTTTGGGGACTCGCGTTATCAATCGCTAGGGTTTGCGCCGCAGTTTGTCAGTTATTCAACCGGCTGTCGCATGGTCTACCTCGATCCCGTGCCGATAACTGACCGCCAGCCTGCCGTCTAGATCGCTTACGGATGTGGTGGCCCTTGCCGGATGCGTTTGTCCATCATCTCCGTCGCTTCGGCGGTGAAGGGCGCTTCCCAACTCCAACCCCAGCGGAACGGTGAGCCATCCTCAAGCCACCACGTCACGCCTACCTCCTCATAAGGCTGCACGATGTCCCCTGCCTGCTGATGATCATCACCGGGCAACCTGCCACCATGTACCCAGTCGAACGGCGCATGCGGGTCGCTCCGATGGGCATTCACCGCCGCCATCATCGTCCGCCAATTCTCGACTGAAAGGGCATCGTCCATGCGCAGCGGATAGTAACCGTCCCAACGGGCAGCCCGTTCTTGTGGGCGCGGCTTATTCCAATTTCCGCCAACCCATACCGGAATGCGCGGTTGCTGGATAGGCGGAGGCCGGAAGATGACCTGCTTAATGTTGTACTGCTCACCGTCGAAACTGAAAGGCTGTGCGCTCCACAACCCTTGTAAAATGGCCAACCCCTCGTCCAGTTGCTTGGCTCGTATCTTGAGGTCTGTTTCCTCGTCAAAGAAGCCGAAGTCCCACTGCGGCGGTTCGCCCAATCCGACTCCCAACGTCAGACGCCCATTCGACAGTCGGTCAACCGACACCGTTTCTCTCGCCAGTTTCCACGGACGGCGGCGCGGCAGCGGCGTAACCATCGGCCCGATGCGGATGCGTGTCGTGCGCATCGCCATCGCCGCCAGCCCCACCCATGTGTCCACAATCGGATGAAACGTGGGGTCAAAAAACATATGATCCCAGATGAAGAAGCCTTCCCATCCTGCTTCCTCCGCTATGTGCGCCATTTCCGCCAGTTTACCGGGATCGCCATACTCCCCGAAAGGTGGTACCGTGATGCCATACTTCATATTGAACCTCCCAATCTGTTTGATGTTGTTGCAGATACCAAACGGCGGTAGGAATAACGAGCCACAGAGGTCCTTTAAGCCCCTCCCTGTTCTATGGGGAGGGGTTTGGGGTGGGGTACATACGCTAATTATTCATTTCCGTCATTTAGTGCATGTCAGCAGGCACATAGTATCCATCCGAACCCGCACAAAAGTTCCCCCAATTGGTGGTGCGTTAACCCTCGATGCGTTAAACTATATTCATTAACAACGAGATTTTCGCTTGTTTCTCTTCCCCAACAGCTTTTTCGGTTTTTGAACTGAACCTCATCCACCCGATATGTGTAAATGGATCGTTATTGCTTCATTAGGGGATATCCATGATGCTTTTTAAACGTTTGTTGTTTTTGACCGTTTTCGGATTTGTTTTGTGTATCGCGACCGCCTTCGCGCAGGACTCCACGCCGGAAGCCACTCCATCGTCTGAGTCCACTGCCGAGGCCACTCGCATCGAACCGACTGCCCAACCCACCAGCGAGTCCACTGCTGAATCAACTGCTGAGGCGACCACCGAAGCCACGGCCGAAATGACTCCCGCGCCGCGCTTCACGCAGGCCGGAACCTATGTCGTGCGCCAGCCGGTTGGTGATCTCCGCCGCCAGTACACGGTGCATGTGCCCGCCAAATACTTCGAAACCGAAGAGCCAGCGCCGCTCCTGCTCGTCCTGCATGGCGCAGGCGGTACCGGACAGGGCATGGAGTCCTTCGCTGGCTTTGATACGCTGTCGGATAAAGAGGGATTTATTGCCGCTTATCCCGATGGTATCAACAACGCGTGGAACGACAATCGCGGTGATGAACTGAGCACCATCGATGACCTCGGCTACCTCAATCACATCATCGACTCGCTGGCCGAAAAACTGAATATTGACCTGACGCGTGTTTATGCGGCGGGCTATTCACGCGGCGGCATGATGGCCTACCGCTTGGGCTGTGTCCTGCCCACCCGATTTGCAGCCGTCGCCTCGGTCGCCTCGACCTTTCCCATGTATCAACTGTTGGAATGCCAGAACGCGCCGCCCAAAGCCGTCATGGTCATTCAAGGCACCGACGATCCGGTTATCCCGTGGATGGGTATTCAAACCGCCTTCTTCTCGGCAGCCGATACGTTGCGCTTCTGGGGACAGCATAACCGCTGCACCGTGCTCGGCCCCATCAAAGAAGCGCCCGATCTCAGCCCACTGGACGGCACACGCCTCTTGACCCAAGAAGGCAGCAAGTGTGAACAACCCATCGTGCTTTACAGCGTCTTTCACGGTGGGCACACATGGCCGGGACATCCCGTTCAGGCACCTTTCGACATCGGCCTCACCAGCATGGACTTTGATGCCGCCGTTGCCATCTGGGACTTCTTCAAAGGTGTCGCCCTCGAACCCACTTCCAAGTAACGCTCTTAAGCCCCTCCCTGATACTTCGGGGAGGGGTTTGGGGTGGGGTGCTAAGTATGCGAATGCCGGTGATGAATATCCGGCAGATGCGCATGCTCATGCTCCAACCGTTCATGGGTGTGCGGATGCGAATGTGTCAAACTGCGTGACGTCATATACGGATGGTCGTGGTTATGGTGTCCGTCATCATGTCGGTGTCGGTGATCGTGGGTCACCGTTTCATGAACATGTCTGTGGCTGTGCTGCTCGCGGATCAGCAAGAACGCACCCGCCACCATCAAAACTAAGCCTGTGCCAAACAGCAGTGTCACTGGATCACGGAACAGTACCAACGACAAAACCACTCCGACCAGCGGTGCGCTGCCGAAAATCGCGCTGGTGCGTGCCGCGCCCATCCCGCGCATGGCGTGGATGAACAGCACGATACTCATGCCATAGCTCAAGCTGCCCAGAACCAGCGCCCCGAGGATGATCTCCGGTCGCGGCAGGGCTTGCCCCAACACCCGCGCGAGAAGCAGCGAGAACGAGCCCGCTCCCAATCCCTTAACCAGCACAATCATCAGCGGGTCTTTGGCCGAGATTTTTCCTGTCAGGTTGTTATCCACGCCCCACAGCACACACGCCGCCAAGATGCCCAGTGCCCCGACCGACACGCCCCATTGACCGCTGGCATCCCATGACAAGACGATGCTGGCCGCCGTCACACATATAATCGACCACAGCGCATACTTGCCAATCGCCTCTCTGAAAACCAGTGCGGCAATAACAGTCGTTGCTACCCCCTCAAAATTCAGCAGCAGTGACGCCGTGGATGCTGGCGTATTGCGCAGTCCGAAAAACAGAATAATCGGCGCGGCCACGCCACCCGCGAACACTGCTCCCGCCAACCACTTCCAATCCGCCCGCGTGATCTGTGCTTCAGCCTGTTCGCCGGAGTGTCGTGCTTGCTGCACCAGCTTGAACAGCAGCACCCCGATGCCGCTGCCCAGATACAAAAACGCCGCCAGTGAAATCGGCTCAATCTCGCCCAGAAGCACTTTGGAAAGCGGCGCACTCGCCCCGAATAAAATCGCCGCCAGCAGCGCTTGCCCCATTGGATAAATCCGCCTGTCATTCATCATCATTTCCCCTCAATAAATCCTATTTTTCTCCCGCATCCCCAAAAGGTTCTTCCACTCTTTTGAGAAAATCCGTCACCATATTGGTATGGGTTCCCTTTATCGCTTGCGGGGGAGGGTTAGGGTGGGGGTTCTTTCTGATTTGGATGTCTGACAATCAGAAATTGTTCCTTTCCCCTCACTTCATCGCCCCCTTCACACTCGGTAAAACCAACTGCTGAAACATCGTATCCATTTCCTCTGGTGTATGTCGCATATCCTCATCGAACCACCACCGCAGCAGCATCAAAAACGTGCTCGCCACAAACGTCGCCAGAACCGGCAGCGGCAGCGAAAAGGCCGCCTCATCCCCCGCCATCGTCCGCAAATTCTGTTCGATGAGCTGGCTGGTCTTAATCTGAAGATCATGGCTGTACAGTTCCGCGCCTTTCCCCCACACGAACGCCCGCATCAACCGGCGGTGCCCCTGCACATGGCGAAACAGTTCGAGGCTCGGCAGCAGCCCATGATGCGTGTTCCCCGTTTGGCTGGCGAACGCCTCCAACTGGTGAATCATCTGCTCGATCTGGCTGACGAGCAGGCTTTCCTTATCCGGATAATGCGCATAAAAGGTCGAACGCCCCACGTCCGCCCGATCCAGAATGTCCTGCACGGTAATATCATCGAAGCGCTTTTCCAGCATTAACCCCACCAGCGCATCACCGATCAGTTGGCGGGTACGTCTGGATCGCCGATCATCCTTAGAATGCTCCATTTTGCGGTTTCCTTCCCGAACAATATGGCAGTTTTGTTCACTACCGAACATTTTTCAAAAGTTGATTGTTGATGATCCTACCCACATCCCTATTATACTAGAAATCGAACAGTGTGTTCACTATCGAATAGAATGTATTGTTGATGCAAAGGGTAAAAGAAGATGCACAGCCACACCCACTCCCATGAAACCGTCACTCCCACCACAGGCCGCACCATCACTTGGGCAGGCCACTATGACATGTTTGTCAATCTGCTGTTGTTCGGACGCGAAAAATCTTTCCGCCAGAGCATCCTGCGCACGGCGGCTATTCCCGCAGGCGCAAGTGTATTGGATGTCGGCTGTGGCACCGGAACGCTCGCCCTGATGGCCAAGACCCAACTTGGACCACAGGGCAAAGTCTGTGGCATCGACGCCGCCCCTGAAATGATCCAAGTCGCGCGTCACAAAGCCAGCGATCAGAATCGTGATGTGGATTTCCGTCAGGCCGTCATCGAATCCCTGCCTTTTGAAGACGCCACCTTTGATGTCATTCTCAGCACGCTCATGTTCCATCACCTGCCGGACGATCTCAAGCAGCGCGGACTCGCTGAAATGTATCGCGTCCTCAAACCCGGTGGCCGCATATTGATTGTCGATATGCGCCGCCCGACCAACATCGTTTCACACGTCATGATGGCCTTCTCTTTTCATGGCGCGTTGTCCAGCGGCATTCAAGATGTTGTCCCGATGGTGAAACAGGCGGGATACGCCAACATTCACTTGGATAACGCGTGGTGGGGCATGCTCGGTGCCCTCCAAGCCCAACGCCCCGCCAATTAATCGAATCATTCTCGTAGGGGCGGCGTCTCTGACCCGCCCGATATTCCACTTAAATTCCTTCCACTGTTACGACGGGTTCAAGAGACGACACTTTTTGAAAACTGCCCTTTTCCCCTCTGGGTTCCCCCTCTGCCATGAAATGGAGAGGGGGCTAGGGGGTGAGGATTTGAGCGAGAAATTACAAAACTGTCGCGTGGTGAATACTACGGATTAGGGTGAGGGTTTCTGTTTTCTCAATTTTCCATTTCGCTTCGTACCCAACGCGCTCTCGTGTTACAATCCGTGTTGCATGAACAAGGGAGCACAACATGGGCGACTGGATGATCTATGGCGCGACAGGTTATACCGGAGCACTCGTAGCGGAGGAAGCGGTCAGGCGTGGACACAAACCGCTGTTAGCGGGACGCTCGATTGCCAAGCTCCGCCCGCTGGCCGAGCGTTTAGGCTTGGAGTATGCCGCCGTCGGCTTGGATGACACCGAAGCGCTGGAAAAGGCTGTCGGCTCGGTCGAGCTGGTCTACAATGCGGCAGGACCCTTCGTCTACACCGCCGCCCCCATCTTGAACGCCTGTCTCCAAACCGGCGCCCATTACCTTGATATTGGTGGCGAAGTCCCCGTTTATCAAAATCTCTTCAGTCATGATGCCGCCGCCCGCGAGAAGGGTATCGCCATCATTCCCGGCGTGGGCTTTGATGTTATTCCCAGCGACTGCCTTATCAAATACGTGGCCGATCAACTGCCGGATGCCACGCATCTCGAAGTCGCGGTCGATGCGCTGGCGCTCAGTGATGGCGCCAACGCCGGACTCAGCGCCGGAACCGTCAAATCCATGATCGAATTGCTGCCGACCATTGGCACGCTTGTCCGCCGCAACACCAAACTCGTCCGCATGCCAATGGGCGCAGGCTTGAAGCGTGTCCGTTTCCCGCGTGGGACAAAAACCGTCATGCCCTCGTCGTGGGCTGACATCGAGATGAGCTATCACACCACCAACATCCCCAATGCCACCGTCTATCTCAGTCTGCCGCCGATGGTCATGTATTCCGCCCGCATTATGAGTCCGCTGTTTCTCAATCTGTTGAAGATCAAATCGGTTCGGGAGTTCGCCTCGCGTCAGGTGGATCGCTTCATTCCCGGCCCCAGCGAACGCACCCGTGAGCATGGCCGCTCTGCCGTCTATGTCATGGTACGCAACGGTACAGGCGACAAACGTGAAGCATGGCTGGAAACCCTAGAAGGTTACCAGTTTACGATGGTCGCGGGCGTCCGTACTGTCGAGCGCGTCTTGGATGGTGCCTATAAAGGCACACTTTCGCCTGCCCAAGCCTTTGGCGCGGATTTCGTCCTCTCCATCGAAGGCACCACCCGCTACGACCAACTGCCCTTGTGAAATTCTGCTTATTCAAAACCATCATGTGAGCGGTGGTATGTCGTCAAATTTCACGTTTCGAAATGAGCTATGCTGAATAATTAACGACAATTTTGGAGAATAGGCGGTGAAAATATTCTTGATAACTGTTGTAGGTTTTGTTTTTACTGCCTGCAATTTCCTGAGTAGCATTTCCCATTTCACTCAAGATAAATTTATTCAGTCAAATACTAAGATCTATCGAAATGAACAGTTTAATTTTGAACTGGATTATCCAAAGGATTGGGTTGTTGAAGTAACGTCTGATCCTATCTCACCTCTTGTTATGTTAATGTCCTTTGAGCCCGGTACACTACAAAATGCTGAAGGTGTTCCATTTACCGCCACCAAGATAGATTTTTCGCCATCTAAGGATGTTGCTAGCTTATCTCTTAAAGACTATGTGATTCGAGATATGAGTTCAATCGACTGTATCGTTGGCAATCCAACGATATTTTCGCTCGCGAATGGGGGAAAAGCTGTTGAAATCATATCGTACTCTGATATGGGAAGTACCCACAGCATCATTTATGCTGATTTAGAAGGACGTTATTTTCAATTTGTTACTTATGGCAATTTAGAACCGAGTCGGAAGATAGTCCGCTCACTTCGCGCCATAGTATCGTCAGGGAAGAATGGAAACCATGAAGCTGTTAATTTCTTGACTTCTCAACTGCCTGAAAAATGTTATGTACCATAGTGATTGTATTCAGACTTATGTCATACTTTTCATTTCCTATGACAAACGTCATGTATAGGCGCAAGCCTTGCGCCCGCTACCCTATCAATCATCTTCACCGTAGGAGCAAGATATAGCTTGCCCGCGTGCCTTTCCCGTAACGACTCACTTTTACCATTGGGATAGGTCTATGTTTGAATGGCCACTTCTTATCAACAAAGTTTACTTTAGGTTTGTCGGCATACCGATTTCCAACCTTCCGCCAACCTCACTCGCTGAATCCTCGCCTACAACGTTAGCGCCAACCCTCGCCAAGAGTTACAAAATGTTCTTCCAAAATGTAACCCTCTCATTCGCTATATCGATTATCCTATCTATAGGAACGCCGTATGGCTTCCTCCCTCGCTTGCGGGGGAGGATTGAGGAGGGGGTTTCTTCGCACCTTAACAACCACCAAATGTTGTAACTGTGACAAAACCGACTGATTCTCAACAGCAACAACAGCAATATTTGCAACATTTAAGGTGCGGACTTCGCCGCTTGTGCTGCATTTGCTGCTGATTTCGCTTTTAAATCGGAACTCAGCACTCAGGACTTGGCATTGGCATGCCGCCGCCATATATTTGGAGCCAAAAGCCAATTGCTAACCGCTAAAAGCCCATTTGACTACCGACTGTTAACTGTCGCCCAGCACCCGCTTCAGCGTCGCCTCATCCACATTCCCCCCGCTGATGACCACCACCGTCTTCCGGTCATCAACCGGAATGACCCCGCTCAGCAGCGCTGCCACGCCCACCGCGCCGCCGCCCTCCACAATCCAACCTGCGTTGACCATCAACCAGTGCATTGCGTGGGCAATCTGCTCTTCCGTCACCAATGTGCAGCGGTCAACCACTTGCTTCGTCAGCCCAAACGTCACCGATCCCCGCTCGATCTCACCCGAAAGAGCCTCGGCCAGCGTCTCCCAAACCTGCGGCAAGTGTTCCCCGTTCAGCCAGTTATACAGCGCCGGAGCATGCAGCGCGTTCACGCCCACCACCTCAATCCCCGTGTTATGCGCCTTCACTGCCAGTCCCACGCCGGAGATCAACCCGCATCCGCTGGCTGGAACAATCACCCGTTCCACATCCGGCAGATCATCCACGATCTCTAGACCAATCGTGCCCGCGCCTGCGATCACCCGCTCATCATTGTAGGGCGATACAAACGTGCGCCCTTCGGCTTGCTCTAATCGTCGGCCTTCCAGTTCGGTTTCATCGTAATTCGCGCCGAACAAAACCGCCTCCGCCCCCATCCGCCGTACGTTGTCCACCTTACGTTTCGGGGTATGTTCCGGCATTAGAATCTTCGCCTGTAACCCCAGCAGCCGCGCCGCGTACGCCACTCCCTGCGCATGGTTGCCCGATGACGCTGTCACGATCCCGCGTGCCCGCGCCGCCTCATCCAAGGAGAGCATCGCGTTCAGCGCCCCGCGTATCTTGAACGAATGGGTGACGTTGGCGTTCTCCAGCTTCAACCACACCTTTTCACCGATTTGTGGCATATATTCAAACGGCGTCGGCTTCAAATACTTCCTAATCCGCTCCCGCGCCTCAACAATATCCTTGGCATTAACCATCTCTCAGCCTTTTTTCTCTGAATTAACCTTGGCGACCTTGGCGGTTCAATTGAATTTCTCTCTGCGTCTCTGCGGTTCAATCGTATTGATCTCTCTGTCTCTGTGGTTAATCAATCTTTTTTCGGCTGAGCCAACAGATACCCTCGATGGCTCTGATGTTCCTCGGCATACGGTGCACGCTCCGTAACGATCTTCAACGCGAAGCCCGCCGCTTCCAGATAACCACGCATCTCCGCCACTTGGAAGAACACGAAATCCAGCGACACTGGCTTCTCAAAGAACGCGTCGAAGTGCCGTATCTCATCTCCGATATGGAACGTCACCAGCAGCCAGCCGTCCGGCTTCAGCACCCGCCGGAACTCATTCAACACGCCCGTCACATCGGGACGCGGAATATGGATCACCGAATAGAACGCCGTAATCCCCGCCAGTTCCCCATTTTGGAACGGCAGCGCCCGCATATCTGCCACCTCGAACCGCTGCTGCGGATTAATCTGTCGTGCCTGTTCAATCATCTTTGGCGAGAGATCAACGCCCATCGCCTCCGCGCCTTGGTCATGCAGATACCGCGCGATCTGCCCCGGCCCGCAGCCAATGTCACAGGCCGCGCCTTTTCCCTTGATCAATTCCGCGAACATTGCCAGCAGATGCCGGTCGAACGGCTTGTAATCCAGTTCATGGGTAAAGCGCTCGGCATACTGTTCCGCCACCCGATCATAGCCAATCTGGGTATCGTTGCTCATGTTTATAACTCCCGCAGCGCTGTCACGAACGCCGCATCATGAATTTCCCGCACCACCACGTCCAGCACTTGCGGTTGATCATCGTCCCGGCTCACCGTCGCCAGCCCCACCAACTGCCCATCCACCTGATAGCTGTAAATCACACGGTCAATCTGCCGCCACCAGCGTCGGAGCATCGCGCGGGCACTTTCCGCATCCGGTAAGTTTCGTTCTTGAAGGAGCAGGGCCACCGCCGCGTCCAGATCGTTCGGATGATAAGGCCGCAGCCCTTCAACCGGCGCTTGGGTGTCCCGCTCCCACTCACTGCGCAGGATGCGCATCGGCCACTCGTCCCAGTACCGTCCTTCATAGTGCAGCATGTTTTGCAGGCGACCTTCATAGCGGAAGCCCACGCGCTCATAAGCCCGCAGGCCGCCTTCATTAAAGTCATACGCGCCCAGATACACCTTATCCAGCCGCAGCACCTCAAATCCATATGCCAGCAGCAGTCGTACCGCTTCTGTACCGTAGCCTTGCCCGCGCTGTTCCCGTGAGGCCATCCACACGCCCAGTTCGGCATGACGGTTGCGCAGATCAATCTGCTGCAAGCTGCATGCCCCGACGAACGGGCTGCCTTCCCCAAGCGCTTCGATAGCGAAGTAACGCAAATTCGGCCCCGGACTGGTAATAATTTCCTCCCAGAATTCGCGTACCTGTACATCCGTTAGGGGTGGACTATCGCCATCGGTAATCAGTTGCAAATCGAGGTCGGTATAGGCTTGCTGAATGATCGCCAAGTCGTCGCTGTGCAAAGGCCGCAGTCTGACTTTCTGTCCGGTTAAATTAAGCGCCATAATGCTGTGGAATGTTCCTTTGTACTTCTAGACTGTTTTGGATTCACTAAATGAATACTTCTAGGGGAGCACATAAATGAGATTGAACTTCTTAATGTGGAGTGTGTTTGTAGGGGAGGGGCTGTGACCCTCCCTCGCGGTTCCTTGTGAAATTGACTCAGCTCAGCACCACGACCGTATCCAATGGATTGCGCAGCACTTCAGGAACGGTTACCCGCACCACGTCACCTTTGCGTTCAAGTGGCACCGCTACATCCGTAGCCAGCAGCTTCGCCTTGGTCACCGACTCCGGCACACCCTTCAGACTCACTCCATCGCTCACATCCGTCAGGATATGCACATAATGCGTATCGCCTTTGCGCGTACTCACCGTTTCACGGGTTGCCGGAATTGCTCCTGCGCGCGTCCCATAGACAGAGGCACTGTTCTTTTGCAGCCATGCGCCCACGCCCAGCAGCCGCTCGATGTGTTCCGGCAGGATTTCACCCTTATCCGTCGGCCCCACATTCAGTAGGTAGTTCGCGCCCATACTGGCCGAGCGCACCAAATTGCTGATCAGTTGGCGGGTCGCCTTGTGGTTATGATCTGACTCGTGAACGCCCCAATTATCGTTGATCGTCATGCACACTTCAATCGGCATGTCGTAAACCGTGTTGGTGTTAAAGCCCGCCGAGTTCTCACCCGGCAAATCTTGTTCAAAGCCTTGAATATCTTCACCCGGCAGCGGCTCGTCGTGACGGTTGTTCTGAATCACCGCCTGCGGTTGCAGCGTGTGAATCATGTCGTACAGCTTGTCATATTCAAACGACCCGCCCGCGAGGAAGTACATGTTATCCTCGTTCAGATTTGAGCGCGGCCAATCCCCGTCAAACCATATAATGGGAACTTCACCGAAATTGGTGCACAGTTCGCGTACCTGCCCGTGCAGGAACTCGAGATAATCCGACCATGCCAGCCCGCTCTGTTCCCGAAAACGGTACGCCGGATGATGCCAGTCCAGTAGCGAGTTATAGAACCCCAGCTTGACGTCGTTTCGCTTGGCGCAGGCATTCGCCAGTTCTTCCAGTGGATCACGTTTGAAGGGTGTGTTTGTGATTTTATAGTCCGAAAGGGCGGTGTTATACATGCTGAAACCGTCGTGGTGACGGCTGGTGATGACGATATATTTCTGTCCCGCGTCCGCTGCGACGCTCACCCAATCATCGGCGTTGAACCGCACGGGATTAAATTGGCTGACGAGCTTTTCGTATTCTGCAACGGGAATACGCTCGTTGTGCATGACCCACTCACCGTGAGCGATAATCGAATACAGCCCCCAGTGAATGAACATGCCGAAGCGCATATCTTGAAACGCGCTTAACCCTGCGGGAGTCGCTTGTAAAGTCATTATCAACAACCTTTGATCGATAATAGTGAATATTTGAGATAATCATCCATCAGAAGTTGATTTTCTGCGAGTCATCTCATCAAAAATGGCTGTAGAAAAACCATATGCGCTTGGTCGGGGAATCTACTGCACCTCAGAAACAAAACAAAGGAGGCGGTTGTGCCGCCTCCCTGTAACGTCTATGCGTTAGTTGTAATCGTTGCGATGGGGGTTATTAGCCCGAAGCACCCGTGCCGCTCATGCTGTTACGGAAGTTCATGTCCCAGTTGCCAGACTGAAGTTGGGTGGAGAAGAAGGATTCCAAGCTGGTACGCAGTTGGGTACAAGCCGGGTCTTCACCACTAATGACAGGGGGGTTCAGCAAGACGGTCGACGGCGCCAAGGTCGGATTGGCTGAAACATCGCCAGTCGTTCCGGTGCTGCCAGAAGCATCAGCCGTAGCTTCACCGGTCATACCCGTTGCATCAGTTGAGCCGGTCATGCCACTGTTGGACATGGTGGACATGTCAAAAAGTGGGCTGTATTGACCGTAGTCATAACTGCCAAGGGTCACGTCAGTCGGGACATAACCAAAATAACGCTGGGCCAGACCTGCCAGCAAGATTGTTGATGAATCGCAAGTGAGCATGCCCGTTCCTTGCATAGTTGTGCCTGTCGAACCTGTCGATCCCGAAGCATCAGGAGTCGCGGTTGCGTCTTGAGCGACTGCTGGAATAACCAATGCCAAAGCCATCATCACGGCTAATACGGGCACCAGCAATTTCTTCATACTGTTCATACTATTCTCCTCCAACTCATTATCCAACGTTGTTCGTCGACGAACAGACGTCATTCTAGGACTCGGCACCGTGATAAAAACCCGCCACATGGTGGAAATCGGTTTAGTCCGGTTGATAGGTCAAGTGGCTAGAAAAGCGTCTTTAAGGGTAAATCCTGCCGGAAAATGATTATAGGCTCATCAGTTTCTTATCAGAGCCTTAACAAAGTCTCTTGCCAACGGCTTATAGAAAAAGTCAGGTACGGTAATAATTAATCCAAGAGAGTCTATAAAGGTTCATTTCGAACGTGGCTTCCGTAAGAAAGTTGGAATATACGCGTTTGATTCTTCTCGATTCCCCCGCTATAATAACTCGCCGTGTACCCATGTGTGCGGAGACATAACTATGAATTCAAATGGACAAGGGCTGGAAGAAACTGAAGTGACGAATGCGTCCTCAGTCAGTGAACCAGCGCAGCCGGAAGCCCAAAGCGTAGCAACGCAAGCTGAAACTGCGCAACCGCAGGCCGAGGCTGTACCGGCTGATGTACCTACCGCCACTGTGGAAGCTTCGTCGGAAGGTGCTGACGCATCAGCTCCGGCGGAGGGAGATTGGCTGGCGCAGGATACTTCTGACCAGAAGGGACCAAAGCGTGGTGATATTATCGACGGTGTTGTCACCGCCACATCACCAACGGCTGTATATGTGGATGTTGGTGCCAAGGCCGAGGGCGTAATCCCCGGTCGTGAACTCGAACGGATGAACCGCGAAACATTGGATTTGCTCAAGCCCGGCGCGAGCATCACCGTGTACGTGATTAACCCGCACTCGCAGGACGGGGGACCACTTCTCTCACTCAACCGTGCGCTGGAAGAGTTGGATTGGCGGCGTGCAGAAGAATATCGTGAAAGCCAAGAAGTGTATGAAAGCCATGTGGCGGGGTACAACAAAGGTGGTTTGATTGTGCGCTTCGGACGGCTTCGCGGATTCGTACCGCAGAGCCAGATTGGCAGCGACCGTCGCCGTTTGTTGGAAGGCGAAACCCCTGAAGAACGTTGGGGCAAGATGGTCAACGAAACCATCAGTATTAAAGTGATGGAAGTGGATCGCGCTCGCAACCGCCTCATCCTTTCCGAGCGTATGGCCGCCCGTGAAAGCCGCGAAAGCCGCAAGGAAGATCTCATCAGCCGTTTGCAAGTCGGCGAAGTTCGGACAGGCCGCGTCGTCAGCCTTGTCGATTTCGGCGCTTTTGTGGATATCGGCGGTGCGGAAGGTCTGGTTCACCTGACCGAACTCTCATGGAAGCATGTGACCCATCCCAAGGAATTCCTGAAGGTTGGGCAAGAGGTCAAGGCGGAAGTCATCAGCATCGATCCCGAAAACAAGCGTATTGGCCTCAGCATGAAGCGCCAAGAAGCGGATCCTTGGGATACCGTCGCCATCAATTACCAGATTGGTCAATTGGTGCAGGGTATCGTCACCAAGATGACCAAGTTCGGTGCGTTCGTCCGCTTGGTGGATGTACCGGAAATTGAAGGCTTGGTACATATCTCTGAGCTTTCTGACCAGCGTGTCGCGCATCCCCGCGAAGTGCTGCAAGAAGGCGAAACCGTGACATTGCGCGTGGTCAAGATGGATATTGAAGACCGACGGCTTGGCTTAAGCCTCAAGAAGGTCAACTCCGCTGAATACCTCGACATGGACTGGGGATAAACCTAGACCAATGAGTAGGTTGCCGTAATGTGGACGGCATGGTATATGTCTATACAGAAGTTCCATGGGGGGAGCAGTCAATGCTGCCCCCTGTTTCATTCAAGTTAAGGTTAATTTTAGTTTTGTTACATATAACGGGTAGATCGATCTTTTCTAATGGAACATAGATATTGCATCAATGTACATGAAGAGGTCTAGCCTGTTATAATGGATAAAATAAATTTAATACTTATGGCTTAAGGACAATCATCCAATCGGTCAGAAAGGTGGCTATCCGGCCACAGGTGGCGGAGGGATAAACCGTGCCAAACAATAAGATGGAGCGTTTTACGCAGCGCGCGCGCCGGGTGCTCAGCCTAGCGCAAGAAGAAGCCGAACGGCTGCGCCATAATTATATCGGAACTGAGCATCTCCTCTTGGGTCTATTACGCGAAGAAGGTGGCGTGGCTGGGCGTGTACTGCGCGACCTCGGTTTGGAGCAGCGTCGCGTCGAAGAGTTGGTTGAAGAATTGACTCGCGCTACTGCCCGGACGACCGCGACAACCGCCGAACTCTCACCCGGAACCAAGCGTGTCTTGGAACTGGCTGTTGATGAAGCCCGCCGTATGGGACATCATTATATCGGTACTGAACATCTCCTGCTCGGATTGGTGCGCCAATCAGATGGCGTGGCGATTGATGTGCTCAAGCGTCTGGGCGTCAGCCCCGAAGAAGTGCGTCGTCAAACCCGCCGCGTGCTTCAGGAAAGCCCTGTCCAAACCAACACCCCGCCTGATCGTCCCGATCCGAAGTCCGGTCCACGGACGAAAGAGGGCAAGACCCCCCTGGTTGATCAACTGGCGACCGATCTGACGGCCTTGGCTGAACAGGGTAAGCTCGATCCGGTTGTCGGACGCGAAACCGAAATCGAACGTGTTATCCAGATTTTGAGCCGTCGCCGCAAGAACAATCCGGCGCTCATCGGTGAGCCGGGTGTCGGTAAGACCGCCATTGTTGAAGGCTTAGCGCAGCGCATCGTCATGGGCGAAACCCCCAAGCCGCTGCTGGGCAAGCGCGTCCTTCAGCTTGATGTCGGTTCACTGGTAGCCGGTACCATGTATCGCGGCCAATTCGAAGAACGCCTCAAGCGTGTCATCGAAGAGCTCAAGTCCTCAGATAGCATTCTTTTCATAGATGAAGTGCACATGCTGGTCGGCGCGGGCAGCGCAGGCAGCAGCGTGGACGCCGCCAACATTTTGAAGCCAGCCCTTTCTCGTGGCGAACTCCAGTGCATCGGCGCGACCACATTGGACGAATATCGTAAGCACATCGAAAGCGACCCCGCACTTGAACGGCGCTTCCAGCAAATTCTGGTGGACGAACCCTCGGTTGAGGAAACCATCGAAATTTTGCAGGGCATCAAGATTCCCTATCAAGAACATCACAACGTCGAAATTACTGACGAAGCCATCGAAGCGGCAGCCAACCTCTCCGCGCGTTACGTGCCGGATCGTTTCCTGCCAGATAAAGCTATCGACTTGATCGACGAAGGTGCTGCCCGTCTGCGCATGTACAAGAGCCCTGAAGCCGCGCAGGTGCGGAAGGCCGAACGTGATCTCGCCCAAATCGAAGAAGATTTGGAAATGATGGAAAAGGATGATCCGCAGAGCGAAGAGGTCTTCGGGCTGAAGGTTCAGCGCGATAATCTGCGTGACGTCATGCAGGAATTCCGTTCCAACTGGAACGAGGAAACCAATCAGAAGCCATCAGCAAGGCGGTTCGTCGTGCTCGGGCTGGCTTGAAAGACCCGCGTCGTCCGATTGGCTCCTTCATGTTCCTTGGCCCGACGGGTGTCGGTAAGACCGAATTGACCAAGACGCTGGCCGAGTTCTTGTTCGGCAGCGAAGATGCGCTCATTCAACTCGACATGAGCGAATTCATGGAACGTCACTCGGTGGCACGGTTGGTCGGTGCGCCTCCCGGCTATGTCGGTTACGAAGACGCCGGTCAGTTGACCGAAGCGATTCGCCGCCGTCCCTACAGCATCGTCGTTTTTGACGAAATCGAGAAGGCGCATCCTGAAGCCTTTAACATGCTGCTCCAAATGATGGAAGAAGGCCAATTGACCGATGCGCGTGGTCGCACCGTCAACTTCCGTAACGCCATCATCATCATGACCAGCAACGTTGGTGCCGATACCATCAAGCGTGGTCCGGTGCTGGGCTTCGATATGCCCAAGGACGATGCCAAGGCCGAGAAGCAAATGTATGATGAAATGAAGAAGGGCGTTATGGATCAGGTACGGCGCACGTTCCGGCCTGAATTCCTGAACCGTGTCGACGCCAGTATCATCTTCCGCTCACTAACGCGTGAAGAAATCAAAGAAATTGTTGACCTCGAACTGCATAAGGTCAGCGAACGCCTGATTGAACATGCCATCACCATTGATGTCACCGATGGCGCGCGAGATTGGCTGGCGGTCAAGGGCTACGATCCGGAGTTCGGTGCTCGTCCGCTCCGCCGTTTGATCCAGAACGAGATTGAAGATGCTTTGTCAGATGGTATTCTGGCGGGCAAGTTCAAGATCGGCAACGAAGTCCGCGTCACAACCGGCGAAGATGGTGAACTCATCCTTCAAGCTGTCGAAGAAGCAGCAGGCGAAGCAGAAGAAGGCTAATCACTCGTCTATAACGTTCAGTTTAGAAAAGGCCATTCGGAAACGGATGGCCTTTTTTGTTGCCTGTTAAAATAAATACCTGACTGCTTAGTATAATGATCCATAGATATGAATGCATTGGGCTTCGATCACTTTGGGAAAACATGATGGATGATCTAAATGGAATTCTGGCTTGGATGGCGGAAAGAGAGAGTCCGGTTAACAAAGCCGGTATGGCACGTTTCGGAATCAATGCCGACCATGCATTTGGGATTTCGATGGCCGACTTAAGGCCGTTTGCGAAGCAATACGCTAAACAACATGCTCTTGCGCTTGAGTTGTGGGCGACTGGATGGCATGAAGCGCGTCTCTTAGCTGCCTTAATTGATGACCCCAAACAGGTGACCGAAACGCAGATGGAAGCGTGGGCTGCCGACTTCGACTCGTGGGATGTTGTCGATCAATGTTGCAACAAACTTTTTGATAAAACGCCCTTTGCCTATGACAAAGCGCTGGCGTGGACTTCACGACCTGAAACCTTTGTGAAGCGCGCAGGCTTTGTGCTGATGGCGACGATGGCTGTTCATGATAAGAAAGCGCCTGATGATACCTTTGCCGCTTTCCTGCCCATCATCGAGCGTGAGGCGACAGATGATCGGAACTTTGTCAAAAAAGCAGTAAACTGGTCGCTTCGCCAGATTGGTAAGCGCAGCCTGCCCTTAAACATGGCCGCAATCGAATCAGCCAAACACATTCAACAACTTGACTCAAAAGCCGCCCGTTGGATTGCTGCCGATGCCCTGCGTGAACTGACGAGCGAGGCAAAGCAGCAGCGTTTGAAAACAAAGTGACACGAGAAACAAAAACGGGAGCCTCAATGTGACTCCCGCTTTAATTGCACATGGAAATGGTAACTACGCCGGATTTCGCACCTGAACAATCTTGCCATTGATGTTCACGTTCCCGTTTGCGTCGCCCTGTAAATTCCAGTCACCGGTCCCCACCAGATTTGCCCAGAAATCCCCGCGCTTAATCATGCCGGGGAGATTGAGCTTGGCTGCCAGCGCCTTCAGATTATCCTGACGGTTCTGCGCCAGCTTGGTGATGAACTGCTGCTCGGTCACGCCGTTTTCACCGACGCGCGACTTGCTCGGTACGCCCAGATCAGTCTCGGTCTTGGGAATCAGGAAGTTGTACTTGCCGTGCTGGATCGCCATGTCGAAGATCAGCGCGTAACCCAGCGCCGACTTGATATTACGCGGCACGACACTCAGCGCAATCACGTCGCCCCAGTAGCTTTCTGTAGCGACCTGATCTTGAATCGCCTGCATAATCGGGTCAGCCGCCGCCGTTTTGCATAGGTTCTTGAGTCCATCGTCTTTGCGCAGACCCTCATCTTTGGCGTTGATGCGCGGCAGGTAACCCTTTAGTCCATCGACGGTCGGGCCGCTAGCTTGGTTACAGTAGCGCGTAATCACCGTGATGAAACTGCCCGCCGCCATTGTAAATTGGAAGCGTCCGTAGCTGATGATGCCGCTGTCATAGGTCTGATAGGTCGCGTATCCGCCGCCCTCAAACGCGGAAGTAATTGCGAAGGCTGCCCGCCGTACCCGATCCAGTGAACCGACGTTTGGCGCGACTGGAACAGCAGGTGCAGTCGGCGCAGCCGGAGTGGCAGGTGTCGCGGGCGCCGGTGCCGGAGCAGTGGTTGGTGTTACGGGTAACGTCGTGGCTGCGGCTGGAGTGCTCGGCACGGAGGATGTACTTGGGGTTGCTGGAGCGGTCACAGGTGTCGCTGGTACTGGAGAGGCAGGTGTTGTCGTTGGAGCAACGGGTGCCACAACACCCACCGGCGCGATCTTCCGCGTCAACGATCCTGCCAGTGTGGCCTGTGTCACCATTGGATACCCGAATCGTGTCCCGTCACCCTGAACCGTCACCAGATCATCCCGCACCCAACCGTTTTGACCGTTGGGCAGCGTACAGCACAGCCATTGATAAGTACGTCCCTGTAGCTGCGTATTTTGATCATCCGCGCGGACTTCGATCACAACCAGATTGGCCGTTCCAACTGGCAGTTCGAGCAGTTTGGTGTAAGTGGTATTAGGGCCGCTGCGGACATTGATAATCGGGTTATTGGGAATGCCGCGTACAGTGACTAAAAAAGGTGTCGTTGCCATTTTCTAATAAGCCCTCAGCGGTTAGAGTCAGGATAAATATTGTTTATAACCTAATTGCTAGTTCGCATCTCTCAGTCACATATCTGAGAGAAAAATAATGATTTGGAAATCCCCTCTGCCATGAAATGGCTTTCAGCGAAGTGAGCCTGCGAACGTGCTGATGAAGGGGACTTAGGGGTGAGGATAACCCCTGTATCCGTTAGCGCTTGAACAGGGCGACGTCATCCATAACACCGCTGCGGATGTTCGCCCACCCGATGAACTGCGCACTCTTGGAGGCGCGGCTTTCGAGATGCAGGTGTGTGGCTTCCGAGTTGCCCGTGTTCCCGCATTGGCCGATTTGTTGTCCGGGTGTCAGCACTTGCCCATCATTGACCATTTTCTGCGCCAGATGTGCATACATCACACCCATCGATGCCGAGTCACCGAAACCCTTAGCCGCCAGCAGATTGCGTGTCGATTGGGGCAGTTGAGCGCTGGTGTACCACACGATCACATACGTGCCGTAGCCATAACCCCAGCCCGGATCGCTCACAATTGCCGAATCGCCGATCTGGAATCCGCTCATGGTGGCGCTGGGTCTGTCCGGCGTGCATTTGGCGCACACATTGGTTTTGACGACCAGTCCTCCGTTCGGCCCGCAGTAGATGGGTTCGCCTGTGCTGGCACCCAAGTCCCAACCGTCGTGCTGAACTAGCGCTTGATCCATATTCGGCGGCATGTTGAAACCGCGTACCCACCAGTAATTATCCTTCATCGGCGCTGGATACAAATCCGTTGGCAGTCCTACTCCCGTTGTATCCCCATCATAAGTCACGAGGTCTTCGCGTATCCAAACCGACTGCCCGTTGGCGCTGACTTGGAACCAGCGGTATTGCTGTCCTGTGTTTTCGCGCTGTACTTGCAGGATCGGATAGCGTCCGTTCCGGTTGAGCAGAATACCTGTGCGTGGGAAAGTCGTGCTGGGGCCAGTGCGTGTCGGAGCGGCGCCCATCGTTTTGATAATGGCCGTTGGCTGGTTAGCTGGTGCGGCAGGTATGGGTGCCACTGGAGCAGGAGCCGCAGGCTGTGGTACGGGCGCGGCGGGTGCTGCTGGAACTGCTGGTGCGACCGGGGCCGCTGGAGTGGCAGGCGTAGCAGGCGCAGTAGTCACAGGGATGACCACTGGAACCACGACCACCGTCGGGGCAGGTGCCGCAGGCGCAGCTTGTGTCGTCGGCAGCACGGTAACAGGTTGTACAGGCTGCGTCTGAGTTGAAGGCAGTGTCGGCGCAGCAGGCGCGACAGGTGCCGCGGGTACAACCCCCACCGGCGCAACCGGACTGGATGAAATATTGGGCACGAATGACCGGATCAGATTGCCAGCGACCGTCGGTGTGACAATTACGCCGTAACCGTAAGCCGTGCCGTCGCCGCTGACGGTGAGCAGATCATCGCGCGACCAGCCGATTTGCCCGTTCGGGAATTGCAGCCGAAACCACTGATAGGTTCTGCCTTGGATATTCGTGCCTTGCTCGTCCGCGCGGACTTCCAGCACAGGCAGGTTCGCCGTGCCGACGGCGATTTCAAAGAGTGGGGGATCATAATTAGTGCTGGGGCCAGTACGCACTTTGACAGTTGGGCGAGATGGTATACCACTGACATAAGCTACGAATGGGTTCGACATCTTGTTCTCCTCCAGTTGCTAGATTGAGCATACAGCAAGTAACTGTAACGAGCAACTTAAGGTCGCTGAGAAAAGGGTAAAAGGTGGGAGAGCGCCCATCAAAACTGTTAATCGAATCACGATTCGATTTTTGAATGATTTCGAGTACAATATGCCTTAAATAGCTGTTTGGAAGAATTTGAGGAGGTCTTACCTTGCATGTAGTCGTTTTTACACGGAGCACGCCGGATACAGCGGCGAAAGTAGAAGTCGGCGCGAACGGCGCAGTCGGTTGGGGTGATGCCGCAACCGTCGTCAATCCTTGGGATGAATACGCGCTTGAAGAAGCCATCGTGCAGGCCAAGAACGCGGGCGGCAAAGCGACCGTCGTTGCCATCGGCCCTGAATTTAACAACGAATCCCTGAAACACAGTTTGGCGATGGGCTTGGATGAAGCCGTACGCGTGTGGGAGCCAGCTTTAGAGGGTACGGACAGTTTGGCCTTCGCGACCGCTGCTGCTGCCGCAGTCAAGAAGATGGGCGATGTTGATTTGGTGATCTGCGGCAAGGAAAGTGTCGATGTCGGCACCGACCAGCACATTTACCAGACTGCCCGCAAACTGGGTTGGACGATGCTTAGCTATGTCTCCAAGATTCTCGCCGTTGACTATAATGCCAAGACCATCAAGGTCGAGCGCTTGCTGGAACAGGGAAAGCAGGTTGTCACCAGCACGTTGCCCGCCGTCATCAGTGTCATGAAAGATATCAACGAACCCCGTTATCCTTCCTTCATTGGTATCCGCAAAGCCTCCAAAGCGGTGATTCCCGAATGGACTCTGGCTGATTTGGGTGTCACGCTGCCAGCGGCTCAATCCAAAGTAGTGCAGTTCATGAACCTGCCGCCTAAGAATATCCAAGTTCAGATGATTGACGGCACGCCCGAAGAACAGGCCGCCAAATTGGTTGACCGTTTGTTGGAAGAGAAGGTGCTGTAACCATGACCGCAGTTTATGTATGGATTGAAACTTTTAAAGGTAAAGCCCTCAACAGCAGTTGGGAAGCGCTTGGCGCAGGCAAGACTATTGCCACCGCTTTGAATGTTCCGCTGACCGCCTTGGTCTTTGGTGAAAATGCCAGTGCTGTCGGCGCGGAAGCCGGAACCCATGGCGCAGATAAGGCGCTAGTCTGTGAAGATGCCACGCTCAACGGATTCCGCTTGGAACCCTATGCTGCGCTGCTCAGCAAATTGGTCAGCGACAACAAACCGAAAGCCGTGCTGGCCATAGGCACAGCACGCGGGCGTGAACTTCTCGCCGCTTCCGCTGCCGATACTGACAGCAGCTTGATCACCGAAGCCACCAGCCTTGACGTTCAACCCGATGGCGCCATCAAAGTGGTGCGTCCAGTTTATGCAGGCAAGATTGTCAGTGAAGCCGTTGGCAGTGCTTCCGGTACGCAGTTCCTGACTCTGCGTGGACGTGCTTTCAAACCCAATGCCGAAAACGCAGGCGCAAAGGCTGAAGTGACCAGCGTTTCTGCTGCTCTGGCTGAGGCCGACATTGCCACCAAGATCGAAAGCTTCGAAGAAGAAGTGGGCACGGTCAACCTGACCGACGCCGCCATTATTGTCAGCGGTGGTCGCGCGATGGCCAATAATCCCAAAGATGCTCCGGCGGGCGTGGATGCTGCCGTATGGAAGGCTAAGGATGGCTTTGCCAATACCATTCAACCGTTGGCGGATGTGCTCGGGGCGGCAGTTGGTGCCAGCCGTGCAGCCGTCGACGCTGGATATATTTCCTATGCCCATCAGGTCGGACAAACCGGTAAAAGTGTCGCGCCGGATCTCTATATCGCGGCAGGCATTTCCGGCGCAATTCAGCACCAAGCCGGTATGCGCACCAGCAAAGTCATCGTCGCCATCAACAAAGACGCCGAAGCGCCGATTTTCAAGCTCGCCAGTTACGGATTAGTCGGTGATCTCTATAAGATCATTCCCGCGCTAACGGCAGAGCTGAAGAAGCGCTTAGGCAAATGATTAAGGCTCTTGCTTGACGTTCGGGTAATCAAAATCAATCCTAAAAATGGATTGTTGTAGGGACAAGATACATCTTGCCCTTCGTGCCATGACTCGATGTTTCGCTCACACAAATGGATTTCTGTAGGGGTTTGCCACCGGCAAACCCTTTTCATTTCAGATGCCGATTAAATCCCCAGCGCTTCCGAAATTTGTCCCAGATGATTCAAATCATGCAGCGGCGTATTGGTCGCCAAATCCAGCACCGTCATCGGCCCATACGACGGATGCACGCCCGTTCGCTTCCACTGTTCCTCACTCAAAGACTTGAGCAGTGCGATGAATTCCTGTCGCAGTGCGATAAATTTCTCGACCTGCTGTTGAATATCTTGGCTGGCGTAAGCGTGGTCAATTGCCATCTGGTCAGGGTCAGTCTTCTCAAAAGCCGGATTTTCCTCGTTCAACATCCGTTTGAGGCGCGCCGTGAAGATCGCTTCCAAATCCACCAGATGTCCCATAACTTCCAAGGCGCTCCAACCAGTGACACCCGGTGCAAGCTGTTTAGCCTGTTCAGTAGTCATACCCTTGAAGAGATAGCGTATGACGACAGTCGTTTTTTCCAAGTAATTCAAACTACGCTGTGGTGTAAATGGGGACATTTAGACTCCAAAAGGGTGTAGATAAATCAGAATGAACTACGAGCCTAATTTGGGCGTTTCGTCGGATTTACCCATCACGTTCAGCTTGGGCGCTGCCGGTTTTGCCGCTGCGATAATGCGGTCGAATTCGCGCAGCCATTTCTGAAAGTCACCGCGCCGCTTGTCCTCTGGGGGCAGGGTATTCAATCCCACCTCCATCAAGCGGTGTGCGACTTCATGCTGTTTCTGCCGGTGATAAATCAGCGCCAGATAGTAAAGAGTTTCAGGACGTTTTGGGTCGCCTTTATAGGCATCCGAAAAATGCGCCAAGGCTTCTTCCATATTACCGCTCTTGTACGCGATTACACCACGTCCATAGTGTGCCAACATTTCCTGTGGATAGATCTTCAGCGCTTGTTGGAAATCGGCCTGTGCTTTATCCTCCACGCCATCTTCCAGATAGAAAAATCCACGTGCCGCATAAAACTCGGCCCGGCGAGGTTGCAGCGCAATTGCGTCATTCATGTCGTTGATCGCTGTGTCATAGCTCCGCTTACGGAACGCCTCCAGCGCCTGCCGGTAATATTCATCCGCCTCGAAGCGGGCTGTTCCTAATCGTCTTGTGAACTGTGCCATAATCCGCCTGTGTTTTCGCTAGCGCTGCCCGAAAGTCTTTTAAAGCGCTCCCTGTTTATGACTGTCGGTGAAGAGAGCCTGCGAACGTACCGTTGAATGGTTTGAGGTAAAGAGAAATATTTCTAATGAAAAACTATTCCAATTCTTCACCACATCCCCATAATAATTCGCTATCTTAAGAATAACATTATCGACTGCGTTTACCGCAACTGAAACCGACAAATTGGGCACATGTAACAATTTTCAAATTTCTTTTTACTTTTTTCACGACTGCGGGATTATGCTATAAAAAGGATAGCAAACTAAACCCGCATCGTAACACATCTGAGTTTTCCAAGACCAATATTGGGATAGGGAATGCGATGACATTTAAAATGAACTCAGAGAGGCCAAGCGTGGTTGGGGCAAATAATGACTTCCATGGTCACCCATTAATTACAGCGACCCAACTGGGTATTCAAGATCTTAAAATGCTGACTCAAAATACCCCCATATTGTTGAGCGACGATGAACCCCAGATTACACGCTTGTACGAAGTGCTGATGTCCCGTGCAGGTCTGAACACCGTTTCGATGCCGAACGGCAAGGTGGCGCGTGATTATCTGCTTGATAATCCAGTTTCGTTGGTGATTGCTGAACTGATGAAGCCTCACTTCACTGGATTAGAACTCTTGCAGGCGGTTCGCGAAAATCCGGCAACCATCGATGTCCCCTTTATGATGGTTACAGCCACGCCCGATTACGAGTCCCGCTTAGCATTCAAAGCGCTCGGCGGCGATTCCTACCTAACCAAACCCATTGATGCCCGCCAATTCACGCAAACGGTGACGCGGTTGTTGTCCACACATTTTTCGAAACGGTTGTTCGCGAAACATCTTTAGTTATTTTTCACTCATCCGAAGCCCATCCTGCGAATGCTATAATAGCCCCACATTTTGAACGCAACTGATGTGGGAGTTTGATGTGCTAGAAAAAATCCAGCGCTTGCCACAAACGCAGCGCCTTTTGATTTTTGCGTTAATTTTTGGTGGTGGCTTGTTTGTGATCGTAGCCATCACCGTACTGCTTATTCGGGGAACCTTGACGCCCGGTGCCCGTTCCTTGGGGCAAGCCTTGAGCAAAGACGTCACCGTCACCCAGTTCGCCGCGCTGCCTGACGAGGATGCCTATCCCGCAGCCTTGGCCGTTGCGCCCGATGGCCGTGTCTATACCGGTAGTTACAAAACAGGCAAACTGTGGCTAATCACACCGCAGGGTGAAGTTACTCAGGTAACCACCAAAGGCGAAGCGCTCCATGCGATCACCGGTCTAACCGCTGCGCCCGATGGTAGCCTCTATATTGTCGATCAATCCGATGCCGATCCCCGTACGGATGGCGGTGACATCAAGCGTATGACGCCCGATGGAACAGTCAGTGTCTTTGCCAAAATTCCGGATGCCAAAGGTTTCGTCAGCCCCGATGATGTCACTCTGGATGCTTCGGGCAATGTATATGTCACGGACCGTGCCCGCGCCGAAATCTGGCGCTTCAACAGTGATGGCACTGGGGGTGTTGCATGGTGGACGCCGCCCAAATTGGAAAACGTCGATCACTATGCGCCCACCGGATTAGCCTTCGACGCCAGCAAGAACACCATCCTGCTGACTGATAGCATCAATGACACGCTTTACCGTGTTCCGGTCGATGCGCCCAACAAAAGTGAACTGCTCTATTGGCACAAAGGCCGCTCCAATCCACCGGGATTTGATGGCCTCACTGTAACCCCTCAAGGCGTGATTTATGTCGCCGCCTTAGGCCAGCGTGGTATTGCCCGTTTGGATGGCGAAAACTTGACCTACATCGCCGGTTTGTTTCGCGGTCCAAGCGATGTCGATTATGCCGCGCCCGATAAGCTCTACGTCACCAATTGGGATCAATTCTCGTTGGCGGTAACGTCTTCCAAACCCAGCTTACCCTTTGCGCTTGACGTCATTCGCTTTGTGGATGCCAGCGCCACAACCACTCCTTAGTTAACGAATGGCGAGATGGTACTTTCTGGGTAAAGCATTGTTCCTCAGAAGGGCTGGGATGAGGGGTTTAGGGTCCCCTTAATCACGGTTCGGACGCTTGGGAGTGGTTTTCGATCAACCACTTCCAGACGACCGCCAGCGCCAGCACATCATCCCGCTGATATTGGCAGGCATGGGTAATATGCTCGACCTCGCCCGATACCAACCAGCGTCGATAGTCCGTTTCAGCCGCCCACCACTCCTCATAGCCTGACCAGCTAAACCCGAAGTAGGCAGCCACCTTTTTGATCGAGTAACTTCTTAACGGCAGCCGCACCGTGCCGATGAACGTGTGATGCAAATCGTGCATCCGGCCGAGCAGGGCGTTCTTCACTGATGCAGGTGCGGTGGCCTTCATCACCCCCGCGTCAAATCCCGACCAGTGATAAATCGGTTTGTCGTCCCCGCCGACGCTTTCATGGAATACCTGCCACGCTTCATCCTTGTCCTTCACCGTTATCAACTCACCAACCGGATCAATCGTCACCCGTTGATGCGGCTGCTTCGGTGCCACAATCGCGATTTGGCTATTCCCTGCTTCATCTGACCAGCCCAGCGACCACGGCAGCCCGTCGCCACCGGGGAGGGCAGCCGTTTCAAGGTCGAACATCCACCCGCCCTGATGCAGCACATCCGGCATAGACCCCACCCAAACAGGCCGGTTTTCCACGAAGGCCAGCGCGTTCGCCTTATGCGACGCCGCAGAGGTCTTGATGCCTTTAAATCGCTGTAATTCCTCAACCGAAAGCGCCGCAAGCTGCTGCAAACTGGTGATGCCGCCTCGCTCTAATGTGCGCCGTGTTTGGCTGTTCAGGCGCGGCAGCAGCGACAGGTCAAGGTTCGACCGTGCCACTTCCGTGCAAGCTGCATACCACGGACATTCTTTGCAGTGTGCCACCAGATTAACAGGCGGCGTATCCTCTTTGCTCAGCACCGCATAAGCCCGCCGCAGCATCAGTTGGAGATGGGCAGGACTCAACACATGCTGCAAAACATAACGCGGATGCCCCTGTGCATCCGAACCCAGCCAGAAGTATCCTCGCAGTTTGGCTTCCTGCATGTCTTGCAAAATGGTCAAATAAAAGTCGAGTTGCAGTTCATCCCCTTTGCCGAGGTTAATATACTGCTTGATCTCCACCGGCTCATATAGTTGGCTCTCCGGATTGCGCGTCAGTCGGTCAACCCGCCCACGCATACGTATCTCGACACCATTCTCCAACTCATAGCGCTGCTCGATATACGCCCCGATGATGACGCTGACGCCTTCATCCATCAGGTCTTGTGTTAGGGCGACACCTTCATCCCATGTGGCGACGTCCACCATCTCCATATTTGGGCTGGCGACCATCTGAATCGCCTTTTCGTGCGTCACACCGTACAGCGTGCCAATCGGTGTGACAGCCTCTCGCTCGGCTTTCTCGCCAAACGTATCCAGCCAGCCACGGCGTTCACAGGTCACGAGGTTTCGAAGCAGTGAGGGAGTAATAATAAGAGGCTGAGACATTCTTTATCTTTTCTGCGATCTTGACTGCGGTCATCATACCGCATTTGAGTCCGTTCAGGATATACTTATCGAAGCCTTGTTTGCAAGGGCAAATGTTCTTATTTTCTACAAGTATTCACGTTTGGGAAAGCTTGAAAATTATGCCAATTGAAGCGGTCATTTTTGACATGGATGGCGTCTTGATGGACTCGGAGCATTATTGGAAGATTGCGCGAGAGCGGTTCGCCGCTGATTTAGGCAAACCTTGGACGATGGATGATCAGCGTGCCTGCATGGGGCGCAATACCATCGAGTGGGCACATGTCATGAAAGACCGCCTGCAAATCGACTGGACGGTACAAGAAATCATGGACGACACGATCCGCCGCGTGCTCGAACAGTATGACGAGCGCCTTCCCCTGCGTGCCGGGGCCATCGGCGCAGTCGAACGTATGGCCTCGCGTTATAAAATTGCGCTGGCGTCCGGTTCGCCGACCCGCGTCATTGACCATGCCATGGAACGCAGCGGCCTCGACAAATGGCTGCAAATCCGTGTCTACGGTGATGACATCCCCAATGGCAAGCCCGCGCCTGATATTTACCTTGAAGCGCTGCGCCTAATCAATGTTCGCCCTGAAAATTCAGCGGGCATTGAAGATTCCGGTAATGGTGTCCGGTCTTTGCACAACGCCGGTATGTTCGTGATCGCCTCTCCCAGCGAAGGCTTTGATCTTGCGCCGGATGTCTTGGCGCTTGCCGATGCTGCCGTGGCGCATATGGACGAAATCACGGTCGAGCTTGTCGAAAAGTTGGCTTCCAAATGATAGACGGTCAAATAACACTTACAAATTTGATTATAAATGTACGGATTACACGAAAGCTTATGTAATAGCCTGTAATTTTTGTCGTATGATTGGGTTGCGCATAAGAAACGAATCGATCAAGCCAAGCAGCGCACCATTCCAAATGACGAAATGACATGCCAATCTATGTTAAGTGGGAAAACTCCCAACAAACACTCATCACAGTGCAGTTTATCTCACCTTGGGACTCACATGAACTCAATCAAATGATTGATGATGGCCTGAGCATGCTCAATCAGGTCGTCCATAAAGTAGACGTGATTGTGGATTTTCATCAAGCATCACGTCAGGTACCGATCAATTACCTACCTGCTGTAAAACGTATGAGCAAAATTGGCCTCATAAATCGGGGAACGATGGTCGTGATCGGTGCGCCCTATTTTATAAAGGCATTAACCGGTATTGCCCAAGAGTTTGCGCCAGTCGCCTATAGCAATCTGTATTTCGCGCCCGAGCTCGACGCGGCTCTTAAGATTATTGAGCAGCATAAACAAAATAGAGCCTAGTGTATAAGGCTCTATTCCTGTTTCAGTTAGCTAACCACTGTTTACTGCAGCGCGCTGCCTGCTGAGATCGTAATGCCACGTTCTTTCGCAACTTTCTTGACATAATCGTCTGCACGGTAGGCGGCAATTGGATCAGGATTGAGTCCCTTTTCAGTGCGCACCTGCATCAACAGTGGCCGTACATCCGTATCAAATGCATCCACCATCACCTGCTGTGCACCCAGCACATCGCCCGCCAACTGCAATCCAGCCAACTTCTTGTAATCAACAATCAATGCCCGCGCATATGCCGTTTGGCAGTTCAATACGCTCAACAGCATCGCTTCCAACTTCGGCTCAATGTTATGGCTTTGGTCAATCATATACGCCACATCATTCGCTCGTTCACCGGCTTGCACCAGCTCTGTGTAAATCTCGAACAGTTCATACGGATTATTGGTGCCCACAATCAAATCATCATCCGCATAGCGCCGAGCGTTGAAATGGAAGCCACCCAAACGTCGCTCGTCCAACAGGAACGACACAATATGGGCGATATTCGTACCCTGTGCGTGATGTCCGGTATCCACCAGCACCTGAGCCTGTGCGCCGCACTTCAGTGCCATCGCGTATGCCATACCCCAATCTGCCAGATCCGTGTGATAAAACGCCGGTTCAAAGAACTTGTATTCAATCAACATGCGGCTATCAGGAGGCAGATACTTGGTGGTTTCCATCAATCCCTGTTCCAAACGGTGCTTGCGTTCGCGGATGCTGTCTTGTCCTGCATAATTGGTCCCGTCCGCGAACCACAGGCTCAACAGCTTGCTGCCCGTCTTGCCCATAATCTCGCAGCACTCAATCATATGACCCATCGCTTCTTCGCGGATAGCGGGCGAGGGATTGGTCAGGCTGCCCAACTTATATTGATCGTCTTGAAAGAAATTGGGGTTCACTGCGCCGATAGCCATGCCTTTATCTTTGGCATATTGGCCGAGCGCCGCATAGTCATCGACCTTATCCCACGGGATGTGGACGGCCATTGATGGGGCGATGCCGCTCAGTTTATGGATATAAGCCGCATCGTCAATCTTTTCATAGATATTCCGTGCCGCGCCTTCCCATGCGAAGACCTTGAAGCGTGTGCCGCCGTTGCCATAACCCCATGACGGCGTTTCGATATGTTGCGCTTTGAGTTTGGCTTTGACGTCCTCAACAGAAATCCCTTTTGCGGTTAATTTTTCAGCTAGGCGGTCATAATCCGCTTTAAAATCCATAAAACTTGTCCTTTCACATAAAAATTCTGTAGAATAGAGGAGTTCCATTTATTTTCATTCTCTTTCAAATTAATGTTACCCAAAAGTAGAGCCAAATCAAAATGATTAACGCCCTTTTTTTGCAGGAACGCCGCCAGCTAATTTTGGATGATCTAAAGCGTGACGGTCGGGTAAGCGTCAAAGCATTGAGCGAAAAACTCAATGTTAGCGAAGTGACGATCCGGCAGGATTTGCGCGCGCTGGAGGATGAGGGCATCCTTGAACGCACTTACGGTGGTGCCATGCTGCGCTCGCCCAGCAGTACCGCTGCCGAGCTTTCCTTTGACATCCGGCGGCGCAAGCATAAAGGCGAAAAGGATGGAATCGGGCGTGCGGCGGCGGCTCTTGTCAAAGATGGTTATGGTGTAGCGCTCGACTCCAGCACCACCACTTTCGCCATGATTCCCTACCTCAAGCGCTACGATGGTCTAACTATTGTCACCAACAGTCTGATGATCGCCCAGCAGTTTTTGGACTCGCCCCGCATTCGGGTGCTTCTACCCGGTGGTACGCTCAGACGTGATTCCATCTCGCTGGTAGGCAATCCCGCTTCACTGCCTGACATTAATCTGAACGTGGGCTTTTTCAGCGCTCAGGGTGTTACATTCGAAGCCGGAATCACGGAGATCGGTCCCGACGAAGCCGAAATGAAACGCGCTTTGATGAGTCGTTGCATCACCAAAGTCATCACCGTCGATGCCACCAAGTGGGGGAAGGTCGCGCCTTATACCTATGCCTCAGCGCGGGAAATTGCTCGTATCATTACCACCAATACCGTCCCTGAAGCGGACGTTCATCCCTTCCGTCAGGCCGGCATCATCATCGAGACCGTGGGCGAACCTTAGCAATTCTTATGGCCGCATTTAGCAAATATTTAATTCCATAATGCGGTCTCTTGTAGGGGCAAGATAATCGTCTTTCACTGTTTAACTCGGAGTATGTTTTTGTAGGGGCAAGTTATACCTTGCCCTGCACACTCACTCGCCTAAGACATCATCGATGTCGATTTCTGTAGGGCAAAGTCTCAAACTTTTCCGCAAGACTTTTTCTTTCTGTTCCCCTCACGGCTTGCGCGCAACCACCAGCGTCATAAAATTGAACGGCCATGGCAGCACCAGCTTCAGAATTTCGCCAAGTGATTCAGCCAGTGCGCTCGTTTGATAGTAGCCTTTGGCGCGGAATGGCCCGCCCAATCCCCACAGCGTATATGAATGACTGGTAGGGATCACCGCTTCCAGCTTGAATCCCACGCCCGTAACATTTTTACACAGGGTATCTTTGTCGTAGGTGCTCTCGTAAAACTCATCATCGTTGAGGACAGTCACACCTTGCTGCTTGCGCCGCCACGCCACCAGCCGGTTCACCACGTTCGGATAGGGGATGGTCAGCACCAGAATGCCACCGGGTTTCAGAACACGGAACGCTTCGGCCAGTGCAGGTTGCATCCCATGTTCAAAGTGTTCCAATACGCCAAATGACAAATAGCTGTCAAGCGAATTGGTCGCATGTGGCAGCCTATGGACATCACCCACAATTAATGGCAGTGTCGGGTCATAACCATGCGACGTATGCAGCGCATTTTCCGCATAATCCAGCCCGACCATGTGATAGCCCAACCGCCGCAGTGTGATCAGCACCGCGCTTAAACCGCTCCCGGCTTCGAGATGCACGCCGTCTTTTTTCAGGTAGGGGAGATAAGCCTTCAAAGTTGCTTGTGCGCGTGCCACTTGGATCAGTTCCAGTTCGCGCTCAACCGAGGCGCTGTTCCAGATGCTCTCCCATGCATCGCGGGTGCTGTCGTAGCGGGAACCAAAGTTGATAGGGTCTGTCATGGTCTTGGCTCAAATGGGTCAATCAGTAAATCACAGAATTAAGATTGTCAGTCTACAAGGAAGACTCTCCACTTGCCAGCCTTAAGACCAACACTTGTCTTCCGACTATCCTCTTTGGTTTGGATATTCGAACGATTCTCTGTTGACAGGAGGTGAACTTATGTTCTGTGATGTGTATATGCTTGTATTAAAAATACCTTGTCGCTTTTTTTCTCTTTGGCGTTGCGTCGAAAGTGTTTATGCGAAGCCTATAAAATCACTCTGCGCCTCTGCGGTTCAATTCTGGTTTTCTCTTCTTTCTTTGTGCCTTCGTGGTAAAAAATGTATTGGTTTTGCATTTTGAGCAGCGGCAGTGCACAAAATGCACAGCTATAGTCCCCTTGTGGGGCGGCAGACATACGGGAGCAATCCGCTGCAAATGCGCCAATTCAGCGCCGCGCTCCCTCACACTCGCCGACATAAAATGTCAATTCGGTGGCATCAGCCGAGCTTCCCGCCGGACAATTCAGCGGAAGTATTGCAAAATATACGAAAAATGCAGCAAAATCGGCAAAAGCTTCTACAGTTGGGTGCGTTCGCCCCGCCAGCGCTGCGCAAGGTTCATCGCAAACCGCGTGGGGATCATCAGTGCCCGTAATAACAAGGCTTGTGGTGCGCCGTAGTATTTCCGGCAAAACGTGATCAAGTCTTCAAAGTAGATATGCGACGCCATCCGCCACACTTGGCTGGTGCTGGCCCGTTCTTCATGGAGCAAAAGCACGCCACCCACGAAATGGTTTTCATAGCCTGCATCCAGAATTTGCTTACACAGGTCATCTTCGGTGAAGTACAGCTTCAGCGCTTCATCAAACCCTTTGATCCGCTCAATCACCGCACGTGGACAAAGCAAGTTCGAACCGGGGCCAACCTCGATAACCTTCGTGGTGTCGCGTCCCCACCCGCTGTACCACATCTGCTGTCGCCGCCCGTCCCGCCAGCCTTGGAGCAGGACCCCCAGAAACGTATAACCCAGCAGGAGATCAACATATTGAGGCACCTGCGAACAGGTCTGCTGTAAGCCACCCTCCGGATATTCCATCCGGCAGGTCACCACGCCAACTTTCGGATGCGCCTTTAAATAGGCCAGCATTATTTGGAGACCGTTAGGCTGTAATCGAGTATCCGCATTCAGGATATAGATGAAATCGCCCGTTGCTCGCTGAAAACCGAGGTTATTGCCTCCACTGAACCACGTGTTGCGTCCCGGCTCAATCAGGATAGCTTCGGGCATCACCTGCCGTACCATCGCCACACTGTCATCTTTAGAGCCGTTATCGACCACAATCACTTCAATGCTCAAATTACCCGTTTCCGCCTGAATGGATTGCAGGCATCTCCGTAATGGTTCGCAGGTGTTGTAGTTGACGATAACAATGGAAACGTCAGGCATAGGACTTCAGCCTATTTCTTACGCGCGTACAGGATAACGCCCGTATTGTGGAGCAGGTTGCGCTTCACTAACTTCTGGTCAATCCACCGGAACAGCTTGAGCAGGGGCAGTGCAAACCAATCCGGTGCTTTGAGTTGAGCCGTCACATAGCCGGTGAACGCCGGTGCATCCACCCGCTTCTCAATCGTGAAGCGCTGTTCGATCAGCTTGATCCAATCGTGTTCACGGCCTGCGCCCTCAAAGGGCGACAATCCCTCCGCTTGGATGCTCGCCTTCACCCGTGACGGTGCGCGTATACCAAACTTGAGCAGTGCCTTCAGTTTATCCAGATATGAGGTTTCAGTTGGCAGGACAAGGCACAACGCCCCTGCGATCAGCACTGTGGAAGTGGCTTCATCCCCATCCGTATCTGATGCCCACAACAGGCCGCCCGGTTTGAGCGCCTTATGCATTTCGGCAATCGTATGGTCGAGGTTAATCAGATGGTGCAGAACCGACTTCACCACGATCACGTCATAGGTGTTTTCAGGAAGCTGAATCGTATTCATATCCCCTGCCTGATACTCGACGCTTCCCGACACCTGATCCTTGATCGACTCGTAGTATCGTCGGGCGGTTTCCAGTGCTTTTTCACTGAGGTCGCTGCCCGTTACCGTCGCTCCGCGCTGCGCCATCGCCAGTGAAATCCAACCCGTCGCGCAGCCCAGTTCCAGCGCCTTCATCCCCGGTTGAATGTGAGTCAGAAGTTCATCCACATCCGCCGTATGCATAATGACGTTATGCCGCAGGTTTCGATAATACTTCCAGTCTGGTGGCGTGGTTTGGGCGAGGCGATCAAATTCATCACCCCACAGTTGGGCTTCGGCCTTGAGCTTTTCCTCGTAGCTGGTTTCGTTCATGTGTAATCCATCAGTTCGTGTGCCGAGGAGGTTAGCATAGCTCCGCCGGGAATTCTAGCTAGAGCGCTGCGACCAGTTCTTCGAGGCGCATCACCCGCTGGTCATAAGTGTGGTGGGCGCAAACATGCTCACGGGCGCGCTGGACAATCGCCTCTCGCTCCGCGTCATGGTCAAGATAGTAGCGAGCCTTCGCCCGTAAATCGTCTAAATCCTTGTAAGTGACGATTGTCTCACCTTCAGTAAACCACTTCTGTATCCCCGGCAGATTGTCCGCCAGTTGGAACACCCCGACCGCTGCCGCTTCAAACAGCCGCATATTCCCGCCGTAACGCATGAAATCCCCATGCGTATTCACAGTCATCTTGGCCGCCGACAGCACCTCCAACATATCACCGCCTAAAGCGCTGCCCCGCGCATAAGGCCGTAATGTTGCTGGCAAGTCATGAACGCTCCACACGCCCAGATCAAAATCGCGTAGGGCTTCCAATGCTTGAATACGCTGGCTGTACAGGTTATCAGGAATCAGCGTGCCCACAAACGCAATGTCACAGGTGAAGGCTTTGCGCTGTTCCTCAGTCAAATTATAGGGATGGTGAAATTCTGGGTCGCACGCCACTGTCGGCATACAATCCATGTGTTTTGCGCCCAGTTCAAGCCATTGAATGCCATGATAGTAATCATTCACCAGTACCAGATCATACAGTCGTGCCGCTTTGCGTTCCACCGGACGTGAAAACACAATCGGTGATGTACCGGTCGTATAAATGATCTTGCAGCCGATTTCCGCTTTGATAGTCGCCAATGTACTGGCCGTAATGACCGTATTGTCCCCAACCATCCACAGCCAGTCTGGTTGGAATTGGCGAGCTTTCGCAATCAAATGTTGGTTACGCAGGCGGTAATCAGGGTTGAATTCTGGGGGAATACGATGCGAGAGGGCGGTCGCGACTCGGGCAGGTGTCCAGCGGTTCGTATAACGCTGGGACTTCAGTTCGCCGCCCCATGCAGGTAGATTGCGATAAAATACATCGGCGGTATGCCCGCGCTTTCGCAGGGCTTTTTCCCAAAAATGTTGCGCTGCGCTTGTCGGGAACATGGGCGGTTGTTGTCCCGCTGGCGTGGACGCAATTGCGGCCTGCAGCACTTCAGGGTGATGCAGAGCCGCGACGAATAAAATACGCATGAATTTATAAGTACTTAATGGTAGATGTTGTGCATCTACCCACCAAAACCACTAATAACTTTCTCTACACCTTTAAGTTCAAGAATTTTATTGGCCAGCGCTTCAATATTTTGTGGGGGTTCACCGGAAAGAATGACCACGCCGTGCCGGATATTAGCCTGCACGCCTGACGGAATCAGTGGGCTGAGTTGGATACGAACTGCGGTATCATCATGCAGGTTTTCAGCATCAACCGATTTAACACCGTCAATGCTGGTGATACGGCTCAGGAAAAAACGCCGCGTATTCGTCGTCATCACATGACCACTAACCGTTACGACACCGTTTTGAACCTTAACATGGATGGCATGACGGTCATTTGCCAGTGGTGGATAAATCGCGATCAAATGGCTGACGTCCTCAAGAATCGACGTATCGTCGCGTTGAGCAATCACAATGGGTTCAGACATAGGTTACGCTCCAAGGAGTAATGTGAAAATCAGGCTACCGTCACATTAAGAATGTCACAATTAGACGCCATTCAAGCGCTGTCGTCAAGCCATGAGCGGACTTGGTTTAACCAATCCGCGCCATCATTTTTGATGCCGGTTGTAAAGGTTAATACCCGTTGTGCAATAATAGTTTCATCTCCATAATCGCCGCCCGCCAAAAAGATCAGGTAGTGCGCGTACCGATCATCCCCGACAAATGCCATATCCAGTGCTGCGCCGAGGGTAATTCGCAGCTCGGCATTCGCTTTTTCATTAGCGAGGTCAAGAAACTCGGCTGTCGTCTGCCAATTGCCCAACGTGCTCAGGTCAGCACCGAGTGATGTTTGAAAGGTCAGTCCCAAGTCTGCCAGCACCGCTTCGCTTTCCCTCACAACCTCTTCCAATGCCGCCACCAATTCAAGGCTGCGCTGCGGCGTTTTTCCTGCTACCCGTTCGGATGCCAGCCGATTCGCTTCAGCGTCGGTCAATTTGAATCCCTGTGTACCCAACGGACGCTTAAGCTGTCGTAACAGCACGCTCAACAAATCCTGCATCGGTGCATTGGCGAAAGTCTGGGCATGGTCAGTCGGCAGCATGGGTTTGTTCCTCTTTCAATGCGGCTTGCCGATCAATCCGGCGCTGTAGATAGGGTGAAAAATGACCGGCGTAGCGCATTTGCAGTTCGGGAAGCTGCCAATCGCTGCCGGTGATGCGCTGGCGACAGGCAGCATCACAGCAGTGGCACTCGAACTCGTCGTAATCACTGCCGTCTGTCATCGCGTAGTCGTAGCAAATTTCTTCACCCGCTTGAATATCACGCAAAGCCACTAACGCGATTTGTCCTTGTAAGCCTGCGTTCGGATTGCAGGAATGGTTGACGAAATCACCTAGTTCACCTTCCACGATCGGCACCAGATACAACTCTTCTTCGACCTGAACGCTCCGGCTGATTTCAAGCTCGCTCAGGCTGGATAGATGTTGTGCCGAAACCAACTTGCCTGACCATATCACGAGCAATTCGCCCTGTTGAACAGGTTGGCGCGCAAATACACCGAAATAACCTTTTTCCGCCAGCGGTCGCGCTTCCAATTGTGGCGATAAATAAGACATATAGAGTTCAGACATGGGGCCGATCATTTCTTCACTTAACTGTTGTTTGTTACGTATCTGAGTATAAAAGGCGCTGTGGGTTTTGCAAACAGAAGTGACCAGTTTTTGTTTAACCAATCATCCTATCCCAAGCCTAACTACCGTGCTCATTTCAACAGATAGGGAAGGTTCTAAAGTAAAAGAAAACTGTTGAGAACTGTAATGAGGCTTTAAATGATCTTGGCTGATATGGATGTCCTCACAAGTGCCCGCTTGCGGCACGCGCCGATTGATAAATCAGGGATAACCCGTAAACGAAAAGGAAATGGCTTTGTTTATAACGACCCAAAAGGCAGTCTCATTCAGGATAAAGCCACCAAAGAGTGGATCGAATCGCTGGTAATTCCCCCTGCATGGGAAGAGGTCTGGATTAGTCCCTACAAAAATAGCCATATTCTCGCCACCGGACGCGATAGCAAGGGCCGTAAGCAGTACCGCTATCATCCCCGCTGGAACAAGATGACCAGTGAGGAAAAGTTTGGGATGCTCTACAAATTCGGCAAAGCGTTACCCCATATTCGCGAAGTCACCGAATCCCACCTCAAAGAGCACAATCTAAATCGAACGCGAGTGTTGGCGACCATTGTGCGCTTGCTTGAAAAAACGTTGATTCGCATTGGCAACGCCGAATATGCCGAAGCCAATGAGTCCTATGGTTTGACGACACTTCAGGATGACCATGCCGAGATTAAAGGCGATAAAGTGACGTTTGATTTTGTCGGCAAGAGTGGTAAAGAACATACCATCACCTTGGCCGACAAACGCTTGGCGCGGATCGTCAAACAGTGCCGCGATATTCCCGGATATGATCTATTCCAGTACTACGATGAAAATGGTGACCATCAAACCGTTGGCTCAGCCGATGTCAACGCTTATCTCGAAGAGATCACAGGCGAACCCTTTACCGCCAAAGTCTTTCGCACATGGGGTGGCTCGGTACTTGCCATCAAATATCTGTGTGAAGAATGCCCCGACGAACCGAATGAAAAAATGTGTCGTGACTGTGTGAAGCATGTCTCACAGTTGTTGGGCAACACCAAATCCGTGTGTGTGAAATACTATATCCACCCGATCATTATGGAAGCCTATACAGCCGGAAAACTTGTGCCCATGTACCAGCACTATCGCGCCAGCCGTTCACCCTTCGGCCTCTCGCCAGAGGAACGCACACTCATGGAATTGATCAACGAGAAAAAGCCAGAGGCTGCACCCTAAGCCGTACTTATGACTACTATAGGGATAGTGGTGGGCGCGTCACTGCCATTGGCGGGTTCGACGGATACCCCGTAAGCCTTAAAGTCCATTACATTCTTAGAGTCCAATGGTACGACGACATAATAAGTCGCATCGGCCTGTTTGAAAGAAAATAACCCGCCGCTCTGCGGGCCACTGTCATTTATCAACCACAATTGGAAGGTGCTGTCGGACTGCAAGGTAGGCATATGCACCAAGCGGATGACCGCTTGTGTGCCGTCCGGTGAAGCCACCATTTCCCCGGCAGGTGCATTCGGATCGCCAGTTGGAATCTGCATAGTTTTGTAACCCGGCATGGCTTTGATCTTGTTATAGAGATCTTCGGCAGGATTGCTGTTGAGATACGCGATGACCCCGAAAACAATCGCGATCACTGCAGCCGCAGCCAGCAGCGGTACCCAGATGCTCATTCGTCTACGTTCTGGTCGAATCAGTAAAGTAGACGCTTGACCTTGTGGGCGATTGGCTACCAATCGCTGTCTAAGATCACTTTGCAGATGGGCAGGAGCGCGTCTGGCAGGCGTTGCCAGTATTAAGTTGGTGGTAATGTCTTGATACTCTGCTAAAAGCTGCTGCGCTTCGGCGTCCGTCTTCAACAGCGCTTCGACCTGACGTTTTTCGTCGGGTTCAAGGGCTTCCAAAGCGTATGCAGGTATCAGGTCAAGAAGTTCGCTTCTATCCATCAGGTTTTACATCAATACTGCGGTTTATCTTCCGCATAAAACGACGGTTACGGTGTTGTTAAGGTGTACCAGTCATAACAATTCTTACGGTAAATTTAGCTTACTCGGATTTATTTTCGTCACCAGTCCAAGCCGATCTTAATTTTTGCATTCCTAGCCGGATGCGAGTTTTCACCGTACCCAAGGGAATGCCCGTTGTCTCGGCAATATCGTTGTGCGACATACCATAGAAATAGACCAGCTCAATGAGTTCACTCTGGTCAGGTGGCAGTTGAGCCAGCACCGACTTCAGATTGCGCCGCAGATCGCTTCCACCTTCCACTGATAAAACATTTTCCCAGAGTGTCGGGTCTTCATCCATGAACAACATACCGGACTTTGGTTCTCGTCGCTGCCGTAACCGCAGCATATCGATGGCTAAGCGGCGTGTCACGGTGAGCAGCCAAGTGGTGAAACGTCCCTTTTCAGGGTCATAACTATAGGATTTATTCCATAACCGCATGAAGGTGTCTTGGGTGACTTCTTCCGCTGCCATCTGATCATTCAAGACTCGATAGGCAACCGAGAAGACGAGGTTCGCGAACTGGTTATGCAGCATGATGAGGGCTTCTTCGTCACCGTTTTGCACCCGTTGGAGTAACATTAACTCTGTCGATTGGCTCATGCGGCCTTTTTCTCGCTGGTTGGAACGCACCGGCAGTATAGCATAAGTTGGAAATGACGTGATCATAAGCATCCGGATCAACTCATAAGACTATAGTCTCATTGTGTGTTGATTCGGCTGGAGCGTACAGTTCAATCGCTGTTCAATTTTTGCTCATTTTGTCCAAAGTGTCACGCCAACGCTCTCGAATAGCTCGCTTATTCCTTGTTCGGTAGACCGGGATAATCCAGAAACATCACTTCAATGGCCAGCCGCAGGTTGAGATTGGTTGATAAATTGCTCAACAAAGTGCGTGTAGCCTGTATCGCTGTCAGGGCCTCGTCGGGTGATGTCTGGTTGGCGATTTGCTGTAAGGATTCTAATCGGTCGACATTCGCTGGGTTTTCACCGGCGCCTTGACATAAAAGTAGAACATCACGCCAGTAGCTTTGCCACAATTCCAGCAGCGGATACAAGGCCAGCTTATCCTTACTCAAACTTTCGGCGACTTCAAACCGTTTGGCGCGGTTCATGGGTATTAGACTTTCCAGCAGGTTGAGTGCCTCAGTCCGCTGGTCCAACATCGACGGTTCCGCCAGCGCTTTCATTACCCAGCCCATTCGTCCACCGCTGAGCCGTGCCAGCAGATCCGCCTGATCTTCTGGAACGTTCTTGTCGTTGATCAAGACATTGTGAATGACTTCAGTCGGCAAGGGCCGCAGGTGAATCACTTGGCTGCGGCTGGTGATGGTCGGCAGGAGCGACTCAGTGGAAGGCGCAAGTAAAATCAACAGCGCTTGTGGCGGCGGCTCTTCTAAAGTCTTGAGCAGTGCATCCTGTGCCTGTGGGCGGGCATGGTCAAAGTCCCGTAGGATAGCGATCCGGTAGCGTGCCTCATACGGTTTCAGCGCGATCTTACTCGTGACCGAGCGAATTTCCTCAATCTTCAGTGCGCCGGTTCCCGAATCCAACTCCGAATAAATAATGTCCGGATGGTTGCCGCTGGCGATGCGTTTACAACTGCTGCACTGCCCACAGGGACGGGCATTCTCATCCTCGTGTGTGCAGTTAAGTGTCATCGCTAGTGCCCGTGCCAGTGTGTCCTTGCCGATGGACTCCGAACCCACGATCAAATAGGCATGACGAATACGGGCGTTGGCAATACTTTTCCGTAAATGCTCGACCGCCCAGTCATGTCCGTAGATAGGCCAATGATGGTTAATCATATTGTTTGCGGATACTCTTTAAACTTTGAGCGCTTATATTTCCTAATTATGACGCGATATGCTCAACATTCAACTGTCGCTCCTTAAAGAATCCAATCGCGGCGGCGATTGTCGGTACACCGCCTGATACAGCATATCGGCCATTTGCTGCGGTGTGTAGTCATTGGGTGTTTCCGCCCACCAGACGATCAACCGGACAAGCGATCCGGTAATCGACTGCGCCAAAAAGTCGGGAGGCAAATCCAGACCGGCTGAATAACGGCCTGACCGTAAGTTTTCCTCATGGAGTTTTGCCAAGTACTCTTGATAGCGCTGTAGGAGCTTCGCACTACCATTCCGTCCAAAAACATCAACAATATTTTGGCGTGTCTCCGCAGCGAATTCGAACATATACACCCATGAGTAGTATTCACGAACAGGATAGGGCAGATGTGCGATTTTCGCTTCCGTTTCGACCCGTACCCGCTCCGTTATTCGATGAATAACCGCCCACACCACATCGTCCAAGTCTTGGAAGTGTAGGTAAAACGTGCCATAACCCAAGTCAGCCCGCTCGGTGATAGCCTTAATGGTGATATCGGCATAGCTTTTCTCACTCATCAGTTCGAACGCTGCATTTAAGAGCTGCAGTCGTGTGTGTATTTTTCGCCGTTCAGTACGATTAAGTAGATGCATGTCCATAACTGATAGTATATCATTCCTGATAAGTTGACGCGTAATTGTGAATATTTTAACATAGTCTCAATTGGTATAAAAAAGATAGAAGTGAGACGAGGTAATAGCATGACTGCTGCTTATCCACCCGGAATCCGTACGGGCGTTTTCCAAACCATTCGTACGGTGCTTTCGGGTGCCGAGTTCGATATGCTCCAATTTGTAGTTGAAACGCAGCCCCAATTTGGGGACTTTCATTTCACCAAGTTTGGTTGGGTGACCTTCTACATGATCACTGACCCCGACCTGATGCATGAAATCTTGGTCGAACGCCCCGAAGAATTCTACAAGCTCAAGCTCATCAAGTATGCTTTGGGACCCTTTCTCGGCAATGGCCTGCTGACCAATGAAGGCGATTTTTGGAAGCGCCAGCGCAAACTGGCTCAGCCCGCATTCCACTCTAGGCGGATTGAAGGATATGCCGATGTTATGGTCGATTACGCCCAACGCATGTTATCCGGTTGGCACACCGGCGAAACACGCCGCTTAGACCGCGAAATGATGAAGCTGACCCTCAATATTGTTGCTAAAACACTCTTTGACGCCGATGTTTCGGGTGATGCGGATCGTGTAGGAGAACTGCTGACTCGAATTCTAGAAGCCTCGAATGATCGCCTCAATGCCGCCTTCCAGATTCCCGACTGGGTTCCGACCGCCAAAACTCGCCAGATGCGCCGTGACATTGCGGAACTGGATGTCATCATTCAGCGCTTCATCGACGAGCGCCGTGGTTCTGGTGAAGACAAAGGGGATCTGCTCTCCATGTTGCTGCAAGCGCGGGACGAAGACGGCAGCGGCATGGATGACCAGCAGTTGCGCGATGAACTGATGACTATTTTCCTTGCAGGTCATGAAACAACTGCCATGAATCTCACGTGGACATGGTATTTGCTGATGCAGCATCCTGAAATTATGGAGCGGTTGAAAGAAGAGGTGGATACCGCTTTGGGTGATCGTCCCGCAACGCTCGCCGATTTGCCCAACCTCAAATACGCCGAAATGGTCATCAAAGAGTCCATGCGCCTGTATCCGCCAGCGCCTTCGGTTGGACGTGAACCCGTTCGTGACATTCAATTGGGCGGCTATCCGGTTAAGAAGGGTGCGATATTGACGCTCAGCATGTACGGTCTGCACCGCAACCCGAAGATCTTCCCCAATCCCGAAGTCTTTGATCCGGAACGCTTCTCGCCTGAAAACGAGAAAAACATTCCCCGTTATGGCTATCTACCCTTCGGAGCAGGGCCGCGTGTTTGTATCGGCAACAGCTTTGCTTTGATGGAAGCCCGTCTCATCTTGGTGACGATGGTACAGCAGGCTGAATTATCACTCGTGCCGGGGCAGAAGATCGTGCCCAAGCAGCTCGTCACGGTTCGTCCGGTGAACGGCATTTCCGTGACCGTCAAAATGCGCGAAACGGAAAAGGCCGCTGTTCCAGCCTAGAGGCTTATTCGATACGTTGTAGTAAGCCCTTCTCCCTTGCTTGCGGGCTATCAGCGGAGTGAGCCTGCGAACGTGCTGATGAAGGGTTGGGATGAGGGGGTAACTACGCCGCTGCCAAGGTCACCTGTAACCCCTTCACGCCCACACCGGGACCAAAATCACGGCGGGGATCAAGCGCCCAGCGTCCGGTCGCCATGTTGGTAATGACGCATAGCGACGCATAGTGAATGCCGAGTTCTGCCGCCAGCCACACTTCCGGCGAAAGCGTCATGCCGACCATTGCCGCGCCGCCCCATCCATACATCGCGATTTCGGCTGCCGTTTCCAGTCGTGGCCCTTCAGTACAAACATAAGTCCCGTGCGTGGCACAAACAAATCCCTGTGCTTGGCCGGCTTCGATCAGCCGCTGCCGTAAGTCCACCGCAAAGGGTGAGCCTGTGGGAGTTGCTAAATCTGGGGATTCAAAACTTGCCACTCGTGCCCGTGTCATATCCAACAAATCATCCGGCACAACCATCTGACCGACGACCAACCCCGATGCGATAGCTCCGACGCCATTCCATGACAGGATGCCCGTTGCGCCCAGTTCTTTTGCCGCCCACAGATTCGCGCGGTGATTGACAAATGCCGCCGTGCGTTGTAATCCATCTTCACCGTGCCGCGAACTAAACCATGCGCTGTGACCATGGGCCGTCAGATGCACAAATGGGGATGAATCGCCGTACGGCGTCTCGACAATCCGCCGCTGACCGACTTCAGCATGTTCGTGTAGTTTCAGATGATATGCGGCTGTCCCGCCAAAGATGACCGTCGTCAAAATGAATCACCTCGAATAAACGAAAAGGGCGTACCTGATGATACGCCCTAATCCCATTTTGACAAGTCAGTTGATGCTTACTTGGGCGATGGCCCAACCGTCACGGAATAGCCACCTGTGGTGTAACCGTTCGCGTTGCCTTCCCGGTAAACCACAATCTTAAAGTCACCTGTTCCCGGCAGCGTATAGTTCTTGATTTCTGCTCCATCGCGGCTGGCGTTCGGATAACCGTAGCTCAAGATTTGTCCGTTGCTGTCCTGAATATCGACGTGCGGGTTCAACGTGCCATCGGTGCGGGTAACCGAAATGTCAATCATTTGCCCCTTGGTCCCTTTATAGGTCCAGATGTTTGACCACTTCTCGCCGGTGATTGCTCCGGTTTGGGTCTGGCTGTTTTCAATCGCGCCGCTCGGTTCTTTGAGCGTCGGACTTTCCGCGCCAGAGCCGATGAGGCTGACCGTCAAACTGTAACCACCTGTTGAATAACCGGTCTTTCCCTGCGCACGGCTGACGCGGACAACATAACTGCCGGGGCCGGTCAGCGCATAATGTTCGATGCTGGCACTGTCACCCGTATTGCTGGTGTAACCGTGCATCACTTCCTGTCCGCTACCGCCCAGCAAGATGACTTCCGGTTGCAGGTTGCCACTGGTGCGTGTGACCTCCAACGTCAGTACATCCGCCGCAGTCGTGGTCAGCTTCCAATCTTGATACCACTGTGCGCTGATGTCACCGTTTAGAGGCGTGTCATAGGTCACATCGCCTTTAGGTGTCGCCAGTATTGGATTGCTATCGCCTGCGCCGAGCAGCGTCACACTCAATTCGTAGGTACCGGCTGTTTCGCCGTTGAAGCGTTGAGCGCGAGTCATCGCAATCGTGTACGTTCCCGCCTGCGGCAGTGAGAAATAATTAATTTGTGCCACATCTGGATTTGAATTATCAGTATAGCCAACACTCAGTGAGTTTCCGTTGGCATCCAAAATCTCAACTTCGGGGAAGAGTGTTCCGCCTGTGCGCTTGCCGGTCACACGGATGACATCTTCACCCGCCGCATTAAAGCTGTAACGTTGATACCACTGGGTTCCGGTTAGTTCACCGGTTACAGGCGTATCCGCTGTGATCTCACCTAGCGACACCATATTGTTGGGGTTATCGTCGGCTGTGGCACGCGGCGTGACGGTGATGCTGTACTGGCCTTGGGTGACTCCGTTTTCAGCATCCACGCGCTGCACCTTGACCTTATAGGTGCCTGCGCCCGGTAATTTGAAATTATCAATCTGGGCAGCCGCATTGGTCTGGTCGGTGCCATAGCTTTGGGCGATGGGGTTATCGCTGGCATCCAGAATATAAACGTCCGGCAGCAGGTTGCCGCTGGTGCGTTCCACACGAATGGTAATCCGGTCGGCTGACGCGCTGGCGAGTGACCACGTTTGCGAAACGGCGCTGTTACTGATTTCACCATTCGCCGTGACGCTGTACGTAAGTGTTAAATCAGTTGCTGCTTGCGAGGCTTCCGGTGTAGCCTCGGCGGTCGCGTCCTGAGCGAAAGTCGCTGAAAGACTGAAACTCAATAAAAGGAGAAGTGCCAAAATAAGAAAACGTCGATTTGTACGATGCATATGTACCTCCGCTTATAAACACAGACTGTAATACTTTAATGCCATTTCCCCTACAGGGCTAATCAGAGTTGCAAATCGGTTTGTAATAAACTGCTTTTCAAAAACCGGACGCTCACCAGAATGACAAACATCACTTGACTCTCAAGCCGCTTGAGATGGCACACTGATGCTAGATCAACACAAGGAGACACGATGTTTCGGATAGGGGATTTCTCCAAAATTTGTCAGGTTCCGGTTTCGGCGCTGCGCTATTACGCCGATTTAGGGCTGCTGGTTCCCGCCTACGTTGACCGTTTCACCGGCTTTCGCTACTACGAGTTGAATCAACTGCCGCGCCTCAACCGGATTCTCGCGCTTAAAGATATGGGACTGTCGCTAGAAGAAATCGGTCGGCTGTTGAACGAAGAGGTGTCGGCAGACGAAATGCGCGGCATGTTTCGGATGCAGCAAGCCAAAATCCAGCAGCAGGTGAATGATGAACTCGCCCGGTTAGCGCGGGTGGCTGCACGCCTCCGCCAGATTGAACAGGAAGGGAAAATGCCACAACAAGAAGTTGTACTCAAGTCAGTCGAACCCGTACACGTCATTTCGGTTCGTGAAGTGATTCCGACACCTGTCTTTGTCGGAAATCTGCTCACCGAAGGTTTTGGCGTACTCGCTCAACAGGGTATTCAACCGGCTGCGCCACCGCAGGCCATCTATCATGATGAGGAATTCAAGTTAACCAATATCGATGTCGAAGTGGTCATTCCGGTAGCCGCCTCGGTGACACAAGATATGACGGTTGCCAGCGGGCGGACATTCGCGGTTCGTGACCTGCTTGCATTGAGCGAAGCCGCGACCGTGATTCACATCGGCAGCTACGACACTTTATCGGCGACCTATCAGGCGCTCGGTAAATGGATTGAGGCCAACGGCTACCGGATTGCGGGGCCATCACGCGAAATCTATTTGAAATCTGCTGGGAAAGACAACGATCCTATTGTGGAAGTTCAATGGCCTGTTGAGAAGTCCGCACACACCTAAGCTGAATGGAGGATATGATGACCAAGCTCGATCTCAAGAAAACGTTCAAAGACCTTTACAATCCTTCCACTAAAAGCGTTTCAGAAGTAGTCGTTCCGCCCATGAACTACATCATGATTGACGGCACAGGTGATCCCAATAACGAGGCGGAATTTCAACCGCGTGCTGAGGTCTTGTATGGCCTGTCTTACACGTTGAAATTTACCAGCAAGAAGCAGCTTGATACGGATTACGGTGTGATGCCACTCGAAGGGTTATGGTGGGTTGACGGAATGTACCCTGTTGATCCGACCACCAGTGATCGCAGCACATGGAAGTGGACACTGATGCTCATGCAGCCGGAGCATATTACGCATGAACTCTATGCGGAAGCGCTTGAAACCGTACGCCGAAAGAAGAATCCTGAACTCCTTTCGCGTGCCCGTTTCGAATGTTATGACGAAGGCCGTGTCGCCCAGATCATGCATATTGGCCCCTACAGCGCCGAGAAACCGAACATTGACCGCGTCCATGCCTACATCGCAGAACACGGTGGAAAGCCCTCCGGCAAGCACCACGAAATCTATCTGAGGGACCCTCGAAAATCAGCTCCCGACAAACTCAAGACGGTCATCCGCCAGCCCTTCAAACTGATCTAGTCTGCTCCTCCTTCATCGATTAGAAAATCAAGTGATGACACCCTATTTTGTCATCACTTGCGTTATGATAGTAACTGTCATCAGGAAGATTTACCCCAATTAGTGATGATTTTTGTCATACTTCCCTTTCACTTCAATCACATATCATCTAATCGTAGTTGACAGTTGTCGTTCGAGAGGCACACATGAAAAAATGGACTGGCATCGTCGTCGTAGTTGTCTTGAGCGCGGCAGTATTTTTGCTTTACACTCGGAATTCTGGCTCATCTCAAGTCCATATTGTGATGGAGACGAACCCGTTCCCGTTGGCGTTGGGCGACACTACTGTGGCTTTCAAAGTCCAGCATGACGATGGTACGCCGGTTGATGCGACCGTTTCGATGAATGCCGACATGACGATGGAAGGCATGCTGCCCGTTAACGTCGCCCAGCTACCCTATAAAGACGGGTACTATCAAACCAATGTGATGTGGCCGATGGCAGGCCAGTGGCTGATTACAGTCAGCGCCAAGCTGCCCGGTGTTCAAACCCCACTCCAAGAATCGTTTGCCGTGTATATCTATTCGACCACGGTTGATAACCCCGGTGGCCCCAAGACCTATCGCACGGTGGCGCAGGACGCAAGCGTGAACACTGATCCGGAACACCAATACTATGTGGTGATTCCGCAGGGAACCCGCGTTCTCATGCAGCAGGGGCAGGCGCATGATGTCATTCCAAGCTTGCTTCAGTTTAATGTAAAGGGTTTGAATACCCTTGTTATTCAGAATAATGACGTCGTCGATCATGTCATCGGACCCTATCTGGTGAAGGCCGGCGAAACCGTGCGCCAGACCTTTACCCAACCTGCGGTCTATCAGGGTAAGTGCAGTGCCAATACCCGGGCGACCATCAAAATTGTTGTGGATGCCTGATCTTTCTCTCGTTTGAATTGGTTCTATTAGAGGTGAATATGCTGAAGCGATGGTTTCCAGCCATTTTACTGGTGATATTTTTGTCGGCTTGTGGGAGCAGTGGCAGCCCAACGCCTGTAGTTCAATATCATGGGGCATTGTTCAATCCGCCCCGTATGCTGACCGATTTTACAATGCCCTCCACCGATGGAACGGACTTCACCCTCAGCCAGCATAAGGGACAAACCATCCTGCTGTATTTCGGCTATCGAAGCTGCCCGGACTTTTGTCCGACTACGTTTACCGAACTGAACCAGATTTATGCGGCGCTCAAGCAGCCCAAAGATAAACTCAAAGTGGTTTTCGTGACGGTTGATCCTGAGCGGGACACTATTGATAACCTGAAGCTTTACGTACACGGTTTCAATGAGGATTTCATCGGGCTGCGTGATGACGGTACCAAGCTCAAGCAGTTGATGAAAGAGTTCGGTGTCACGGCTGAAAAGCGGCAGACTGGCGATTCAGCACTCTCCTATCTGGTTGACCATACGGCCTCACTCTTCCTCATTACGGCCGACGGTGAGCTTAAAGTGCAGTACTTATACGGAACCGATTATCGCGAGGTTTTAGCGGATTTGAAAACCATGCTCTAAATCGTGGCGGACTGTTTGTTTTGGTCTCAACCGAAGGAAAGAAGTTATGTCAAATACAGCGGATGTCATTGTTATTGGTGGTGGCGTTCAAGGGGCAAGTTTGGCCTTTCACCTCGCGCAGCGCGGCGTGAAGGTCACGATCCTTGAGAAGCAGTTTATCGCAGCCGGGGCGACCGGACGCTCCAGTGGACTTGTGCGCATGCATTATGACAATGAGGTTGATTCGCGTTTGGCATGGGAGTCGTTCAAGTACTTCTATAACTGGAAAGACATGATCGGTGGCGACTGCGGTTTCACCCGCACCGGCTTTATCCAGATTGTCGATCCTAAGCATCAGGATAAGTTACGCGCCAATGTCGCGATGCACCAGCGCATCGGGATTCCCTCACTGGTCATTACAGCCGATGATGTCAAGCGGCTTGCGCCAACCTTTGTCACCGACGATTTTGACATAGCGGCCTATGAGCCGGAGTCGGGCTATGCCATGCCCAGCGACACCGCCAGCGCCTTGATGACGGCTGCCCGCAATCACGGGGCGCACTTGGTACAGGGCTGCGCAGTCACCGGAGTGAAGGTGACAAGCGGCAAGATCACGGGCGTCGAGACCTCGCAGGGTGACTTTTTCGCGCCAGTGGTGGTGAATGCGGCGGGCGCTTGGGCGGGCAACCTCAACAAGATGGCGCAGGTTGATATTCCCTACGATACGTGGCGGCACGACACCATGTTCGTGGCACGTCCGGCGAACGTCGGCCCATCGCACCCGACGGTGATTGATTTCCCCAAAGATTTGTATTTTCGCCCTGAAGGGGAGCTGACATTAGTTGGACTGGAAGACGGTAACCCGTTGGGCGAGTCACCGGATAACGACACCGACCACGCCAAGACCGGATTTGTCGAACGGGCGATTGACCGTGTGTGCCTGCGCGTTCCGGCGATGGAGCAGGGTGGCCTGCACAGTGCGCATGGCGGCTACGACGGAATTACGCCTGACCAGCACCCGTTGTTAGGGGCAATCGGGCCGGAAGGCTATTACGTGGACTGTGGACACAGCGGCACCGGATTTAAGACCTCTCCGGCGGTTGGGAAGTGTATGTCCGAACTGATCTTGGATGGCGCGGCCAAGATGGTCGATATTACCCCATTTGCGCCGGATCGCTTCGCCAAGGGCAAGCAATTTAAAGGGAATTATGAGAATGTGTGGCGTTAGGTATGGCTGTTAGGGGTTTCTTTACCATATACAAGGATAAGATGATGAAAGCTCGATTTTTACTGGTATGTTCGTTGTGTTTAGTGGTGCTTTTGATGGGCGCATCACTGGTTTCAGGGCACTCGGATGGGGTCTGCAATTATGCGTCCCTGTTTGAAGGCTGGGCACCTGCATCACCGGCTGGAGCGCCCAACGGTGCGGCCTATGGATTTGTGGCGAACTTCAGCAGTGAGCCGGATGTACTGGTGAGCGCCAGCAGCGACGCGGCTGAGATGACCGAAATCCACGAGATGAAGGTCGGCGCGAACGATGTGATGCAGATGAGTCCGGTTGAGGGCGGCTTGATGATTCCTGCACAGGGTTTCCAAGAACTGAAGCAGGGCAGCTACCACATCATGTTGATGAACTTGAAGAAGCCCTTGGTAGCAGGTGAAAGCCTCGATCTGACACTGACCTTCAAAAATGCGGGCGAGGTCAAGGTGACGGTGCCGATTAAGGATATGACCCAACCCGACATGATGGGCGGCATGGGAGACATGGGCAGCGAGGCCACCGCAGAACCGATGGGTGGTGCGATGGACATGGGTTCATCCATGCCGATGGTGCCGGAAGGCTGCGCCAAGGTGCATGTCTTGGGCGGTTGGGTACGGGCATCCGGGCCGGGAATGCCCAACAGCGCGGCCTACGCGTTGATCGTGAACCTGACGGACTCGGAAGATACACTGACCAGCGTCAGCAATACGGCAGCGGCCTCGGTGGAACTGCACGAGATGAAGATGGGCGCGGGCGATGTGATGCAGATGAGTCCGATTGAGGGCGGCATTGTGATACCCGCAGGCGGGGCGGCCATCCTGCAACCCGGCGGCTTCCACATTATGATGATCGGGCTGACCGGCGAACTGAAGGAAGGGACGACACAGGACTTCACACTGACCTTCGCAAAAGCCGGCGAGATCAAGCTGACATTCCCGGTTCAGGCACCGCCTGAAGCCAAGATGGGGATGTCGATGGATGCGACGGCTACACCAAGCAGTTAAATCCACGTTTCATCAGGACATTTTGACAGGGAGCACCAAGCGGGGTGCTCCTTTTTTGTCGGTGATGGCGCACATTTTGCATATTTTGCAATACTTCCGCCGAAATGACTGGCGGGACGCACGGGAGAAACCGCTGAATTGACAATTTCGTGCGGCGGGGTGCTCCCTCATATCCGCTGAATTGGCGCTTTTGCAGCGGATGGCTCCCGTGTGTCCGCCGCTGAAATGCCAAATGCATTTTTACCACAGAGACGCAGAGAAAAAAGAGAAAAAGACAAATACAGTTGAACCACAAAGACGCAGAGATTTGAGAGATGAACAAATCGCCAAGGTGAAATTCCCTCAATATAACCCCATTGTAGAACAAAAGTTCATTAACTGTCAATCAGCGGGATGGTTCGAATATTCTAACCGACGGTGGTGTAGGCTGGTTGCGCTAGAACAAATATCCCTATACAATGCAATCAAAATAGGAGGGGATAATGGACACAACCAATGCCAATGTTATCTTGACCGAGATGGAGCGTTTAGGCAGCGAACAAGCCCGCAAAACCTACAAGCGTCACGGAGTAGGCGAAAACCAGTTTGGCGTCAGTTATTCCGATCTGGGGAAGTTCCAGAAGAAGCTCAAAATTAACCATGACATCGCCCTCGATCTGTGGGAGAGCGGCATCCACGACGCACAAATCTTGGCGCTGATGGTGGCTGATCCGCAAAAGGCGGATTCGGCCAAGCTGGATCAATGGGTGCAGTCCCTGACCAATTACGTCCTGAGCGATGCCTTGGGCACGTATGTCGCCAAGACACCGCTGGCCCAGCAGAAGGCCGAAGCTTGGATTCAATCGGACAAGGAGTGGATCAGCCACACGGGTTGGAACGTGCTGGCCGACATCGCATCCGGCGATACCTCGCTGCCCGATTCGTACTTTGAGCATTGGGTGGTGATCATCCAGCGCGACATTCACGGCGCTCCCAACCGTACCCGCCATGCCATGAACACCGCCCTGATTGCGATTGGTGCGCGCAATTCGTATCTGCAATCGCTGGCGGTGGCGGCTGCCGGACGCATCGGCAAGGTGAAGGTCGATCATGGCCTGACGAACTGCAAGACGCCGGATGCCGTGTCCTATATTCAAAAGACGGTTGATCACCGCATGGCAAAGGCGGCTAAAGCGAAGGTCAAAGCATAGACTGTTTAAGGCGGAAGTATTTGTGGGCGAGGCACTTCTGCAGGTGTGAGTGCCTCGTGTAAATCGTAGTAAAGCTGGCCCTTGAGAGAATATCCGTACGCGGTTTGTATCAGCAAGAACAGGCCTATTATGATTGTCGTCATAACCACGTTGCCAATGTTTAGGCCAATCGTTATGTAAGATGTGATGAAGAACATGAACAGGATTGCAATAAGCCAAAAGAGTGATGATTTGGTGAAACCGACTATCACCTTGACGCGGGTTGAATGCTCATTTTGGAAGCATAATTGACCTCGCAGTTCAGCATCAAGGATGACCTTACTTTGGCTGCCACTCATTTTGAAATTAAAAACTCCGCCATTATCTTCCTGCGAATGAATTCCAAATTCCGGTTGAGGGAAAAATAGCCTCCAAACTTCTGAATGTTCATCCCAATACTTAATACGTAACGCGTTGAGGCGGCGAATGCATTCCTCGAAGTCGTAAGGCGTGACAAACTCATATTCAGACTGCCAGAATAGCGGTGAGTCTGACCATTTTGCTTTGCGTTTAGGCTTGGCGGTTTTTTCCACGATGTACTGACAATTCTTATGAAGTGTTATTTTTATCTTACGCCCGAAGTCAGCGATTGAACCCTCCAAATAAAAGGGTTGTTTATGGCGGTAGGGTTTGTGGGCGAGGGGCTGGCAAAATGTCAAGTGCCTCTCGCAGATCATCGTAAAGTACAGACTTGAGTGGATAGCCGAAAACGAGATCGGGTAATGCGATTAGGCTAAAAAATGTAAGTGAACAGGCAAGCGCAATCAGAATTTCAAGAGTGTTTGAAGCATGGGTTGCCAGAACGATAATGACACTCATGATCGGTAACAAAATGATCAGTTCTATTATGGAGAGTCTCTTAATACCCGTCTGGATTTTAACGCGTGTCTGCTGATCATTTTCGTAAACCAGTTGCCCGCGCAGCTCCCCATTGGTTATGACTCGACTTGCGCTGCCACTCATTTTGAACTTGAAAACCGCGCCATTATCTTCCTGCGAATCAACGACAAAATTCTCGGAAGGGAAAAATAGCCTCCAAAGTCCGCCCCTCTCATCCCGATATTTGTCGCCTAAGGCGTTAATGAGTCGGATAGTTTCGTCCATGTTATAGGGGAGAACAAACTCATATTTAGACTGCCAGAATAGTGGTGAGTCTGACCATTTTGCTTTGCGTTTAGGCTTGGCGGTTTTTTCCACGATGACACTGATCATTGTTGTAAAGACTTATTTTTATCTTAAGCCCGAAGTCCGCGATTCAACCCTCCCCAAATAAAAGGGGTGAAGCCGTCACGCCTCACCCCTATCTGAATCTAAAGACTGTCGACTATGGACTAACGACTACTTCGCCCCAATATCAACCACGCGCACGCTGATCAACTTTTCCGGTGTAATCGAACCGGCGTTGGGGTCGCTGTCCACGTCACGAATCTTGATCTGGTTGACGATGTCCATGCCTGTGACCACTTCACCGATGATGGTGTACTGGTTATCGAGGAAGGGCGTCGGGCCAAAGGTGATGAAGAACTGGCTGCCCGCCGAGTTGGGATCATTGGTACGGGCGACGCCGACCACACCCGGCTTGTCGTATTTCATCGGGCCAGTCGCTTCCAGCGGGATGTTGTCATAACCGGGGCCGCCGCCACCCGTGCCGGTCGGATCGCCGGTTTGCGCCATGAAGCCGCTGATGACGCGGTGGAAGACCACACCATCATAGAAACCCTTGGAGGCCAAGAAGACGAAGTTGTTGACGTTCTTGGGCGCGTTTTGCGGATACAACTGGATGACGAAGCGTCCGTGCTCGACCACGAAAATGGCGCAGTAGGAGTGGCTGTTCTCGATGACCTGCTCGGGGGCGGAGAATTTCTGCTGGCTGCTGTTGGCGGGCATGTCGATCTTGGGGTCGGTCACATCTTTGCAGGACGCGACAGTCTGCTGGGCGATGCCGCCTGTCCCGCCGCTGCTGGACGAGGATGCTGCGGGGGCGCTGCTGCTCCCTCCGATGCCGAACGGCAGGTCGCATGCCGCAGCTTCATAAGGATGCTTTCTCTGTTGTATCACTGTTTAAGCGAATGCAAACGTCCGGTTATTGTATGGAGGTCGGCTTAAAAGGGAAGCATTAGTCGCGGAAGGGGATGAGTGATTGATGAGTTGAGGGTGAAGCTGTATGCCTCACCCCTCATTCTATGGACTAACGACTATCGACCAGAGACTACAGCAACGCGCCGATCAAAATATCGTACAAGTGGAAGATCAGGCGCTTGGCGGGATCGGGCCATGTGCGGCTGGGCAAGATCGGCGGGAACTTGCTGGCATTCGGTTCGTCCCACGCGTTGTTCCAACCTTCACCCGTCCACATCAGGTCAGCCCCATCAATGCCGAGGTCTTTGACCATACCCTGCGCGTCATAACCGTTATGCTCGTAGGTGTTGTCGTGTATCCAGTTGTTCTCGGGAATCGCGCCCAGATCGAACACCGTGTCGCGCGTATAAAGGGTGTAGAGGCTGGTCAGCGCCACGCCGAAGCTCTGGTTGCCCTTGATGCTGTTGTTGAAAACCTCGGTGTTATCGGCGGTCATGATCATGATGCCCGTACCCTGCGGCACTTTGGACACCGTCGAGTTGGGCTTGCCGAAGTTGACGTGGTTGTTGTTCTCGATGCGGTTGTTATAAACGCGCGTGTTGTAGCCGACTTTCGACGGATTGTTGGGCAGCAGGAACACCAGAATGCCGCCGCTGTTGTCGTGGGCGTAATTCTCATAAACTTCAGCGTTGGTGCTGTTCTCGATCTCGATGCCGGTGACGTTGTTGAAGACCTCGTTATTGCGCACGATGATCGGCCCGCGGCTCTGCCCGACGTAAATGGCAGCGTCGGCAATCCCGCTCACGACGTTGTGCTCCACCAGCACATCGGTGCTTTCCACCGGATACAGGCCGTATAAGCCCGTGTCCTGAATGATGTTGTTGCGGTAGATGACGCGCTCGGTGCGGGTCGTCAGTACGCCGTTGCCGATGTAATTGCGCACGCCGAAATTCTCCAGCGTGAAGTCGTCGCCGGTGGTGTTGAAGCCGTCACTGAGCTTCTTGTCGCCATCCAACCACGGACGATCCTCTCCATTGATGATGCCCTTGATGGTGATCTTGGGCACATCGACATACACCGTCTCGTGATATACCCCCGGCTCGACCATCACGGTATCCCCCGGCTGGGCTTGGTCGACGCCCGATTGGATGGTTTCGCCTGCGTGGACAGTGATGACGGTCGGTTCGCGGGGTGTGACGGCCGTGGTCGGCGCGGCCTCCGAGCGTTCCACCAAGGTGCGTGTCGGATTTTCAATGTGCTGCGCGACGGCCAGTCCTGATGGCACAGATGTGGGGATGGTGATCAAATCGCTCGGCTCGTCGGTCAATGCGTAGAGGAAGGCGACCAGATCACTCTTTTGCTGGTCACTGAGCGTGAATCCCTGTAAGAATTCATCCGGCGCGACCTTGACGCCGAAGGCTGGTCCGCCGCCCTTGGCATAGAACTCCACCACTTCATCCAGCGTCGTGAACACGCCGTTATGCATATACGGCGCGGTCAGGGCGACGTTGCGCAGGCTGGGTGTGCGGAAGGCGCGAGTCGAGTCCGGCCCGTTGACGATTTCCACCTGTCCCAAGTCTGGCTTGAGCGGGTTGGTATCCGGCACGCCTAGCACATTAAAGGTGTAGTTGCTAAAGGTCGGCCATGTGTGGCATTCGAAGCATCGTGTTTGGGCGCTGCGGAACACATTGAATCCGCGGCGCTGCGCCGGAGTCAGGGCGTTGAAGGCGCCTGCCGCGAATTTGTCAAAGGGGGAGTTGTGGGTGACCAGCGTCCTTTCGAATGAGGCGATGGCCTTGCCCACGTTCTGGATGGTTAGTCCGTCGGTGAAAGCGGCGCTGAACATCTGCTGATAGGTCGGGATGCCTGCCAACTGCGTCACCAGATCATCCGGATTGGCGGCCATTTCATTCTGGTTCGTCAGCGGCGTCATCATCTGTTCTTCGAGTGTCTTGGCGCGGCCATCCCAGAAGAGGCTTGTAGCATAAGCCACATCCCACAGCGTCGGTGCATTGCGGCGCAGATTTTCGCCGTGTGCACCGACCGAAACCGGCTTGCCATCGCTGAAGCCCATGTCGGGATGGTGGCAGCTTGCGCACGACAGATCATCGTTGGCCGAGAGGATCGGATCATAGAACAACAGCTTACCCAGCGCGACCTGCTGCGAATCGGGCGTATCCAACTGCGGCCAAGCCGCCTGCAAGCCGTTGATCGAGCCGCTATCTTGCCGTGCACCGCCGCCTTGTTGGGCGAGGGGCAGCGGTCTATCTTCTGGCACCGGCGTATAGGCCATCGCCACCAGCAGCGCGGCGATCAGCAGCAGGGGAATACCAATCGCCCAGCGCCACCACGTTCGGCGCTTGCGGGTTATCGGAGCAGTCGGGGCAGTGCCAACAGCAATCGGGGGGAGTTCGGCAGGCTGTGTCGTCATAAAAGGTTATCCAGAAAAGAGTATATTTTAGGAAGAAGATGCCCATTTTAACGTAATTTGTTCAATCTGCGTACTCATTCAGGTCAATAAAAAAAGGACACAGCGCCGAATAAGCCTGTGTCCTTTTGAGTTTATAAGCCTATGTGCTTACTCGCAGACCTGCGTGAACAACCAGTAACGGACACCGTTGTTCAACCGCACATAATTGATGGCACGACCATCCGGCAAGACGAAGCAGGTTTCCGCCTGTGTGCTGGTGTTGTGGCTGATGAAGGTCGCTGTGAAACTCTGTTCCGGCGTGGTCGCCCATCCCAGATTGCTGCGAACTTCAAAGTAGTTGCCCCAAACCTTGCCGATACCGAAGACCGGACGGACACGTCCATCAGGCACCGGATCGAGTACCGGATTATCGGGCAGCCGTGCATAGTTTGCTGCTGCATAAATGGTGTAGGTCGCATTCAAGGCTGAACCATTGTTGTAGAACACGACGATGTTGCCGGTACGCCCTTCCCAGACCATGAAGCCACCATCAAACGGTTGGTAGCTGGCGATGGTCGTGGTCGATGTCGGGCCAACCGGTGTAGGCGGAACCGCTGTCGGGTAAGGCACAGGCGAACCCGTAGTTGACCAAGTCCGGTTCGGATTGACATACACCACGCGGCCATCCGGAATGACGAAGTTGAAGTAGCCGTTTCCGGTGCGGGTCACGCTCGTCACATAGCTGACTTCCGGCGTAGTGGCCCAACCGAGTCCGTTGCGGACGTTGAAGAAGTTGCCCCAAACCTTGCCGATACCAAAAGCGGGGCGGTAATGGCCATAGGGCGTCGCTTCGGTGACTGGATTATCCGGCAGCAGACCGTAGCTGTAGGATTGGTACGAAATCGTTGTGCCATTGGATTGGCCGATATACACCGAGATTTCACCGTTATCCGCGCGCCAGAACATGAACCCGTTGTCAAAGCGCTGGTACTGGATGCGCACGTTAAAGCTTGAAGCGGGCGGTGGTTGCTGCGGCACTGGAGTCAACACGATCGGTGACGGTGGTACGCGAAGCTGTTGACCCGCGTAGATATAGTTGACGTTGGCTAAACAGTTGGCGCTGGCGAGCACACCGGATGTAGTGCCGTAGCGTTGGGCAATTTTATATAATGTATCACCACGAACGACCGTATACACCGGCCAATCCGTCCGCACGATACAACCTTGCGCCGCCGCGACCTGTGCCCCGAATGGACTGAAGGCGACAGGCAGCACCAATAGTGTCGCGAGGATGGCGAACATCCAGCGACGTGACCAAACCGATAAGAGAGTCTTCATGATGTTCCCCCGAAACTGAACGGATGATAACAGCCTAAGGATTCAGATTGCGCTGTTACATTTCTGTTACATCTATAGCTTAGGACGATTTTGTCGTTTTGTAACCTACGACCAATATACGCCTAACCAATGCAAGGGGGCATGAGCGAAAGTACTTATTTTGATCAGACCAAAGTCTGACATGCTGCTATATTGTGGTTTGATAAATAATGATTTGTCTGTAGGGGCACATGGTTGTATGCCCAAAAACCTTAGCGCCGCTGCGGTCGGTGCGACCAGAAACCCAGTGCATACAGCAAAATGCCCAGCAGCAGCACAATCAAGCCCATAATCCAGCCGATATACAGCGGCACGAGCAGGGCTTGCGTATCCAGATAGCCGACGCTCAGCAGCCGTTCGAGGTAAACCTGCACCACGCCTGCCGCCGCCAGCGCCAGCCCTCCGCCGAGGATGCCCACCGAAACCAGCCAGAAGGGAGTCAATCCGGTGACGCGCCAGTTCTGACCGCGCAGTTCCGCCGCCGATTGGTTGACCACGCCCAAGCTCATGGCGACTGCCGCCATCAAGGTGAGGGTGCTTTGCAAATCATTCAAGCGTGTGCCCAGTGTATAGGGTCGGATGGCCGGGGCAAGCTGTACCGCCGCCACCAATCCAAAGGCGAGGAAGAACAGCAGGATGCTTAAGGTGAACCAGTGTGCCGCCAAGGTATGGGTGCCGTTGCGCTGCGTCAGGGCAGGATAGCATCGGGCGATCACCAATAAGTAAAACACGGGTGCCAGAGCCGCCGCCAGATTGCCCACGCCGACCACCCAACCGGCTGCCGCTTGCATCCGCGCGAAGGTCAGGCACATGCCCGCCAGCAGCACCAATCCTGCCGCGATGTAGATATCCTGCTCCAGCCATGCCGGAGTCAAATCGCTGAAGCGGTGCATCAGCCAGTAACCGAGCGCCAGCGCCATCAACGGATAGGCGATGTTCAATTGCAGCCCGACCGCTAAGGCGCGGTAGCTGCGGTCTTGCAGATAATCCCCCGCTGGCAGCAAGCCGATCAGGATGCCGATCAAGGTCAGCACCAATCCCAATGCCCACAACTGCACCAGTGCTGATTGGATGCTTGGCGCGACAGCCAGCAGCACCAGTACCAAGCCGATGATCAGCACAATGTTCAGCACGAAGGGCAGTTCCAGAAAGTTGCGTCCGCCCAGCAATCCAAAGATGCCTGCCGCGACCGATAGGATCAGCAGCACTGTCCACACGATGCTCGCCAGCCGCAGCACCGGCAAATTGACGCGCCGCTGTGCCGCCAGATACAGCCCGCCGCCGATCAGTCCGGTCAAAACCGTCAGGTTGAGCAGCACGTTCGCCAGCGCTCCGGCTTGGTTGTAGGGCAGCACCGTCAGCAGCGGATCATCTGCCGCGAGGAATTTGACACCTGCCACCAGCGCCGCGATCACCGCCAGAATCAGCATGATCACCGTCTGTTGAAAAAAGCGAAAAATGATTTTTTGTGAACTCGTCATAAGCTGATTCTCTGTATTTTCTTGGTGCTCTTTGCGTCTTGGCGGTTCAATGTATTCGTATTTGTCTTGCTCTATCGACTAAAGACTACTGACTATCGACTACTTCTGCGTCATCAAGAACGCGATCAAATCATTGATCTGGTCGCTGGTCAGCACGTCACCGAAATTCTTTTGCATCACGTCTTGGAAATTCGGCACGATGAAATCACTGGGGTGCACAATCGAATTGCGGATGTATTCTTGCGCGCTCAATCCGGCGACGCGGCTTCCGGCGCGGTTGGCGACACCTGCGAGCGACGGCCCGACGATCACCACGTCCGGTTGCAGGGAGTGGCAGGTCGAGCAAATGGCCGGCGCATTGCTGAACAGGTAGCGTCCCCGTTCCACCGGATCACTGCTATTCGCGGCGGAGCTGTTCCCTGTTGATGAGCTGGCAGGTGCTGCACCTAGACTCCCACCGCCGCTGACGGTGATCGGGCGCGGCGGCCAATTCTGTGCGGTTGGCTGTTCGCCCACCCATTGTAGGAACGCCAGCAGGTTATCCGTCTCCGATTTGGTCAGGCCGAACATCGGCATCTGCCGCTGGTTGGGATGGAACGCACCGGGGTTCAGCAGGAACTCCCGCAGATAATCCCCGCCGCGCGTGGCATAGATGTGCGTCAGATCAGGCGCATAGGCTCCACCTTGCCCGTACAGTGTGTGGCAGCCTTCACACTTGTACGACTGCCACACACCCATGCCCACACTCGGCGCAGGCGGCATCGCTTTGGTCGGTGCGGTGGATGGGATTGCCAGCACGAAGGCGGCAGCACTAATCAGCAAACAAACAGCAAAAAAAAGACGTGGTCCCCGCATAAACAGGCTTCCTAATTTGGGAGGAAAATATTTAGGCGCAGATTGTAACGGGCAGCCCCAATAACCGCAAAAACGCCACAAGATTGTAATAGCGATAGTCTAAGCTCTTGAATGAGCCTTCCTGAACCCTTAAAATAATCTCTATGTTTTAACTTGGCGTTCTTGGCGCCTTGGCGGTTCAAATGAATGCGAATATCTGTCCCGAATGTGGCGCACAGCACACTGATGACTCCACCTGCGAAACCGACTTCCATCAAATGCTCTTCTGGGAACATGAGGACTCATCGCGCTGGGAAGTCCATCACCTGACCGTCTTGTGCTACCACTTGCAGCATCCGCATCTGTATTCCGAAGATGGCCTAACCAATGGCATCGGTTTGCTCACTGCCTTTGTCCGTGATGGCATCGCACCCTCCGAAATCCGCCGCACATCGAAGGACAAGGTCAATTCCAAAAATCGCACGTGGACAATCACCGCCCGCTCCGACTCGAAAGGCGCTTATGCTCATCTGGTGACATGGACGATGCGTGCGGCTGATGTGGTCGCGCGTGGCGCCGATCACTATGTTGCTAGCGTCCGCGAATGGGCGCAGTCGGTGTACAATTCGATTCAAGCTGCTGAAAACGGTTGACTTTAAGCGGACTTCTGCCCGATCAGCGCGAACACCCGATGATGCACCGGCATCGGATCAGCAGGGAATTGTGTTCGTAAAATGTCCGCCAAATCGCGATCAAACGCCGCGACCTGTTCCGGTGGCAGACTGGCTCCGACCCCCGCGCTGGCACGGATGCGTCCCCGCCACGCCTCATGCGAATACACCCGAAACGTATCATAGGTGAACACTTCCAGATTCACGAAGCCGTTCTCCGCCAGATGGCGCGGCCATAGCGGATAAACGCCGCTGCCTCCGCCCAGCTTCCATGCCGGATTATAGGCCATGATCAGGTGCTCAGTCGCTTCGACCACATTCCCTTTGAGCGGTATCCAATCGAAATGGGCGATGACCACTTTCCCACCGTTGCGCAGCACCCGATAGCATTCCCGCGCGGCGGCATCCCCATCAAACCAGTGCCAGCACTGCCCCGCGCTCACCACATCGGCGGAGTCGTCCGGCAGTCCGGTAGCCTCTGCCGTTGCCACGCGGTACTTCACCGACAGGCCTTCCGCCTTGCTTATCTGCTTAGCCTGCTCCAGCATCTTCTCCGCCGGATCAAGCCCGATGACCGTGCAGCCCCGCCGTGCAAAGCCCCGCGCCAACGTGCCGGTTCCCGTACCCAGATCAACCACCTGCTGACCCGCTAATCCGATGCCGTGCGCCGCGACGCGCTCAAAGAACGACTCCGGAAACCCTGCCCGATGTCGTGCGTAATCATTGGCTGTCAAACCGAAGTCGATGGTCATGATTTGTTTGCTTGTCTCTCTATTTTTCTTGGCGTCTTGGCGGTTCAAATTCTATGTCATCTTTTGATTCTGCTCAATAGATTGAGGAGTTACACAGTCGAGGGAAAGCAATACTTGGGATGAACGAGCGTAGCGGTTATGAATACTTTGTGTCGTAAGGACATAGCGCCCCTATGTCCCTACGATGAGTGATTCTTTTCTGAATATCTGTGAACTGCCGACTCTTAACGATCCGACACTATTCCTCAACCGCTGGATTGGCGGCGATGATCGCTTCGGCGACCTTCCACACTTCTGGGATGAGCACTTCAGTCTCTTTATGCCGGCGTGCGATATCTTCAATCGTCGGGATGCAAAGCGTGGTCACTAACTTCTCGAACAAAGGCGCGGTTTTCGCCTGCACGTCGGGCGGCGCGTCATTGACGATTGCTTTATAGCACCACATGTGGAAGAAGGCGACCCAGAAGAATGCCTGACGGTAGAGTCCGGTTTCGATCATCGCAGCGAATTTGTCCACCATAGCGGGACGCACACTGTCACTAATCGAGGTTGACCCCCAGAACGGAGTTTTGATATACAGCTTGGCATAGTCGAACGCCTCGACATAGTCACAAAAGAACGTCTCTACCTGTGTCCGATCCATACCCGCGCAGCCAATATGTGTGAACAAACGGTCAAGGAAGGGCAAAAAGCCGTATTGGCTCAATACATCCGTAGTGACAACCCACGATTTCGCAACCGTCGGATTACGCAGATCGGCGACAATCAGCATGTGGAGCACAATGCCGGCAGAGTACAGCCACCAGAACGCCTGATCATGGAACTGATCTTCCGGTTTCAACCACTGCAAACTGTTGATGGCGAAGTCACGGGCGTTCATGCAGCGTTTGATCACCCATTCCCGCTTGGCAAAATTGCGTTGTACCTCCGCCTGTATCGCCGAGAGGAATCCGGTCGGATCGGCGATGACATTGGGCGTAGTGAAATGTTTGGCGAGGTAATAGGTGCTGAGAACGGCATCCGCCGAGGGAATGTCGCGCTTCATGAGGTACGACGCCTCGATGACAATGTCCTGATGGGACGATTTGATATAAGAATCAGGGAGCTGGGGAACATCCAGCACAATTTTAATATCGACGTCGGACGTGGAAGGCATCGGTTCGTCGTCAGCCATCCAATTCGTCGACCCGGCATAGAAAGCGCCACAAAATCCGGGGATTTTGCTCACCTCCTCGGCAACCCACTGTCGAACAACGGCTTTAGCTTCTTTGACCAGCATGATATTGACCTTATCATTATGGACAGGTACCGATGCGCCAAAGACACACTTGTCAGCGCATTTCGGTCTGTCAATGCGCCCGATTATAGCCACCTTTTGTCCAACCGCATAACTTCCAAGGCTATAGTAATTGTTCTTAATCTCTTTTATGCTAAACAGGCCACATTGACGGTCTACTGCCCACCGTTTATACTGTGGGACGTAATGACTAACGAAAAACAGAGGAAATCGCCATGAGCGAAGTGTCTGCTCCCATTGATCCCAAACTGCTGGAAATTCTACGCTGTCCGGTGGCCGTTCACTTTACCGATAAGGGCGCTGACCCCGGTAAACTCGAACTGGTCAAAGGCTGCTGGTTGGTGAGTGCCGACTCCGGCTACAAGTATCCCATCCGTGACGGCCTTCCCGTCATGCTCGTGGAAGAGGGCGCACGCTGGAAAGACACACCCGTCGACCAACTGCCCGTCCCCCCGCCCAAAGAATAAAATCGACTTAAACCATAGGTATCGAAACCCTTGTACTGCTCCCTCCCTCGTTTACGGGCTATCACCAGAGTGAGCCTGCGAACGAGGTGATGTGGGGCTGGGGTTAAGGGTATTCTGTGGTTAAATTCCAATGTCATCTTTATCTCGCCGCCAACCGCCGCAAAATAACGCCCTTGCTCTGCACAACCTACAGGACAAGACCTTTAACTTTGCCGCGCTCCTGCCGGGACGTGCCAGCAGCATCCACACCCAGCGCGCCTACTTCCGTTGGATCGACCAATATCTGGTGGATATTGCTGGTATGAAGCCCACCGAAGGCCGCGCCCGTGTCATGCGTATGAGTGCGCTGCCTATTCCGGTGCTCTTAGACAGCATCACTGCCTCCCAACTCCGCGCATGGCTCGGCCAACTGGTCAAAGCGGGCAACGGCAAGCAGGGCATCACGCAGGCCAGAGCCGCCATCACCACTCTCGCCAGCCTGCTCTCTGAAGCCGAGTTGATGGACGACTACACCAGCGCCAGCCTCAAAAATGTGCGCCCGCCCAAGGCCGAAGACGGTCAGCGCCCCGGACGCTGGCTCTCGACTGACCAAATCAAACTGCTGATCGCCGCCTCACGTGCCGTCGCCACCTCGGATAATCAGGAACTGCGTAACCATGTCATCACATCGGTGCTGTGTACGATGGCCCTGCGCCGTGATGAATTGGCGAATGCCCGCTGGGGTGATTTGTCCATGCAGAATGATCGCGTGGTGTTGAAGGTACACGGTAAAGGCCGCAAAACCGCCATGATCGACGTGCCCCGCGCTACCATGACGCTCCTCATTCGCTGGGGCAAAGCCGTTGAGCCTAATGCTCGCACACCCGATCCGAAGTCTCCGCTGCTGCGGCGCATCTGGAAGGGCGGCAAGGTCAGCAAAGGCCCCGTCACGCCCGATGGCATCTGGTTCATCGTCACCGAAGCCGCCCGTGTGGCAGGCATCGGCCATGTCGCCCCGCATGATCTCCGCCGTTCGGTTGCCGGAGCGCTGGAAGAAGCTGGTACGCCCATCGAGAAGATCAGCCGACTGCTCCGTCACTCCAACGTCGCCGTCACCGAACGCTACCTCAGCCGCCTACCCAAACGCAACGAGGGCGGCGTCCTCATGAGCGACCTGCTCGGCCTCGAACCTTCCTCCGAACCCGACTGGTCGGAGTAGGTTGTTTTTCGTCCGTTCCCGCAGTCTTTTGAATGCTGCCTGAACAAACTTTGCGCCAAGGCTGAAGCTGCTGGTCGAGTTTAAGATTCAAAAAATTGAAAATATTGAGAAAATTGCAGTTGCAAAAGGTGGCCTGAGCGGCGGAGTTGAGGGATCGAGACGCCGAATGTTCGCCCTAAAGGACTTCCTTCGGTCGCAATATTCTTCAAACTCTTCATTTTCACTGTGAAGTTTGGTGATTGGCAAATTAGCGGTTAGCTCAATACCAAAGTCATTTTTTTGGGGTGGAAATGTCGTCATTGGCTCAAGCTGCTGCCTGAGTGAAAAATGGCCACTGAAGCGCACAGAAAGTCCCTAGTCAAAATACAAAGACCGAAGAATTTTGTTGGCAAAATTGACAGCCGTTGGTCGTCAGCTCACCAGTCGAATACAAATAAGCGGCGGTGATGGCGGGTCGAAAAAATGGCGGCATACCGTGATGGGTTTGCCAGCGGATAGGATGAACGTGCGAAATATGCGGCAAAAGCAGCGAAAGCGGCACAATGCGGGTGATGTTAAGGTGCGTTGGAGGGAAGATGCAGGAATTGTCAGCGGCAAATCCCTGCATCGATCCTGATGTTATTGTAGAACAGATGGAGGACAAATGGGTTACCATTTGGAAGAACATTTTGTAACTGATTTGTGAGTTTGACGCTAACGTTGCAGGCGAGATTTGAGTCAAAGTGGTTGGCAGCAGGTTGGAAATCGGTTTGTCGACAAACCTAAAATAAACCTATTTGATAAGGATGGGTTATCGGAAATCGCGAGATCGACTGCAACCCTTGCCCCACCCATTGTCACTTGCCACTACTTATGCAGCTTGATCCCATCCAAAATCTTGTCCACCAGCTTCTTGCGTTCCCGCAGCGCCAGCCCCACCAATTGCAGTTCGTCACTCCGCTTGGCAATCACCGCCGCGCGGTTATCAATGTCGTTGCCGGTCGCGAACAAATCCTCGGTAAAAACCGTGAACGGCACTTCGGCTTTCAACGCCCGTTGATAGGCTTTCTGGATTTGCTCGGCACTCGCTTCGAACACCATCACCGGCTGCTTGAACATCGGCAGGTAGCGGTTACCGGAAGCGTCCTCGTACTTCTCGCCCATCACATCCGGAACTGTCCCCGCGATGCCGCTCACGGTAAAGGCCGTCACATTCAGCTTTTGCCAGACTTGGAGATCATTCCGCAGGACAACCGCAATCTTAGTATCAAAGGTCATCGACATCTACACATCTCCTGAAACTTTATTTCAGGAAGTATAGGACGTTTCGACCGCGCTCGTCTTGCAAAAAATTGCTCTGTAGCGCCCCGGCGTCACACCGATGAAGCGCTTGAAAGCGTTGGTGAAGTGGCTCTGGCTGGAAAATCCTGTTTCGTATGCAATGTCCACCAGCGGCAGGTCACGTTCCAAAAGCCGCTGCGCCGCGCGGATGCGGACGCTTTCGAGGTAGGCATGCGGGGGCAGCCCGACTTCTTGATGAAACACGCGCAGCAGATAGAAGGGACTCCAATGGGCGTACCGTGCCAGATCATCCAGCCGAATGTCCTCGGCGTAATGGTCTTCCAGATAGCCCCGCAGCCGCGCCACCGTTTGGCTCTCTTTGCGCACCGTCTCCAACTGTGGACGCTCAACCGCGTGGCGATAGAGCACCTGCGCGAAGGTTTCCATGAAGGCCGATTCTTGCTCCAGACGCGGCTTATCCTGCCGCAAAATCCGGTGCAGGCGCAGCAGCTTCTTCGACAGCGCTTGATCTTGGATCACCGCTTGGGTGAAGGCTGGAAATCCGCTGGCCTTGGTGCCCATCTCATCGGCGATGCGTCGCAAATCCTCAACCTGTGGATAGAATGCGCTGTAAGTGAAGCTGTTCTCGGTGGCTGATTGTCCGTCGTGGGCTTCCCCCGGCTGGATGATGAAGATACCGTCTGTCGGGTTCACGTATTGAGCCGTGCTGCACGAAAAGGTTTGTACGCCGTCCTCGATCACCCCGATGGCGAAGTAGTCATGGAAATGCCGTTTGTAGGCGTAAGTGGTGTAGGTCGCTCTGAGCAGTGTCAAATGGTTGAGATGCGGCGCGCACCACATCTCGGTTTGTTCAGTGGTCATTGTTGCTGCTGTTGCTGCTGCTCATACAGTTCTTGGGCGGTCTGCGCTTCTTCTTGATCACTCAGCGCCGTCCAATGAGCAGGCACTGCTGTGTCTTCGGCGGGTGGTTCGTCTGCCAGCGTCACCCGTACCGAAACGCTCAACTCGGTTTCAGCTTTACCCTTAAAGATGCCTCTCGTCGGCGGCACATCAGCATAGTCACGCCCGATTGCCACCCGAATATGATGTAAATCCGCGATCAAGTTGTTGGTCGGGTCAAACCCGATCCATCCCAATCCCGGCAGCATCGCCTCAACCCACGCATGGCTGGCTCCCGGCGTCGAACGGGTTTCCCCTTGATGCGAATATAAATAGCCACTGACGTAACGGGCAGGAATGCCCAGCGGACGCAGCAGCGCCAGCATGATATGAGTGAAGTCTTGGCACACGCCTTGTCGGGATGTTAGCGCGTCGTCAATTGGCGAATCGACGGCGGTGCTTTCCGGCACGTAGTCGAAAGCGCCATACATTTTGGCGCAGATTTCTTTCAGTAATGACAGCGGATCATCACGCCGGACCACGTCCAGTTGTTCAGCTAGGGCGTGTAACAAGGGCGTTGGGTGGGTGAAGTGGCTTGGAACCAGCATGTCATATTCTGTCTTGCTCAGTTCATCCCACGCGCGGGCGGGCAAACGGTCTGGCAGGGGAACCAGAGGCCTTACCTCGACTTGCGATTGCGCGGTCAGGCTCAGTTGGCGGTGTGTACCCGGAATATCAAAGTTGTGGATGACGTTCCCCAGATAATCGCGGTAGTTGAGTACCCGCGCCGCAGGTGACACCCCCAGTTGAAAACTCAAACAGCGCTGGCTGCCTTCCGTACGGGGCTGCATTCTGGCTTCCATCACGCTCTGGGAAATCGGCGCGCTGTAGCGGAAACGGGTCAGGTGGCGAATCGTATAGTACATGAATTACAAATGCCTATCCCTAAAGGCACGATTCGTCGTGCCCGTCATAGCATGATGGCTATTCTGAAAATGGATTTTATCCCAGTGCTGCCTCGACCGCATAAGTGATATATGTCTCGTACAAGGCGTTATGAATGTGAGCGCACTGGTCACTGATGTCCTTGAGGTAGGTTTGCGACCCCCGCGCCATCATCTCATCGACGGTGTCGAAGCTCATGCTGGAGCGCAGCCGTCCTGCCAAGCGGTGTACACGGCTGTTCTTGCTCACCGAGGCCGAGTCGGAAATCGCTTGGAGCGACGCCTGCATCTGTTCAATACAGAAGTGCATAGCATGAGGGAACTCCGCGTTATACATCAAAAATTCGATGATGCGGGACGGGCGCAAATCGGCGTTATACACTTTGCAGTAGGCTTCAAATGCCGTAAAGCATTTCAGTAAGCCGAGCCACTCGAAATAATCATCGGCTTCACTGGTATACGGTGACGCAGGGAAGGCTTTGAGGTGTTCGTCCAGCAGGGTAGCAATCGAGAGCGCCCGTTCGATATACCGTCCCATCTGGATGAACTGCCAGCCCTCATCATGAACCATCGTCGTGTCGGTAATCCCTTGGAACAGATGCGCCCCGTTTTTGACCGCTTGGAAGAACAGATGGGGCTGCTCGTTCCAGATGGCGTCGATGCTGGTTCGCCGGACTTCCAGATACAGTGTGTTCAGTTGAAGCCACATTTCCGAACTGATCTTTTCGCGCACCTGCCGCGCGTTTTCGCGGGCATTGGCGATGCACACCACAATCGAGTTCAAATTCGACTGGTCGAAGGCTAAACGCTGCGTCATGCTGTACTCGTCCAGCTTCAAATCTTCCAGCGGTGGCACGTGGAGCGCGGTCAGCAGTCGTTCCCATCGCGCCCCCGGCTTCTGCTCGCGGGATTGATCCAGCGCCAAATTCAGATGCACATCGACCAGCCGCGCCGTGTGTTCGGCACGTTCCAGATAACGGCTCATCCAGTACAGGTTGTCAGCTACGCGTGAGAGCATATATTTCATCCTTGGATCATGCTTATTGTATGGCTTCAACCTGCATCTCAAACGGCAGCACCCCACCGTTGAGTTGTACCGCTAACCGTTTGGTTTCTTGCTCTGTGAAATTGCCGACGATGACCACTTGCGTGCTAATTTCCGCCTGCACAATCGGAATGCTCACCGGCTTGCCATCCAGCACAATACCCAGCGGCTTACCCGTATGAGTGCGTGTGTAGTCACCGAGGATTTTTCCGGCTTCGTCGCTAAAGGTAACGTTCACCTGCCACTGTGAAAACTGCTGGTTTAGTTCTGCGCTGACCGAAAGAATATCCGTGCCGGTCAGGACAGTTTCAAACGGTTTGTTAGTCGTGGGATTGAGGGATGAACTCGTTGAAACCGGATGGTCGCCTTGACCAGTGGTCAGAATCTCACGCCCTTTCCATTGAGCGTAGTCCGGCACATCGCTGAAATCCACGAACTCCAACAACCCGCGCGTGCTGATGGTTTCAACCACTTCATCGAGGTTTTCAACTTGGGGCAGGCCGACGCTGATGGTTTTGTCGTCAACCACTTCGACGGTTGCTGTTGATAGATCGAGTCCAGCGAGCCGTTTTGTGATGACGTCTTTGGCCTGTTGTAACTCGTTCGGGGTAAATGCTCCGACTGGAGCGAGGGTGACATGCGTCACGATTTCAGCAGCATTACTGAGGTCGACGAGATTTGAGGAAGAGCTATTGAAAGCTGCCATAAACGAACCGAATATGGCAGCAATCAACATAACAATGGAGGTCAAACAACCTGAACCAGACTGTTCAGACATACTACCTCATACTTGGATATGGGCCTCAAGGAACCACAGATGTTTGTCCATCTCACCTGAAATGGTAGTGAACAAATCTGCGGTATCTTTATCGCCAGCTTCGTCAGCCTTATCAATGGCCGCCCGTGTGCTGTTGGCAAATCGCCCGTACACTTCGACCAGCGTCTTTACCATCGACTTACCGTCGTATGGTCCGTTAGGAAATTCTGGCAGTGTCGAGTTCGCGGCGGCCATCCTCGCCGTACCCATCGCTACGCCACCAATCGCGGTTGCCCGCTCCGCAATGCTGTCTACATAGGGCAGCACTTGTTCGGCCAGATCATCAAAGAACTCATGCAGTTGAATGAAATCCATGCCCTTGATATTCCAATGGGCTTGCTTGGTTTGGCTGTAAAGATCGGATACATCCGCCAGTTGTTGGTTCAAGAGATCGACCATTTGAGCACGTGTTTCTTCAGGAAGATCAACATGTGTCTTAAAAGTTGGCGCTTTGGTTTTTGTTGCCATGATTCGATTATCCTTTGTAGAAGTTATTCCCAACCTTAAGTATAAAAACTCCTACTGATCAAAACATCACCCAAGCGGCCTATAAATGCTCCCTAAACATTCCCTCAAACCTCACTCATCCAGTACCCATGTATCTTTACTCCCCCCCCCTTGCGATGAGTTTACCACCAACGACCCGCGCTGCAATGCGACCCGTGTTAACCCACCGGGGACAATCGTCACTTTTTCCCCGCACAGAATATAAGGCCGCAAATCGACATGCCGCGCTTCGACTTCACCTTCAACGAAGCAGGGTGCGCGGGAAAGCGCCAACGTCGGTTGGGCGATGTAGTTGCGTGGATTAGCAAGAATGCGCCGCTTGAACTCTTCACGCTGTTCGCCTGTGCTGTGCGGGCCAATCAACATGCCATATCCGCCTGACTCACCGACGGCCTTGACCACCAGTTTATCTAGGTTCGCCAATACGTAGCCGCACTGTTTTTCATCAGTCAGAATGTAGGTTTCAACGTTGTTGATGATCGGGTCTTCGCCCAGATAATACTTAATCACCTTTGGCACATAATAGTAGAAGGCTTTGTCGTCAGCCACGCCCGTACCAATGGCGTTCGCCAGCGCTACATTTCCCGCCCGATACGCATTGAACAGGCCGGGAACGCCCAGCATCGAGTCTGGTCGGAAAGCTAGCGGATCAATGAAATCATCGTCAATCCGGCGGTAAATCACATCGACCTGCCGCAACCCTTTGGTTGTTCGCATGTAAACCGTGTTGTCATGTACCACCAAGTCGCGCCCTTCGACCAGCTCCAAACCCATCTGCCGCGCAAGGAAAGCATGCTCAAAGTAAGCTGAGTTGTAGACACCGGGCGTCAGGACCACAATCGTTGGTTCTGGTCGATTATCCGGCGCAAGGTGCTGCAAAGTTGAAAGTAAAGCCCGCCCGTAATTCTCCACCGGACGTACACCGTAATTGCTGAACAAGCGCGGGAACACCAGCTTGGAAACCTGACGGTTCGAGAGCATATAGCTTACGCCGCTCGGTACGCGCAGGTTATCTTCTAAGACTACGAAGTCACCGTTCGGCACACGGATTAAATCTGTGCCGCAAACCGACACGTAAAGATCACGCCGTACCCGAAGCCCTCGCATCTCGCGCCGGAAGTGCTGGCTGGTAAAGATCAGTTCCGGTGGAACGATGCCATCGCGGATAATTCGCTGATCGTGATAAATATCCTGTAGAAACAAATTAAGAGCAGTGATACGCTGTGTTAGTCCGCGTTCAATCGTTGTCCATTCCGCTGCCGTGATGATGCGGGGTAATAGATCATAAGGGAAGATGCGCTCTGTCCCTTCACTGCGTCCGTAAACAGTGAAAGTGATACCTTGATGCAAGAACGAAAGGTCGGCTTCTTGCTGACGATGCTTGAGTTCTTCTTGGGTTAAGTCCAGCACCCGCTGATACAGCGCGTTGTAATGGTTTCGAGATGACCCTTCTGGCTCAAACATCTCATCATAGGCGTTGTCGAGTTGATATTTTACAAATGGTGCGACATTGCTCTGGCGTTGGCGTTGTTGGGTAGACATAACTTTATGAACGGACTATTTTTAGCGATAAGGAAATGTAACATACTTTAATGTACCGACAAAATGAGCATTGTCGCCAATAATTTATACCCGCGTATTGATGATTTGCGCTAAAGTAATCATTATGCGATGATACTGAAAAGTGTAATTATCATTTTGAAACACAACCGTTACTAACAGAATGTGATGGACAAATATCAGACAGAGCAGTATTTATACGCTCTTCACGCATTATTCAGAATAGATAGGTGGGGGTTTAGCCTCTCGCAAGGCTCAAGTTCTAAAGTCCTGACTAGGCTTTTAAACACCTAAGTCTTTTGATGTCTTTTTGCCTCACAAATATATTTTTGTTAGGCCATATGCTATGTGTTTTTATTCCAGTAATGAGGGGCGTGTAAATGAAACTGTCGCTGGTTGTCCCAGCCTACAACGAAGCCGAAGGCGTACACCAAACCGCTGATGCCATGCGAAGCTTATTGGCTCAGCTTAGTAAATCTCACGACATTGAAGTGGTCTTTGTAAACGATGGTAGTAAAGACGATACGGCGTCGCTGCTACAAGATGAGTTCAAAGATGATGCCCGGGTGCGGGTTGTGTCGCATGAAACCAATAAGGGCCTAGGTGCAGCCATTCGGACTGGTTTGCAGCAAGCGAATGGCGATGTGATTGTCACCACCGATTTCGACGGCACCTATCCTTTAGATACTATTCCGCAAATGTTAGCGCGTATGGCCGCCGATGACTGCGATATCTGCACTGCTTCACCTTATCACCCGAATGGACGTGTGGAAGGTGTTCCGGGCTATCGGCTGATTTTCAGCTTCGGTGCATCATTGTTATATCGTATATTGGTGAGTTGGCGTATCCATACATGGACAGCGCTTTTCCGTGCTTATCGCCGCCGCGTGGTGGAAACTGTCACCTTTGAAAGCAATGACTTTTTAGCAGGTACCGAGCTTTTGGTTAAAGCCATTCAAGCCGGGTTCCGCGTGACCGAGTTCCCAACCACCTTGCATGTTCGTACCTTTGGTCAGTCGAGCATCAAGATCGCCCGTGTTACCCGTAGTCATTTGAAGTTCCAGTGGCGTTTATTGCGGCAATCCTTGTTTGGGAAACCTGCTTTCCCGCAGGCCGCTGAGCGGAGGTCATAGTCATGTCGCCTTATATTTTTGTTGCCCTCAGTACCATCTTTGGAATTGCGGGACAGTTGTTACTCAAGCGAGGAATGGGCAGCATCGGCCAGTCTTCGTCGGGTGCTGCGATGCTCAAGCGGATTGTCTTATCACCTTGGGTAATTGGCGGTTTGATTGTTTACGGTTTAGGCGTGGTGAATTGGCTGTTAGCGCTCTCTAGTTTTGAACTGAGTTATGTTTATCCATTTGCCAGTCTCAGTTATATCGGCATTATCATCGGGTCTTATTTCATCTTTCGCGAACGGATTACCGTTATGCGTTTGCTCGGTATTGTGGTCATCATTTCCGGCGTACTCATTAGCAGCCGGAGTTGACATGCGTGCCGTCGGGGGGTTGGAAGCCCAAAGTGCCTCCACATTTTGGGCTTAAATTTTGTATTCTTTGAATTGAATGGTAACTCGTGTTGTTATGCTCAAAAACAAGAGTGTAGATGTAAGGCAGCTATTTTCCTCTCATCTCCAGTCACATAATCATAACCATTCAGGTTGTGGTTTATCACCTGACAACAGCAGCACCGTCTCAAAGATGATTGCTTGTCGAGTTATCCATAAAGCTTCTCGCACTTATCTTATTTCGCATATCACACACGATAGTTTTGTGCTGTCGTGCGCATTGTAAGGTGAAGGAGTGAGTTTGAAAAACATTGCAGTTATCGGCGGTGGCATCATGGGGGTAACCCTTGCCTATAAGTTGGCTCAGCAGGGCATGAATGTTGATGTATATGAGCGGGGAGATAACCTCGGTGGTTTAGCCAGCTATATGCTTTATAATGGTGTGCGGATGGATCGCTTCTACCACACCATTCTCAGCAGCGACACGATGATGCAGTCGTTGATGGAAGAGGGCGGTGTGGCTGATAAACGGCATTTCACCGCTACGAAACAAGGTTTTTACGATAGCGGCAAGCTCTTTGATTTCAACACACCTGTCGATTTCCTACTTTTTCCACCTTTGAACCTATTCCAGCGTTTTCGCTTGGGCTTACAGGTCATCTATGCCCAATTCGAGAGTGATTGGCGCAAGATGGATAGCATTCCCGTTGAAAGTTGGCTGTTGAAGGTCAGTGGACCTGGCGCTTACAACAAAGTATGGAAGCCACTCCTGAGGGCCAAGTTTGATACCACGGCTGAAAGCGTGCCTGCCACGTATATCTGGTCACGCCTTAAACGGATGATGGGCACACGCCAAGGGGTCACCTCAAAAGAGATGATGTGCTACCTCGAAAATGGCTACTACACCTTAATAGAAGCGCTGGCTAAGAAGTGTGAAGCGCTAGGTGTCAAGTTTCACCTAAACACGGCGATTGAGGAAATCATCATCCAAGATAATCAAGCGACTGGCATCAAAATTAATGGGGAATCTCATTCCTATGATACTGTCATTAGCACGCTGGCCTCTCCAATTCTGAGCAGTATTATCCCGAATGCCGACAAGTCGTTCCGGGATTTGCTGGCAAAGCAGCAGTATCTTGGCGTGATGTGTCCACTCCTCATTTTGAAGAAGCAGCTTGTTCCCTATTATGTGGTCAACATCACGGACGAAAAGATTCCTTTTACCGCTGTGGTGGAAACGACCAATCTAATTGACCCCAAGTACGTCAAAGATTATCACATTGTTTATCTGCCCAAGTATCTTGCGCCGGATAGTCCGATTGCTAACTGGTCAGATGAACAGGTCAAGACTGAGTGGATGAAGTACTTTCATCAAATGTTCCCTGATTTTAAAGACAGCGATATTGTTGATTTCATTGTTCAACGGGCAAAGTTTGTTGAGCCGATTCGTCCCATGAACACCCTCAACGAGATTCCCAACATCAAGACTCCTGTTCAAAATCTTTTTATGGGAAACACCGTCATGATTTATCCTGACTTGGGCAATGGTGAATCGGTGACGCGCTTTGCTTTAAAGGTGGTTGACCAAGTTGCTCAAGACACACATGGTTGAAAGAAAAAGAGTCAAATACCTATTTTGGAGGTATTGTCCTGACTTATAAAGATTGAGGCATTGTATGGTTGTAACAGAAACGACTGCATCAAAAACACGGGTTTCTGTCGTACGGTGGATACTCACCGGTAGTGTAATCGCGATAACTCTTTTTCTGCTGCTCTATGAACTTGACGCTTATCCGATGCCTTGGTACGACGAAGGCTCACATCTGCACGTTGCCAAGAATTTCGCCCTGCAAGGCGTATATGCTGATAGCAGCAGCGAGGGTTATCGGCCTTTTGGGCCTGCTATTGGTGTCGGCCCGACCGTTATGCTACCCATTGCAGCCTTATTTAAGTTTGCAGGGGTCAGCATCGTATCCGCTCGGTTGCTGATCGTCATTTACAGTCTGCTCACCTTATTCCTTGTCTATGTGATTACTCTCCGCATGACGAGCTGGCCGTATGCGCTGCTGGCGGTGATGCTGCTACTGGTCACGTCTTCGATTCGCTACCAATATTATTCGCGCACGGTTGTTGGCGAAGTACCGGGTATGTTTTTCTTACTGCTGGGGTTATCGCTTTGGTTACATCCGCGCGGTCGCAGCCTTTTAGGACTGTTCGGCGTTGGCATTCTGATTGGATTATCAACAATCACCAAGAATCAATACGCATTCTTTATACTCCCTAGTCTGTTTGTATGTTGGATTGCTGATCTAGTTTGGTATAAACAGCGTGGTTGGCGCTATTTTGTCATCCCGGGGCTGATCTCCGGCCTCATGTTTGGCGCGTGGCTGTTTATTGTGATCATCAAACTGGGGCAGGGGAACAGTTTTGCAGAAAATCTCACTACCTTACAGACTGCTGGTATGGGAGCATTCGTTGTCATTGACCGAGAAAGTATTCCCCGGGTAATTACCCTCCTAACCAATACCAGCCTTTATGGATCATTCTTTGCCCCAGCTTTTTTATATGCAATATTAACCTCTCTTCGACGTGATGAACTATCGCAGCAGCGCGGCATAATCGCTTTGTTCCTAATTGTATCGACTGCTCTTTTTGTCATATCGTTGGGGTGGGATCGCTACGCTTTTGGTCCAGTAGTACTCAGTGTCTTCTTCGTAGTACTTCTCATACACGATCTTGTGAGTAGTATTGCATCCGGCGATCTGAACTTGCGGCAGCTAACGAAAATTGGGAAAACGCCCATTTCACTGACGATTGTTACTTTGTTGGTCGGATGGTTTGTCGTTGCAATGATAATCCCATTCTATAGCCGTATTCATGACATTAATGTTCGTTCTAATACTGATGCGTATCGGGCTGCCGACTGGATCAAAGCGAATGTGCCCAAAACAAGTCTCATTGAAACATGGGAACAAGAACAAGGTGTATTGACCGATAATAATATTCATTATCCACCTCAACGCATTCTGGCTTACAGTGTCGCTGAGATGTGGGAAGGCGGTGCGCCGGTTGGGGGTTTTTATGATTTCCGTGATTATGTTGATCCTGAATATATTGTAACAGGGCCGTTCAGCATGTACACAAAGTTATATTCTGAGGATCAATTGAAGGGTTACGGAATCATTAAGCAGTTTGGGCCGTATACTATTTATCATAAGAATGACTAATTAGAATACCCCGGGATAACAATGTGAATACGCTGCTAACAGGCATAAAAAGAAAATACTGGTGCATCTGGTTAATAATTATTTGTAGTCTATTAGCGCAAATATCCAATAATAAACTACTTGCTTTCGACAATCTTCCTTCTACTGGCTGCAGCAAACCAGCAAACACCATGGTTGCCGAAAACTGTTCCTTGGGCTCCGATGACTGGAAACAAACAAACAACTCTTCCGCAATACGTGTTTATGCTTCTAGCACAAGTGTTAACGTAGGCGAGAAGATAGGTCTCTTTGTGGATAGTCCAGCGGGAACTTTCAACCTGAAAGTCTATCGTATAGGTTATTACGGTGGGGCTGGAGCAAGGCTCGTGGATACAGTTGATGACCTTGCAGGCGGCGCGCAGCCTAGTTGTGTCCGTGCTGAAGATACCGGCTTACGGACATGCAGCAATTGGCATCAATCCTATTCATTTGAAATTCCCCTCGATTGGAAATCGGGTGTTTATCTGGCGCAAGTTATACAAAGCGCTACAGGTGCCATCAACCAAACGGTTTTTGTGGTTCGAGAAGATGATCGCAAATCAACAATCTTGTATCAAATGAGTGCCACAACTTTCCAAGCCTATAACAATTACGATGGTAAGTCGGTTTACAACGTGAACAGCGGCGTTTGTTATACAGTGGCAAATGCGCCCCGTGCAGTAAAAGTTTCGCTGAACCGGCCCTATAGTGGTTCAATTGAGGATGCGAATTACTTCTTCCGTGCGGAATATCCAATGGTGCGTTGGCTCGAAGAGCAGGGCTACGATGTGACCTATTCCACCAGTTTAGATACTCACCGTTCCGGAAAACCCGGTGCGCATAATGCACTCCTTGACCACAAAATATTCTTATCCGTTGGACATGACGAATATTGGTCACAACAGATGCATGATGCAGTCATCGCAGCGCGTGACGCAGGTGTGAATATTGGCTTTTTCACGTCGAACACATCCTATTGGCGTATTCGCTTTGAGGATGATCCAATTACCCATGAGCCGGATAGCGTCATGGTGACTTATAAATCGACCGAAAGTGGAGGCCCGGACCCCAGTGGTGAAGCTACAGGCACATGGCGTGATCCTGTAGGTGCTGATAAGCCCGAAAATGCGGTTACGGGCATCATGTATATCGGTGACAATGATAAGATGTACTTCCCGCTGCGGGTTTCCTCCGAATTCACATCGGATCGTTTATACCGTCATACAGGTTTACAAAACATGCCTGCGAACTCCTATATTGACGTGGGCGACCAAATTATCGGTTGGGAATGGGACGCTGTCGCTGATAACGGTTCTTCGCCACAGGGCCTGCAGATTCTAGCTAAGACTCCGGTGTACGGTTTCATGCTGCGTGATGCAGGGCGCGTGACCAATGGAGATCTCGACCATGGTACAGCAACGATGACCCGTTACACAGCCCCTAGCGGAGCAATTGTTTTTGCTAGCAGCACTATCCAGTGGTCATGGGGGTTGGGTGCACACGGAATGGATGTTGTTCCCGCTGATCCCTATATTGCTCAAATGACCTATAACATTCTCGCAGATATGGGCGCAGCACCGGCCAATCCGACTTCCGGTATTATTCTGGACGGTTCCGATACACCTGATCCTGCTCTGCCAACCGATAAGATCAAACATGAAGGTGATGTGAAAGCGCCGATCATCAGTAACTTGCAATCTACTGTCAGCGATACTAGTGCTGTGATTAGCTGGACAACTGATGTGGAAAGCACCGGACAAGTCTGGTATGGTACTCAATCCGACCATATCATTTCATCTGCGGCAATCGATACAGGCTATTCAAAAGATCATCGCATGGTCGTGAACGACCTGATACCCGGTACAACTTACTACCTAAAGGTTGTTTCTACCAATCGTGATTGGTCACATGCCATCTCGAATGAAACCACGTTTACCATTCCGGCGGGTTCCATTATTCAACGCATCCGACAAGCCGTTGATCCAGTAATAAAACAGGGCGGATGTTGGGTTCGTGCCAATCAAACAGGCGTGGTGATTATGGGTGTATTGGGTGGGCTGATTGTTGTGCTGTTGGTATTGCCATTCTTTATTCAGCGGCGGCGTGCGCGGTTGGCGGCATCCAAATCAAGGGCGTAATCGTTCTCGATAACTGACAATTAAAAATCCCTGTCATATTGGCAGGGATTTTATTTATAAGCACCGTAAAAAATAATCTAAACCCGCATCAGGCGGATGCTTTCTTCAAGTTTACCTGTTTTCGACCGTGCGTGTGTTGAAACTGCGAAACGATTGTCACCGTTCTCATCTCTAATGAGTGCTAGCGTGACTGTGAGCTTTCCAAAACGGAGCACATCACCATCTTTTAGATAACACGGGCTAAATGCCGCCAATGCCTGTCCGTTGACATATGTTCCATTGCGGCTGCCCAAGTCCATCAAATACACACCAGCCTCATTGCATTCCAAAGTGGCATGAATGCGCGAGATGCCATGCTCAGCCGCTTTGAAGCGGTTTAGATCAAGGTCGGGGCGGTCGGTCATGTGGTTGGACTGTCGCCCTAGAATAAGGCGTTCGGCCATCTTTAAGGAGATCGAAAGCTGGTCATCACCAATTTGGAAAACCAACGTATGAATAACTTGCCGAATGTTCGGGATACTGAGTGGACGCGTCGCGTCTAAATCGTCGGTGAGTAGTTGCCCGCATTCAATACAAACCGGGGATTGCTTCGCATTCACAAACTGGCATCGTGGGCAAATATTTTCACTCACTCAGCACCTCCTCAACCTCGCTTGTATGACTTCCAAACTTGTGGACTCCGTATATCTTAGCGCGGTATAACTACTGCTGCATAGGAATTAAGTACTGAAAAAGGTAAATGTTTCAAAACTGTAACGGTTATTGAAATAGACAATAAGAAATTTGCGAGGGCTAAGATTGTTGAGGGTTGAGGGAGTGTGGATGCACCCCCTCACGATTCGCGCGGAGAAATTACTGAGGCATGGTCCAGACTAGACGAGCAAAGGCTACATTATCCTTGATCGTGCTGCTGATACTAGCGCTGCTCACAAGTTTGAGGAATACGTCAAATTGTTTTGCGCTCGTTTCACCGCTTGTCATACCAATGATCTTGCTTAAGGGCTTCAAACCGTCGCTTGCCAAATAGGCGATGACCGAAGGTGAAGGAACCATATAGCTTGCAGCTTCTTTGAAGGCGGCGTCTCCATCCAACCCACCTTTGCCGGTAAGCGCTGCCGCTGCCGCACGACGGGTGCCGAAGAAGAACAACTTGTCATTGCCAGTAAGCACCAATTCAACCGGGACAGGCATATCGGCGCCTATGCCAGTGATCACCAATGCATCTGCGCCGGCGACCTGCTCAGTGGTAACTTTCACTTGAGCATCTTTCATACTGCCGATAGCGGTCTTGATGCCATCAATCAATGCCTTTGAAATGGTCGGATCGCTCATTTCGGTCAAGAAGCCAAAATCAACTGGCATCTGCTTGGTCAAGTCAGCAGGCCCAGAAATGTCACTCAGCGCCGGGCTTAATGTCAAATAGAGAGCGTAGTTGCCGCTCATAGCAGGTAGAATATCTTTTTCCAAATCTTTGCCGGTTAAGCCCTGAATAGCGAACTTCAACTTGTTGAGGCCGTCTTCCAATTCAGTAGCCGACATTCCGGTCGATTGCATCATGCCAGCTTGCGCTTGTAAGCTCTTGATTACGCCTTCCAGCGAGGCGCCCAAATTAGTGCTGTGAATGACCAATGGTGAACCCGACAAAATGTTCGCAGCATAAGCTGGATCAACCGGGACAGGCATTGCAGTGCTAAAACCTGCTTTTTCAAAATCTTTGAGCAAATCACCGTAGGGAACCACAATATCAACAGTCAATGACCGCTCATCAAGTACAGTGAAGCCGACGACTTCAGGAGGAAAATTCTTCAGCATTGGCTCGATGCTTTGCATCATCGCTGCTTGAGAAGGATCATTCCCCATCATGCTCGATTGCATTTCCATCATCTGCTGGAAGAAAGTGCCGAGATTGGCGTAAATCGTGATGTTGTAATCTGATTCTGGCAACTGTTTGATGCTGTCGGCAAACGTGGTACTGTCGCTTAAGGAATCGGTTTGACCTTTTAGCGGAAGGTCTTCTTTGTAAGCTCCGATGAAGAGAACGTCCTTACCAATGGCGACGATTCCTTCTGCTCTTGAATCCTTGCCCGGTGTAAAGAGGATGAAATCGCCTTCAGTTGCGGACTGATAATTCGCACTTTCGGATTTGCTCAGTGCGGTTTTCCAAAAGGCTTCGGCTGCTTTCTGATCGGTAATTGCAACTGCCGCCAAGAAATGAGGTGGTTTATTGTCGGAGCTAGAATCGGCTCGGCCCATCATTCCTTCAAATGAGAAAATACCGATACTGGCTGTATCACCCAACCAACTCCGCATTTCGGAGGCAAAATCGCCTTTACCAATAACCTCATTAACTGCTTTATCAAACTGGCTTGCGATTGTCTCCGGCTGTTTCATACCCGGAATTTGAGCTGCAATCTTTGCAAAAAGATCATCGATTTCTTTGATATACGCGTCGTCCGTCCGGACGCTAATCAAAACAGGCGCGGACGCCGGGAAGTACTTCGCCAACGCATTCAAATCGGCAGTGGGTGCGGCCATCGCCGGGGCGATTAGCGTCCCCATCGCGACCATCATAACGGCGAATAGTGCGAATAATTTCTTCACAAAGGCCTCCTTAGTTGATCATATTCGGTGGGCACAATTGCTACCCATTTTTATAGTACGCTGAAACACGGTCAAAAGTTCCATAAAGGCAGGGATTACTTTATCGATATCGTCGTGCAGCCGTGATGGCAAACGGTATTCTCTAAACTCACAAACTTCACAGCTATGAATTTCCCGTGAATCCGGATGTCTTATGAAATAGTCCGTAAGGTCTGTGATATATTACGATAGGTAAATAATTTATTGGTGAGTGGTTTCATCCTCATCCCGGAGTTCTGATAAATGGGTCTACGTCTACGGCTTGTTGGCAGCTACATCATCGTGGCTTCACTTGTGTTCATCTTGGGTATCGTCGGCGTTTTGACGTCACGTCAAATTGCGGCCTCCGCCGATGATCTGGTCAATAGCACCAGTCCTTCTTTGGTCCTGTTAGGGCAAATTGAAGCCGCTGGTAATAACATGCGTGAAACGGCTATTCACCACGCATTATTCAAACGCATTGGCGGGCCCTCTATCGAAGCTGAGGAATATGCAACCGCTGTAAAAGACCTTCAGCAGCATTTAGAAGAACTCAAAGCGGTCACAAACGAGCCGAAAATCTATGAGGCTATTGCTGTGACCGTTCAAGATTATACGGATCGAACCCAAAACTTAATTGATGTGGCTACCACAAATCCTCAGGATGCGCTGATCTATAATGCGACATTAAATATTGATAAGGCTGAGGAGGCCTTTCAATCAGCGGTTGAAACAGCAATTGAGGCTGAATCAACTGAATTCAAAGAGAATATTCAACATACCCAGAATACGGCAAGCAGCGCCGTAACGATGGACATCATTGCGATTGCCCTCGTCATCAGTGCTGCACTCGGAATAGGGTTCTGGATCGGTGGACGGATTACCCGTCCCATCAGCCAATTACAGACGGTAGCTGACCGCATGATGCATGGCGATTATTCTCAACGGGCAACTGTCGAAACCAATGATGAAATTGGTCAACTCTCTGCGGCGTTCAACAGTATGTCGGAAGCGATCCAGAAACGTGACGCTGATTTGAGTGCAGCAAACGCCGCTTTGGAAAAACGCGTTGAGGAGCGAACCAAGGAACTGCGCATTGCCACGCGTGAAGCGCAAGAAGCCAGCCGCCTGAAAGATGAGTTCCTTGCCATTATGAGCCATGAACTCCGTACCCCCCTGAATGCGATGCTTGGCTTCCAAGGTATCTTGCTTATGACTTCCAAACTGGATGATCGCGGTCAACATATGCTGCGCCGGGCTCAGGCCAATGCCAATCGCTTGCTGACTTTGATCAATGATATTCTGGATATCAGCCGTATCGAATCTGGTCGTATGCAGTTTGTGAAGTCGAACGTCTCGTTCCATGAATTGACCGATAAATTGCAATCTCAAATGGGCGTGCTGGCTGAAGAGAAGCTTCTGAAATTCAACGTTAACCTTGATCCTGCGCTGCCGCCTACCATCTTGATTGATGAAGATGCCATCACCAAGATCGTTACCAATTTGCTGGGTAATGCCTTCAAGTTTACTGAAAAAGGCAGTGTCAGCTTAGATTTGACTAAGAAAGACAGCACCGTTGTGATTGCCGTCCGTGATACCGGCATAGGCATTCCGACGCATATGCATGATGTCATTTTCGAGCGCTTCCGTCAGGTCGACGGTTCGTCCAAACGTACACATGGTGGCAGCGGTCTCGGTCTAGCAATTGTACAGAAACTGGTTTTGGCGCTAAACGGTACTATCAACGTCCAAAGTGTGGTTGGTGAAGGTAGTACGTTTACAGTTGTGCTCCCGTTGGAAACAGAAGGTGAAAAGGTAGCCGTATCATGACACTCGATCCAAGTAGTATCCTAGCAGGCCAAACTATTCTTGTCGTCGATGATGAGCCGGATAATCTTGAAGTTGTGGCCGTGCTGCTACAACTCTGTGATGCTGACGTTCTAACGGCAGGCAACGGTCAAGAGGCCATGAACTTAATCCGCAAGTATCACCCCAAATTCATTATCTGCGATTTATCGATGCCGGTCATGAGCGGCTGGGAAATGATCCATATACTCAAAAATGACGAGTCAATTAAGGATATTCCAGTGATTGCGCTTACAGCTCACGCCATGACAGGGGATCGTCAACGTGCATTGGCCGCAGGGTTTCATAACTATCTCAGTAAACCTTTACAACCCGAAACGTTTATCCGTGATTTACTACAATTAGTCGTGGATACACCCGTAATGGCTGAGTTACTCCAAAATGCGAAAGGTTAAACTAATATGTCGCCGATGAGTGATTGGCATGTTCTGATTGTTGAAGATGAAGTCGATGGACAGGAAGTGGTCGAGGCCATCCTGAGTTACTACAATATCAGCGCCGATGCGGTCGGCACGGCTGAAGATGCGCTCCATCTGTTGGGTGAGAATCAATATACTGCGGCCATCATTGACCTTGGTTTGCCGGTTATGGATGGCATCGAACTGATCACGAACATGCGGGAAAATCCAGCTTTTGCAAGCCTTCCCTGCGTTGCGATCACCGCTTTTCATTCGTCACAATTGAAGCAGGAAGCACTGGGTGCCGGTTTTGACGCTTACTTTGCTAAGCCCCTTGACGACACCAGTTTTGTGCGCGAACTCGACCGGATTATCTCCCGCAACTAATCATGATACAGCCCGAATTAATCTCCCTCGGCAACAATGGCCGAGGGGGTAACGATGTACTTCGCTGACCATCACCACGCCGTATATCCACCGTCCACAATGAGATCGGTTCCGGTTGCGAACTTAGCAGCATCTGATGCCAGATACCAGACCGCGTGCGCGACGTCGCTCGGGTCACCCATGTGCTTAATGGGCGTCATCTCGTTCCAAATCGCTGCCCAATCTTTATAGGTCGTCACGGCTTTGCGTGTCATTTCGGTGGCGATGTAACCCGGTGACACGGAATTCACACGCACGCCGCGATCAGCCCACTCCGCCGCCAGCGATTTCGTGAGCATAATCACGCCGGCTTTCGATGTATTATAGGCCGACTGCGGTTGCGGCTTATTCACAATCGAGCCGGACATCGAAGCGATATTGACAATCGAGCCTGATCCCCGTTCCAACATATGCGGTGCGACCGCACGGCATCCCCAGTAAGTGCCGTTCAGGTTGATTTCAATCACATCTAGCCAATCAGCGTCCGATGTTTCTTCCGCCTTTGTCCAGCGGGCGATACCGGCATTATTCACGAGGATGTCGATCTTGCCCATGCGCTTAATGACGCTGGCCACTGCATTGTTCACGCTGGCTGACTCACGCACATTACATGCGACGGCATACGTTTTGCGTCCCATGCCCCGAATTTCTTCAGCCGCTTCGTCTGCGGTTGCTGGATCAAGTTCTGCAATAGCCACGTCGGCGCCGGCTGCCGCTAACGTCCGTGCGATTTCGCGCCCGATGCCTCGACCTGCGCCGGTCACTAAAGCTGTACGTCCTGAAAGATCAAATATATTAGCCATAATTCTTTCCTTAAAATTGTGTCTAAACACAAATTGTTGTAAGACCAATCGATTGAGATTGTAACTCTATAGCTGCTGATGGGGATACTGATTAACGACATGATCTTGACACGATTATGTCAAAGTCATCCAAAATAAAAACGAGGCTCAACACTTGGTGAACCTCGTCTCTATAATTGGGTGCGGATGGCTTACTTAACCACCCTTGTTCCCTTTGTTGCAGCTGTAACCGGGACAGTTTCCCCCATTGCCATTACCGTTATTCCCGCCGTTACCATTGTTGTTATTCCTGCCATTGTTGCAGCTGTTGCCCGGACAGTTGTCGCTGTTGCCGCCGTTACCGTTGCTATTGCAACTGTTGCCGGGACAGTTATTACTGTTGACGCCGTTGCTGTTGTTACTATTGCCCCCGCCGTTACCATTATTCGTGTTGTTCCCATTGCCGCTGCCATTGCTCGGACAGCATGTGCTGTTGTTATTGGCATTGCCGTTGCCATTATTATTGCAACTGTTGCCGGGGCAATTGGTTTGCTGAAGGTCAGCCAACTCCTGATCAGTCAACGGCGCATGAATGGTGATCTTACGCGATAATTGCTCAATCGGCAGGTTGGCGACATCATCCATCGTGTAGGCTTGGGGCGGGCTGGGAGGCGCGATGACATTCATATCGGCATCCAGCTTAATGTTGACACTGCTACCTGCAACGGCTGTCTGAGTGACGCCCATTGCGATGACGGTCGCATGGCCTTCGACGGTGGTCACCGTCATGTCACCAGCGGGCTGCGCCTGAAAGTAAACCGTTGATCCCAACTTGACCACCACTTGGTTGATCCAGAGTTGGACTTCACCAGCGCCTTCCGGAGTTTGGATGATCAGCCCATCTTTGGGAATCTCCGCGCAGCTTTGGCTTTCACTTCCACTCTTAAACGTAAAGGCCTGCATCGGTTGATAATGGGGTTGATTGGCCTTAACCACATTCAGGGTATTGATGTCACTGGTCGTGTCTAAGAAATCCGTCTTAATCCAACCAGTCTGTTCACTCTCGCTGAGCTTCACACGTAGCCAAGAATTATCGTCCAGCCGCTCGACAGCGGTCGCAGACTGTTGAGGCTTTAGTGTACCGATGACACCAGCGCTTGGATTGGGCAGTAAGCGGACATTAAGGGGATCTTTTCCCTTAACGGCCACGCTGATATTCGTGGGCTTTGGAACAGCATTTTCGAGGGTCACATCGCCGAATGCCAACAGCGTCACATTCGATGGCTTGGCCGTGGACGTACTGGTTTCGACCTTCATGAGCGCCACGCCCCATTCACCCGTATCGATTGTCATGGGTGAGAGTTGGAGGGATTTAATATCACTCACATCCACATGGTCACCCGGTTGGCTAAAGGTGAAGTTCTCTGTGCCAGAAATTGGAGTCGCCTTTAGGCTGATGTTGCCGTAGCAAGCTTCATTCTTGCCTGTATCGTGGCAAATGGTATCGGTTGCAGCCAATGCCTGTTTAACAAGGGTGGGGCAATCTGCTGCCAAAACTGGAACCAGCGTTATTCCCGATAAAATGAGCCCGTATAGAAGAAAAGTGAAACGTCTCATCATAGGAATTCCTATCTTACATCTGCAATAAATAACAATGAATTTACATGTTCAAGATAAATGCGAACGAATTCTATCTAAATTTATCACCTATTACATTTCAATCTATAGGATATAAGGCCAAATTTGTGTGAATAAAGTGTAAAATTTTGTTTGGATACTTCTATCCCATTGCACGGCACGGTAGCCACCCCATCATTAGTACCAAACAAAACTAGAGAGAGTGAACCCGATAATAGGCCGCTGGCGTCAGACCAGCGAGCGCATCATGCGGTCGATCATGGTTGTAAATCTGTATCCATTGCTCAGTGATGTGCCTGA
>JBGAGF010000044.1:0-36161 GCA_044226855.1 Aggregatilineales bacterium
GACACTCCGCTCTCCCTGCCACCATTGCCAGCACTTCTTGCTTGAACTCATCGCTGTACTTCTTGTTCTTTCCCATTTTCTGCTCCTTACTTTCAGTCTAACGGACATTTTTTCTCTCCGCTAAACTGGGGTAAGGCCATTTACAAACTATTTTCCATTTGGAAATCAGCTTGGCTTTACTGCTATTAGGATAGGTAATGCAGCCCATCCGAACAATTACATTGCGCTGTGTTCAAATAAGATTAATACCGCCTATAGGTGTATGAGCTTTCTTTGTTGACGCATGAAAAATAGTTCAACACTCATGCAGTCGATGTTTTCCCAAATGACATCTGGATGAGCTGATCCAGAGTCATATTGTGCGCCCCGGTCTGGATTGACATGAAGACATCAGCAGCAAGCGCTGACTTCAACAATTGGAGAGTTTGGTTATACAGCCTAACCGAGCGTGGTTCGAACACAATACCAAGTGCAACACGTTGTGCTTCAGTGGCGGTAGCAATCTTGGCAGTACGCACGTTATCCCCTTCTTGGTGAGCGACCGCGGCTAACCCGATTAAGGTGTTGAGAACCCCATATTGCGTTGCCATTTTAAGCTTCATCGACAGGCTTTCTTCAAATGATGCGCGCGCTGCAGCATGATCACCCATGTAATAGGATATTAAACCATGATCATGAATATCCTCAGCCACCCACAGATGTCCTCCCGTTTCTCGATTAAACTGCAAACTCTGGGAATAGAATTTCTTTGCTCCATTGTAGTCTCCACTTATGCAGGCGATATGACCCAAACTTCTGTGGGCAATGGCAATGCCATCACGGGAGTCAATTTCGTGCCATAGTGTCAGACCCTTTTCAAAAGAGGTACGTGACACAGCATAGCTACCTAAGTAATAAGCCAACATCCCCAAGTTGTTATGCCCTTGAGCCATATCTCTTTTATCATCACGTTCTTGCGATAGTACTAGACTCTCTTGAAAATGTGTCTTTGCCGCTTCAAAGTGACCTTGAGATAATTCTGCATCACCTAGATAACTAAGCGACCAAGAAATATGTCTCTTATTACCAATTTGGCGATAGAAGACTAAAGCTTCTTCAAAAAGTAATTGTGCTTTCATAAAGGCTCCGGTGCTATAGATGGCCAGCCCCAGCCGTTCAAGGCTATAAGCCTCTTCCGAACGAATTCCCAGTTGACGACTAAGTATTAAAGCTTCTTCATGATGAGCAACAGCATTCCCAAAGTCACCTTGGCCCCTATTGACTGTCCCTAAACTATTAAGCGCGAAAATAGTCTGATGCTCATCCCCAATTTCACGGCAGAGCATAAGACCTTCTTCAGCTGCGAGACGAGCGAGATCATAGTTATTTTGTATCAATAATGCGGAGGCCAAGTTCGCGAGAAGTGAAGCAACTCCCTGTCTGTCTCCAATTTCGCGCCGCACCTTCAAGTTTTCTTCGATAAGGGTACGAGCCGCTTTTGTGTCATTTCGATGGTGTGCGACTGAGGCTAAATTGCTCAGCACAATGCTGCTTCCACGCTTATCTCCAATCTCACGCCTGAGCGCCAAACTCTGCTCATAAAAGGTCTGAGCCGCAGTAAAATCATCGCGCGTAAAGTTCGCTGACCCCAAGTTGTTGAGCGCCAACGCAACCAGACGCTTATCGCCGAGAGACTGTCCCAAACTTAACCCTTCATCGAGGATTTCGAGTGCTGCCGGGACATCCCCTTGTTTCCAATAGATTTGCCCCATCTCAATGAGGGTCTGCGCAAGCAAGACCTGATCGCCTAAATCTTCGAACCATTGACGCGCCTGATTCAGCCAATCCAACGCTGCTGAAAAATTACTACGGCGACGATACACAACACCCAAAGCGAGCTGTGCGCGTGCTGTACGGAGAGGATCCGATGCGGCCTCAGTCAGGACTTTCTGGTACTGCTCTTCCGTATCCTTCCAGCGGGCCATCAACTCCAGAACGGCTCCACGGCGAAGCTGTAGATCAAGCCGTTCGGATAACCCGGTGAGCAGCGGCAGCAACCGCTCGTAGTACTCCAATGCAGCTTCGTTGGCATAGTTGGCTTGAGCCGCTTCCCCAGCTTTTTGGAAATAAACACGCTGCTTATCCCGGTTCCCGCTGCGTCCATAATGAAAAGCCAGCATGTCAACATATTTTTCTGCATTCTGCGCTTCCAGATACTGCGCCAACTGCTCATGCAATTGGGCGCGTGTCCCATACTCTAAGCTCTCATAGGCAACTTCATGTGTGATCACGTGCTTGAAGAGGTAAGCCAATTCTGGTTCTGGCGCATCAAGCGGCGTGATCTCCAGCTTCGCCAGCGTATCGAGATCCCCCTTGAGTGAATGGCGCAGCCCAAGCGCGGGATAGTAACTGTGCAACCAAGAAAACGTGAATAATCGTCCAATGATGCTGGCAACCTTCAAGGTGGCTTTCTGCTTTTCAGTGAGTTGATCAATACGGCTAAGGACGAGGGTATGCAAGGTCGTTGGCAATTCTATTGAATTTAGCGTTTTATCATCATAGGGGTCAATGTGCCGGTCATGGAGGTAGTTGAGCAGTTCTTCGATAAAGAATGGATTACCCTGTGCTTTGCCGGTGATTTGGACAGCCAGAGTACCCGGAATTTGTCCGCCACGATCAGGAAATAGTTGGACGAGTTTGGATTGAATTAACTGATCCGCTTCGGCTGGCGGCAAGGCATTTAAAACAATGGATGTAAAATGTGGCAGGGTTTCTACACGGGGTGTTTGCAACCGCTCCAGTTCCTGTGGTCGATAAGCCAGTACCAGACAAACAGCGGTATTCTGTGTGGCACGCGCCAGCGTTTCCAATAAGTCGTGTGAGAGCGAATCAATCCAGTGTACGTCTTCTAGCACCAATAGCATCGGTTGTTTTTGCGCAGCGCTTTTCAAACACGCTTCAAGCAGCGCCTCAAGCACAGTATGCCGATCTTTCGGTTCAAGTGCCATCGTAAAATCATTTTCCTCGATTGGCAAATCAAGTAATGAAGCCAACAACGGAGTACTTTGTACACGTTCCGGCGACTGTGTTGTAACTTGGGCTTCTACTTGAAGGATCTGTTGGCGTGTGGGCGCTACCGGGTCGAGATCAAAAAAGGCTTGCCAAATGGGTCTCCAAACGAGATAGGCCGTATTTACACCTGAAGATTCGCAAGCTCCGCCATAGCTCACAAAGCCCCTTTCTTTAGCCAAATGGATGACCTCGGACACCAATCGTGATTTACCCATGCCCGCCTCACCGGTAATGCCGATGATTTGGCCATTATTTGAGATGGCTTGATCGAGTTTTTCGTGAATAAGCGTGCGTATGTGTGTACGCCCGACCATTGGCAACCGATAGACCGGTTCCAGTAAGCGCACTGCACGAAAGTTTGATATACCTTGCACCGCGAAGACGGTTAATGCGTTGGATTTGCCTTTGACAGTCACCGGTAAACGTGGCTCAAGTTGGAATTGGCTGCCAACCAGTTCTTGTACTTGGGAAGTCACCAAGATTTCACCCGGTAACGCAAGTGTCATCAGCCGTGCCGCTACGTTCACCTCGTCGCCCAGCACGCCGTAAGCACGGCGCTGCACACCGCCATATGCGCCGGCCCGCATTATGCCTCTGCTAATACCAATTTGTACTGGTTGGAGATAATGAAACGTATCCGGAATTGCACGTAATGCAAGAGCAGTCCGAACAGCACGACGTGCGTCATCATCATGGGCGTTTGGTGCGCCAAAACACGCATAGATATAGCTGCCTTTATCGCCAATCGTCAGTTGCAGCAGCGTGCCCTCATAAAGGGCAACAATTTGCTGGATTTGGCGAATCAAAGCATGGAGTTTGTTCGGTGCTTCATCATCACCATCATAATTGATACCGCTAAAACGCAAGAAAAGAACCACCGCTGGGCGGAGTTCGGTCAAAAATTCACCGAGACCGCTTTGTTCACGGGCAAACACCGTTGGCAGAACCCAATCCTGTATGATGTCTGGTGGTATATCCTCGCTAGGAGCGATCACAGTCAGGTCTTCGGCAGCGGATGATATCAAACCAATACGCGCAAAACGCTCGCAGTTCTCAGCGTCCTCGCGCCATTCTTCAACTTGCAGTGTCTCTCCACCGTGCTCTACAGTGTTCGTATCAACAATGATCTCACCCTTGCTTGCCAGATGCTCCGCTGTGGCAAGGCGCGCAATCGTTTCTCCGGCCAGTGCATCAATCAATTGGATTTGAGGATCACCGACAGTAAATCGGCGTGCCGAGCCACTGGTCACAGCTACTTTGATTGCAAGGTCGGGTATGGAACGCATCGCGTTCTGAAGCGCCTGAGCGGTCGCTATTGCGCGACCTGACGGATTATCGTCACTTACGTCGAACCAGCAAGTAAAGGCATCACCGGCAAAACTAATGATGCTACCGCGGTGAAGCTCAACTTGGCGAATGAGCGTATCGTATACCACATTGATGCGCCTTGTTAATTCTTCAATGCCCCGCCGCGTGCCTAAGGTTTGTGTCAGTCTTTCAGTCAGCGGCGTGAAGCCGGAGACGTCGGCAAATAACGCTGCCCCAGACGTGCGATCGGGTAGTTGTTGTCCCATTTGTAGCGCTCGCCGCCGATCGGGTGGGAGATAAGCTGAAAGCGACATTGATCAGACCTCTCAGGATTATTGCCGTATTAATTTGCACTCAGGCTTCGGACACGGATCCGTTCGATAAGGAATAGGTTGGCTACGGGAATGCGCAGCTTTCCGGCTGTTAGGGCAAACACGGCGCCGACTGCGATCAGCAGATAGGCAGTAAGTGAACCAGATGAGAGTACTTCCTTAAAAAGAAGCACACCCCAAATAACGCTAAACGGTGAATCTAGAAAAAATAACACGCTCATAAATGCGCCAGAAATGTGACGTCCCGCCCAAGTCATCACGATAAAACAGCCGACTGATCCGATGACCCCACTAAAGGCAACGGGTACTAACACTTCCGCTTGAAATGAAAATTGCGTCTGCCCCGTAAACACAGCGCCGAACATGGAGATTAGCGCTATAGTCACCGAATTGACAAAGCACATTACACGCCAATCGGTTTTAGAATAGTGACCAACCAAGATGATCATAAATGAACAAGCAACAGCGCGCAAAATACCGTAAATGTCCCCTGCGGTACTCCCGTTCGGCGTTAGTAGAAGCTGCGCTGCACCTATAAGCATAACAAGACTTCCGATAATCGTCGCCCGATGCAGTTTCTCCGAACGCAAAAAATACCCAAGGAAAGGTGTAATTGCCACAAAGAGACTGCCCATAAAGGTCACTCTGCCAGCTCCTCCATGCGCCAAAGCCTGACTTTCCAAACCAATGGTAAATGCATATGCTACGCCAACAGCAATACCCCCGAACACCGCCTTTTTTGTGAATTTTGTATGTGTAACAAGACAAATACCACCCATGGCCAATGCAGCGATGATATAACGCTCAGTATTGAATGCAAGCGCACTAGAAGCACGGATGCCGGCCTGCGCTATCCAAGCTTGGAGACCAAACCACAGCGAGGTCAATAGCATCAATCCCATTGCAGAAACCGATTTGTTATTCACGACAGCATCTCCAGTGGCAAAGCGAAACTTTGTATGTTTACAGCTTAGCAACCAGAGCGATCTCAGTCGTTCTCCTAAGGTGGAAACTACCAAAAGGCACAGGATGAAACATTTTCGATGAGGCATTACCGAGCGAAGGAGATCGGATTTGAATGACAAACGGCGATTGCCGATTTAGGTCTTGGAAGTCGTAATCAGCGGATGAGAAGAAGTATGCAGTTAAAGCCACCTATATAAGGAAGAAATCATGAAACCAACAAAATTCTCCGCAGTTATGGTACGAATTCCACTTTCGGTGGATGAAATAAGGACTGGCGTTCGTTTACATTGGAAACATCAAGACCCAAGAATGGAGGGCGGCCATGAAGACAATGTACTATCTCGAAAGTGAAGCGCGGCAAAAGCTCAAAGACTTTCATCAGGAAAAGGCATATGAACGATTACGAGAATCAGCCAATGCAAACCACTCCAATTTCAATCTGCTTCGTTTGGGATGGAGGGTGATTTCCAGACTCGCTCACCTGCCCCAGCGCATTATACGTTTTGGTCACCATGCGCAGGAACACACCATAAAGCTCGAACGATCGCTAGATGAGGCCTAATTCTTGGGATCGCAGAATCGCCTGAGCGCGCGTACCCACATTGAGCTTACCGTAGATGTGGGTCAGATGTTTTTTGATCGTGCTTAACTCGACCACCATCTCATTGGCGATCTCTTGATTAGAGAATCCTTTACCAATGTAGGCAAGCACTTCCAACTCGCGTTCAGAGAGAGGCTCGATAAGACGCCTATTTGCTCGCAGAATATGCTCAGGAATCGTGGAATTAGTTGTGTTTTTGTCCGCGCTGACAAGAAAGTATGAACGGATGACCGATTGAAGTTCGAGCTTTCGTCCGGTCTCATAGGCCTCATCGAGAACGTCAGCAACTAATTTCTGCTCAATACGTTTCTTTAGGGATGTTCGCTGCAACCATTTGGGCAACCATCCCATAATGCCCGATGGTTGCGACTCGGCTAATGCTAAAAGTTGTGCAGCTTGAATATAACGTTCATGGTCTGCTTCGACTGCTGCCAGAAACGGCAAACAAAATACCTGTGCGCCGGGCGCGGCCAATTCAACTGATCGACGTAAAGCGCTATTTAGCCGCTCTACCATGAAGCCAGTATCGGAATATTGAATAAATGGATAAGCAAGATCATTAAAATAGCCGATAATGGACTGAACAGCGAATTTTTCATTCAAGGCCAGATTCTGAGTTAATCCATCGCTTCTGCTATCGAGATAATCCACAAACACTTGAATAAGGCGAGTCCAACTTTGTCCTAATACATGGTTTAATTTGGCCGCGAGAGCAGCGTTCGCCTCATTCTCAGTACGAGCCTTTTCGAGTTGTCCTCTCCATAATGCCAGCAGCGTTAGTGTAATCTGCCCGAGAAGCATCGTTGATTGCTCGTCTGTCCCGCGGCTTATACGGAGGATTTCCTCAGTTATCTCACGGCATTGATCCAATTCCCCCAGCAGCAACAAATCAGTACTCAAATTGTATAAGGAGTACATCGCGCCAACTTGATCACCTAATTTGCGACGTAGTGCTAAGGCTTGGTTAAGGGGTTCAATTCCGTTTGTAATTCCCTGAGTATCACTCTGTAATTTTGCAGTGAAATGGAGCGTCCACGCAACATAGTATTCATCGCCTAACCGGACAAAAGTATCATAGGCCGATTTCAACAAAGATCGTCCCCGTTCGACGTCTTTGAGCAGCGTACGAACAGCATCTCCTAACAACAACTCACACAATGCGACCTCGTGAGATGCATCAAGGTCGCGCAGTTGACGGATCTGCGTCTCAAGTTTTTCAATAATTTCGGGGTGGCGAGAAAAAGTGCCTTCGCTCCATCGAATCATCCACCAATATCGAACTTGTGTCCGGGCAACAAGTAAGACATCAATTTCACGGTAGGATTGTGCAAACTCAGTGGTAATGTTCTGACAAAGTGTTTCGAACAAGAGGTAGCGATTGCGCATGAAATGGTACCAGAACAGACCCTCAAGCGCGTCTGCGAGTGACTCCGTTTTGTGATGGTCTATTGCCCACTGTAAAGCAAGCTCAATGTTTCCTTCATCCGCTTGCAACAGATTCAGGGTCTCAATCTGCATTTTCCCTTTTAGGTCAGGTTCGTATTGATTGATCAAGTCAAGATAATATTGACTGTGAACGCCTCTTAACGTCTCGAAATCTCCAGATCGCTGCAGCTGCTCCTCTGCATAGAGACGAAGCATCTCGTGAATTTCGATTCGCCCATCATGGCTCGACGATTGAATGACCGCCCTATTGAGAAGCGTCATTAAGCTACGCAGGTTACCCTGTGCGACGCTCTTGGCTGCTTCTCGCGTAAATCCACGCCGGAATATTGAGAGACGTAGAAGCAACTGCCGCTCATCATCACTCATCAAGCTCCACGTATAGTCGAATATGGCTCGAATGCTCCGCTGCCGCGTCGGCACATCCTGAATATCCGATTCCAGAAAATCGAACCCATTTTTCAATTCACGAATAATTTCCTCAGGTGACAGCAATGCCGTCCAGCTTGCAGCCAACACTAAGGCTAATGGCATCCCTTGCGTTAAGCGACAGATTTCGTGTATCGCTTCACGTGACTTTGAAGTCAACTGAAGATCAGGGCGGGCGCTTCGGGAGCGTTCAATAAACAACTTGACGGCATCATTAACATTTTCGAGATCGGTACTTCCAGTTGCAAAGGACAATCCACCTAAAGAAAATACCTTTTCGGCATATAAATTCAGTTTTACCTGCGAAATGGCGAGGATTTTTATGTGAGGTGCAGATCTTAAAAGGTCCGTGAGAAACGCGCTAGACTGGACGCTATATTCGGCATTGTCGATCAACAACAATAGCTGCTGACGACCCAAATTGTTTAAAACCTGTTCTTCTATATTTTGATCAAGATAGATCTGGCAATTGATTGCATCAGCTATCAGCGCCGCAAGTTCTTCAACAGTTACAAATGTCGACAACGTGACGACATAAACTCCATCACTATACGACCCTAATTGTTCTCTAGCGACGTCAAGTGCAAGAAGCGTTTTCCCCATCCCGCCCGGAGCAAGCAACGTAACCATACGCGCTTGCGAATCGGATAATAACTGGAGAAGCGCTGCTTTTTCGGCATGACGACCAATTAGAGGAGTGAGCCATGTCGGTAAATTGGTCGGTATCAAGGTTGACTGAGCCTCAACTACCATCAAACATTATCCAGTAAAACGACTTGTTTATCGATCAATTGCTCTTCTACCGCTAAAAAGGATAGTGTCTCCCCCAAACTAAAGCAAATTCTACTTTGGAAGAACGACATACGCTATCTCAATATGGTTGACTGGTTATCAGTGACGTGCAGCATATTCAACTGGTACGCAGTCAACACGACCTATGAGGAGAAAACTGATCATGATCAATCGTATGAGTTTATCCAACCGAATATTTTCTAGCTTTGGGAATTTACACATCCAAGAGCGGAATTCCACCTCTCATTCCGTGGCAACCATTGATCGCGTTGACGACCAGAATTGTACCTTTCAAAATAGTGAACTACATGTCTCTTATATGAATGTTTACCCAAATACGATCCTTCTTGTACTCAAGGGGCCGCTTGACGGAAATACTTATGACACACTGATCAACATTGGGGAAGCTCTTTTATCGTTGAAGGCGAACTGCCTAATCGTTGATATGAGTGAAGTTTCCATACTGACAACTTCCGGGTTGCTAGCCATTAACAATCTGGCCCGAATTATGAACGGTCAATCTTCGCTGGACACTGGGCATGGTTGGGCGGCACTGCACCAAATGGAGACAGATTTTCAGGCGGGATTACAATCCCATGTTAAGTTATTGTGTCCTCAACCTCAGATTTTGAAGCACCTGACACAATCGGGGATGAGTCAACTTTGTGCGATATTTGATGACATCGATGCAGCACTCAAACCATTTGGATGGATCGCTAAAGATTAATTTCTCACGTGGGGCGTGTCACCTATTGACCTAACGTTAAAATTGTATCATTCGGGGTTTGCCAAGTTCCGAGTACTTCCAACACTAATCTAGGGGTACTTTGCAATTGCTGAATAGCATTACCCTTCTGAGCGAAGTCTCTTAACCTGTGGTTAGAGATCTATTTTGGCAGAATCGACGATACGAGGCTGGACTTGCTATCTTGCCCTGTGAAGGATAATTCAATTTTGAAATATCTAGGATCGATACGGGGCCTCATTTGAACAATTCTTTACTACTGCATTTGAAAATACCGCACCTTCATCCAAATCTTATATGATGTAAATGCTAGCTCAATTGGCACACATAAGTACTTAAAGCGATAACACTCCGCTTGCAAATACCATTTCGGTCGAACCATAAGGACGACTCTTGTTATAATCAACTCATTTCGCTCATCGGAGCGCGAACAGTTAAGCGGCACCAAGGATAGGAGTATTCTCTATGGCGCACGGCAAAACAACTCTTTCTGAGATCAAGAGTCAGCCTCAAATCTGGGCACAAGCATTGAGCCTGTTTGAGAAGCAGGTGGATGAGTGCATTGATTTTTGGAATCACGGCAAGTTCGATCAGGTCATATTTACAGGCTGTGGCTCGACCTACTATCTGGGCGTGATTGGGGCCACGCTCTTTCAAACGTTGACGGGCACCCCGGCCAGAGCATATTCCGCCTCTGAATTGATGTTGTTCCCGCAGTCGAATTTTGATCGCAAGCACCGAACATTACTGATCTGTGTTTCGCGTTCCGGTACCACACGTGAAACGGTCGAAGCAGCGCGGTTGTTTCGCCAGCACGCATTGGGAAGCATTGCAGTCGTGACCTGCCAGAGCGACAGTCCACTTGCTCAAGAAGCTGATCTGCTGTTGGCAATTGATGCGGCGCAGGAACAAAGCCGGGTACAGACGCGTTCGTTCAGCAGCATGGCTGTCGTGATTATGGCTCTCGCTGCTGCCCTCGGCGGTCAAGACTGGCGGCGTCTTAAGGTGATGCCTGATGCGCTTGACAATCTGATGACCCAATCGGCTGATTGGATGCGCCAGCTTGGTGAAGACTTATCTATCACCCGGTTTGCCTTCCTAGGATCGGGCGCACAATACGGGCTCGCCTGTGAGGCTATGCTCAAGATGACCGAAATGACTCGTGTGCCAACAGTCAGCTATCATATTCTGGAATTCCTGCATGGCCCACGCTACGCCACCGATGTCCACAGCTTAATCATTGGCCTCGTATCAGACAGTAATCATGCTGAAGAGGTCAAGGCGCTGCAAGCATCAGCCTTTCGTAAAGCACGTGTGCTTGCGTTAGCAGAAGCCGATCAGGGCGTAGGGCTAAGCAGTCTAGACTTCCCGCTCCTATTGAAGTCCGACATTCCCGAATGGGGACGTGTCATTTTGTATTTGCCGCCGCTGCAAATGTTATGTTTTCATCAGGCTATCCAGCGCGGATTTGATCCTGATAATTTACCCTTTGACCCTGACGATGTGATCAACCCATAGGAACGAAGCCCAAAATGACACAGACCCAAAAGCCAAATGTTCTCGGAATTGATATTGGCGGCACTAATACGAAACTCGGTCTTGTCCAGCCAAACGGCGACATTCAATTGTCGAGAAAAATACCAACTGACGCTAAGGGCACTAGTCCTGATGCCTTCTTCAATCGCTTGTTTACAGCGACTGACGAATTGATCGAAGCTGCATCTGGTACTCAACTACTTGGCATTGGTATTTCGGCACATGGTGAGGTTGACCGCGAACGCCGCCGACCCATCATCGCCGGAAATACTCCGGCGCTGCGCAACGTTGATGTGCGCGGGAAAGTTGAAGCCCAATATGGACTGTCCGTTGTGATGAACAACGACCTGACCGCTCATGCCCTAGGCGAATACTATTTTGGTTGCGGCAACGGCGTCAAGCGCTTCATGTGCATGGCAATGGGAACCGGCTTGGGTGCAGCACTGATTGTTGAAGGTAAACCATTGATTATCGACGGTGGAAATTCGGGCAATACCGGGCTGATCATTCTCGATCCCAATGCTCCACGTGACGGCAACGGCATTCGGGGTTCGGCTGAAGGATTGTGTGGCGTTCCGGGCATTGAGCGCCTTGCCCGTGAAAAGTATGGCAAACCGGTTTCAGCCTATGATGTCATCACAGCGGCACGACTCGGCGGCGACCCAATTGCTGCTGAAGTCATGACCCAAATCGGGGTGTGGCTAGGGCAAACCCTTGCCAGCCTAAGTGTCATCTTCTATCCACAGCGCATCGCTTTGACAGGCGGTACAGCTTCGGCTGGTCCAGTTTTATTGGAAGCCTGTCAGCAAAAGTTCGATGATTTGGTCGGTGACTTTTTCCGCGATCTGGCGGCCAATACCAACGGTAATTTCAAAGATGTCGAGATCGTTCTAGGGGAAGGCGGCGGGGAAACAGGCGTACTGGGTGCTGCTGTTGAGATTTTCCAGCAGCACCACCTGCTTTAGCAGCGTTTATTGACCTAAAATAATCCGTTCTGCGTTCTTGAAATACACTTTTCGCAGCACATCATCCGGTAGATAGAGGCCATAAATCTTCCAGCGACCTTGGCGTGGAGGTTCTTCATTGCCATAGCTAAAGTATTCGTCGTCTGTTTCAAGGAAGCGATAATACACCGGATAAATCTTTTCCTCGACTGGACGATCTGTGCCGAACAGGATACGGTCAGCATATTTCAAGAAGAAACGTCGCGCGGCGTACGGTTGGCGACCTAACTCGCCGATGCGCTCACTAATATCCACAAAGAAATTTGGGCAGCGATCCAGTAGTTGCCCAACCCATCCCAAATCTTCAGCATAACAGCCGACATGTGCACCGACGAAATTGGTCTGTGGATGGCGCGCGACCAAATTGGCAAAATCATTCAGGATGGTCATGAAACTGGGAAAGGGTGGACTTGGGAACTGCCAATCGGGATTCGCGTGCAGTTCTTCCCAACGCTCATTACGATAATCCACCGGATCAAAGAATGCGACCGGGTCGGCAATATGAATGGTGACCGGCAGTTTGAGTTCGCCTGCTGTCGCCCAAACCGGATCTAAACGAGAATCGTCAACAGCGACCAATTTACCATGCTGGTCACGTACCTGAAGCCCAAGCGGCTTCCAAATTTTTAGTCCTTGAGCACCGCGCGCTGCCTGCTTCCGCAGCCGATCTGCTGCCCAATCACCGAACTTATCACCGTGGTCCGCCCATTTCTCCCAAGCGACGCCGCCATAAACACGAAAGCGCTCCGGCGCAGTAGCTTTGAAGTGGTCGAGGTGCGTTTCGAGGATGTCTTCACCCCAACCGCCGTCGAGATCAACATAAACACGCACATCCGCTTGGTCCAATATGTCCAGAAGCTGCGACACCGGACGCTTGTCCCAACCACCAAACCCGTCCAGACCCAGATGATTGTGGGCATCTATCACAGGAAAGCGCGGTCTAGAGATAGGTGTTACACGGGTGACGAGTTTGGGTATAGGCTTGAAATCCTGTAGAGCTAAACCTTCAGATTGGGTATCGTTGATCATAATTGTAACCTTTGTCTTTAGCCTTAAAACCTAATCAGGTGTAGCATACCGCGCAAATATTGTCAAAAACAATCAGTATCAATCACGTTTGCGTGAAAGATAGTGATTGGTTATGATTACTTACACAGAATATTGGCTAAATGCTTTTTAACATCCTATGCACTGTGAAAGGTAATTTATGACTGCCGAACGGGGTTCATTTACCTTTGCCGAAATCACCAGCCAGCCTGAAATATGGCGTGAAGCGATTGCATCCTTTCATCAGCAATCTGCTGAGCTCCAAGCGCTGTGGAATAAAGGACGCTTTGATGCTGTCCTGTTTACAGGCTGTGGCTCAACTTACTATCTTGCGCATGCCAGCGCCGCCCTCTTTCAACAGCTAACGGGTATTCCTGCCCGCGCCTATCCCGCTTCGGAAATCGTCCTCTTTCCTGAGCTTGTTTTCCGTCCAACAAGCAATGCACTGCTTGTCACCATATCCCGTTCCGGCGAAACGACTGAAACGGTCGAAGCGGTGCGCATCTATCGCCAGCGTGGTGGCACTTCAGTCATCACCGTTACCTGTAGCAGTACCAGCACCCTTGCGAAACAAGCTGATCTGGTCTTCGCCATCGACCGCGCCCAAGAAACCAGCCTTGCCCAGACCCGCTCTTTTGCCAGTATGCTGATCGTCACCCAAGCAATGGCCGCCTCAATAGCCGGTCACACTGACCTTGACCAACTTGAAACACTCCCCGATGTCGCGACGCGTTTGCTCCGTGATTATCACGAACTTGCGCGGAAGCTTGGGGAAGACAGGCAGATTGAGCGTTTTTTCTTCCTCGGTTCGGGGGCGTTGTATGGTATTGCCAACGAAGGCATGTTGAAGATGAAAGAGATGTCGCTGTCTTACAGCGAAGCCTTCCACATGCTGGAATTTCGTCATGGGCCAATGTCCATGGTCAACGAGCACGCACTAATTACGGGACTTATTTCTGAAGAAGCCCATGCGCAAGAGGCAGCCGTTTTGCGCCAGATGAAGCAGCGCGGCGCACAAATTCTGGCCTTTGCTGAAGCTGACTACAGCGCCGACTTAGCAAACGGGTCAAATTTTGTATATTTGGATACCAAGCTTCCGCGATGGGCGAGATCGGTTGCTTATCTGCCCGTCATGCAGATGATGGCCTATTACCGTGCCATGTCCAATGGTCAAAATCCGGATCAACCTGCCAATCTGACGTTCGTCATTTCACTCGACGAGTCGATGACATGAACTTCAGATTTGGAGATGATCAGGTCAAATTAAGGAGGTGAATACACCAAAACTACTTATGAAATCGTCAAGGAATGACATAAATATATGAGGAGATTACAGATGAAGAAGCGTGCATTTTTATTTTTACTTCTAGTGGGGCTGCTGAGTGTAGCGGTCGTTAATGCTCAAGAGCCGACTAAACTCGTTTACTGGTCGATGTGGAACGAGACGGAAGGTCAGGCGCTGGTCATTCAGGACGCCATTGCCAAATTTGAAGAACAGAATCCGAGCATCAAGATCGAAGCGGTTTGGAACGGTCGTCAAAATCAAACACTGGTGCGTACAGCCCTCAGCGGTGGTACGGTCATTGACCTCGTTGATCAGGACGCCGACCAGATTGCCGGTGGCTTGATGCGCGCTGGCTTCGGTCTGCCGCTGAACGATTATGTGGCTCAACCGGCGCTCGACCACGAAGAACCCCTTTCGGATGTCTTCCTGCCGGGTACGCTCGATATGTTCTCGCTGGATGACAAGATTTATCAAATCCCCTATATCTACAACACGGTGCAGTTCTGGTACGACAAGCGTGTCTTCCAAGAAGCTGGCGTCGAAATCCCCAAGACTTGGGATGATCTGCTGGCCGCTTGCACCAAGCTCAAAGACGCTGGTTATGCGCCGATTGCCGCTGAAGGCAACGAACCGGGTTATGCCGCCTTCTATCTGACCGAGATGCTCGCACGTATTAAGGGGCCGGGTTGGCTGCGTACTGCTGCTGCGGACACGACAGGCGAACTGTGGCGTGATCCTGCGGTCTTGGAAGCGGCTAAGATGACCCGTCAACTATGGGACAGCGGCTGCGTACCTCCGGAAACATTGGGTTATGTCTGGCCACAAGGTCAGCAAACCTTAGCGCTCGGCACGGCTGGTATGGAACTGGTCGGTTCATGGCTGCCGGTTGAACTGCAAACCACCACCGATCCCGAATTCCAATGGGGCGGCTTCAGCTTCCCATCAGTTTCAGGTGGAAAAGGCTCCACAACCGATGTTTATGCGCTGCTATTAGCCTTCATGATCAACAAAGATACCAAGCATCCGGACGAAGCATTCAATTTCCTGCGCTTCATTATGTCAGATGCGATTCAACAGGAGTTCACCGATAAGTCATTGGTCGGTGTCACCAACAAGTATATCGAGTGGAATCCAATCATTGCCGATGCCAAGACGGCGGCGGCGAGTGCCGTCACCACTTACGGTGATGTCGATAATGTCGCGTCGCTCTACAGCGAATACTTGAACACCATTCTCTATCCGGCTTACGTTAGTGTCTGGCAAGGCAAAGTGACGCCAGAGCAATTTGTTGATCAAATTGCGACACAGACCAAGGAATATTGGGCTGCCCACCCACCAGCCAAGTAAACACATATACAGGGCATTCGTTCAGGGAACGGGCATATGCTCGTTCCCTCAGGCATCCGGCAAAAGATTTATTGATCAGGAACTTGTATGAGAATTTCGAAGCGTTTCATCTTATTTTTCTTGTTTCCTGCCTCAGCGCTCTATCTCGCTTTCTTTTTAGTGCCGACTTTCCAAGCGCTCATTTACAGTTTTTATGACTGGAGCGGCTTCGGTACGGATATGCGTTTTATCGGATTTGGCAACTTCCGGGAACTCATTAGCGATGATCTTTTTTGGACAAGTATTCGCAATACATTGGGTATTCTCGTTGTTGGTGGCGTGATTATTTTTGCCCTTGCCTTCATTATGACAATGATGATTTCTTCCGGCATTCGCGGGAAGAAATTCTTTCGCGGCGTAATCTTTTTACCAAACATCATCGCCGTGATTGCGTTGACCACTCTATGGGGTTATATGTACACCCCGAATACCGGCCTTCTAGCTTCGTTTTTTAAATTGGTTGGCCTTAACGACTTAGCCAAATTCACATGGATGGGACCAGATACTATCTTTGTGTCGATGATGATTGCGATCATTTGGATTGAGGTTGGTTTTTATGTCGTGCTGCTGCTGGCAGGCGTCGACAAAATCCCGCCGGACTTTTTTGAATCGGCCAAGCTGGACGGCGCTACGCAAATTCAGCAGTTCTGGCATATAACCGTCCCGCTACTCTGGGATGTCATCAGCATCGGCCTGGTCTTGTGGAGTATTCACGCAGTCAAAATTTTCGAGTTTCCTTTTTCATTCACAGGTCTCGAACCCAATCCCAGTTCCTACACGGTCGCCGTTTATCTGTATATTCTCGGTTTTGGTCAGCGTCAGCCGATCTATCGCCTTGGTTACGCGACGGCAGTTGGTGTCATGTTACTATTGGTCGTCATCCTGATCGTGCTCGTGATTCGTTTGATTACCCGCCGCGAAACGGTTCAATATTAAGAGGACAATATCATGACACAGCGATTACTCGAAGATAGCCGTTCTATGGCAGTGTCCAAGCCGCGTAGACGGGCAAACACACAATGGCTCGCACATCTACCCTCTTATATTTTGCTCGGTGGCTGGTCTGTGTTCACGATTCTTGCCATTTCATGGGTCGCATTGGCATCATTTAAGACCAATCGTGATGTTTTCCGTAAACCGTTTGAAATCCCGGCCCAGCCGCAGTTCCAGAACTATTCCCGTGTCTGGGAAAACTCGCAGGTCGGCCAGAGCTTCATCAACAGCCTTATCTTGGTAGGTATCTCGGTTTTCTTCATTCTGCTGGTGTCAGCTCCCGCTGCTTATGTTTTAAGCCGGGCCAAATTTAGAGGACGTGGGCTGTTGACGATGGTGTTCATTGCAGGGATTGGTATTCCCTATCCGCTGCTGTTCATTCCATTGTTTGCGATGCTGGCAGGTCTTAAGCTGATTAATACCATGCCGGGGTTGATTTTGGTCTATGTGAGCCTCCGCAAGAGATTGAAGACGCCGCCGTCATCGATGGTTGTAATGACTTCGATGTTTTCCGTAGGGTAATGCTGCCGTTGGCTTCACCCGGCATCATTACCGCCGCCATCTTCAACTTCATCGCCCTCTGGAACGAATTCCAGCTGGCACTGATTTTCATTCAAGACCCCAAAATGCGTCCGCTCTCGTTGAGCTTATATTCGCTTAAAAATTCCATGACCTATTCGGGCGATTGGGCTGGATTATTCGCGGGCGTCGTGATCGTGATTGTACCGACCGTCATCCTGTTTGTGGTGCTCTCCGAGCGGATGATTTCCGGCATTACCTTGGGTTCAGTGAAGTAATTTGTTGATCAAGAAGGCAGCGCTTCACGGGTTTTGACTGGAGCGAAATGATGATTCTGCTGAACTGTCACTTGGTCGTAATTGGCTCGGCTAGTCAGACCAAGTGATAATTAGTTGCGCCAGTTTGGAGATTAAGCCCTTTCCTTGATATCGCACCAGAAGGGGTTAACAAGGTCATTGGAGTTTTCTAGGGAACATTGAAACTGAGACAACGTGAAAGATTAGTTACGGCGCACCAAAACAGTCGTCACTTCACAAACAAATAGACATAAATAAGACACAGCGCATAAAAACCGGCTCCCATAAGTAAAACGGTTTGATACCGTAAAGCATTGCTAGAGCTGTCGCCCCAATACTACCTGCAAACGTAGCAGCGCTGTTCACCGCCCACACCAATGCAACCTGCTTATCTCCATCACTAATATTTTGTTGTTCAAATCGCTGTTCTAACCCGAGGACATGAATTAAGAATCGGCGATATCGGCACAGTCCTACATATTTACACCGATCATAAAGACTATAGATATGAAGTGATACTGCAATTCATCTTTGCTCCATATTATTGGAGTAATTCCAGTTGGACATCCATGAAATTATTACAACTTTTCCTCTAACATTTAATCAAGAGCAACACACCTTTCATGTGGTAAAATATCCGTGAATTAATTCACAGATATTTTGAGTACTATTATGTCTCGACACTTTTCTAAAATATCGCGACGACGATTTCTCGGAATAACCAGTTCAACACTGGCTTCGCTAATCGAAACCAAAATTCCTCGGCTCCCATCCACCACAGTACAAGCCACTGATATACAGACTACTGCGCACGTATATCTTCACACATTTGACTCTGCTGAAACCTCTGCTACCGATGCGGTTCAGGCAGCAATGCGTGCTGCAACTGATTTGAGCTGGCTAAAGCCGGGCGACTCAGTGTTTATCAAAGTTGCCAGCAATTCCGATTACGGGGCACCTTCTGTGACTTCACCGGCAGTCCTTGAAGGCGTGGTAAAGGTCTTAAAAGCTGGTGGCGCAGGAACAATTTATGTCGGCGATATGAGCGGCGCACAGTTTGTACGTCATCTTGCTGATCAAACTATCGGATCAACTCGCGCCAACATGCGAAAAAACGGGTTACTGGTAGCGGCAGAAAATGCTGGAGCAGTCGTGCATTGTTTTGAAGAAGTGCCTTTCGACCAAGCTTATATCCCCGGTATACCTCAAGGAAATCACCATTGGGGTGATGATCTGCAGGTCGCTGAAATTTTGGACCGGGTTGACCACATAATCAACCTGCCGCGATTGGGTAAACATGTGCTTGCCGGAGCGACTCTGGGGTTGAAGAATGCAATCGGATGGATTAGTGACCACAGCCGCATGGTGTTACATCGTGATGCAGCAACGTTTCAAGAAAAAATTGCAGAACTCAATACCATCCCGCAGCTAGCTAATAAAATACGCCTGACACTCACCTTGGCTGACCGCGTGCTAACAACTTATGGACCAGACGATGGATACTCACTTGCGCTCTCGCATCCGCTTATCATCGCGTCGGACGACATCGTAAGCCACGATCAAATAGCGCTGCTGGTTCTGTTATGGGCACGGCAGCAAACACCAAAAGATGCGCTGAAGGAAGATCCCTACCCTAGTCAATCAAATAGCCTGAACTGGTGGTTTGTGCGCGTAACGTGGGACAAAGAAATCAAAGCTTATCAAGACTTACCGACATTTGACAACCTTACTGATGCTGATGCCCTTACACATATTTATCATGCTTACAACTTGTTGCACAACAAACGGCCTGATGTGATCGAGGTTCAGAAAGGCGGCATTGAGCTGGACGAATCCTTGGCAGCATTCTTGGTGTATGATCCTGAGCTTAACATAGGCCTGAAATCACTTCCTTCTGCCTGAATGATCTGCGGCGGAATTGCACTCTACCCAATCACAAGCTTTTCATGCCAATCGTCATGAAAATACTCAACCCACGCAAATTCGCTGGTGAATACCGATACACTTGTGTCATTCTAAACCATAAATTCCCGCCCAAAGTGCCAGAAGGGCAGGTCTTTAACACGCTATAGTCTGTAGTCATGTTTACTCGACAACGTGCCGTGATATTGATCTTCTTTTTCATTGTTGTTGGAATAATTCTAGCAAGTATTTGGCTGCTCTCGCGCCCCAGTGAACTATTACTGCACGGAATCGTGATGAGTGATGATGGCCCTGTTGCCAATGCTAATGTGCGATTTCAAGGTGAATCAGCATACACGCTAACTGATGCCAAGGGATATTTTTCACTGCCCGTTAAAGATAGCGGTACGGCCTTTCACATCACTGCATCGGCACCAAATTATTACATCACAGTCACTACGACCAGCGAATTGGATAATGTTCAACTGGTCATGCGCCCTCATCCCACAAGTGATAATCCAGATTATAAATTTATCTCTCCGATCCTTGACCCAGACAATTTAACCGCCTGTGGACGTTGTCATGCTGCTCATGTAGAAACGGCTAACACTACACTCCCTGTTGACGAATGGAAAAAGGATGCTCACTCCAACTCGGCCCTAAATCCACGCTTTTTATCCATTTACAACGGGACAACACTCGATGGCATAAAAGGACTCCCGACCACCTATCACTATGACAAGAGTGCTGGCATTAATATCCCAACCGCACCCTCACTGGGACTGGATGATGCTGGAGTCGGCTTTCGGCTGGATTTTCCAAATGAAACCGGACAGTGTTCTGCTTGCCATGTTCCTTTGCTGGCGTTTAGCACACTCGATTTGCGTGATCCCAACCAAGCGAAAGGTGTGGCACAGGAAGGGATCACCTGCGACTTTTGTCACAAAATATGGAACGTGAATTTGGGGAAAGATGGCAAGCCTTCCCCACATCTTCCCGGCGTTCAGTCTCTTGTATTCTTACGTCCTGAACTTGAAGAACAGGTTTTCCTCGGGCCATTAGACGACACCCCCGGCGATGACATTCACTCACCCCTACAGAATAAGAGCCAGTTCTGCGCCGCCTGCCATATAGGGACGTTCTGGGGCGTGAATGTTTATGACAGCTTCGGTGAATGGCTGAATAGTCCGTACAACAACAGCGAAACAGGGAAAACTTGCCAAGATTGTCACATGCCACATACCGGGGTAGCTCAATTTGTCCAATTGCCCCCTGATATAACGCAGTACGTTCCTCAGCGTGACCCGCAGACTATTTTTAGCCATCTTATGCCCGGTGCGGCAGATGCTCGTTTGCTTCAAGAAGCAGCCGAGCTGCAGGTTGAGACCCAATGGCAGACTGATAACCTACATATATCTGTGCGCGTGACCAATACAGGTGCGGGACACGATATTCCGACGGACAATCCACTACGCAATATGATTTTGATTGTCACGGCAAAAGATGAAAGTGGGCGATCTCTTGAACTGACACAAGGAGCCATAATTCCGACTTGGGGAGGTATAGGAGATAGCAAGACCGGACATTACGCGGGACAACCGGGCGTCATATTTGCGAAAATCTTGGGTGATTATTATACCGGCGAGACTCCTACTTATGCTTATTGGCGGCAGACACGACTTATCAGTGATAACCGAATTCCCGCTTTGGCAGATGATCTATCAACCTATGAATTTGATACCTCAGATAACGTGACCAAAATCACGGTGGATGTACGGCTGTTGTTACGACGTGCCTTCATCGACCTTATGGAAACAAAAGGATGGGATACACCTGACATCCTGATGGAACAGACAGTGGTGAATTTAGAACGATGAATTGGCGAAAACTCGTTTACGGAATGATATGTATTCTATTCAGCGGTTGCAGTGGTCAAGCGATTCCGTCCATTCCACAGATCACTTATACGCCGACACCAACGCTAGAAATAACACCCATTCCCTTACGTTTAACGCCGATTGCTTCTCCGCAACCTCTGCCGATCTTACCAGCACTAATTGATAGCCAGTCCAGCAAACCTTTGACGCTACATGACCACAAGCTGATCGCAATTAACCCGGATAGTAACAGCGTAACACTGGTTGATACCACGACCTTTTCGGTGCTGGCTGAAATAGCGGTTGGCGGTAGCCCACGTAGTGCTATTATAAGTGCGGACGGAAAGATGGCTCTAGTCACACTGTGGGATCAAAATGCACTGGCAGTGATTAGCTTGAGCAACCGGCAGGTGATCGAAACTTATCACGTTGGACATATGCCGTATGGTGTTGTTAACGATCAGCGGCGTATTTATGTTAGCTGCCAAGCCGACGATCAGATTGCGATACTTAACCCGGCTACTGGCGAAGTCATCCATCGCATTGACGTATCTGACGCGCCTACCGGACTGGCATTAAGCGGCAACTGGCTGCTAGTAACTCATCTTTACAGCGGCAAAGTTACAATCATAAATGTCGAACGCACCCCATTTGTAGTGGGCTCGATCAACGTAGAACCTGATGGCTTACAAGCACGCACAATTACGATCGCACCGGATGGCCAGCGCGCTTATATTCCGCAGACACGCACGGGTCTAGCATTAGTTTCGTTGCAATACATGCAGGATTGGTTTCCTGTCGTCAGCATTTTGGATATTAGTCGCAGAACGGGTGATCGAGATCAGCGCTTAACGGTTTCAGAACATGATCGTCCAGTTAATCTGCCCTCCGATTTAGCGGTGTCCACGGATGGACGAATACTATATATCACCTTAGCAGGCAGTGATGCCGTTTTGGTTGAGGATGCTACAACTTCTAAACGGCTTGCATACATTCCGGTTGGAAAAAATCCGATTGGAATATGGCTAAACGGTCTGCGGCTATTTGTCCTAAATGCCTTGGACGGAACTGTGTCGGTCATTAATAGCGTAAATTACACCGTTGAAACAGTAATATCGGTGACGGATATCCCGCTCGCACCAGATATTCTTCGCGGCAAAATTCTGTTTAATAGTGCGGATTCTCCCGTTATGAGTGACGGAGCGATAAGCTGTGCCAACTGTCATATTGATGGACGCACCGACACACGCTCTTGGATTAATTTTCGAAGCGGCCCACGCAATACCCCGGCCTTAGGCGGTTTGGCACTGCTGCCGCCCTACAATTGGGCAGGCGATATGACGGAACTTCAGGACACGATTGAGGATCAGATTCGTTATGTAATGCTCGGCGATGGATTGATTAAAGGTGCATTTGATCCTACCGTACATACCGTTGATGCCGGACGTTCGGTTGATCTCGATGCGCTCACGGCTTATGTGGGGTCTCTCAAACCATTACCAAGCCCTTATCGAATGTCCGATGGTTCGTTAAATCCTTCCGCTCAACGCGGGATGCAGCTTTTTATGAGTGGATCTCCCGATTGTAGTTGCCATACTCCGCCCCTGTATACCGACCAAAAACCGCACAACCTGACAGGTGCAGGATTCTCACTGGAACAATATGAAGCTTTCGATACGCCTTCATTACGTGGTTTATGGGCGACTGCACCATATTTGCATGACGGCGTGGTGCTTACACTTGAGAACCTACTTAGTCATACCGACCAGATTCACAGTGTAGCGAATGATCTGACCAAACAACAGAGGGATGATCTCATTATGTTTCTTTTGTCACTTTAATAATTACATGAATGTCATTGAAAATGATTAAGCACAAAATTCTCCATCATTATTGCATTTTTATCCTGATTTCCATGGCAGTTGGTGCATTTAGCATCGTTCCAATGCGAGCACAGACTCCAGTACCTCCAACAGGTAACCAGCCGTGGGATTTACAATACACCAATCAGGCCGGGCAGTTTACCTATTATGACTCGCCCGTCGGTGCCTCAACTACAGGCAAACCATTGGACATCGGTAATTTTGATGGCAATGACTGTGGGGATATCGCGATCACTGGACAAAACGCGACTCACTCATTGGATGGTGAATGGCGAGGAAGTGCAGGACACATCCGAATCATCATTAATCTGTGCCTTATTCATGGACAAACGTCATCAGAAAGTATGATGCCTTGGGAGAAAGGCTTTTCGATTTACGGAGCCTATGCGGGAGATATGGCAGGAACGGAGACTTATACCGCTGATTTCAACGGGGATGGTTTTGACGATCTTCTTTTCAGCGCCCAGAATAGTGATGGTGCTCAGCGAGATCGCTCTAATGCCGGTGCTGTCTATTTGCTTTTTGGAAGCAGCGATTTTGTGCAGCATGGCGATATTGACCTGCGAAAAATGGGCGACGATTTGATGGTGTTTTACGGAGCGACCAGCGAAGATCGTATGGGGTTATGGGTTGAAGGAGGCGACTTTGACGGGGATGGAATACAGGATTTGTTAATCGGTGCCAATCAGGCTGATGGCGAAAATGATGAGCGAATTAATGCCGGAGAGGCTTGGATTATTTATGGCGACAAAAACATGCAGTCGCGCTATGGTCAAGTCACCGATATGCGCCAACCACCTGCTGATGCAACGCGAATTATTGGCGCCGACTTTGACGATTTGCTCGGTTCGACAGTATGGGGTGATGATTTCAACGGCGACGGCTTTGATGACGCAACGGTTAGCGCAGGACTTTGGCGAGCCTCAAGTGGAATTGGCGGGCTCTCGTTCGGCGGCGGCGATGGTCCCGGCAACACGCGTTATAACAGCGGTGAAACGTTCATCGTTTTTGGTACCGCCACACTACGGGGGCAGACGATTGACCTTGCAGCAAAACTAGATGCCAGTGGTCGCCCGATTGATAACAGTATCAGTGTGGTTTACGGACAAAACGCCAATGACCTATTAGGAGAGGAAATTGCAGCCGGGGATATGGATGGCGATAAGCGTCTTGATTTGATTCTCGGCACATTAATTGGCGATGGCCCGGAAGAAAATCTCGATGAAGCAGGCGAAGCATGGATTATATACAGTCATGAACCCTTTACTGGTCAGATGTTCGACTTGAATAATCTAGAACTAGGAAGAGGCGTTGTCATTTATCCCGATCAAGCGGATAGCAAGGCAGGCGACACATTGCGAGCCGGGGATTTGGATCATGATGGTGTAGACGATTTATTTTATGGCGCACCTGACTATGACGGAACGAGTTATGATGGGCGCATACGCCATAATGCCGGAATGATGGCAATCATTTTCGGTGAATACGGCGGCCTTCCTAATCAGAATGACAAGATTCTACTATTTTCGCCCCCAGAAAAACTACGCGTGCGCTTTATTATCGGAGGTGATCAGAATGACATGATGCCCTATGCCTTGAGCATCGGTGATGTCAACCATGACGGCTATATCGATATTGCTCCGAATGCCATGGGAGGAGACGGAGAGCACAACGATCGAGTGAATGCCGGGGAAATATATGTTTTAAGTGGTACCGAGTTTCTTAGTTCAAAGCATATCTTTATAGACCCTGACTCTGCTGAAAACCCGATTGACGCGTCTGAAGCGACATTTGCACCAACACCAGCATTTCAAACGGATACTATCATTGCAGCTACAGGCAGCGGCAATATTGAAAGCGGCAAGCAGCATTTTGAAGAAACTTGTGCTGGATGTCACGGTTTTCAGGGCCAAGGTGTACCCGGGTTAGGATTACCTCTGGTCACATCCCCGCTCATTCTGTATGCACCTGATGCCGATTTACTGGCATTTATCCGCGCAGGTCGTCCAGCCGGACATCCCGACAACGTGACGGGTGTATCTATGCCGCCGAGTGGCGGACGCCCGGATTGGAATGATCAGCAAATTACCGACATTATTGCTTATTTGCGTGTGCTTCGTGACCAGTCATTGTCGCATAATTGATTCTGCAAAACATTTTGATTTGTGCAGGTGCTAGTAGACTATCGAGACGGTACGTCATCGAAGCATTTTCGACAAACAATAGAAAACCTAAAAGGAATTGCTCAGGAATAAATCTATAAAAACCATTAAGTTCTTTGAATATCAATTCAGTCTGGGTCTCACAGGAGTCTTAGTTTTATTGATAGCTAGATGCCATACAGCTCTAAAACTGATATCGAGGTGTCTTGCAATTGCTGGAAAACTCCGACCATGTGATTGCTGTTCAGCAATTTTTGCTTATAGTCCTAGTTTTGGGAGTCAGTTGTGTGTCTGCACGTGATACGCGGAGATCCGGAAAACAATTCAGTGCCGAAATATCTAGTACCTGACCACTAAGGTAGTTGGGGATAAAGAAGGCCCAACTTGCTACGAGCCTGAGCAACATCGAATTGCCAACGAACGGTGGCTTGGGCGTCATTGCGCTGTCGCGTGTAGACGGTCAGTTCGGTGGTCAAGGTGGCTTGGTCAGGAATGCGCCGCCTTAAACACTGTCCAACCATTTCCGAAAACTCAATCTCAGCCATATTCAGCCAAGAAGCGTGCTTGGGTGTATAGTGAAACTCTTTTTGGAGCAACCGTCGTGCTTGGTGGGGTTCAAAAGCTTCATAGAGGGCGGCAGGGCTGTGGGTATTGAGATTGTCCAAAACGACGCGAATCTTCTCCGCATCCGGGAAATAAACATCTACCAATTCACGCATGACGTGGGCAAAATCCAGCTTGGTGCGCCGCTCAGTGACTTTGACTTCGCGCCAACCGGCCAAAGGTTGGAACAGCACAAAAGCATTGCAAACCCCATGACGCTCATAGGCATAATCAACGCGTTGAGCGCGTCCCGCCTTGCGTGGCAAAGGCTCAAAAACATCAGCGACTAATTGACAAGGTCGTTCGTCAAAACAGACCACAGGCTGCCAAGGCTTGAATGACTCCGCGTATAAATCCAAAACAGCCTCCATACGCCAAACGAAATGGGCATTCACTTCTGGGATACACCACTGTTCTTTTTGCCAGGGTTTAAGTTTGTCTTTTTCAGCACCCGCCGTACTGTCTCGTCACTAATGCGTTCGACCACCTTCAATTCGACTAACTTATCCGCCAAGAGTTGCATCGTCCACTCACTACGAACTTCTGGAGCATCGCTACAGGCCAAAGCCACCAGCAGACTTTCCTCTTTAGCATCCAACAGCGGTTTCACACCCGCCCGTGGCAAGTCTTCCAAACGCTTTTCTTTCACCCACCGTTCGCGGGTGGCTGTTACTGCCATCGGCGCACATTTCAACAGGGCGATAATTTCTTTATCCGGCTTGCCTTCATCGCTCCATAGCAAAATTTGGGTGCGTGTCAGAACTCGGCTTGACTGTTTACCTGTTCGTGTGACGTTTCTCAGATACTCAAGCTCTTCATTCGTCAATTTCACTGGATGTTTTTGTTGTCTTCCCATGGTATCAGATGGAGGAGGATACCATAATTTTATCTCTATTCATCTCTGTGGTCAGGTAGTAGGATAGATGTAGCAACTATTGAGATTTTAGATATATCCTAGACAAATGCAAAATCTTCACCCGGAATTATATGATCGATTGCTTTGCGAATTCAATATTATCGCTAGTAAGCGCTATGCGAATACTCTCAATCCATTCCATAATCTGCTTGTCACCGATTACTCGGAACTCGTTGGGGCCGACAATCAGATCTTGGAAAAGTACCACACCTGCAATTAACTCACGTTCCTGCAACCACGCTTGAAGGCTGGTTGAGAAGCCCATTTTCCACAGCATCGACCAACTGACGAATAGATCGTTGATTCTTATCCAGCCGCCCTTGAACCGCCACAATTCGCTCAGAAACATCATCGTTTGGTTCAGGCGATGAGGCCAAGACATCTACAATTGGAAGGTTTCAAGTGTGAGCACACACGTGATCAAATACTCGATGATGGCTTGATCGAGAGCAGCACTAACATGTTGTGAAACACCTTGTTCCACTCCTATTCATTTTATGGGACCAATTCAAAAGTATCTTTGACCACGTTTCACTTCACATTCAGGGACAGTATCAGCGATCACAAGGTGTTCTTGGTCCTAGGTAGCGCCACAATATAACTAATTTTGTGGTAGTGGTCATAAGGTAAGTGATGAACGCATGCTCAAATTATGTTCCAGAATAAACCAGCGCGTGATGAGATCATGGTAGCGATCTTCTTTGGAAAAGGATAAGGTGCGACGGGTGTGGCGACCATTCCATTGACGGAGCGTGTTGTACCAAGGTTCTTGATGGTTGGTCAGTCCGCTACCTTTGTTGACGGGATGATGGTGTTCAGCTGGTAAAACCAGTTCATAAGCGTGCCAGTGATCGGTGAATAGGGAAACTGAACGATAATCGCTAGGAATGGCTTGCCACAGCAAGCGGCAAGTGTCTTGCGAACGGTCACCGATGGCGTAAGCCACAATTTGACGAGTGCGCCGACATTGCGCCGTCCACAACCAGCGCTTGAACCATTTCTCGCTCACAAAGCTGACCAGTTCGTCCAGTTCCAGCACATCGTCTGCTTGAGCAGGCAAGAGTGTTTCGACTAGGCTCGGTAACTGTGCCACCCAAGCTTCTAGCCAGCGGAGCACGGTTTTGCGCCACACTCCGAACACTCTTTGGATGCCGCGCAAGCTCATCCGTTCCCGATAGGCTCGCAGTACCCTAGCTTTGCTTTCTGCACTGTATTTCTCGTGTGGTCGTATCACGCGGTAGGCACCACAATCTTTGCAATGGTACTGCTCATTGCCGCATTTATTCCGTCCATTGCGTATAATATTGCGACTGCCGCATGATCGACATGAGTACGTGATTGTCTCTTCGATCATGCGGCAGATTATTTCTATCCACCACTTACTTTGCAACCACTACCTTAAATTTAAGGAAGCTTTCCATGCCCGCTATTCTTTTCGTCGAAGATGATGCCACCATTGCCATGGGAGTAGAATACTCGCTCAAGCAGGATGGTTTCCAAGTCAGCCTCGCTTACCGCCTAGAGGAAGCCCGCGCCCTTATCCAGCACAGTCCCTTTGATCTGGTACTGCTGGATCTCGGTTTGCCAGATGGAAGCGGCTACGAGCTATGTAAAGAAATCCGTGCTGCCGGGGATACACCTATTATCATCCTGTCTGCTCGCGACGAAGAGGCTAGCATTGTCCTTGGTCTTGATCTAGGGGCAGACGACTACCTCACCAAGCCCTTCCGTCTGCGCGAGATGATGTCACGCATAAAGGCCGTAATGCGTCGACGTGGGCCAGTCGAGGCATCTGACCACATCCTTACCTGCGGAGATGTAACGGTGATCACTCAGCAGGCCAAGGTGTACAAGAACGATCATGAGGTGCTTCTGACCGCACTGGAATACCGCCTGCTGCTCGTGCTGGTCACCAACCAAGGGCGGGTACTCAGCCGCGCCCAGATATTGGCCCAAATCTGGGATGTGGATGAGGATTTCGTCAACGACAACACCCTTACTGTCTATATCAAGCGCTTACGTGAGAAGCTCGAAAACGACCCTCAGAACCCGGCGCTGATCAAGACCATACGCGGCCTAGGCTATCAGGCAGGCGACTAACATGGATCTTCTCAACCATACCGAAGATCGACGTCTGCTGCTTCGCATGACGGCTCTATCACTGGCTGCAGTCCTCCTATCTGTCGCCCTCAGTCTAGCGATGATGATCTATGTTAACGGAGCGCTTGCTGATACATACGCTGGCATCGTTGGCACGGTGGTGCAGAAATATCCTCAGGCGGAGGCGCAGGTGGTGAGTGATCTTAGTGAGACGGACGCTCTTTCCGTTAGCCGAGGTCGTCAGGTGTTGGAGAAATATAGTCTACAAGACTTGGGGGCAGCGCAAGGTGGCATCGGTGCCGGGCTGTTGGCACACCTACTGCCGACTGAGTTGGTACTCATCGGGCTAGCCTGCGCCGGGTTCGCTCTGCTGATTGCAGGGTATAGACGCTCTATTTCCGCACGTGTGGGCGGGCTATCAGCCTACTTACGGCAGATCGAAGCGGGCGATTGTGCCCTCGATGTGCGCGACAACGGCGAAGGCAGCTTCAGCCTGCTGAAGAATGACCTGTATAAGGTCACCGTGCGCCTACGCGAACAGGCTGAGCTGCTGCAAAAGGATAAGACGGCCCTCTCCAACCTGATCGCCGATATCTCCCACCAGATTAAGACCCCCCTGACCTCGCTGGGAGTGCTGGCCGACCTGCTGGCAGACGACCCGCCTGAGGAAGACCGGCGTGTCTTCGTCGAGCGGCTGCGCACGCAGCTTGGGCGAATCCAATGGCTGGTCGTGGCTCTGCTCAAGCTGGCCCGCTTGGATGCAGGCACAGCGACCTTCAAAAGTGAACCGGTGACACTTCGTGAGCTGGTGCGGCGCGCGCTGGAACCACTACACATCCCAATTGAGATCAAAAAACTGCAGCTTGAAGTTCACGGGGATGACCGCGCGAGCTTTACAGGCGATCTCAACTGGAGCGCAGAAGCCCTGACTAACGTGATCAAAAACTGTGTGGAGCACACCCCGGAGGGCGGCAAGATCGAGATCGCATACACAGCCAACTCTCTGTACGCCGAGATCACCATCAGCGACGACGGCGAAGGCATCCCGAGCATAGACCTGCCCAACATCTTCAACCGCTTTTACCGCGGTGCAAACGCAGGTGAGAACAGTATCGGCATCGGGTTGGCGCTGGCCAAAGCCATCTTTAACGCCCAAGATGGGGATATTACCGTTCGCGGCCAGCACGGCATGGGAACCAGCTTCGAGATCCGTCTTTTCCGCGGAGTGGTTTAGGTGGAAAAACCCGCCCTGACACATCCTCTGCTTCCGGCCGATTATGCATAAGGTCGATCAAGTGCAATCAATAATGCAAATGATTCGCACATTGTGCAGAATTTGCAGATTTCCCGCCGAATTGTCTGGCGGTACGCTCCCGTGATGCCGCCGAATTGACATTTTATGACAGCGGGTGGTTCGGCTGATTCCGCTGAAATGGCGCAAATGCCGCGGGAAGCTCCCGTGTGTCCGCCGCTGCATTTTTGCAGTTTAGGCTGTGCCGCTGCCGTACAATTTTGGAGTACTATCCCACACAAAGATTTCACACAGTACGCTGACGAATTTTGAGCGAAAAACATATCCTTATTATAGAACATAAGTTCATTACAGTAAAGCCAATTTGGTTCGAGTTTTCAAACCATCCTACTGCGAGCTTACTTAATTTTTATGTGGGCAGAAGTCATGGCCTCGCCCCTTTACTGACCCCCTTCCCTACAGCCAAATACCGTGTTATGTGAATAAATTGTCACAATTGGAGTCACCGCAGAGTCACCTGCCATCCGTATGCTATGAACGTCAGTACTATAAGAGTTTGGAGGTCTGTCGTGGAAATTCTCAAGGTGAATAACCTTTCAAAGGTATATGGAAAAGGCGATACGCAAATCAGGGCTATCGATGACGTCAGCTTCAGCGTGGAAAAGGGAGAATTCGTCGCCATCGTCGGTCCTTCTGGCTCCGGCAAATCGACGCTGCTCCATATCTTGGGCGGCGTGGACACACCCACGTCCGGAGAGGTGCTGGTGGATGGCACGAACCTTTTCGGCCTTGACCAGACCCAATTGGCCATCTTCCGCCGCCGACAGATCGGGCTGATCTACCAGTTCTACAACCTGATCCCGATCCTCAACATGGAGGAGAACATTACCCTGCCGCTGCTGCTAGACGGGCGCAAACTAGACGAGGCGCGACTCAAGGAGATTATCACCACTCTGGGGCTGGCTGACCGGGCCAAGCACCTGCCGAACCAGCTATCCGGCGGGCAACAGCAGCGTGTCTCCATCGGGCGGGCGCTGATCAATAACCCCGCGCTGATGTTAGCCGACGAACCGACCGGCAATTTGGACAGCAGCAACGCCAAAGAGATCATCGCGCTGCTTAAACTTTCCAACCAACGCTACCATCAGACGCTGATCTTAGTGACTCATGACCGCGACATCGCCTTGCAGGCTGACCGCATCATTACCTTCGGCGATGGCCACATTATGCGCGACGAGGCGGTGCGGGCATGAATATCCTGACGACGTATACCCTGAAATATCTACGGTTGAACAAGAAGCGTACTGCCGTGACCATCCTAGGGGTCATCATGTCTTCTGCCCTGATTTGCGGGGTGTTCCTATTGGGCGTCAGCTTCCAGAAGGTAATGATCGACCACGAAATCTTCATGTCAGGGAATTGGCACGCGAAGTTCCTCAGCGTGGCTTATGCAAACGCGAAATATGTCACCGAAAACAGTGCCGTCGAGACATCGATGTTCAGTAGTTGGCTCGGGAACGCCACCTACGGCAGCAAAAACACAGTTAGGCCCTACCTATACATCACCGCCTATGACGCACTTTCATTCCAAAACCAATCGATCAAACTGATCTCCGGGCGGCTTCCTGAGAACGGGAATGAGCTGCTGGTTTCTCCGGTGATGATCGCGGACTCTGGCCTTGGCCTGAAACCGGGATCTACCTTGCAGGTGACTTTTGGACAGCGGAATATCCCTAACCACGATGAGATGGTTAAGGCATGGGGAGGCGAAGAATATGTCGCTCTGGCAGATGGGGAAACCTTTAGCCCGTCTGTGTCTAAAACCTACACAGTGGTTGGCGTGATGGCACCGCTGGCCGCTGAGACCAGCATGCCTGCAGATTTCCCTGCCTTGACATCCCTTGACCCTGCACAACTGACAGATGGGGACAAAGTGGACATCTCGATTTTGGCCCGCGATCCACGCAGTATTGACACCAGTGCACCGGAAATCGCGAAGAACGCCGGGTTGGAGGTTAGCACGGAACAAGACGGGCAGCCGACCGAAAATATCATCTACAACGAGGACCTGCTGAGTTGGATGGGCGGCAGCAGCCACAACAACTACGCGCGGTTCTTCCCTGTGATCCTCGCCACCCTCATCACCCTCATCGTGTGCGGCTCGGCATTTGTGATCTACAATGCTTTCGCTATCTCGATTGGCGAACGAAAAAAGCAGTTCGGCATGTTTGCCAGTGTTGGTGCCACAGGCGCGCAGATCCGCCGGACGGTTCTGATCGAAGCAGGCATCATCGGAACAATCGGCATCCCGCTGGGCATCTTAGGTGCCATCATCGGGGTCGGAATCCTACTGAAGCTCACTCAAGGAACCGTTTCCCAGTTGATCGCGGACGCGGAGCAAGGGATGCCACTGGCGGTTTCGCCGCTGGTCATCGGCTTGACTGTGGTGTTTTCCGCAGCCACTATCTTGCTTTCCGCTTGGATTCCAGCCCAACGCGCATCCCGGGTTTCGCCGATTGATGCCATCCGCCAGAGCGGTGAGATCGAAGAAGGAAAGCCCCTCAACCTGCACACCAACCCGCTGATCCGGCGTGTATTCGGCTTCGAGGGGGAACTGGCACTCAAATCCCTCAAGCGCGATCGCAAGCGATACCGCACTACGGTGCTCTCGCTCATGATCAGCATCATCCTGTTCGTTGCTTTCAACTCCCTGACACTCTATACCAATACCACCCAAAGCATAGCTGTCCAAGCGATGAACTACGACCTGCAGATCGACCTTGACTACCGGCAAACCCACGCCAGCGACTTTGCCAACATGGTCAGCCAACTGCCAGAGGTACAGAGGGCGACCTACAGACGCTCTCACTATTCGTTGTACGTCCCGGCTCGCTCGGTAATCACCGACCCGGCTTACCAAGCCCTGCAGGAGCTACATGACCTCAAACGTGAAAATCTACCCCGCCCTGTAGAAGGCGGTACATACGCCTTTGTGCTTGAGGTGAGTGCCGTAGGACAAGCCGAGTTCGCCCGCTACGCCGCGCAGCTCGGTCTGGATGTGCGGCTTTATTCCGATCCAGCCGCTCCGTTGGGAATCCTGATCAACCACCCCACTCTGCGCCAGGACGGCAAGCTGTACGATTTCGACCTGTTCAACCTGAAGCAGGGCGATACGATGACAGTCTCCAAGATGCCTGAGTGGTCCGCCCACACCGGTGACGACTCACCAGCCAGCATGACATGGACGATAGGCACTGTCACACGGGCGACACCTCTGGGGCTGATGGGAATAACGCTGACTCCGGAATTGATCGTCTCGGACACTGTCTTCGACGCTTTGAATGATCAACTGCTGAAGGTTGGCCCGATCAATTCCGGAAACATGACCGTTAAGAGCAATAATCCAGACGCGGCGTTGGCGGCCATCCAACGGCTCTACAAGTCTACCGTTGGGGGTAATTTCTCTTACTATTCAATGGCAGACTTCAATAAGGGCAAAGACCTGACCACGCTAATGACCAACCTGTTCTTCTACGGGTTCCTGACGCTGATCACGCTAATCGGAGTGACTAACATCGTCAACACATTGGATACCAACGTCAAGCTGCGGCGTCGAGAGATCGCCATGCTCAAGTCGGTCGGACTGACACCGGGTGGCTTCCGACGCATGCTGCGCTACGAGAGTCTGTTCTATGGGCTGACCGCCCTGCTGTATGGTCTGCCAATCGGGATCGCCCTGAGCGTGTTCATCTACACTCAGTTCGACACGGTAAGTGGCTTCGCCTTCACACTGCCTTGGGGAGCGATTGTGGGTTGTATCGTCGGCGTTCTAGCAATCGTCTTCGTTACGATGATGATCTCCGGAGCGACTATCCGCAACGACAACATCGTGGACACGATCAAAGAACAAAATCTGTAAGCTCATCGTCACGTCGTTTGACTCGAATTATGAAAGAGGAAATTAGCATGTCAAAGAAACTTTGGCTTGTTCTGTTCGCTATATTATCGATCACGATGCTTCTCACTGCCTGCTCGGTTACCGCTGTGCCAACAACATCCCCTGAAGCAGCCGCTCAGCCAGCGACCATTCAGGACGCAACAGCAGTACCGACTGCGATATCGGTTCAGCCCACGACCGCTGCAGCCCAGTCCGCTGGCCTGTCGATTAAAATCGGCTTGGTTACTGATACCGCTGGCGTGAATGATCAAGCCTTCAACCAATTGGCATGGGACGGTGTACAAAATGCCTCTAAAGATATGGGTTTGGAGGTAAAATTGGTGGAATCGAACCAGCCCAATGACTATGAGAAGAACATCGATCTATTGGCGACCGAAGGCTACAACGTCATCATCACCGTCGGTTCCTCGATGGCGGATGCCACGGCAATGAAAGCCAAACAATATTCTAATATCAAATTCGCCATCATCGACTACGCCTATGCCCCGACAAGCGGCTCGCAATCTTGTGCTGACACTCTCCAAGACTGCTACGCCGATGGCGGTTTGAGCAACGTCACGAGTTTGATGTTTGCCGAAGAACAGATGGGTTTTCTAGCGGGCGTCCTCGCTGGAGGTATGTCCAAGTCGGGCTTCGTTTGCTCCATCTCTAGTATGCGGACTCCTCGAAGTGATCGCTACATCATGAGCTTCCGTGCCGGAGCTGTCTGGCAAGCCGGAGAGAATATTAAGGGGATGAATAATTACATTAATATTCGGACTACGGATAGTAACGTTCCTACCTCCGTTGACGCTACCGAGGGGAAGGAAACCGCTCAGAATCTAATCAACAATGGCTGCGATGTTGTCTTCGGTGTTGCGGCTAACGGTGCTCTGCTGGCTGCAAAGGAAAACAATCTGATAGCGGTCGGCTTCGATGTCGACCAGTACTACACCTATCCTGAGGCGAAGAATGCTTTGATTTCCTCTACGCAGAAGAAGGTTGATGTCGCCGTCTACAACTACCTGAAGACGGTCGCTGATGGTTCTGTAAAAGCCGGGATCAGCACAGCCACCCTGCAAAACGGCGGTGTCGGCCTAGCCTCCTTCCATGATTGGGACAGCAAAATCCCATCCGATCTGAAGGCTCATATTCAGAAGGCAAGCGATGGGATCAAGGACGGTTCCATTACGATTGATATACCTACGGGAGGATAAACCATCCAACTAGAGGGTGCTGTGCACAAAAGAGTACAGCACCCTTTTTATAATAGAATTCAGAAACAAAGATGAGACATTTGACTCAAAAACCACAGGTATTAACAAGCATTTTTCAGGTGTCCTTAGATCTGATAGCTAAAATTCTTTGTCTGAAAGAGGTTACATTCATGCTCTCAGGGGTGAAATCGCTGGCAAATCCGCGCTCATGAGTATCCCCAAGGGTTCACTTTCTCTATGAACCTTCTCTTTTCGACCTTACCCACAACTTATGATAGTTCTACTTTTGTTCGAGTTTTGTAACGTGAACCAGCCTGATGAAAAACATTGAAACTCACTGCCTGCTATCAACTATCAAACAGTTCGGTGTTACCACACAGCCCACTTACTGGACGAGAAAACTCCGTATAACTCGTTGGGACAAAAGTGAACATTCGAGCCTAAAGAGCGTTGTCCGGTACTCAACAAAGAAGGGTTTCAAGAGCACCGAATGAGCGACCTAAAAGGCGGTTAATAAAAAGACCGATGTTGTAAGCTGCCATTGTGGCGGCTAGACGAGTATATTGTCCCCAATCGGAA
>JBGAGF010000011.1:0-273335 GCA_044226855.1 Aggregatilineales bacterium
GGTACTGCTCATTCCCGCATTTATTCCGTCCATTGCGTATAATATTCGTGCTGCCGCATGATCGACATGAGTAGGTGATAGTCTCTTCGATCATGTGGCAGATTCTTATCCACCACCACTTACTTTGCAACCACTACCATCTTTATTATAGCACAAAAGTTCTCAGACAATGGTTCGAGTTTACAAACCTTGGCGGTCGTGAAAAGAGGAATTAAGCTTCCTGTTTTCGGGTTAGCATTCTCACAAGCTATCTGCTTTGCCACGAGAAGGTGTGTACCGGTGGCACACCTCCGACCTGACCGTAAACCTTGTCTGCATTCGGTTTGGCGACCGACACTGTCCAACTAAAACTGTGCGTTTGTCCATCAGTCGGAATAAGTGAATCCGGTAATGAGTATGACGTATTTCGCGTAATGGCTTGAAGGACAATTTTGCTGGCCGTATTGTCGGTAACCTGAATGAGGTAAACTGCATCAGGTTCAAGTACCCCTACCCCAACCCACTGAAGACTTAATACTCCAGCTCCTGCGGATGCACCATCGGGCGGGAATATGACGATAGGGGCAGTAAAGGTAGCGGTGGGTGTAGCAGTTTCATTTCCAGACGGTGTCGGTGACAGCGTTGGTGTCGGCGTCGGGGCTGGAACGTTGATCGACTGTCCAACCTTGAGGGTGACATTGCATTCTGGCCCACCGCTTGGAATTTCGGGGTTACATGAAAAAATACCGGGCAAGTCAGGATTAAGCTGAAACAATACCGCTAAGGTCGTGTTGTAAAGCTGCGCAATTCCAACAATCGTATCATCAGGCTGTACGATATATTGCCCAATCGTGGCATTTCCAGCGATAGGTGCGTTAGCAGTATTCGTTGATTCAACTGCAACAGCGGTGTCAATATTCTCACCGGCAGGGGTTGCTGTTTGTCGTGGGATTAGTATTACCGTGCCCGGGCCGGGTAAAATGTCAGCGCTTTGAATTGTGTCATTCAGGCGCACTACTTGATCGATAATGCTACCCGGGCCAGTACTCAAATCAGTATAACCAAATTGAGCAATGATATAGCCAAGCGTGTCATTAGCTTTGACTGTGTATTCATATGGCCCCGGTGATGGACTGGGTGTAAAGGTTTGAGTAGGCGGAGCAGCAGTAGGCGTGGGTGTTGAGCTACTCACTGCCACTTGTTCAACCGGCTGCTGGACGAGTGTCAAACTGGCAGTTAAGGTAATGGTTGGCACAGGCGTGGATGTGGCAACAATGGCTTCTACTGTGGGTGTGACGCCACCCTGTGGAGCACCGCTGCATCCTACCACAAAGATTCCCAGACAAATAAAACCTACTAAACGAAAATTACGCATCATGATCCATTTCCCCGCCCCTGCCACGTAAATTGGTGCGGTTCAGTAACAAAACTAGGCTTATCGGGCTGACTTTGCTTGACCACACCGACTGTCCATGTGTAGTCATGCCGGTCATTTTTATCGCTTTGCCATTCCGGAGGCACAATAAACAGTAATGCTTGGGTCATAGCAGTGTAGATTTGCTTACTGGTAAGGTCTTCCACCTGCACAAGGTAGGCTTCATCTGGGCCTAAAGCACCTGTCCCAAGCCACCTTAAGGTCACCAAGTCATCTTTTCTGAAAAACGCTTTATCGCTAGGGCTTAAAGCATACGGAATGTTATACGTCGGTGTCGCGGTTGGAGTCGGCGTTTCACTACCGGATGGCGTGGGTTGAACTGTGGGAGTAGGTGTTGGGGCCGGCACACGAATTTCCTGACCGGGGTACAAAAGGACTGTGCAACCGGGACCGCCTGACCCAATACCGAAATCACACTGAGAAAAGGCTACTTCAGGATTTAACTCAGATAGGATGCGTAAGGTCGCGCCATATTCAACGGCAATCGAAATGATGTTTTCGTCACCGCTAACCGTGTGCCATGTCACACCAGCCTGCAAGGTTTCTGTCGGTCGGATACGCACTCCGGAAGCATCACGTGTTATACCCGCATCAGCAATAAGTGTGCCATCACCGTTATCTGAAGCTTGCGCTCCCGGGGCCGTGGCCGTTGGAACGGCATTAGGATCAACAGTCGCCGTCGGCCAAGGGACTTGAATTGACTTGCCCTCTTGTATTTGGTTGGCATCCGTCAGGTTATTCATATCGAGCACGGTTTGCATCAGATCTTTGTAGTCCCGATGGCCGCAGCGCGCGATGATAGCAATCAAGCTATCGTTGGGCAGCACCTGCTGAGTACATGGCCCCTGCGTGGGCGTAATGGTTGGGGTTTCGGTATAGGTCGGGGTGGGAGGACCGAGCGTAATGGTGGCGAGTTGGAGGGTCGGTCGCTGGGTATTGGTGGCTATGACGCCCAAGGGATCGGTGGTAGGCGTTAAAGTACGTCCAGCAACAGTTGGCGGAACAGATGTTGCAGGCAAGACCGCACTAAAAAGGCGCGAACCCGCAAAAATGAGCGTTCCTACGCAGGCAATGAGAACTATGGTCACTAAACCACCGATAATATAGGTACCGCCACGCCAGCGCAGGTTTCCTTCCAGTAAATCGGTTTCACCATGTAGTTCTGCATAGTCAGAAGCCGAATTTTCAATCGTGGACGAGCTATTTACGACTGGAACATTGGTTAAAGTTGTTCCACATGTACTGCATAGCGCAGCATTCCGATGATTCGGCGTATCGCAAATAGGACAAATCTTATACGCTTGCGACAATACCTTTTCCTTGCTCCAAACAAATCCGGTTCATTATAGATCGCTACCCAAGGGAGGCTCAACCCGCTATTCTACACCGATTTACCATCAGGATGTCTTACGAGATGTCGAAACTACGACCAATCCGGCAATCGTTCTGCACGCGTCGGCCAATCGGAGGACAGGCGTCTTGCGGTTTCTTCCCACGTGCGGATTCCACTTGTGGCGTCTGGCGCTTCGACATTACATGCGCCAACCGCACATGCCCAACGTAAGGCTTCAGATGGTGAACAACCACGTAACAACGCCGTTAGGAAGCCCGCATAGGCTGAATCCCCTGCCCCAGTCGTGCCAGCCACATTAACCTCAAAAGCAGGCAACCACAATTCCTGATTCGCCCAGTTCTGAACATTCATATCTAGACGTTCTAATCTCTGAAAGGCTGCTGCGTTTCCGGTTTTCAGATACATTCCCATTTCACCCAGCTTGAAACCCGCGATGACAACCCCCATCGTTAACATTTCATCGGCTAATTGGCACAGGTATTCCCGCGTCAAATGACTGATAATATTCGGCATCCAGCGGTCGTAGTCTTCGCGTCGCAGGGTTAGTAACACTTCTTCAATGCTCGGCAGGAAAATATCGACATTACAGAGTGTACGCTTGAAAATACGAGGCCAATTCAGACGGGCAATTCGGCCATTAGGATCGGGCTGCGCCATATCAAGAGATGTTACGACACCGGTCACTTTGGCTCTGGCGTAAATAGATTGCAAATCTTCTCCATCTGCTTCTACGAGGTGCGGGAGCAAGGTGGGATAGCCCAAGTGGAAAATCTTAGCCCGACGAACCAGTTCAAAGTCAATATCGTTGACTCCGAAACGGTCATTCGTGCCAGTACAGTGTAGGAACGTGCGATCTGCATTTTCGGGCGATAAGGCAATCGTACTTGAACTCGGTTCACCGCTTTTAATCTTGATGAGCTCGGATAATCTAGGATCGCGCAGGCGAAGGTACATCAAAATCATTTGACCAATTAAATCGTCACCGACGGTCGCCAATAACTGCACATTTACGCCCAGACGATGCAAGGCGAGTCCAGTATTGGAAACCGCACCACCTGTCGAGACAGCGATTGGCTCGATATTATATAAGCGCCCCGGGGTAATCATATCACTAGCAGTAATATGGCTCATCCCCGGTATTAAATCCAAACACAAATGACCACCTACCAAAATTTCAATTGACTTTGTCATAATAGCTTTCCAAATAAGATCCATATATAAATGTGTACGCTATCCTGACTTGATTCTATAGGGTCGTAGGGAAATCACAAGATTGTAGGCGCTTTATACCGTCGCGTTGGAGAGGTTTCGATGATAAACTCAGTTGGTTTGTAGATAAGTATGGATAAATTTGATGACTGAAAAGAAACCTTCACGCGCGATACGCGTTCTGCGTTTTGTCGTTTTCTGGATACTCGCTATCGTTCTGATTATCGCTATTGGTGGGTTTAGTAACGGTACATTGCAATCAGTGTCGCGATATATCAATGAACGGGCCGAAGCCAATCAACGTGGGGCAGCATATGAAGCTACCGCTGCGGCTATCTCGTCCACATTGACGACTGCTACGCCATCACAGACCGCTACAGTCACGCCTTCCAGTACGTTTACACCGACTCCGCTGCCGACTGAAACTAATACACCTACGATAACGCCATCATTTACTGTAACGGCGTCACCCACATCAACGCCGTCCCAAACGCCGACTTCGCCACCGACACTTGTCGCTCAAGTTTTTGCGACCAATACCTCACGTCCCATTGATGTGACGATACCAGCGCTGAATACATCAGCCGCAGCAACTGAACTCCCGCCACCAACGGTGGCAGTGCTGCCGACAACCACACCCACTAGTACGGCTACCGTCGCTGCAACGGAAGCACCTGCGGCAACCGTGCAAGTACCGGTCGGGACACCAAATGCACTCCCCACGCCGCTTCTGCCCGATAATGCCGATCCCAATCAAGTAGCAGTGACGGCGATCCCAACCAAAGTGCCGCTAGTTGACCGCAAAGGGTATGATCTGGTCAACATTATGCTGTTGGGCGTCGACAGTGAACTCACCGGCGACAATGTTGACCGCACCGACACGATGATTATTGTGTCGATCAACCGCACGACCAACACAGTATCCATGCTCAGCCTGCCGCGTGACTTGTTTGTGTATATTCCCGGCTGGACAATGCAGCGCCTCAACCTCGCTTTCACGCATGGGGAACAGGTCGGTTGGACGGGTGGAGGATTTGGTCTGCTGCGGCAAACCATTTTCTACAATTTTGGCATCAACGTTCATTACTACATTGAGGTGAAACTCAGCGGCTTCAAGGAAATCATTAATACCCTCGGCGGCGTCAACTTGACGGTGGACTGCGCCATTCAAGATCGGGAACTGATCGGAGCAGAACCACCCACGCAAGCCAAGGGGCCGGATGATAAAGGCTATTATGTGCTGCCTATTGGTGCGTACACGCTCAATGGGGATGGCGCGCTGTGGTACGCGCGTTCACGTCATAGCAGCAGCGATTTTGACCGAGGTCGCCGCCAACAACAGCTCTTGCGGGCTATTTTGCGGGCTGCGCGGACGAATGGGCAAATCACCAAGCTGCCGGAACTCTGGTCACAGATTACTCAAGTTGTTCAAACGGACCTCACTTTTGAAGATATGGTTGGATTACTGCCTTATGCGCTGAATGTCGATCCTGATCGTATCGAGCATTTTGTATTCAACCGGCTTTATCACACCACACCCTGGACACCCCCTGATGGGGCGAATGTACAACTGCCCGTACCGGATACGGTTCAGCAGCTTATGGAAGATTTCTATACTCCACCGAGCGATAGTCAGGTGGCGTTGGCGGGTCTTAAAATCAAGGTGCTCAACGGAACACCTAATGCTGATTGGGATCGAGTTGCGGCAGACCGGCTGGCATGGAGTGGATTCAATGCTACAGCGGGCGGTAATGCGGATAATACAGCGTACACCGACACAATCTTGATTGATCATACTGGGCAAACGAAGGGTAGTAAGATTCCAGACGTCATCAAGATTCTGAACATAAAACCAGAGAATATCCGCGTTGAGCCAGACCCCAATCGCACAGCAGATTATGAAATCGTTCTGGGCAGCAGTTACAATTCATGCACGTATCAGGTTCTTCAACCCGACGAAACAGGCAACTAAATGAAACTTGGCAAGTACGTCCAACTATTGATACTGTTCTTGTTACCCAGTTTGCTCACATCATGTGCAATTAACGATTCTGGAGCAAAAGCGACAGCGCTGCCTATCACATTGAATGCGCCTCCTGCATCACTAATGCAAGGAAACTGTGACGTTACACCCGAGTTGGAGAATTGGCTGCAGGTCACTGTGCCGATGCGAGAAAAATTTCAGAACCGACTAGAGGAAGCAGCGGCGAAGAATGCACCTGATGTGCATGACGACACGCTTTATTTGGCAACTTTACGCGATGCAGTAGCCAACACTGTTACGCCTAATTGTGGAGAAGCTGTGCAAAAGCTACTTAACAGTGCAATGGCTGGGGCAGTCGATGTGCTACAGAACTACTATAACCGTACCCTAACTGGAGATCTCAATGAATCGCTGACAAAGCCAAGAGAATATCTAGCCCAAGCAACTGCGCTACAAACTGATCTCATCACTCGAATGAAGAAACAATACCAATTAGAGAATGCTAATACGTCAACACCTGCTCAATAGGTTTTGGTTGACTACTTGTCAATGGTGGTTGGATCAAACGCATCGCGCAAACCGTCACCAATGACATATAGACACAGCACTGTGAGCACAATAAGCAGACCGGGGGCAATCACCAGATAAGGCCCTTTGGTAAAGAACGTGTTGGCGTTTGTGAGCATGTTACCCCAACTGGCTGACGGCGGTTTGACACCAAATCCCAAAAAGCTCAGCGCTGATTCAACAAGAATAAGAACTCCAATATTGATAGCCAAGGTGATAAACACCACAGAGAGCAGATTCGGGATAATATGGGTAAACATGATGTGCAGTGGCGAAGAGCCTATTGCCCGTGCACCGACGATATATTCCCGTTCGCGGATGGAAAGTGTCTCACCACGCACCAAGCGCGTAATTCCTGACCAACCTAAAAAGCCAAGAATTAGAACGAGCGCAAATGGGCCACCAAATATCGTTCCGGAAAGATCCGCGTTTCTAAGGACTATACCTGAAATTATGATCAACAAGAATAGGTAAGGTATCGAGTCAAGAGTTGTGATTACCCAGTTTATAAAGTCATCAACAACACCCCCATAGTAACCCGTGATGACACCGAGAGTCACGCCAATTACGAGGGATACCAGCGCTGAAATAAAAGCGATAGCAAGCGAAACTTGCCCCGCATAAAGCAAACGGGCAAGGTGGTCACGCCCAACATCATCCGTTCCTAGAATGTGCCCGCTGGTTCCGGGTGGCAAAAATGCCTTGTCAATGTTAGTTGCTGTGTAATTGACATTCAGGACATAACGCTCAATTAACGGCGCTGAGAAGGACAAAATCGCTAATAGAATAATGATGCCCATTGCGATTAGGGTCAGCTTATCGCGTCGTAGACGTCGCAAGGCGAGTACCGTGAGAGAATCGCCGACCTTCTTTACTTCATCATCTTTGATGCCAATCACCGCAGGACGAGGAGATTGCGTTTGTGCAGCCATAGTCTGTTTCTACCTAACCAAATCGGATACGGGGGTCAATAATCGCGTACAAGATATCAGACAAAACAAATCCAAGAATAGTTGCCACAGCACTCAAAATAACGACTGCCATCACTACCGGATAGTCAAGGGCTGTCAGTGCGTCAAGAGCGAGACGTCCTAATCCCGGCCAAGAAAAGATGCGTTCCGTAATAGCTGCACCTGCCAAAAGCCCTGTAATCGCAGGACCTAAGAACGTCGCGAGCGGCATTAAGGCATTACGTGCCCCATGCTTAAACCACACTTGTCGCAGCGAAAGCCCTTTAGCTTTCGCAGTGCGAATGTAATCTTGTCCAATGACATCCAACATCGAAGCACGCATGTAACGTGAATATCCCGCGATTCCACCCGTCGCCAAGACAAACGTAGGAAGTATCAAATACTGCAACCGTTGATAAATCGGCGGGATACCTCCGGTTAGCACTGTTGGCGCACGTCCGCCCATTGGCAGAATAGGGTTCACTTTCGGAAACATAACTGGGTTCAGATTATGCAACAACTGCGGAAGCAAGGAGCCGAAAATAAGAATTAGCACAAGTCCTAACCAAAACACCGGTATTGCATTAAAAACCACTGCCATGACACGGGTAAAATTGTCAAACCAAGTTCCGCGTCTTACAGCTGCAATGATGCCAATGGGTACACCAATGACTAATCCAAAGAATAACGCAGCCAAGCCCAACTCGAGGGTCGCAGGAATTCGCTCCGAGATGATATCGAGTACGGGACGGCGCTGTGAAAATGACATTCCAAAATCGCCACGCAAAATACCTAAACGCGTGCCCGGGGAGTCAGGAATTCCGTCATCGTCCGTATCTATCATGCGCCATTGATCCCCAATCAACCAGCGCAAATATTGCACGGGCCAAGGGTCATTGACACCTAACTGTCGGGCAATACGTTCTTTCTGCTGAGGCGTCATCTTGGGATCACCTGCAAGCGCCGCAGTGGGGCCGCCGGGAACCAAAGACATCAATAAGAATGACAAGACTGTAATGCCGATCAGCGTGGGAATTGATTGAATCAGACGGCGGAGTGTGTATTTGACCATACGATTATCCAAAAAACATCGTCAACTGAACAAAACAGAAAGAAAACTATTTATTCAACAACAGGATACATCTATTCAAAATTGAATTTTAGGTAGTGGAGAGGAAAACCTCCCCACTACAAATGATCAGCAGATTATGGGGTACGTAATGCCCACGTATCAACGTTCCAGTACAGTTGGCTGGGATATGGTGCGAAACCATCAACCGTTGAACTGGCAGCGTACATGCCTTCAATCGAATACAGAGGAATGTAGGGCAGGTCATCCTGCATCAGCTTCTGGATCTGCGCGTAAATCTTGGCGCGTTCCGTCGGATCGCAACCCGGTAGAACACGAGCCTGCTCCATCAACTTATCAACTTCCGGATTGCTGTAGGACATGTTGTTGCTACCGCCCGGAACCACATCACTCTTTGTGGAGAAGATTTGGGTCTGGTCTGGATCATCGGGATAGCCATTGCGCCAACCGAGGATGACGGCATCAAATGTCTGACCATCCATAATGTCCAACAAAGTGTTGAAGTCAATGGCTTGGTAATCGACTTCAAAGCCAATCTGCTTCAGTTGATCCTGCACCAATGTACCAACGGTACCACGACGGCTGTTGCCTTCGTTGGTGTAGAGTGTGAACTTCAAAGGCGTACCATCGGGAGCATACTTCGCACCCTTAGCAACGCGCGGTGTCGCCGGATCATTGTCATCATCAACAAATCCAGCCTGATCCAGTAACTTCCCGGCCGCTTCGACATCTTGCGTAATTGGCGCTAGGTCCTTGTCGAATGCCCACGAAGCAGGGATCATCGTGGAAGGCATACGGGTACCGTATCCAAAGACAGCACCCTTCACGATAGCGTCAACATCAATGGCCTTAGAAACAGCTTGGCGAACCAGCGGATCGCCGAACAGCGGGTGATGACCTTGGTCAATCGGATTGCCCTTATCATCAACTGCGCTCTGGGGATTCTTCGGGTCGGCATAGTTCAGCATCAGATAGTCCCAAGCGTTGCCGGGGAACTGGAACGCCTGAACCTTACCATCGGTCTGTGCTTTCAGAACATCATCACGACGTCCGACTGCCGGGGTATCAATAACGTTGGTCTCGCCAGCCAAGAACTGCTCCAACAAAACGTTCTGATCCGGCACAACTTTGTAGATGAATCCAGTCGGGATAACCTTACCGTCTGTTGCACCAGAATAGCCTTGATTGGCTAACAAACTGACTTGTTCACCCGCACGGAATTCGCCGAAGCTGAACACACCGCCGGTTACAGAGGGATTCAGGTTGTAATCAGATGTACCGAGTTCCTTAAAGTCTGTCGGCAGAACGTGAGCAGGCATCGGGACAAGCACACCAGCGCTTGAAAGCGCGGTGCAGTCAACGTTCTTGAAGGTTACCTTCAAAGTGGTATCATCTGGTGCTTCTATCGTGTCGATGATATCGAGCAGATACACTTCTTGTGTGTCGGTTGCACCACTCTTGATTGCATCCCAATGGTACAAAACGTCTTTTGAAGTCACCGGAGTGCCGTCAGTCCACTTCCAATCATCGCGCAGTTTAAATGTATAAACTTTGCCGCCGTCCGAGATTTCCCAATCCTTGATCAAGGCATCAGGTGAATCTTTGCGGAAAAGGGAGGTGGCAGGATCAATACTAATCAGGTTTGGGAACAATAGACTAATCATACGCTGTGATGACGTATCACTGGCTAAGACAGGGTTCAAGGTGGCGGGATCACCACCAGCATTACCTTCAATAATAATGCCGCCCTCACCCGGCGCAGGTGTATCCTGCGCTACCGCTGGGACGACCAGCGACAGTGCCAACAAGGCAGCCGTCCCGGCCATCAACAAACGACCTAGTTTCTTCATGCTATATCTCCTTGCTTCAATAAGAAACGACATTTGCCCTTTATGGCAAGAGAACCTTTCACGCAACCGACAATCGCATGAGATTGCATTAAACGAAATACTCAGTGCCAGATGAAAAGGTTCAAAGTTGCCTTAAAGTTCACAACGAAGGTAGTGTAACCATAAGCTTCAAAAACAGCAAAAAAACAGCCTTCTACCTTGTTACTATGTCAAAGCAGAAGGCTACTTATGTCGGGGCGGCGGGACTCGAACCCACGACCTCTTGCACCCCATGCAAGCGCGCTACCAGGCTGCGCCACGCCCCGTAATAGATGTAAGTATAGCTGAACCTCTTTGAGTACCGCAACCCCAAAATGGCTTAGGCATAAGATTTACTGACGAGCAGTCAAGCAGTACTCAAATTCAGCCACATTGCTTCCGTCTTGCACAAGCATTTCAAAAGGAATTCACGCTATATATTGCAAAATCGATATGCCGTATCGCTATTCTAAGCTTTGCTTCAAAAGACAAACTGTATTAGCATTGAAGCTTGCTTAACATCAAGTTTGAGCGACAAACTTGTCTGGAGGTTTGATGATGAGTACATATCCTTCGCCTGTAGCAAAACCTTCCACCGCTGGCGCCGGGCAACTCGCTATCGCCCGTACAGCTTCTACCTATATAAATCTGCGAAATGGGCCGGGTACCAATTACCGGGATGTAGGTGACATTCGTAACAACACGGTGATTGTTTATTTCCCTGCTTCCACCACAAGCACCGGTTGGGTATGGGTTGAGCAAAGTTCGGTCAGTGGTTGGGTATCAAACACTGTCATTAAATTCGAGAATATAGCAGCGCCGATTCCAACCCCACCCCAGCAAGCAACACCCTACGACGGCAAAATTGGTATCTGGCATTGGAAAGGTGACTCTATTCCTGAAACCACAATTGATGATATTGCCAAGAATATCAAATCGGTCGCTCCGAGTGTGTCCCAAATTTGGGTCAAAATCTCTGATGCCACAATACGTGATGGCGCCCAGTGGCAGGGGTATTGGGATACAAAACGAAGTCTTGCGATAGACGGCCCTCAAAGCATAGACCGATGGGTTTCCACATTAGCCAAATATGGGATGGAGTTTCATGCATGGTGCGTTCCGAAAGGAACCCATACCGAAGCTGAAACCAATATTATTATTCAGGCCTGTACCCGTCCCGGCGTAAAATCACTTATTTTGGACGTAGAGCCTTATGATGGGTTCTGGCAAGGTGGTCGAGAAGGCATCCGACCTTTCATGACGCGCATTCGACGAGCCATTCCCGGCTCATTCCATATTGGGTTGTCGGTCGATCCACGTAAAACGCATTATAGTGAAATTTTTCCAGCGGAGTGGTTCCCATTCGTCAACAGCGTTCATCCACAGGATTACTGGGCCACTTTCCGCCGCACACCAGAAGATGTTTTACTCGAAACCTTCGAAGTTTGGGGTAGCTACGGAAAACCTATTATTCCGGTGCTTGACAGTGATGCTGATCCGACTGATATGGCTACAGCCATTACGTTAGCCACCCAACGACATCGAGCAAAGGGATTAAGCTGGTGGCGACTTGGAACAATCACCCCGTCGGGATGGAAGGTTATCAATACGCCCGTTTCGGGAACTCCTAGCCCTAACCCACCGCCACCTGCGGATACCGTGGGGCAGGAGTTGATCATCAAGCCGAATGAGACAGGCTTTGCCAGTGGTCGCTACACGGATCAGGCCAATTTTTCAAGTTTCCAAAATACATGGGGCTGGAACTCGTTATATAAAGTAACAGAGGCGCAGACCAGCAAAGTGTGGGCGCGGTGGACTCCGCAGATTGCGGCATCCGGGAAATATGAAATTTCAACCTTTGTTCCGGGACGTCACTCGAACGCCCAAAATGCGCGTTTCAAGATCAACAACGTTCGCGGCGCTACTGGCGAAATCATCGTCAACCTTGATCAATCTCGCTATAGCAACGAGTGGGTCACATTGGGCGTCTATGATCTTGACAAGAGTGTCGTCGGAGCGGGAACTGTTTTCCTCAATGATCTCACTGGTGAAACGGGGCGTGAGATTGTTTTTGACGCGCTTCGTTACCGCCAGTTACTCAATACACCTACCCCTACCTCATATACTGCAGATGGTTTTGACGTACCCATTGGAACTGCTGCTGAACGGCGACTAGCAACTGTTTGGCCGGGCAGATGGGTCGATGCCAGTCCATTTGCCAGACTGTATTTCGTCGGCACACCTCAAGAAGCATATCATACCGGCGCAGACCTTAACCTCCCACAAGATGCTGATGCTCATACGCCAGTCTATGCAGCCGCAAGCGGCGTTGTGGTCTTTGCGAGCCGACTACCTGTGTGGGGAAACGTCATCATCATTAAGCATGATCCATTGGCATCCAACGGACGCGTTTATTACACGCGTTACGGGCACAGCGAAAACCTAAAGGTAAAGCCGGGTGATCGTGTCACACGTGGACAACAAATATCGCAGGTTGGCAACGCCTTTGGAGCCTACGCTTACCATCTCCACTTTGATATCAGCCCGACCACTATTCTGGAGTCGCATCCGGAACACTGGCCGGCAAAGAATCTCGACGTACTTCTAGCGAATTATGTTGATCCCCGTGACTTTATCTTGAAGAACCGACCGAAGAGCTAAACAAAAGAGGGCGCTGGTCAGTAGACCAGCGCCCTCTTCATTGTTTATCGGTCGAAAATGATCTTAGAACAATCCCCAGTCGTCAGCAGCACCTTCTTCCATCATACTAGGATCCCACATTTCGAGTCCCATCTCGATGGTCACAGGGCGTCGCAGGTAGTTTTGTGCTGTGCGCCGTGTTTGTTCTAGCAACTGTGGGGCGTAAGGACAAAACGGAGTTGTCATAATCATGGTGATATGAGCGTGATCTTCCTGAATATCGGTGTTTCGAAGAAGCCCCAATTCGATAACGTTCATACCAATTTCGGGGTCAATAACCTCGCGAAGCGCTTCCCGAAGACCTTCCTCAGTAACCTGAACTTGGTCAGTCATAATTGCTCATTTCCTTTACTTGACATCTACCGATGCATACTAACAAAGGATGAAAAAGGTGTCAATTATAGTCAAAGCGTACTTTCTTAGACGCCTTAAGAAACGAAATTGTTACCTGTAATTTCCTTCAACACGATTCAATTCTGTCATGCAAACTATACTATCACGAATTTTTATAATCTCAATCATCATTATTGACAATGGCGTACCCAGACTGCTATACTGACAGCTAGTTTACACCTCTGGGTACAGAGAAAATTTAACCATCATGAAATTTGGGAGGATGTGGCTGGCATGGGTGCAGCACTCGAGATTCGTAATCTACACGCAAACGTCGAAGATAAACCTATCCTTCGTGGAGTAAACCTGACAATCAAGCAGGGTGAAGTTCATGCATTGATGGGGCCAAATGGTTCAGGCAAAAGCACATTGGCGAATGTATTGCTGGGACATCCCGCTTATCAAGTCACTGAAGGAGAAATCTTCTTCGATGGCAAGAACATACTCGAATTAGAGCCTGACGAACGCAGTCGCGCTGGCCTGTTTCTTGCATTCCAATATCCTGTGTCTATTCCGGGGGTAACCCTCGCCAACTTCCTCAGGCAGGCGATTAACTCGCGCATGAAGGCCGAAGACCCCGACAGTAAGGGTATTTCCATTCCCGATTTTCGCCGCCTGCTGCGCTCCAAGATGGATTATCTGCAAATGGATCACAGCTTTGCGGGTCGTTATCTGAACGAAGGTTTCAGCGGTGGAGAAAAGAAGCGCGCTGAAATTCTCCAAATGGCTACGCTTAACCCCAAGATTACCATTCTGGATGAGACGGACTCAGGGCTTGATATTGACGCACTACGCATCGTCGCAGAAGGTGTTGACAAGCTCAAAGGCCCTGATCTCGGTATTCTCGTTATTACCCATTACCAACGTATCCTGAACTACATTAAGCCGCAATTCGTCCATATCATGTTCGAGGGGCGCATCGTGGAGAGCGGTGGACCAGATTTGGCACTGCATCTTGAAGCTCAGGGATATGACTGGGTACGTGAGAAGTACAGCGAAACGCAAACAGCATAACTGCTAGGCAGCAGTATAGGAGAGAAGAATGGTCGACATTGATCTCATTCAAAGTGAAAAACAACTCAGTGAAGCCGAGGCCGCTCTCAAAGAAGTCGGTACTTCATACGAAGAAACCTATGGTTTCCATGATGATGATGTCAAATACTCTTTCAAGAGTGAAAAGGGGTTAACCCGCGACACTGTCTACCAAATCAGCAAAATGAAGAACGAGCCGGAATGGATGACTGATTTCCGGTTGAAGGCATATGAAATTTTCCTCAGCAAGCCAACACCTACTTGGGGGGGTGACCTGAGTGAAATTGACTACGATGATATTTACTACTATGTCCGTGCGACCGATCAACAAGGCCGTAATTGGGACGAGGTTCCACCAGAAATTAAGGATACTTTTGACAAACTTGGTATCCCTGAAGCGGAGCAAAAGTACCTTCAAGGCGTGAGCGCCCAATACGACTCTGAGTCAGTCTACCATAATCTGCGGAAAGACCTTGAAAACAAAGGGGTGATTTTCCTCGATATGGATTCAGCGCTTCGCGATTATCCTGAAATTGTGAAGGAATACTTCGGCACCATTATCCCTTCTTCAGATAACAAATTCGCAGCGCTCAATAGTGCGGTCTGGTCCGGTGGTTCATTTATCTATGTGCCCAAGGGCGTGCACGTTGAGATGCCGCTGCAAGCCTATTTCCGCATCAATACGCGAAATATGGGGCAATTTGAACGCACACTAATCATTGTGGACGAAGGCGCTTATGTGCATTACGTGGAAGGCTGTACAGCACCAACTTACAGCTCGAACAGCTTGCACAGCGCGGTCGTGGAAATCATCGTCAAAGAGGGTGGACGCTGCCGTTACACTACTATTCAGAACTGGTCAAACAATGTCTTCAATCTGGTGACCAAACGTGCTATCGCCTACAAGAACGCCACGATGGAGTGGGTTGACGGCAATCTGGGCAGCAAGCTGACGATGAAGTATCCGGCAGTGCTTCTGGCGGGTGAAGGCGCTCATGGTGAGGTCCTTTCAATTGCTTTTGCAGGCAAGGGACAACATCAAGATGCAGGGGCGAAGATTACCCATTTAGCTCCAAATACCAGCAGCCAGATTATCAGTAAATCAATTAGCAAAGATGGCGGACGTGCCAGCTATCGTGGGTTGCTGAAGGTGGTGGAGGGCGCAGACAACATCAAGAGTAATGTGGTTTGCGACGCACTCTTGCTGGATGATCGCAGCCGTTCAGACACATACCCATCCATCGAAATCGATGCGAAAAACGTGACCATGGGGCACGAGGCATCGGTCAGTAAAGTTGGTGAAGATCAACTCTTCTATCTGATGAGCCGTGGAATGAATGAAGACGAAGCGAACGCAATGGTCGTTAACGGGTTCATCGAGCCATTGGTGAAGGAACTGCCGATGGAATATGCGTTGGAACTGAATCGGCTAATCCAAATTCAACTTGAAGGCAGTATCGGTTAACGTCCGTCGTAACCCTGCCCTATTTCAACTATTTATGGGCGCGCTTAAATAAGCGCGCCCAATCAGCAATCGCGGAATGAGGAGTATAGATGGTGGTAGCTGTGAAAGGACGGCGGCGTTCAGACGCGCCTGCTGCGCCGAGCTATACACGTAATGATGTAGAAGCTCTAAGCGCCAAAAATCAAGAACCCAAATGGCTTTTGGAAAGCCGTTTGGCGGCTTGGGAACTCTATGAAGGAATGCCAATGCCCAATTTGAAAGATGAGGATTGGCGACGTACAGATTACACGAGCATTCATTGGGACGAAGCCAGTCCGCTTATTTCGGCGAATGGCGCAACCTTGGAAACTGTTCCCGCCACCAATCGCGAACCCCTAATTGGCGAAAAACAAGGTGGGCTGCTGGCTTTTGTGGACGGCAAGGTCGTCCATCATGAATTGGCTGAGGAACTGAGCAGCCAAGGCATTATATTCACCGATTTGCTAACTGCGGCAAAAGAACACGAAGCGATTATCCGCGCTAATTTGATGACCAAAGCTGTACATCCCGGGGAAGGCAAATTTGCAGCGTTACATGCTGCGCTCTGGACCCATGGCGTGTTCGTTTATGTTCCTAGGGGGAAAGTTGCTGAAATCCCGCTGCATGTGGTGATGTATAACACGCACCAAGGTGCAAGCATGGGGCATGTCCTCGTCGTCATTGAGGAAAATGCGCAGGCAACTGTACTGGTGGACTACGCTTCTGCAGAGGGGACGACTCACTCCACATACGTTGGCGCGACGGAACTTCTGGTCGGTGATGCAGCGAATTTACAGTTTGTTGCTCTACAAGATTGGAACCGGGAAACCTACGAGTTCAATCACCAGCGTGCACGTATTGGGCGTGATGGTAATCTCGACTGGATCATCGGAACAATGGGCGGGCATCTGGTCAAAGACTATCTGGAAATTGAACTGGATGGTAAGGGCGCGAACGGACGCATGTCCGGTTTCTTCTTTGCCGATGGTGAACAATTCTTTGATCATGACACCCAGCAAAATCATAATGCGCCGATGACGGTTTCTGACCTGTTGTTCAAAGGTGCAGCCAAAGATACGGCACGTTCGGTCTGGCAAGGGATGATTAAATCCTTGCCCAAGATGCAGAAGATTGACGGTTACCAAGCCAGCCGCAACTTGCTTCTGAGCGAGGATGCTCGTATGGACGGTATCCCCGGCCTCGAGATCGAAGCGGACGACGTGAAATGTTCTCACGCAGCCACATTCGGCACGCTAGAAGCTGAGCCAATCTTCTATCTGATGAGCCGAGGGATTGAGCGGCCAACAGCTGAATTGATGGTCATTGATGGGTTCTTTGATGAGTTGTTAGCTCGAATTCCATTTGAGCGCGTACGTGAGCGCCTCCAAGCCGCGATGGAATCCAAGATCGTCGGGTAAGGAAAACGACATAACAAATAGCATAAAAAGGCGCATTTACTTCATACGAATGCGCCTTTTTGTTATACTGTGGATATGTTTTACGAGAAAGAAATCGCTATGACGACGTCTGATCCTAAGACCGCATATAATGTGGAAACAATACGAACGGACTTCCCCATTCTTCAACAATTGCACAGCGCAAATGTGCCTTTGATCTACCTCGATAATGCGGCGACCAGTCAAAAACCTGCCAGTGTGATTCAAGCTACTGACGAATACTATCAAGTGTACAACGCGAACGTACACCGTGGGATTCATAAGCTGAGCGAGCAGGCGACGAGCGCCTATGAAGAAGCCCGATTAAAAATCCGCAAGTTTATCAATGCTGGAAGCAAACGGGAAATCATCTTTACGCGAGGAACGACTGAGAGCATCAATCTGGTGGCGCAGACGTGGGGACGCGCCAACCTGAAGGCCGGCGACGTGGTGATTTCGACCGTAATGGAGCATCACTCGAACATTGTGCCATGGCAGATGTTAGCAACTGAAAAAGGGTTTACAATCCTCTATGTTCCAGTTTTGGCTGACGGAACGCTGGACATGGACCAGTTGGATGCGTGGCTACGCGACGAACCCGTCAAGCTGGTCACAATGATGCATGTCTCAAACGTACTGGGGACGATCAATCCGGTTGAAGACGTTATTAAGAAGGCACATGCTGTAGACGCACTGGCAATGATTGATGGAGCGCAAAGTGTTCCACACATGGCGATTGATGTACAAGCGTTGGACGCAGATTTCTATGCGTTTAGTGGGCACAAGATGCTCGGACCGACAGGGAGCGGCGTTCTCTACGGAAAGCGCGCGTTGCTGGAAGCGATGCCTCCATGGATGGGCGGAGGAGATATGATCTCCAGTGTGAAGCTGACAGGCAGCACATGGAATGACCTGCCCTATAAGTTTGAGGCGGGAACACCGGCTATCGCAGAGGCGATCGGATTAGGCTACGCGGTTGATTACTTGAACAAGATTGGGATGGAACATATTCACGCTCATGAGCGGGATATCATTGAATATGCTCTGAACCGACTCCAAGAGGTTCCGGGGCTGACCGTATATGGGCCGAGCGCCGACCACAAAGGCGCGGTAGCAGCATTTTCACTTGAGGGGATTCATGCTCATGATGTAGCGCAACTCCTTGACTCGGAAGGAATTGCTGTACGAGCAGGGCATCATTGTGCGATGCCCTTACATGAGCATTTTCATGTGAGCGCAACAGCCCGCGCGAGTTTTTATCTTTACAACACGTATGCTGAGGTGGATGCGTTGATTACCGCTTTGCACAATGCGAGAAAAACCTTCCAGCTATAGGAGTGATCCCAAATGGACATGTATCGAGAGCTTATCCTTGACCATGCACGAATGCCTCATCATCCGGGAATAATCAATCCAGCGGATTTCGACCACGAGGAACATAATCCCCTGTGCGGAGATCGGTTGCATTTGACGATGACCGTAGATGAAAACCGCGTCATTACAGATGTGGCGTGGGATGGTGAGGGGTGTGCGATCAGCCAAGCGGCTGCCTCGATGTTGGGGGATGAGATTATTGGAAAGAGCTTGGACGAGATCACCAAGCTCACCAAAGACGATATTTTCGAGATGATCGGGATTCCGCTTACGATTAATCGGGTAAAATGTGCCCTACTCTCCTTGAAGACGTTGATTATCGCGACTCAAGGTGTAGCGGACTGGCAAAAGATCGAAGATAAGGACGAGTAATATGGGCAAAAGCCCTGCGGCTGAATTTGTTACAGTGGCGACAGTGGATGAATTGCAACCGGGCGAGCGGATGGTGGTTGAAGTCGGTCGGCGGTGGGTAGCAATCTTCAATGTCGACGGCACATATTATGCGATTGAGGATGTGTGTACCCATGATGACGGGCCATTGGCAGAAGGTGAGTTGAACGGGTGCATCATCACCTGCCCGCGACATGGGGCGACGTTTGATATACGAACCGGTAAAGTGCTGAGCGCACCAGCGATGGTGGATGTGAAGAGTTATGACGTGCAGGTTCTTGGCAATGACATTCAGGTGAAACCACGCTGAGCTTATTTGCACAAAATGCAAAATGTGCAATTTATCCGCTGAAATGACTGGCGGGGATGAGGGAGCAAGGCGCCGAATTGACAATTTTGTCTGGCGGGAGACACAGCTGCTGCCGCTGAATTAATGCCATTGCAGCGGATGGCTCGGGTGATTCCGCCGCTCTGCAATAAGGTATGCCGTCGCAGCGGATACACGCGAGTTTGCCGCCAATATTGGCAGCAGAGCAGATTTGGTTAAAATGGTTGATGTGTCTTTAATCATATCCCTGCGTTGATGTGATAGATTATCATTTGTACGAATGGTGATACTAAACGACGGGCATTGTTTTTGTGTAATGTTGGGCGCAGCATGCTGCACCCCTAAAGACGACTGTGCTCAGTTCATTGCTTAGCAAGTAAGCATAACACACACAAATCGTAGCACAAATTTTCTTCATTCGGGTGACTTTCCGGTATGAATCGGGTTAGGAAAAGATCATGCTACCGTTAGAAAATATCTATCAGGGACGAACACTGGTTTGGGGTCATCGCGGGGCGCGCGCCTATGCACCCATGAACACTATCCCTTCTTTTGAGCTGGCGCTCAAACAAGGTGCGGACGGCGTGGAATTGGATACACATCTCTCAAAAGATGGTAAGCTGATTGTGCTGCATGACTTTACGGTGGACAGTACAACCGACGGCAAAGGCTTTGCACGAGACAAAACATTGGCCGAGTTGAAAGCATTGGATGCAGGCAGCAGCTTCAGCGCTGAATATGCCGGAACCCAAATTCCGACACTGGATGAAGTGTTTGAGGCTGTCGGCAAGAAGCTGTTCATCAATGTCGAGATTAAGTCCGAAACGCAGGAAACGGATGGCGTCGAACAAGCTGTCGCAGACTGCATTACCAAGCACGGATTGATAACCAGTGTGATTGTCTCGTCGTTTAATCCATTGGCTTTGAAGCGTTTTAGAGCTATTCTGCCGACTGTTCCCATTGGGTATTTGTATGAGCCTGACCACAATTTCAGCCAACTGATGGAAGGCTTCCCGCATGAAGCGCGACATCCTCAACATACCATGATTGACGCAGTTTATATGGATTGGGCTAAGAAAAACAACTTCCGCGTGAACACATGGACCGTGAACGATCCCGAGCGAGCGAAGACCCTCAAGAATTTAGGCGTGGATGCAATTATCACGGATAAGCCAGATGTAATTATTGAGGCCGTGCGTGGAACAAACCGCTAATGCATGGTGGAAGCTGGTTCGGTTCGGCTTTCGCCTGCTCTACAATGAACTGGCATTCACCTATGATACGGTGAGCACGGTAGTATCGCTGGGTGCGTGGCGGTGCTGGCAGCGGGCAGCATTGGCTCATTTGGATGCCAACCCAAGCGATTTGATTCTTGAACTGGCACACGGTACAGGTAACCTGCAACTGGATCTGGCTGATCGCGGTTATACGGCGATTGGTTATGACCTATCTCCCTATATGGGGCGAATCGCGCAGGGGAAACTTCAAAAACACGGGATAGCTGCACGATTGGCACGAGGCATAGCGCAGCAACTTCCCTTCCCCAACGACACTTTCAAAGCGGTGATTAGTACCTTCCCAACTGACTTTATTTTTGCGCCGGAAACACTGCGAGAAATCAACCGCGTTTTGCTCCGTGATGGGCGACTTATCATCGTGCCGAACGGGGTACTCACAGGCGGAGGGATGACCGAAGCAGGGTTAGAGTGGCTTTATCGCGTCACGGGACAGCGAGGCGGAGAAAGTCCGCTAATAGGTCCCTTTTTTGAGCGGTTTGGATTTGACGCGATACTGAAAGAAGAACGCTGTCCAAGAAGCATCGCACAGGTGATAATCGCGCAGAAAAAACCCTAGTATGGCCTATACGCTTATGCTATACTCATTTCTATACGGTGACATTAGCTCAGTTGGCAGAGCGCGGGGTTGTGGTCCTCGATGTCGTGGGTTCGAGCCCCACATGTCACCCCACACAAACAACCGAGTGTGAGGGAATAAAAACGGATTACTGAATTGGTAATCCGTTTTTATTTTGAGTGAGGACAATTTCACACTTCGCCACGCAACCCTCTCCCAAAACTTATTGGAGAAGGCTTTAAAGCATTCGATTTAGCCTAAGCCGGGGAAAAAGTCGGTCTTGATGTGGTCACTTCTAATGCCCATATCCATCAACATGTCTTGAACAGAAGTAACCATTGCGTTTGGTCCTGAAATATAGAAGACACACCTCCCATAATCGGGAACACTTTCTCTCAACATGTACTTATCGACGTAACCGACTTTGCCCCTCCAGGCCGGTGGAACTTGGGTTTTATCAGTCAAAATATAGACCGTCTTGATCCCCAGCTTTTGGCGCGCCTTCTCAAAGACATCGGTATAGACGATTTCACTGGCACGCCGATTTACATAAAAGACAACAATATCGCGGCGCTGATTGTTATCGAGCAAATGCTGAATCATGCTGCGGAACGGCGTAATACCGATACCGCCAGCGATGAGCACGCACTTCTGATTGAGGGCACGCGGCAAAACAAAGTCTCCCGCAAGCTGTCCAGCAACGATTTCACTATCCTTCTGCATTGCTAACATTGAGCGTTTGTAGCTGCTGGATTGGTCATAAAACCTCACGCCAAGACGTAAGTTGGATTCATTGGGCGACGAGGCTAATGTGAAATAGCGGCGATTGCCACGACTGTCCGGATACTCATGAGCGAGTGTCCATTCCATATATTGACCGGGGGCGAATGCGAATTTATTGGTCGGCTCAAAGATGAAGTCGAAGATGTCGGGCGCAATTTGAATTTTCTCTTTGAGACGCAGTACCAATTTGGCCTTGGGACTGACGACATAGGAGAAGACATTACCGATAAGAATAGCGAGTTCGGGCGTGAAGTAAAACGAGCCGATATGCAATTGAGGGGCAAAAAAGAAACCGACAATCATGCCGTAGACTCTCTGCAAGCGGCGGGTGGGCGGCGTGGTGAGCGGCTCGGTCAAAATGACAAAGCCGAAGAATAAGAGCGGCGAACTGAGAAACGTTAGTTGCAAGGTATTCAACAAATTGTCATGCTGGATGACAGAAAAAGCGAGGATCGTAACTAGAGCCGAGGCCAGAAAAGCGAAGAACAAACCGAAGCGGCGAATCTTGCGCACGAGCAGCAGTCCGCCAACCAATACAAAGGGCAGCATCGGCAGCGTACCTACCCACCATGTGGCAGCCTGATCAATGGTAAGGGCTGTAATGGCGACGGCTAGCGCAACCGGATTAAACAGATGCTTACGATTCAGAGCAATGATGAATTTCGAGGCCATCGCAAGGACCGAAACCCACAACAAAAAGTACAGGTCGGACATGGATTTCAGCGGCACAACTGGTGTGATAATCAATGCCAAGATGAGGGCAGAAATATAGACCGACTCGGTGTTGGTGGGAACGGCAAACGTCATAGCAAAAATGGTATTGGTGCCCCAACAGGCCGCAAACAGAAATGCGGTCGTGAATAGCAAAGAAACCGAGCTAAAGGGCAAAAGCCCAAATGCACTCAGCAAACCTGCTGCCCCAACCAAAATGAGCAGATAGTACAGAATTAATCTGTACATCGTAATCCGATCTAAGAAGCGATCAATGAACTTTATCATGATATACAAACCTATCGAAACCAGCGGTATACGTCGCTAAACCTGAGTCGTCGATCATGTAACCTTCAAAGCCATCAAGATGGCTAATGAAGTTAATCCCTTCCCTACCCATTGCGAAAGCAGCCGTCGCAAAGCGATCTGCTTCATAAACGTTTGGGCCAATCACTGTTAAGCTCACGATATCCGAGATGACTTCATGGCTGAGCGGGTTGTAAATGTGATCGCCGCGAATATAGCTGCCCGACGTTGCAATCCCGCAGTCCGTGAATGAAAGCACTTTGACAATTTGCATGATATTAAACGGATTGCGAATACCAATGCGCCAATCCTCGCCGTGTTCATTCTTTCCAGCGAGTTGGGAATCTCCGCCAGCATCAACGTAATAGTTTTTGAAGCCTTGCTGACGCAGCATTTCAGCAGCATTGAAAATCGCCCAACCTTTTACCAAACCTGACGGATCAAATAAGCCATCGTGTTCGATGTTAAAGTAGCCATCAGTTTCACAACGTGTCTGCTCAGAGAGTTCAAAGACAAGCTGCATGTCAGTACTTACATGCTTTATGCTTAAGAGACCTTGATTGATCTGCGAGATCTCACTATTAGCTTTGTAGGTGCTGAATTTATCGTCGATATAGTGAAAATAGTCGTAAATGGTATCGAGAGTCGAAGTGGTGGCGGTTGAGTCAACCACCTCGACGGTCACAGGCATTCCCATCAAAATGCGCGTCTGCTTCATGATGATTAGATGTGGTTTTGCGCCTGCTGCAAAGCTGTTTGAAGCGACAGGACAAAGGCTTGGCTGGTGAAGGTCGCGCCGGAGATTAAATCCACATTGGCGCTTTGAACCTGTATGGCTTCCTGTGTGAGCCAAGGCATGGCCTGTTGATTGATAAAGCGCGATGTACGGCGATCCTGCGGATAGTCTAGGAAGAGCACGTCCCTAATTTGTCCAGCTTGAACAATGGCTTCAACTTGAACATTTCCATAATAAGCGTCAACAACTGGACCATCATATGTACCATCTTTGTATTGACCAGCGGGAGTCGCAGTCAGAGGTGGGATGTCTGTAGGAACAACCGTCGGCACATCAGTTGGGACAATGAGCGGTAATTGTGTCGGCACCACGGTTACCAAAGCAGGGACAGCACTCAATATTGTCGAAGCCGTGGGTTGAGGCAGTTTTGTAGGAACAGTTGCAGCCTTGCTCAAGACCAGCGCGTCAGATCCTTTGGCTAATTGGAGTGATGAGGTAGGCACATTGGTGGCATTGGCATCCGACAGGTCCATTTGGTTGCGGATAGCATAAGCAATAAAGGTGAACACTACAAAAAACGAAAGCAAGAACTTCCGAATAGCTAGAGCAAAACCAGGAGTCGTAGAACTTCGCGGCTTGGACATATTTATACCCTTCTCCCTTGACTGTTCCTAATTATAGGAAAAGGGCCAGCTTGTACGTTAAATTGGGGTTTGATATACCTTAAATCCACCTTAAATCGAAGGAAACTTGAAGGTTGCTAAGCAACGGTTAAACTTCAAGTTTCCCTGTATAGGGTGTTGGCTAGACCTAGATTGGGCGGCGGATCCTGACACGTTTGCGACGAAGCACCAAACGTAAACCAATTCGTGTCGAAGCGGGAGCCATAACTGGCGATTCGACTATTTCTGCCACCGGCTCAGGCGATGCAACGGCACTGATTTCCTGTGTCTGACTGGGACGAGGAATACCAAAAAGTTCAAATACACTCATTTCACTGGTCGCCATCTTCACCGTGTCGAAGCTTCCAGTCGACGCTGCAACAGATGGTTTTGGCGCCTCAGGGAGGGGTATTTCAGCAACCTCTTCTGATTTGGCGGTAGGCGGTTCGATTGTTTGTGGCAGTTCAAGTTCTGGTTCAGGAGCCGAAACGACCACTTTCATTTCCTGTGTTGAGCGGCGAGCCGGAGAAAAGTCGGGATCCATTTCCTTGTCGGGCGGACGCGGGACAAAGTCCTTCGCTTCGGGCTGTTTTTCGACAGGCAGCGGGTAGACAACCGGTTCAATGGTACCGGTATCCGGATCGTCAAATACCTGCGATGCAACCGGAGTAGGCGATGGCTCAGACGCTTCGGGAACAGGAGTCGATTCGATACGAACTGGCGCACGAGGACGTGTATCATCAGCCGAGATCGGCGGTTCGAAAATCTGTGGAACAGACGTCTGAGCATCTACCTCTGGCTTTGCAGAGGGATGTCGCGGGCGATACTGCGTACGTGACTCATAGTCCGGCGCATCACGCATCAAGGATTTGACTTCGCGAGGCTTGTCCTCCGGCATCACCTTTTGCAATACTTTCCACAGGTTCTTGAGGCTATCGACCATCGCGGTTTCAAATTGACGCTTAAGGCCCACGGCATTGCGAACCCCTGCCAGAACGCCGCTGGTCTCGTAGGTTAGCGTCCATTGGACGACGGTGCCTTCGGCGATTTCTTGAAGGCGCATACGACCTTTGCTTTCGCTAAAGGGCGTACCATCGACAAAGGTGTATTCATAGCCGAGGCCATCATACCATGCAGTAATCTCGGCAACATGGGCACGACCTGATGGCGTTGTATAGCGCCAACGAACTCCGGGGCCGGTATGTTTGGACGTCAAAATGGAGACGGATTTACAATCGACTTGCCAGGAAGCATTCTGAGAAAGATCGCTCAGAAATTCCCATATCTTTTCGGGTGATTTTGGAATTAAAATGCGGTGGTCTAATATAGTCATCAGGAATATTAGGGAATATTATGAAGGCCGTGTTTGAAGTACTCGTTTATGCTACACTGATTTCAGTTGAAATTGTACCATAGTCTACGAAAAGGTAACAATTCGACAGATAAGGGCAGCCACTGTGTTCGGACCTACTACCATTTTCGGATTTATCCTCGCGACCTTATTTGGAGCCGGCTTTCATTTGCTGGTCGGGGGCGATGCACGACGTTTGGCACTATTTTTATTAGCCGGATGGGTGGGTTTCGGATTAGGTCACTTGCTCGGTGTGATGTTTTCAATCAACCTGTTTAATATAGGAACACTTCATATCACCACGGCTGCATTCGGAGCAATTTTGGCACTGCTTTCTGCTTACGTCCTGACATCGGATAAGAACAGAAAACGGTCTACACAGTGAGGATCATTCATGGCGCAAATTGAACCAACGGCTCAGACGCCTACTGAAGCTGAGATCAAGTCCAAATGGACGGTACAGCGCATTGTATTTATCAGCGCAGGGGCACTGGGCGGAATTATTGCGATTATATTTGTCGTGGGACTGCTTCTGGCCTTTACCAGTGAGCTCGAAATCACAGCGTTACGTATTGAGTACTTCCGCAATTTGTTCATGATCGTTCTTGGGATAGAAGGTATTCTGATTGTCGGGTCCATCGCGGTATTGATCGTGCAGATTGCACGGTTGGTCAATATGCTTAAGCGGGATGTCCAGCCGGTATTGACGACAGCGCAAGAAACAGTCAATACTGCTAAGGGTACAGTCGAATTCGTAGGGGACAACACGGTACGACCAATTATCAAAGCCAGCGCCTTTATGTCTGGCGTGGGCGTGGTTATCCGTGATGTGGGCGGCATCCGACGGGCGATTCGCCGCACGAAACAGAACGGGGCAAAGCCATGAATCACAATGATGAAAACAGCCTCGACAGCGGACTACTTATTGGTGGTTTTATCATCGGCTTAATTGTCGGCGGAATTGCAGCACTTTTCCGAACCCCACGCAGCGGGACCGAAGTACGACAGCAAATCTCCGAGAGTGGCGACAACATCCGGGGCAAACTTGAGTCCGCAATTGTTACTGACCCGGTAGCAGAGAGTATGGCTGAAGGGAAGGCTGCTGCACGTCGACGGCGTGCTGAGCTTGGATTTAACGACTAAGTTCTGTTATCGCAGATGCAATGTTATTGAGCACATCGCCCGCTATTACGCTGCGGGTGTTGCCTTGATCCCGAGCCGCTATGTCGCCAGCTAATCCATGAACGTATCCAGCTAAAACGGCGGCATCATATGGGTTTACACCTTGGGCAATAAATCCGGTTATTAACCCTGCCAACACGTCGCCTGTACCAGCCGTTGATAAGGCGTCAGACTTGAACGGCAAAGCAGTGACTCTTCCATCAGGCGACGCAATTAATGTGTGAGCACCTTTCAGAACTAAAATAACATTCCATTGAGCCGCTTTCTCGGCGGCTATCTGCCATCGATTGGACTGCACTTCGTCGGTTGAGCATTTAGCAAGCCGCCCCATCTCACCGGGATGAGGTGTAATGACTGTTTCGGCAGGCAAGCGTTTCCACCAATCGTCAAGTTCACTTAGCACATTTAAGCCATCGGCATCAACTACTAGGTGTGGAAGCTTCTGACCGAGCAGATTGAGCATGAACGCCTGTGTACTTTTCGACCTGCCCCATCCCGGCCCCAATAGCAGCGTGTTGTAGTTCGGTAACTCCGGACTGAGTACTGCCAGCGCATCGGCAGCAATATAGCCACTGTCTTCTGGCAAGGACAGCCAAGTGGGTTCAAGGAAATGTCCACTAAGCGCCGACAACACGGGTGGAATAGCCGCGACTGTCACTAAACCCGTGCCAGAGCGATAGGCAGACATCGCCGTCAGGCCAGCAGCGCCCACAAAATTCAGCGAGCCTGCAATAACTAAAACTTTGCCAAATGTTCCTTTGTTGGCATTGAGCGGCCGTTTAGGAAGCAAATCTGACACGAATTGGGAGTCCGCAATCATGTGCTTGGAGTCGCGTAATTGTGGCAGATAGTCCGGAATACCAATAGTCGCTACGCTCAGACCTCCCACCGCGGATGCGCCGGAAAATTCGAGCAATCCCCGTTTGGCAGCAATGAAGGTGATCGTTTCATCAGCATAGATCGTGTTGGCATCTAGTTCACCCGTATCGCAATCCAAACCGCTGGGGCAATCAACTGCAACGACATAAGGTTTCGATAGATTATGGGTTGAAACAGAGCTCGAGAGATTAATTAGTTGGCCTTCTGATTGTTCGGGCAACTGCGTGTCATTTAGGGCTTGATTGACACTGCGCAATACTTTGGCCACATCAGAACGCAGCGGAAGTTTGACACCAATGCCAAACAACGCATCGACGACTATATCAGCGCTGGCAACCATGTTGCGTAATACACGACCATCATGATCTTCTTGAGCAAGGGCAACAGAGAGATTAGCCGATTTTACGGCTGCAAAGTTTGGGTCATCATCCGAACGCGGCTTCAGAAGGTAGAAACGCACCAAATATTTTGATTGCTCGGCAATGACACGGCCTGCAACAATACCATCGCCACCATTATTCCCTGCCCCGACCAGTACCGTAACGCGGGCATCGCTTTTGTCGTGGAGATATTGGAGAACGCGATGCGCAACTGCATGCCCCGCATTCTGCATCATGGTTTCGTAGGATAAGCCAGCAGCATCTGCCGCCGCCTCAATTTGGCGGGTCTGTTCAACGGATATGACTTTTATCGCCATCGTTATGCTCCCATCTGCAAGTATGAGTTGATTATACCCATGCCTGTGAAAACAAAAATCCAGCTCATGGCTGGATTTTTGCAGGTTACGTTCAATGCAAGCGGTTAATGATCGCGGTCAACCACCATGTTTGCAAGCTCAATCAGCTCTTGTTTCGCTTGCGATTCGGGCAGAACATCAAGGCAAGCAATCGCCGCTTGGGCAAGGCCACGCGCTTGGATTCGGGCTTCATTAATGGCATCTCCTTGAAGGATTTTTTGTTTGATTGACACCATCGGATCCGAGTCTTCTGCCACCGCTTCCGCAACGCCTACCGGCGAGTGACCATTATTAGAATAAGCAGCGACATAACCACGTCCCTGTGCCAAGTCGATGCCCGACGTTTTGCCCAGTTGAGCACTATCGGCTGTGAGATCCAGAACATCGTCAATGATTTGGAAGGCTAAACCGACGTTGTATCCATATTGGCCGAGCGCTTCGACAACTGCTTGATCGGCATGTGCTAACTTGGCACCGATACGCCCAGCGGACTTGAATAATGCTGCGGTTTTGCGGGCGATGATTTCGTAGTAAACAGCACGCGTGAAATTATTCTCTTTAACAGCGGCCGCTTGAAGAGTCTCCCCTTCTACCAAAGCAACAGTCGCTACTGCCAAATCAACATTGAGTTCTTTGTAGGGAGCCATTAGCTCATAAACTTTGGTAAAGAGGAAATCGCCCGTTAAGAGGGCAAAGGTGCGGCCCCAAATGGCGTTTACAGAAGGGCGACCACGACGTACGACACCATGATCATTGATGTCGTCGTGAACCACACTGGCGGTATGAACTAGCTCGATAGCCGCGGCAGGAGGCGCAGCATACTTGTAGTCGGTACCTCCTACAGCAGAGTAGGCTAACATCACAAGGCGGGGGCGCACACGCTTTCCACCTGCATCAAGAATATGACGACTGGCATCACGCAGCGTTTTGACATCACTATTAATCACTTCAAACATGATGTTTTCAACCGCTTGCATTGCCTGTTGTATGGTCATGAGGAGGCCGCCTTTATCGCTTTGAGGGGTCGTTTGTAACTTTCAGAACAATCTAAATTTAGTATACACTGATCAATATCTAGAGTCAATAAAAGTGAACAGATTCACATTTGTTACTTAATTTACCTTGAGAACCCGCGCACCTGTGTCAGAAACCCCCGTGCAACGGGTCACACTTGAGATACCTGCCGCATCATACCGCAGGTGCATAGCAAGGGCAACACTTTCGGCAATTTCCTTATTTTGGCAAAGCGCACAGAGCGTCGGCCCTGCCCCGCTGATTACCAAACCAAGAGCACCTCTATCATGGGCGATTTGGCGCATTTCAAACAATAGCGGCATAAGATGAGCACGGGCCGGTTCAATAACCTGATCGCCTTCCATCGCTTTTGCCATTGTCACTAAATCACGGCGATAGATGGCGTCGACTAGTTGAGCGACATAAGCTGTCTGGATCACCATCGTTTTGAGCGGAATAGTGGCAGGCAGTACGGCGCGTGCCATCGCGGTTGGGACTGCAACATCAGGTGTAATTAATGCGAGGTATAAATCGGAAGGAATCGGTAGGCGTCGGATTTGGTCTGCATCAATACCTGTTACGAGTGTAATACCGCCAAATAGGCAGGGAGCCACATTGTCCGCATGACGTCCACTGACCGCAGCTTCACCATCGAGGGACGGCGCTAAGAGTTGTTCAGTATCGAGCGGCGAATCGAATAATGCATTGACGGCCACAGCGGCTGCAACAGCACTGGCGCTGCTGCTTCCCAAACCACTGGCAAGCGGCAGATTCTTGCGGATGATCAGTTTAACGCCCTGAGATACACGGAGTAAACGTAAGGTGCTAAGGGCCGCAATACCGGCCGTGTTCTTTTCGGGATCCCGCGTGAGCTGTCCACCATCGCCTTCAATATCCTTGATTTGCACGCCCGGCTGATCACTAAGTTCGGCGCGAACAATGTCACCGGGTTCATGGAGCGCCAATCCCAAAATATCAAATCCAACTCCAAGATTAGCCATCGTGGCTGGAGCAAATGCCTCTGCACTGGTATTCATCATGAGAAATTGTTATCCTTGCGGTTTGGCGTTAGTGACACATCACACAATGGTGAGAAGAGCATGTTGAGCATACTACAATGTATGGATTGTGGGCAGCAATACCCAGTTGATCAAATTATTTATGCCTGCGAAAAATGCGGCGGTTTGCTGGATGTTCAGCATGATACCGAATACTTGCACAAGACCGCCACTAAAACGCTTTTCGATGAACGGTTGGGCACACTTGAAGCGCCTTACAACAGCGGCGTATGGCGCTATAAAGAGATGATTTACCCCGATGTCCCAAATGACATCGTCGTTAGCCGCCCTGAAGGCAACACGAATCTTTATCGCAGCACCAAACTCGCGGCATGGGCGGGTGTGGAGACTTTGTATCTTAAGCATGAGGGTGAGAATCCGACCGGCTCCTTCAAAGATCGCGGCATGACAGGCGGAGTCACACAGGCGCGAGTTCTTGGCATTAAACGTGTAGCCTGCGCTTCGACAGGAAATACATCAGCGTCGCTGGCAGCGTATGCGGCGTGGGCAGGAATTGAAGGCATCGTTTTCTTCCAAAACAAGCAAATCGCTCTTGGGAAACTGGCACAGGCCATTGCTTATGGCGCGACCGGCATTCAAGTGAACGCGGATTTTGACCGCAACTTGGAATTGGTACGGCAGGTTGCGGAAGGCCTCGGCATTTATGTGCTGAACTCGATCAATCCGTTCCGGTTGGAAGGCCAGAAGAGCATCATGATCGAGGTCATTCAGCAGCTTCGCTGGAAGGTGCCAGATTGGATTGTGGTTCCGGGCGGCAACCTAGGCAATAGTTCAGCATTTGGTAAAGGCTTACACGAACTTTATGAAATGGGGTTGATCGACCGCATGCCACGGCTGGCGATCATCCAAGCAGATGGCGCTAATCCGCTGTATCGCAGTTATCAAAATGGGTTCCGTGAGTTTGAACCTGTTCATGCGGAAACGGTGGCAACTGCGATCAAGATCGGCAACCCAGTGAACTACAAAAAGGCGGTACGTTCACTCCAATGGACAAATGGTGTGGTAGAGGAAGTCAGCGACCAAGAAATTATGGATGCGAAGGCGATGATTGATCGTCAAGGCATCGGCTGCGAACCGGCGTCGGCCTGTTCATTGGCTGGACTGCAAAAGTTGGTGCAAAAAGGCATCATCAAACCCAACGAAACGGTTGTGGGCATATTGACAGGACATGTGCTGAAAGACGCGGATGCAGTCATTGATTATCACAGCGATAAGATCGAAGGTATTCATCCCCGTTACGTGAATAAGCTGCACCAATCGGAGGCGACTATCGAAGCCTTGAGCGCCATTCTAGACGTGCAAGCGACGCCTACTTAGACTCTTTAGAAGAATAGACACGATGAAGAAGGACACAGCGATTGTGTCCTTCTTTTTATTTGGGCTAGATACCTGCTAGCGCCTGTTGAATGTCGTACACGACATCGTCCGTATCTTCGATGCCGATAGCGAAGCGGACGAGATTATCTTTGATACCCAGCGCAAGGCGTTCTTCGCTGGTCTTTTCGTAGTAGCTCATTAGTGCGGGCTGCTCAATGAGGCTTTCAACGCCGCCCAGACTGGGGGCGATGTAGGGGATTTTCAGGCGGTCAATGAAGCGGCTGGTGGTTTGCAGATCACCTTTAACTTCGAAGCTAACGACACCGCCATAACCCGTCATTTGGGCAGCAGCAATCTTGTAATCGGGGTGTGATTCTAGGCCGGGATACCAAACCCGTTCGATCTTGGGATGGTCGTCTAAAATACGGGCGACCGCTAAAGCGGTTTGGTTCTGTTGAGCCACACGGACGCCTAAGGTTTTAATGCCACGATCCAACAAGAAGGCGTTTTGCGGATCGACAATGCCTCCTAGTACACCACGTGCATCACGCAAGGCTTTAATACGGTCGGCGCGACCAATGACAACCCCTGCCAGTAAATCGTTGTGACCTGACAGATATTTGGTGGCGCTGTGAACGACAAAATCAATGCCCCACTCCAATGGACGCTGGTTGACCGGAGTTGCAAAAGTGCTATCGATCATGGTCAGGATGCGATGCTTCTTCCCGAGCTTGCCAATCCGCTCAAGGTCCGCAATACGGAGATAGGGATTGGTCGGGCTTTCGGAAATAAGTACCCGTGTTTTCTTGGGGATGATGGCGGCTTCCATCGCTTCGTAGTCGCCCATTGGCACCACAGTGGTATCAATGCCGAAGCGCTTGAGGAACGTTTGACAGAATTGGCGGGTACGGCGATAACAATCATCGGTCATGACAATGTGGGCCCCAGACGGTAAGACTGATAGAAGCAGCGACGTGATGGCTGCCATTCCGGAGGCGTATAGAACAGCATCTTCACCGGAATCCATTGAGGCAAGCTTACGCTCGACGGCATTAACGGTTGGGTTACCGTAGCGTCCGTATTCTTCACGGTCATCGCCATCGCCCCATGTTTTGCGTTCCATGAAGTCAATGAGTTCCTGAGTATCGCCAAAGGTGTAAGTGGCCGTCTGTACAATGGGCGTATTCAGTGAGTTAAATGCTTTACGTCGCTTGGAACCGCCATGAACAGCTTGCGTACTTTTACCCGGTGAGGTGCCGTCACTTGCGCTTCCAATATCTCCCAAACCCTTATCGAAATCTTTTAGAGACACGTTTAGCCTCCCAGCCACTTGAAATAAAAAACCCGGCCTCTTAACGAAGAACCGGGCTGGCCTTACCGATAAAAAAGACTTCAGATAGAAGTCTTTGAGTGGATTCCTGTGCTCATGAACAATCAGGTAATCACTCTCATCTGTCAGTTCATCCAATATACTGACGGATTTGGCACCTTCCCATCATTTGGGGGTTGCCACGGTGTCTCAGGGCCGTTCCCTCGACCGTTCTTCATAAGAGTGTGTGATATGCGGTTGTTCTGTGGAACAGAATAGCACAGGCTGACAAAAAGAGCAAGCACATGAGCGTCTCTAAATCATAGTATAATGGCAGGTGCAGCGTCAGGTATGGAGCAGCACATGAGACTAGACTTAATGATCATGAGCGGTGTTGAAGACGGACTGCGGCTTAGTTACTCTGCTGAAAATGGCGACGGCCAGATCAGTGAAGACCAACAGAGCTGGAAAATTAGTATTGGTCGCAAAGAAGATAGTGATGTTTGTTTAAGAAATGACTCCTTTATTTCGCGGCAGCATGCTTATATTCATTGGGAAGATAATCAGTGGTGGTTAGAGGATTGTGCCAGTACCAACGGCACATTCGTTGAACATGCCGACAGTGACGCAAAAGTAAGCGGCACTATCCCGATTGAAACCAACCAATTGTTCCGTGTCGGACATACATGGATGCGAATAGAAGAAGCTGAAACATAAGCCATGCACGTAATCAGTCTCAAAGACATTTTGATTAATGCACGCCAAGAATCGGTGCAAATGCGACATCACTATTTGGGTGTCGAGCATCTCTTCATTGCAATGCTGCAAATCCAAGGCGGAATCACAGCAAGCATCATCGAAGACTATGGCTTTACGACTGAGTATGTCATTGACGCTATCCGACGAAAAACTGACAAAGGCAGCAATCAACGGCTGTGGGCAGGTTTCCCGTATACGCCTCGCACAGAAGTGATTTTAGATATCACGAATGATCTGGCGATGGAAAACAATATAACGGAGGCCACTGAACGCGAGCTGCTTATTGCCATCCTTAATGAGGGCGATAGTTTACCTATTCGGGTATTGCAGGGTTTTGGCATGAATCTAAGAGCCGCGACCTTAGCGGCAATGGGTTATGATCCTAAGCGTGAGCCACAAACGCCGGACATGAATATTCTGTTTGCTGAGACCTACGATACGGCGCAGCCCATTGACCGAGAGCAGTTGTTTGTTCTACGGAGAATGTTCGTGGGACATAAAGCCGTACGCGTCGAGCAGAGGCTCACGGGCTTCAGCGGAGCACTGGTCCTTATCGTCACCCCCATTAGTGTCGATGATCATGAAGATGCTCCTGTGGTCGTGAAAATCCAAGACGCCGACAGTATTTTTGATGAAGTTCATCGTTTTGAAGCGCACGTCAAAACGTCACTGCCACTCCAGACAGCACGTTTGGAAGACACGCCTGTGAAGCCAGAAAACTCTGAATTAGCAGGCATCAAATACACCTTAGTGGCTCATACGGGCGGTATTCCGATGGATTTGCGCCATCGAGTACATACTTATGGAACAGCAGACCTTGCCCGACTATTGGAAAAAGAACTGTATTCACAATTCAAAATAACATGGTGGCAGCAAAAGCGACCATTCCGTTTTCAGGCATGGAAAGAATATGACTGGATGATGCCTCCGATATTGACACTGGATTTTATTCCCGAAAATGATGAATTGGAAATGCCGCTGGTTGTCAAGATTCCGATTAACCGCGCCAAGCTAAAAACCAAGTTAACCGAACTCCGATTCGGAGACGACGTCGTCCTAGAGAATTTTACGGTTCAAAAGGTGGATCGGGAAAACAACATCCTCAAACTGGCAGTCGGATTTGGCAGTGAGGCAGATAAACGAGCTTATAAGGTAGAAATGCGGGGTGTAAATAATACCTCGAAAGCTTTCTATCGAGGCGAGGTCATTGAGCGTCTAGCCGGTACCGTCTGGAAGACACGCTATGACATGATGCTCGACGCAGTGCGAGACCTTGAACCTGACTTCGAACCGGAAGATCGCTGGATCAGTTTGGAAGAAATACAGTTACCCAATCCGTTGCTGGCTTATGAAAATCTCCTTGATCGCCATATTAACGGGTCCATGAGCAAAATTCACGGCGATTTACATCTTGGCAATATTCTGGTCGGGCCAAACAACAGCATCTGGTTGATTGATTTTGGTCACACACGCGACGGACACACCTTATTTGATTGGGCAACCTTAGAGATCAGCTTACTCGGCGACGGCCTCATGAATGCATTTGAATCCGATTGGAACACGGTGCGAAGCATTATCAAGACACTGGTGACGATGGAAAATGGCTACGAAGTTACCAGCGAAGATCCACATGTATTGATCATGCTGGATTCAATCACCGCACTGCGGAATATTGTTCGGGAGTGTTTGTCCGTTGAAGGCAATTGGTACGAATACTATATTGCACTGGCGCTATGCGCGCTACGGGCGATCAATTGGAAGACCATGTCCTTAGGTGGACGCAGATTATTATATCTGGTATCGGCAATGGCGATTCTGGAAATGAACCGCAAATATTTGAATATGGCTCTCGAAACGCCATCGCCAGATTTAACGGATGTGCTGCCCACACGGATCGCAACACAAGATCCGAACGAACCAAAGCATTAAAGACTTGAGAGCACCGTTTGTGCAAACTCGGTTGTGCTGATATAGGCACTGCCACGAGTAGCAATATCAGCCGTGCGTGCACCGGATGCGAGAGCAGCATCTACAGCCTTCTCAATGGCTTGCGCCTCGGCCTCTAACCCCAACGAATAACGTAGCAGCATAGCAGTGCTTAAGATGGTGCCGGTTGGGTTGGCTTTGCCCTGCCCTGCAATATCAGGTGCAGAACCGTGAATAGGTTCATATAAACCAAACTTTCCGGAACCTAACGAAGCAGACGGTGACATACCGAGCGAACCTGCTAATACAGAGGCTTCATCGCTCAAAATATCGCCAAACATGTTACTGGCAAGCAATACATCAAAGCTGGCTGGACGAGTCATCAGGTACATCGTACAGGCATCAACCAGAACATGATCCAGTTCAACATCTGAATAGTCTTCGTGAACCTTGACAACAGTACGACGCCAAAGGCGCATACTTGCCATGACATTGGCTTTATCAACCGATGTGACTTTCTTGCGGCGGCCTTGAGCTGCACGGAAGGCAACATGGGCCACTCGCTCGACTTCAGGAACAGTGTAGAGTTCAGTGTCATAAGCAGTATCACCATTACCCTGCTCTTGGCGCGGGCCAAAGTAAACTCCGCCCGTCAACTCGCGGACGAACAACATGTCTACGCCTTCCAAAAGTTCGGGGCGTAATGGCACGTGCTGAGCAAGAGCGGGATAGGTTTTCACGGGCCGCAGGTTAGCAAACAGTTCAAAGTGCTTGCGTACCTTCAGCAATCCCTGCTCAGGGCGAACTGGCGAACTGGGATCTGACCATTTGGGGCCACCCACCGCACCGAGCAGAATGGCATCGGCCTGTTCACAGGTGCGAATTGTTGAATCCGGACAAGCATCGCCAAACTGGTCAATAGCAATACCACCCATCGGCGCTTCATTGAATGTAAAATCATGTCTGAACTTGGAGGCAATTTTCTGCATAACAATAATGGCTTGCGAAGTGACCTCCGGGCCAATTCCATCGCCGGACAATACCGCAATTGTAGCTTTCACGTTATCTTACTCCTCATAAAAACGGGCTGGATGTACACCAGCCCGTAGCCATTTCACAACAAACATATAAGTTATCAAATCTTGTCCGGATTAGCGACAGTCCGCTCATTCTGGACATTACCCGTGTTCAACGTTTCCTTCAGCTCAAATAACATCAAGTGAACTTCTTCCGGCGCAACCGGCATGTGTTCAACACCATGCGGTATAAGGACGAACTCCCCTTCGTCAAGCCACAGGTCTTGATCGCGGAGTTTCATCAATAAGCGGCCTTTGATGACAAAAAACATCTCGTCTTCAACATCATGATGATGCCAGACAAATTCACCTTGCAGCTTGACCAATTTGACCGCGAAATTGTTAATCTCGCCGGCTATTTTGGGAGTCCAATGCTCGGAAAAGAGATTGAGTTTCTCTTTCACGTTCACTTTTTCGATTGGCATGTTAGTCCCCAGCCGCCGGAACAGCCGGCTCGTCTACACCCCGATGGGCAAGCAGCAGGCCGTATTCAACACTGTCAACCAACGCGAGCCAGCTAGCCTGAATAATATTCGCTCCTGCTCCAACGGTACTCCAGCGAGTGACATGATCTTGCGTATCGATCAACACACGAGTCGTGGCAGCAGTACCATTGTTGCTGTCCGGAATACGAACTTTATAGTCTGCCAATTGGAAATCAGCAAGCTGGGGATAACGTGGGATCAACGCTTTACGGAGGGCAAGGTCAAGTGCATTCACAGGGCCATTGCCATCGGCGGCGGTATGCACAATGTCGCCATCAATGTCCAGTTTGACCATCGCTTGTGACAGGGCAAATCCATTGCGCTCCGAAACCAGAACACTGAAGTCAACGAGCGTAAATATCGGCTTGTAGTTGGGCGTGGCACGATGCAAACGAATAGCAACTGATGCCTCAGCCCCTTCAAAGACAAAGCCCTCGTTCTCTAGGCGCTTGATCTCGTCGAGAACAGCAACGGCCTCGACCTTTGAGACGTTCATGCCGAACTCTTCAGCTTTGCTCAGCAAGTTGCCCTGCCCAGAAAGATCAGACACAAGGACACGCATTTCGTTACCGACCAGAGTAGGATCAATGTGCTGGTAACTATCGACGTTACGGCGAATGGCCGCAACGTGGATGCCCCCTTTATGAGCAAAGGCGCTTTTGCCTACGTAGGCAAGATGATTGTCCGGAGAGAGATTGGCGATTTCAGCTACAGTACGCGAAAGAGTCGTGAGCGTGCGAAGATTTTCGACGTTGGGAAGACATTTGTAGCCCATCTTGAGTTCAAGATCAGGAATAATGCTGCACAGATTGGCATTACCGCAGCGTTCACCATAGCCATTGATCGTGCCCTGAACCTGTATGGCACCGGCTTGGACAGCCGCCAAGGAATTGGCAACCGCCAGTTCACCATCGTTGTGGGTATGAATGCCGAGCCTGACGTTTGGGAACGCCTTCTGTACATCATTAACGTACCGGGCGACTTCCCACGGCAATGACCCGCCGTTGGTATCACACAATACGACGACGTCCGCACCGCCCTCGATGGCCGCGCCAACGGTATCCAGCGCGTATTCAAAGTCGAGTTTGATGCCATCAAAGAAGTGTTCGGCATCATAGATGACTTCTTTGCCGAGACTCTTGAGATAGCGAAGACTCTCCCGAATCATGCGCAGGTTTTCATCGGGCGTGGTTTGCAGCACATCGGTTACGTGCAGCATAGAAGTCTTGCCCACGACGGTGACAACCGGGGTATAAGCGTCCACGAGGGCGATAATGTTAGGATCCGTAGCCGGGTCACTGTTCTTGCGGCAGGTTGAGCCAAAGGCTGCAATTCGGGCATGTTTGAGTTCAATGGATTGCACGGCTTCAAAATAACCCGCATCTTTGGGGTTTGAACCCGGCCAACCCCCTTCGATGTAAGCCACACCCAGATTATCCAGCAGGCGTGTGACCTTCAGCTTATCCGCAAGCGAGAGGGAAATACCCTCCCGCTGTGTCCCGTCACGGAGTGTCGTGTCATAGATCGCAACGTTCATACCCACATTTTCCTCGATTAGGCGGTCGTTTTTACTCGACCGACATTAGTAGCTTCGTATTGCTGGATGTCGCTATCCAGATTGAGCAAGAAACCGAGCTGATCAACGCCATTAAGCAAGCAGTAACGCGAGAAAGAATCGATTGGGAACTTCACCGGACGTCCATCTGGCAAAATCACCTGCTGAGATTCGAGATCAACCGTCACCTGAGCAGTTGGGTCCTCTTTTGCCAAGCTGATCAACTGCTGGTGCGTTTGCTCATCGACAATGATCGGGAGCAGCCCATTTTTCAGCGAGTTCCCTTTGAAAATATCCGCGAAGTAGGTGCTGATTACGGCTTTGAAACCCGCGCCCATCAACGCCCAAGGCGCATGTTCACGCGAACTGCCGCACCCAAAGTTGTGACCACCAATCAGCACCTGAGCATTCTTGTAATCCGGCTGATTCAACGGGAACTCAGCCTTGGGTGAACCGTCGGCGTTATAGCGCCAGTCTGAGAAGCACGCCTGCCCCAAACCGTTCTTGTCCGTCACTTTGAGGTAACGGGCTGGAATAATTTGGTCGGTATCTATGTCGTTGATAGGGAGCGCAACCATGCTCCCCGTAAATTGCTTGATCGGTTCCATTAGTTCACCATCTCTCTGGGATCAGTGATGACCCCGTTTACAGCCGTCGCGACAGCGGTTAGTGGGCTGGCAAGGAAGGTACGTCCGCCTTTACCCTGACGTCCTTCAAAATTACGATTGCTCGTGCTCACTGCATACTGTCCCGGTTGGAGTTGATCACCGTTCATGGCGATGCACATGGAGCAACCGGCTTCACGCCATTCCGCACCCGCTGCCTTGAATATTTCGTGCAAACCTTCAGCCTCAGCCTGCGCCTTTACCTGCTGCGAACCGGGCACGACCATCATGCGCACATTCGAGGCGACTTTACGACCATTAATGAGCTTGGCAGCTTCACGAAGATCAGAAATACGACTGTTCGTGCAGCTTCCGACGAACACCACATCCACTGGCTTGCCGAGCAGCTTTTGTCCGGGCTGCAAGTCCATATACTTGAGCGCCTTATCAAGCGCGGTCTTCTCGCTGAAGTCACCAAGCTTATTAGGATCCGGTACATTCGCCCCAATCGGCATTCCCATACCGGGGTTGGTGCCATAGGTAATCATCGGGGTGAGTTCGTGTGAGTCGAGGACGACTTCATTATCAAATGTCGCACCTTCATCGGTGGGTAATTGACGCCATTTGGCAACCGCAGCGTCCCAATCCGCGCCTTTAGGGGAATAAGTGCGACCGGCAACGTACTCAAACGTGGTGTCATCCGGAGCGACCATTCCTGCCCGCGCGCCGCCTTCAATCGACATATTGCAGATGGTCATGCGACCTTCCATGCTCAAGCTACGCAGGGCATCGCCCATGTACTCAAATACGTAGCCTGTGCCGCCGCCGATGCCGATTTTGGCGATGACTGCGAGAATGATGTCTTTGGCTGTAACACCGGGATGCAGCTTGCCATTGACCTTAACCGCCATTGTCTTGGGCTTATTTTGAAGTAAGCACTGGCTGGCGAGTACATGCGCCACTTCGCTGGTGCCAATACCGAATGCTAAAGCACCAAATGCACCGTGCGTACTGGTGTGGCTATCACCGCAAACGATGGTCATGCCGGGTTGGGTCAGACCTTGTTCCGGCCCAATGACATGAACGATACCTTGATTGGATGTACCGAGGTCATAGAGCGGGATGCCGAAGTCACTACAATTCTTGCGCATGACATCCAACTGGGCAGCGGCCATTGAATCCGTCACCGGAATGATGCCCTGCGCATTTCGCGGGGTGGTCGGCGTACTGTGGTCCATTGTCGCCATCGTGCGATCCGGACGACGCACCTTAAGCCCTCGTTCGCGAAGCTGCGTGAAAGCCTGTGGAGACGTAACTTCATGGACGAGATGCAGATCAATATACAGCACCGCAGGCGTATCGGACGTTTGCGGACGAACGATGTGGTTGTCCCACACTTTTTCGAATAGAGTTCGTGGTTTATTCATGCTCACTTGTTCTTCATTCCCAACTCAATTGAACGACTAAAGAGGGGCAAAGGGCTGCCCCTGAGAACGTTATTTTGACTCTGACTGGATACCAACTGCGGAGACTTCACCCTCAGGTTTATGACCAGCAATACCAAGGACAGCGACCATACGATTTAGCGCCGCTAAATAGGCTTTGACACTAGCAACAATAATGTCATCGTCCGCACCATAGCCACCGAATGAACGCTTGTCTTCACCCACAGGGGCGATACGTACGGTCACTTCACCGAGCGCATCAATACCTTCGGTAACACTGTGGACACTGTATTCGATGAGACGATTCGGCGCTTTGACAATCATGTCGACTGCACGATAACCAGCATCGACGGGACCTGTACCGACGGCAGCAACAATTTCTTCTTCGCCGTTAGCTTTTTTCATCTTGGCGGTAGCGGTCGGCATACCCATCGTGCCGCAGGTCACCTGAATATCAACAAGGCTAAAGATTTCCTCTGGCCCATGAAATTCATCGGCGATCAGCGCTTCCAAGTCGGCATCGGTCACGGTCTTTTTGGCATCGGCTAAGTCCTTGAAGCGGGCAAAGACTTGGTTCAACGCATCACCATCTACCTTATAGCCCAACTCATCCAAACGTACTTTCAAGGCGTGACGTCCACTATGCTTTCCCAATACCAAACGGCTTTGCGTCAGACCGACCGTTTCGGGAGTCATAATCTCAAAGGTGGTGGCATTCTTGAGCATGCCATCTTGATGAATGCCCGCTTCGTGAGCGAAGGCGTTCTGACCCACAATGGCCTTGTTCGGTTGTACATGCATGCCGGTGTAATTGCTGACCAAACGGCTAGTCTTCATGATTTCGCGGGTGTTGATGTTCGTCCGCAAGCTGTAGAACTTGGAACGGGTATGGATGGCCATGACCACTTCTTCCAAGCTGGTGTTACCTGCGCGTTCACCAATACCGTTGATTGTAACTTCGACCTGACGCGCACCTGCCAAGACACCTGCCAGCGTATTAGCAGTCGCCAAGCCTAGATCATTATGGCAGTGTACAGACCAGATTACTCCGCTACCGGGGCCGCCACCGGGCGTTTCGGCGATCAGATTGCTCATGAACTCGCCCCACTCTTCCGGCGTGACATATCCAACAGTATCCGGAATATTAAGGGTAGTCGCGCCCGACTCAATCGCAATCGTGCAAGCTTCAACCAAGTATTGGAGGTCAGCGCGTCCGGCGTCCATCGGGCTGAACTCCACATCTGGACACAGGCTACGGGCCAACGAAACGCCGTCGCGAACGATCTTGAGTCCTTCAGCACGGGTAATACCGCTGATATGCTTGAGGTGAATATCGGACATACCTAAGAAGGTATGGATGCGCGGCTTGGCAGCGCCTTTGACACCTTCCCAACAGGTCAGGATGTCTTTTTCACGGGCACGAGCGAGGCCACAGATGATCGGGCCGTCAGCAGTACCGACTTCTTGGGCAATACGCTGGACAGCCGCCAGATCATCCGGAGAGGCCGCAGGGAAACCCGCCTCAATGACATCCACACCGAGTGTTGCCAGTTGGCGGGCGATTTCCAATTTTTCTGCACTGCTTAACGTCGCGCCGGGACTTTGTTCGCCATCGCGCAGCGTTGTATCAAAAACACGGACTAGATTTTCCTCGATTTGCACAGACATGTTAGGGTGATCCTCTCTATGTTAAGTTCATGCGTCGATAGAATTACTGTCTTAAGGTCAGCAAGGCCATCTTCAGGCATTAGACCACCCCCTTCCGCGTACTACACCGTCAGCATCATCCATGTTTTTGATCCCTTAAATACGCACCTAGGATATTCGAACTCTGATAAGGTGAACTATCTGTAAAACTGCTTAGCTTCCTGAACTTGAATCCTGCTTAATGCGCTTGGCATTCAGGAAGGGCATCATATCGCGCAAATTCGCGCCGACTTCTTCAATGAGCAAGTTGTGTTCACGATTGCGGCGCGGCAGGAAGTTCGGACGACCATTCTTGACTTCGCCAATCCATTCGCGGGCAAAGGTGCCGTCTTGAATACGAGTCAGAACACCCGCAAACTCTTCCTTCACCATGTTTTCAACTTGGTCACCGACCACATAACCACCGTACTCAGCCGTATCGCTGACGCTGTACCACATGTAGCTGAGGCCACCTTGATACAGAAGATCAACGATCAGCTTGAGTTCGTGCATGCACTCGAAATAAGCAACTTCAGGTTGATAACCAGCTTTGACCAAGGTTTCGAAAGCCGCACGGATCAGACCGGTTACACCACCGCACAGGATGGTCTGTTCGCCAAAGAGATCGGTTTCGGTTTCTTCCTTGAAGGTGGTTTCGATGACACCTGCGCGGGTGCAACCAATGGCCTTGGCATAGGCCAAGCCCAAGGCATGAGCTTTACCGGAAGCGTCTTGATGTACAGCCAATAGACCGGGCGTACCAGCGCCATCCTTATAGACTTCACGTACGCGATGGCCGGGGGCTTTGGGCGCAACCATCGTGACATCCACATTGGCTGGCGGTTTGATTTGGCCGTAATGAATATTGAAGCCATGAGCGAACATCAACATGCTGCCGGGTTTCAAGTTCGGGCCAATATCCTGCGCATAAACTTCGGCCTGTTTGGTGTCTGGCACCAGAATCATGATAACATCAGCTTGTTTGGTCGCGTCGGCTACCGAGAACACGTCCAGCCCATCGGCTTTGGCTTTTTCAGCACTCTTGCTGCCGGTATGCAAACCAACAATTACCTTCTGTCCGCTTTCCTTAGCATTTAAGGCATGAGCGTGTCCCTGACTTCCGTAACCAATAATGGCAATGGTCTTGCCACTCAGCAAAGAAAGATCAGCATCTTTATCGTAAAACATCGTAGCCATTTAAGTCTGTTTCTCCCTCTTATAAGAGCTAAGGCTCTTGTTGCTTAAAATGAACCCCATCAGGTTCACTATCATGCCGTATTGTAACGAAAGTTAACCATTTCGCCGCCCCCGAAACAACGCACCGGGAATTTGAAAACGATAATTGGACTGTATATCCATCGCGCTGCGAACCTCGCTGGGCGCACCATCGAACAGAGTCTTAATCATCGCCACATTGGCACTTGGCGTCGCCATCCGTTCAACCCACGAGTCAAAATCCAAGGACACGTCCCATGTGAATAGAACCTCGGACGAAAAACCTGCTGCATGCAGCAGGGAACCCCACTGTGAAATACTGTGATCACGTACGTGCGAAGGGTCGCGGATAAATTCAACCACTTGCAAGAATGTATCCAGCGCCGCTTCTTCCGCAGCCACAATGTCACTCAGGATAAACTGCCCACCGGGTTTGAGGACACGGTAAATTTCGGACAATGCATTAGCCGGATGCGGCCAGTGATGCGCACTGTAACGGGAAACCACACGGTCAAAGGTGCCATCCTCAAACGGCAGATTCTCAACGTCACCCTGCTGTGTCGTGAGATTCGCAATTGACCGTTCAGACGCCAGCCGGTTGACTTGATCCAGCATCGACGGCGTCAAATCATAAGCGATTACTTCAGCAACATGGGGGGCAAAAGCCAACGCCGTATGCCCTGCCCCACATCCTGCATCAAGTACCTTTTCTGCACCGGTAAGTTCTGCAAGCTGCACCATACGGTTCAAGTCTTCACCACTCGCATGTACTGCACTAATGGCGTAATTGAAGGCTGCGTTTCCAAACTGCTGTTGAACCGAGGCTTTTACATCTTGCATGATTGAACTGTTCTCCCGTTTTGAAACTTGTGTTTGCTTATACGCCTGTCGCGTCTAAGTTCTCGGAGGCAATCGGAACATTGACCACCGGCTCATAGTCGCTATCCAAGATACGGATGCCACGGCCCATCGCGACAACACCCGTCCGCACCATTTCCATAATGCCAATCGGTTCAAGCTCGTTAATCAGCGATTCAACGATGTCTTCCTGTGCTGTGATTTCGATAATGGCCACTTTCGGGCCGATATCAACGATGCGAGCCGGATAACGATCACAAATCATCGTCACGCCATTACGCGAGTCCACATCATCCGTACGCACCTTGATCAGCGCCAAGTCACGGCTGACAAAGGGTTCTTCTGAAATTAACTTGACATCAATGACATTCACCAACTTGAACAGGTTGGCCGCAATACGCCGTCCGTAGCCTTTTTCGGCATCGACGACAATCGTCATACGCGAGAGGTTCGGGTTGTGGGTACGGCCAACCGTCAAGCTGTCGATGTTGAAATTGCGCCGACGAAGCATACTGGCAACACGATTCAGGACACCCGGAAGATTCTCAACGAGCGCAACGAGAATTTGTTTACTGGAATTTGGTTTGTTAATCATGATTGCACCTCACCGGGCTTTGGACGTCGTAACATCTGATGCAGATCTGCACCTGCTGGAACCATTGGATAAATGATCTCTTCTTGCTTAATGACATATTCGATCAGGACCGGGCCTTCGTGGCTGCGGGCAAAGTTGACCGACTCTTCGATTTGGTCACGACTAGTCACACGCATCGCCGGGATGCCGTAGGCCTGCGCGAGCGCAACAAAATCAGGGTTAAACATTGGCGTCGCTTGATACCGCTCTTCGTAGAAGAATTCCTGCCACTGGCGCACCATGCCGAGATAACCATTGTTGAGGATCGCGATATTGACCTTGACGTTTTCTTGCTTGGCTGTGCCCAGTTCACACAAGGTCATCTGGAAGCCGCCGTCACCGACGATTGCCCAGATTTCCTCATCTGGTCGGCCAAACTTAGCACCAATCGCGGCCGGCAAGCCAAAGCCCATAGTACCGAGACCGCCACTGGTCAGCATCGTGGAAGGCCGCTGGTGGGGATAGTACTGAGCTTCTAACATTTGATGCTGTCCGACATCGCTAACGGTCACCGCATTGCCGCCTGTAAACTTCCACAGATCATTGATCACCTGTGCGCCCAACAACGTGCCTTCGGCGGTATGATGCAGAATATCGCGTTCGTCGCCGTCTTCCTGCCATTCACGAATCTTACCAATCCATTCACCGTGCTTTTGTGATTTCACCTGCGGCAGGAGTTGGGTCAGAACCGTCTTGACGTCACCGGCGATGCCCACATCAACACGAATATTCTTGTTGATTTCAGACGGATCGATCTCAATATGGATTTTCTTTGAGTCAGGAGAATAGGTCTTGATGTTACCGGTTACGCGATCATCAAAGCGCATTCCCAAGGCGATCAGTAGGTCAGCTTCTTGAATGGCATAGTTACAAGCAGCAGCGCCATGCATACCCATCATACCAATAGCAAGCGGATGATTTTCCGGTATCGCACCCTTGCCCAACAACGTCAAGGTAACAGGAATTTGCGCCTGTTCTGCCAGTTCTTGCAGTTCCTGCGTCGCACCCGCCATCACTACGCCGTGTCCAGCCAAAATGACCGGTTTCTTGGCATTCTTGATGAGCGTTATAGCGTCTTCGATTTGTTCCTCGCTGGCATGTATGGTTGGGCGATAGCCACGCAGAACGATTTCCTGCTCTGGATAAACAAATTCCGTTACGGCGTTTTGTATATCCTTGGGGATGTCAATCAAGACAGGGCCGGGGCGACCTGTACGCGCAATATGGAACGCTTCTTTAATGATATAGGCCAAGTCATTGACATCGGTTACCAAGTAATTGTGCTTGGTGATGGGAATGGTAATACCGGTAATGTCGATTTCTTGGAAGGCGTCCGAGCCGATCGCTCCACGTGAGACCTGCCCCGTAATACACACGATTGGGGACGAGTCCATCATGGCAGTACCAATGCCGGTCACCAAATTGGTCGCGCCGGGGCCGCTGGTCGCAATCGCTACACCGACCTTGCCTGTGGCACGTGCATAGCCATCGGCCATGTGGGCTGCCCCCTGCTCATGTCGAACGAGCACATGCTTGAGCTGCGGGTAGCGAGTCATGGCATCGTAGGTGGGCAGGATTGCGCCACCGGGATAGCCAAACATGACCTCAACCCCTTCGCGGATAAGACATTCCATCACTATTTCAGCGCCGCTTAATTTCATAACATCCTTCTCCTCATCATCAGCCAGTGCATAGAGCAACTGGACATTGTATGCTAGTCACCACTAGCTGGTTCAGCCTGACGCACATGAGTCAGCCAGCCGTAGCGGTCGGGTTTTTGACCCGAAGTAATTGCAAAAAATTCATCTTGAACAGCTTTGGTGATTGGACCGCGTGTGCCTGCACCCACTTTAATGCGGTCTACTGAACGGATAGGCGTAACTTCAGCCGCTGTACCTGTGAAGAAAATCTCATCAGCGATATAGAGAAGATCGCGAGAGAGGTTTTCATGCCGCACTTCGACACCTTGATCTTTGAGCAGTGTCAAAACCGTGTCGCGGGTGATGCCCATCAAAATAGATGTCCCAATACCCGGCGTATAAACCACGCCATTAACGATCACAAAAATATTTTCCCCCGCGCCTTCGCTAATATTGCCGTTGTAGTCAAGGGCGATGGCTTCACTAAAGCCGTTGTCATGGGCTTCCATGCTCATGAACTGACTGTTAACGTACTGACCACCGATCTTCGCCAGCGACGCACCGGTATCAGGAGCCATACGACGCCACGAGCTAACCTGCACATCTACGCCTTGATCAATGGCCTCCGCACCGAGGTAGCGTCCCCATTCCATTGTAATGATGACGGCTTCAGTCGGATTCTTGCGACCTTCTACGCCGAGGGCATTTGCGCCACGGAACAACAGCGGACGGATGTAGCACGATTCGTGCCCATTGCGGCGGATGATCTCAAGAATGGCCTCGTTAACTTGGTCTTCAGTGAAAGGCACTTCCATGCGAGCAATCTTCGCCGAATTAAACAAACGGTGTGTATGCGGCTGAAGGCGGAACACTGCCGGGCCTTGCGGTGTGGCGTAGGCGCGCACCCCCTCAAACACGCTCGATCCGTAGTGCAGAGCATGGGTCATTACGTGTACAGTGGCGTCAGCCCATGCGACAAACTCCCCATTCTTCCAAATAAATTCAGCAGGCATTGTTTTTCTCCGTATAAAATAAAAACGCTTTCCTGATCTTTACGGTTTTACCGTTGGGATGCGGAAAGCGCATTGTGAACTAGTGTTTCGTGTTTGACGCGGGCACATGCTCCGAGCCGAACGATGACTCCCATCGGCACAAGGACGCATTTGGGCAGCAGTAGGCTGCATTGCATAAGTTGATTGATACCCAAACTGCGTTCTCATCATCTGCCTCGTCAACTGAAACAAAAAGCCCCCGGCTTGGGGGGCTTCACTTTTTCTTGTCTCTCGTGTCTAGTCAGCACCCAAGCCGTTATATCCCGTAGGTAATTACGAGTACAAGAAGGCTAATAAGGCTGACAATAATTGCAATGCTCTTGTGGCTGTTCATTTACACTGACCATTACCGAAATGCAATGTGTATAGAGTATCGAGGATCAACAAAGTTGTCAACCCTTTCGGAAAAATCATCACAAATTCGGTTAAATTACCCTATTTCAATTGGACAGGCTGCACAGCTTGATGCTGATTCAGCCAAGAACGCGCCGATTCAATCTGTTGGCGCACGGCTTCCGGCGCCGTCCCACCTGCTGCCTTGCGCTTGGCAACCGAAGCTGCAAAATCAAAGACATTTGCCACATCCGCTGTAAATAAGTCAGATAGACTCTGATATATCTCTAGAGACAGTCCTGATAATGGAACGCCTTTTTGCGCAGCGAGTCTGACAGCTTGACCAGAAACATGATGGGCATTGCGGAACGGAAGCCCTTTGCGAACGAGATAATCCGCGAGATCAGTCGCGAGCATATCTTCGCCCAGCGCGGCTTTCATCTTATCAGGATTGAGATGCAAGGTCTTAATGATGGCTGTCACGACAGGGAGCAACAGTACGATATTATCTACACTATCAAAGACCGCTTCTTTATCTTCTTGCAGGTCTTTGTCATACGAACTCGGCAAACCCTTTAGAGTCGTCAGCAAGCCTGTCAGATTCCCGATGAGGCGCCCTGATTTGCCACGTGCGAGTTCCATCGGATCGGCGTTACGCTTTTGGGGCATAATGCTCGATCCGGTGCTGTAGCGGTCATTGAGCGTGATGTAGCCAAAGAGCGGATTGCTGTAGATGATGACATCTTCGGCAAATCGGCTGAGATGCGTTCCCAACAAAGCGAGGGCAAACAAGAACTCGGCAACAAAATCGCGGTCGCTCACACCATCGAGGCTGTTTTCTGTATAGGTTCTAAAGCCTAGTTCATTAGCAAGAAGAGCGCGATCGACATCGAAGGGTGTGCCAGCCAGAGCGCCCGAACCGAGCGGCGAAACCGCTGTACGACCTGCAATGTCGGCCAGACGTTCACGGTCACGGCTCAGCATCCAGAAGAAGCTCATCAGCCAATGACCCGCAGTGATCGGTTGAGCGGGCTGCATATGGGTGTAGCCGGGCATCAGCGTTTCGACATGTTCGGCGGCTTTTCCAATGATCGCATGCTGGGTATCCGATAGCAGCGCATCCACTTTCGCTAAGGAGTCTAATACCCACAACCGGAAATCGGTTGCAACTTGATCGTTACGACTGCGGCCTGTGTGGAGTTTACCCCCGACTGCGCCAACCAGTTCCGTAAGGCGACGTTCGACAGCCGTGTGAATGTCCTCGTCGCCTTCTTTCAGTTCAAATGTGCCAGCCTCAAATTCATTAAGAACGCTGCGTAGTCCTTCAATAATCGTTGCAGACTCTGCATCTGTCAGAATGCCAGCAGCAGCTATTGCCCTTGCGTAGGCGATGCTGCCGATGATGTCTTGCTTGTAAAACCGCTTGTCAAAACTGATGCTGTCCTGCAAAGCACGCAAGTCAGCATCACTGGGTTCACCAAATGCCCCACCCCACAGCATTACTTGTCTCCCTGACGATAGCGGCTGTGACCAATGCGCTGAATGGCTTCTTGAGCATCAACCTTGAGCGGCAACCCGAACAGACGGATGAAGCCTTCAGCGTCTTTCTGGTTATAGACATTTTCTTCGCCAAATGAAGCATAGTCCTGACGATAGAGGCTGTATTCGCTCTTGCGGCCTGCCACAATCATGTTGCCCTTATACAGTTTGAGGCGTACTGTTCCGGTAACCTGTTCTTGCGTAACTTTCACAAAGGCATCAAGAGCTTCACGTAGGCGAGTATACCACTGACCGTTATAAACGAGTTCAGCATACTTGAGCGCAATGACATCTTTGTATTGCAGGCTGTACTTATCGAGGCAAATGGCTTCAAGCAAAGTATGAGCGCGTCGCAGCAATGTGCCAGCAGGGGTTTCGTAGACACCGTGACTCTTCATGCCGACCAAACGGTTCTCGACGATGTCAGCACGTCCGATCCCGTGAGCACCTGCCACCTTATTTAGAAGGGCAAATAACTCGACCGCAGGCAGCTTTTTGCCATCAACCGTAACGGGAATACCCTTCTCAAAGCCAATTTCAATGTACTGACCTTCGTCGGGAGCATTCTCCGGACTGGCGCTGATTTGGTACATGTCCTCTTCCGGCTCGTTCCACGGATCTTCCAACAAGCCACCTTCATGACTTAGATGAAACAGATTACGGTCGCGGCTATAGATCTTCTTCTCAGTTGCGGTTACGGGAACATTGAACTCGGCGGCATAGGCCAGCGCATCTTCACGGCTGCGAATATCCCACTCACGCCAAGGAGCGACAATTTTCAGTTTCGGATTAAGTGCCATTACTGTGAGTTCAAAGCGAACTTGATCGTTACCTTTACCCGTCGCGCCATGGGCGATGGCGTCAGCACCTTCAAGCTCGGCGATTTCGACCAGATGCTTGGCAATCAAGGGACGCGCAAAGGATGTACCCAACAGATAGTCGCGTTCATAGACTGCACCCGCTTGGAGCGTCGGAAACACAAAGTCTTTTAAGAATTCTTCGCGCAAATCGCGGACATAGAGTTTGCTTGCGCCTGATTTGATAGCCTTCTCTTCAAGACCAGCCAACTCTTCTTCTTGTCCCAAGTCGGCACAGAAGCAAATCACTTCGACATTATTATAGTTGTTCCTGAGCCAAGGAACAATCACGGATGTGTCCAGCCCACCACTATAAGCCAGAACGATTTTCTTGATACCCTGCGTGTCTGCCATACCATCCTCTTTTGCGATTTATGAAAAACCCGGCATTAATCCGGGGTCAAGTGCGACAATGGAGGTGAGCATAACGCGCGCTTAATGTTTTCGTCAAGCGTGCAGTGTAATGGTATGTAATCCAAAACAGACGAATAGGCGTATAGTAGATCAGTGTGTGATCTTCATGACTAAGGAAATCACAATGCCGAAACATACGGCTGTTCACAAACGCCTCGCAGACTCAAAAGCGGGTCATGCCGATTGGAAGGAGTGGGGGCCTTATGTGGCTGAACGAGCATGGGGAACTGTACGAGAAGATTACAGCGCAAACGGTGACGCATGGAATTATCTCCCCCATGATCATGCTCGCAGCCGTGCCTATCGCTGGAGTGAAGATGGAATTGGTGGGTTTTGTAATCGATTCCAGAACATATGCCTTGGATTAGCCTTATGGAATGAACAAGACCCAATCTTGAAGGAACGCCTCTTTGGCTTGACCAATGGCGAAGGCAATCATGGTGAGGACGTCAAAGAATATTACTTTTACCTCGACAACACTCCTTGCCACTCGTACATGAAAATGCTTTATAAGTATCCCCAAGTCGAATTCCCCTACGAAAAACTGGTAAATCACGGCCGAAGGCGTCAAGAACACGAACTCGAATTGATTGATGTCATTCCACAGGTTTTCGCCGAGAAACGCTACTTTGATGTGTTCATCGAATACGCCAAAGTCAATGATGAGGACATCTTGTGCCGGATTAGTGCCATCAATCGTGGCCCTGAGGCGGCCCCACTTCACCTCATTCCACATATTTGGTACCGTAATACATGGTCGTGGGGCTACAATGCGGAACGTCCACAACTTAAAACCATTGGGACCGGTGCCATAGCTACCGATCATCGCCATATTGGCAAGCGTTGGTGGTACGCGCAATCCGATGGGCAAGATTTAGGATTAATGTTCACAGAGAATGAAACGAATACACAGCAACTTTTTAGCCAACCAAATCCCCAACCGTATGTGAAGGATGCTTTCCACGAAGCTATTATTCACGGGCAGAGCAGTGCCATCAACCCAAAACAAACAGGGTCAAAAGCTGCGGCCCATTTCCAAAAAGTATTGCACCCTGACGAAGTGTTCACGATTGAGATACGTTTTTCGAATGCTGAACAATCACAGCCCTTTGCTGACTTTGATACTGTGTTTTCAGCACGGATACAAGAAGCGGATGAGTTTTATGCGGCAGTTCAAGGCACAAAGGTCAACAAGGATGAGCGTCAAGTCCAGCGCCAAGCCCTCGCTGGCTTATTGTGGAATAAACAGTTTTATCATTACAGCGTTGAGTTGTGGTTGGAGGGTGATCCAGCAGGTCCGCCACCACCTGAATCACGTAAGCATGGACGCAATTGCGAATGGGATCATCTTTATAATGTCGATGTACTGTCGATGCCCGATAAATGGGAATATCCATGGTATGCCTCGTGGGACTTAGCGTTCCACTGCCTGCCGATTGCGATGATCGATCCTGATTGGGCCAAACAACAGCTTATTCTGCTCCTTCGGGAATGGTATATGCATCCGAACGGCCAAATACCTGCCTATGAATGGAAGTTAGACGACGTGAATCCCCCTGTCCACGCATGGGCAGTTTGGCGTGTTTACAAAATTGCGCGAAACACTAATGGATATGCCGATACGGAGTTCCTAGAACGCTGTTTTCAGAAACTTCTACTGAATTTCACATGGTGGGTGAACCGCAAAGATGTTGAAGGAAAAAACGTTTTTCAAGGCGGATTTCTTGGGCTGGATAACATCGGTATCTTTGATCGGAGTTCTCCCCTACCCAACGGTGGGTTTGTGCAGCAAGCGGATGGCACTGCTTGGATGGGTATGTACTGCTTGAATATGCTGGCGATTGCGCTCGAACTGGCGCGGACACGCCCCGCCTATGAGGACGTGGCAACCAAATTTTTCGAGCATTTCATCTACATCGCCAATGCCATGCACGATCTAGGTGGGGAATATGGGCTTTGGGACTCGGAAGATGGGTTTTTCTATGACGGTGTGCGCTGGCCGGACGGTTCGTATGTGCCTCTGAGAACGCGTTCCTTCGTTGGTCTGATTCCATTGTTTGCAGTGGAAACTATTGAACCAGATTTGCTCGAGAAACTACCTCAGTTTGCGCGCCGCGTCCAATGGTTCACTAAATACCGACCGGATTTAGTCAAACGGCTGGCATCTATCACGACGCCGGGCGAAGGCGGACGATTTCTGCTTTCGATTATTAACCATGAGCAACTTGATAAGGTACTGAAACGAATGCTTGATCAGGATGAATTCCTATCTGATTACGGGCTGCGATCGGTGTCAAAATATCATGCTGTCAATCCGTATCTGTGGCAATTAGATGGTCATGATCTCACTTTAAGTTATGAGCCTGCCGAGTCCGGTACCGGATTATTCGGTGGAAATTCCAATTGGCGTGGTCCAATCTGGTTCCCGGTCAATTACCTGATGATTGAGGCACTGCAAAAATACCATCACTATTATGGCAACAGCGTGCGGTTTGAGATGCCGGTCGGCAGCGGGAAACATCTGACGCTAAACAAAGTGGCCGCCAATTTATCGCGGCGATTAGTGTCGATTTTCCTGCAAGATTCGAAGCATCAACGAGCGGTCTTCGGTCAAAACTCAACCTTTCAGAATGATCCTCACTGGAAAGATCACATTCCATTTTATGAATACTTTCATGGGGATAACGGTGCAGGCCTTGGCGCAAGCCATCAAACAGGATGGACAGCCTTGGTCGCCAAACTGATACAGCAATCAGCTGGTGAATAGCACCTCTTCAGAAGTGGTGATAAAGCAGGTCAACTGCTATATTCAGGTGAAAATCGAAATGGACCCTGCCTTCACTCGGGAGAATACATAATGCAAATTCTTGGAATTGATATTGGCGGTTCTGGTATTAAGGGTGCGCCAGTTGAAATTGATACCGGCGAGTTGACGACTGAACGCTTCCGTATCCCGACACCTGACCCGTCTGAACCGGATGCGGTGGCGGATGTCGTAAAGGAAATCGTCAAGAATTTTCAGTGGAAGGGACCCATCGGCTGCACTTTCCCGGCGATTGTCCGTCGTGGTGTGGTCGAGAGCGCAGCCAACGTTGACAAAAGTTGGATTGGTACCGACGGACAAAAACTGATCCAGAAGAAAACGAAATGCCCAACAGTCCTCCTCAATGACGCAGACGCAGCAGGCATCGCAGAAATGCAGTTCGGTGCAGGACGAGGCAATGAAGGCGTGGTCATCATGCTTACGCTCGGTACAGGCATCGGCAGCGCCATTTTTTACAAAGGCATGTTGTTACCGAACACTGAACTTGGGCACTTGGAAATTCGAGGCAAAGATGCTGAACTTCGCGCGTCAGATCGTATCCGACAAGAGAAAGATCTTGACTGGGAAGATTGGGGTGAACGCGTGAATGAATACGTCCAGCGCGTTGAGTATCTTTTCTCGCCCGACTTGTTCATCATCGGGGGCGGCGTGAGCAAAAAGGCCGACAAGTTCTTGCCCTTTATTCATCCGGCGCACGCACAGATTGTGCCTGCTCAGCTCCTCAATGACGCGGGTATTGTGGGCGCAGCGATGGCCGCATCGGTGTTGGCGAGTTAAAGAAAATGGATGCAACACTTCTCAAAAAACAGGCGGCAGAGCGCGCCGTTGAATTTGTACAATCTGGCATGATTGTTGGGCTTGGTGTAGGCAGTACCGCAATTTGGGCAACGCGCCGTATTGGCGAACTGATTAAAGCCAAGCAGCTCACCGATATACTGGCAATACCCTGCTCGATCCAAACTGAGGCCGAAGCGCGACAACTCGGTATTCCATTGACGACACTTGAAGAACACCCTCATATTGATTTGACGATTGACGGAGCTGATGAGGTCGCGCCGAATTTTGATGTTATCAAGGGTGGCGGCGGGGCATTGTTACGTGAAAAGATCGTCGCCCAAGCCACAAAGTGCGAAATCATCATAGTGGACGAATCAAAGCTTTCACCTGCCCTCGGCACTAAATGGGCAGTTCCGGTAGAAGTCGCCCCATTTGGATACGGATCACAAAAAGCGTTTCTCGAAGGTCTGGGCGCGAAAGTCATCATCCGGCAAAACGCAGACGGAACTACTTTTCACACCGATCAAGGAAACATTATTCTTGACAGCAACTTCGGTGCGATAGCTGATCCAGCGCGCCTTGGAGAGCAACTCAAACAGCGCACCGGAATCCTCGAACACGGATTGTTTATTCGGCTGGTAAGCGACGTGATTGTCGCTTCGTCCAGTGGTACGCGTCAACTTCAACGGCAAAGTTCATAGACGAAAGGTATTTCACATGAAATTCGCAATGATCGGTTTGGGGCGTATGGGCGGCAATATGGTCAAGCGGCTTCTGCTTGGTGGGCATGAAGTTGTGGTGTGGAATCGCAGTCAAGCACCCGTGCAAGAAGCTGTCGAAGCGGGTGCAATCGCCTCAACGACAATTGATGATCTTGTGAGTAAGTTGGAACCGACGCGTGTCGTGTGGGTTATGCTGCCCGCAGGTGACGTGACCGAAAATATGGTCAAGGAACTCACGGAGAAACTCTCCCCCGGTGACATCATCATTGATGGTGGCAACAGCAACTTCAAAGATACGATCCAGCGAGCCGCGTGGATCACTGCGAAAGGTTTCCATTACATTGATGTGGGTACTAGCGGCGGTATCTGGGGTCTAAAAGAAGGCTACGCCATGATGGTCGGCGGCACGAAAGAAGCCGTTGAACAAATCCGACCTCTCCTTGAGACCCTTGCGCCCGCGCCGGACTTGGGATGGGGACACGTCGGGCCGTCGGGCAGCGGTCACTTCGTCAAGATGGTACACAACGGTATCGAGTACGGCATGATGCAAGCCTATGCAGAAGGCTTCGAGATCATGCGCGCCAAGAAAGATTTCAACCTCGACATGTACCAGATTGCTGAACTGTGGCGTTATGGCAGTGTCGTGCGATCATGGCTCTTGGATTTGACGGCCAATGCCCTGAAAGAAAATCCTAATATGGATGGTATCGCCGGTTGGGTTGCCGACTCCGGTGAAGGGCGATGGACGGTATTCGCAGCCATCGATGAAGATGTTCCAGCACCTGTGATCACCCTTTCCCTCATGATGCGCTTCGTAAGCCGTCAGGACGAAAGCTACGGCGCGAAGTTATTGGCCTCTATGCGCAATCAATTCGGTGGACATGCTATCAAAACGGAGTAAAAGCCTGTGGGAGACCAAAACGGGGCGACTGTTGTCATCTTCGGAGCATCGGGGGATCTCACACAGCGCAAGCTGATTCCTGCGCTATATAACCTCTTTCGCAAGAAACGTCTGCCAGAGGTTTTTAACATCATCGGGGTTTCGCGGACTGTTTTTTCACATGAGCAGTTCCGCGAACAAATGCATGATTCGGTTAAGGAGTTTACACCGGAAACGCTCGCGGATGAGTTCTGGAAGCCGTTTTCGGAGCATATCTGGTATTCGCCGGGAGACGCGGCACAGCCTGATCAACTGGCACAGGTGAAAGATTTCCTCGAGTCGAAGGAAAACGGCTCTAGCAATCGCCTATACTACCTTTCCGTTGCGCCGACGTTGTACCCGACCATCATTAACAATCTTGGTCAATTGGGCATGACGGGTGAGAGCGAAGGCTGGCGGCGTATCATCATTGAAAAGCCGTTCGGGACTGATCTAGCCTCAGCACTTGAACTCAACAAGACGGTTCATGCTAATTTCGATGAGAGCCAGATTTACCGCATTGACCATTATTTGGGCAAGGAAACAGCACAGAATATTCTGTTTTTCCGCTTTGCCAACACGATTTTCGATCCGGTGTGGAATCGCCATTACGTCGACAATGTGCAGATCACGGTTGCGGAGACGGTCGACGTGGGACACCGTGCAGCATACTATGACCAAGCTGGCGTCTTGCGGGATATGTTCCAGAATCATATCCTACAACTACTCGCTTTGGTGACCATGGAAGCACCGAACGGCTTCAATGCGAATGATCTACGTAATGAGAAGGTTAAATTGCTCAGCGCTATTCGTCCCATCGCGTTAAGTGATACAGTACGTGGACAATATGACGGCTATACTGCTACCGAAGGCGTTGCGCCTGACTCAAAGACGCCCACCTACGCGGCGCTTAAGCTATATATTGATAACTGGCGATGGCAGGGCGTACCCTTCTTCTTGCGATCGGGCAAATCACTGAAGGCGAAGACCACCCAAATTCGAGTACGGTTCATGCGTCCACCGGGTGTAATCATTAACTCGTTGAACGACGAGTCATGCACACCCAACACGCTGACGATTTTCATTCAGCCGGATGAAGGCATCCATCTGAATTTTCAGGCGAAAGTTCCAGATTCCAGCCAAGATACACGTGACGTGGACATGGAGTTCACTTATAAGAAGGCTTTCGGGGAGCAGCAAATTCCTGAGGCTTACGAGCGCTTGATTCTGGATGCAATACATGGTGATCCGGTACTGTTTACCCGCAGCGATGAAATCGAGCGATTGTGGAAGATTATTGATCCGGTACTCAAGGGGTGGGAGACTCCAGCAGCACCGCCTGTGGTTCGGTATAAACCGGGCACATGGGGGCCAGTGGAAGCTGAAAAACTGCTGGCGCGTGATAACCATGTGTGGCGTTTGGCCTACAAACCAGAAGGTATAGAATGACCAACATTCGTATCGCTCCTGATGTGAATGCCCTCGCACGAACGGCAGCTGAAACTATCCAGAACATTGCTGAAACGGCGATTGGCGAGACAGGGCGATTTAGTATTGCCCTGTCCGGCGGGTCTACCCCGAAGACACTTTTCGAGCTTTTAGCATCCGCGTACAAAGACCGGATTGACTGGTCAAAAACGGACATCTTTTGGAGCGACGAGCGGTGTGTACCACCGGATGATGTGGACAGCAATTATCACATGGCGCGGGAAACGTTGCTCGACCGTGTACCGTTACCGGCATCCAACATCTATCGCATCAAGGGGGAGCTTCCTCCGGATGACGGCGCGGCGCACTACGAGGAAATCTTACGTGCATATTTTTATGGTCAACTGCCGCGCTTCGACCTGATTTTGTTGGGCATGGGTGATGACGGGCATACCGCATCTCTCTTTCCCGGAACAGCAGTCTTGACTGAACAAGTTCGCTGGGTTGTGCCTAATCATGTGTCGACGGTCAAGCAAACATGGCGTATCACGTTTACCGCGCCCGTGATTAATAACGCGGCGAACGTGATGTTTCTGGTGGCGGGAGCCGGAAAAGCTGAACGGCTCAAGCAAGTGTTACAAGGTGAATATCGGCCTATTGAATTGCCCTCTCAGTTGATCAAACCGACGAACGGCACCTTGATCTGGGCGGTTGATCAAGCAGCGGCCAGTTTGCTTTGATTTTAGACTTTTATTGCACAAACTGCAATTTATGCAATACAGCCGCTGAAATGGCAGGCGGATGGGAGGGACTGATCCGCCGAATTGACATTTTTGACCAGCGGGAAGTTCGGTCATATCCGCTGAAATGGCGCAAATGCAGCGGGAGGCTCCCGTTATGCTACCGCCGACAAAGGGATTCGGCGGGAAGCTCTCCTGTTACCGCTGAATTGACACTGACGCGGCGGATGGCTCTCGTACTGCTGCCAAAGGTCAATAGGCATATGCCGCTGCTGTCGTTGCAAGAGAAAATCCAATCGCCAAAACACCAAGACAGTCTAGTCCCCAAGTCTCAGAAACACTCCTACAAACTCTGCGGTTTACTCTTAACTTTAGAACATTAGTTCAAAAAAAGTAAGTCGTTTTGGTTCGAGTTTACAAACCTTCGTGTGGATTGGAAGCTCAGAATTCGCATCGCAAGTGGGCATTTACATGGGCAATTTATCAAAACAAAAAACCGTGCCGATTGGGATCCAATCAAGCACGGTTCTTCAATAGAGACACTTTGGAGCTAGGAAGCAGCAACTGATTTCAGCGCTAGCTTTTCTGGGGATACGCCATGACGGGTTTGAAGGATGTGAGCAGCATTCGTCACTTCTTGCTGACGGGTGGTATCCGACCAGCCCAAGGCGTTTGCCAGAATGATGGACACTTCGTTGAGCAAATCACCATTCACCATGCCAAGCATGGCCAACAACGAACGGCGCAGCAGCAGGTCATCAAGGTGAATGATCTTTTCACGCTCAGCCAAGAACTGAATTTCGCGCTGGCTGTAGCCGGGTTGGGAGCGAAGCGGCGCATCTTGTACGGCAGCACAGAAGGCGGCGATTTCAGCGGCATACGTGCCATAGCGATCAAAGAGCGTCTTGACGCGTTCAGCAGACAATCCAGTTTTTTGCACAAGGGCGCTGATCCACTTGGATTGATCGCTTTCGGAAACAGGATAATCTTTACCGCCACCGATTTTGACATTCTTGGTGTCGGTCTTGCGGGTCTTGCCAAGGCGCTGCAAGACTACATCGGCTGTTTGCTCAGAGAAGGCCCTGAAGGTCGTCCATTTGCCACCAACCAGCGACAGCACCGGGAACTTGATCTTGTCATCGGGATCAATGACGCGAATGCTGTGGTCACGGCTGATGGCACCGGTACGCGAGGCACTACTGTGAGGAAGCGGACGCACACCACAGAAGTGATAGACAATTTGTGAGCGGTCAATCTTAATATCGGGGAAGACGTAGCTGACCAACTCAATCATATAGCTGATTTCTTCGTCGGTGCAGACAGGATCCGGAATTTCGCTGCGAATATCAGTTGTTCCAATGATGACCTTATCGAGCAGCGGGAAAATGAGACAAATGCGACCATCTTTGTTCTCGAAGAACATTTCGTTCCCGTGAAGGATTTCGTGCAACTCGGGATTGTCGATCAGGATGTGTGAACCCTTGGTACCACCAATAAACTGCGTGGTTTCCCCCACCGCACGATTGGCGAGGTCAATCCAAGGGCCAGCGGCGTTGATGACGATTTTTGGCTTCACCGTAACCGTTTCACCGGAAATTTCGTCCTTCAGTGTCACGGTATCACCTGCCCCACCTGCCAAGCTGACATAGTTGAGGGCGCGGCAGTTCGGATTGACGGCCTCCGAATCCATAATCATTTCGAGGCAGATGCGTTCCGGGCATGGCATCCACGCGTCATAGTAGTTAGCGGTGGCAACGATCTTGTTGTTGAGCTTCGGACGCAGCTTTAGCGACTCTTCGCGTCCGATCAGACGATGAGTCGGCAATCCCTGCTGCCCACGCGTGAACCAGTCATACATCATGAGGCCGAGTTTGATGACCACGCCGCCGCGTTCGGCAGGCTTGTCACGCAGATTCAAGAATTTGAGCGGCGCGTTGAAGAAACCAGAGAACCAACTGTAGATGGGAATGGTGGTCGGCAATGGCTTGGAATAATGGGGCGCATTATGGAGCATGCGATTACGTTCGGTTAGCGCTTCACGTACAAGCCGGAACTCCCCGTTTTCGAGGTAACGAATACCGCCGTGGAGCATGTGGGATGAGGCCGCGCTGGCCCCGTTACAAAAGTCCGCTTTATCCACTAAGAGTACATCAACACCTTGCTGGGCTAAGTCCCGAAAAGTGCCGATGCCATTCACGCCTGCGCCGACGATAAGTACCGACACCTCAGGCTGCTGTCGCAGTGCTGCCAGTACATCTTGTCGCTTCATGTCACACCATCCTCAATCTGCTCAATAGAGCTTCAAACAGCTACCCGCATACACCATGCGTCCAGCTCATCCTGACTTAAGAAGCCATCGGCGGCACTGGTCGCCCCGATCTTGTAAGAGGCATAGACAATGGCTTTACGAATTGCCTCATACGGATCACTGGTTTGCTGGTAGTAATGAATAAACGATGAAAACAACGCATCGCCCGCTCCGATGGTGTTGACCACCGGACGGGTATAGACCGCCGGAATACGCTCGATGAAGTTATCTTTCTTAACCGAAAGCAGCGCGCCCTCCGCGCCAAGTCCAATCACAATAATGTCGGTTCCATAGGTATGCATCACCCATTTGGCCCAATCTTCCGGCGAGCAAGGCAGCCGTTCGTGGCTCATAAAAAGGATGTTGGCAGCGGCCATATAATCGCGGTTGTAGGAATCCTCAATGTTGTGAATGGAATGAACATCAGTCGCAACGGGTTTACCCGCACGACGCGCCGCTTCTAGAAATGGTCGCGAGAAGTTGATGTTGCACAAAACGGCGAGCGAACACTCGGCGAGCGCCTGCTCGAACAGCACCTGCGGGTAAAAGCTGTCCTGAATATCCTTCAAATCGACATTGATTTGCCGATTGCCATAAGGGTCATAGATCACTACTGAATGAGGCGTTTGCTTCAGCCGATCAAGGATAAATTTACTACGAATATCTTCGTCGCTCAGTGCCTGCTTGATAAGCTTCTGGGCGGCATCTTTACCGACGAGCGACAAGAAATTGACTGTGTTTCCCAAACGCGTCAGGGCTTTGGCAACATTAAAACCGACACCTGAAACCGAACTATTGATACCGTGAAAAGGATATAGGACAGGACTGTAGTGTATCGGAAAGGAATCAACTTTCAGGGTCACTTCAATATTGGTGAGGCCAGCAACGAGTATTTTACTCATCATTCAATTCCCAAATAATTCTGCTGTTGTTAAAGATAATCATTTAAGAGTGACATTAACAGCGCCTAACATTCTAGCTTTCCCAGCCTCTTGCTCGCTCCACGGCCCGTTTCCAACCCGCATACAGTGCATCCCGTTTCTCTGAAACCATTTGCGGCTCAAAAGTTTTCTCGACCGCCCACTGCTTGGCTATTTCCTCCTGTGATGACCAGAAACCGCTTGCTAATCCGGCGAGATACGCCGCGCCGAGGGCCGTCGTTTCAGTCACAGCAGGCCGCTGGACGGGCACACCCAGAATGTCCGCTTGGAACTGCATCAAGAAGTCGTTTCTAACCATGCCGCCATCGACGCGAAGTGTTTGTAAATCCAAGCCAGAATCAGCTCGCATCGCTTCGAGCACATCACGAGTCTGATAGGCGACACTTTCCAAGGTCGCGCGTACGATTTGGGCACGTCCGCTGCCGCGCGTCAGGCCAACGATGGCACCCCGCGCGTATTGATCCCAATAAGGTGCGCCGAGCCCCACGAAGGCCGGCACAACATAGACGCCGCTGGTATCAGGAATACTCCGGGCAATCACCTCCGTTTCAGAGGCACTCGATACCAGTTTCATCTCGTCACGAAGCCACTGAACCGCTGCTCCAGCGATAAAGACGCTGCCTTCAAGCATGTACTGCATCGCACCTTGCCCAACTGTCCACCCTACAGTTGTGAGCAAATTATGCTTCGACTCATCAGCAGTTTCGCCGGTATTCATGAGCATGAAGCAGCCCGTGCCATAGGTATTCTTCGCCATGCCGGGTTTGTAACAAGCCTGCCCGAAGGTCGCCGCCTGCTGGTCGCCCGCGATGCCCGCAATCTTGATTGGCGCGCCAAAAATCTCGGCGTCCGTTTCGCCATATACCATGCTGCTCGGTACAACCTGCGGCAGCATCGAAGCAGGGATATTCAGGCGGTTTAAAATGGTGTTTGACCACCAGCGTTTGTGGATGTCGTAAAGCATCGTGCGGCTGGCATTGCTGACGTCCGTGATGTGCAGGCGTCCACCTGTAAGTCGCCAGACGAGATAGGTATCCACCGTGCCAAAAGCCAAATGTCCCGCTTCGGCTTTTTCACGCGCACCCGGCACGTTGTCCAAAAGCCAAGCGACCTTCGTGCCCGAAAAATAGGCATCGGTTACAAGGCCTGTTTTTTCGCGGATGATCTTGTCAAAGCCTTCGGACTTGAGTTGATCACAGAATGCAGAGGTGCGCCGATCCTGCCAGACAATCGCGTTATGTATAGGTTGCCCCGTTTTGCGATCCCAAACAAGTGTGGTTTCGCGCTGGTTTGTAATGCCAATTGCCACAATATCGGCGGCAGTTAACTTTTGGGTATCAATGACCTGCCGAGCCACCTGAAGCTGCGACTGCCAGATGGCTTCGGGGTCGTGTTCGACCCAACCCGGCTTGGGATAAAGTTGACGAAACTCTTGCTGTGATGAGGCGATGATGCGCCCGTTGTGATCAAAAAGGATTGCGCGGGAGGAGGTGGTGCCCTGATCTAAGGCAAGTATGAAGTTTGCCATTAAAACTCTTCCTAGTGACAATCAATAAACACAATTCAACTCTTTAAAAAAATGGCGTTGTCGCAGCGCATATTTTGACACGCGCTGCGATGAAGATACAAATTTTACTTAACGGCGATGGTTGTTACGGCGTCCGCAAGACCTTTGGCCTTGGCACGAATAGTGACGGTACCGGTTTCACACTTTGCACGAACAAAGAAGGCAGCCTGTCCACCAACCAGCGGGAAGGGATTGTCGCCGATCAACTCGGCCGGTCCATCAATTTCAAAGTCAATAACTTTGATGGCATACGGTAGACGGTTGCCAAAGCGATCAACAATCTTGAACACCAGACGGGTCATGTCTGCCCCATCGGCATTCAGTTCGGTGTCATCCGGCAGCAAGACCAATTCGTGCGGAATCGGGCTGCAATCCATCTTCTGTTCAGCGACCTGCTGACCTTTGTAATAACCCACAATATGTAGATAAGGTAATTTGCCTCCCCACGTCAGCCAGAGTTCCATACCGGGGATGGTGAATGGTGGATGCGGCAAATTGGGGAAGGCTTCGCGATCCGGCAAATAATGGCCGACCTTTTCTTCACCCACGTACAGGTCAACTTCGTCGCAATTGCTGAAGATGGTAAGCGGGTTGTTGCCGCCGCCGCTGCGATCTCCCATTGACCAAATGGTCGCCGCTCGCAGAACAGGGCGGATTTCTGGTGAAATCTGGCTTTCGTAGAAATAGGCGGCATACTTCGGCAGGCGGAACATATCCATCACGCCGTGATAACAGATGCGGTCGCCAGAACCGAACTCGCGGTGCGTGTTGTAGTCAAAGGCGCACCAACCGATTGCTCCTGCGACATTGGACATTCCAAGCTGCTTATCTTGGACACGGGCATGGCGCAAGGCGTGTTCAATCAAGCGTTCTTCCTGATCAAAACTCTTGGTCGGGAACATATGTCCATTGAATTCTGTGACGAGGTGCGGCGTGTGTTCGGGCTCAACAATGGAATTGGAGAAGTCGTTATAGGTAAAGACATCTTCAAGGAATTCACTACCTTGGAAGTAACGCACACCACCGGTTTGGCGCGTAGGATCAAGCTTGTGGGCAAGATCGTTAGTGGCTTGATAGAAGGCGGTGTTGTCAAGCGATTCGTTGATGCGAACGCCCCACATAATGATGGATGGATGATTACGGTCGCGGGTAATCATGGCTTCAACATCACGCAGCGAAATACCCTGCCAATCGTTATCGCCGATGTGCTGCCAACCGGGAATTTCCTCAAAGACTAACAGGCCGATTTCGTCGCAGCGATTGATGAAATGGGGCGACTGCGGGTAGTGCGAGGTACGAACGATGTTACAGCCCAATTCATATTTGACAATGTCAGCATCTTTGCGCTGCAATCGGGCTGAGGCCGCCGCACCGATGAAGGGATAGGTCTGGTGACGGTTTAAGCCGATGAGCTTGACATGTTCACCGTTGAGATAAAAGCCGCCATCTTTGCGGAATTCGGCCTCGCGGAAGCCATAGGGAAATGCGCCATTGTCGTCGATGCACTCGCCATTCCGATAAAGTGCTGTATGAACGCCGTATCGAACTGGATCTTCAAGCGTCCACAGTTTTACGGCGGGGAATTTATCGAACGGAACGGTGACAACTTTCTCCGTCGAATCAAGGTCGATTTCAACGTCTTGTGAGGCACCCGATGAAAGTTGATCTTCCGGCGTACTGCCGTTGAAGCTGGTATGCAGTGTCACTTTTTGAGCTGATCCACTGAGGTTGGCAATCGTCACATCTACCTCAACTTTAGGCTGCTGAGTCAGCACCTTGGAGGCACGAACGAAGACGTCCTTGATATAGACCGGCTCGACGTAGCGGAGGCCGACTTCACGGTAAATGCCGCCGAAGGTCAAATAATCTACGACGAAGCCAAAGGGCGGGATGTCGGGGCGTTCAGTTGAATCAAGGCGTACGGTCAACAAATTTTCGCCGTCTTCTTCCAAGTGGTCGGTGATATCGAACGAAAACGGAGTGAAACCCCCTTCATTCTCGCCAACCCTATTTCCATTTAGATAGACCTCGGTCGCGATCATCGCGCCTTCGAAGTCGATGAAAACGCGGCGTCCATTCAGTGCTTCCGGCAGCTTGAAGCGCTTGCGATAGGTGGAAATGAACTGATAATCCATGTTGTCAAAATTATGGTACGGCAACACTTTATTGGTGTGCGGCAGCGTTATCGACTCAAATTGGCTGTCCGGTACTGTCGATGGAACATCCGCAGGGGTGTACAACCAATGGTCATTGAAAGGAATAATGGAACGCAAGACGTTAAATCCTTAATAAAAAGTGTTTAGCACTTTTGCTTTACTATTGTGCCCTAATGATAACTTGAATCAACGCGCGTTGCCAACACGGGTTGACTCAGAATAAGCCAACCACACGCCCTTCTTCATCGAGGTCAACACGCTCTGCGGCAGGATGCGACGGAAGCCCCGGCATTGTACGCATTTCACCGCACAAAGGGTAGATAAATCCTGCGCCAACTGAGGCACGGACTTCGCGAATCGGCAAGCGAAATCCGGTCGGCGCACCTTTAATGGTTGGGTCAGCCGTAAAACTGAGATGCGTCTTGGCCATGCAAATTGGAAGCCGTCCAAATCCATTTTGTTCAAAGGTGTTAATCTGTTTGTCAGCCTCCGGCGTGTAATCGACACCATCGGCACGGTAGATTTCGGTTGCGATGGATTCGATCTTTTGCTTAATCGACCATTCTACCGGATACAGGAATTTGAAATCATTGGGTTGTTCACAGGCAGTAACAACCATTGCAGCAAGTTCTGCCGCGCCCTTGCCACCTTCTGCCCAATGCTTGGCAACCGAGACACCGACTGCGCCAGCCGCTTCCGCGATTTCACGGATGGCATCCATTTCTTTATCAGTATCGGTTGAAAAGGCGTTGATAGCGACGACAGGATTAACGCCAAATTTCCGCATGTTTTCGAGGTGCCGAACCATATTGGCAGCACCCGCTTCAACATCCGCAATATTCTCGCTGGTCAAGGCAGCGTCAAGCGCCTTACCGGGCGTGATCTTGTATTTACCTGTATGGGCTTTGAGCGCACGCACGGTGACCACTAAGACAGCGGCATTCGGACGCAATCCCGACGCACGGCATTTAATGTCAAAGAACTTTTCAGCACCGATATCAGCACCAAACCCCGATTCAGTAATGACATAATCAGAGCATTTGACCGCGATCATGTCGCCTAATACGGAGGAATTGCCGTGCGCGATGTTGGCAAACGGGCCACAATGAACGATTGCGGGGGTGTTTTCAAGAGTCTGCATTAAGGTTGGCTTGATGGCATCACGGAGCAAAACGGTGGCCGCGCCTGCTGCCTGCAACTGCTCAATGGTTATGGGTTTCTTGTCTTTGCTGTAGGCAATTACAATCCGGCTAATGCGAGCGCGCAAATCATCGAGCGAAGTTGTCAGGGCCAATATCGCCATGATTTCTGACGCAACCGTAATATCAAATCCGGTTTGACGGGGAATACCATCTTCTTTTTCGCCTAACCCAACGATCACGTTCCGTAAGGCACGGTCATTCAAATCCATCACACGACGCCAAACGATATTATGAGGGTCAATGTTGAGCGCGTTACCATGATAGAGATGATTATCGATCATGGCGGCAATCAAGTTGTGAGCAGCGGTAATGGCGTGAATATCTCCAGTGAGATGAAGGTTAAAGTTCTCCATCGGTATCACCTGACTATATCCGCCACCGGCTGCACCACCTTTTATGCCGAAGGTCGGACCTTGCGAGGGCTGACGGATCGTTATTGTGGCGCGTTTGCCGATCAGGTTAAGGGCTTGGCCAAGACCGACGAGAGTGGTGGACTTTCCTTCTCCAAGGGGTGTCGGCGTGATCGCTGTGACATCCACGTATTTGGCGTTGGGGCGATCTTTGAGCTTGTCCAGCACCTCCAAATTAATCTTCGCCATATATTTGCCGTAATGTTCGAGGTCAGTATCTGGGTCTAGTCCAATCTGTTCAGCAATCTTATTAATATGAAGTAATTTCGCAGCCTGAGCAATTTCAATATCTGAAGGAATAGTGGGCATGATTTTTTCACTTTCACGCATAAAAAATACACTTGTATGGTAAACAAAAAAGAGCCAGTGTGACATGGGACAATGTTATACTGGCCTTATGCGATTCATTATTTCTTGGCGATAGCGGCCATCATTTGTGTTACCGCTGCTAACTCGTCATCGTTAACGGTATGCCCCATGTTAGGGTAAAGCTTCTCGGTTACTTTTGCGCCCAATTCGCGAAACACGGCAGCACTTTCGATGACACGTTCTTTGGGGATGTGGAAATCTTTATCACTGCATCCCAGAAAAACAGGTGTGCCATCCAACGAACCGCTGTACGGTCCGAGAACATCGCCAATCAATCCCCCGCTGAGTCCGGCTACCCCTCCATAGCGCTGTGGATGACGTGCCGCATACTCAACAGCAAGACACGCGCCCTGTGAAAAGCCCAGTAGAACAAGGTTCTCCCTTGGTAGGCTCGAGTTGGTAACAGACGTCACGAGTTCATCAACCAGTTGCAAGGCAGAAGATAGATAGGGTTCATTGGTCGCGACAGGCATAATGAATCGGTTCGGATACCATTGATAGCCTGCGGCCTGTGGCGCGAGGTAGGCGAAATCAGGCTGATTAAACTCACCTGAAAGTGTCAGAATATCCTCAGCAGTTGCCCCGCGTCCATGCAGCATAATCATGACCCCGCGCGCCTGTTCGAGCGGTACACCATAATGCAGTACCGGTTGATCTTGATGCAGTCCGTTTATGCTCACTTATTTAACCTCCACAGCAGGCTTCCATTCCGGAACGGTTAACGGCGTCAGTCGATGGGTAATGATTTCGCGCTGGGGTTCGAGCCAAGGCGGCAGCATCAATTTTGTTCCCAAAGTTGCAACTTCTTCGTCAGCAGGGAAACCCGGCCCAACAGTCGCGAGTTCGACAATATGACCATCTGGATCGTTGGTATAGATGCTCCTAAAATACGTCCGATCCATGATCGGTGACACGCGATAACCGGCATTGCTCAAACGGACGCGCCATTCAGTTTGCTCGTCTTCGCTGGCCACCGCGAATGCAAAATGGTGCGTTTGACCTGCACCCATTTGAGCATAGCCCTCTTTATCAGGATCACGTTCGAAGTAGGTGATGAGGGTTCCCGGATTGCCGCCATCGACGCCCCAGTACCAATGAGCCGAGTTCGGATCGTCAAAATTTGAGGTCATCTTCACGCGGCGCATTCCCAGAACTTCGGTGTAAAACGCGTCGGTACGCTTGATGTCCGAGCCAATGGCTGTGATGTGATGCATTCCGCGTGTGAGTGCCATATCTGCTGTGATAACTGGCACCGGTTCCGGCCATGTCTCAGTAGCAATCCGCGCTTCATCACGATTGTTGACGATCATTTGCGCTGGTGGTTCGCGGTACTCCGTACCCAGCTTATCGGCGCTTTCGTCCAGCGTCCACCCCGGACCAACGGTTGCAATTTCGACTATAGTTCCATCTGGATCGCGAAAATAGATGGACTTGAAGTAGTGACGATCCAAAGGCCCATCAACTTTGAGTCCGGCATCCACAAGACGCCGTTTCCATTTGAGCAGCCCATTGTAATCGGTGACTTGCAGTGCATAGTGATGCGTACCACCAACGCCGGGATTGCCTCTTTTTGCACCTTTCCATTCAAAGAAGGTGATTGCTGTACCCGGCTTACCTGTTTCATCTCCGAAATAGAGGTGATAACTCCCCGGATCGTCAAAATTGACGGTTTGCTTGACCAGTCTGAGTCCTAGAACCTGCGTGTAGAAGTTAACTGTCCGTTGGGCATTCGCACTAACAATTGATATGTGATGGAGTCCTAGAACTTTCATGGCGATTTCCTTTCACTGATTCTTGATGAGCCATTCGCGACACTTCTCATTGACTATACGAAGTTACCATTTCTTACCTCACTTAGCAATTTTGCCTGATACTGCCCGTAGAGAACATTAGCCAAATTCAACAATCAAATCCGACTTTTGTACCGCTATCCTAAAACGAAACTTGGCAAAGTTTAAGAATCGTGTATACAATTTTGCCTTACGAACCTTTTGGGGGAATGTAGTGTATTTCACACAGAAGATTTGTACGTTGTTCGTGACATTTTCAAGGAGCTAGATTATGAAGTCTGTTTTTCGTTTGGTGCCACTGCTGACTACGGCAGTTGTGGCTCTCGGCTTGGCGCTGCCTGCCTTCGCGCAAGACGCCCAGAAACTCGAGGCCCCGGACTGCGGTACAACTTATAAAGCTAATCTCAAATCAATAGAAGTCGTCGATAAGTACACCTTTAAACTTACACTGTGCAACCCTGATCCTGCAATTCCTTCAAAAGTTGCCTTCTCGGCGATGGCTATTCATTCCTCTGACCAATTGAAGGCCACCAATGGTGGTGGAGACGAATTGCTGAATAACCCAATTGGTACCGGCCCTTATATGCTGGAAAAGTGGGACAAGGGCAACGAAATGGTCTTCACTGCCAATCCTAACTATTGGGGTGATGCACCAATTGAAAAGACTGCGATTATCAAGTGGAACTCGGAAGCTGCTGCTCGTTGGAACGAACTCCAAGCTGGTACGGTTGATGGCATCGCCAATGTTGGCCCTGCTGACTTCCCGACCATCGAAGCCAACCCCGACTACAAACTGTATCCGGGTCTGTCAACCAACACCATGTATCTGGGTATGAACAATACATTCCCGCCCTTCGATAATGTCAAGGTTCGTCAGGCCGTGGCATTGGCTGTCGACAAGCAGCGTATCGTTGACAACTTCTATCCCCCCGGATCAGTGACCGCCGACCAGTTTATGCCCCCCAGCATTTTCGGTTATACCGCTGATTCTAAGACTACCGCATTCAATATCGAAGAAGCCAAGAAGTTGATTGCTGACTCCGGCGTAGCGCTGCCCATCAAGGTGCAACTCAGCTACCGTGACGTCGTACGTGGTTACCTGCCTCAGCCCGGCGTCGTCGCCACTGACCTCCAAGCACAACTGAAGGAAATCGGTATTGAAGTCGAGATCAATGTTATGGAGTCCGGCGCTTTCTTGGATGCCGCATCGGCCGGTAAGCTGCCTCTGTTCATGCTCGGTTGGGGCGCGGACTATCCGGATGCAACCAACTTCCTCGACTATCACTTTGGCACGGGCGCGAACGCCAGCTTCGGCGATAAGGATCCCAAACTCACCGATTTGCTGACCCAAGCTGCTCAACTTTCAGACCCAGCTGCTCGTTTGAAGATCTACACCGAAGCTAATAACGAAATTGCTGACTTCGTTCCCATGGTTCCGATTGCTCACGGTGGTAACGCCAACGCTTGGAAGGCCAGCATCAAGGGTGCATACACCGGTGCATTCTCGGCAGCTCAGTTCCGCGTGATGGAAAATCCTGATGGCGATCAAATCGTCTTCGAACAGAACGCTGAACCCATCAGCATGTTCTGTAACGACGAGAGCGACGGCGAAACCTTTGCCGCCTGCGAACAGGTCACTGACTCACTGCTGGGCTTCGAATTAGGCGGTGGCAACGTTGTACCAGCGCTTTCTACGGAATGGTCAGCAAGTGAAGACCTGAAGGAATGGACATTCAAACTGCGCGAAGGCGTGAAGTTCTCTGACGGTTCCGATTTTGACGCGGATGACGTATTCACGACCTTCAGCGCCATGTGGGATGCCAAGAGCCCGATGCACGTCGGTCGTACCGGTGCATGGGATTACTTCAGCGTCTTCTTTGGTGGCTTCTTGAACGCACCAGCTAGCTAATCCGATACAGATTTTGTTTTGAAGGCGCAGGGCGGGTGGACTAAACAACACCCGCCCTTCCCTTTTGAGTAATTGAGAACCAACGGTACATTTCATCATGACAACATTTATCCTACGACGTCTCATTCTTGCTATTCCGGTTTTATTCGGCATTCTTCTTGTCACATTTGCTTTGGGTCGATCTATTCCCGGTGATCCATGCAAAGCTATGCTGGGCGAAAAAGCGACTGAAGAAGTGTGCAAACCGCTCGTCGAAAAACTCGGATTGAACGAGCCAATTTTGAACCAGTTTGTCATCTACATCCGTACCGTGTTTCAAGGTGATCTCGGAACTTCATTTCGCTATGGACGACCTGTCACCGACCTGTTGGTTGAACGTTTGCCTGTTACCATCGAGTTAGCCTTTGTCGCTTTGCTCTTCGCGGTGACTGTGGGTATTCCACTTGGTATTCTTTCCGCCTACCGTTACAACTCCAAACTAGATGTCATCACTATGGTTGGCGCAAATGTTGGGGTTTCGATGCCGGTCTTCTGGCTCGGGCTCATGCTGGCATTTATATTTAGTGTGCTGCTAAAAAATACTCCATTTGTATTACCGCCTTCTGGTCGGTTAACGGCTGGAGCGGACTTCGCACCATTTTATGTAACGTGGGGCCTCGCCGCGAGCGAACAGACTGCTAGCGGCATCATGATTTTTCTTTCCCGACTGAATATATTAAACTCTGTTCTAACCTTAAACGGACAGCAGTTCGTCGATGCGATCCGTCACCTCGTCCTTCCAGCGCTAGCAGTTGGAACCATTCCTTTGTCTATTATCGCCCGCATGACCCGATCCAGTGTGCTTGAAACTCTTGGGCAAGATTACGTCCGAACGGCTCGCGCGAAAGGGTTAGCGGAATACCGTGTTGTCGTACGTCACGCGGTCAGCAATGCGCTTCTCCCGGTTGTGACGATTATTGGCCTGAATTTCGGCGGCCTCATTGCGGGTGCTGTACTTACAGAAACTATTTTCGGCTTTGCAGGAATTGGCAAGACTCTATTTGACGGCATTACAGCCCGTGATTATTCTTTGGTGCAAGGTGTAACACTTGTCACAGCGATTGCCTTTGTCGTCATCAATTTACTGGTAGACATTTTATACGGATACATCGACCCGCGTATCCGTTTGAGTTAAGCGTTATAAGGCGGCCTGAACCATGACAAGCGCAAATCCAAGTATTGTTAGCATCAAGGAATCACAGATTCTTCCCAAGTCAGCGACCGAAAACCGCTTACTTGAAACCCTCAAAAATCTTAGGCGGAACCGATCAGCCGTTGCAGGCGCACTCATTATCGGATTTCTCCTTCTCACCGCTCTTTTTGCTCCCCTAATTGCCACACACGATCCTAACCTCTCCATGATTGGACAGCCCGGTGAAACGGGTAAATTACCCGGCAGCGTCCCCTGCATCAAAATCCTTGGATGCGAAAAACCGCAGCACCTTCTGGGGCTTGATCTGAATGCGCGCGACATTTTCAGCCGTTTGGTCTATGGCGCCCGTACGTCATTAATGGTGGGCATCACCAGCGTCAGTTTCGCTATTGTGGTCGGTTCAGTTCTCGGCTTGGTGGCAGGTTATGTCGGAGGTTGGACAGATAACATCATCATGCGGTTAATGGACGTGTTATTGGCATTTCCATCACTGCTGCTCGCGATTACGATTGTCACGGTTCGAGGTCCCGGTTTGGAAAATGCGCTCCTAGCAATCGCGATTGTCTCTATTCCAGTGTATGCGCGTTTGATTCGCGCCAGCGTCTTGTCGGTCAAAGAACTTGAATTCGTTACGGCAGAACGCGCGTTAGGCGCTCCCCCTGCCCGTATCCTTTTCCAACAAATATTCCCGAACACTTTGACCCCGCTCATCGTTCAAGGCACGCTAGGTATCGGTGGTGCTGTGCTTGAAGCAGCTGCGCTCTCGTTCTTAGGGTTGGGTGCGCAGCCGCCGCTGGCTGAGTGGGGACAAATGCTCAGCGAGGCACGGAACTATGTGTTCACAGCGCCGCACCTCGTCTTCTTTCCCGGTGCCGCCATCATGTTGACGGTGCTCGGCTTTAACTTGCTGGGCGATGGTCTGCGTGATGCGCTCGACCCACGACTGAACCGCAATTAACTTTTGACGATATTCAGCACGGTTTCATATAAGTGACCGTTTGTTGCAAATGATTCCCCGTTGTAAATGGTGGCGGTGCCTTTCCAGTCGGTGAAGGTGCCGCCCGCTTCTTCCAGAATGACCTGTAGCGGCCCGCAGTCCCAGATTGCCATCCAAGGATCAATCATAATATCGGCACGGCCTGTAGCCACCAGCGCATACCCGTATGAATCACCCCATGTCCGCTGGATGTAAGTGGACTTGACCAATTCGTTCCAAGGGCCTGCTTTTTCACCGTATTTCGAGTAATCAATTTCGCTGGATAACAAAACGGCGTCTTTAAGCTGCGTTACATTGGAAACGTGCGCTCGACGGCCATTCCAATAACAGCCTCCACCTCGTGTTGCATAAATGGTCTCATTCAATGCAGGGAAGTTGGCTACCCCAACCAACGGTCCTTTATCGTCTGCCAGCGCGATCAGATTGGAGTAGATTGGCACCCCTTGAACAAATGACTTGGTGCCATCAATTGGATCAACTGTCCACGTTAATCCGCTCGACCCTGCTTGAGTACCGAATTCCTCTCCAATAATGCCGTGATCCGGCCAATACTGCTGAATCAGCTCGCGAAGGCGTTTTTCAGCGGTCTTATCGGCAATCGTCACGGGTGAATCGTCACTCTTGCGTTCGGCGACCACACCATTTTGAAAATAACCGAGCGTAATGCGTCCAGCCTGCCACGCGGCATCCAAAGCAAATTCTAGCAAATCTGAAATTGGCGACGTATTCATAAGAAACTCCAGTCAACAAGTAAATGAGTGGCTATAATACCTTTTCAGGCATCATTGTTACAATTGGTTTGATACCCTTCAAAATTCAAGGATACAAACATGAAAATTCAGGCGGCGCTGTTACTCGAAGCGCATAAACCCTTTATCGTGGAAGAAGTGGAACTCGATGAACCCCGCGCAGGCGAAGTGCTGGTCAAAATCGCCGCGTCTGGTGTTTGCCACAGTGACTATCATCTGGTATCCGGCGCGACCAAGCATCCCATGCCAGTAGTACCGGGACACGAAGGCGCTGGCATCGTTCAAGCGGTGGGGGCTGGCGTAACCCGTGTTCAACCCGGCGATCATGTCACCCTCAACTGGGCACCGGACTGCGGGCACTGTTTTTACTGCTTACGCGGCAAACCTAATCTTTGTGAAACCTACGTTGATCCGATTTGGGCAGGAACGATGCTTGACGGAACAACGCGCCTCCATTGGAAAGGTCAAACAGTCTATCATTTCTCTGGTCTCGCCAGCTTTGCCGAATATGCGGTTGTCCCGCAAGAAAGCTGTGTTGCTATTCGCAAAGACGTTCCGTTAGCCGTCGCTGCACTGGTTGGCTGTGCAGTTGCAACCGGAGTCGGTGCGGCCATGTATACGGCTGAAGTCAAAGCAGGCGAAAGCGTGGTCGTCTTTGGCTGCGGCGGTGTCGGATTGAATATTCTTCAGGGCGCAGCCTTGTGCGGTGCTGAGAAAATCATCGCGGTGGACACCAACCCTGCCAAGATGGAAATTGCGCGTCAATTTGGCGCAACCCACACTATTATGGCTAATGCCCATCCGATACAAACCATTCGCGAAATCACCAACGGGCGCGGTGCAGAACATGCCTTTGAAGCGGTGGGCATTCCCTCGCTGCAAGAACTGGCACTTGAGGCGATTCGCCCCGGCGGCACGCTCACACTAGCGGGACTTTCAGCGATGGGCACCGGCACCAACCTTCCCGGCGCGATCATCACCCGTCAGGAGAAAGTCATTAAAGGCAGCTACTACGGCACGGTTAACGCCACCCGTGACTTCCCACTCCTGCTCGATCTCTACATGGCTGGCAAGCTCAAGCTCGACGAACTCGTGTCACAGGAATACAAACTCGATCAAATCAACGAAGCCTATGACGTCATGCTCAGTGGGTCAGTGGCACGTGGCGTGGTCGTCTTCAATTAGTCGAACTACTCGCCTTTAAATACAGCTGGCCGTTTTTCGAGGAAAGCGGCCACACCTTCCAAATGGTCTGCGCTGATACCTGCCTCGCCTTGGAGTACGGCTTCTTTCTGAAGCGCCGCTTCAAGTGTGCTGGTACTGGCAAACTGCACAGCCTGTTTAATAAGTCCTATGGTCTTCGTCGGTGCATTGGCGAATTGCTGTGCCATCTGGTTCACTGTGGTGATGAAATCAGCATCAGCCACAACCTGATTAACCATCCCCATATCCAGCGCCTCACGCGAACTAATTTTTTGTCCCGTGAGCATCAATTCCAGCGCCTTGGTCATTCCAACTAAACGCGGCAGCAGCCACGTCGAACCGCTGTCCGGAACCAACCCGATCTTCACAAAAGCCTGTGTAAAGCTGGCGCTCTCCGCAACGATCCGTATATCACAGGCCAACGCCAAACTCATCCCCGCCCCGGCTGCCACGCCATTTACGGCTGCGATAATGGGTTTTGCCAAATGCTGCATCGTCAAAATCAACGGGTTGTAAGTCGCGTTCAAATTCTCTTCATATGAAAAGCCACCTCTTGCTATGAGTTCGGATGCCGCACCCAGATCAGCACCCGCACAGAAGCTGCGCCCTGCCCCGGTTATAATGACAACGCGGACTTGGGAGTCAGCATTGGCTTTCTCAATAGCTTCCCTCAATTCTCGGAGCAGCGTAGGCGTCATTGCGTTCAGCTTTTCGGGACGGTTCAATGTAATTGTCAAGATACTATTTTCGATCTCGTACAAAATAGTTTCAAACGACATACAATTATCCTTGCGTTAAGCACTTGGGAAAGTATTGCTGAACATAGTAACATATTCGAGTTAATCGAAAATAGCAATCAATGAGATGATGAAGTGGAAAACACAATCAAGAATATCGCGGTTCTGACAAGCGGAGGCGATGCCCCCGGTATGAACGCCGCTGTTCGAGCAGTCGTTCGCACCGGCATTGCTAAAGGATGGAATGTCTACGGTGTCCAACACGGTTACGCCGGTTTAATGAGCGGCGAAATGCAAATCATGGGGCAGCGCGATGTGGGCGGCATCGTGCAGCAAGGTGGCACGATCCTCGGCAGCGCCCGCGCTCTAGAATTCAAAACAGAAGAAGGCCGCAAGAAAGCACTGCGCGAACTCAACAAACGGGAAATCGGCGGCCTCGTGGTGATCGGTGGTAACGGCTCTCAGACCGGTGCAAACGCATTATCTGAAATGGGATTCCCTGTAGTGGGCATTGCTTCAACTATCGACAATGATCTTTACGGCTCTGAAATGACCATCGGTGTTGATACCGCTTTGAATATTGGTCTCGAAGCCATCGACCGTCTCAAGATTACAGCGTCATCTCATCAGCGGGCATTCTTGCTGGAAGTCATGGGGCGTGACTGCGGCTACCTTGCGTTGATGTCGGGCATCGCTGGTGGCGCGGAATACATCGCCATTCCAGAAGTTCCATTCGAACCAGAAGATATCGCGAAACATCTTCATGCAGCCTACGAACGTGGCAAGAAGCACAGCATTATTGTGGTGGCTGAGGGTGCTAAGTATGATGCCGAGGCATTGGTACAATACTTCAAAGAAAATAAGGCCACGCTCGGTTTTGAACTGCGCGCGACCATTCTCGGTCATATCCAACGCGGTGGAGCACCAACGGCCTTTGACCGTATTTTAGCCACACGCTTGGGTGCCGCAGCCACTGCTGCCCTAGCCCGTAAGGAATTTGGCGTCTTGGTTGGCCTCAACAAGAATGCCATCAGCACAACGCCCCTGTCGGTCGTCGTCAAGAACAAGAAATCGCTCGACCTCAGCTTAATTCAGCTGCACGCCGAACTCGACGGCTAAACCGTTATCAATGGCAAGGGGCAAAACATACCCCTTGCCAACTCAAACTCATTTCGCGTCGTTCAGTTGAATGATCGTCGTACTAAACGGTGCCAGTGTCGCCAGTGGTGTATATCCGTCAAAACCACCGTCGGCATTTGCGGACAGTGAATTAATCGCTTCACTGCCAAGCAAGAGCACACCGTTCTGGTTGCCTTTAAGTGCACTCTTCTGCGCACTCAGCTTGTAATCTGCAACTTCATTTTTACCCAGATTAATCACCACGAGCACCTTTTCATCCGAACTTTGCCGGATGAAACTGTATATCGCTTTGTTGCTACTGATCACGGGTATAAACGTACCGACACGCAGCGCCGAATGCTCATTTCGCAGATGGATTAGTGTTCGATACTGATTGAGGAGTGAAGCAGGGTCACCATCCTCAGCCGCGACATTGAAAGCCTCCTCATTCGTAGAACAATCCTTGTCAGTCATAAAATCTTCGGTGCGGAGCGTGGAGTCCCACTGCATTGGTGTACGAATACATTCATCGGGCTTACCGCCGATCATTCCGATCTCTTCGCCATAATACATAAAAGGTACGCCACCACCTGTCAGCAGCATTGAAGCCGCGACTTTCACCTTATCAGGATTCTTGCCCATCTCATTCATAAGCCGGTAACCATCATGATTGGTCAAGAATGGCGCGTACTGCCCCGGTTTGAATAAGCTGAGAGTCCTCGCTTGAACAGGCGTCACGGCTTCGTTCGTCCCACGCCGCGCTGAATCCAACATTGCCGCGGCCAAGTCAAATTCGAAACCCATGTCAAAGCCATCGGGCATATACTTGGCAACATCCGAACTATTCGTCCATAGTTCGGCCACAGTAAAAGTATTCGGATTCACAGAATTAACATATTTGTGCCAATCCCGTGCCCACGCCATATTGCTATCCGAATCTGCTAATTTGCTGGGGTCTTCGACGTAGTAGCGCGCACCGTCCATGCGAAAGCCGTCCGCGCCCATATCTGCTAACCAGAACTTCGCAATATCATGACTAGCCTGCACCACTTCCGGGTTGCGATAATTCAAGTCGGGCATACCATCCCAAAAAACGGCATAGTAATAACGCCCGTTGAGCGGATACCACACGGTTTCATTCCAAGGCCCTAGCTGCAACGGCTTGGTATCACTCCACCGATACCATTGGTCGTGTACAGAGCCGGGCGTCTGTGAATCAATAAACCACGGGTGCTGGCTAGACGTGTGGTTCAGTACCATATCAATAATCACCGCGATACCCCGCTTGTGCGCTTCTTGCATAAGCTGCTTGAAGTCGTCGTTGGTGCCGTAGTCATGCTCGACTTGCATGTAGTCGGTCACATCGTAGCCGTGATAACTAGGCGATTCCATAATGGGCATCAGCCAGAGGCCGGTGACGCCTAAGTCGGTTTTCGTGTCGGGATTGCCGTCATTCAAGTAATCCAGCTTGTTGATTAAGCCTTTGAGATCACCGATCCCATCGCCGTTGCTATCCTGAAAACTGCGGACGAACACTTCATAAAAGACTCGATCATTCCACCAAGGCAGTCCATCCGTGCCCGTTGTCGGTTTACTGCTATCCTGTGCTGCAATTGGAGTAAGACTAAAACTCAGACACAATAAACCAAGTCCAACAGCCGTAAGAAGTTTTTTGAGCAGCATACTGATCTCCGTAACCGTCATAAATAACAAAGGCGCTCATTATTGAACGCCTTTCGTATTTGTTAACGTTGAGCACCCTTATTATACCCACGTCTTGGGCATTGTCGGGTGGTAATCCTCGGCTCGTTTAGTCCAGTTTTTCCAATGGTTTACGGTTTCCGTAGGTCAGCTTCACACCTGCTGGTGACCCTGTCCACTTGACCGCGTTACCAATCACGCGTTGAACTTCCTTATTGTAATAGGTCGGATAGGTTTCATGACCGGGACGGAAGTAGAAAATTTTTCCGCGCCCACGCTGGTAGCAGCAACCACTGCGGAACACCTCGCCACCCTTGAACCAGCTTACGAACACCAGATCATCTGGTGCAGGAATATCAAAGTGTTCGCCGTACATCTCTTCAAATTCAATTTCAATGCACTCGCCTAAACCTTCTGCGATTGGATGCGAAGGGTTTACAACCCAGATACGCTCATTATCATTCGCTTCACGCCACTTCAGGTCGCAGCTTGTCCCCATCAACTTCTTGAAAATTTTCGAGAAGTGTCCTGAATGCAGCACGATCAGGCCCATGCCCTCCAGCACACGCTTGTGAACGCGCTCCACAATTTCATCCTGAACATCCCCATGCGCCATATGTCCCCACCAAATCAGCACATCAGTTGAGTCCAAAACTTCTTGGGTAAGACCATGTTCCGGCTCGTCTAAAGTTGCTGTACGTGCATCAAATCCCTGCTCTGTTAAAGCTTGTGCAATAACCGTGTGCATCCCGTTTGGATACACTTCTTTTACTTTAGGATTTGTCTTTTCATGTCGCGCTTCATTCCAAACCGTTACTCGCAATGTCATTGATAACTCCTTTGTTACGATGAATATTTTACAGGTTGACCTTTACGCGCTGCCGACGCCTTGATGGCATCCCACAGCCGCGCCATCCGCAAGCCCACTTCCGGCGGGCTGGGATTTGGTGTCACACCATTTCTCACATTCAAGAACTGTTCCCAAACAGGCATAGATTGTACTGCCTTGACTTTTGTCAGTCGCTTCGCACCATAGCGCTGTAGTTCTAGTTGTTCGCCCCAGACGCCGGTGCGAATAATTCCCTTGCTGCAAAACACGCGAATATCCGAATGACAGGATGGAATAGCCGAACCACAGGCATTCAACGTCACCATGCCGCCGGACGCCAAACGCGCCATGACAACTGCCCGGATATCAACGGGATGACCATCATTCTCCATCCAAGCCGCCACTTCGGTGAAATCTTCACCCGCCAAATCAGCGACGGTGTTCATCATATGTGCGCCTGTATCGAAAAGAAATCCACCGCCGGAAAGGGCTGGCTGCTGACGCCATGTATTTTCGGTCAAACCTGCCCAGTTTTGCCAGACCATCGCGTTGATGTTAAGGATTGGTCCCAATTTGCCTGATCGCAGCAGGGCAGATGCCGCTCGCACTTGTGGTGATAAACTCCCCTGAAATGCCACGACCAGCAGGCGGCCGGTTTTGTCGCGTGTCTCGATCAAGGCAGTCGCTTCTTGTGCGGTCATGACCATTGGTTTCTCAAGCAGCACATCAATGCCAGTTTCCATACACAGCTTGGCTTGCTCAAAATGCAGCGCATGGGGCGTTACAATGAATACTGCGTCCAGATACTTAGCATAATCGCCTACAAATTTCTTCCAGTCCGGTTCGTTCGGCGGGACAGGCAAACCTGCAAGCTGAAATAAGTTCGCGGCTGCCGCATACGCTTCGGCGGATGGTTCACAGATCGCCAGCACCTGCGTATCAGGCCGCTGAATCATGGTGGTGATATGATGCCGCGCCATGCCTCCGCAGCCAATAAATCCAACCTTCACTTGTTTATTTTCCGCCACAATAATAAAACCTTTTTTGAATAATTTGCGTTCGCATGATTGTACCTCACTCCATTCCACCAAGAACATCCAATAAAGCCATTATGGTATACATGACTAACGGCATACGGTATAATCTTCGCCTTAATTCACACCTGTAGAACTTACGAATAGAGGCATCAATTGTCTGCCGAAAAGCAACTGATAACCGCCGAGGATTTGTACCGGATTAACTTAGTTGAAGACCCACGCATTAGCCCCGACGGACGGTGGATTGCCTATGTCCAAGTTACGACCGATAAACTTGAAAATGGTTATAAGCGCAACATTTGGCTGGTTTCAACCGAAGGCAGCGCACCCTTCCAATTGACGCGGAGCGGCAAAGATTCGCAGCCCCGATGGAGTCCTGATGGTAAATATCTTGCCTTCACGTCCGCGCGTGATGAAAAGCCACAGATCTATTTGCTGCCCATCACATCACCCGGTGGGGAAGCCCGTGCCTTAACCAGTCTGCCCAACGGCGCGAACAATCCGGCATGGTCGCCGGACAGCACCCGTATCGCTTTTTTGGCAGGCATGAATGCCGAAGCCCGTGCCCGCGAAGATAACAATATAGAAGATCCCAAACCACAGGACAAACTTGAAGGCAAGCAGCGCAAAGAGCGTAAGGATTTGGAGGAAACCAAGCGTTGGGATCCACGTGTGGTTGAACGTATCCCCTACCGCAGCGGCACAAGCTATCTGAGTGACAACTTCACACAAGTCTATGTTCTTCCCGTTGCCGAAGATTTGCCCAAAGAGCAGTCCAAACCGCGCCGTTTGACCAGCGTCAACGCGGATCACAATCCACCACAGTGGTCACCGGATGGTCAATACATCCTTACGGCTCGTATGAGTGACCCGACCACTGATGAACCTTGGCGTTGGAGCGTCTTGTTCCGTATCAGTGTCACAAATGGTGAGCATGAACAGCTTACCGAAAATGACTTCAGCAGCTTTGCCCCGGTTGTCTCACCGGACGGTCAATGGATTGTCTTTGGCCGCCTGCCCCGTGAACGCCTGAGTGAACGCTACAATCGCGTTGCCGTCATGCCTTTTGCTGGCGGCGAAATCAGTGATCTCAGCCTGCCGCTGGATCGCAATGTTTTAGACTTCAAGTGGTCGCCGGATAGTCAAGGTATCTTGTTTACGGCGGGTAACGAAGGTCATGTTCAACTTTACCGTGCCAATCTTGATGGCACCATTGACACTCTGCTGGCAAAGGTGATGGACATCGAGAATGTTGATGTTCATCCTGAAGCTGGTATCGCATTTGTTGGCAGCACCGAAGCCAATCCGAGCGAACTTTATTGGCAGGATTCGAGCATTGATGATCCTGTTCCAATGACAAGTGTCAATCAGAAATTCTTGGACAGCATCACGGTTCAGCCGTTCCACGAACTGCGTTGGCGCTCACCGTCCGGCACAGAAATTCAGGGCTGGTACATGCTTCCTGTGGGTTATGAAAGTGGCAAGCAGTATCCCCTCGCCCTTAACATTCATGGTGGTCCGCACATCATGTGGGGAACAACTTTTAAGTCACAGTGGCATGAATGGCAGTTCCAAGCAGCGCGCGGCTACGTGGTGTTCTTCTGCAATCCTCGCGGCTCGGATGGCTACGGTGAAGCCTTTCAAATGGCGCTGCACGGCGCGTGGGGTCCCGTCGCAATGGATGATATTATGGCAGGCGTTGACGCTGTTATTGCTAAGGGATTTGTCGATTCTAAGCGCCTTGCCATTACAGGTGGCTCATACGGCGGCTTTATGACCACTTGGATTACCAGCCACACCGACCGCTTCATTACGGCAGCAGCTTTACGGGGTGTCTACAATCTGCTCTCATTCAGCGGCACCACCGATATTGTCAGCTTCACTTCCAATGAAATGGGCGCCGAACCGTGGGAGAATCCAACTTTCCTCTGGGAAAACTCGCCGCTCGCCCACGCCCACAACATCAAGACGCCGATGCTCTTGCTCCACAGCGAAAATGACTTCCGCGTGCCCATTTCTGAAGGTGAGCAGATGTACACGTACATCCGCCGCACTGGAGGCAAAGTGAAGCTCGTCCGCTTCCCGCGTGAAGGTCACGACCTGACGCGAACCGGCGAACCAGAACATCGGATCAGCAGCTTAACCCACATCATCAATTGGTTTGACGAATATTGTTATCCCGAAAAGTCTAAACCGGTACAGGAGTAAACCATGACCATCACCGTACCCATGCTGGAACGTGCTCAAAAACTTCAAGATCAACTCGTCGCTTGGCGTCGTGACATTCACATGCATCCAGAACTCAGTTTTCAGGAATTTCGCACCGCGCGCCTCGTAGCCGATACGCTTCGTGAGATGGGATTAGAGGTCGAAACAGGGGTGGGTAAGACAGGCGTTGTTGCCCGAATTGGGGAAGGTCGTCCTGCGATTGGTATTCGCGCGGATATGGACGCCCTACCATTGCAGGAAGTAAACGACGTTCCTTACAAGTCGCAAACACCGAATGTCATGCACGCCTGTGGACACGATGCCCATACGTCCATTCTCTTAGGTGTCGCCCGTTTGCTGAACAACATGCAAGACCGCCCATTGGGTGAAATTCGCCTGCTCTTCCAACCTTCAGAAGAAGATGAAGATAACGATCACAAGAGCGGTGCTGTCCGTATGATCGAGGATGGGGCACTCGAAGATTTGGACGCCGTGATTGCGTTGCACGTCAACAGCAACTTACCTGCAGGACAAATACGCATTATCACAGGGCCGAACTCCGCAGCCGTCGATTCATTTAACGCCACCATCATTGGCGAAGGCTGTCATGGTGCATACCCACATCAGGGTATTGACCCGATTTTCATTCTGGCACAGGTCATCAACGCTATTCACGGGATCCGCGCCCGCCGTATTAATCCGGTGCGACCGGCTGTCATCTCAATTGGCGCGGTCCATGCCGGCGCGGCCAACAATGTGATCCCCGACGAAGTCCAAATGACCGGCACCATTCGCAGCTATGACGATGAAACGCGTGAACAACTCTGGAAAGAACTGGAACAGGCTTTTTCGGTTGCCAAAGCATTAGGTGGCGACTACAAGCTCGAAATCATCAAGAGCTATCCATCTCAACATAATGATCCTGAGGTCGCGCAAGTGATCCGTGAAATCGGTAGGACAATGCTCGGCGAAAACGCGCTTTACCCCGAAGAGCCCGGCATGGGCGCGGAAGACTTTGCCTATATGAGCCGCAAAGCACCCGGCGCGATGTTTAGCCTTGGTGCAAAATTCGACGATATGAACCGTCCTCACCACAGTCCAATCTTCGATCTTGACGAGTCATCTTTCTCAATCGGCGCAGCTATCCTCGCCGAAGCAGCCGTCCGTCTCCTCAAATCCAAAGCCTAATTTTACGATCTTTGTAGGGATTTGCCGCTGGCAGGTCCCACTTCATTATTTATGCTTTTCCACAAAATCCAACGCCGGTGACGGACTAATCGCGCTCCAACCGCCATCAATCAGTAGCGTTTGCCCTGTGATTTGGGATGCAGCTGGCGATAAGAAAAACAATGCGGCATTGGCAATATCATGTGGCTTTCCAACCTTCCCCACGGGAATAACTTTTCCCCACACCGTGTCATAATTCGGATCATCAATTAAATTACGTGGCGTCGTGGTTGCACCCGGCGCAACACAGTTCACAGTGATCTGGTGAGGCGACAGTTCAACTACCAGATTACGGGCCAGCATTTCCAGTGCCGCCTTGCTCATGCTGTACGCTGAAAGATATTGAAGCGCTTGGTGTCCCGTCACCGATGACATAAACAGAATCCGTCCGCCCTCGCCTTGCGCCCGCATCTGCCGCGCTGCTGCCTGCGCCAAGAAATATGATCCGCGCAAATTAACACCCATCACGCGGTCAAACATATCCTGCGTATATTCAAAAAAGTCACCCCACACGGTCAATCCCGCATTACACACCGCCATATCCAGCCGCCCAAATTGTTCAACGGCTGAAGCGACCATCGCCCGTACGGTGTCCACATTCGCCACATCACCTACAAATGGCTCACAGACCCCGCCTGCCGCCCGGATTTGTCCCGCCGCTTCATCCGCAACTGCCTTATCGACATCGTTGAGTAGCACCGACGCGCCTTGCACTGCCAACTGTTCAGCAATAGCATATCCGATCCCGATACCTGCTCCCGTAACAATCGCTACTTGTTTCTCAAATGAAGAATTGGTCATAAGTAAAATTGCTCCTTAGCAAACAAACCGCTATTATACTGAGATAATCTTAGCGATAAAAAGCGATCCCATTCATGCCAAATTTACCCACCTTCGAAGATATTCTCGGTTCCGCCGATCAAGTATTCAACACACGCACCTCCGGTCATGGGCGCGAGGGCAGGCTGCCGCTTACAGGCGATATGCTCCTCAACGAACCCAGTGGCAATCTTTTCGGCCTTACGCAAAACGTCGCCATGGGCTGGAATCCTGAAGAAGTCAACAATGAACAATACTTGATTGTCAGCACACATGGCGGCCTCCGTGCTCCTGATGGAACGGCTGTTGCCCTCGGCTATCACACCGGACATTGGGAAGTCAACTTGCTTGTCCAAGCTGCTGCCGAAACCTTCCGCAAAAATGGGACGGTACCGTTCGCCGCCTACTGCACCGATCCCTGTGACGGTCGTTCGCAGGGCACGGACGGCATGATGGACAGCCTCCCCTATCGCAATGATGCCGCCATGACCATGCGCCGTCTGATTCGGTCACTGCCAACGCGCGATGGCATTATGGGCATCGGAACCTGCGATAAGGGCCTGCCTGCGGTCATGTTGGCGCTGGCTGGATGTACAGACTTTCCCGGCATTGTGGTTCCCGGCGGTGTCACCCTTCCCACCGAAGGTTCAGAAGATGCGGGCAAAATTCAAACCATCGGCGCACGTTACACACAGGGACTCATCTCACTCGAATATGCGGCGGAAATGGGGTGCAAAGCCTGTGGGTCAAGCGGTGGAGGCTGCCAGTTCCTCGGCACAGCGGCCACAGCACAAGTCGTAGCCGAAGGCTTCGGACTGACACTTCCGCACAGCGCATTGAGTCCGTCTGGCGAACCCATCTGGCTGGATATGGCGAAGCGTTCGGCCTTGGCCCTACTACGCCTCAAAGCCAACAATCTGCCATTGTCGAGCATCATCACACCTGCATCCCTCGAAAACACGATGCTCGTCCATGCGGCTTTCGGCGGCTCGACCAATTTACTCCTGCATATTCCGGCCATCGCTCAGCAAGCGGGACTCAAACCGCCTACCGTCGAGGACTGGAACCGCATCAATCGCAGCACCCCGCGTCTGGTCGATGCGTTACCAAACGGCCCGCGTTTCTTCCCCACCGTCGACGTATTCATGGCAGGCGGTGTACCGGAAGTCATGCTGCACTTGCGCCGCATGGGCTTGTTGAACATCGATGCACTCACAGTCACAGGTGAAAAACTCGGTACGGTTCTGGACTGGTGGGAACAGAGCGAACGCCGCCAAGCCGTCCGCAAAGTCCTTCGCGAACGTGATCAGGTTGACCTCGATCTCGTTATCATGGACGCTGACTCAGCCCGCACTGAAGGACTTACCAGCACCGTCATCTTCCCAACTGGTAACCTCACGCCACAAGGCTCGGTCATCAAGGCCACAGCCATTGACCCCAGCGTCATTGACGAGAATCAGGTTTACCATCAGCGAGGACGCGCCAAAGTCTTCACCTCCGAACGCGCCGCCATCAAAGCCGTTAAAACAGGTGGCATCCAACCCGGCGACATCATGGTGTTGATTGGACTCGGACCACTCGGGACAGGTATGGTCGAAACCGCTCAAATCACGTCGGCGCTCAAGTACTTGGATTGGGGCAAACACGTTACTCTCTTAACCGATGGCCGGTTCTCTGGATTCTCCACAGGCGCATGTGTCGGTCATATCGGCCCGGAAGCTTTAGCAGGTGGCCCCATCGGCAAAGTCCGTGACGGTGACCTTATCGATATTATCCTTGATCGCCGTCAGCTAACCGGCTCGATTCATCTGGTTGGCACGGCCGAGCGTGATCTCACGCCCGACGAAGCGGCAATCGTGCTGGCTACCCGTGACTCGCATCCTGATTTGCACGTTCATCCAAACCTACCGGATGACACACGCCTCTGGGCAGCCTTGCAGGAAGCCAGTGGCGGCACATGGTCGGGCTGCATCTATGACACCGACAAAATCATCGCCGTTCTCAAAGCAGGTGTGGAAGCTCTCGCCCAACAAGCGCAGGTCAGAGCCTGACAATTTTGTGTAGGGGTTTGGCGCTGGCAAATCCTACTTGAGACCAAAGGACATCCTACAATGTACGCACTCGGCGGAGAACTCGTCGCCCGTACCCTCGCAGCCCAAGGGATTTCGACTATCTATACCCTGTGCGGCGGGCACGTCATGGGCATTTATGATGGCTGCATCAACAACAACATTGGAGTCATCGACTTTCGCCATGAACAGGCCGCTGCCCATGCTGCCGATGCGCACGCTCGTCTGACGCGAAATGTCGGTGTCGCAGTGGTTACGGCTGGCCCGGGTGTTACTGATGCGGTCACAGGCGTCGCCAATGCTTATGAGGCACGCAGTCCACTGATTCTCATCGGTGGAGCAGCGCCTTTCAAAACCAAAGGAATGGGTGCACTCCAAGAAATGCCCCAACTCAATATGTTCAAAGACATCACCAAAGCAGCCTTCACTATTACCGAAACCGAGAAAATTCCACAGCAGTTACATGAAGCCTTCAGGATTGCACTCACTGGTCGCCCCGGCCCGATCTTCATTGAGATTCCCTTTGATGTGCTTTTTAACGCCGTTGAACCACCTGAAATCCCCTCGCGTGTCGTCATCGAACCTGCCGCGCCTGAACTTTCCGCTGTCTCGCAAATGTTTGAAATTTTGCGTGCTGCCACCAAACCCATCATTATCGCTGGCACGCAGGTCTATTGGGATGCCGCCCACGCTGCCCTTCGCGAACTGACCGAGCAAACAGGCATTCCCGTTTTCACCAACGGCGCGGGACGTGGAACGCTGCCCATGAACCATCCTAACTGCTTCAAATCGGCCCGTAGTGCTGCCTTGCGTGAAGCCGATGCGGTTATACTGCTCGGAACGCCACTCGACTTCCGTCTAAAATATGGTCAGGATGGTTGGAATTCAGCAGCCAAGCTCATTCAAATCGAGAATGATCCTGCCGAGCTTAATCATAACCGACAAGCCGATGTCGCCATTACAGCCGATACACGTCTTGTCCTCGACGCGCTCAGCGAAGGGCTGCAAGGCTTACACTACAATGATTGGCTGCAAAAGATACAAGCTGCCGAAGCCAAGAAAGAAGCCGAGCAAGAACGGTGGGAAAAACTTGATGATTCGCCAGTAAACCACTTTCGCTTTGCTGCTGAGTTAAACCAATTCATCGATGATGACACTATTCTCATCGGTGACGGTGGCGACATCGTAACCGCCTGCGCCCGTGTCATTGATGTCACACTGCCCGGTCAGTGGCTTGACCCCGGCCCCCTCGGCTGCCTCGGCGTTGGTGCGCCCTTTGCCATCGCTGCCAAGCATCTTTTTCCGAACAAGAAGGTTCTCATTATCAATGGTGACGGCGCGTTTGGCCTCAATGGCTTCGAGTTTGATACCGCCATCCGTTTTAATCTGCCCATCGTCAGCATCGTTGGCAATGATGCAGGATGGGGAAACATCCGCGTCATTCAGCAGCAAATGTTGGGCGAAGAACGTGCCATCGCCACATCACTCGCCCCAACCCGCTATGACAAAATCGTCGAGGCTTTCGGCGGCTATGGCGAACTGGTCGAAAACCCTGTTGATATTCGTCCTGCCCTCGAACGGGCTTTTGCCAGCGGCCAACCCGCCTGCATCAACGTGCCCCTTGATCCCAAGGGACTCGCTAAAACTGCTCCTAACATGGCTTATATCATGTAAAGAAAGATGGACTCGGCATTTCGCTGAGTCCATCTCTTAATACCGTCATAAACGTTCAACAAAACTTTGAACAGAAGTTAATCACGATCCTTCAAATGCGCTTTTACAATCGCCTCCAACATCGTTTCATCTACGTTGTTGAACACCTCACCATCAGGATAAATCACCAAGTTTGGCCCAGCTCCACACATGCTCAAGCAGTTCGCGATTTCCAGCTTAATCGGCTTGGGGTATTGATCACCGTTCAGTTCATTAATCATCGGTTCTAGTCGCTTGAGCACCTTGTCTGTACGACGCCCGATGTTACAAAATTGCCCACGGCAGATCACGACCCGCTTGCGCTTCACGCTCGGAGCATCACTCATATCCACAACTTTCCACACATCAGAACGCGGCGACCAGTCCATCTTTACGAGGATCACTCCCGCCCATTAACATGCCAGTTTCCACATCCCGTCGAATAATCTGCCCATCTCCAAAAACCGCACGTCCTTTTCCGCTCACGGGCTTCACATGATGTCCCAGTTCAGCCAATCGTGCCATCGTCGCCACAAGGATGCCTTCTTCAAGAGCCAAAACACTGTCACCGGTGCCTTCTTCTAAACAGAACCGGGGGCGGTTTAGAGCTTCCTGTGGATTAAGGTCATCATCGATCATCCCGCTGATCACTTGGAAGTGCCCCTGCGGTTGCATAAACCCGCCCATCACGCCGAAGCTGCACCACAGTTCACCATCTTTCAAAGCCATCCCCGGGATAATCGTATGATACGGCCGTTTTCCCCCTGCCAGCGCATTCGGATGTCCCTGTACAAGACTGAAACATGCGCCCCGATTCTGCAGGAACACACCTGTTCCCTTCGCCACAATCCCACTGCCCCACCCCATATACAGGCTGTTGATAAACGAGCAGGCATTTCCCTGCCCATCAACTACGGTTAAGTACACCGTGTCAGTCCCACCGATAGGACGCCCATAATCCGGTGGGAGCATCGCCCGATCCGGTGATACCAAGCTCCGTCGTTGCGCTGCATAGTCGTTATTGAGCAGAGCCTCAACCGGAGTCGGGTTGATGTCCATATCCGCAATATACTGCCGTGCGTCTGCGAAGGCCAATCGCATCGCCTCCACCATTAAATGCAGTCGTTCCGGCGAATCCCACGCCATGTCGCCTAATTCCCAGCCTGCTGCAATGTTGAGCGCCTGTAACGCCGCCAAACCTTGCCCGTTCGGTGGATGCTCGAAGACCTCTATACCCCGATAATCGGTCGAAATTGGCTCTCCCCAACTCGACTTGTGCTGACGCAAGTCCTCGTGGGTCATCAGACCGCCCTCTGACTGCAAAGTCGACACAATGGCATCTGCGACCAGCCCTGTATAAAAAGCGTCCGGTCCACCATCCGCTATGTCCTGCAACGTCTTGGCGAGTCCCGGCAACTTGACAATTTGCCCGACTTTAGGAGCACGTCCATTCGGTAAGTAATCTTCCGTGTTTGGTCGTTGCTGGAGAAAGAATTCGGTCGCTTCCCATCCTGCCCCAAACACCGGATGCAGCGGATAGCCATCGCGCGCATAATGAATAGCATCGACTAGAACATCTTTCAACGTCATAGTCCCATGCCGCGCGAGCAGATCATGCCACCCCGCCACCGCGCCCGGCACGGTCACCGCGTGTGGACTGCGCTCTGGAACAATTTTGTGCCCTTGAGCACACAAATCCTCCAAGTTGAGTGCCTTTGGTGCACGACCACTCCCATTAAGCGCGCTTACCTTCTTGGTCTTGGCATCATAAAACAGCGCGAAACAATCGCCACCGATGCCTGTAGACCCCGGTTCCGTCACGTTCAACACCGCTGCCGCTGCGATCGCTGCATCTGCCGCGTTCCCGCCCGCCCGCAAAATCGCCAAACCCGCCTGTGAGGCGAGTGGGTTACTAGTCGCGACCATACCCCGCCGCGCAGTGACCATTGAACGTCGAGATCGAAAATCAAAAGACATTGTTTTCATAAAGTTTCCCCTCATCACTTGAGAAGATACTACCATGCGATTGTGACCAGCCCAACCTATTTGGTATAGTGGTACTCACCAAAGTAAAGGAAGAAACATGCGCGAAGCTGTTATCGTTGCCGGAATTCGTACTGCCGTTGGCAAATCGCATCGTGGCACAACCCGCAATACCCGTTCTGATGAAATGGCCGCCGCAGTCATTCGCAATCTGCTGGATCAAACGCAGGGCAGGCTCGACCCCGCCGAAATTGATGACGTCATCATGGGCTGTGCTTATCCGGAAGGCGCACAGGGCTTAAATTTCGCTCGTGTGATTAGCCTTCGCGCAGGACTCCCCGCTGAAGTTCCGGCGTTCACACTGAATCGATTTTGTTCCAGTGGTCTACAGGCCATCGCCATCGCATCTGAACGCATCATCGCCAACAGCGCGGATATGGTCATTGCAGGTGGCGCGGAAAGCATGTCCCTCGTTCCGCGTGGCGGTGTCCGCCGAAGCCCGAACACTTACCTCATGGAAAATTATCCTGAAGTTTATATTGCGATGGGCTACACCGCCGAGCACGTAGCGGATGAATACAACATTTCACGGGAAGATATGGATCAGTTCGCCTACGAAAGCCATCAAAAAGCCTCGCGCGCGCTCGACTCGGGCATATTTGCTCAAGAGATTGTGCCACTCAACATTGAGGAAACAGAAGTAAGTTCGGATGGGAAGCCGTTTATCAGCACCGTAACATTCACTCAAGATGAACATCTCCGGCGCGACACCAACCTGCAAGGACTCGCCAAGCTCAAACCCGCATTTAAGGAAGGCGGGCGAGTCACCGCTGGCAACTCCAGCCCATTGAGTGATGGCGCTGCGGGCGTCATCGTTATGGAAGCTGGAAAAGCGGCTCAGCTCGGTCTCAAACCACTGGCCCGTTTTGTCGGCTTCAGCGTCGCAGGCGTCCGTCCCGAAGTCATGGGCATTGGCCCCATCAACGCGGTTCCCAAGCTCCTCAAGCGAACTCAAATCAAACTTGATGCCATCGACCTGATTGAACTGAATGAAGCCTTCGCCTCCCAATCCCTAGCCGTCATTCGCACCTTAGGGATGAATCCCAACATAATCAACGTCAATGGAGGCGCGATCGCGCTGGGACATCCGCTGGGTTGTACAGGAGCCAAGCTAACCGTGCAGTTGATGAACGAAATGCAGCGCCGTAAAAACCGTTATGGACTCGTGACAATGTGCGTTGGTGGCGGCATGGGTGCTGCCGGACTCTTCGAAAATCTGAACTAAAAAGACGGGCATAAACCCGTCTTTTAGCTCATCAACAAATAGATAACTAATGCTCGCCCAGATACAGCTTTCGCACATCCTCGTTGTGGAGCAAAGCACCGGCACTGTCACTCAGCTTAACTTCACCAGTTTGTAACACATAACCGCGCTTCGCCACCTCCAAAGCCATCAAAGCGTTTTGCTCGACCAACAAAATGGTCGTACCTTCAGAGTTAATCCGCTTGATGATCTCGAAGATGCCCTCGACCAACACCGGAGCCAATCCCATCGATGGTTCGTCAAGCAGTAGCACACGCGGCGCGGACATCAAGGCACGGGCAATCGCCAGCATTTGTTGTTCGCCACCAGAAAGCGTCCCGCCCTTCTGTTCAAGGCGTTCTTTCAAGCGCGGGAACAAAATAAACATTTGCTCCATTCGCTGATTAATCACCGCGCGGCTCGACACATTCCACGCACCGATTTCGATATTCTCGCGCACTGTCAACAGTGGAAAAATACGCCGTCCTTCCGGCACATGACCGATGCCGAGAGCGGTCACATCATGTGGCTTCATCATCGTGATGTCGCGTCCATCCAGACGCACTGCGCCTTGGCGGGGCCGCACCATACCGCTGATCGTCCGTAGGGACGTGCTCTTTCCTGCTCCGTTCGACCCGACCAGAGTTACGATTTCACCCTGTTCTACAGTCAGATTCACACCCTTCAAGGCATGAATGTGACCATAATACGTGTGCACATTTTCAAGCTCAAGCAGTACGCTCATGACTGCTTCTCCCCGGTTATTGCTTCCATTTCAGCAGTCGCTCGCCGTCCAAGATAGGCCTCCACCACACGCGCATTCGCCCGAATTTCTGCCGGGCTGCCCTCCGCGATTTTTTGGCCGTAGTCTAGTACACTAATTTTTTCACTGATACCCATCACGACCCGCATATCATGCTCGATTAGAACAACCGTTACACCGCGTTCGTCTCGTACCCGCCTAAAAAGCGACATCGCGTCCGCGCTTTCATTGGGATTCATTCCAGCAGTCGGTTCGTCCAATAACACCAATTTAGGATCACTTGCGAGCGCCCGTGCGATTTCCACACGCCGTTGATCCCCATAAGGCAAATTCCGGCTGACTTCATCACCTTTATCCGCCAACCCGACAAATTCCAGCAGTTCAAGAGCTTTTTCACGCACTCGCTTTTCTTGCGCGTTAAATCCGCCCAAATGGGTAAGCGTCTGAAAAAGGGAAATGCGTAAACGCGAATGCATGCCCACCATCACATTTTCAAACACTGTCATCCCCGGAAAAAGGCGAATGCTCTGGAATGTACGTGCCACACCAGCCGCGTTGACTTGATCAGGCCGCAGTCCAATCAGCGAGCGCCCCGCGAAATTGATCGTTCCTGTATCCGGTTTATAGATTCCGGTCAGCAAGTTGAACAACGTGGTCTTTCCGGCTCCATTCGGGCCAATAATCGCGCTGATGCTGCCCTGCTCGATATCGATCGACACCTCACTCACAGCCGTCAAACCACCAAACTTTTTGGTCAATCCATTGATCTCTAAAATACCCATGATGGTTAGACCTCTCCGCCCGTTTGTTTTTCGGCTTTATTGGCTTGGAGTTCCAAGCGGCGGCGACCTTCCGGCAAAAGCCCCGCAGGACGAAAAATCATCATCAGAATGAGTAGTAAACCGAACACCAAACGTTCATACTTCGCTGGTTCCAATTGTGTCGGCCAGTTGCGAATAGGGAAATCACCGCTTGTAAAAGCGATAGACAATAACGCTATTGCAACTAATGTAAGAACGACTGCCCCGACAATTCCAAAAACACCGACATGAGCAATTTTGTTGTCTTGCATAAGCGGTCTGATAATTTTCCATGCAGACCACAATAAAACAGCAGCGATGACCAAAGCAATGAGTATAATCATCCATTGGGGCATCACAGCGTTCACGTTACGCCAAGCGTTGATCTGCAAAGACAAGTTCTTGAGCACTTGAAGATTCAACAGCGTGACCACGCATGCGCCCAGCAAAACGCCTTGAATGCTGCCAATGCCTCCGACAATCACCATCGCTAGAATACTAATCGACTGGATCAGACTAAAACTTTCGGGACTGACAAACGTCTGCTTTGCCGCATATAACACCCCGATAGCGCCCGCAAACGATGCCCCCATCGCGAAGGCCATCAATTTCATGCGCACTAGCGGAACGCCCATTGCAATCGCTGCCACTTCATCTTCGCGGATGGCCGTCCATGCCCGTCCGAGAGGTGAATTGAGCAACCGGAGTGCGATCATGAGGATAACAACAATCACAACGATGGCGATGAAATAAAATAGGAGTTGCTGTGTGACTGGCTGAGCGTTCGTGATGTCTAATCCCAGCGCTTTTTCAAGTGTCGCCACAAAATCCCTCAAGAACTGCGGGATCGGCGGCCTTCCGACACCATCCAAACCTTGGGAACCATTGGTGAAGTTAATGGGTGGATTACCAACGCTGTCCGAATTCTGAGCGAGAATACGAATCATTTCGCCGAAGCCCAACGTCACAATCGCCAGATAATCGCCGCGCAGTCGGAGCACCGGCAAACCCAGCAAGATACCACCGACGGCTGCAACCACCACACCGATGATCATGAACAAATACAGGTAGCTTCCCGGCACAACTATGTTGTTAATCTTAAGATAGGTTTGTACAGGTGACGTAAACATCGCCCAGAGATAAGCACCCACCGCAAAAAATGCGATGTACCCTAAGTCGAGAAGTCCTGCAAAACCCACAACGATATTGAGACCCAGCGCTAAGCCCGAAAAAATACAAATTTGGATTGCCAGTTCAAGGTAACTGCCGTCAATCATGCCCAACAGCGGCATCACAATGAAGAGCAGCGCCAAAATAATAAATGCCTTGAAACGCCGGTCAATCGGCATCGACAAGGTGACAAATGGAGCGAGTACAAGCGGCGGAAAAGCCAACGTGCTCAAAAGTGGAAAAATGACACTGGTGCGGTCAAGATTCTTGAGAATGAGAAAATCAACCAGCACGTAAAGCAGGATTGCCACCAGCGCAATCGCAGGATTTCGAAAGAGTGAGCGAATATTGTTTATTGGACCGCTGGAAAGAGCTTTTATAGTCATCATTACACCTTCTCATCCACACGTTCACCCAACAAACCACTGGGACGGAAGATGAGCACCAATATCAATACTAAAAACGTGAATATATCTGTATAACGGATACCCAGTGCAGGGAAATAAACTAAAGTGCCATTTAGAAATGATTCCAGCATACCAAGCATCAAACCACCCAGCAAAGCGCCGGTCACATTACCAATGCCACCGAGGACTGCTGCCGTAAAGGCTTTAATACCGGGGATAAATCCAACAAATGGATCAATCGTACCAACGTTCATTCCAAACAGAGAACCAGCCGCGCCACCAAATGCACCACCTACGAAAAACGTAAGTGAGATCATAAGGTTAACATTGATCCCCATGAGCGATGCAGTACCCATATCTTGAGATACAGCCCGTATACCACGACCAAGTTTCGTACCATTCACGAAGTAATTGAGAGCGATCAACATTAGCATTGCCGCTACAATCACAATCAGTGACGTAATACGCAGGTTGATATTCGCTTGGCCAATGGCAAAAGTGATAGGCGTACTTAGCGCAGGAATAGTTGTAACCGGATATGTAAGCTTGAAGGCATTTCGAGTAACCGCTTCATACGCACGAACCATATCCGCCAAAAAGAATGAGATACCGATAGCCGAAATAAGAGGGACAAGACGCGGCGCACCACGCAGTGGACGATATGCAACCCGCTCGACAACAACCGCTAACAAACCGCTGCAAAGCATAGAAGTGGCCACAACAACGACACCACCAAACATGAAAATTTCACTATGAGCAAAATTAATAAATTTTAGAACCCCATAGACCAATGTATAACCGAGTGCGATCATGGCATAGACAAACCCAATCGTCACACCACTGATGATCATACCCGGCAGTTGGCGACTAATTTGGTCGGCCAGTATGATATTTGGTCGAGGCGTTGGAAATAAAAACGCCAATAAGTACGCAAAAACGGTCATTATGATTGCTGCGGTTACGATAAAAATCAACATTTGCCCGAGCGGTAAAACGACGTAACGATATAGCCAACTGGTAGTGGCTCGATTAGAAACCATATACTGCTGCTCCATTACTTAAGTCTAAAAAAAAGCGGCGGGTCACATCTTCAAGAAATGCGACACCACCGCTACCATCATTCGCGATCGATCTACTTGGTGCCCATCGACTTGATCAGCGCCGTGTATGGCGAGTCAACTGAAACCGTATCCAGCAGTTCGTTCGTGCTCCACTGGGTAGGATCAGCACTCTTAACCTGTGAAACGTAATAGTTTGCCGATGCACGGTCGCCGTAAGCATCAAATGTGATACTGCCAGTCAAACCCTTAAAGTCTGCTGTCGCACGTACCGCCGAAGCCACCTGAGCACGGGTTGGAACATCACCGGCCAGCGTTGCGGCAATTTGGATAGCGTGCAGGGCAACAGCCGTCGCATCATACGATTCTGGGCCGTAAGGTTGCGGATTTTCGCCGTACTTCGCTTTGTAGTCATCAACAAACTTCGCAGCATCAGGGAAGACCGACAGAGGACCAGCGGCAGAGGTGTAGTATGTACCAACGGCTGCGTCACCGGCCAACTTGGCGAAGTCCGAAGCGTCCGTTCCGTCTGGGCCCATGAAGATACCCTTATAACCAGCTGCACGAGCTTGGCTCAGGAACACAGCGGTTTGATCATAGATGCCACCGAAGTAAATGGCATCAGGTGACTGAGCCAAAATCGGCTGAATGATACCGTCAAAGTTCGACTTTTCCTCAGTACCTTCGAAGCCGAGAACAGTAATACCATCCTTGGTTGCTTGTTGTTGGAAGAAGTCAGCAATACCTTGACCATAAGGAGTCTTGTCATGGAGGACATAGACAGTCTTGACGGTGCCGAGCTTAGCAAGGAACTTCGCGCCAGTTGGGCCTTGGTTGTCGTCACGACCGCAGACACGGTTCACGACCGACAGACCACGAGACGTCACACGCGGGTTCGTGTTGGCGGGGGAAATCATTGCCAGATCATTGGCATTGTAGACTTCAGACGACGGAATAGCGACACCGCTGTTCCAGTGACCGATAACGACCAAAATGGCGGGATCTTGCACCATGTTCTGGGCATTTGACACACCGACGTCTGGTGTAGCTTGATCATCAAATGGCACATACTGAATATCGTAGCCCATGTCAACCAAGGGCTGCTTCAGGTCAGCAATTGCCAATTCAATAGCGTTACGCATGCTGGTACCGGAAAGCGCCTGACCACCCGAAAGCGGACTCTGCGAAGCGATCTTGATGACTTTCTTGTCCTGCGCACCAACGAGAGTCGCGCTGAGAGCCATAGCGACTACCGTTAGCAATACAAAAAGAATAAAACGTTTCGTCTTCATTTCTCTCTCCATAAAATTGTGTAATCAGCTACACTTCGATATTCTTATGTACCGCAAGCACCAAATCACCAGAAGAAATAGTCAAATAAATCTCTTAGATTCTGTTAATTTGATACAGGTGGTACAAGCGACCGAGAATAACATGTATTACAAAAAGTCACAAGTCAACTTTGTCAAGTACAAATGAGAACCAATTTTATGTTACAAAGTCACAAACTACGGGGCGTCATATATGGATTATTAGCGGCGGCGATCTGGGGAGGTATGTATGTCGTTTCAGATGTCGTGCTCAAAACAATCCCTCCCTTCGCATTACTAACCATGCGTTTGTTGCTCGGCATCATCGTGCTAGGGTTAATGGTTTATTTTCAACGTGCGCGACTACAAAAACCAACGATGTCAGAAGTTCTGCAACTGCTCGCTATCGGTCTACTCGGATTTGGGATAAGCGTCGGAGCGCAGTTTGTTGGAACAGACGAATCGACCGCCATCAATGGTTCACTGGTAACTAGTGCCTCACCGGCCTTCATACTGGTATTTGCCGCCATACTGTTGCGTGAAAAACTAACTGCCCAACGTATTACAGCTGTCGTTCTAGCGACATTAGGTGTGCTCATCATCATTGATCCGAGCAAGGCCAACTTCAGTTCAGAAACCTTTCGTGGCAATATTGCTTTGGCAATTGCAGCCATCACATGGGGTCTCTATTCCATTCTCATTCGCCGTGTCAGCGCCAAGATCGATACGTTGGTGGTCACCATCATCGCCTTCGTCGGTGGCCTTATATTAACTATTCCTGCCTCATTGATCGAACTCCGTACGCGCTCAATCGGGGCAATTGACATTGGAGTCATCCTCGGCATCCTCTATTTGGGTATCGTCTCAACTGCCGGAGCCATGTGGTTCTGGAACCGAGCCTTCGCTTTGGTTGATGCCTCAATCGCGTCCCTCACTTTCTTCGCCCAACCACTCGTCGGAACAATTCTCAGTGTCATCTTGCTAAACCAGGAAATTCAGCTTCCTCTCTTGATTGGCGGTTTGCTCATCATCATTGGAGTGCTACTTTCGATCTATCCATCAAGCTCACTTTTATCCATGAGAAAACGAGTTAAATTCTCATCCGGTGGGTCACGCCTCTAACAATGTTTTCAGAAATAAGCCTGTGAATAGGTTGCAAATTTATCCTATTACGTCTATCATCCGAATACTTGAATCATTACGAGAAAATAGATATTTATGAACAGACCTAAACCTGTTTTTCGATTGTTCATATTGCTTGTTATTTCATCGTTTTTTGTGGTTGCGGTTAATGCTCAGGATAGCCGTTCCAAACTCACCATTGGAACGACCTACATAATTGATGTACTCAATCCAACCACTAGTCTTTACGGATATGCTCCAAAAGGCTTGTATTACGAAACATTAGTCGAAGCCGCCGATGGCAACAACGTCATGCCCGGTCTGGCTGAAAGCTGGAGCGTTTCCGACGATGGGCTGATATGGACATTCAAAATTCGGGAAGGCGTCAAATTTAGCGATGGCACACCCTGTACCGCTGTTGAGGCCGCATGGACCCTCAACTGGTATATTGAAAACAGCGCACCGGCCATCGTTTCGTACTTGGATAATATTGCCAGTATAGAAGCGACCGACGCTACGACGCTAACGATTACCGTCACGCAGCCCGTCCCCAATATGATCTCGGCCAAATTGCTATATGCCTTTATCTTGCCACCTAGCGTGTGGGAAAGCTTACCGGCAGATGAGATCGCCACCTACGATGATCCTAAAGCCGCGATTGGCAGCGGCCCTTATATAATGTCGGACTTCAAACCCGGCGAATACATGATTTTGGACGCTAGCCCCAATTATTGGCGTGGCCCTGCCCCGGTCGATCAAATTGTGTTCCGCCAATACGCCAATGAAGATGCGCTCGTTCAAGCCCTCCAAGTCGGAGAAGTGGATTACGTTTATGGGGTTCCCTTTACCGGCGTGCCTGCCCTTCAAAACGACCCGAACATCAAGATTGACACAGCCCTTGCCAACAAATGGAGCGAACTCACTGTTAATATGGCTCCCGATGGCACTGAACCCGCTAGCCTGCGCGATCCAGTCATCCGCGAAGCCATCGACCTCGCTGTCGACCGTGAACAGATTATTAATGTCGCCTATCTAGGCTATGGCAAACCCGGCAGTGCCTTCATAACCCTCGGCATGGGCATCTACCACAATACGAACATTAGTGACGTTCCCTTTGATATCACCAAAGCCAATCAACTCCTTGATGACGCCGGTTACAAAGACACTAACGGCGATGGCATTCGCGAATACAAAGATGGTACGCCGCTCGAATATCGCCTCATGACCGATGACACAGCCTCGGCCAACTTCCGTATCATTCAAATCATTTCCGATGGCTTGTCCCAAATTGGCATCTCAGCCCCGCCTACGGTCGAATCAACCGACTCATTGGTCGCGCGTCAGAAAGATTTTGATTACGACTTGGTACATTGGGAGTGGGACACCGACGCCGATCCTCATTTTCTGAGCAGTGTATTCACCTGTGCTGAGACACAGGATGGTGGGTGGAATGACAGCGGTTTCTGCTCACCGGAATACGACAAACTCTTTCAGGAACAAGCCACTGCGCCGAATCAAGATGCGCGTAAAGAAACCATTTGGAAGATGCAGGAGATCATTGCTAAAGAACGGCCTTGGCTCATCTTAGCCTATACCGATTCGATTGCCGCCTACCGCAAAGATCGTTTCACTTTTGATCCACTGAATGCGGTAGCCACCCTAAAGTGGGCTTTGTATACCGGTTTCCAACGGGTAAATGCCTAGTGCAAGTGTGATGAATATTGATCTACATAAATCAGGCCATCAATTGTGATTCAATTTGATTACCTGTTGCGCAAAGTTCTATTCGCTCTAATCACGCTTGCCATCGTAATCGTCTTCAATTTCTTTCTATTCCGCATCCTGCCGGGTGATCCTGTAAAGTTACTCTTTCGCAGTCCCCGGCTCACCAAACAAGCCCAAGAAACCATTCGCATCCAATTCGGCTTGGATAAGCCAGTTTGGTTGAACTTCGAGCACCTGCAATCCGGCAATATCGGCGGACTATTCGACAGTCAGTTTGGTGCATATATCCGCAATCTATCTCAGGGCAATCTCGGCATTTCATTCGCCCAACGTCAAAGTGTGAACGAAATCCTCTCCGAGCGCATCTGGCGAACCGTTCTTCTGCTCTTTACAGGGGAGTTTTTCGCGGTCATTGTCGGCATGTTCATTGGCATGGTTGCGGCGTGGCGGCGCGGCACTTGGGTTGATTCGACTGCCCTCATCTTGGGCTTGACCACATGGGCGCTGCCCACCTTTTTTCTGGGCATCATTCTACTGGTTGTGGCGCGTGGTGCGCTCCCCACCAGTGGCATGGTCGAACCCGGGCTTAATGCGGAAGGCACGCTGAACTATTGGCTCGATGTCGGTCGGCATCTCATCTTACCCACCTTAACGCTTGCGATTGGCAGTGCGAGCGCCTATATGCTCATCATGCGCAGCAGCGTGGTTGAAGTTTTAGCGGATGACTACATCTTGACCGCCAAAGCTAAGGGCTTAACCACTGTCCAAATTCTGCGTGATCACGCCCTCAAAAATGCCATGCTGCCGATGGTCACCATCATCGCCCTCAACCTTGGCTATGTGGTCGGTGGAGCGATACAGGTTGAAACCGTTTTTTCATGGCCCGGAATTGGTCGCCTGATTTTCGACTCGGTCGCCAAGCAGGATTATCCGGTTCTTCAAGGCGCGTTTCTGCTCTTGGCTGTCAGTGTCATCTTGACCAATCTGATAACAGATGTCCTCTATTCAGTTCTCGATCCGCGTATCAAAGCGAGCTAACCAGGGTTAATAAGTGTCCTCACTCCAAGAATTTCTTCGTAAACCACAGGCCGTTATCGGCCTAATCATGCTGTTAGTCATTTTGATTGCGGCTATCTTCGCCCCCGTCATTGCGCCTTATGACCCCTATCAGCGCTTGCGCGTTCAGCCCTCTGATCTTTTTGCGCCGCCTGATGCCCAACATCTGCTTGGCCGTGATGATGCAGGCAAAGACATTTGGAGTCAGTTGATTTATGGCGCGCGGGTATCCTTAACCGTGGGCTTTGCTGCCTCGCTTGTTTCAATGGGTATCGGTACATCGGTCGGCCTGATTTCCGGCTACTATGGGGGTTGGATCGGCAACTTACTCATGCGCCTCGTGGACTTCTTGATGGTCGTGCCCGATTTACCACTCATGCTCGTCATCATAGCCGTATGGGGACGCGGTCTTATCAACATCATTCTCGTCATCGGCTTACTCGGCTGGACGTATACCGCACGTCTCGTCCGCTCACAGACACTCTCAATCAAAGAGCGCCAGTTTATCCTCCGCACCAAATCCATTGGCGCCAGCAACTTCCGTATCATCGTTCGTCACATTCTGCCTCAGGTACTGCCCCTCATTGTCGCGCAGGCCGTCCTCGACATCTCCGCTTCTATCTTGGCCGAGTCATCACTGAGTTTCTTAGGGCTTGGTGATCCCAACCTTGTCAGTTGGGGCAGCATGTTGAATTTCGCCCTTGATCGCGGCGCGGTCAGCCGGCAAGCATGGTGGTTCTTACTGCCACCCGGATTTGCTATCCTGTGGGTCACGCTCGCTCTAATCCTCATCGGCAACGGTCTTGAAGAAGTGGTGAACCCGCGCATCAAATCTCATCACCTCTTTGATGCCCGCCGTATGGTCTCCATCTTTGTGCCGCTGCCCCCGCCTGTCGATAGATCACAAGACATGTCGCGGGATAACACATGAACCCGATTCTCGATGTACGCCATCTCTCTATCGACTATCTCGCCAATGGAACACCTCTTCACGCCGTCGAGGATGTCAGCTTTCACATCCACAAAGGTCGGTCTTTGGCCCTCGTAGGGGAGTCAGGTTGTGGAAAAACCACCACCATGCTCTCGCTACTGCGGTTGCTCCCCGCCGAAGGCCGTATCGTCTCCGGCAAAATTCTCTACGACGGTGTTGATTTACTCTCCCTCACCGAATCTCAGATGCGCGAATACCGCTGGAATCGTATGGCGATTGTATTTCAAGGCGCCATGAACGCCCTTAATCCGGTTCAGCGCATCAGTGACCAGATCGCCGAGTCCATCATTCGCCAGCCCAATACCCGTGTCACGCGCAAACAAGCCCTCACACGCGTCGGCGAACTCATGGAAATTGTCGGCATTCCTTCTGAACGCGCCCGCCAATATCCGCATCAATTCAGCGGCGGGATGCGCCAGCGTGCCATGATCGCGATGGCTCTCGCCTGCAAACCCGACATCCTGATTGCCGACGAACCCACCACCGCCCTTGATGTCATGATTCAGGCCCAAATCCTGAGCTTATTACAATCCCTTCAGCGAGAGTTTGGCCTCGCCGTCTTATTAGTAACCCATGACTTGGGCGTAGTTGCCGAAATCTGTGATGAAGTCCTAGTCATGTATGGCGGCACAGTAGCCGAATACGGCACCGTCGACGAAATATTCAACAATCCGCGCCATCCTTACACCCAGCGGCTGTTGCAAGCCTTCCCGGATGTCAACGATCCGGGTGCGACACTCGCCTCCATTCCCGGTCATCCACCCGCTCTCGATGAAATTCCTGTCGGCTGCCGTTTCGAACCGCGCTGCCACCTTCGCACCGAAATCTGCAAGACCGTTTCGCCAACCCAACGTGAACTAAACGGTCATATCGTTGCCTGTCACCATGCCGGGATGCAAAATGGCTGATCATATCCAACCCATTCTAGAAGTCACCGATCTACAAAAGCGCTATCCACTTGGACGAGGATTGATCGGCTCATTACTCGCCCGATCTGAACAAACCGTCCGAGCTTTGGACGGCGTTAGCTTTACTTTGCAAAAAGGGGAAATTCTTGGGCTCGTCGGCGAATCCGGCTCCGGCAAATCGACCACCGCACTGAGCGTGCTGGGCTTAACCATCCCGACCGAAGGCAGCATTCTCTTTAACGGTGAAAACGTTATTGAAAAACTCAATGGCAAAACCAAACTCGACGTGCGCCGCCAGATGCAGATGATTTTTCAAGACCCTTACGAAGCGCTTAATCCTCGCCAGACGATCTATCATATTGTCGCCGAACCCTTAGAAGTGCATCACATCTGCCGCAATAAAGCCGAGAAAAAGCAGCGCGTCGTTGAAGCACTTTCCCAAGCAGGACTCAAGCCGCCCGAAACCTACCTTGATCGTTACCCCGACGAGCTTTCCGGCGGCCAGAGACAGCGTGTCGTCATCGCCGCTGCACTCATTCTCAAGCCGCAGTTGCTTGTGGCCGATGAACCCGTCTCCATGTTGGATGTCTCCATCCGGGCCGAAATTCTCACCCTCCTGCGCCAGCTTCGTGATGATTACGGCATCACCATCCTCTACATCACGCACGATCTCGCCACGGCTGGCTTTTTCACAGATCACATTGCCGTCATGTACTTGGGTCGCATCGTGGAAATCGGCCCTACCGTCGAGATCTTGCAGCGTCCAAAACACCCGTATACGCGCGCCCTCATCTCGGTCATTCCTGTACCCAATCCCCGTCATCGCCGCGAGCGGGTCATCCTTCAGGGCGAAATACCGAACCCCACTAACATTCCATCAGGCTGTCGGTTTCATCCGCGCTGCCCCATCGCCATTGACGCCTGCCGTAAAATAGACCCGAAACTCTTACCCGAATCAAGCATTCATCAGACCGCCTGCATTCGTGTCGATGAAACACCAACATAAAAAATACTATGATCACTTCACCACCTACTTCAGATTATCTGGATGCCCTGTTAGCCTTGCCAAAGTTATATGGGGAATCGGTTTCGCGTGATGGCAAGTACGCCGCATGGATGTGGATGGGACTCGGTGAAACCATTAACATTTATGCTGCCCTCACCGACACATCTCAACCACCTATTCAACTCACCAACACACCTCAAAACTCTTACTTGATCTCATGGCTTTCAACCAACGATGGTCTGATTGTCGCTCAAGACCACGACGGCAATGAACGCTTGCAGCTTTTTAAGATAATGCTTGATAAACCCAACCACTTCGAGCTGCTCACCGAACCGGATCCCAACTACTACATTCGGGGTGGTCAACTCCATCCTAATGGCAAATGGCTCATCTACGGCGCAAATACCAACTCTGAAACCGGCGAAGAAACCGAAGCCACGTGGATCTATCGGCACGACCTCCAAATAGGCGAACGCAAACCCTTAGCCAAACCCGAAAAAGGTGCCTACTATTTTCCCCGCCTGAACAGCCTCGGCACACATATCCTCTACAACCGAAAAGACCTGAATCCATCCGGCTATCAACTTTGGCTGGTGGATATTGAAGGTCAAAATGACCGTGAGATCCTGAACGTAGGTGACGACAAAAAAGTCTACGCCTCATGGTTCCCTGATGGCAAACGTATTCTCGTTCGAGCCGAAACCACTACCCACTTTAAAGTCGGCGTCTATGACCTAGAAACCAACACCGTTCGTTGGCTGATCGACAACCCCAACCGCAACATCGACCAAGTCTATGCACCTTTTGGAACACCCTATGTCGTCATCAACGAAGCCAAGGATGCACGGCTAGCCAGCACCTTACTCGATGTCGAAACAGGTATAGAAACGCCCATCAAAATCTCGCCCGGCAATATCCAACCGATTGCCCCCACTGCTGATGGCGTCTGGATTGGCAAGTATTACGGTGCTCATCAAGTTACCGATTTAGTACGTTTCTCGCCCAATAATCCTGATCCACAAACATTCCAGAGCATCACCTGTGTCAATGAGCGCATACCGTCCGCCATCAATAACCTTATTCCCGCCGAGGATTTCCGCTGGCATTCTGTCGATGGCCTCGAAATTCAAGGTTGGCTTTACCGGACGCCGCACCAACCCAAAGGCACCATTGTCTACGTACACGGTGGCCCCACTGCCCACAGTGAAGACAACTTCGACGATCAAATCCAGTTCTTCGCCTCACAGGGTTTCAACGTCCTCGATCCGAACTATCGCGGCAGCACCGGTTTCAGTCGTGCCTACACCGAATCCATCAAAGCCGATGGCTGGGGCGGGCGTGAGCAGGAAGACATCCGTACCGGCATTGAAGCCCTGATAGCGCGGGGCATCGCCCAATCCGGCAAGGTCGGCATCACAGGCACATCATACGGCGGCTATTCGTCGTGGCACGCCATTACTCATTTTCCAGTTGAGTTCATCAGCGCCTCAGCCCCAATATGCGGCATGACAGATCTTGTGGTTGACTATGAAACAACTCGTCCTGACCTGCGCCCCTACAGTGAAGAAATGATGGGAGGCAGTCCCTCTCAAGTCCCTGAGCGTTATTTCGAACGCTCTCCGATCAACTTTGTCCACAACATCACAGGTCACATGCTCATCGTTCAGGGGCTTCAAGACCCCAATGTGACGCCCGAAAATGTTCGTACGGTCAAGCAAGCACTGGATCAAGAGTCCATCGAATATCAAATCTTGGCCTTCGAAAATGAGGGTCACGGCATCGACCGTCCCGAAAATCTAAAGCTGCTCTACACACGCTTGGCCGAATTCTTTACCGAAGCCTTTGCGGATCAATCACATGACTGACTCCCCTATCGTCTGGCGACCCACCCCGGAGTACAGCGAGCATAGTGCTGTTGCCCGCTTCATGCGTCAGCACAACATCGCCACCTATGAAGACCTGCTGTCCCGTTCTCATGACTTAGAATGGTTCTGGAACGCCTTTATCCAATTCGCGGGCATCGAATTCTATAAACCGTATGAACGTATCGTAGACCTGTCACGCGGTATACCCTTCCCCAAATGGTTCGTCGGCAGTCAGATTAATCTCGCTCACAACGCCCTCGATAAATGGGCATTAAATCCATCAACTGCAACCAACACAGCCCTCATGTGGGAAAGCGAAGCGGGCGAGGTCCAACACTTCACGTTTCTCGATCTCTTTCACAAAGCCAATCAGGTCGCCAATGCCTTACAATCGCTCGGCATCCAGCATGGTGACCGTGTCGCCACCTACATGCCCCTCATTCCTGAAACCGTCATGTCTGTTTTTGGAATCTACAAACTTGGCGCAGTCGTCGTCCCCTTATTCTCCGGCTTTGGACATGACGCCATCTCCCTGCGCCTCAACGATGTCGGCGCGAAAGCCGTCATCACTGCCGATGGCTTTTATCGCGGTGGCAAATGGCAGCCCATGAAAGCCATTTTAGATCGTGCTTTAGAAGACGTTCTAAGTGTCACACATGTACTGGTTGTCGAACGTCAAAGCGGTCAGCCAATGAAAGCGAATCGCGATCATGCGTGGACAGAACTTGTATCGCGCCAATCCTCGGTCTTTGAAACCGTTCACACCGACGCCGAAGAAATCTGCATGATCAGCTACTCCTCCGGTACCAGCGGTAAGCCAAAAGGTGTGGTTCAAGTTCACGGGGGTGTCGCCGTCAAATCAGCCGAATTTGGCATCCTCAATTACAATCTTCATCAAGCCTCGGTCATCCATCAAATCACCGACTTTGGCTGGATGATGGGGCAGGCACCTATGCTGCGCGGCTATTCCGCTGGCGCGACCTTACTGCTCTACGAAGGCTCGCCCACCTATCCCACGCCTAATCGCATGTTTGAACTGATTCAGAAGCACCGCATCACCGTCTTCGGAGCGCCAGCCACAGCCCTTCGCATTCTCAAATCGCAGGTGCCGGATGCCGCTCAGTCTTATGACCTCAGTTCGATCCACCTGCTCACCCACACCGGCGAACCCATCGATACCGACACGTGGCTCTGGTACTTCAACTGGACAAATGGTCGCGCCCCTATCATCAATGTCAGCGGCGGCACGGAACTCTTCGCCGAAATCGTCGCATCTAACTATATGCAGCCTCAAAAGCCGACTTGCTTAGGTATCACGCCCGCCATCAATCCCATTATCGTGGACGACGCAGGAAATCCTGTTCCCGCAGACACACCCGGCTATCTCGGATTCACCCTACCCCAGCCTGCCCAAACGCGCGGTTTCTGGAACGAAGATGACTCACGCTACCTGCAAACCTATTTTTCTCATGGCACCCATTTCTGGTGGCATGGCGATATTGTCCAACTCGATGAAGATGGCTTTTGGTTTCATCAAGGTCGCGCCGATGATGTTCTAAAAATTGCAGGTCGCCGCACTGGCCCCGGCGAAATTGAAGATGCCATCGGTCGTCATCCTGCCGTTCAAGAATCAGCCGTAATCGGCGTTCCCCATCCATTGAAAGGTGAGGAAATCATCGTCTTTGCCGTTCCCAAACTAGATGTCTTCATCACTCCGCAAGCTATCACAGCCCACGTCGTTACCTGCCTCGGCAAGCCTTATGAACCGGGCATGGTCTATCTGGTAGCTGATCTCCCCAAAACCCGCACCGGAAAGATCATCCGCCGCCTTATCAAACGCCACTATCTCGGCGAACCGCAGGGTGACACGTCTAGTCTCAGCAACCCCGATGCCCTGAATGCATTGCCCTACAAATAGAAACTACAAATTTCGCTCAAAACGATTGTTTTTCGTAGGGGCAGGTCTGTGACCTGTCCCCCTCACCCAACACAAATTGACTTGGGTGAGGGATATTATCATCAATGTTTAGTTTAGGTTTGTCGGCAAACCATTTTCAAACGCCTTATGAACCATCACCGCCCATTGCTCGCCTGCAAAGTTTGTCTCGCAGCCCAAAAACAGTTACAAAATGTTCTTCCAAAATGTAACCCGAACTCCTCGCTTCTCTTTTAGACTGCTTATAGACGCCGATCATTTTATGAGGTGCCAACCAGTGTTTGATATTCTCTTTTTTCTTTGTGTCTTTGTGGTAAATAATGCATTGAGATTTGCATTTCTGGCGGCTTCCTCCCTCACACTCGCTGCGACGGCACCGACATTTGCGACGCGGCGGACATACGCGAACCATCCGCTGCAAATGCGCCAATTCGGCGGCATCAGCCGAGTAAGCCGCGGCACTAAAATGTCAATTCAGCGGCTTCTCCCGTGCCTCCCGCCAGTCAATTCGGCGGATGTATTGCAAATTGTGCAAAAACTGCAATTAGTATGAAAGGGTAACAATTAAGTCTCAACTTGTGCAACCGGATGGTTTTCCTTTACAAACATCCACATCAAGATCAGCGCCAGCACCGTTAGAACCGCTGCCACGACCGCGTCCGTTGCCAATCCAGACTTAAACAAAATTGGCCCGGACAATGATCCAGCCATCCGTCCTAAGGATTGCGTCGCACCTGCTAACGCGATATAGGTCGCCCGTGCCTGCGGCACCAGTTCGGTCATCAACGGAATACAGCTCACAATCGTAAATTCAAAGGTCAGGTAGAACAGGAACAAGCCGACCAGCGCACCTTCAAGCCGGAAACCGAGCATAGGAAGGATCAAACAGGTGATCGCATTCAAACTCATCCCAATCGCAATCGCTCGCCGCTTCCCCACGCGGTCTACAAATCCAGCCACTAACCCTTCACCCGTCAGTTCAGCAATCCCGATCACTGCTGAGGCTAAACCGAGCGCCGCAACCTTCAGTGTGAAATTGTTCTCCATCCAACTGCCGTAAACCACGTTCACCGTCTCGTTGCTGGCAGTCATCAAGAACACCATCACCAACGCCGCTAACCCCGCCGTGCTTTTCCGAACAATCCCGAACCCCTGAATGATCGATGGTCGAATGGTATCCTTATGGCTGGCATCATGCGGGAGCGCCCTCCACAAAAGCACCAGTACACCCAGCGCGATCAATCCAAAACAAGGAAAAGGCGAATACCAGCCCACCTTTTCAAAAAGAAAACCGGCCAGTGGAATGCCGAGCAAAAACGCGCCCGACCATCCAAACTCGATGATGCCAGCCGCCATGCCCCTCTGTCGGTAATCGACTCTGTCACCCACATAAGCGTAAAGAGCCGTGTCAAACATGATCTTGCTCAGACTAACCAGAATCAGTGACACGATCAGTACTGGATACGTCGGTGAAACAAATACGATCAGCATCGAGCCGATAAACACCGCCAGCCCGACCAGCATCGCCCGTTTGCGTCCCCACGAATCCGCCACCGAGCCAATCAGGGGGCTAAACACACCTAACCCTGCCCGTAACGTGATTCCCAGCGTCACCGCCTCCTCAGTAACCCCCAATCCTCTCGCGATAAAGGGCAGAAATGGATACACCATGCGGAAGCCGCTGTTCATGATGGTACGAATAGTCAGGAACAGTCCAAGTTGCGCGTAAAGCTGCATGCCTTTAAGCTGCTTCGGTCGGTCAGTGATGATATTTTCAATAGTCATTCTTAAGCACTGCTCCGGTTCATGTTATTCAAGAAAGAAACTATCTTGTTCCAAAACTTGTGTCAGCCTGTATTCGAGGATTTGCTCCTTGCTGAAAGGCTCAAGTTGCAGGTATTGGCTCGCGACATCGACCAAAACAGAGTTTGACATCAATCCGATCAACTCAGAGTGATCGATGCTCACGCCAAACTTTTCCGCTTCCCGCCGGATCGTTTCCATAACCGGAACGAGAGGGGTCTCACGCGTATTGGTGAAGTTCATCGAGACTTGTGCCTTCCCCTTCACCATCATGCCCAGCGCCTTAACATAAGGGAATCCACCTGACGAAGCCCTGACAGTACGCGCGATTTTCTGGGCAATCTTAATATCATCTGTAGTCAGATATACATTGAACGCCACCAGTAGATTTCGTGCTCCCATAATGGTTGCGCCTGCGCTTCCGACCTGTCGCGGCCCATAATCAGGGAGGCGGTCAGGGTCAGTCGCAATACTCGTTTTTAGCCCCTCATACTGCCCGCGTCGAACATCCTCCAGCCGCTTACGCTCTGGACGTGTGGTCGCTTCTTCATACAAATATACAGGAATGCCCAGTTCGTCTCCGACACGCTTTCCTACCTGTCGTGCGAGGGTCACACAATCCCCCATCGTGGAGCCGGACAAAGGCACAAATGGAACCACATCTGTCGCCCCCAAACGGGGATGGACACCCTTATGCACATCAAGATTAATAAGAGTGGACGCCACGCCAATTGCTCTGAACGCCGCCTCCCCAACCGCATCTGATGTTCCTGCAAACGTTATCACCGAACGATTGTGATCAGGGTCGCTCGAATAGTTGAGCACCAACGCGCCGCCAACCGACTGTATCGCGTCCACGATAGCCGCGATAACTTCGGGGCGGCGTCCTTCAGAAAAATTGGGAACACATTCAATCAATTTTGGCTTCATATCATCGCGCTTAGGCATAAAAATAGCCGCAGGCCACTGCCCACGGCTATTCTATTGTAACAGTTCTGGAAAACTTAGTCGCCTATGGTTCCTGCCGCTGGCTTCAACGTACTCGGCGCTTGACCAGTCGACGGAGCAGGCGTTTCTTCCTCACGCCGGAACTGGCTCATATACAGGTCGTAATAAGCGCCCTTCTTTTCCAACAGGGTGTTATGCGTTCCTCGCTCAATGATCTCGCCATCCTTGAGCACCAACACTTGGCTAGCATTTCGAATGGTACTCAGGCGGTGAGCAATCACAAAACTGGTACGCCCCTTCAGCAAGCCTTCAAATGCTTTTTGGATGAGCCGTTCCGTTCGAGTATCCACGCTCGAAGTCGCCTCGTCTAAAATCAGAATTCGCGGACTCATCAGCGCGACACGAGCAATGGCGATCAATTGCCGCTGTCCTTGGCTCAAGCCGCTCCCGCGCTCCCCCAGAATGGTCTGGTAGCCCATTGGTAAGCGCTCAATGAATGAGTCTGCGGAAACCAGCTTGGCTGCCGCAATCACTTCATCATCGGTTGCGTCCAACTTCCCGTAGCGGATATTGTTCATAACCGTATCGGAGAACAAGAATGTGTCCTGAAGTACGATGCCGATCTGCTTGCGCAGACTGGCTCCAGTAACATCGCGCACATCAAATCCGTCAATCTTGACGGAGCCTTGAGTTACGTCGTAAAAGCGCGGCAGCAGATTAATAATCGTGGTTTTGCCTGCTCCGGTTGGACCTACGATCGCAATCGTCTCACCGGGTTCAGCACTTAGGCTTACGCCGCGCAAAACCGGCACACCACTCTTGTATTCCGCATGAGCATTTTCAAACTCAACCTTACCCTTAATCGATGGTAGTTCAATCGCGTTCGGTTTATCAACGATAGTTGGAACTTCATCCATCAAGTTAAAGATACGTTCACCGCCTGCAACCGCGCTCTGGATGTTTGCCCACAGCACCGCTATTTGCTGAATCGGGCGGTTGAACTGCTGCACATAGCTCAAGAAGGCGATAATCGTACCCAGTGAGATAACAGCAGTCCCAAACAATGGCTCATTACGCAGCAGGGAAAGCCCACCAACGACCACCACGATTGCCAGCGCCGCGTAACCCAACGCTTCCAAAATCGGGTTTAAAGCACTGGTGAAAGCTGCTGCCCGAATATTAGCGTCACGATTCGCGGCATTCGTCCGCTTGAACTCTTCGATGTTTTCCTCTTCACGGTTGAATGCCTGAACTTCACGCACACCTGCAATGCTTTCCTGTAAATTCGCGTTAACACTCCCCATCTCTTCGCGGCTCTTGCGGAAGGCCTTACGTGCCTGATCTGAGAAGTAGACAGTCGCAATAGCCATGAAAGGCACTACTGAGAGGCTAAGTAAAGCATATGGAGCGTTGGTTTGCAGCATGGTAATCACGACCCAAATGATAAGCAATATACTGCTCAACACATTCACCAGCGCAAAGCTCAGCGCTTGCTGGATCGTTTCGGAGTCGTTAGTGAAACGGCTCATGATGTCCCCTGCTTCATGCTCAGCGTAAAATCCGAGTGAAAGCCTGTGAGCATGGTTAAAAACCCCCACACGGATTTCACGAAGCGCGTACTGGCCAGCCCATGACATAAAGTAGAACATTGCGCCGGACATGATCGAACCCGCAACAAATAGACCAACAAGCGAACCGACCACCCGCAGCAGCCCGCTTATTCTCGCGTCTTTAGCTTGGTCGGGCGACAATTTGCTGAAATCAGTCGAATCGAACCAACAGTTATTGGTCTGCGTAGTTTGTGAATCACTGTTGCTTTGCATGAGCGAAGCAAATGGATTCTGAGTCACGATATAGCAGTCTACCGCTTGGCCGATCAGCTTCGGCACAGTGATTTGTGTCCATGTAGTCGCAATCATCAAAATCAATACGATGATGAGGGCATACCATCTCTGCCTAAAATAGGGCCAAAAACGGGCTAAGGTTGCGCTAACGCTTTTGGGCTTAACCGTATCTTTTTCCATAAGACGGCGTAGGCCGTCGCCACCACCCATAAATCCCATATTGCTTACTTAGCCTCCTGAATTTCAGGGTTAACATTGGCTTCATCAACATTGACATCGCCGACCAGTTGTGAGTGATAAATTTCAGCGTAAATAGCGCTGTCTTCCATCAATTCTTCATGCTTACCACGAGCCACAATTTGTCCCTTATCCAGTACCAAAATTTGATCAGCATTTACGACCGTGCTGATACGTTGAGCGATGACAAAACTGGTACGGCCGTGCATTAGGTTATCGAGAGCCTTCTGGATGTGATATTCTGTCATTAAGTCCACGCTGCTTGTCGAGTCATCCAAAATCAGCAAACGCGGATTTAGGAGCAAAGCACGGGCAATCGCAATACGTTGCTTTTGACCGCCTGAAAGTGTCGATCCACGTTCCCCAACAGGTGTATCATAGCCATTCGGGAAGGTCATAATAAAGTCATGGGCGGCGGCGGCTTTCGCTGCTGCGACCACGTCTTCAAAGGTCGCGTCAGATCGACCAAACGCAATATTATCGCGAATGGTTCCCCCAAACAGGTTGGTTTCCTGCAACACAATTCCGATCTGCGAACGTAAGCTGTCGATGGTCACATCCCGCACGTCCCGCCCATCAATCAACACTTGCCCTTCGCTCACGTCGTAGAAACGAGGTAGCAAGTTAATAATACTTGTCTTGCCACTTCCGGTCGCGCCAAGCAGCGCAATGGTTTGACCCGGCGTTGCCTCAAAACTCACGTTTCGAAGGACAGGCTCACTGCCTCCAACGTAGCGGAATGTAACATCTTTGAATTCGACATGTCCTTGGATTTCTGTCAACGTGATGGCAGCTGGTTTATCCTCGACGTCATTCCTAGCATCCAAAATCTCAAATATACGGGATGATGATGCACCCGCCTGTGCCATCTGCGAAATGATGAAGCCAAGCTGGGCAAGTGGCAGGAATAGGAATGTTAGGTAGAGGCTGAATTTCTGATATTCGCCTAACGTCACAGAATTTTCGATAATTCCTTTGCCACCGAAATACAGTATGCCAGCCTGCCCGATCTGAGCGACCAGAAACACCACAGGGAACAGGAATGTGAATGTACGCGAGACACGCAAGCTTTGCGCCAGCACATCGTCTGCAGCTTTCGTAAAGCGTTTCGCTTCGTATGGCTCACGCACAAATGCCTTAACGACCTTAATACCAGCCAAGGACTCTTGGAGCACAGTGTTAAGCGCTGATATGCGCTGTTGAACTGCCACAAACAGCGGTTGACTGATAGCACCGAAGAAGGCAAACACAATCATCGCGATGGGCAAGGTTGGCAAAGCCACCAAGGTGAGTTGCCAATTGGTTGCAAACAAGATCACCAAAATCAGCACAATTAACACTAAGGATGACACCGCTTGCATTAAACCTTGCGCGATGAACAACCGCACCTTTTCCACATCATCGGTTGCTCGAACCATTAATTGACCTGTTTGATTCTGGTCATGATAAGTAAAGGACAAGCGCTGAACTTTGGCAAAAATCTCATTACGCATATCGAAAGCCGCACCCTGCGACATCCGTTCAGCGTAGAACGCTTGAAAGAACGAAAAGACGCCGCGTGCAATCGCAAAGGCCACGATGAACAGTCCAGCATTGATCAACAAGGTTTGTGCATTGGCTTGATCAGCTTTCACTTGTTCCAGTGTTTTGCCGAGCTGTCCCAAAGCTAAAGGGCGTACTAGAAGCGGCACTTTGTTTAAAACGGTATCGGCAATGAACCCATTAGTCACCGCATCGGTCATATTTTGGGTCAACTGCGGAACAGCCAACTGAGCTAGCGTTGCGATCAACAAGGCGATATAGGCAATAATCGGAATGCTGCCTTGATTTCGTAAGTATCGAATTGAACGTCCTAATCCACCGTTGTTCGCTGGTTTTGGTCCCCGTCGTCCCATTTGTCCTTGCGTAGCTTGTGCTTGCACCTTATGTCTCCTCCTCAGAAACATTTACTGAACATCAAAAATTCGCCGCTTTATCAGTTTTTGTCCTCGGTATCAGCATTTATAGCTGTCTTGTTATCATCATTGGTATAGATCAACAGCGCCTTTTCCAAAGACGAAACGATCATCTCTTGCTCTTCGATAGGTAGTACAGAAAGCAGCTTGGCAATTGCGGCATGTCGTTGGGCAATGTTCTCTCCCATAACTTGATTGGCTTCGTCGCTAAGGTAGAGCCGCATCAGACGTGCATCATATTCGTCCGCTTTACGCTCGATAAAACCCATACCTTCCATTTCACGAACGGATGTTGAAACAGCAGCAGGCGTAATCTGCAGGTATTCAGCAAGTTCTTTTTGAGTTGTTCCCGGATGTTGATAGAGCATGCCTAATGCGTGTAACTGATTAATGCTGAGGTTTTTAAAAACATGATTGTGATGTCTCCTTTGAGTCATCTGCTTAAACGATGTTTCAAACACACGCAAAAATCGGGTCGCCAATTCACTCGTCAAAAGGCGATCATCGGGTGAACTCATTGGTATCTCGATTGATCTAAGAAAAGGGTTCGCTCAAAATCAGTTAATTAACTTAACTAAGTGCATAATAGTCTCGAACGATTGTTTCGTCAAGAGGTTTGGATTCATATCCTGATAAAAAGTTCGATAGATTTTTGTCGTTTAACTCTATGGATGCTATTATCTGCATAATACCTATAACGTATTCCACCTACAGGATGTTCAAATGTCAGAAACAACTCTTTTATGTCTCGCAAGTTACTTTAAGGGTGAAGCTTTTTTGCGACAAGCGAAACAAGAAGGAGCACATGTTTTTCTACTGACTGAAGAGAAGCTGGCTCATGAAAAATGGCCGCGAGAAAGCCTTGATGAAGTTTTCCTAATGCCAGATATGACTAAGGTTCAGGATTTGATTTATGCCATTAGTTATCTCTTTCGCTCTCACAAAATTGACCAAATTGTCGCCCTTGATGAATATGATGTCGAGAATGTTGCGACTTTGCGCGAACATCTCCGCCTTCCGGGTATGGGGCAAAGTCATACACGATACTTCCGCGATAAACTTGCCATGCGAATGCGAGCCAGTGCAAATGGCATAAGAGTCCCGGCATTCACGCCTGTATTCAATTACGACAAACTACGTGAATATATGAGCAGTGTTTCCGCCCCTTGGGTGCTCAAACCCCGTACCGAAGCCAGCACGATGGGAATTAAGAAAATGAACAACTCAGAGGAGTTGTGGCGCTGGTTTGACCAACTTGGAGATCAGCAATCGAACTTCTTGCTTGAACAGTTTGTTCCCGGCGATGTTTACCACGTGGATTCAGTGGTATGGGATGGAGAGATTGTTTTTTCCAGCTCTCAGAAATATGGTAAACCACCGCTGAGCATTTATCATGATGGAGGCATCTTCACTACTCAGACACTATCACCAAAGTCAAAAGATGCTGTCGCACTTAAGGCCATTAATGCTGCAATGGTGAAATCGCAAGGAATGGAACGCGGCGTTACCCATGCTGAGTTCATCAAAGGCCATGCCGACGGCGAAATGTATTTTCTAGAGGTCGCTGCTCGCGTGGGTGGAGCGAATATTTCTGACCTGATTGAGTATTCAACAGGGGTTAATCCTTGGGCAGAATGGGCAAAGCTGGAAATAGCATCTATTCGCGGTGAAGCCTATCAACCACCTAAACCATTTCAGAAATATGGTGGATTAATAAATACCTTAGCGCGACAAGAACATCCCGATATGTCCGCCTATAATGATCCTGAAGTGGTCTGGAAGGCAGACAAGAAAGATCATGCAGGATTGATTGTCGTTTCCGATAAAGTTGAGCGTGTGAACGAGTTGATTGACAGCTATGTACAGCGTTTTGCCAACGATTTTCTGGCAATTGGTACACCGAAAGAGTCAGCACACTGATTTGAATTCGCCGACAAACTGAGCGATTTAAACTCGGTTAAACCGTTATACAATGAGATGTCATTTACTTTCAAAACCAAGCGATTTGCTTGGTTCTATTGTTTTGGTTGCCTATGTTTGTACCTACATTCACATCAAATTATCCAAACTTTCAAGCTGGCGAACCCACATTACTCTCAACACCAGAACGTACCGCAGCACTTACAACCTACGACGGTACAGGAGTGACCATCGCCTTCATTGATTCGGGGTTCTATCCTCATCCTGACCTTCAAAACAGAGTTCTCGTGCACGCTGATGCATCAACCAATCACGTTATTGAGCAGAAAACTGATTTTCCAACAAACGACCTGAGTTGGCATGGCCAGATGACCAGCGTGATTGCCTGTGGAGATGGGCATACGTCTAAAGGCAAATATAAGGGAATTGCATCTGGCGCAAACCTCGTTCTGGTGAAAGTCAGCACTCCAAAAGGACAAATCAAGGAAGCGGATATTCTGCGCGGTCTACGCTGGGTAACAGATACCTATCAACGTTTCAATGTGCGCATCGTCAACATTTCGGTTGGCGGTGATTTTGTCTGCAACAAGCCCGATCATCCCCTGCACAAAGCTATTCGTAAGTTGACTAAAGCCGGCCTGACAGTTGTCGTTGCTGCTGGAAATCGGCATGTAGATCATTTACTTCCACCTGCGAGCGCACCAGAGGCTATTACAGTGGGCGGATTTGATGACCATAATTCGCTCGACCAATCGAAATGGACGCTCTATCACCACAATTACGGTGTGGTGTACGATGGCACTCCTAAGCCGGAACTCATCGCTCCGGCAAATTGGCTTGCTTCGCCGATCATGCCCCATTCGGGCGTAGCACGAGAAGCGTACTGGCTGGGGAAGTTGTTACAGAAGCCGACTGAACAGGAATTACAAAGTTTGTTGGCGCAAGGCTATAACGATCTTGGTTTTCACCGCGACGAAATCTATACCGATAAGAGTTTGTATCAACGTATCGAAGCCAGAATACATACCCACAAGATTGTCGACAGCCAACATCAACATGTAGATGGAACGTCGGTTGCGGCACCAATTGTGAGTTCAGTTATCGCCCAAATGTTGCAGGCTAACCCTCGTTTGACACCCCGCGAAATTCGCGCTATTCTGACGCGCACGGCTCAACGGCTTCATGGTGCGCCAGTGGAACAACAGGGTTCAGGAATCCTAAATGCCTCAGCAGCCGTGCAAGCCGCGCTTGAAGCATCTAAAATGAAATGAGCAATTGTATTCATGAACCGTGAATATCACCGTTGGTATAGCCCGTCGCTGAATCGCGATATGGAACTGCTAATTTTCGGTCACAGTGGGGCAAAAGTCTTGGTTTTCCCTACCTCCAAAGGCAAGTACTACGAGTGGGAAGACCGGGGTATGATGGGAACGCTCGGCGAACAATTGGAACACGGATTGTTGCAATTGTGCTGTGTGGACAGCGTGGACGCTGAAAGTTGGTACAACTACGGCGCACATCCCGGGGCACGTGCATGGCGTCAAACTCAATACGATAATTATCTCTACCATGAAGTACTCCCACTCATGAGTAGCAAGAACGCAAATCCATTTCTGATGACCTTGGGAGCCAGCTTTGGCGCGTTTCATGCGATGAGCTTTGGTTTGCGCCATCCAGACAAAGTTGATCGCATTATCGGGTTAAGCGGCCTATACGACATTCGCGGCTTTACGGGTGGATACTCCGATCAAAACGTTTACGTGAATAATCCGATGGAGTTCATCGCTAATGAGCATGATGAGGGTCGATTGGCCCTTCTGCGCCATATCGACATTATTATGGCTTCGGGAAAAGATGACCGTCTGATCGGAAGCGCACGCAGCTTCTCTGGTTTACTCTGGAGCAAGGGCATCGGCAATGCGCTACGCGAATGGGATGGTTGGTCGCACGATTGGCCTTACTGGCAGCAAATGGTTTCGATTTACATCAACGGGCATGATTAGTAGGCAACACGACGTTATGTTGGTTATAATCGCACACATTCAATAGCATTTAATTGCATCGATTCCGATGGAGGCGCACTGATGGCAACCCGAAAGACCACCCCTGCGGCAAAGGCCCCTACCCCGAAAGCGACCAAACGCGCCCCCAAAACCCCTGCAGAACCCGTGAAAGTCGGCCTCTTTGTTGGACGGGAGTGGTCTTGGCCACCTGCGTTTATCGAAGAAGTCAACCGGCGAGAAGAAGGTGTCATCGCCGAATACGTCAAAATCGGTGGGACGAGCATGAACGAACCGTGCCCTTACCGCGTGATCGTAGACCGTATTTCGCATGAGGTCCCCTACTATCGTTCTTATCTTAAGAACGCAGCGTTGCAGGGAACAAAAGTCATCAATGATCCGTTTATGTGGACAGCCGATGATAAGTTCTTCGGTGCGTCGTTGGCTGATCGCTTAGGTGTGGCCTCTCCTAAGACACTCGTTTTGCCCAACAAAGATTATGTGCCGGGTATCGTCCACAACGAAAGCCTACGTAACCTGACCTACCCCATGGACTGGAACGGCCTCGTTGAAAAGGTCGGGGGAATGCCGTGTGTTTTGAAGGATGCGCACGGTGGGGGTTGGAAGGAAGTCTACGTCGTTCACAGCGTGCCGGAGCTGATCTGGCACTACAACGAAAGCGGACTGCTGACAATGATTTTGCAGGAGTATATCCAGTGGGATAACTACGCCCGCTGTATGTGTCTCGGGCAAGACGAAATTTATGTCATGAAGTATGATCCAACGCAGCGCAAGTATCATGAACAGCATGACTTTTCACCTGAACTTTATGAGCGAATCGTGAAGGACGCGAAGACGCTGGTTAAGGCATTCGGATATGACATGAACACCGTAGAGTTCGCGATCAAAGACGGCGTGCCTTATGCGATTGATTTCATGAATCCAGCCCCGGACATGGATGTGAATTCGCTGGGCAAAGTTCACTTCGATTGGATGGTCACACATATGGCTGACCTCTGCATCCGGCTGGCGAAGTCCAAAGAGGCTACACGTGACCGATATTACTGGGGCAAGCTCAAAGGCGGCAAATAGACTATGGCTACGGACGCGATTGAACGCTACCACAGCTTACTCGATGACCAAATCGCGGCTGACACCAGCGCGGACTTATATGCGCGGTTGAAAAAACAAGGGTTGTACTTTGGCGAGCGCCCGATTAGCACGGTCATCCGGCCTCATTTCTACATGCTGGAACAATGGGAATACTTGAAGCGAGAGACGGAAACCCTTCTCAGCGCGTTTTCGCGCCTGCATGCGGCCTGTTTCACGGACGCGACACTGCGCTCTCAGCTTGACCTTGAACCCTACGAAGAAACTCTCTTCAGCCTTGACATTGGTGGGGCTGTACCGTGGACAACGTCACGGCTTGACTCATTCTTTTTGAGCCAAGAACGCAAGTTGAGCTTTGTCGAATACAACGCTGAAACGCCGGCAGGCATGGGCTACGAGGATGCACTTTCGGAGCAGTTCTTGACACTGGAACCGATGAAGCAGTTTATGAAGTATTACGCGGTACAGAGCATGCCGATGTGCGGAAAACTGCTGGCGGTGTTGATGCGCGGCTACCGCGAGTGGGGCGGCATCGGAATACCACAGATTGCGATTGTGGATTGGGGGCATGTCCCGACACTGAATGAACATGAGATTATCCGAACGTTTTTTATGCGACACGGGATCAAAGCGGTGCTGGCTGACCCGCGCAACATGGAATACAAAGATGGGCATTTGTGGATCAGCGACTTCCGGATTGACCTGATCTATAAGCGGGTGCTGTGCAGCGAACTCATTCATCAGATGGGGATGGAAAACCCGATTGTACAGGCGATCCGCGACCGAAAAGTTTATATGACGAATTCGTTCAGCGCGAAACTGCTAGCAAAAAAAGCCAGCCTTGCGATGCTGAGTGACGAGCGAAATGCTCATCTGTTTGATGACCAACAGCGGGCAGCGATTAACGCCCATATTCCTTGGACGCGGCGCGTATCGGAGCGCAAGACGCTGTATCGGGGACAAGAGGTGGATTTACTTCCCTTCGTAGCGGAAAACCGTGACCGATTTGTGCTTAAGCCCAACGACGAATACGGCGGTAAGGGCGTGGTCATTGGTTGGGAGGCGAGCGCGGAAGACTGGAACGAAACACTGAAACAAGCTCTGACCGATTCGTATGTTGTACAGGAAAAAGTGACGGTCATTTACAAGGATTTCCCCTCGTACATTGATGGCAAGCTGGATATTAGTTCGCGGTTTGTGGATGCGAACCCGTATGTTTTTGACGGGCATACCGTACACGGTTGTTTGACACGGTTGTCATCGGTGGCGCTGCTGAACGTGACGGCGGGTGGTGGTTCGGTTGTACCAACGTATTTGCTTCAACAGCGGACATAGAGCAGTCGATAGTTTTTAGTCTATAGTCATTGGATCACAAGCAGGTTAGCTTAATGTCGAGCTAACCTTTTTGATTCACAAAATGCGCAAGTTTTGCAAATTTCGCATTTTATCCGCTGAAATGGCTGGCGGGAACACGGGAGCAAGGCGCTGAATTGACATTTTGATGCCGCGGGAAGCTCGGCAGATGCCGCTGAATTGGCGCATTTGCAGCGGATGGCTCCCGTATGTCCGCCGCGGCGCAATTGGCAGTGCCGTCGCAGCGGATGTGAGGGAGAAAGCCGCCGAGAATGCAAATACAAATGCATTTTTTACCACAAAGACACAAAGAAAAAAGAGATTATCAGTCACCATTTCTTCCCCACAAAATGATCGGCGTCTATAAGCAGTTTAGCAGAGAAGAGAGGTGTTCGGGTTACATTTTGGAAGAACATTTTGTAACTGATTCGCGGAGTTGGCGCTAACCATTGTGAGGGAGCACAGACGTGGTAAAGGTTGATAAATCGTTGGAAAACGGTTTACGAGGTTGGAGGATTCAAACCTAATTTATCAAGGGCAAGGATTACAGCGCCAATGACTGGAGAGTAACGAGGAATTGGCAGATCAGGTAGACCAAGAAGCTCACAGAGCTTGAGGCTTAAGGGGTTGGCAAAAGAAAGCAATCCGCCAGCGTAGGCGATGGGCAGCGATTCCATATGCAAGCGATAATGGACCGCACGTACCGCGAGATCGAGTTCTTCGGCAGCACGTAAGGCAATATCCGCCGCAACCTCGTCGCCATATTCAGCCTGCTGTAAAACGGTATTGGCAAAGGCTGCAATTTCTTTAGTGCGACTGACTCCGGTATGATACAACCAAGGAATGACCGCGTTTATGTTGGGCAAGCCAAACTGCTGAAGAAACACGTTCTTGAGAGTGGTATGGCGAGCCCGACCATCATCATCACGAATAGCGGCCTTTAGCCCTTCCATACCAATCCAATAACCACTGCCCTCATCTCCTGCTAGATAGCCTCGCGCGCCAATGACCACGAATTCCCCTTCTGAGCCAACGCCACAGGCAAGGCTGCCCGTACCGGACAACACGAGCATGCCTTTACGCCGTCCATGTGCGCCAACCAGAGCAATTTCATAGTCACTGCTGGGCGCAACAAGGGCATTTGGCAGAATACCCGCCATGACCTCACACAGCCATGCTTCAGAGTGTGAGGCGTCGGCACCCGCAATCCCGATTCCGACAGCAACAATATCACCGGCTGTGAGTCGGGCAGCGGTGAGTGCATCCCGAACTGCGGTCTGAATAGTTTGTGTGGCAACATCCCGACCGACCAGATTGGGATTGGCAGTCGTACCGGTGGCCTCCCCTACTATGGACAATTCAGGCGTAACCACAGCAACGCGAACGGTGCTGCCACCGCCGTCGATGCCGAGCACATAAGTCATTCGCGACCCTCATTGGTAAAACGATATGCGAACAGGATCGGAATAAAGGTGGCGGCGATGACGAAGAGCGCGGCGACATTGGTTACGGGACGATCACGCGGGCGAAACAACTGGCCGTAGATCCAAATGGGAAGCGTTTGCTGCTGACCAGCAGTAAATGTGGTGACAATGACTTCATCAAACGAGAGGGCAAAAGCCAGCATACCGCCCGCCAAGAGCGCAGTGGCGATATTGGGGAGAATGACGTAGCGGAAGGTTTGGAGCGTGGACGCACCCAAGTCCATCGAGGCTTCGATTTGCGAATAGGAGGTGCGACGCAAACGCGCGACGACGTTGTTATAAACGGTGACGATACAGAAGGTGGCATGGCCGATGACAATCGTCCAGAAGCTGAAGCTGATTCCGGTAAGGCTGATGGCCGAACGCAGCGCAATACCGGTGACAATCCCGGGGAGCGCGATGGGGAGAATGACGAGCAGGCTGATGGCGTCACGACCAAAGAATTTGCTGCGATAGATCGCCAGCGAAAGGAGCGTGCCCATTATGATGGCGGTGAAAGTCGCAACAAACGCAACCGATAGAGAAAGACCCAGCGCAGCACGGAAATCGGTACGCGTTAAGATTTCGGAGAACCAACGGGTCGTCAACCCGGGCGGCGGGAAACTGAAGGATGCTTCGTCGGTGGTGAAGGCGTAGAGAATGATAATCAAGAGCGGTAGGTGCAAGAAAAGCAGTGCACCAATTGCTCCGATTTTCAGGAAGAATGAAGCACGAGGCGTTCCATCATTATTGGTATTAGAGCGCATCGAAAGCTCCCTGCTTGCGGGCAATCAACAAGTAGACGCCCATGATGACAATGGGGACAACCGTGAAGGCGGCTGCCAAGGGGATGTTTCCCGCGGTACCTTGCTGAACAAAGACGACTTGACCGATGAAAAAGCTGGAATTGCCAACAATGCCGGGGATGATATAGTCGCCTAAAGTCAGCGAGAAAGTAAAAATCGAACCGGCAACCACACCCGGCCAAGCAAGTGGTAGGATGACATTACGGAAGGTGTAACCGGGCGGTGCGCCGAGATCACTAGAGGCCTCAATCACGGACTTGGGCACACGCTCCAAAGCGGCATTGATTGGCAAGATCATGTAAGGCATCCAGATGTAGACAAAGACGATAAAGGTGCCAAGCGGTGAAAACGATAAGGATGAGCCACCAATACCGGGTAAATTCAAGATTGCCTGCAAGACTCCGCCGAGGCCACAGAGGTTGAACAGCCACGTGATGACCCCTTCTTGGGAGAGGATAATCTTCCACATGTAGACGCGGACGATGTAGCTTGACCAGAGCGGCAGCAAAATGAGTAAATAGAGCAGCGCGTGTGTACGCTTTCGGGCATAACGCGCCATGTAGTAAGAGAGCGGAAAGGCGATTAAGGCCGAGGCAATGGTCACGAGAATAGCCATCAACAGGGTACGGCCGATAACATCCATGTTGGCAGGCGTGAACAAACCCTTCTGGTAGGTTTGCAGCCCAAACTGACGGATGACCCGTCCGGTAAAGCCATCCAAGCGGAAAAAGCTCTGTGTGAGCAAGGCAGCCAATGAGCCTAAATAAAAAACACCGAGCCACAAGATCGGCAAGAAGAGCAAAGCCACTAGCGCCAAGTTGGGATGGCGAAAGAAAAAAGCTCCAACGCGGCGTAATAAACCCGATTGAGGGGTGTTCGGCATTGTGGTCATGTCAACTACACCCCTATCAGCGGACGGTTATTGGATTTTTCCCAGACCAGCAGCACGCGATTTCCCCGCGCAGAGAGAACATCCATCGAGGTAGCCTGTAAATTCTGCTGGACAACGGTCAAATCCGTGCCGCTTTCGACTTCGATTAAGTAGCGAGTGTACATCCCTAAATAGATAACATCGCGAATCGTTCCCGCTATACTGCACATGTCCTCGCCGACATATTTGTTGAGATCGGTGATAAATATCTTTTCGGGACGAATGGAAAATGTTTGATCCGAACCGGTGAGCTTTTTAGCGATAGCGCCGCTTACCAGATTCGATGTGCCAACAAAGCCAGCGACAAAGCCGGTCGTCGGACGCTCGTAAACTTCGGCAGGCGTACCAATCTGCTCGATCTTACCCAGATTGAAGACTGCCAAACGATCGCTCATGGTGAGGGCTTCTTCTTGATCGTGCGTCACGAAAATAAAGGTGATACCGACTTTTTGCTGAATAGCTTTGAGTTCGATCTGCATCTGCTGACGGAGCTTGAGATCCAGCGCACCAAGGGGTTCATCCAGCAGCAACACGCGAGGGTGATTGACAAGTGCCCGCGCCAAAGCAACACGCTGACGCTGACCACCGGATAACTGGGAGGGCTTGCGATTTTCCAGTGCGGGAAGTTGAACCAGTTCCAGCATCTCTGCAACCCGGCGCTGGCGTTCGGCTTTGGGCACTTTCTTAATCATGAGGCCATAGGCGACATTCTGACCGACTGTCATGTGCGGAAAAAGGGCGTAATCCTGAAAGACGGTGTTCACGTCACGGTCATAGGGCGGAACACCGGCCATCTCCTGACCGTGCAAGAGGATGCTGCCTGAAGACGGCTGCTCGAAGCCCGCGATGAGGCGCAAACAGGTGGTCTTGCCCGACCCTGAAGGGCCGAGCAAGGAGAAAAATTCACCATCATAAATATCAAGGTTGAGATGATCGACAGCCTTCACATCACCGAAGTGACGGCTGACATCCATAATACGGATGGCAACCGAGGCTGGTGGTTGTGCGTTCATATTAACCGTTCTTTATCATAACGTGTTTGGTAATCTTGTAATCAGACACCGCTTCTGCCGAGAGGTCTTTGCCGACACCCGACTGCTTAAAGCCACCGTGCGGGGTTTCGGACGCCAACGGAATGTGGTCATTGACCCAAACCGTTCCGAATTCCAGTTGAGCAGCAACACGCATTGCACGGCCTACATCTCGTGTCCATACGGAGGCAGCCAAACCGTAGCTGACGTCATTGCCAAGTGCCACAGCTTGGGCTTCACTGTCAAAGGTGCTGATCGTAATAACCGGGCCAAAGACTTCACTCTGAATGATTTCGGCTTTTTGATCAGCATCGGCAATGACAGTCGGCTCAAAGAAATAGCCACTGCCGAAATCCTTGGGTACTCCGCCACCGGTTAGCACGGTTGCGCCACTGGCTTTAGCACGATCCACAAAACCCTGTACCCGTTCGCGTTGAACACCAGAAATCAGCGGCCCCATCTGAACACCATCGTCATAGGGCAGACCAATCTTTACAGCGCGCATGGCCTCGACAATGGCTTCAGTGGCGTGGTTGACGCGGCTTTTTTCGACGTAGACGCGCGTGGCAGCGGTGCAGTCTTGTCCAGTGTTGACGGTGCTGGTAAAGGCCGCCGCGCCCGCAATGGCTTCAACATCGACATCATCAAAGACGATGAAGGGGGCTTTACCACCGAGTTCAAGATGGACACGCTTGAGGGTATCGGCGGCGGTCTTCATGATCTTCTTGCCGGTACCAACCGAACCGGTCAGGCTGACCATACGAATATCGGGATGCTCAACAATGGCCTGCCCCACGTCGTTGCCACCACTAACGATGTTGACAACACCATCTGGTATTCCGGCCTCAGCAATCAGTTCACCGAGCATGAGGGTGGTGAGGGGTGTGGTCGGCGCAGGCTTGAGAACGATGGTGCAGCCCGCAGCCAGCGCAGGGCCAATCTTCCAAATCGCCATAAGCAGTGGATAATTCCAAGGCGCGATCTGACCAACCACCCCAACCGGTTCACGGCGGTAAATGGAGGTGTAGCCTTTAGCATACTCACCCGCCGAATAGCCATGTGTATCACGGGCGGCAGAGGCGAAGAAGCGCAGGTTATCAATGCCGAAAGGTAAGTCACCACCGAGGCTGATTAACTGGTAGGGTTTGCCGGTGTTATCCGATTCGACTTTGGCGAACTTTTCTTTGTTGGCCTCTAGCAAATCGGCAAGTTTCCAAATGGCAAGCGAGCGTTCGCCGGGGGTTAATTTCGACCAGCGACCATCGTAGAAGGCGGTATGGGCTGCTTGGACGGCAGCATCCACATCGGCACGGCTGGCGTCAATCACTTCAGCGATTTTCTCGTTGTTGGCAGGATTCTCTATCGCCATCATCTGACCGCCTTTGCTGTCTGTCCAGCGGCCATCAATCCAGAGTTTGTAAGTCATCATGATCCTCACGCAAGGTTGCAATTGTGAAAGGACGCCGCGCTCCGGGTATGAGCGCCAGCGTCCTCAACAGAATAATCTAAGCAGCAGACGATCTTATGGGGATGTTACTAGCGCCCACCGATTACGGCGATATAGGCAGTTGCCCAATCGGAATAGGGAATGCAGACATCGCCACGATCATCACCACAGGTGGCAACAGGCGTCTTCCAGAAATGGATCTTCTCGAAGTTGTCGAAGCCATTGGTCGCGCAACCGGTATCGGTGAGGAGTTCGTTACCTTTGCAGGCGGCAGGCACAGAAGGCACTGAGCCGAACCACGCTGCGACATCGCCCTGAACCTTGGGATCAATCGAATGCTCGAGCCACTTGTAGGCGCAGTTGGGATGCGGCGCATCAACATGCATCATGGTGGTGTCAGCCCAGCCGGTCGCTCCCTCTTCGGGGATGGTGCTGGCAATCGGCTGCTTATCCGCTTGGAGGACGTTAACCTGATATGGCCATGAACCGGAAGCCACAATGCCTTCGCTGGTGAAGTCAGTCACCTGCGCGGTGGCATCATGCCAGTAACGGGCGACGATTTCACGCTGGCTGCGTAGGAGTTCCATGACGGCATCGAATTGTTTCTGGTCAAGTTCATAGGGGTCTTTGATGCCGAGTTCAGGATTCTTGGTCATCAAATAGAGTGCGGCATCAGCAATGTAGATTGGGCCATCGTAAGCCTGTACACGGCCTTTGTTGGACTTGCCATCCGACAGGGTTTGTTCTTTGAAGACCACATCCCAACTCTTGGGAGCATCTTTGAAGACATCGGTGTTGTACATGAGGACATTCGGACCCCACTGATAGGGAACACCATAATGTTCAGCCGTACCATCACCATCTTTATCGACCGTGAACCAAGGCGCGTTTTGGAGGCGTTCATCCACATTCTTCCAACTGGGGATCAGGTCGGTGTTGATGGGTTGGACACGGTCACCATAAACCAAACGCAGGCTGGCATCGCCGGAAGCGGTCACCAAATCGAAGACGCCTTCGTTCATGAGCGTCACCATTTCGTCGGACGTGGCGGCTACTTTGACGTTGACCATACAACCCGTATCCGCTTCGAACTGGGTGACCCAGTCATAGGCCTTGTCGTTTTCACCCTTTTCGATGTATCCGACCCAAGCAATGATGTCGAGTGCGCCTTCACCATCGCCCACTTCGGTTTTCGTGGTGCTTTGGGCGACTGTCGCATGGACGCCCAAAAGCATGACTGAGAGTGAGGCCAAGATCAAAACCAAAAACTTACGCATATATCTCCCCTTTTTGTAAAAGAACTATCTCCCTTGGCGCGGGATTATAACCAGTGTTGTATTTTGTCTCAAGCAAATTACCAAATTTATTTCAACCCATCAGCCTGCAAACGTCCGTCAGCTAAAGCCTCCTTAAAAATAGAGATGGTCTGTGAAACACCCTCCTCCAACGGGGTATAAGGCAATTGACCGATAGAAGCAACTAGAGGTGAGTCGTCCATATCTTCAGGGAACGGCAGTGGCTTCAATGGCTGTGATGATTTCGGACATGCGCACTACGCTTCCGCGCAGGTTGAAGACATCCGTCCCTTGAAAATCGGCACGAGCTGCCTGAATAAATACTCTGGCAACGTCATCGGCATATTGGTAGGCGGAACGCCCACCAAAGGGAATGTGATAACCCTTACCCATTGCAGCAGCCATCATGGCTTTAGTGGGCATAGAGGTCATTCCTTGGTCGCGCCCCGGCCCGTAAACAATATAAGGACGCAACCCGATACTGGAAATGCCGTCATCCAACCAGTAGATGCGGGCAGTGCCCTCATTGGCTTGCTTGTAGACCCCATAATGACTGCGCGGCTTAGGAACGGAATCATGCGATAGAACCGTTTCGGGATATTCTTCACTGAGGCCATAAACAGCAATACTGCTGGCAAAACTCAAGTGCTTGATTCCGAGGCGCTTGGCGGATTCAAACACGTTGACCGTGCCAACGACGTTGACTCGCGCGCCCAATGAAGGATCGGCTTTGCAGAACGGCACCTGTAAACCGGCTAAATGGACAATATGCGTGGTTTGCGATTCACGCATCGACCGTTCAACCAGAGTCAGATCAGTTACATCACCCGCAATAAACTTTACTTGCGCCAATTCATCGGGCTTCAAAATTAAACGTAAACGATGTGGATCAGTACCCAGATCAAAGACCGTTACCGGTGTGCCCTCGTGAATGAGATTGCGTACCACCCACGCACCGATACAACCGAGCGCACCAGTCACGAAAAAGTGTTGTTCAGGCATGGCGTTAGTTTCCACGTGTCTAGTTGGAACGATACTGGTTGATCTCGTCACGCAGGCGCTTGGTAGCACCGTTCGGATTGTCAGAGAAAATAATGCTGCGCGAAGAATTGATGATCAGTCCCTTACCATCAGCAGCGATCCCGCCTTCAACGACTTTCTTCAGCGTTCCACCCTGTGAGCCGACCGACGGGACAAGAATAGGCATCAAACCCGCCAATTTTCGTGCTTCCTGAAGTTCAGGCGGCACTGTCGCACCGACTACCAACATACAGTTCTGGTTGGTGTTCCAATCATTGCAAATCTGGGAGGCCACATACTGCCAGAGGGGACGCCCATCCACCCTGATGTCTTGCATATCATTGGTACTAGGTGCGGATGTACGGCAAATAATAATCGGGCTGCGGTCGGCGCGGTCAAGAAAAGGCTGAACCGCCTGCTTGCCCAAATAGGGACTTAAGGTAACGGCGTCAAAGCCTAACCAATCGTAGATGGACTCGATATATGCAGCATTGATGGTGCCAATGTCAGCCCGTTTAGCATCACAAATCGTCAAAATCTGCGGATGCCGTTCCTGTAGATAGTCAATCGTCATCTTCAATTCGGCCAAACCCCTATCGCCACGCGCTTCGTAAAAGGCGATATTGGGCTTATAAGCACTGACTAACTGGTGTGTTTCTTCGATGACCCAGCGGTTAAAGGCAAATTGTGGAAACGGGTCGTCACGAAACTGGCGCGGGATGTATTTAAGGTCGCTATCCAGCCCTATACAAACTAGAGAATGAGCTTGGTCAACACGCGCGTTATATTTTTCAATTGGATTCATGTGAGGTCTGTCTCGTCTTGTAAGCAAATGAGCAAAAATTCTGGCAGATCATAACAGATAATCAAAAATCAAGCAGGCAATTGGAGTAACAATCTGAAAGACGGGTATATCTGGTCACTAATACGGCGGGATGTTAAGATTAGCGCATCACATCACAGGACAAAACATGACTAACAGCTATACGCACGACACGTTTTTGAGTCCGTTCACATGGCGGTACGGTTCGGATGCTATGAGAACGATCTGGTCTGAGTCTCACAAGCGGCGGTTATGGCGGCGCATCTGGGTGGCGTTGGCCGAGGCACAAGAAGTAGCCGGATTGGTCACACAGGCACAGGTTGATGACCTCCGCGCCCATCAGAACGAAATTGATCTTGATCGCGCACAGGAAATCGAAGCTCAAATTCACCACGATTTGATGGCGGAAATTCGCACATACGCCGAAAAGAGCAAAATTGGTGGAGGCATCATCCACTTAGGCGCAACGAGCATGGATATCGAGGACAATGCCGAAGCGATTCGCTTGCGCGAGAGTATGGAGCTTGTCATTGACTATACGCAAAAGCTGCTGGCTGAACTGGCAACGCGCATCGAGCAAGAAGCCGACCATGTATGTATGGCGTTCACACATCTGCAACCAGCCGAGCCAACAACGGTTGGCTATCGCTTAGCCGGATATGCCCAAGATTTGTTGACGGATTACGGCGCACTACAGCACGCGTTCAGCAATATTCGAGGCAAAGGGTTTAAAGGGGCAGTCGGTACAGCCGCTTCTTACGATGAGCTACTGTCCGGTACAGGCATGACGCCTGCGCAGATGGAAACACAGATTATGGAGAAACTGGGGTTGGAATCGTTCACGATTGCAACCCAGACCTACCCTCGCCGACAGGATTGGGATGTCCTCAATGCACTGGCCGGTATAGCCATGACCATTTACCGAATGGCGTTTGATATGCGGGTGCTGCAATCGCCACCGTTCGGGGAATGGTCAGAACCTTTTGGCGCTTTGCAGGTAGGTTCATCAGCAATGCCTTTTAAGCGTAATCCGATTAATGCAGAGAACTTAGATAGTCTGGCGCGGTATCTGGCTACCCTGCCCCGCGTGGCGTGGGATAATGCAGCTCACAACTTGCTGGAGCGAACGCTGGATGATTCAGGCAACCGCCGGATATTCCTACCGGAAGCCTTCTTGACGGCAGAGGAATTACTTATCCGCGCCACAAAATTGGTTGCGGGTTTAAGAATCGATAGCGAGGGTATCCAGCGCAACTTGAATACTTACGGGGTATTTGCGGCGACGGAGCGATTATTGATGGAGGCCGCGCGGAACGGCGGCGATCGTCAAGCTTTACATGAAATTATTCGTACCCACAGCCTCAAAGCATGGGAAGCCATTCGCAAAGGCCAAGAGAATCCGCTGGCAGCAAATCTCAGTTCAGATGCGCAAATTGTCCAGTTGGTCCAACCAGAACGGGTAACAGAACTGCTTCAAGCCGGGGCGCACATCGGGGATGCGCCATCACGGGCACGGCAAATTGCTGCTCGTATTCGTGAGACAGTGGCCTAACTAGGTAAATGACTTTTAGTCCCAAAGAGCGAGTAACGACTTATTCGCTCTTTGATCCATTGCCGTTTGACCATGTACCGAGATCGGTCTTGCCATTGGACGAGGCAGAAGTTCCTGTTTTCAGGATGTTGGTATCGGGAATGGTAGCCTCTGTCTTGATCTGTTGAACTTCGGTTTTAGCGGCATCCAACGTTTCTTGAAGTGGCTTGCTGATCGGAGCGACGGCCTTTTGTACCTGCTGGCTAATTTGACTGTTTAAGCTACCGCGTGTTGGAATTTCCTTCGGCAGTTCAACATCCATACCAGCCTCTTTCAGTTCTTTCTGAACATAGGTCATGGTTTCGGCCCACATGGCGCGTGCCTTAGCAGTGTACTGCCCGAGCACATACGCCCACTGGATCATGCGCTTTGGCCCGGCGACGATCAGCATAATGATCAGAATTGCGACAAGTTCCGCACCACCTACGCCAAAGATTTCCATACCAAACCTTTCGACTGCTTCGGGTTATCCAGCCAGCAGCTACGCACATATCTCGATATACCCTGTCGATTATAAGCCCGCTTTAGAATGGCTTCAACTATCTCTCATCACTACTCAAGCTGCGGCGGTAAGAATAGCGCGCATCTCTTCGCTCGTGAGTTTGATCGGATTGCCCTGCATCGAACTGGCGCCGACCGATTTTTCGATAATCGTGGACAAATCATTATCCGACATGCCATAGCTGGAGAGGCCGGGTATGTTCAGAGTCTGCGTCAAACGATACACCCATTTCACACCATCCTCGGCGGTTGCACGCTCATCACCCGTCAAGAGTTGGGCGACCAGTTCATAACGCCGCAGATAATCCGCTTCCGGCTGACGCTGACGCAACGCACGAACGTTCACATCCATCACAAACGGGAGCAAACGCGCACAGATACCCCCATGCGGCGCATCAAACATGCCACCAAAGATACCAGCGAATCCGTGTACGGCTCCGAGCTTGGCGTTGGCTAAGGCCAACCCACCGGACAAACTCACGAAGGACATATCTTCACGAGCTGAGGCATCATCGGGGTGTTCATATGCCTGCTGCAACGCACCCGCCGCTCGCTGAATGGCTTCTTTGCAAATGGCATCGGTCAGCGGATTGGCCTTGTTGGATGTGTACGGCTCGATGACTTGCGTCAAGGCGTCAAGTCCGCTCTGGGCAGTCACTTCCGGCGGAGACGAATACGTCAACGTTGAGTCGACTAAGGCAATTCGAGCTAACATCAACGGGCTGCGGAGACTGACCTTCACTTGATGTTCGGGCGACGCTAAAACCGCGTTACTAGTTACTTCGGAACCAGTTCCTGCAGTCGTCGGGATGGCGATAAATGGGAGCGAAGCTTTCTTAATAGGCTGACCACGGCCGATCACTTCAAGGTAATCGAGGGGATCACCGGTGTTGGTCATAAGCGCAGCAATCGCTTTAGCGGTATCCATCGCGCTGCCACCGCCAAAGCCAATCACCACATCACATCCGGCTTCCGTGGCAATCCGCACGCCATCCCGCGCCATTTGTATGGTCGGTTCGCCATCGGTTGGAAAGACCGTCACCTCAAGGTTATGGGCTTTCAACAATTCAACAGCGGGTAAGGCACGTTCCGGATTCTTGAAGGTCACCAGCAAGACACGCTTTCCTAGCGGTGCGACAAGCATCCCCAATTCCTTGAGCGCCCCTGCCCCAAAAACGATTTTGGCTGCGGTTACAAAATCAAAGCGCATTGGATTATCCCCACGCTGTATCGTCAGGCGAAATGTTGATGTGTTTTATGCCTACACGCGGTTCGGCCATCATATCCGTGACCGCATCGCGCCATTTGAGGTAATGAGCCGTTTCACGATGCTTGAGCGGGGCTTCTTCCGTCCGAAACACTTCGATCAAGACAAAACGGGTCGGATCATCAGCCTGCTGAAGAAAATCAAAACGGGCAATTCCCGCTTCGAGACGGCTGTAGCGAGCGTTCTCATTTGTCGCCTCAATAAACGCATCAATCGTGTCAGGCTTAATGTGAATATGAACCAGTGAAATAATCATTCGAATAGCCTCCAAGTGCTAGAGCTTATCATCAGGTGCCCAATTTGAAGTCCAACGGGGGTCAATGGCATCGCTCACCAATTGGTAGCGAATATCGGTCGAAAGGCGCATGGTCATACGGGTGTTGGTCGTCGAGGCATGAATCATGTATGGACTGTGAACGACCATATCACCCGCTTCATAGTCAGCCATTAACCAACGGCTGTTCAAACGCTCAGCCAGTGACGGCAGGTCCTTTGTCAACCAGCCAGTCTCGCTCATATTCTTGTTGTACGCGTTTATGCGTTCTTCGGGAGGCAGCTCGGCATTCTTCGCGCTAAATTCAGCCTCAAGCTGACGACCTAAACTATCCGAGCCTTCCAGATAAACCAGCCCGCCCATCTCTACCGGAATATCGCCAATTGGTATCCAACTGGTACAAACCCGATCCGTTCCGGCGCGCAAATACGTCAGATCATAATGGGCGCCAGTGCAGGAATCGTCGGGCGTCGTAGCGCGAATGAGCTTTCGCTTGTGGAGATAAACAGGACCACCAAGGAGACTTTCGTAAAACTGCCAGATTTCAGGCGCGAGGCAGAATGACTCATAGGATGCCCATTGAACAATCTCGGCTACGATCTTTGATGTTTTGCTTTTTCCAGTGCCGGAGTAAACCCCATCAACAGGATTTGTTCCTTCCGCCAAAAGCCCAATATCTACAAAAGCTTCGAAATAGCGCCGACGAAAATCCAGTACACGGTTCTTATCCAGAATCCCTTTCAACCACAAATAGCCTTGCGCCTTGTATTGAGCACGCAAAATCTCCTCTGATTGATGCGGATCCGTTCGTACTAACCAACCAAGGCGATCCGCTGAGTCAGACAAGACAAAGGTGTTGCTGGTAAGGGGCTGTTCTAGTGTGCGTGCGTACATCATGCATTTTCCAAAATAATCTTTTAACAACAAGCAATCTTAACTTTAGAAATGATTACCTGCAAACAACGGTCTGTACAGCGAAAGCTTGCTATAATAGCATCATATGACATTTCACATCTTGACTGTGGCATCACAAGCTAACTTCGGGTGGTTACAAGGGGTGCGTAATGACAACATCCAACAAACGTATTATTGCCTACCATATCTCACGTTTACAGGATAAAAACCGCGATGTGCGTCTGAAATCCATCGCAGAATTGGCACTGTTAGCGGACGAGGATGCGCTGAGCGCATTACGTGCACTGGTCGAAAAAGACCCTGATACCGAAGTGCGTAAAGCCGCGCAAGAGGCGGGACGTGCCATTTTTATAAAGTTAAAGGGACAGTCTGCCAGCAGCAAGGCTTAATGCTCACTATAGAGAAGAGGGTAGAAGTTGAGATTTCTACCCTCTTGCTTTCTGAAGATTACTTGCAGAGAGTGGCAAGTCGTTCGCCTATTTGAGCAAAGCTCGCTTCCAACTCCGCCAACTTCGTACGTTCGCGCTCCACGACATCAGGCCGTGCCCGACTGACAAACTGCTCATTCCCCAGCATATTCTTGGACTTCGTGATTTGTTCTTGCAGCTTGCCCTGCTCTTTGGTCAGGCGTTCACATTCCGCAGACACATCCACCAAGCCCGCAAGCGGCAGATAGAAAGTCACATCACTCACGACCACCGAAGCCGATTCATCAGGTGCAGGGGCACCTTGCTCCAACAAAGTGATTTGAGACACGTTACACAGCCGCCCGAATAGATAGCCGTACTGCTCTAAGTTGGCACGGTAGCTGCCGGGCGCGACAAGCGCCGTGATCTTCCGTGCCGGATCAACCGCATATTCAGCACGGACAGTGCGGATGCCGCGCACCAAATCCATAAGCGTGGTCATCTCGGCTTCGGACTTCTCATCTTGATAGGCTGCTTCTGCAACCGGCCACATCGCCAAAATCAACGCCGTCTTGGTATTCGGCAAGTAGCTCCACAGTTCTTCCGTCACGAACGGCATATAGGGATGCAGCAGCCGCAAGCAGGTGTTCAGAATGTGCAGCAGCACCCGACGCGTGTTCTCTTTGGACTTGGCATCGCCTTCATACAGCGGGTACTTGCTGATTTCAATATACCAGTCGGCAAACTCGCTCCACAGGAAGTCGTAAACTTGGCGTCCTGCTTCGCCGTATTGGAAAGTGTCAAAGAGATATTGAACACTGCCGGTCAAGCGCGTCAAACGACTGACAATCCAACGGGACGGCAAATCTAATTCGCTAGCTGGTGGCAATCCATCGGGCACATCACCATCGATGTTGCCGAGAACGAAATTGGTCATCTGCCAAATCTTGTTGACAAAGCGCCAGTTGGCCTCGACCTTTTCACTGTCGAGGTTGATGTCGTTGCCGGGCGTGCCGCTTGTAGCTAAGGTGAAGCGCAGCGGATCAGCACCGTACTGGTCGATCAGTTCCAGCGGGTCAATGGTGTTGCCCAGTGACTTGCTAATCTTACGTCCGAACTTATCACGAATCAGACCGTGCAGGTAGACCGTATGGAAAGGCGGCTTATCGGTAAACCACAGTCCCATCATGATCATCCGTGCCACCCAGAAGAACAGAATATCATAGCCCGTTTCCATGATAGACGTAGGATAGAAACGTTTGAGATCAGCCGTTTCGTTCGGCCAACCAAGCGTACTAAACGGCCACAAACCGCTGCTGAACCACGTATCCAACACGTCTTCTTCCGGCGTCCAACCATTGCCTTTGGGAGCAGATTTGCCCACAAAGATCGTTCCATCTTTGTGTATCCATGCCGGAATACGGTGTCCCCACCATAGTTGGCGGCTGACGCACCAATCTTCGATATTTTCCAGCCAGTGGAAATAGATTTTCTCGAAGCGTTCCGGCACAATCTTGATGTGACCATCCCGAACAGCAGCCAACGCTTTGTCTGCCAACGGCTTGATCTTCAAGAACCACTGGGTGCTCATCAGCGGTTCGACCACCTCGCCCCCACGCTGGCTGCGAGGAACGACATGGGTATGGTCAACCACCTTGATCACCAGACCTAAGGCCGTCATGTCGGCCCATATCTTTTCACGGCAAACGAAACGATCTAGGCCCACATACTCTCCTGCGGCTTCGTTCATGGTGGCATCACGGTTCATAACATTGATGAACTGCAGGTTGTGCTTCTTGCCGATTTCATAGTCATTAAAATCATGGCCGGGTGTAATCTTGAGCGCCCCCGTACCAAATTCACGATCCACGTATTCATCAGCAATCACCGGAATAGCACGGTTCAACACAGGCACATAAGCGGTCTTGCCAATCAGATGCTTATAGCGGTCGTCATCCGGATGGACGCAAACAGCCGTATCACCCAAAATTGTCTCAGGGCGGGTTGTAGCCACCGGAATAAATTCGCCGCCCTCGACGGGATATTTGAAGAAGTAGAGCTTGCCCGCTTCTTCTTCACGCTCCACTTCCAAATCCGAAACGGCGGTTTGCAGACCGGGACTCCAATTGACCAAACGCGGCCCGCGATAAATCAGCCCTTCGTTGTACAGGGAGATGAACACATCCTGAACGGCGTTGGACAAGCCATCATCGAGCGTAAAGCGTTCACGATCCCAATCACAGCTCGCCCCCATACGCCGCAGTTGTCCTGTAATAGTGCCGCCATACTTTTCTTTCCATGCCCAAGTCCGGGCAAGAAATTCCTCACGTCCAACCTCTTGGCGGCTCGTTCCCTGATCGCGCAGCATCTTCTCAACTTGTAACTGTGTTGCAATACCAGCATGATCCGTACCCGGAACCCAAAGGGCTGCTTTGCCGCGCATTCGCTCATAGCGGATCATCAAGTCCTCGACGGTGGTAAAGAGTGCATGCCCCGTATGCAGAGCGCCGGTAACGTTCGGCGGAGGCATACTTACGGTAAATGGCTCGGCATCCGGCGGCGCTACCTCTGGCTTAAACCATCCGCTTTTCTCCCACCATTGATAAATACGACCTTCGGCTTCTTTAAAGTCAAAGTTCTTTGGCATTGCCTTTGCCATGATACGTCTCCTCTGTCGCTTAAAAACAAAAAACCTCTCGCCCATACAAGGACGAAAGGTTTAGCTTCCGTGGTACCACCTTGTTTCCTCATGCCTTATGGCATGAAGCACTCAATCGCTATTACGGGCGCGCCCGTCAAGGCTTACTCTAGTTCAGCCGAGCAACTCCGGGGTGACTTTCCCTTTACACATACAAGTGGGCTTTCAGCCTCTGGCCCACACTCTCTATTGCAGTGGTGTAAATGTACTCTTTCCCATCAACGCATTTGGTGAATTATGGTCAGTATATCACGCTCGAATTTTGAGCGTCAATACCTCTGCAAAAATAGGACTTAAGAATTAAGACCTCGCTTGCACCGCCTATTCATGTGTGCTAGACTCATTTTTATAGAATATATCAACTTAACCCAAAGAAATTGAACTGGCATGGCTGAAAAAATTCTCATCGTCGATGACGATTTAGATAGTTTGAAACTGATTGGGCTCATGTTGCAACGGCATGGGTACGAAGTGGTTGCGGCCAATTCTGGCACTCAGGCCCTTGCAAAAGCATCCAATGACCATCCAAATCTGATCATCCTCGATGTGATGATGCCAGACATGGACGGATATGAGGTTTGCCGACGCCTACGCGCTAATACCGAAACCCGTCCTATCCCGATCATTATGTTTACGGCGAAAACACTGGTTGATGATAAGGTGGCGGGTTTCGAAGCTGGCGCCGACGACTACCTGACCAAACCCACACATCCTGCTGAACTCGCGTCGCGTGTAAAAAGTGTGCTGTCGCGCAGTGGCGTTCCCCAAAAGAAAGCCGAAACACAGCGTGGTAATGCTGTTGGTGTGATTGGCGCGAAAGGTGGCGTCGGGACAACGACTGTCGCCCTGAATATCGCCGCAGCATTCTTGAGCAAGACTGAAAAACCAATCGTCGCTGACTTCCGACTTGGCACGGGCAGCTTGGGACTGCTACTCGGATTCAACCAAGCATACGGCATGGCAAACGTCTTGAGCAAGCCGCCAGCCGATATTCGCACTTCGTTAATTGAAGGCGAAATCGTCAATCATGCGTCAGGGCTGCGGGCCTTGCTTTCTTCAATCCGCAGCAAAGAATCACTGATCAATTTCTCACCCGACTCCGCTTCAAATATTGTCAAAATACTGCGGACAATGGGCAATCCCGCTGTCTATGATCTTGGCAGTGGGTTAAATGCCGTCAGCACCCGTTTACAACGGGAAATGGATCAAGTCGTGCTTGTGGTTGAGCCGAACCCTGTTGCGCTGGCTATGGCACGGGATATGCTGCAAGAGATGGAACCACCGGGCAGTACACCGGGACGCATCCATATCGTGGTTGTTAACCGAGTACAGTCTAGCATTCAAACGCCTTGGCACGAGATCGAGCAATCGCTCGGACATGAATTACGGAGCATTATTCCGGCTGCACACGATCAGCTTTTCCAAGCTGTACGCAGTGGAGCACCTATCGTCACTGCGCAACCGAGCCTGCCGATTTCGACACAAATCATCAAATTGGCTGATGAACTTTCAACGCGACTCAAGGCGATGGTTCCCAGCGAAGCACGACCCTAACTATGGTCGCAGTTCAGTATTGCCGTTATGGAAAATGATAAGGCTCAGGTCGCTGCGCATTTATTGTTGGCTGCCCAATCTGCGGTTGCGTTAACTGGCGCAGGGATCAGCACGCCTTCAGGCATTCCCGATTTTAGGAGTCCGAAATCCGGTCTGTGGGAAGGTATCGATCCCCTCACCGTCGCGAATATTTACGCGTTCCGCCAAGATCCTCAAGCGTTTTACGATTGGATTTATCCTTTCGCGGAACTGACGCTGAACGCACAACCCAATCCCGCCCACATTGCTTTGGCGACATTAGAAAATCAAGGCAAACTTAAAGGGGTTATCACACAGAATATTGACCTGCTACATAGTCGAGCAGGAAGCCGAATGGTACAAGAATTGCACGGCCAGCTTCGTGATGCAACCTGCATTCATTGTTTTACCGTTTTTCCGGCTGAGCCCATCATCAGGCAGTTTCTCATAGACCATAAAGTTCCACACTGTCCACACTGTGGCGGTGTCATCAAGCCCAATGTCATACTTTTTGGCGAACAACTGCCTATAAGGCCGCTGCTCGCCGCAAAGGACTTGGCACGCAACGCCGATCTCATCTTCATTATTGGAACTTCCCTTGAGGTTGCGCCAGCTTCAGATTTACCCATGTTGGCGCTACGAAATGGCGCTAAAATAATAATCATTAACTTAGAATCAACACATTTGGATAATGCTGCCACGGTCGTCATCCACGCCGATGCGGCTGAGGTGCTGCCCCAGATTGTGCAGCAGATGGAGTACATTCATGAGCATGACAGTCAACAGTAGCGATGCTGACCAAGTCATCGCCCATTACCAGCGCTTGATCGAAATTAGCCAACAGCTCAATTCGACGCTTGATTTGGGCAGCCTGTTAAAAAAGATCATTTCCGCCGCACGGGAGCTGACCAACACCGAAGCCGCATCAATCATGCTGATTGAACCGGCAACCGGCGATCTGCGCTTTGAAATCGCGTCCAACATTCCTGTTCAGGAAATGGAAGAAATCATCATCCCTAAAGGGAGCGGCATTGCGGGCTGGGTTGCACAGCACGGCGAACCACGCGTCATCAACGATGTGTCTCAAGAACCGACTTGGAGCAATCGGGTCGATGATACGATTGAGTTCCACACACGCAGCATTCTCGCAGTGCCCCTTCGTACCCACACCAAAGTTATCGGTGTTCTTGAAGGCATCAACAAAATTGGCGGTGGTGGTTGGACCGAAAATGACATCAACACCCTCAATACACTAGCGAGCCAAGCCGCTATTGCCATCGAGAACGCGCGTCTGTTCCAGCAAAACGATTTTATTGCAGAAATGGTGCACGAACTTCGCACGCCATTAGCCGCGCTGAAAGCCAGTACGGTGCTATTGCTCCGTCCTGATTTACCGGACAACAAGCGTCACGATATCATCACCACCATGCACAGTGAGACCGAGCGCCTCTCGCGTTTGACGAGCGAATTCCTCGACTTGGCGCGCCTTGAATCAGGGCGAGCGCGGCTCGAGTCATCCCGCTTCGACACCAACAAACTTCTCGAAGAAAGTGTTGATGTCGTGGTACAGCAGGCCAATGATAAGAACATCGCGATAAGCATTCAGTGCGATGCCCTCATCGCCAATGCTGACCGGGGCAAAATCAAGCAAGTGCTACTTAATCTCCTCACGAACGCTATCAAGTATAACCGTGAAGGTGGATGGATTCAGGTCTATGCGCTGCCGGTCATGAACCATGAGAACCACCCTTACATCCAAATCGCGGTAAAGGACAACGGTTACGGCATTGCCAAAGAGCATCAAAAACATATGTTTGAGAAGTTCTATCGGGTGGCAGATACTGCGGGATTCACGCAGGGAACTGGCTTGGGGCTGGCTATTGCGCGGCACATTGTCGAAGGGCATGGCGGACAGATCACGCTTGAAAGTGAAGTCGGTGTTGGCTCGACATTTGCCTTCACCATTCCACAGGCGACACGCTAAAAATCAAGCAAGACTTTCAATTTGCCCGGTTGTGCAGCGGTATCCATCGCTTGAACGGCATCATCAAAGCCATAGCGATCTTCAATTAGAGAGGCTACGTCGATTAATCCCTCTTCGAGCAGACGTAAGGCTGCGTCAAACGGCCCGCAGCGACTACCGATGACTTTGATTTCGCGAACTGCAACTTGAGTCATATCGACTTGTGGGAAGCCATGGTAAGTGCTCTTAAGGACGATTGTCCCGCGCGACTCGACCACCTTGAGCGCGTCTGCAAACCCCTGCGCCAATCCGGTCACATCGACCACAACCTGCGCCGATTGATCCGGTATGTCCTTTAACTCAGCAAAGGGAATATTCCAGTTGTTCAGCAGCTTGGCTTGTTTTTCACGCCGAACCACGCCCACTACATCAGCACCGGTGAGTTTGAGCACTTGTGCCACTAACATGCCGAGCTTCCCAACGCCGATCACAACCACCCTATCGCGAGGCGAGATATGAACAGCCTCAGTAACTTGTAACGCAGCCGCAAGCGGTTCAACGAAGACCGCATCGTCATCACTGATTTTATCAGGAACGAAGTGCAAATTACGCGGCGGCAGCGCCATATAGTCCGCAAAAGCGCCGGGACGATTGCGAATACCAATCGTGGTGCGGTTGCGACATTGGCTGGGGATACCTTTCAAGCAGAAGTCACATTTACCGCAAACGACGCTGATTTCACCGACGACTCTTTTGCCAATCCAATCAGGTGAACCCTCTATCACGTCGGCCACAAACTCGTGACCCAGAATGCCGGAAAATCCGTACATTCCGGCCACGAGTTCTAAATCCGTATTGCAGATACCGGCGCGCCGGATTTTGAGCAGTGTGTCTCCATCTTGAAGTTGTGGTACTGCTTGCGACATTTCAAGATGAAGTTGACCGTCAAAAACCAGCGCACGCATCATTTAAGCCTCCGCCGCAGTCAATTCAGGTTTCTTACCAAACAGGCTGAATGGAAATTCGCGTTTTTCCCAAGAAACCAACAAAGGCACCGCGATGAAGATCGACGAGTATGAACCCGTGACTAAACCACAGAACAGAATGAACACAAACTGCTTGATGCTCGCACCGCCGAACAGCATGATGGCGATCATAACGAAGAACACACTGATCTGTGTGGTCAGGGTACGGTGAATGGTTTCCAACACACTACGATTGACGATCGTTTCATAGGGTTCGCCAAGATGGCGCGGAATGTTTTCACGAATACGGTCGAAGAGCACGATGGTATCTTGAACCGAGAAGCCGACGACCATCAGCATAGCCGTTAAGAAGAGCGCATCCACTTCCCAATTGAAGGTGATACCCATCAGGGATTGGACGGCCGCTACGATGAGCACGTCGTGGATCATGGCAATAATCGCGCAAGCACCATAACGGAAGGCATCGGGGACCGAACGGAATGCCAACACGATGAAGGATGTTACAACGATCGCACCGACAATCACAGCGAAGAAAGCCGCACGAGTGACTTCTTGACCAATAGTCGCCGACACACTTTCATCACTTGATAGCGTACGATCCAGCGGTGCCAGAGAATTCAAATCGTCAAGAATCTTGCGTTTTTCGTCCTCTTCGTGAAAGGAAGCACGCACTGACCAACGATGTTCGCTGACATCACCTAAACGCTGGATTGTCGCTGTTTCGTCACCATATCTGGCGAATACTGCGCGAATATTATCTTCATTTGCGCCATCACCGTTGAACTTCAGTTCATAGATACTGCCACCAGCGAAGTCGATGCTTAGCTTAAAGGCAGTACCGCGCGTGACGAGCGAATAAGCCATAATCACAATACCGATGGCAATGACTGACAGTGATAAGGTATAAAACCAACGCCGTTTTTGTACTAAGCTATACATGTTTTTACTCCTCGGCCTACACGCCCATTAACCATGGACGATCTTTGACCGCGCCACGAGTGATTGCCAGAATGATATGCAAGAAGGTGCGGGTCACAATGATGGCAGTAAACAGGTTAATGAACAAACCTAACGCCAATGTAACCGCAAAACCGCTGACCGCGCTAGCACCGGGTGTTTGACCAAACAAGAACAGTACGGCGCTGATCAATATAGTTGAGAGGTTTGAGTCACGAATGGATGTCCATGCACGCGTAAAACCTTCGTCAACGGCTGTATCAACATCTTTACCGGCACGCTGCTCTTCACGCATACGCTCAAAGATAAGGATGTTACCATCTACCGCCGTACCAATTGAGATCAAGAAACCAACGATAGCGGGCAGTGTCAGCGTTACCGGAATCAGCTTGAACATTGCTAGGTTGAGCACGATGAAGACCAACAAAGCAAGGCTGGCCGCAATACCGGGAACACGGTAGTTAATGAGCATGAAGGCCAAGATGATGATCACACCAACGACACCGGCGCGGATACTCTGGCTAACCGATTCTTGACCCAGTGTCGCACCGACGGTCTGGCTGGTGACGACACGGAGGGGGATAGGCAGCGAACCAGAGCGAAGCTGCAACGCTAGTGTAGCGGCCTGTTCCTGAGAGAATTGCCCGGTAATCGTTCCGCCGGTATCCAAACGTGCTTGGATGGTAGGAGCAGAGAGCACGATACCGTCCAGAACAATCGCCATTGGTTTACCAATTGCGTTGCCTGTGAACGGGCCAAACACCTGACCGCCTTCTGACGTCAATTCGAAGCGAATGGCCCACTTACCACTTTGATCCAACTGAGCAACAGCGCTTTGCAGGCCAGAACCGGTCATCACCGTATGGAAAGGCTGGCCAGTCGTCGGGTTTGGCACACCCGGTTCAACTGTCGCAACCGCAGTGGGTGCAGCGGCTTGGGTTGCCTCAGCAGTCGCTTCTGCGGCAGCTTGTTGAGTGGCTTCAGCAGTTGCTTCGCCAGCAGCTTGCACAGTGGCTTCAGCAGTAGCCTCGGCAGAGGTGCGGGCTTCAGTAGATTTCAACTGTTCGTCAGTTACGATCTTGCGACCAACATACTGCTGATAATTCGGTACATCAGAAAAATCGACAAACTCCAACAAAGCGGTTTTCTGAATCAGATCCACCGCTTGTTGAGGATCAGTCACACCCGGCAGTTCAACCAGAATACGATTGCTGCCCTGCACCTGAACGGTTGCTTCACCAACACCAAGCGAATTCACGCGGCGGTTCACGTTGTTCGATGCATTTTTCAAGTCTTCCACAGTGTACGAACCAGCGGGCAAATCGGCCTGTAGCAAAACACGCAGACCGCCGATAATATCCAAACCAAACACCTGCTTCACATTCAAGCCAAAATCATCTTTACAGTCATCATTGAAATCAAGGTGAACCCCTTGATCGGGCTTGATGAGTTTTGCGCCTGTGTCAGATGTCGTGTTGTAACAAGAGTCAGAGACATTACTGAGTTTCGTATTCGGCAGGCTCACCCAAACTGCAAGAATAGTGAGCAAGAGAATAAGAATCAGCCAACGAATATGGCCTCGCATAAAAGAACCTTTCTTGAATTTATTACGCAACGATGGCACGCCCACCGTGCGATGATGAACACATCACTTGCTAGGACGAGGATTGCGTTTCTCCTAGTCCTTTACGAGCCGCTTCGGCAAAAGCCTCTTGATCATAGGCTTGGACGAGGGCCGCTGTGATCAGCCGTACGACCACACCGTCCGCAATCTCCACATGAGCAATGCCTTTTTCGGCATCAATCGCCATCACCTTCCCGACAATACCCCCATAAGTCACAACTTCATCCCCTTCGGCCAGCGTACTCACATACCGCTGACGCTTTGAGAAGTCGCGCTGTTTCGGGAAGATCACCATCGCCCAATACGCGCCTAAACCAAGCAGCATTACTAACGCTAAAAGTACAAATTCCATGAACTGGGTATTCCTATTAGGATTCAAAACCCGTGAGATTATATCACCGCGATCAAACCTGACAACAACAATTTAAGGGCCCCTAGCAACTTGTAAGGTGCCAACGCCCTGTTCTTGATATGGCCCACCCTTTGGGCCGACCGCGACTAATAAGGTGTATTGACCGGGAGTTACCCCGTTGGGAACAACAAAGCCATGCCATGTAGAGAAGTGACCATGCCAGTTGGTCGTGTGATAATCACCGTCAAACGAGGGGTTACCGCCTGCCATCGCGATTCCCTTGACAGCAATATGCAGCTCATCAGGCAAAAGGCCGATCACTTCCCAATCCAACCGCACACGGACCGAACCGCCTGCCTTTGGAATAGCATCAGCGTCAGTTGACACGCCGACCAATCGCAAATTACCGAAATCGGTGTGGACAGGTTGCGGTGTGACCGGCAGCTTGGCCGTTACTCGCTCGAAGATTGTGACTGGCCCGGAGGAATAACGGGCATCGTCAAATTCGGCTACGGGCTTATAGTTGGCGTTGAACCATGCGTCATCCTGAATGACATAGTTGTAAAGCACCAGCGCAGCGCCTCTGAAACGTTGAAATACCAGAAAATTCGGCGCGTAGCCCACCAGCCAACTGTAAAAATCGTCCCGTTTAAGGCCGGCAGCCACATCTGGCTGAAGCAACCCGAGGTAATCGGTCATGTAGCGGCGGGCATAAAAACCGATTTGCCCAACTTCGGCCACGCCAACCGTCGCGTCAGACGGCGTATTCTGATCCAGCCATTCACCTGTTTCGCGATAAGCCTTCCAATCGACTATCGGGAGCATCACATCGACTGGCCCGCCGGATTGTATCCGCTGGCTAATCGCGCTGAATGATGTGACCTGAGCAATCAACGGAAAAATAGCAATAGCGCCGACCAAAACAGATGCAACCTGAACGCGCCGTAAGGCTAAACGCTGCATCAGATAATCTAAGCCGGAAGTTGCCAAAAGCACTGCACCGGGCACTAAAGGCGCATAATACCAGCGATATGGAGCGACCTTCAGCAGCATATAGGCCAGCAAGTGCAGTGCGCCCCACGCCACAACAATCACAACCGAGGAATTAAACGAATTGGCGAAACCAAACAGCACAAGCAGCGCCAGCGCAATATAAAGAGGGCTTTGCAGCATTAGGCTGCGTAGAATGAGTCGCAGCCCCTCCCAAGTGGTGACACCTACCCCCATACCAGTGATACCTAAAACAGCCTGTGCGCTTTTAGCACCCAATGTCACAGGAAATGGCGAACCATAAGTGGCATACCCCCAAATCGAGAATATGACAAAAGGTACAACCGCTGCAACTGCATAATAAAGAAGAGGCTTCCACCACTTTACGGTGGTACTGAGCATATTAATCGACAGCCCAATCAGCATCAAACCCAGCAATCCAGCAGGCAAGGCCGCATCAGGGCGCGACAGGACTGCGATACCAATACACAAACCTGACCACGCCCAGTGCCTTTCTTGAGCCATCCATATGGAGGCTAACACCAGCATGATCCAGAATGCAGTCTCCATTCCCAACGCCAGCCACAAAGGGCTGCTTAAGACGTAAACCAACCCACCCCATAGCCGGATACTTTCGGTCATTCTTCGAGAAAACAGGTTATAGATCAGCCAACCACCGATACCGATACTCAGTGTACCGATGAGACTTCCGAGGAGATGAAAATCGGGAACTACGAGGCTCAGAACGCCCAGCAGCATGGCGTAAAGCGGGGCTGTTGTGCTCAGCACGTTGTCGCCGGGGTTATAGACTAATCCAATGCCGCGTGCGAAATTCTGAGCATAGCGATAGGTAATAAAACTATCGTCAAGCCGAAACTCCGACATCACACCCAACCAGATTACAACGGCGATCAATACGTAACCGGCTAATAGAATCCACTGACGGTTACGATTGCTGATATGCTTGACCATAGACGGCATGATTCCAAATCATCGGCCCTACTTCGCTGGAGCTTGGGCGCTTATTCTACACCATAAAATGAGCATAGCGAGACATTATCTCGTCGTGAGATTAATCACCAAATTTTCTTGAGCAACACTGTCCTATGATGTCTCGTCATTTTTGAGGCAACTGACGGCATGGCTATAATTACCGTGATACTATTTCTTGCGCAGCAATATATTTTTTGGAGAACAAAATGAATTTTCATGGAAAGGTGGCGCTGGTAACAGGCGGCGCAGGCGATTTAGGTAATGAGATGGCCTTACATCTCGCACTGGAAGGGGCAGCGGTCGCCATATGGGACATTAAGAGCAAGGCGGAAGCAAAAGAACGCATTCAGCGTGTGGAATTTGCAGGCGCTAAAGTTCTCTATCAGAAAGTGGACATCGCCAATCGTAAGCAGGTTGATGCAGCTGTCGATAAATTGGTTGAGGAACTCGGCGGTCTGGATATAGTCTGCGCCAATGCAGGAATTGTCGAAGCCAAGCCATTTCTTGAAATCACCCAAGAGAGTTGGCAGCGGCATATGGATGTGAATTTGACGGGTTCCTTTAATGTTGGGCAAGCAGCAGCACGGCAGATGGTCAAGGCAGGGACTCAGGGCCGTATCATTCTGACGAGTTCGTGGGTCGCCGAAATCCCTTGGCCGGAAAATACCGCTTATGACACCACAAAAGCTGGCGTCAATATGCTAATGAAGCAAATGGCGCGTGAACTTGCCCAATATGGCATTCGCGTGAATGCGGTTGCGCCGGGGATCGTCAAGGCTGGTTTGGCAGGCAAGCAGTTGCGCGAAGAACCCCAATATGCCAAGCGCGTTTCCAGAGTGATTCCATTGGGCGAACCCGGAACACCCGTTGAGATTGCTCAAGCCGTGGTTTATATGGCGGGACCAATGACGGCTTACATGACAGGCTCAGTACTAACCATTGATGGCGGTTGTTCTCTCTTTCAGTTTGATAATTAAATATTTAGTACAAAGGAATAAACCATGAACAGGCTGCGTATGGGTGTCATTGGCTGTGGAGCGATAGGTCAGATTGCTCATATTCCGCATTTGTTTCGTTATGATGATCGTTTTGAGTTAGTTGCACTGGCCGACTTATATCGCCCTGCCCTCAATGTGGTAGCCGATCACTATCATGTAACTCGGCGGTATACCGACTGGCGTGAAATGCTAGCACAATCTGACATTGACGCCGTTGTCATATGTCATAGTGGTTCACACCGCGACAGTACCATCGCCGCTCTCGAAGCTGGAAAACATGTCTTTGTAGAGAAGCCTTTAGCGTGGAATTTGCGCGAAACCCGTGAAATCGCAGTGGTTGCTCACAAATCCGATCGTATTCTACAATTGGGCTATCACAAACTACATGATCCTGCCTTTGCCTATGCCAAAGAGCAATTACAGAAGATGCAGGACATCGGCTATGGCCGTATCACAGTGCTGCATCCTGCAGATGAACTGGGACATTCGCCTCACCGTGTTTTGCGTGGCAATGGTGTCATTGAAGAAGGTCATATGGACACGGGCACGTGGGCAGATCAGGTCAAGAATCAGTTGTTTGGAGGCGCAGGCGGCAGTGTGGAAGCGCTGGTGGACGAAGCCCTCGGACAGCGCAAGAACGATGCGTCATTGCGCATGGCTTATGGCCAACTCATGGGCAGCCTCATTCATCAAGTGTATACGATGTATGGACTGCTCGGCGCACCAAACCGCGTGATCAGCACCAACATCTGGCGTGAAGGACTTTCTATTCATACCCTCATTGAATATCCAAACGATTTGCGTGTTTCGCTGGACTGGCACTTCTTACAGGACTTGAAAGATTATCGCGAAGAATATGCCTTCTTCGGCAATCATGACCGTGTCGCATTCCAATTGCCCAGTCCATACTTCCTGCACTTTCCCTCGTCCGTCATTGTGCAGGGACATGATGGCGAACTGGCATGGGAAAAACGCGTGATAGTCAACTACGAGGAAGCCTTCGCCCGCGAACTGCTGGCCTTTTACGATCATGTACAAACAGGGCAGCAACCTACATTGTGCTCGGTTGATGATGCCTTAGCCCATGCAGAATTCATCCAGCAGGTCATCGATTCGGCGGCTAGCTCATGATGCAGCTAATGGGCAAAGTTGCGTTGGTTACAGGCGCAGCACGTGGAATTGGTCGGGGGATTGCACTACGCTTCGCTGAGGAAGGTGCCCAAGTCGGCGTGATTGACTTGGATGAAGCGGCCTGTCAAAACGTCGTAGACGAAATTCTTGCGGCAGGGGGTGAAGCGTTAGCACTCGGCGCGGATATTAGTATCGAGGATCAAGCGAACCGTGCTGTTCAGCGGGCGCAGGAGCACTTTGGCACAGTGACAGTGCTTATGAATAACGCAGCAGTGATGCCCGCAGGGAAAATACATGAGACACCCGTTGCGGATTTTGATCGCTGCCTCGCTGTCAATTTGCGAGGCACCTTCTTGATGTGCCGCGCAGTCATACCGGGAATGCTAGCCGTTGGCAAAGGCAGCATCATACACATGTCCAGTGTGACCGGCATTTTGGGCTTGCCGGGCATTGCGGCTTATTCAGCCACTAAGGCCGGATTGGCGGGGATGGCACGCGCGATGTCCACAGATTATGCACGTTCGGGCATTCGCGTGAACAGCGTTTCACCGGGAACTATTGACTCCCCTATGCTGCATGATTTCTTGGCGGCACAAAAGAACCCTGACCCTTTGCGGCAGCAATTTGACGATATGCATCCAATTGGTCGGGTGGGCACGATTGACGAAGTGGCGAGTGTATGTGTGTTTCTAGCTTCCGATTCGGCAAGTTTCGTAACGGGTGCAAACTACACAGTAGACGGCGGCCTGAGCGTGAAAGGTGAACAACCACAGGACTAGGCGATGTAATTCTCAAAAATACACTGATTGATTCAATAAGTCGCAACAACTGTATAGGACTAAGTTATATGAAAATTACGGCGATAGAAACGTTACAGTGGGCCGAATACCCGCGTCTCATGATGGTCCGCGTCCATACCGACACAGGACTAATTGGTCTGGGCGAAACAGTCGACAAAATCCCCGGCTCGAAAGGTGCATTGCACGGAACCATTGCTCCCTTGGTACTCGGTCAAGACCCGCTGGATATTGAAGGGCTTTGGCGCTTTGTTATGGACAACATCATGTATCACGGCTATGCAGGGGCAGAAACCCGAGCACTCTCTGCGCTGGAAGTAGCCCTTTGGGACATTATGGGTAAGCACTACAACATTCCGCTCTACCATTTGCTCGGTGGCAAAACCCGTGAGCGAATCCCGACCTACAACACCTGCATCGGTTTCGGCGAATTCCAAGATTATGCGGCATGGCACGATGATGCAGGCAAACTAGCCAAAAGCCTCCTTGCTGACAGCGTGAAGGCCATGAAAATTTGGCCGTTCGACCAATTCAGCGAGGGCTCCTTCGGGCAGTACATTCACCCCTCTGATATCGAAAAAGGCTTGACGCCCATCAAACAAATCCGGGATGCGGTTGGACTCGATATGGAAATCGGTATCGAGTGCCACTTTCGCTGGAATCGCGCCAGCATCGAGCGCATTGCTCAGGCTCTAGAGCCATACAATATATTGTTTATGGAAGACGTGATTCCAGCGGTTATGCCGGATGAAATCAAAGCGATGTCGCAGCGAACCAGTATCCCGATTATTGGATCAGAACTCTTGATGACCCGCTGGCAGTTACGTGATTGGCTCGTGAAGGGCGTATCCCAAATCGTGATGACCGATCCCGTCTGGAACGGCGGCATCGCTGAAACGCGCAAAATTGCAAATATGGCCGAAGCATTTGGTATACCGGTTGTGTTGCACAATGTCGCCGGTCCGGTTTGCCATGCAGTGTGTATGCACCTCGGTGCTCATCTGCCCAACCTCTTTTATGTCGAGTCTGTACGAGCTTTTTATAAGACGTACTTTTCAATCATCAGTACGTTTGCACCGACAGTTGAAAACGGCCACCTGTCTATCCCTGAAGGTCTCGGCCTAGGTATCACCTTACGTGAAGAAATGTTACACCGCAATGACCTAACCCTCGAACGCAGTGACGGTGAGGGACTGGCAAAGGGTCGCCGCGCAATGGGTGATCACTGGGCCGTTGAGGAAATCCGCTAAACCAAAAAGGATTCATCACCAGTCTCGGTAAGTGATGAATCCTTTTTCATTCCCACAGGTGTTTTGAGGACAATCTCCCTTACGATGCAAGCGGCTTTCCTACCGATTCGTTGGCGCTTGTCCTCTCTTGAGGATAAGGCACGCGCGTGAACACGAACGCCATCACACCTAAGATCACAGCCCCTACCCCGATCACGCTCATGGCTTCGCTTCTTTGGACCAACGTATCCCGTTTTTGTTTGTCCAACAAAACAATCGTTTCGGCATTAGTTGGGTTTTCTTTGGCACTATCCAGAAGGTTCTGCATCGGAATCGCATCCAAATGGTCGTAACGCTGGGTAGCATCAACAACTTGGTATATGCCGAGAAACACGACCGAAATACCAATGAGCATACCACCTATTAAAATGAGGCGAAGGGTTTTAGCGTTTTGCACGATTTAATAATCCTGTGAATAGTTCAACAATATCTTATTCAAATAAAGAATAGCGACGCCAGTTGGGATATGACTATATTTTAGAGCGTAGTTTAGCGCGAAATCATGACATACGCCATTTGACTTTCGGTGAAAGGTACGCTATATATCACCAATTAGGGAGGAACTATCAATAGGAGGATTAATATATATTAGGAAGTAAAGTCGTGCAAAAAGTGCACAATTCACTAGTAATTAATACATTTTGTGAAAGGTTGACCTTCATGCGAATTTCTATGAAACGGATCACCTCGGTCCTAGCAGTTATGTCTGTAATGCTAGGAATTCTCCTCGTCAGCGTCGGCCAAATCAGCGCCCAAGACAAAAAATTAAAACTTATCATTGTTGCTCATGGCGGTCCCGGTAACCCCTTCTGGGTTACGGTTATGAAGGGCGCGCAAGATGCCGCTGACTTATTCGGTGTTGATTATCAATGGCTTAGTCCGAACAATGACGACGTTCCGGGCATGGTCAAGTATCTCGATGATGCGGTCGCCGCGCAGCCGGATGGCATCGGCATCACGTCACCCGACCCCGACATTATTCGTGACGGCGTGACCAAGTTAGCCGACAAGGGTGTACCGGTCATCGTCTTGAATACCCCCGACCCGAACGCCGCCGACCCCGATAAGCGCCTGCCGACCTTGTTCTACATCGGCACCAGCGAATTTATCAGCGGTCAATCAAATGCCCGTGCGGCTCTGAAGGCTGCCAAGGCCGCAGGTAAAGAGATTACCCACGCCATGTGCATCGTTCAGACCGTTGGTCACACCGCTCTCGAAGCCCGCTGCAAGGGCTATGCGGACGTCATGACCTCGGCTGGCGTCAAGGTTGACACGATTGCCGGTGATCCGGAAGCCGACAAGCAGGCCGCGATTATCAGCGACTACATGAAGGCCAATCCGGATGTGAACGCCATCAATACGCTTGGCCCGAATCCGGCGACCGCTTTCTATCTGTGGGCGAAGGACGCAGGCATTAAGGCCGGTGATTTCTTCCACACCAATCATGACCTTGGTAACGAAATTCTGGACAACATCAAGAACGGCCTGACCGTTCAAACAGTTGACCAGCAGCCCTACTATCAGGGTTTCGGCACCATCGAGTGGTTGTACCTGCATATTGAGCATGGTCTGACCCCCGGTAGCGACATCCTGACTGGCCCGGGTTATGTTGACAAGACCAACGTTGACCTGATTACTGCTCAGGTTGCAGCCGGTTACCGTTAATCCTTAGTACAGTCAGTCTATCTGTATGCTGCCCTTGCGGAAGTCGATCTGATTTCCGCAAGGACTGCCCAATTCACGAATATTAGTTGTTGCGCTTCTGCTGTTCTGAATAAAAGTTTATTGATTTGGAATTACTTTGATTAAGCAAGACTCACTCATTAAACGTTTTCGTCTGTGGTTAGCCCGCACCCCCGAAGCGGGCGCACTAGTAGGATTTGTAGCGGTCTTTATATTCTTCTCTTTAACAGCCGACCATTTCCTAGAACTCGGTTCAACCGTTTCGACCATCCTGACGAAGCAGGCAACCAGTGGCATCGTCGCCGTCGGTATCACAATCTTGATGATTTCCGGCGAATTTGATCTGTCTGTTGGGTCCATGCTAGCAGTTAGTGGCCTCACATTTCTTTCGCTCGTTGCTTCCAACGTGCCTGTCCCATTAGCACTCATTATTGGCGTACTTGTTGGCATGCTGCTTGGACTCATCAATGGCCTTTTATTGGTGTGGACTCGCATCCCATCCTTTATTGTCACTCTGGGAACACTTCAAGCCTACCGCGCCATTGCCCTGACTGGTCTGCAGGGCGGAAAGGTCATGCGCTATCGGGATTATTTTGATCAACCGCCATGGATCTATTTCCATCCCCTTGTGATTGTCGCCGTTTGTGCGTTGGTTATTCTGTTTATCTTGTGGGTCGCATCGCGCCTATTGCCGGGATATCTAAAATCACTTCGCACTACAAGTGGCTTAGGTATGATTTCCACAGTCCTTCGAATAATTATGTTAGTCGGTGTTGTGCTCATCGTTGTCGTTATGGTGGGCGAATTGGGATTGAACCAATTCAAAGATTTGAACACCTTAGTGAGAGTTGACTTCTTTGATTTGCTCAATGGGCAGCTTGATCCCGCATCTGGCAACAATTTCCGTATGTCCATCGTCTGGTGGACGCTCATTGTAATTATCTTTACCTTCTTACTCGGGCAAACACGTTATGGCAACTCGGTTTACGCGACCGGTGGGAATTCCGGTGCTGCACGTGCCCAAGGTATTCCGGTTGACAGCATTCGCGTAACCAACTTCGTTATTTCAGGGGGACTGTGTGCTTTGGCTGGGATCATCGCTGTAGGGCGTGACCAAGCAGTGTTCCCGCTGCAAGCGCAGGGTCTTGAACTTGAAGTAATCGCAGCGTCGGTCATTGGAGGTACGCTGCTGGCAGGCGGTTATGGCAGCATTATTGGTGCGGTGCTCGGTGTCATTATCACCGGTATGTTAAGCACGGGGCTGGTTTTGCTCAAAATTCCGGCGGAAGTATTCCAAGGTGCAATCGGTGTCATCCTAATCATCACCGTCGTATTGAACACGAGCGTGCGCGGACAAAATACCCTGTTTAACTTTAAGCTGTTGCGACGTCCCCAGCCCACGCCCAAGGCTGTTTCTCCGGCAAAAGAAAAAGTTTGAGTAAAAATAAACCTTATGAACGCAAATGGAATGCCCTTAGTACGTATGGAAAACATCGGTCGAACTTTCGGCAATATCACAGCACTCGAAGGTGTAAACTTCGACGTGGGTTACCAAGAGGTAATTGGCCTGTTGGGAGACAACGGTGCAGGTAAATCAACGCTGATCAAGGTACTGACCGGTATTCACCAGCCCACCAGTGGTCAGATCTATTTCGAGGGTCGTCCGGTCGATATTAGTTCACCACAAGCCGCCCGCGAGTTGGGCATCGAAACGGTCTATCAAGACCTCGCGCTCGTGCCGTTGATGAGTATTTCCCGCAACTTCTATTTGGGGCGGGAACCAGTGCGGCAGGTCGGCCCCTTCGAGGTACTGGATAAACCCGTCATGAGCGAGCGCACGACCAGCGCCTTGGAACACATCGGAATCCACATTCGCAATACTGCCGAACCAGTCGGAACGCTTTCAGGAGGAGAACGTCAATCCATCGCAATCGGTCGGGCGGTGTATTTCGGCACCAAGCTCCTCATTCTTGATGAACCGACATCGGCACTGTCAATTGGTGAAACGCGCAAAGTATTGAGTTACACCCTTGAAGCCAAGAAACGTGGCTTATCGGTTATCTTTATTACCCATAACATCCATCACATTTTTGAAGTCGCGGATCGCTTTACCATCATTAGTCATGGACACAAGACAGGCGATTTCCGTAAAGAAGACGTCACTATTGATGAAGTGTCTGGCATGATTATGGGCGAGCCAGTTCCAGAGCGTTTGCGTAATGCGGAAGCCCCACGAGCTGCAATCCGCCCGATTGTAATCAGTACCAACGGCGAGCTTTCCGACGAGCAAAAAGCAGCAGCAGAAAGTGCAGAGGCGCTGCACAAATCTATTCAACGGCGTCGGCGTAACTCTATAATCGGTCGAGTTGTATTTGCACTCTTTTTGGCGGTGGTCTTCGGTTTAGCATATATCTATTCACGTCCCAAAGAGGTCAATACAACCGAACTTGTGAAGTCTTTTCACAGCACATATTTAGAAGTCAGTTCGCCGGATGGATGGTTCATGAACCGTTCCGATCCAACGGCCCTCGAAATTGCGAATGGGCCTAACTGCACAGCAGGAAGCAGCGCCGAGTGTTGGCGATTAACCATTACGTGGGGTCAAGGGAAAGATCGTGGCATTTCACCTACCCAACCACTTGACAAGATCGCGGCCAAGATTCAGGAAGATGACTTGTTTGGTCGCAAATTTGGTGCGGAAGGCGCTGATTTCACGGTCGGCGGCAGCCCTGCCTACCGGTTCGAATGGACAAAGGACTCCACCAGTCGCGGCGGACTGGAATACATTTTCTTTAATCAAAGTAATTACTTCTTTGAGGTCACAGCGGAATGTGCCATTGCAGATTTGGAAAAGTGTAAACCGCTCATGGACGAAATGATGTCGACAGCAACGTTATCGTAGCGCTTCAATGACACAAATTTGGAAAGACACGCCAACCAGCGTGTCTTTTTGTTTATCGACTAGCCTTTAAGTCACGCCGCCAAATATGACGGACTTGAGTTCGTTGGATATAATCCCTACAATAGCCGTCGCATTGTACAAAATGTAGAGTAAATGGAACACGCTGTTTGCTCTAGGAGGAATATGAATGCGCAATACATTGAAAATTTTTCTGCTTTCGCTAGTTGTGATGTTTGCCTTGAGTTTCACCACACTTTTTGTGAACGCTGGGCAAAAAGTGCTCAGCATTAACAGTGGAGACGCCAACGTCACATGGTTCATCACGGGCGAGCAGACACTGGTGATGAATGGCTTTGACTTGACGACGCAGGGCCTCACCTTCCCCGCCACTATTGATAAAGTGAGCATCGCTGTTGATACTCCTGTTGCAGGAACACCCGTTGACATCGTGGTTTATCAGGATGCCAATGGCGGCAGTCCCGTTGACGCGACAGTCGCAGGGCAAGCACAAGCAACCATTACGCAATCGGGCGTGTTTACGTTCACCTTCCCTACGCCTGTGACTATTACGCAGCCTGTTGTCTGGGTTGGCTTTTATTTACCCGTTAATTTTAAATTCTTGGCGGATAAATCCGGCACATCGGTCCTCACTTATTGGGCATGGACACCCGGTGGACGCTTCGATCTGACCAAGCTTAATACAGCTACTGTACTTGGGCCGTCAAACGGAACCGCTCCGGTTAGTCTGAACATGAATGGCGTTGCCCGTATCACTGCCGAAATCAGCAGTGCTGCCGCTGGTGTACCGACAACCGTTCCAGTGACGACTGCCGTCGCTGGTAATGGACAAATTCCATCTGCACCAAATACTGACCTCAGCCCATTAAAAGTATATCCTCCCGCGTGTGATACGCTGTTCTGGGATACGGCCGATGTTGGCATCAGCTACAATGGCAGCATTGAACCCCGATGCACGGCAATCTGGCCGGGTTATGCGCCCGCTGCACCATCCGGATATGTCCGTATGCAAATGTATTACGACATCACCTTCTATGATAGTAAGGGGCACGTTCTCAGCGATCCATTGAATATTCCAGTGACGCATTGCATCATGACGAATCCGGCAGATATTGACAAAGCCATCATTGGTATTGCCTCTGGCTCACCGCGCAGTTTTAAGGTCCTGCCTACCTTACGTGTCGGTAATTTGGTCTGTGCGGAAATCGACCGTAGCGGCGGCATATCCTACTTTGTACCGGGCTAATACTGGCTCTCTAACCTAAAGGAACACGGTCTTACATGCGTATCGAAACAAACACCGAACTCGTCAAGCGCAACCGTCGCATAGCAAACATTCTGTTTTTCTTCAGTATGGGTGTGCTGATTGCGGGTTTTCTGGTCGCGAATCTACAGCTCACGGCCAAAGACACCTTGACGCTGGCGCTCTCCGTCATTTTGCCTTGGATTGTGCTGCCGCTGGGTTTTATCAGCACCTTAATTTCGGTACGCATGACCAATCTCTGGGTACGCCAACCGCGCCCGGAGGTAGCAATTCCTGCCGGCCTCAAGGGGCTAAGCAAGCGCAGTGTTCTTTATAACTACTATCACTTTCCAGCACGCCATGTGTTAATTGCTCCTCAAGGTGTGTTCGCCATTATCACCCGTTATCAGGATGGGTATTACAAAGTAGACGGTGATAAGTGGCAGTCTCCCGGTGGCCCGTTCGCCGCGATTGGCCGTTTCTTCCGCCGTGACTCCATTGGCAACCCTACTGAGGATGCCAACAAGGCAGCGGCCTATGTCAAAGGCTTACTGGAAAAAGGTGCGCCCAACGTTCAAGTTCAACCGCTGATCATTTTCGTTGATCCTAAAGCACGCCTCGAAATCACCAATCCGACCGTGCCAGTAGTCTACGCCGACGAAAACAAAGAACCAAACTTGCGCGATTATATGCGCCAGCTTGCACAAAAAGACGCATCAGATGAGCAACCAGTTCAGGCGAAAAAAGGTTCGGGCAAAGGTAAAAATGAACCCAAACCAGAGTCCGGAGTCATCAACCCCGAACAAATAGCGGATGTTCTGGAAGAAGCCACTGTAATTTAGCCCATGTTCCTCGCGAAACGATTTTCACGTACTCTGCCGATCATGATACTCATTATCATGGTCGGCTTCTTTTTGCGCATTTTTCATCTAACCACAGTTCCGCTGCGGGGTGATGAAGCCTTCAGTGTCCAATACTGGGCTGGTCAGCCGCTCAACATTTCGCTCGCCAAGACCGCGACGATTGAGCCACACCCGCTGCTTACTTATGCCATCTTTCGTGGCTGGGGATTGGTGGCAGGCACCAGTGAACTTGCCATGCGGATTTTGCCAGCATTGATCGGTCTGCTTGGGATACCTGCGATCTATGCGGTCGGCAAGCGTCTTGCCAATCGCCAACTGGGTCTACTTGCGGCGCTAATTTTTGCCCTGCACCCATTTGAAATCTGGCATGCACAGGATGCCCGCAATTACGCTATTTGGGCGGGTATGAGTCTGGTTGCGCTCTGGTTAGGTCTCCGTTTGTTGGATAAGCAGCGTAGGCAGGATTGGTTGCTCTACACCATCGCCGCCAGCCTCTCTGCCAACATGTTCTACACTGAACTGCTCACGGTTGCCGCCTTCGGGTTATTTGTACTCATCGCCTATTGGGGCAAATGGAAAGCCATTTTCGCATGGACCTCAGCCGCCGCAATCGCAGCCGCTTTGTCACTCGGCTCCTTTGTCATTTTCCAACTGCCGTTATTTGCGCGTGGCGGATACACCGGCACCATCGGTGGAACGCTCGACACCAGTCAACTATGGACTCATGTTCTACCTGCTTTAAGCTTCGGTGAATTGACACTCCCGGCTGAGGTATTAAGCAATCTATGGCCTTTGGTTGCCCTTATGCTGATTACTGGATTAATCATCCTTTGGGACACAAATCGACGTCGTGCGCTGGCATTAACCCTTCTAGCGCTCCTACCACTCTTCCTGTTGACCATCCTATCCTCACGGCTCAACATATTCACGCCGCGCTACGTGTTATCAACAGTACCGGCGATCATCCTCATCTTTACCAGCCTACTCATCTACATCGGACAGCAGTCGCCACGTAAAGTGACTGCACCCATAGCGATAGTCCTGCTTGGTGGATGGCTCATCGTCAGCGGCACAAGCCTAGGCAATTACTACTTTGATCCGGCCTACGCTAAGGCGCGCAACTGGCCTGCCCTCGCCCACTACTTACAACAAAATACCCGGCCCGACGATTTAGTCATCCAGAGTGCCGCCGATTCTGCCTTCGGTTACTACTATCATCAGGTGCAAGCCGCCGAAGCGCCGGACATCGCCTTACCTGAAACACCATCGCAGCCGATAACCGACATCGAAACCAAACTAACAAGTTACAGCCAGCAAAAAAGCTCCATCTGGCAGGTAGGGCAGGAATTCCCTGATTGGCCGAACGCAGGTACAGTTAAGAGTTGGCTCGATAACCACATGCAGTCCGTCTTATCCGGACAAGCCGGTAGCCTACCCTATCGTGCCTATAAAAACTGGCAGGTCGTGTCCGATGAAATCACCAACTCAACCGATGCGTCGTTTGAAGACACAGCCAAAGTCATCGGATATCAGATTTATTATCCTCCACAAAACGATGGTGACTTAACCGTTTGGCTATACTGGAAGCCCCTGACGACAACAGCCGCCCCCCTCAAAGTTTTCGTTCACATGCTCGGCGCGACGAACCCCGCAACCGGATTTCCACTGTGGAGTCAAGATGATCATTTCCCGCAAAACGGACGCACCTCAACTCAAAGCTGGTCGCCCGATGAAATCTACCGCGATATTTACACGCTTCCGCTAAGAAATGTACCAACGGGTAGCTACACAATAGAAGTTGGCTTCTATAATCCCGACACCAACATTCGAGTCAAGGTCGGTGATAGCGACAGCTACGTGCTCCAGTCGATTGAACTGAAATAAAAAAGGCGCATGTTGACCATACGCCTTTTCTGTTTTTAATACGCAGTCAGATGACTACATGCTGTTGAGTTTAGCCTGCCACTTTTCAGTCAGCTTGGTATAAATCGCTTCTGAGATTTCGCCTTTTGCCAGCTTCATATCAAGGTTATCCAGCAGTGCTTGGATTTCCTCTTTTGTCTGCGGGTTATCGGAAACCGGCGCGGCAGGTGCACCGCCCTGCTGTTTGTTCATCATATTCATCATCATCTGGTTCATCATCATTTGCTGCTGAGCCATCTGTTGTTGCAGCGCAGCCTGTTCCGGATTCATGGAGGCAGCAATCTGCTGACCTACCCCAAGGCCAACGCCCGCCCCTGCCAGCGCGCCGCCGACACCCGGGTTACCTGCGGCAGTCTGAGCAATATTGAGCCGTTGAACGCGTTCCCACATATCAAGGCTGACATAGTTCCGCAGTTCGTCCGCCGTAACATCCTTGGCCGTGAATGGGTTGGACTCGAATGCCTTAATCCGCAATCCCAACGCACGGAATTTATCATTCAGCTTGACCAGCATCGCGCCCTCCAGATCGCCCAACAGTTTGTTGGCTTCAGGAATACTCTGCGCACCGGATGCACCAATCAACATGGCAATTTCGCCCAACAGCATTGCCTGAACGCGATCCTTAATGTCGTTCATCGTCACATAAGGGCGACCAACCGCGTACTGTTTGACGAAAAGCATCGGCTCATCTACACCAATATCAATCACGCCATGAGTAATCAACAGAACAGCGCCCAACCCTTTGCCGGGTGTTTCCATCACAATCGGTGTGCTGGTTCCCCAACCGACCTGCGGCATGTCCTTGAGGTTCACAAAATAAAGATCCGCCGTAAACGGTGTACGGCCGCTAGTTGCCAGTCCGATCAAGCCCGAAAGAATCGGCAGATTGGCCGTCGAGAGCATATGGCGACCTGTTCCCAAAACATCCAGCGCCTGACCGCCACGCACAAAAACAGCCGCTTGGCTTTCGCCGACAATCACCTGCGACCCCATACGGAAATCGCCGCTGCCTTCTTGTGGTTCGCGCCAAGCGAATTCTTCGGTTCCAACATTAGTATGATCTACAACATCAATCAAGCGAGGCATCCAATTTCTCCTTGTTCATATGCGTAACTAGATGAAAGTAGGAACAGGTCACAACCAAACTAGACCGACTTCGAAAGATTCGTCAGCACATCATCCCGCAGCGAAAATGCATGGGTCGCTTCGACTGTCACGTCGTCCAGCGAAGAAATCGCCTCATCAATGCCCGCTTTATCTTGCGCAGCCTTTGACAGCGTTGTGAGTACACTGTCAATCTTATCAGCATATGCGATCAGCGATTCGTCAAAGCTGTAGAGCTTCTCCATCTCGTCCGGCCCAATCTTAATGGCTTCCATGAAGCCCGAATACCCCGGCGCGGCAGTCCTCACCAGATCAATAAAATGCTGCAGCTTGGACTTCACATTGCTCGTCTTGCTCATGTAGTTCAGGCCGCCATTTTGCAGGAGAGTATTCTCAATCTGCGTCAGGCGGGCAATGCGTTGGGTCAGTTCATCTGCAATGTGATCGCGCAGCATCCGGTCAGCCGTGCGTCGTGCCTTGTTATCCAAATAGCCGGTAAATCCGGGTAAGCGCTTCAGCAGCCGCTCCAACGATCCCGGTTGACTGGTAATCCGATCATATAACTCAGACATACAATTTCCCTTTCCTCAATAGAATATAAATCGATTCTATCGCACAAGTTCGTAAGCGTTTCCCCCAATAATAGGGAGACTGACTCTAGGTAAGGAAATACTCTGTGCCGCAGAACGGGCAAACAACTACGCCCTTCCCGGCCAATTTAATCTCGCCGCCGCAGTTCTTGCACTTCTGCAGTTCGCGCAATTTGCTGGCGTCCGACGAATACAGAATACCCTTATCCCAATTGATATAACCGCTAAAGACCTGCAAGCCCACCAATTGGTGCACCATACTTCTCACGGTATCCACATTGGTTTTCATCTCCAGAGCCAAATCGCTTACGGCGACTTGACCGCGACTTTTAACAATATCCAACAGTTGGCGCTGCTTCTGCATTTCGGATTCAGATTCGGCTTCTTTGCCGCCTTGTACATACAAATAGATGCCAAAGCCCGCTAACAATGCCACCGGTATAAAGGCAATTCCGCCGCCCACCAAAGCGCCGCCACTTTGAAGTTGTCCGCTCGTGACCTGCGTAGCCAGCCACAAACCAGCAATCACCGCGATACCGAATCCCACCACGATCAAAATGATGCCGACTAACCGTCCAGAATTCATGACTTCATCCCTTTATTGCAGACCACAAAGCCAACTAAGCTAAATTACGCACAATGTAGGGGCAAGATACATCTTGCCCTCTTCTGGTTTTGGATTATCCAAATCCGCGACTGCCTCCACCGCTTCCGCCGCCGCCGAACCCACCACCGCCGCTCCAACCATGTCCACCACTGCTCCATCGACCACTGCCGCTTGAAGAAGCCTGCGGTTGGCTAGTCATGACCCGTGACGCCGAGTTGAGCATGCTCGTCAAGCCGTTAGAGATATTCCCTAACCCACCGGACATATTGCGTGACATACTGTCAAGCGAAACACCGCCGCCCGGAGCACGTGCCAGATCACCCGGCATTCCACTCCCGCCCATGTGATAATGCGGCAGTGGACTCCCTGCAATATACCCCCCACGATACGGCCCGCCCAAATAGGTTGGATAGTACCAGTAAGGGATCGGCACGTTCGGCACGGCAGAAAAGCGCCGTACCCAAGCACGATCCAGCCCAAAGGCCACGGCATACGGTAGGTAATCATCAAAGTGCTTGGAGGCTTCTTCAACATCCGAATACTTCTCAAGGTTTTGCAGATATTCATAGAAGGCACGCCATTTGGCTGCTTCTTCAGCGCCCTTCTGCGTCTTAGCAGGCATGACATTCCCTGCGATCAACGTCACCACGCCGACCCACCCAACGGCGAACGGGAGCAACATGAGCGCCCAACTAATGTCTTCCGCCGCGCTGGTTCCCACGAAGAATATAATTCCAGCGATTACCAGCAGGATGACACCAAGACCCGACCACATGGCGCGTGTGGTTTGCGGATTGGTCTTGAACAAGCCTTCATCCACCAGCGCCCTATACAGATCGGATTGCAGCGATGAAATGACCGTATAGAAACTATTACGCATGGAGTCCATGGTTCGTTCCATACGCATTGAAAACATCGAATTCAGCATTCGCTTTTCGTAGGGCTTCAAATCATCCGCAGACTTGTCAGTACGCTTAAAAGTGAACTTGCTGGTCGAACCCATACCAAAGAGTCCCGGCTCTTGGTTTTCTTCCATCACCAGATAACCCCGTCGCGCCAGATCAATCAGTATAGAAATGACATCCTGTACATCCGCTTTTTCGTCAATCAGAGTCCCGACAATCGCGGGAGATAACGTATCCGGCGGATCGCTCAAGAACTTCGGCACAGGTCCAATCTGCGGATCACGCCCTTTGGTGTACCAGCGAACATAGACCAGCAGCGTACCACCGATTGCAATCAACACCGATAGTGCAATCAAACCAAGGTCAACCAATGGCTTGGTATTCGCCTCGTACGCGCGCTGCTGGTCAAAGCTGCTTTGCCAGCCCGGCGGTTGCGCAGACGGATTATGAGGATACTGAACGCGGATTTCAAAGCTTTGGTCGCCCGTTATCGGCTGGTTAGCGGTCGCCGTTATCGTAGTGCCGCTGACATTAACAGTTCCCACGGCGCCATACGTTTCAACGGAGTCGACACCTTCCCGCGGCGCAAACCCTTTGGGCATTTCAACCGTGATCGTGCTGTTGTTAATCGGGAACCCGAAATGGTCAGAAGGAATAGCAATCCACCAGAGTTGGTCACCACCGCTGTAAATACGGAGCGCACCATCTACCCGATAACTGATATCGAACTGACCACTGCCGTTGTTAATCGAACGGAGGAAATAGTAGGTAATCGACAACCCATCATTCGTGTTTTCAACGCAGAAGGTTCCGGCTCGTTCAGAGCAGCTTTCCGTCAAGGCTGTACCATTTTCACTTACGGATATATTGCTGATGTTGTCAAGATTCGTCGTCGGAATAACAGCCGACCCAAACCTGAAGCTTCCTGTGAAATCCACATCATAGCTTTCAGTCACATCAAAGCTGTTGTTGGTGACATCCACATTATTAATCAAGACATCCCAACGGTTCCAAACCAGTGATTTTGATTGGGCATCAACTGATGTGAAGAGCACGGTAGCGAGGAGAAGAGACAGGAGAATAACAATACTGCGTTTTTGCATCTTTGAACCTCCGCGAAAATTTCGCATTCACATTATAGCACGCTCACCCCCGTAATATTGATGCCCTACACATTCATTCATGATAAGTTTAGTTACTTTTTACATAAACGTTACATAAGTAGCTGCAAAAGAGCGGTTGCTGGCACATTAAGTCTTTCCGGTGTAATATGCCATCTATAATAGAGGTGCATTTGACCCCGCTCATGAAGGAGATACCTCAATGCGACACGCGCGTTTTGCGGCTATTTTAATCATAATAGTCTATATCAGTGTTTGGACAAGCATCGCAAGTGCCGCGAATAAGCTGGCTCCGGCAGTTCAGGCTGCAACACCCGTGCCGGCAACTGGTACAACCTATGTCGTGCAACAGGGCGATACCCTCTTCAAGATTGCCGTACGCTTCAAACTGACCACCAAGGAACTTGCCGATGCCAACGGCATCACAAATCCTGCTTTAATTTACGAAGGACAAACACTCAAGATTCCGGGTGCAGGTAATGTCAGCCCAACAACTGCTGCACCTTCTCCCACGACCACACCCACCAGCGTTCCACAAGCGAGCGGAACTTATACCGTTCAGGTCGGCGATACGCTCTATAAAATCGCTGTAAAGCTCAACACCACCACAGCCAAATTGATTGCCCTGAATAACATTACCAATCCCAATATCGTCTACGTCGGTCAGGTGCTCAAAATCCCCTCCGAAAATGGCACAGTTGCGCTGACTCCTGTTCCTACTACTCAAGGAGGGCAGCCAGCCGAAACTCCTGTCTCGTCCGGTCAAACTGGAACAGCGCGCGTGGGTTATGGCTTTGACTACGGAATTGAAGCCTTTACAACGGGACAAGATGTCGCTGCCCTTACCGACGACATTTCGCAACTCGGGATGCATTGGGTTAAACAAACGATTTACTGGCGCGACTTGGAACCTGTTCGCGGTCAAATCGACTTTGCGACACTGGATGAAATCGTCAACCGCTTTACCAGCGCCAACCTCAAAATTCTGTTCACCGTCACGACTTCGCCTGCATGGGCTCGTTCGTATATCCTCGAAAATGGCCCATCAGATAATCTTGCGGATTACGGCACCTTTGTGGCAGCTTTAGCACAGCGGTACGCCGGACGTGTTCAAGCCTACGAAATATGGAATGAACCCAATCGCCGCTCTGAATGGTCATGCACCGAATCAACCACAAATCCCCGTTTCTGCAAAGCCAAATACAGTGATTTGCTCGGCATTGCTTACAAAGCCATTAAGTCGGTGGATGCCAATGCGGTTGTCGTTAGTGCGGGACTAGCCCCTACCGGTTACAACGATGGTATCAACGCCATTGATGATCGTCTTTTCTTGAAGAACCTTTATGCTAACGGCCTTGGCGATATCAGTGATGCAGTTGGCGCTCATCCCTTAGGCTGGGCCAATCCGCCAGATTCAGCATGCTGCGCCGCCGCCGAAGGGGTTAAGACGCACTTCGAAAACCCCAGCTTCTACTTCCGTAATACGCTCGATGACTATCGCAAAATCATCGTCGATAGCAAAGACAGCAGCACGCCCATTTGGGTCACAAAGTTTGGTTGGGGAACCAGTGAAGACACCAACGCCCCCGACAAGAACATTGTGTTCGTCTCCTATACCAGCCTTGATCAACAGGCCACCTATGATAACCGTGCCTTTGAACTCGGCACCGAACTCGGCTTCATCGGACCAATGTTCCTCTCGAATCTCAACGGATGTCAGGCAGGCGGCGATGTCGAAAGCTGCTACTATAGCTTACTTGACCCATCGGGCACTCCACGTCCAGCATTCAACAATCTTGCAAACAAAACAGATGCGACCAATGCTCAGGAAAGCGCCTTGCAGACGCCAGTGCCGCAAGAACCTTCCAGTGTAGATGCAACTGCTATACCACAACAGGAAGTCCTACCGACTTTAGGGTCAACCCTGCTGCCGCTCGATGAACCGACGGCCACAGCCGAGGGATAACCGAACTTCCGAGGGAATAAAATAGGGCGACCTTTACTGGGTCGCCCTATTTTATTGCCTAGCGAATTTTTAGCGCACTGCCGCCGTATACAACCGAGCCATCTGTACCGCTTCAAGCGCTAACTGCTGTCGCAGGCCGCTCGGTTCCAGAACTTCTACCTGTGTCCCCCACGAACGCAGCCATGGCATCAAATCATGCCAGTCCGACACATGTACGGTCAGTGTACAGCGTTTATCCGGCAGAATTTCGATCTGCTGTGAGCTGTGCCACAGTCGTTCCTTAATCAGCGAGGTCACATCTTGAGCGAATGCCAGCACGACCCGCATCCGGTCACGTCCATCGCCGTCCATTACGCCCCAAACGCTTTCCAGATAAGGACGTCGATCAAATTGTTCCGGCAGTTCATACGAATCATCGAGCAGTTTAGCCCGCTTGACCCCTTCAATTTTCAAGACCTTGATGGCTTGTGTCAGTGCGTCCTGTCCAACCGTATATAGCCCACCCGTTGTCGTCGGCTCGATGAAATAAGTGCGAAAATCGCGGATATACGACTCGCCGTGCTTACCCACATTGCCCCATAACCGAACCGTCCGCCCTTCAACCCATCCGCGAATAACCGTCTCGAGTATCTGAACATAGTTCCGGTCAACCGGATTACCACGAATCCAGTCCGCGATATAGTCCACATGTGACGACAGCGGTTCGGGCAGCGCTGCGCACAGCTTATTGAGTGCCGACACAATGTGCGGATTTTGCTGCTCTGCATTGCGTGTGAAGGCTCGGGCAGCAATAAACAACGCGACCGCCTCATTGAAGTTCATCCGCACCGAAGCGAGGTAATAATCGCGGTTCAGGTGAAAGCGCCCGTCCTCCTGCGTCACCGGAATACCGAGTTTTTGCAAGGTTTCCAGATCTCGGTAGATCGTACGGCGGTCTACGCCGCACTCTTCAGCGATCTCAACAGCGCGTAGTCCCTTCCCACTGCGGAAAAGCAAGCGTTCAATTGCGGTCAGACGTTCGCCTCGGTTAATGAGTCGAGCACTCATATCTTGTCCTCTGTGAGCCATCTATAACAGGCAGTATAACAGCATTCCATTTTGCGCGCTGACCCACAGAATAAAGAAATCGACAGTTTTCTAACAAATCTAAATATTTCTATAATTATCCTTTATGCTTTTGCTTCCTACACAAAAAAGAAGCGTGGAACACAATCACACGCTTCTCTCATAAAAACTTGATGGCTTGATTTTTGGTTGGTGCCCTAACCGGCAGCAAACCGCGCCAGATACACTTGTATCCACAACGGAATCAAGCACAGCACCGCAAAAAATGCCAGCACTGCCAGTGCTATCGTCACTGCATCCAGCGCCGGCGGCACATCCTGTTCACGGTCATACTGATAGAGCGGTTGGCTGTTACTGGCCGCGCCCCACTGCGGCGGTGTCGGCTGTGGATACTGTGGATTTCCAGCCGCGTTATAAGTCGGAGCGCCCTGCTGCTGTGGACGATTATACGAAGGTGACTGCGGTGCTTCCGGTGCCAGACTGTAACGCTGGGTCGGATCGCTCGTAGGCGGCTGTCCCTGTGTGAAAGGCAGCGGTTGAGGCGCTTGGAACGGCGACGCAGCGTTCGATGGCTGCTGCCCCTGCGTAAATGGGAGCGGCATGGCGTTCGGTTGTTGCCCTTGTGTGAAAGGCAGTGGAGGCGGTTGTGTCGGCTGCTGCGGATACGGTTGAGAACGCGGAGCCGCCTGCTGAGAGTACTGCTGCGAAGGCTGGGCCGGCGGCGCAGCAGATGGAGGCGCCGCTTGGTATGGCACAGCGTTGGGTGACGTCACTTCGCGTCCGCGATCACGATAGCTTTCCAGAACATGACCGAGTTGGTCAGCCGTCCGGTACCGCATGGCTGGCTCTTTGCTCATCACCTTATACACGATTTGTGCCAGCGCGTCTGGTACGCTCGGATTATATTCCGTCACCATCGGCACACGGTCACGAATATGGGCCAGTGCTAACTGCTGTTGGTCACCACCCACATACGGCAGCCGTCCCGTTAGCATCTCAAACATCACAATACCAATGGAATACACATCCGAAGCTGGAGTCGGCTTTTCACCTTTAGCCTGTTCCGGCGCGAAGTAATGCGGACTGCCCCACACCACCTGCTGCTTTTCCGGAGGCTGTGTATCACTGAACGCCTGCGCGATACCGAAGTCGGTCACCTTCACAATATCGCCGCGCGTCACCAGAATATTCTGGGGTTTCACGTCGGCATGAACCAACTGCGCCCGGTGAGCAAACCCGATGCCCGCGCAAATCTGGATCGCCAGCTTCAACGCGCGGTCAACTGTTAGTATGCCTTCGGTCTTAATGATCTTTTTGAGGTCTTGCCCATCGACGAATTCCATCACAATGAACTGTGTCGGCCCGTCGCTGCCCACATCATAGATCGTGACGATGTTCGGATGTTGAAGATTGGCAACGCTTCGTGCCTCGTTCTTAAAACGGGTGAGGAAGGTTGGGTCAGTCGTTAAGCTGGGGCGCAAAATCTTCACCGCCACGATGCGGCTCAGTTCAAGGTCTTGCGCCTTGTAAATCACAGCCATCCCGCCCGAACCTTGTTGAGCCAACAGACGGTAACGGCCTTTTAGAATTGTCTCATTATTGCTTGCCATGAGTCATCCCATCTTACTCACACGTCAGATTGTAAACCACGATCAATCACGGCTTCGTCAACGGGTCAAACAAACGTCGGTATTCTAACAGAGCGCCTCGGTCTGTCATAGACGCGATGTAATCCGCCACCACTCGCTCAATTGGCTTATCTTTCAACTGCGCTTGATACTCGTCAGGCAGTTGGCGTGGCTCTTGCAGATAGCTGTCAAAAATCTGTTCAACAAAGCGCTGCGCCCGTGATGCCATCCGTATCACACGAAATTGGAAGTACATGTTCTTGTACATAAAATCTTTGAGGGCACGGTTGAGCTTTTTCAATTCATCGCTGTGTGCGACAACTTGTTCACTATGGTTCTGAATGTCCGATGGGGACTTTGGCTGAAGGGCTTCCAACCGTTCTGAACTGGTTTTCAACACATCATCAACTTCGATGCCGATCAACTCGCGGATCAGCAAATGCCGTGTGATCTCATCGATTTTGGTGCCATTCCAGCCCGCCTGCTCACACACCCGCCGCCAGATTTCCAGTTCTTGCAGTGCACCAAGGCTAATCAATCCTGCCTGCAAACCGTCGTCCAAGTCATGTGCGTTATACGCCAGCTCGTCAGATATGTTGGCGATCTGGGCCTCGACACTGCCGCGCATCGCCACATCAAATCCGGCGATATGGCTCAGATCATACTCGGTCTCGTGTTTGGCGATTCCTTCCAGCGTTTCGTAAGACAAGTTGAGTCCCGGCCAATCAGGATAGCGCCGCTCAAGCTGAGTCACCACACGATAGCTCTGATGATTATGATTGAACCCGCCGCAGCTCTGGGTCAGCTTATTCAGCACACCTTCGCCAGCATGACCAAACGGTGAATGCCCCAAATCGTGTGCCAGACAAATCACCTCAACCAGATCTTCATTGACCGCCAATGCCCGCGCCAACGTCCGACCAATTTGCGACACTTCAAGTGTATGCGTCAGCCGCGTGCGGTAATAATCACCTTCGTCATTTACAAAAACCTGCGTTTTGTATTCCAAACGCCGGAACGCCGCCGAGTGGACGATCCTATCACGGTCGCGCTGAAATGCGGTACGGTATTGAGGTTCAGGATCGTGGTAATGCCGTCCTTTGCTGTCGCGGCTCAACAAAGCATAAGGCGCAAGTGTGTCGGCTTCGATCTGTTCAAGTCGCTCACGATTCACGAACATACCCTACTCCTCGATAACCATTATAGCTATTGTACTTGGTTTCAGGATTTATGCGTCGTCCGGATTACCCATGCCGATTGCGAAGTTCTTCGCTCACGTCGTCCAGTGTAATACCGAGCTGCGTCATCAATACAATCGTGTGGTAAAACAAATCAGACAGTTCGCCAATCTGTTCTTTCCGTCCCTGAGCTAACGCAGCCACAATGACCTCGGTCGCTTCTTCGCCCACCTTCTGCGCAATACGGTTGATCCCGTTATCAAACAGGCTGTTGGTGTAGCTGCCCTCTTTCGGTTTCGCCTTCCGCTCATGGATAAATTCTTCGAGCAAATACAACATGTCTGCCATAATAACCCCCTGCTGGTTTCAATAATCAAACTTGACAATCAGAACAAGTGTTCATATAATGAAAATATCTATAACCCTTGCAAACAAGACTTTAAACTGTTTATGGGAAGTCTAAAAGCCCCTCCCTGTTCTATGGGGAGGGTTTTGAGGTGGGGTACATGCGGCAACTTATTCACGTCCACCATCAAATACAGTCCTACTATTACTCTGTCCAAAATCAACCTGCCACACCACGCTTATCGGCAGCAATTTGCAATACGTCGGCGGCTTTCTCCCTCACATCCGCTGCGACGGCACTGCCAATTGTGCAGCGGCGGACACACGGGAGCGATCCGCGGCATTTGTGCCATTTCAGCAGCAACAGCCGAGCTTCCCGCCAGACAAAATTGCCAATTCAGCGCCTTGCTCCCGTGTTCCCGCCAGTCATTTCAGCGGATGTATTGCACAAACTGCGAAATTTGCGAATCCTGTGAATCACTTCAATCAGTCGGCTTTAAAGGCTCAAAAAAGCACGTGACGGCCCCTGTATGACACGCTGGGCCAGCCGGTTCCACCAGAACCAGCAAGGCGTCCCCGTCACAGTCCACATAAATCTCGCGCACACGCTGAACATTACCGGAAGTTGCGCCCTTATGCCAGAGTTCTTGTCGGCTCCTGCTCCAAAACACCGTCTCGCCCGTCTCAATCGTCATCCTTAAGGACTCAGCATTCATATAAGCCAGTGTCAAAACTTGCTTTGTATCCGCATCCTGTACGATCGCCGAGACCAGCCCGCGTTCGTCCCATTTGACCTGCTCGAACATCAAAGCGCCTCCCAACCATGCAGTCGCATTGGAACGCCTTGCTCGGCCAAATAATTCTTGAGTTCGCCAATCCGTATCTCGTTGTAGTGGAACAAGGTCGCTGCTAGTGCCGCGTCGGCTTTTCCAGTCGTCAAAGCGTCCCGAAAATCTTCCATTTTACCTGCCCCACCCGATGCGATTACAGGTATAGAAACTGCCTCAGCTACTGCTTGTGTCAGTTCCAGATTGTACCCTGCCTTCGTTCCGTCTCGATCCATGCTGGTCAGGAGAATTTCTCCCGCGCCCCGGTCTTCGACTTCCTTCGCCCAGCTAATCGCTTCCTTATCGGTTGGGACACGTCCACCGTTGATATGAACCACCCACTTACCCTCTAGCCACTTCGGATCGATCGCCACTACGATACATTGGCTTCCAAAACCCCAAGCGCCCTCATTAATCAGTTGGGGCGTCTTGATAGCCGAACTATTAATCGAAACCTTGTCCGCCCCGGCCAACAATGTCGCTCGAATGTCCTCAACCGTCCGTATGCCACCCCCTACACAAAACGGGATAAAGATGGTATCAGCCACCCGCCTCACCATATCAAGCGTTGTATTACGTCCCTCGTGTGACGCGGTGATGTCGAGAAAGACCAGTTCGTCCGCCCCTTCTTTGTCGTAGACACTCGCCTGCTCCACCGGATCACCAGCGTCCCTCAAATTGACAAAGTTGACACCCTTCACCACCCGTCCATTCAATACGTCCAAACAGGGAATAATCCGCTTAGCCAGCATCCTTGCCCTCCCCCAACTTCAAGGCCTCAGCCAATCCAAACCGCCCCTCATATAACGCCATTCCGATCACTGCCCCTGCCACGCTGCCGGTAGCCTTGAGCCGTCTAATATCATCCAGTGAACCCACGCCACCTGATGCGATTACCTGCATTCCGGTTTCCCGAGCCAGCATCGCCGTCGATTCGACATTCACCCCCTGCAAGAGACCATCGCGGTTTACATCGGTATAAAGCGCATGAATGACTCCACGTTCAATCATCTGTTTGCCCAGTTCCAAAGGTGTGAGGCTTGTCTTATTCTGCCAACCGTGCGTCGCAACTTTTCCATCACGCGCGTCCAAACCAACTGCCACTTTTTCACTGCCCCAACGCCCGATAACTTCACTCACAAGTTCCGGTTGCTCAATCGCCGCCGTTCCAATAATCACCCGGCTTGCCCCCTGATTGATCGCCCGTTCAATATCCGTAATTGAACGAAGCCCGCCTCCAAATTGAACCTTCACGTCAAACTTGGCCACCGCTTCTAAAATCCGCGCATTATCATTGATTGTCGCGAACGTCCCATCGAGATTAACAATGTGTATCCACGCCGCACCCTGTGCCAGCCATTCTTTCGCCGTTGCGATGGGATCTTCGCTAAACACCGTCTGCCGGTTGGGATCACCCTCTTTCAGCCGGACAACTTTCCCGCTACGCAAATCAATCGCTGGATAGATAATCATGCGCTCACCTTTAAGAAGTTGGAGTAAATCTGCAAACCCATTGTCTGACTTTTTTCAGGGTGAAACTGTACCGCATATACATTGTCATGCTGAACAATAGCCGTAACTGGAATGCCGTAGTCCACCTCGGCTACCACATCTTCTGGTCGCTCTGGTGTACAGTAATAACTATGAACAAAATACCCGTAGCTGTCGGGGGTCAACCCATCCAGCAGTTTACACTCTCTGCACAGCCGGATTTGATTCCAGCCCATGTGGGGCACTTTTAGCCCTGCCATTTTGGGAAAGCGTGTCACGTAACCGGGAATAATCCCTAGTCCTTCAAAGTTGCCCATCTCATCGCTGTAATCGAACAAGAACTGCATGCCCACACAAATCCCTAGTAACGGTATGCCAGCCAGCGCCGCTTCCTTAAGAGGTTCGATCAGGTTGCGTTTGGTAAGTTCCTGCATTCCAGCCCCGAAAGCACCCACTCCCGGCAGGATAATTTTGTCAGCGCCTTTCAAATCGCGTCCGTCTTGGATAACACGCATATTTTCAGCGCGTAAATGATTCAGAGCGTGTAAAACACTCCCGAGATTTCCCGCCCCATAATCGACTACTGCCAGCATCGTCAAACACCTCCCCTAGTTAAAACAAAAATCCCCGCTAGGTGCGGGGACTTGAAAAAGCAAACATCATGTGACGGACTAAATCAGCACCAACACCAAAGGTTTTTTATGAAGATGGAGATGATGGTGCAGCCAAAACATAAATACCTCTCCTGAGAATGAAGCTAGTATAACGAGTGACACTAGGGTTGTCAACGCATCTGCACACGCTACAATAAGCGGGCTTGATCAACCAAAATCGTTTAGATGGGATCATATTCATGGAACAATTTGTGATTGAGGGCGGTAAACCACTCTCTGGAACAATCAAAGCGGGTGGCAACAAGAACGCTGCCATCAAAATGATCCCCGCCTGCCTCCTGACCGATGAACCGGTCATTTTACGCAACATGCCTAATATTGGCGATGTCAAAACAACGCTCGACATTATGCGCCAACTCGGTGCAATGGTAGAATGGCTGGACGACTCCTCAGTCAGAATTCACGCCAAAAACATTACGACAACCGAAATTGATCCTACGTTGGCCTCCAAGATACGTGCCAGCATTGTATTTGCGGGTCCCATGCTCGCCCGTATGGGACGCATCAAACTGCCGATCCCCGGTGGAGACAGCATTGGTGAACGTCGTTTAGACACGCACGCCATCGCCCTCCAAAAGCTAGGGGCAAGCATTATCCTCGAAAAAGCCCTCCTCATTATGGAAACCAATGGCCTAATCGGCGCAGACATTCTGCTTAACGAAGCCAGTGTCACTGCGACCGAAAACGCGCTCATGGCTGCTGTTCTTGCGAAGGGCACTACTATTCTTCGCAATGTCGCCTGCGAACCGCATATTCAGGATCTTTGTGACATGCTCAATGCCTTGGGCGCGCAAATAGAAGGCTCAGGAACTAATCGCCTTATCATCAAAGGTGTCGAGCGCTTACATGGTGGTGAAGCCCGTATCGGGGCAGATTATATGGAGGTGGGCAGTTTTATTGGTGCTGCCATCGTGACCGGCGGAGAAATCCGCATTACTGAGGCCGACCCTCATCAACTTGAAATGATTGCCCTAACCTTTGGTCGTTTGGGAGTTCGATGGGAAACACAAGGCCAAGATATTTTTGTTCCGGCTGTACAAACCCTCAACATTATTCCCGATTTAGGGAATCGCATGCCCATTATTAAGGCCCAGCCTTGGCCCGCATTTCCACCAGATTTGATGAGCATCGCGCTGGTTATTGCGACTCAATGTGCCGGCGCCGTCCTTTTCCATGATTGGATGTACGAAAGCCGGTTTTTCTTTACTGATAAATTGGTGCGGATGGGGGCACGAATCACCCTGTGTGACCCCCATCGGGTACTCGTTCAAGGGCCAACGACATTGCAGGGCCAAGCATATATCACCAGCCCTGACATTCGTGCAGGTATGGCCATCTTGCTGGCCGCGCTTGGAGCAAAAGGTCAAACCCGAATATTCAACATTCACCAAATTGATCGGGGTTATGAACGCGTCGAGGAAAAGTTGAAGGCTTTAGGGGCGAACATCACTCGTGTAACAGATGAACACCCCGGCATTGACGAAACTCAGGAAACACCCCTAGCAGAGCATTAGCCCGTTAGGTATTCCCGTTTGTACCATTTCCATTGTTTGAAGTATTGGTCGGCACAGCGGGTAGTTTGACAGTCGTTGATTTGGAACCCGTGTCGAATTCTAAAAGCATTGACTGGTAACGGTCACGGTAAAGTTGTGCGCGCTCTCGTTCCAGGCCCCAAATACGACCTAAGCTATCCTGCAAGGGTGGGAACATAGCTTCGAGTTCAGTCATCTTTGTTACGAAGCGATCAAATTCTTTGTCATGGCTTCGCCACACTTCATCATTGGAGATCGTAAACTGCTTCCAACGCTTTTGATCGTCCGCCGTCCAGTCATTCCATTCTTGACGGAACCGTTCCTCACTTAAGCGCTGCATTTCGGCTACTTCGTTAATGCGTCGTTCCAGACGATCACCAATACGTTCAAAGTCATCAATAATCTTCTTCATATTCCGATAAGCTTCTTGCCATGTTTCGAAGCGCTCGATATTGCGTTGCATTTGGCTATCTTGCTCACCGAACCGTTTGACTAGTTCCGCAATTTGCTGGTCGCGCTGCTGGATTTGGAGTGTCTGTTGATCAATAAACTGCTGAATCTGCTCCCGGCGTTCCCGTTCACTGTTTTGTACGTCTTGTACACGCCGTTCAATTCGAAGCGTCAAATCCTCAAGCAGTGTTAGTTTAGGACGTACCCCGTCCACCTGTTTCTGAATTTCCGGCATTTCCGATTGGACTTCAGATACACGTCTGCTGTCTTGCCGCCGCTGCTCTTCAAGGAAGGCAAGACGGCGATCAGGTTCTTCCACTTTCTTAAACAGATCATCGACACGTTGTTGAAGTAATGCCACTGAATCAGAAACGCGTTCACGCTCAACTTCATAGCCGGGCAACGTGCTGGTTTGGCGTTCCATTTTCTCAAGTTTCTCAGTGAGTTCACGAACCGGTCGCATCGCATTTTCACGGGCAAGGTCAGCACGACGCTCAGCTTCACGCTCAGCCGTCAGCCGTTTGGCCTCAACATTTTCAATAAGCTGCACCACTTCTTTACGAAGCTGCCCGATCAGATCCGTCTCGCGCCCCGAAGGCGTAATCTGGGTCCGTATCACCGTTTGATCAGATTCCATGCTATTGATACGTTTCGAAAGCATAGTGATCGTATCTTGTTGCTGTGCCAGTCGTTCTTCTAGGGTCGCGATATTCGCTTTATCCCGCCGACGTTCTTCATCGAGCCATTCAATCATCCGTGCGGCTTGGTTAATATCCATATTCCGCATCCTCCGGGTTAATCCCTAACTCATGCACATAACATATGAATTATAACACAAGCGTTACATGCTCTCCCAATTGATGATATCTACAATTTGGCATGTAGCATCACCTTTGTTATCCTCCTCGCTCTATCGACTTCGCATTGGAGTATCACTTTGCCTCCTACAAATCGTACTGTGATTGAAACGAGCTTCTACGTACGCTATGCTGAAACAGATGCTATGGGCATCATTCACCACGCCAGCTACATTGTCTACTTTGAAGAGGGACGGAGTAATTACGCCCGTCAGCGCGGTAGTGATTACGCTACTTTTGAAAGAAGCGGTCATTATCTGGCCGTATCAGAAATCAATGCTCGCTACATAAAACCCGCCCATTATGGCCAACAAATCACGGTTTGCTGCTGGATTGAAGAGATGAAAAGTCGTGGATTAACATTTGGTTATGAAATTGTGGATGCTAAAACACGCGACTTGTTCGTGGAAGGATTGAGTAAACACATTTGTATCACCCACGACGGGCAAGTTGCCCGTCTACCCGACGAATGGAGAGCTTGGGGTACGACATAAATTTGGACATGCTTTGACCACAGTCTATACTTGGAACTCAATATTCAATGTTAGGTTTTACTGAAAAAGAATTTGGAGAACAAACTATGGTTACATATACTGACCGTCCTTGGACGAGGAGTTACGACCCCGGTGTTCCAGTATCTTTAGAGCCTTATCCCAACGTAAGCATTCAAAGTTTTCTGCAAGAAGCCGCAACAAAAACGCCAAATAATCCTGTACTGGTGAGCAGTGCCCATCTACCGCTGTTAGGGCGGGTTAGCAGTTCAGTAAGCTACCAAGAACTTGACCAGTACTCCGATGCGCTCGCAGCTGGGCTAGTAGATATGGGATTGAAAAAAGGCGACCGGGTTGCTCTGGTAATGCCTAATATTGCTGCATTCGTTATCAGTTATTACGGTGTTCTTAAAGCCGGTGGCGTTGTTGCGGCCACAAATCCAACATATCCGGCAGACAAAATGCAGTTTCAAATCAATGATTGTGATGCGCCCATTGTAATCACGATGAGCTTGTTTTATGACACCGTTAAACAGGTTCAGCCAAAAACCAAAGTTAAAACCGTGATTGTCACGAATGTTAAAGAGTACTTGCCTACCACTGCCAAAATACTTTTTACCTTGGCCAAGGAGAAAAAAGAAGGTCATCGGATTGAAACTTTGCAAAGTGGTGATGTCTGGTTTCAGGACGTGCTGGCAAAATATGCAGGCAAAAAAAACAATGTAACCATTAATCCTGAGAAAGACCTAGCACTGTTCCAATATACAGGAGGCACAACAGGCGTCTCCAAAGCGGTAATGGCCACTCACAAAGCATTGGTTGCAAACACCCTTCAAATAAAAGCATGGCTCGAAGCCGGTGGGACTCATGAACCGCATAACATCATCCTCGGCGCACTACCCTTATTCCATGTCTTTGGTATGGTCGGCGTACTGAACAATGCAGTTGGTTTAGGAGCAAAAATCATACTGGTACCGAACGCCCGCGATATTGGGGATGTACTCGATTGCATTAACCATTTTAAGCCCTCATTGTTTCCGGGTGTTCCAGCACTTTATAACGCAATCAACAATCATCCTGATGTAAAGTCAGGCAAAGTTGATTTACGTTCAATTCGAACATGCGTCAGTGGTTCAGCACCACTGCCTCCATCAACAAAACTAGAGTTTGAACGCATCACCGGAGGTAATCTTCGAGAAGCATTTGGGATGAGCGAAACACCCACTGCTACCCACTGTAACCCAATCTACGGGGAAAACCGCACGGGTTCTATCGGGCTGCCAATATCTGATATGGATGTTCGAATTGTTAACCTTGACGATGGTGAGACCGAAGTGCCAATAGGCGAAATCGGTGAAATCATCATGGCAGGACCTCAAATGATGACGGGCTATCATGGTATGCCAACCGAAACGAGTAACGTCTTGCGCCAAAAAGACGGGAAATATTTCGTCTACTCCGGCGATATTGGGCGAATGGATGATGATGGTTATTTCTATATCGTCGACCGTAAGAAAGACATGGCTCTCATCGGTGGATTTAATGTCTATCCCAATAATATTGAAAATGTATTACGTGAACATCCAGCCGTTATGGAGGTTGGTGTTGCTGCTATTCCACATCCTGATAAGGATAAAAGCGGTCAAGAAGCGCTCAAAGCATGGGTTGTGCTCCGCGCTGATCAACAAGCAACCGAAAAGGAACTCATTGAACATTGTATGAAACGCTTAGCTCGTTATGAGGTACCAACGAGAATTAGTTTCATTAAGGAGCTCCCCAAATCAACAGTGGGCAAGACACTGCGTCGTGAATTAGTGCAGATGGAAATGGCAGATCGCGAATAGGCCCCCTAATGCGGAGTGATTCATCTGGGATTTGTTTGGAGGCAGTTGAACACTAAGACAGACAGCGTCGAAATAAAACTAAACTATAGCTTTCGTTTATAAAATTCGGAGTACAAAATATGGTTACATATGCTGACCGTCCTTGGACGAAAAACTATGACCCCAATGTTCCTGCTAGTTTAGAACCTTATCCCGACATTACTGTCCAAAGTTTTCTTGAAGACGCGGTTAAGAAAACACCCAATAATCCGGCTCTAGTGAGCAGCGCCCACCTGCCACTGCTAGGGCGTGTCAGCAGTTCAATAAGTTACCAAGAACTTGACCAATACTCCGATGTCCTTGCTGCCGGATTAGTTGATATGGGTCTCAAAAAAGGTGACCGTGTCGCTCTTGTCATGCCCAATATTGCTGCGTTCGTCATCAGTTACTACGGCATTCTAAAGGCTGGAGGCGTCGTAGCCGCCACAAATCCCACATATCCAGCCGACAAGATGCAGTTCCAAATCAATGACTGTGAAGCGCCAATCGTCATTACTATGAGTCTGTTTTACAATACCGTCAAACAAATTCAGGCAAAAACCAAAGTCAAAAAGGTCATTGTAACCAATGTCAAAGAGTATTTGCCTTCCACAGCTAAACTCCTTTTCACCGTAGCCAAGGAGAAAAAAGAGGGGCATCGTGTAGAACTTCAAAGTGGTGATGTTTGGTTTCAGGATGTGCTAACTAAATATGCCGGTAAAAAAGCTAATGTAACAATCAATCCCGAGAAGGATTTGGCTCTCTTCCAATATACAGGAGGAACAACTGGCGTCTCTAAAGCGGTTATGGCGACTCATAAGGCGCTAGTCGCAAATACCCTGCAGATGCGAGCATGGCTAGGCAGCAGTGATAATGGGAAACCCGATAAATTCTTAGGTGCAATCCCATTATTTCATGCCTTCGGGATGGTCGCCGTACTAAACTTCGCGGTTGGAATTGCGGCTGAAATCATTCTGGTTCCGAATGCCCGTGATATTGGTGATGTGCTCGATAATATTAACGTGTTTAAGCCGACCTTGTTCCAAGGGGTTCCAGCTCTTTACAACGCGATAAACAACCATCCTGATGTTAAAGCGGGTAAGGCTGATTTGCGCTCAATTCGGGCCTGCGTAAGTGGGTCCGCCCCACTTCCCCCCTCCACAAAACTCGAATTCGAACGCATCACAGGGGGGAAATTAAGAGAGGGCTACGGTATGAGCGAGACTCCTACTGCCAGCCATTGCAACCCTATGGCGGGTGAAAACCGTACTGGCTCAATTGGCCTCCCCCTCCCGGATATGGATGTGCGTATCGTAAGCCTCGATGATGGTGTGACCGAAGTGCCGATTGGTGAGATCGGTGAAATTATTATGGCCGGGCCACAGGTGATGGTCGGGTATTACGGGATGCCCACCGAGACAGCCAATGTATTGCGGGAGAAAGACGGGAAACACTTCGTATATTCCGGTGATATCGGTCGCATGGATGACGATGGGTATTTCTATATCGTAGATCGCAAGAAAGACATGGCGCTCATTGGTGGTTTCAACGTCTATCCTAACAACATCGAGAAAGTGCTAAGTGAACATCCTGCTGTAATGGAGGTAGGGGTCGCTGCTATTCCGCATCCAGATGCCGACAAGTCTGGACAAGAAGCGCTCAAAGCATGGGTTGTTCTGCGCCCTGATCAATCCGCTACCGAAAAAGAGTTGATTGACCATTGTATGAAACGGCTCGCACGCTATGAAGTGCCCACCAGAATTACATTCATCAAGGAACTACCCAAAACAACTGTGGGAAAGACATTACGACGTGAGTTAGTGCAGATGGAAATGGCCGACCGCGAAAAAGCTCTGCAATAACTGCTTGAGCAATTTATGCCCGGTCAATTTGTATTGATCGGGCATCCACTTCCCACAAAACTTTGTATTTACGTTGGTGTGGAATTAGGGGCTACAACATCAGGTGTTGAACCATCAATTGGAAGCGACAGATAGTAGCCTCGGTAGAATGCTCGCGCTGGCCCACGATTTAGATACCAGACCACATACAAAGTTACCATACTGCTGATAAAGAACTGTCCCAATGAGATGGAATTCAGGATGGAGTCTAGAGAACTCATACCTGCTTCTAGCGATTTTTCAGTTAATTGCCCTAGAATAACGCTCAGAATGCTGTATAGCGTCAACCCGATACAGGTCAGCATCAATACATAGCGCATGAATGGAGGGCGGCCACGCCAAGCAAATATAGCAATAACCAAGAAAACGATAGCAATAACCGCTTGAAGAATAATCCGACTATCAGGAATACCGAGAAAATCAGCACCCATTGCGATGGGCTGCGGTCCATCCCCTTCTAGAGTCATGTTGGCAAAATGCAACCTGACCGAAACAAGCAACGCCACTTCGGCTAGCGGAAACAACGTAAAGAGGATGACACTAGCGATAACAGCTAATGTTACACCGAATGGACGAGGCGGACGTTGCATTTTTCCTCCGAAAAACAACTTGTAAGAAGATTATACGTGCTGATTAGCATCCTATATTAAACTATGTTACAATTGTTACTATCCATGGTTGGAACCACCACCAAAGTGAAGTGATAATATGAACCTAGACAATCTGATTGACGTGTCATACCAGACTTTCCGGGAACAAACTCAAGTCGCACGCTTAATTCTTTTGCATCCACGTAGTCGGTATCGTTCCGTTTTAGTCGCAAAACTTCTGCATTCTCTTGATGAGCGCGTTTTATATTATGCCCTAGGTCCGGACGATATTGATCTTAAATCGTTGATTGCAGGATTGACGCACGATCTTGCGAATCAATTCCCTACATTTGGACGCCACATCAATATCTTACCCCCAAATAAGGCTGGCAATTTTAACACATTAGTTGAGACATTCGCCCAAGACTTGGCTGAAGTCAGCAAGGAACCGTTCTATCTTATCCTAGATGAGTATGATCGCAGTGATAGTGCCGATGATATTCAGATGTTCATTGAGAAGCTCGTTGCAAGCCCGACACATAATTGCAGAATTATTGTTAACAGTCGAACACTGCCCCGTTTGCCTTGGGTCTCACTTATCGCTCAAAAACGAGCCGTTCTTTTAGAAGATAACCTGCTCATTAAAAATAACTTTTACCGGACTGAAACAGGCGGGAAACATAAGCTGGAAGTTTTCGCGCTGGGGCCGGGGCATGTCATCATGAACGGAAAAGCAATTGAAAGCTGGGAAGGCCACCTACCCCGTTTATTATTCTTTTTCGCTCTTGATCGTCCAATCGTTACCCGTTCCGAAATCTGCCAAGCGTTTTGGCCGGAACTCCACATGGATCAGGCGGTCAATGTGTTTCATGTAACGAAGCGTCGTTTACACAAGGCGCTCGACATGGATGTGCTGGTACACGATGGTGGTTATTATCGAGTTAACCCCGATATGGCAGTCCACTATGATGTGATGGATTTCGCAACCGCCCTCATGATGGGACGCACAACAGAAGGCAAAGAACGCTTAACCGCTTGGCAGCATGCAATCGATTTATATCGAGGGCCATTCCTTCAAGGGCATACTGACCGATGGATTATTGACCGGCGAACAGACTTTAAGGCAGGTTACTTGGAGGCTCTTTCTGAAGTGGCTCGCATTCGCCTTGAGGAAGATCGTCCGGAACATGCGTTAGGTCTATTTCAACGAGTACTGGCTGAAGATACTACTCGAGAGAATATTCACCGAGAAGTGATGAAGCTCTATGTCACATTGGGACGTCGCAGTGAAGCTGCAGCCCATTATCAGCGCTTGACCGACGAATTGAAACGTGAAGGAAAGATCCCATCTCGAGAAACAACTGAAGTTTATCAGAGTATCATGGCTCAATAAGCCAAACTACAAATGAAACAAAACACCCGCCTCAATTGAGCGGGTGTTTTCAATTCGCCCTCGGAGAGATTCGAACTCCCGACCAACGGTTTAGAAGACCGCTGCTCTATCCCCTGAGCTACGAGGGCAGTAGAGAGGATTGTAAAGCGGGCGATAATGATAGTCAAGCGATTGGAGATAGACGATTCAAAATCTGACCACTGAGAAATCAAAACATGATGGACTGGTGATCGACTATTCCACCTTTTACACCCGTTCGATATACTACACCCATAAATTCGCCCACCTTTGAACTAGGAAATTCTTATGCCCACCATTGATGAGCAAGTCGAGATTCTCATGTCCGGCGCGGAATATGGGGACCCGCAAACCAAAGAAACCATGCGAAAGGAACTGCACGCCCGACTAACTGAAGCCGAAAAAGCTGGTCGTGTTCTGCGTGTCTACTGCGGTTATGACCCTCGCACGGCTGATCTGCATCTCGGTCACACCATAACCATGCGTAAACTGCGCCAGTTCCAAGAACTAGGCCATGACGTGACATTCCTTATTGGAAGTTTCACCAGCCTAATTGGCGATCCTTCCGATAAGGACAAAGCCCGAGATCAACTAACAGTCGAACAGGTGCATGAAAACGCCCGTACTTACGCCGACCAAGCCTTCAAAATCCTTGATCGTGAGCTAACACGTGTCCGTTTCAATGACGAGTGGCTTTCGACGCTCGACTTTGCTGACATCATTCGACTAGCCAGCAATTTCACAGTTCAGCAGTTCTTAGTTCGTGAAAACTTCAAGCGCCGCCTCGACGATGGTCAGCCCATTTACCTGCATGAACTTTTTTATGGCTTGATGCAAGGCTATGATGCCGTTGCGCAAGAAACCGATGTTCAGGTCGGTGGACAAGATCAACTATTCAACATCGTCGTCGCAGGTCGCAAGCTTCAAGAGGCAATGGGCCAGCGTCCGCAAGTTGCCATCATCATGGGCGAAAGTCTTCCCGGCACTGATGGCGATATTAAGATGAGCAAGAGCCTTGGGAACCATATTCCGATTATGGCCGAACCATGGGACATGTTCGGTAAGATCATGAGCCTTCCTGACAAGGTTATGCCCATCTATCACAAGCTCATTCTCGGATGGGCACCCAGTCAGGTTAAAGAGCTGGAAGCAGATCTCCAATCCGGCAAACTGCATCCCAACGAAGTCAAGATGCGCCTCGCTCGTGATATCGTGACCATTTTCCACAGCGCCAATGACGCTCAGGCCGCACAAAAACGATGGGACGAAGTTTTCCGCAGTCATGGTGGCATTCCTGAAGATATGCCTGTAGAAAAGCTCGATACACCTGAAAAGGTACTGGATATTCTCCGCCGTCTAGAGATGGTGGGAAGCGGCGGCGAAGCCAAACGCCTCATGCAGCAGAATGGCATTCGCATGAACGAACAACCCGTTACCGACCCATTGGCTACGATCACACCAGAAATGCTGCCAGTGGTCCTTCAAGTCGGCAAACGTAAATTCGTCCGCATTGTCGCCAAATAACAAGATGTTTGAGGCGCATCGTAAGCTATGCGCCTCGAACTCGTCAGTTAGCTAACTTACTTGCAGCATCAACTAATGTATATAGGCTGAGTAAGAACAACAGCACCAGCATAATCTGCTCAAAGAGTGCGGGGTTTACAATCCGCACAAACATACGTCCCAACCATGCGCCAATTGGAATGAGTGGTAGCGCCCATAAAATGCTCACCAGCAAGTGAAAATCAAGAATATTCTTGCTTGCCAGCACAAAGGGCAGCTTGACCAAATTAACGATCCCGAAGAAGAGCGACGTAGTTCCAATAAAAACAATAGGATCAGTAATCTTTTGGAGGAGCATGTATGCGGTGTAAGGTGGTGCACCGACATTGGCGAGAGCCGAACCGAAACCTGTTGCTCCTCCCGCCAGCGTACCATGCCACCTTTGTGGATGATATTGAATGGCTTTTAGCCGCCCACTACCCACTTTATAGATAACCAATATGAGCGAAAACAAACCAACAATAAGCTTAATAGTGATGTCTTGACCGCTGTCGGCCAAATACCTTAACACAAGGCTGCCTACCACAATTCCAATAATGGCCGCCGGCATCAATAATCGGATGGTAGAGCTATCCCATTTGCGCCAATAAAAAGTAATCGCAATAACGTCGCCAATTAATAATGGAATAAGAACAATACCTACCGCTTGACCTGCAGGCATAACCTGACTCAGCAAGGGAGTAAGCATTGCGCCGGGAATTGGCCCTCCAAATCCTCCTTTGGAAAGCCCAATAAGCAAGCAAGCCAGTGCTACGACAATTCGATAATCCATGATGTAACCATTCACAAAAAAAGCGCACAGGTTTGTGCGCTCCATTAAAACAAATTAGTCCATTAAAACGGATTTATTTGCGGGGAGCCCAAGTCAAAACTTCGCGTACTTGCAAATCCGTATGCCGTATTTTCATCGCCAAGTCTGCTGCCAAATTTCGCATCAGCCGATAACCCAGTTGTGGATAGGTATCGCACAACAGCATCAACTTGGCCCGTGGAATTGCTAACAAATGCGTGTCCGGCTGTGATGCCCGCGCCGATGCCGAACGCAGACCTTCATCAACCAGTGTTACCTCGCCGAATGACTGCCCTCTTCGAAGTGTGGCGATAGTATACGATCCCGTCCCCTCATCTTTCTTGCCTAATGTCGTCGGATTCACTTGAATCTCGACTTCACCATCCGCGATAATGCACAGTTCGCTTCCCGGCGTGTTCTCTTCAAAAACCAATTCCCCTGCCTGATACGTTTTATCCGTACAAATGGAAGCAACCAGTTCAAGTTGCGTATTGGAAAGCTCATAAAAAATATCGGCTTGTTTTAGGATGGTTACGAAAGACATTCGGCGCTCCTGTAATTTATCCAATAGGTTAATGGATAATTCTCTGCATCATCCGGTTATTGTAACATACTTGAGAGAAGGGCAAAAGATAAACGTCAGTTGTCCATGTTTGTCAAAGATACCAAAATCAGGATTGAAAAATCCATTGTGACCCCTTAATATTCAAATTGAACCAAGTTTCCAAAGTGAGTAATCATGTCTCAATATGATGAAGAAATTCGTGCAACCCCACTGCCATACCAAGTATGGGGTAGCGAATATATTGACGAGCATTCGCTTGCTCAAATGAATGCTGCCATGCGCTTGCCGATTAGTGTCGCTGGCGCACTCATGCCAGATGCCCATGTGGGTTACGGGCTCCCTATCGGTGGTGTATTAGCAACCGATAACGCGGTAATTCCATATGCAGTTGGTGTCGACATAGCATGCCGCGTCCGATTTTCCATCTTCGATATATCGCCTATTGTGATTAACCAAAAAGCCGTACAATTCAGGAATGCCCTCGTGGAGCAAACACTTTTTGGCGCGGGAAAATGCTGGGGAGGGAAAAATCGAGGTGAGCACGAAGTTTTGGATGACCCTAAGTGGTCTGCCACGAAGTTCCTCGCCTCTTTGAAAGACACCGCATACAGTCAACTTGGTACAAGCGGCAGCGGAAACCATTTTGTGGATTGGGGCGCATTTACGCTCGAAGTCGCTGATGAGCAACTTGGCTTGAAGGCTGGACAATACCTCGCATTACTCTCTCACAGTGGGTCGCGAGGTGTAGGCTATCGAATAGCCAACCATTACTCAGAATTAGCCAAAAAACTCCATCAGAATTTGGACAAGAGTGTCAGTCATCTAGCATGGCTTCCGCTTGACTGGCATGAAGGCCAAGAGTATTGGCTGTCAATGGAATTGGCAGGACGATTTGCTTCAGCCAATCACGAAGTCATTCATAAGCGCGTCGCTAAAGCGGTGGGTTTGAAGCCAGTTGCGGTTGTGGAAAACCATCACAACTTCGCATGGAGAGAGACCATACCTGCACCTGCAGGCTTTGGCTCAACGGAACGCAGCGTAATTGTCCATCGTAAAGGCGCGACACCTGCTGGAAAAGATGTACTCGGGGTCATTCCCGGTTCAATGGCCGATCCCGCGTTTTTGGTACGTGGAAAGGGCGTAGCCGAGTCGCTAAACTCTGCTGCACACGGAGCGGGACGCGCGATGAGTCGGCGCGCTGCCTTGGAGAGCATTACAAAAACCGAGCGTGATCGCTATTTGAAAGAGCGTGGCGTAACGCTTATCGGTGCTGGCCTTGACGAATCACCTCAGGCGTACAAGAATGTCGAACAAGTAATTGCTGCCCAATCCGAATTGCTCGATATTGTCGGCAAGTTTAAGCCGATCATGGTTCGTATGGATGGCACAGGTAGCAAGGCCGAGGATTAACTGATGACCGACTTCACCATTGATGAACTGATTTCCGTTTGTATTTCTCGTCAGGTCGTCGATGGTGAGTTGCTCGCCCAAGGCATCAATACGCCCTTAGTCATGGCAGGTTTTATCCTAGCCAAATGTACTCATGCGCCTAATGTCAAGTTCACTTCTGCCATCGGCCAAAGCCTTGTCCAAGACTGGTCACCACTCGGGGTGGGGCGCGTGGAAGATATGTGGCTTTCGAAGGCGCAGATGCACTTTGGTTTTGTGGCAGGTTCAGCCGATTTGCTCCCAGCCTATCAACTCAAAGAGTTCTTTCGACCTGCTCAAGTAGATTCATCAGGCAACTTCAATAATATTGCTTTTGGTAAAGATTATTTTCACCCGCGAATGCGCCTTCCCGGTACGGGTGGCATTCCAGATGTAACGACCTTTTCCAGTAAGATTCACCTGTATGTTCCACGTCATTCTCGCGTCACATTTGTTGAGAAGTTGGATTTTGTCAGTGGATTGGGACACAGCGCACAACGCAAACGAGGGGCTGGAGTTCGCTATTTGGTAACGGACTTAGGACAGTTCGACTGGCTTTATGGTCGTATGCGGCTTACACACTTTCACCCCGGCGTGACAATTGAGCAGATTCAAAAGAAAACCGGCTTCGAACTGGAGATTGCACCCGAAGTGCCTGAAACGCTTCCACCTTCGGACGAGGAAATTCGATTATTACGTGAAGCTATTGACCCGCTCAATGTACGCAAGCTGGAAATGCTAGGTGGCAGCGCCCGTAAAGAACTGCTCACCCAAATCCTGACCGCCGAAAATGCACTCTAGTCCTCCTACGAACCGAGTGTCCAATCCTGCAAGTTGATAAATCGGCTGGCAGGCGTTCCCATGAAACCCAGTTGCAGACCCTGTACCTTGTTAGCTACGGCATAGGTATACAGGGGGTAATAGAGTGGCAGCGAAATCGCCCGCGCCACAAAATCCTCTTGGAAGCTGCGGTAGCGTATGGCTCGGTTAATGCCGTTATAATCGCCCCGCGCCCGCTCTAAGTCTTCCGCAATTCGACGGTCATCCACACCACCATAATTCTTACCGTCAGGATATTGATCAGCGTCCCAGAACTGATATACATCCGGATCAGCGCTGCCATTAATTGAAAGCTCAACAATTGCTGCCCCGAACTCACCATCATCGAGGCGCTTTTGGTACGTGTCCTTATCAACCGATTCCACAGTAACCTCGATATTCAACTGCGTCCACTGATTTGCGATGTCTTGAGCCATCTTGACAAGGTTGGGCGTATCAGGCGTGAGGATGCTGAAGCCGAAGCGCTTTCCACTGGGATCAGGTGTAGCTTCTGCACCCGATGATCCTTTGCCTAGATTAGAAGTGTCCAGAAGTTGTGTCGCTGCGGCTAAATCATTTTTCGGCCAGACCAAATCTCCAATATAAGCCCATGAGCCGGGTATCATTGGACTGTTGGCGATAACTGCCTCATTCTTCATAGACGCCGTTTTTAAGTTCTGTGTCACGAGTGAGGTACGATCTAGTCCGATTTGCAGAGCTTGTCGTATGCGTTGCTCACGGAAAAACTTCGTTTTATCGCTTGCCCAATTAAAGATGAGAACACCCAGAGTCGGTTCTACTGTCGTGTGCAGGTTGATGTTTGGAAGATCAAGGAGCGCCGCACTTTCCATGCGGTCTCGCCCTGCAAGTCCATCAACCTCACCGTTTTTCAACCCGCTGAGCGCTTCATCAAACCTTCCGTACAGATGGAAACTGATGCGATCAACTGCGTAGCCGTTTTGACCGTCTGGACGCTGTCTGTAAACCGGTGCAGCACGTAAATCGACAATATCCGTTCTGTTGGTGCTCGTCGAACGTAATGCCTCGAGCTGATACGGTCCTGTACCAATCGGCGTCAAATTAAACGGATGACTGGCTAACCGTGCTGCACTCGTGCCACGAAGAGCGTGTTCCGGAAGAATGCCGATTTGCATGGCGTCCAAGAAGCTGCCCAACGGTTGCGTCAACCGGAAGCGAATTTGCTGCGTATCAAGCTGTTGGATTTCGACCGTTCGCCAGAATGCACCCAGCGCCGGTTCACCGGGAAAATCACTGGCTTGCAGAATGCCAAATGTATAGAGCACGTCCGACGCACTGAAAGGTAGCCCATCCTGCCACAATACATCACTTCGCAGTTGGAACACGTAATCTAGCCCATCAGACGAAATCACCCAACTCTTTGCGAGAGCGGGTACAGGTTCGCCGTAGGCATTGATCTTTACCAAGCCTTCAAAGATAAGAGACGTAATATCATGGTCAACCGGATTTAAACTCGCCAGTAAAGGATTTAGGCGCTGTACATTTCCGATCAAAGCTTCTTTATAAGTTGGGATATTAGTGTTGGTAACGCCATCAGGTGTCAACACCACTGGAATCGCTGTAGGTTCAATTATAGGCAAGTCCGTTGCAGTAGAATTTGGAGTTGCACTTGCTGCAGTCTGTTGCGGAACGCTATTGTTACTACTCATTCGGCTTGCGAGGCTGACCCCAAACAGAATAAGCGCCATAACGAGCACAAGTACTTGCCAGCGGAAACCTCGCAGCATATTGGCCTCTTATACTTTCAACACAAAAAGGTGTTTTGCACTTTTACAAAACACCTTGTAAACCAGACTCATATCAGGACTACTTGTATAAACCAGAGTCGGCTACTTGGCCTGATTAGCGACCACCGAGAGAATCGAGATCGCCAAGAATGCAATCGATAGGCCAATAGTAATTTGGAACAGGGTCTTTTCGAGTCCACGACGCGTTCGTGAAATACCACCGCCTGCGTCACCGCCCAGCAGGTTCCCCAACGCGCCACCCTTCACCTGAAGCATGATGAGGATAATCAGCACAACCGAGATAATAATGGATGCAATTTGTAAAGCCACCTGCATGGCAGAATCTCCTGAATAATCATTTAAAGCCGCCGCAGTATAGCACGATGATTACCTGTTGGAAAGTCTAGGTGTTTCATCGTAGGCTAAGCGACGGCTTAACGGTTAGTTCGCTTTTGCGGCGGTCGTCGTGGTAGTCAGTGCTTCAATTGCCGCCTTCAACTGCGGATCATTGTTTTCGTCGCGGTTTTCCTGCGGCCACTCCACCACAACATCCGGCGTAATCCCATTCCCATGAATCCAATGACCGTTCGGCGTCAGCCAGCGCGCGATCGTCAGCCGGATGCCGCCACCGTTTACTAACTGCTGCCACGTTTGGACAGTTCCCTTACCGAAGGTCTTAACCCCTACCAACATCGCGCGACCACTATCCTGCATCGCGCCGGATACCAACTCTGAAGCACTAGCACTATTCTCGTCCACCAAAATCGTCAGTGGTACATCGTAACCAAGATACTTTCCGTTGGTCGTATAGGTCTGCTTGTTGCCATTCCCGAAATCTTCAACTAGCACTGTACCACTCTTCAGGAACAAGCTGGCAATGTCAATCGCGGAGTTCAGCAGGCCACCCGGATTTCCCCGCAGGTCAAACACCAAACCCTTGAGGTTCTTGCCACCAAGCTTATCAATAGCCGAGTTAACCTCTTGATAAGCATTCACGTCAAAGCTGCGTAGTTTAACGTACCCGATACCATTATCTAGCGTCTTCGATTCCACCACAGGCGTTGTGATCTTAGCCCGTGTAATCTTGAAATCCAACGTGTCACTGCCGCGCCGCATCGTTAAGCTGACGACTGTGCCCTCTTTACCGCGTACCAAACGTACCAGATCAAATTGAGTGGCTTGACTAACGTCTTCACCCTCAACCTTTACAAAGACATCACCGCTCTTCAGTCCGGCAGCTTCAGCCGGTGAGCCTTCCAAGACCTGAGCGATGCTAATTTCTTTGGTCTTTTCATCAGTCTGCACAACGGCGCCAATGCCCTCTACCTCGCCAGAAAGATCGCTGTTAAACAGCGGATAGGTTTCGGCATCCATATAACCACTGAATTGATCCCCTAGCGAATTGACCATGCCTTGAATCGCGCCATCAACCAACTTGCTGTCTTCCAGTTTATCGCGGTCAAGGTAGTTGCCCTGAATCATGTTATAGACTTGCCAGAACGGCTCAAAGTCTTTTCCTGCACTTGCTGGTGCCGCTGTATCTCCCTGCGCTAGCAGTGGATTGCGCTGGCTCCCCAGAAAAAATCCAGCCACAAATACCAACACAATCCCCAAACTGATTGAGAATGGTTTAATTCGTTCCCAAAGACGTTTCATACCTGTCATTATCACTACTCCATTACAATCTCGTTCTGTTATGATTATAACCGTTTCCGAAGTTCAGCATGTGAATAAGGGATGAATGAACGCTTCAGTTCAACAGATAGAAGCCATATTGTTTGGATTAGCCCTTGGTGATGCCTTGGGTTACCCCGTTGAATTTCTCAAGCGTGAAACCATCAGTCAGCAATATGGAAAATCTGGAATTCAAGAGCCGCCCTATCCTGCTCTCTATTCCGATGATACGCAAATGACTTTGGCTTTGTCTGAAGGGTTGCTGGATGCAGGAATTCATTCGGACTTAGATACCTTGATGCTAGGCATTGGTACACACTTTATCGAATGGCTCAATAGTCCCGATAATAACCGCGCTCCCGGCAATACTTGCATCAATGGGGTCAAGCGCTTTCAAGCCGGGGTTTTATGGCGCGATTCCGGACTCGTCGAGTCAAAAGGCTGTGGTTCAGCCATGCGCGTTGCACCGCTAGGTTATCTGTACCAACATGATGCGGCGCGCCTCCGCGAAGTTGCTATCGCGACAAGTCAAATAACCCATCGCCATCCGACCGCCATCGCCGCAACCGTCGCTGCTGCTTATCTGGTCAAACTCGCATTAGATGGTGTGGCCCCGACAGCTTATATGTCACGCGTCTACGAATTTGCTAGTGGCATTTCCGATGAATTTGATTTGGCAATTTTGCGGGTTGGCCACATATTAGGCTGGACAAACGAAGATTTAGCATTGGATCATATCGGACAGGGTTGGACAGGTGAAGAAGCCGTTGCCCTCGCGTTGTGTTGTGTCCTTCGCTACCCTGATGATTACGTGGCATGTGTTCGTCGTGCTGCGAATACTAATGGCGATAGCGACTCGATTGCTTGCATTGCCGGTGGCATCATGGGCGCTAGACTCGGATTAAGTGCCATTCCTCAAGATTGGCGTTCACGCTGCGAAAACGCGTCAGGTCTCGCCGAATTAGCTCATCTTTTAGCAGCGGCTCGCGATGGTCAAGGATTTTGACTCATGCCTGATTTAGTGACTCGTGTTTTAAGCGTTAATCCAACTGCCCCTGAGGCCGAACCAATTGAGGAAGCCGCAAATGTCCTTCAATTAGGTGGATTAGTCGCCTTTCCCACCGAAACCGTCTATGGTCTAGGCGCAAACGCGCTCGATGCTCAAGCCGTTGATCGAATTTTTGTGGCTAAAGGGCGTCCGGCCTCTGATCCGATTATTGTTCACCTCCATGATCTTGCCCAATTACCTACTGTCGCCATAAATATTCCTGACCTTGCTTACGAACTGGCAAAGCAATTTTGGCCCGGCCCATTGACATTTGTCTTGAAGCGCAGCCCAAATGTTCCGCCAAATGTCTCAGCGGGAATGCCCACTATCGCAGTGAGAATGCCCTCACATCCTGTAGCAGTAGCGCTTCTTCGCGCGGCTGATCGCCCTGTAGCCGCTCCAAGTGCCAATCGGTTTGCCCATCCGAGTGCGACCACAGCCGCTCATGTCCTCGAAGACTTAGGTGGACGTATTAATCTCATCCTAGATGGAGGTGCTGCCGTAATTGGTGTCGAATCAACAATTGTTGATCTCACCACCGATCAGCCCGTTATCTTGCGTCCGGGCGGCATCACAGTCGAAACACTTCGGGCTCTAATACCAGATGTAAAAGTCGTATCGAAGCACCTTCGGGAAGATGAGCAAGGTATCATAGCGCCGGGTATGCTTTACAAGCATTATTCGCCTCGCGCCAAACTGCTGCTTTTCGATGGTGTTGATGAAAAACTAGTTCCAGCAATGCGTCAATATGCCATAGACGAAATTCGAGAGGACAAGAAAGTTGGTCTCTTAGTGCCTGAAAAAGAGCAATCAGCTTTTGCCGACTTAGGCCTTCAAATTGCGAATTTGGGTACCACTGAAGCCGAAATCAGCCATAACCTGTTTAATGCCATGCGTTCGCTCGACCAAGCCCAAGTAGATGTGATGCTCGTTCATACCTTTGGACGCTCTGGACTTGGCCTTGCTCTGTGGGATCGATTACTTCGTGCTGCCGAAGGCCATGTGATTGAAGTTTGACCAAGCTGGAGAAATACTCAAATGGATAATGAGACTCTCAAGAACTACGCGCTGGACAAAATCGCGACCACTTCTGATTTCCCTTTTGACAATGAAACATTGGTCCTACGCGTCAAGAACAGAATCTTCGCACTAATTCCTCTCAACGCCGAACCGCAACGCGTCAATCTCAAATGTGATCCGGACTGGGCAGAAATTCTGCGCCAGACGTACAATGCCATCATGCCCGGTTACCACATGAATAAGCGTCATTGGAACACGGTTATCTTTGATGACTCAATTTCAGATGACGAAATTTTGGAGATGGTCGATCACGCTTACGACCAAGTTATAAAAGGGCTTCCCAAGCGAGATCGGGAAGCCCTGTTCAAATCATGAGAGATATCTCTATCGGACAATCATCCTTATGCCAATGCCGCTTCTGGTTGACGAATCAGAGTCTTAATCGCAGCGGCCAATGTCTTGACAGTGTAATCAATATCTTGCGGTTTGGTCTGGGTACCAACGGTCAAACGCAAACTGCAAGCTGCCGTATCACGATTGTAACCGAGAGCCAGCAGCACGCTCGAAGGTTCTGGATTGCCGGTCTTGCAAGCCGACGCTGCGCTCGCCGCAATATCCTGTTCATCGAGCAGACTAACCAACGTTCCGCTGTAAATATTCTCAAATACGAAGCTGGCATGTGCCGGCAACCGCTGGCTACCATGACCACTCAGGCGTGCATTGGGAATCGTTGCCAACACACCGCCGATCAGTTGGTCACGCAGTTTTCGATAATGTTTTGTGCGGGTTTCCAATTCCTCATAAGCCAGTCGCAGCGCTTCCGCCAATCCAACAATCAACGGCGTATTCTGAGTTCCAGCGCGCAAGCCGCGTTCATGACTGCCACCAGTTTGTGCGGGTGTCAAATCCACGCCATCCCGTACATACAACGCCCCAACGCCTTTCGGCCCATAAAATTTGTGCCCCGAAATGCTCAGCAAATCAACATCCAATGCATTAACATCCAGCGAAAGTTGACCGGCTGCCTGAACCGCGTCCGTATGGAATATCGCTCCATGCGCGTGAGCTATCGCAGCCAATTCACTAAGCGGTTGAATCGTCCCAACTTCATTGTTTGCGTACATAATGCTGGCGAGGGTCGTTCCCGGTTTGCAAGCCGCCTCGAAATCTTGTGTGCTGACGCGGCCATACTGGTCAACAGGTAATACCGTGCGTTCAAACCCTTGCAAAGTCGCTAGTTGTTCAATTGTCTTGCCAATAGCCCCGTGTTCAATCGGGGTAGTGATGAGATGTGTTCCCTTCCCCATCTGACGTGCCGACCAAGCCGCACCGCGTACAGCCAAATTGTCGCTTTCTGAGCCGCCGCTGGTAAAGATAATTTCCTTTGGCTTACACTTCAGCACGGCAGCAATCGTCTCGCGTGCTGTCTCAATCGCGTGTTCAGCATTCCGTCCAAACGAATGAGCTGATGATGCGTTGCCGTACACTTCGGTGAAATAGGGAAGCATGGCTTGCACCACGCGCGGGTCGGTAGGAGTAGTAGCCGAGTGGTCGAGGTAAATGGGGGTCATGTTCACGATACCTTTCTTGGTGAAATAAAAAGCGCCTCGCTATTGCATCGCAGCGAGGCGCAAGATAGTCACCACCGTCAAATTTGTTGCCACAATCGAAATTGCGACCACATCTCCACAACGGTGGAAGGGCACCTTAGGTTTGACTCCTAGGTTGCCGGACTCTGTTGCCAGAGCCTCTCTTGATGCATGTCAATAACTTTAATAATGTTTTGACCGTTTGTCAAGATTTTCACAAAACCAATTTTTGCGATTTCTCTTGACTATGGCACTCTTTAAGATAAGGTAATCTTTTGTGATGTAGTGTTTTGTGCTCCAAGCAACAATCTTAGGCATATTCAAATCTTTATGTACCAACAACTCTCGTTAACCGAAGCCGCCGATCTGGTCAAAGATGGCATGACCATTGCTCTCGGCGGCATGACCATTTATCGTCGTCCAACCGCATTTGTTCGCGCCTTGTTACGGCGTGATCCGCGCCCCCGTGATCTCACACTGCTGTGTTTCACAGCAGGCTACGAGTCGGATCTACTAGTTGGTGCGGGTTGCATCAGCACTATACGATCTTGCTACTTTGGACTCGAGTCCTTTGGCTTCGCCCCTATGTTTACTGAAGCAGCACAAAAAGGCTCGATCAAAATCATCGAGGAAACTGAAGCCAGCCTAGCCTTAGGCATCCGTGCGGGAATTTCAGGTGTTGGATTTACCCCATCCCATGCTTGGATCGGCACAGATTTACCTAGACTTCGCCCGGATGTTAAGACCATCGTTGATCCTTATACCGGTGAAGAGCTTGTCGCTTTCCCTGCCCTGCATTGCGACCTAGCCATTATTCACGGCCTCGAAGGCGACACGTTTGGCAACGTCCGTGTCAATAACAATGTTGGTGTTGATGTCGAACTAGTCTACCTTGCTGAAAAAGTCATCTTTACTGTCGAGCAGCTTGTGCACCAGTGCGACCGTACATTGGATTCACTGCTCATCCCTGCCCCCGGTGCGGATTACATCGTCCATGCTCCCGATGGAGCGTGGCCAACCAGTTGCTATCCCCAATATCCAGTCGCGGGCGGTGAACTCATGCGTTATGTCGATGCCTGCAATGCCGGACAATTCAATGCCTATTTGGATGATCTTTTGGTGCGTCCATGAAATCGGTTATAGGAATCCTCACGCCTTTGTGATATGCTTGCCGTCAATTGAACACTGTGTACAGGGGAGTCCACGCAAGTGGGCTGAGAGGGTGCGTAGAGCCGCACCGACCCTCAACCTGATCCGGATCATACCGGCGTAGGGAGTGCCTGATAGACCTTTTCAGTCAACCACCCCTACAAAAACTGTAGTGGGTGGTTTTTATTTCAGGCTCCCATTCAATTGTCGTTTCAGTAGTGAAAGGGAGATCATATGAAACGTTTTGTTCCTGTTGTGCTAGTCCTGCTTTTGTTGTCCGTATTGTCACCTGCCGTGGCGCAGGAGAAAACCACATTAACTCTCGTGACACATGACTCGTTCAATGTCACCGAGACTGTTCTTGATGCATTCCAAAAAGAGAGTGGCATCACCGTAAACATTCTCAAGAGTGGAGACGCAGGCGTGATGGTCAACCAGTCCATCCTCAGTAAAGATAATCCACTCGGCGATGTAATGTTCGGTGTGGATAACACCTTCCTCGGTCGCGCACTTGACGCGGGTATTTTCGAGCCCTACGAGTCTGCAGCAGCTAAGAATATTCCCGATGAATTCAAGCTTGATCCCGAAAACCGAGTTACGCCTGTTGACTACGGTGATGTCTGCCTCAACTATGACGTAAAATACTTCGCCGATAAGAAGCTGGCACTGCCCGAATCACTGGCTGACCTGACCAAACCGGATTACAAGAGTCTGCTCACCGTCGAAAACCCGTCGAGTTCATCGCCCGGTTTGGCCTTCTTGCTGGCGACCATTAAACAGTTTGGTACTGAGGGAAAGTACACCTATCTCGACTTCTGGAAAGACCTCGTCAAGAATGACGTCTACATCTCTGACAGTTGGGATGACGCCTACTACACGCAGTTCAGTGGCAGCAGCGGCCAAGGCTCACACCCGCTCGTCGTTAGCTACGCCAGCAGTCCGCCTGCTGAAGTCTACTTCGCTGATCCCAAGCCTGACACGGCACCAACGGGCAGCATCATTGGTGATGGCATGTGCTTCCGCCAAATTGAGTTTGTAGGCATCCTCAAAGGCACCAAGAACCTCGAAGCTGCACAGAAATTCGTGGACTTTATGCTCAGCCAACCCTTCCAAGAGGACATGCCGCTTCAAATGTTCGTCTTCCCGGTAAACCCGAAAGCGCAGTTACCGGAGGTCTTCACCAAATACGCCTCAATTCCCGAAAATCCAGCCGTCTTAGACATTGCAGACATCAACGCCAATCGCGAAGCATGGTTACAGGCATGGACAGAAACTGTTCTTCGTTAAGTCATATTTTGTGGCGCGGGGTATTACTCGCGCCACTGCTTTTTCTTGCCGTCTTTTTTATCTATCCTCTGCTCAATATCTTGGGCGTGAGCCTAGCCCCACAGGGTCAGCTTGATCTCAGTGGCTTTACCCGCCTTGTCACCACCAACTATTATCTGAATACGCTGACGTTCACATTCGTCCAAGCTGTTCTATCTACAGTGCTGACGCTTGCCTTGGCTCTGCCTTCAGCCTTTATCTTTACGCGCTACGATTTTGCCGGTAAGTCGCTCTTTCTATCGCTGGCAACGCTTCCCTTCGTTTTGCCGACGGTCGTGGTCGCTGCCGCCTTTACGGCACTCATTGGTCCGCGCGGTCTGATAAACACATTTCTGATATCAACTTTTAACTTTGACACACCACCTATTCAGCTCGATCGTACCCTGACCATCATTCTGATTGTCCACATCTTTTATAACTATGCCGTCGCGCTTCGAATGATTACAGGCTTTTGGGCAAATCAAAATCCACGTATTGAACAAGCAGCCCGTGTTTTAGGCGCAAATGGTTGGCGGCTCTGGTGGCATATCCGGCTGCCAATCCTACGCCCTGCGATTACCGCTGCTGGCATTCTGGTGTTTATCTTCACCTTCACCAGCTTTGGCGTGGTCTTATTGCTAGGCGGACCGCGTTTTGCCACACTCGAAGTTGAAATCTATCGTCAAGCAGTCAATCTCTTTAATTTGCCGGTTGCTGCTGCTTTATGCCTTGTCCAAATCCTACTGATGTTCGCCCTGATGTTAGTCTACACGCGTCTTCAGCGCCGCTTTTCTACTGAGATCACGAGTGCAGTCAATGTCGCAGTTCGCCCATCCACCCTCCGTGATAAGCTGGCTGTGGCAGTGAACATTTTGCTCATGTCAGTCTTGTTATTCACCCCTTTGCTATCCTTGATTGCTGCTTCATTTTCCAGCGATCAAGGTCTGACCTTCCAGTTCTATCAACAACTCAGTCGCAACCCTCGAGGATCTATTCTCTTTGTCCCACCCATTCAAGCAGTTGGCAATTCGCTGATTTTTGCCTTGTTAACAACCTTGTTGGCGCTTGCCTTAGGCCTCATGGCCGCCTATCTCCTTTCAGGACGTGTTTCTCGTTGGTCAAACTTACTGGACCCATTGTTCATGCTGCCTTTAGCAACCAGTGCGGTAACACTCGGTTTCGGCTTTATCATCACGCTCGACAAACCGCCGCTGAATTTGCGTTCTTCACCGCTCTTAATTCCGATTGCGCATACCTTGGTCGCTATGCCCTTTGTCGTCCGCAGCATCTTACCCGCTTTGCGTGCCATACCGCCCAGCTATCAAGAAGCTGCAAGAATATTGGGAGCCTCATCTTGGCGCGTATGGCGGCTTATTGAAATCCCACTCATCAGCCGTGCACTAATCGTCGGCGCGACATTTGCTTTTACAACAAGCATGGGAGAATTCGGCGCATCCCTCTTTGTCGCACGTCCCGACACACCAACAATTCCCATTGTGATATTCCGTCTGCTCGGTCAACCGGGTGCGCTGAACTATGGACAGGCCTTAGCCATGAGTGCCATCCTCATGGCAGTTTCTGCTATGGGCTTTATATTGATTGAACGTTTGCGAACTGCCGGAGTAGGTGAATTCTGATGCTTGAAATACGTGGCATTCAACGCGCTTTCGACAAGCTTCCAGTCCTGCGCGGCATTGACCTGACGATCAACGATGGCGAGATTGTTTGTCTGCTCGGCCCAAGCGGTTGTGGCAAAACGACACTGCTCCGAATCATCGCTGGACTAGAAAAATCCGACGCTGGAACCATTCTGCTCGACAGTCAAAACATTCAACTCATTCCAACGCACCAGCGTGGCTTTGGACTGATGTTTCAGGACTTCGCTTTATTCCCACACATGAATGTATCTGAAAACGTTGCATTCGGCCTTAGAATGCAGAATTTACCCAAATCAGATCAGCAGGTATGTGTCAAACAAATGCTGGATTTAGTTGGGTTATCAGGCTTTGGAACTCGGGATGTGACTCAACTTTCCGGTGGTGAACGTCAGCGCGTGGCGTTGGCGCGGAGTCTAGCTCCCAATCCGCGTTTGCTCATGCTCGATGAACCGCTTGGTTCGCTTGATGCGGCCTTACGTGAAGAACTCATTATTGAACTTCGCAACATCATCAAGCAGTTGCATCTCACTGCTATTTATGTCACTCACGACCAGCACGAAGCGTTTGCCATTGCCGACCATATCGCCGTCATGAATGCAGGTCACATTGAACAGTTTGCGTCTCCAACAACACTCTATCAGCAGCCTGCGACATCCTTTGTGGCCAAATTTCTTGGCCTCAACAATATAATTCCCGTGCTTAAGCAGCAGAATGGAATTACGACTACATCTCTTGGCGATTTTTCAATTTCACCCCCTGCGCAGAACCTACTCTTGCATACCGATTCGTTAAATATCGTGCCACCGAATACGCCCGACAGCATCGATGCCATTCTTATACAAGCCGTCTTTCAGGGTGATTCCTATCGTCTGACAGTGCGCCATATATCGGACACGGTTCTCACAGTCAAGTATCCTGCTGCCGCCAGAAAATCGATCCCGAAAATTGGTGACACTGTGGCTATTCATATTGCCCCACACGAAGCTATTCCCCTGTTAAATTAACAAACTAAAAGGCCGCCCAATTGTAGGGCGGCCTTTTGTTTTTATTCCAAATCTTCGCTGCTCAGGATAGAGGAATGCGAAAGCGTGGTTAAGCTTTACACATCCAAGTTCCGTACGCTCTTTGCGTGGGTTTGGATGAAACGTCGGCGGGGTGGCACGCTGCTCCCCATTAGCATATCAAATACACGATCTGCTTCCGCCGCATCGTCGATCGTAACTTGGAGTAAGGTACGTGTGGCCGGATCCATCGTAGTTTCCCAAAGTTGTTCGGGGTTCATTTCACCCAGACCCTTATAGCGCTGCACACCGACCTTATCCGGCTGATCGTACTTCTTAAGCGCCTTGGTCAGAATATCCTGTTCGGCCATGCCAGCCTCAGGATAAATGTACTCGGATTTCTTACCGCTCTTAAGCAAGTAAATCGGCGGTTGAGCGATGTACAGATGCCCGTCCGCGATAATTTGCTGCATATGCCGGAAGAAGAAGGTCAGCAACAGGGTACGGATATGGCTGCCGTCAACATCAGCATCCGTCATGATAATGACGCGCCCATAGCGCAAATTCTCAACCGAGAAATCTTCCGCGATGCCCGTGCCCAGTGTCGAAATTAAAGCCTTGATTTCATTGCTGTCCAGCACCTTATCCATCCGTGCGCGTTCAGTGTTCAAAATCTTACCCCGCAATGGCAAGATCGCTTGGAAGTGCCGGTCGCGCCCTTGTTTGGCGCTGCCACCTGCGCTGTCACCTTCGACGATATAAATCTCAGCGCCTTCACCCTTTTGCGAACAGTCAGCCAGCTTGCCGGGCAAGGTGGTGCTTTCCAGCAGGCTTGGCCCACTCCGCACCAGATCACGCGCCTTACGAGCCGCCTCACGGGCACGCATGCTCGTCATGCACTTGTCGACAATACGCCGTGCCTCGCGTGGATTATCCTCAAGAAAATCATTGAACGCTTCCGTCACTACCTGTGAAACCGCGCCTTGGACTTCAGGATTAATGAGCTTGACCTTCGTTTGGCTTTCAAACGATGGATCTGGATGCTTCACGCTGACGATAGCGGTGATGCCTTCGAGCGTGTCATTACCGGAAAAGTTCGGTTCTTTTTCCTTCAGTAAACCCGCCTTACGGGCGTAACGGTTAATTACACCCGTTATCGCTGAGCGCAGGCCAGTTAGATGCGTACCACCATCCGGCGTATTAATCGTGTTCGCAAAGGCCATTTCAACAACATTCGCTGTGTCGTTATATTGGAACGCGACTTCCACACCGATCACGACAGGTTGTTTACCTTCACGGGTAATTTCAATCTCTTTTTCCAGATACACTGGATCATGCAAGGTTCTACGATTGCGATTCAAATATCGCACATAGGAGTAAAGACCACCTTCGAAATAGAATGTTGATTCACGTGGTATCGGGCGACGCCGTTCGTCTCGCACCGTAATATTCACGCGGCGTGTAACAAATGCCATTTCGCGGAAGCGTTGCGCCAATGTGTCAAAATTGAAGTCATTCTGTTCGAGGACAGTGAAGTCCGGTTGGAAAGTTTGCATTGTACCGGTATGTTCACCCGGTTCCATCTCGCGTATCTTCTTGAGTTTTGATGTAACCTTGCCCTGCTTGTAGATTTGTTCCCACAAAAATCCATCACGCAGGACATTAGTCTTCATCTGAACAGATAATGCATTTACTGCTGAAACACCGACACCGTGCAGACCGCCGCTGACCTTGTAAGCGCCGCTGCCGAACTTACCGCCCATACCAATTTCCGTCATGACGCCTTCGACAGTGGGCTTACCAGTACTGGGGTTAATACCTACGGGGATACCACCACCATTATCTTGTACCGATACAACGTTATCGTCATACAGCGAAACCACAATGTGATCACAGCGTCCAGCCAACGCTTCATCAATTGAGTTATCAACAACTTCATATATGAGATGGTGAAGCGCCTTGCTATCCGTGCCACCCACATACATACCGGGGCGCTTTCGGACATGCTCCATTGGGTTAAGACGAACAATATCCTCATCACGCTGTTGTCTGATTTGCGCGGTATCTTGCTCCGCCATGGCAGCTCCTTACCTTATACTTTCATGGTGTGAAAATTACGGACTATTCCAAGCTGTGTCTATTCGGGGAAATACCGTAGACTCTTCATTGATATATTATACCTCAGAACGCCTATCAGAACAATCCCACACCAATAGAACAAATCATCAACTTTACACTTATAAAATGATTGCTAAGAAAAGCAATCAACGATCATTAGCCCGGATACCAGACGATGCGGGGATCATCTAGAGCACGTTGGTAATCAAAAGCAGCATCCGTGAGTTTATGAAGGTCATATTTTGGTCGCCAACCTAGCAAAAATTTGGCTTTCGTGTTGTCAAGCCAAGTGGAATGATAAGGCGTAGCGATTTCGACAGTGGGATAACCACGAGTAGCCCTTAGATAATCACCGAGTTCACCATAATCGACAGGTTCATCCATACAAATATTGAAGGTTTGCTGATGAGCTGCCGGATGGTCAATTGATGCAAAAATGGCACTGACAAGATCATCGACATGGACAAAGTTACGCTTGACTGGCTTCCCATCAGAATCGAGCATGACAGGAACAGCGTGCGAAGAGGCATATAAGTCGGCAGAATGGACATCCATTAAATCCCGCCAACGCGGGCCGCCGAAAACATCTTCACCAAACGAGAGCTGATACTTGAAGTCGTCCTTCTCCATAATCCAAGGAGCGCGCAAACAGCACCCGTTGAAGTCGTATTGGATGTAATACTGTTCGAGCATCACTTCTTCAAGCACTTTGGAAAGCGCATAACATCCCTCATATGCTGTGTGCTTGTGCTGCTCCGTAACCGGAATCGGCTGTGGATAAATAAAATGCCCCATAGCCGCGTCCCCGCCAATCAAGATAAATTGCTTGAAGGTCGACGTATAGCGGCAGGCCTCTAGTAGCCAGAACATTCCTTTGATGGCAACATCCATGATGTCGTTCGGGGTTTCTTTACAGGTAGCAAGATGAAGGACGTGGGTAACCCCCTCCATCGCCCGATTGACCACATCTTGATCAGACAATGAACCGCGCACAATTTCGAGGCGCTCGTGAGGCGGCAAGATACGGTTATGACATAAAGCCCGAAGCGTAAAATCACCAACCTCATCTTCGTTCCAGAAACGGTTGATGAACGCCTGCCCCACTTTGCCTGTCGCGCCCGTAACGAGAAGGGTTTTAGCCATAATTTCCTCAGATATTTTTTACCACAATGGCACAGATTGGAAAGAAACACAAAGACGGTGTTGATTGTACCCCTTGTTGGGTGCTAATCGACTGACTATAATTCCAAAAACATTTGTCACTGCATAAGGATATAGTCCACGTTATGAAACCGATGAGCAGCAGCGAAGCGCGACAGGCATTCTTGGATTTCTTTGAAGAACAACGCCATAAGGTAGTGGCTTCATCGTCGCTGGTTCCGGGCAACGACCCTACCCTGCTGTTCACGAATGCCGGTATGGTGCAGTTCAAAGATGTGTTCTTGGGCTTGGACAAGCGCGACTATAAACGCGCGACCACTTCCCAGAAATGTATGCGCGTTTCGGGCAAACATAGCGACTTGGAAAATGTTGGCCCATCACCCCGCCATCATACATTTTTTGAAATGCTCGGCAACTTCAGCTTTGGCGATTATTTCAAGGCGGATGCGATAAAGTTTGCATACGCCGTACTGACGCAGGTCTATGGACTGCCCAAAGAGCGACTCGCTTTCACAGTCTATCAGAATGACGATGAAGCCTACAACATTTGGGTCAAAAATATGGGTGTTGACCCCAAGCGTGTTGCGCGGATGGGCGCAAAGACCAACTTCTGGCAGATGGCCGAAACCGGCCCATGCGGACCAACCAGCGAACTCCATTGGGATAAGTACCCTGAACGCGGTGAGGATGGCATCATCCAATCCTTAATAGATGAGGATGATCGCTTTCTTGAACTGTGGAACTTGGTGTTCATGCAGTTCAACCGGACACAGGACGATCCCGAACATACGGGCAAATATGATGTACCGTTGCCAGCGCCGGGCGTCGATACTGGAATGGGTTTGGAACGCATTCTGAGCGTGGTGAATGGCGTGACCAACAATTATGACACCGATTTATTCATCCCGATTTTCCGAGCGACGCAGGCGCTAACCGGCGATACCGATGAACAGCGTGACGCCAATATTGTGCCCTATCGCGTCATTGCCGATCACATTCGTGCAGCAGTCTTCCTGATCTCGGATGGTGTTTTACCGGGTGCGAAAGGTCGCGACGCAGTATGCCGTCTCGTTATCCGTCGGGCAGCACGCTTCGGAAGCAAGTTAGGCTTTACCGAACCATTCCTCGGCAAAGTAGCCGAAGCCGTTATCGACGTCATGGGCGGACATCACACCGACTTGGTGGAACGTGCCGAGAACATCAAGAAAGTCATCACGCAGGAAGAAATACGCTTTCGCCGGACACTGGATCGCGGCTTGGGTGAACTGGAAGCTGAACTCGATGCACTGGCGCACAACAATCAAACGGTGCTGGCGGGTGACAAGGCCTTCTATCTTAAGGCGACGATGGGCTTGCCTATTCAAGTCATCAAGGATGTAGCAGAAGAACGTGGCTACACCGTCGATGAAGCCGGATTTAACGCGGCGGAAGCCCAGCACAGCACTGTTAGCGGCGGCGGCCAAGCAATGGGTGAGATCGACTCAAGCGAAGTCTACAAATCGACACTGGCGCAGCTCAAAGCCGACAAGAAGCTCGGCGAAAAGGGTGTCGAATACAATCCGTACGGCGATACAGTCCTTGATGATAAAGTACTGGCCATCTTCCGCGAAGGTCAGCCAGTCGAGGATGCAATTGCTGGTGAAAAGATTGAAATCGTACTCGGCAAGACCGCTTTCTATGTCGAATCTGGCGGTCAGGTCAGCGATACCGGTATCATTAGCGGTACCGGCTGGACGGTTGAGGTTGAAGATACCAAACGCCCCATCGGCGGCTTAATCGTACATGTCGCTGAAGTGGTCGAAGGCCAACCGAAAGTCGGCAATGCCGCCCACGCCGAAGTCGATACCGAACGTCGCGCCAGTATTACGCGCAATCACACGGGTACTCACCTGCTTCATGCGGCGTTACGCAGTAAGCTCGGTACACATGTGCAGCAGCGGGGTTCATTAGTCGCGCCAGATCGCCTGCGCTTTGACTTTGTTCATGACCAGAAGGTCAGCGCCGAAGAAATCGCTGAGATTGAGAAGCAGGTCAACGACGTTATACTCGCGAACTATCCAGTAAAAGCGGTCGAAAAGTCCCTGACCGAAGCGAAAGCCGAAGGCGCAATGGCGCTGTTCGGCGAAAAGTATGGTGACCATGTGCGCACAATTACCATCGCCAAAGATGGTAACCGCTACAGTTATGAACTGTGTGGTGGTGTTCACGTACCGGAGACGGCAGAAATTGGTTCGTTCATAATTGTCAGCGAAGGAAGCGTAAGCGCGGGCATCCGTCGCGTTGAGGCGCTCACTGGGCGCGGTGCGGTGGAATACATGCAAAACACGCTGAATACCTTGGGCAATATCGCGCAGCAGCTTGGCACCACGCCCGAACAAGCAGGCAACCGCGTTCATGCGTTGCAAGCTGAACTCACAAGCGCCAAGAAACAAATCGCCGTACTGCAGCGGGAAAACGCTAAGGTTCAGTTCGAGCGACTAACTCCTGAGAATATCAAGGGCATCGATACAGTCATCGGTCAATTTGACAACATTCCGGTTGAAACACTGCGTGAAATGTCCGATTGGTTCCGCAGCAAGGTCAAGAGTGGTGTATTAGCCGTCGGCAGCGTGGTCGATAACAAGCCACAAATCTTGATCGTCGTCACCGACGATCTGACAAAGAAGGGGCTGCACGCCGGTAATCTGATCAAAGAAGTTGCGCCTATTGTCGGCGGTGGCGGTGGGGGACGTCCGAATATGGCACAAGCAGGTGGCAAAGATGTGAGCAAGCTGCCTGAGGCACTGAATAAAGCGCGGGATTTAATCGCTCAGAACTATAAGGGCTAATGGCTACCAAGTCCGATTACATTCAGCTTGAGAATGCGGATGATGTCGCATCAATCCGTGACCGTTTGTCGTTCCTGCGAGGACAACGAGTTCTGTTGATTTGGCCGGAGGAAGGCACGATTCTCACGCGGAAGCTAGATCTAGTGCTAATTCAGCGCGAAGCGATGCGGCGTGCAATCCGCTTGGCCTTGGTAACGCATGATGCCGAAGTGATTCGACATGCTCGTGAGTTGAACATCAGCACGTTTGAGACGATTGGCGCGGCTGAACGTGGACGATGGAAGCGTGGACGCGGTAAGGTTTTTACCAATCGTTTTCAACGTCCAAAAGAAGAGCCAATCCCTGATGATCTGAAAGAAGTTGCTAGCCGAATTTATGCTGAAGAAAGTGCCCGCGAACGCCGGTGGCGGCGAATTCGCCGCGCGATTGGCGCGATATTGTTTACCCTGTTTGCATTGGCGATTGGCTACGTTATTCTGCCAAGCGCAACCGTTGCCATAACCCCGGCGGCAAGGCGCGTGTCAACCACGACCGATATCATGGTGTCACCGCAGTCCTTGGGCATCGACATTGAAAACCGGATTATTCCCAGTAGTCCACTAAGCATCCAAATTGATGACAGCGGCACGGTTGAAACCACAGGTGTGAAATCGGTCGAAGATGCCACGGCGGCAGGTTCGGTAGTATTCATCAACAAAACAACAAATCCGGTCACCATCCCAGCTGGAACAGTAGTGACGACCAGCGCGGGAACATCGATTCAATTCCGTACAACCAACGAAGCCAAACTTCCCGGTGGCGAAGGGCTGCAAATTGAGGTGCCGATTGAGGCAGCGCAAGACTCAGCAGGAGCGGCCGGCAATGTCGACAGTGGGATGATTAACACGGTCATTGGGCCAATTGCAGACAGCGTGACAGTACGGAATATCGCGGCAACCTCCGGCGGCACGACCCGCACACAGCATGTCGTCACCGATGACGATGTGCAGAACGTGCTGGCGATTGTGAAACAGCAGCTTCAAACCCGCGCATATGTCGAAATGCAATCACGGGTGACTGCCAAACAGTGCATTATTTTGGATACCATCAAAATCGGTGAAGAACGGGACGATTGGAAGACCTATAGCGCTAAGCCCGGTGAGACTGCTGACTCGTTGACACTGAGTATGAAAGCAGTCGTTGATGCCGTATTGGTGGATGAAACGTTCGCTCAACAGGTCGTGCTGGCCCAACTAACGAAGCAAATGGAAGCCGGCGAAGCCATAAAACCGGATACTGTGACGTATGACTTAGGCTGTCAATCAACTGCGCACCTTGATGCGGCAAGCGGGCAAATCACCTTCCAGATGGGAGGCACGGCAGTCGTCGCTACCCAAATTGACGCTGAACAGGTTCGGCAACAAGTTGTGGGGCGCTCATTTAACGATGCAATGGCTTCCCTAGTGACCAATTTGCAACTGCAACAAGGTATCGCTCCGCAAATTAGTGTTTGGCCGCAGGGAATTGATCGAATGCCGCTTCTCCCCTTCCGCATTGCCGTTCAAATACAAGACGCCCCTGCCCCAGCATGAAAGGTAAGCTGTTGTGCATCGATCACGGCTTGAAGCGTATCGGGCTAGCGGTGAGTGACGCGCTCGGTTTGACGGCGCGCGAATTAACCGTGATTAATCGCACGAGTAACGTTGAAGATTTTGCTCGCATTAACCGAATTGCGAATGAACAGCACGTCGTAGGCATTGTGGTCGGAATGCCCGTAAACGGCGAGGCAAAATCGGGCGAGTATACGCAGGGTGATACGGTGAGGCGGTGGATTGAACGTTATTCGCAAACCACCACACTGCCAATCATGACTTGGGATGAGCAATTGACAAGTCTGGACGCGCGGGAACTATCCATCCAAAAAGGACGTAAAATGCGTGATCCGATTGATGACCTAGCAGCAAGAGTCATCTTGCAAAGTTATCTTGATGCGGTAAGCGATGGATTAGTCGACTAAATAATAAAGCCGCGGAGTGCAAAGACCCTAGAGAAGGACATGACGATTGAACCGTGCGGTTAAGATAATTATCGTTTTGGTGGCATTGTTGCTGATTGCAGCGGTGGTGTGTGTTGGAGGTCTATTCTATGTCTCCAGTGGCAACCCAGTGCGCTACCTGCAGCGCACGCTGCTTCAGATTGCACTTTCGGGTCGACAGGCTGATCTCAATCATGCCATCAGTAATGACATTTCGCCCGTACGTTTCACCGTCAACCGTGGAGATACGCCACGTACTATTGCTCAAAACTTGGTAAAGAGTGCCTTGATAACAGATGCACAGCTATTCGTTGACTATGCGCAAATTAATGAACTCGACACTAAACTTCAAGCCGGAACCTACTTCTTAAAACGGTCTCAAACACTGACTGAGATTGCCGTCGCGCTAACCGACTCCCGTAACAGTTTTATTCCATTCCGCATAATCGAAGGGGAACGGATAGAGGAAATCTCCGCCAAAATTGACGGCGCGCAAGCCTATTTCGGATTTTCGGGCGCGCAATTCATCATACAGGTGCGAGCAGGTTCGCCCGTTGATCCAACGTTTGCCAATCGCGTTCAATTACCGGCGGGCGCTTCACTCGAAGGGTTTCTATATCCCGATACTTATCAACTTCCTGCAGACGTGACCGCGCCCATGCTCCGTGATATTTTGCTACAGAGCTTCACTAGCAAAGTGAGCGATCAAGTCATCAGCGATGCAGCTGCACAGGGACTTTCAATGTTCCAAGTCGTCACCTTGGCCTCTATCGTGCAGCGAGAAACCGTTCATGTCGATGAACAACCACTAATTGCTGGGGTTTACCGCAACCGGATGAAAATCGACATGCGTCTGGAAGCAGACCCAACGGTTCAGTATGCAATGGGCTTTAGAGATGGCACTTGGTGGCCACGTATTACAGCTGACAACTATTCCAATGTGCAGTCGTCCTACAACACCTATTTGAATAATGGACTGCCGCCGGGGCCAATTAGTAACCCCGGTATTTCGGCAATTCAAGCAGTTGTCTATCCTACTGCATCAGATTACCTGTTTTTCAGAGCCGATTGCCGAACTGACGGCTATCACAGTTTTGCACGAACATACGAGGAGCATGTGGCGAATTGCCCGTAAATGCAGAGATGAATTTCTTAACACCTTAAGGGACACAGCAGGGGTTTTTCGAAATAATTGTAATAGAAATCTTCCCTACATACCTTTTGGAGCGGCCATGAAATTCAAATTACTCGTCGTATTCCTGCTTCTTTCCAGTACAAGTTATGTTTATGGGCAAGAACCACCTAAGCAAAATCCGCCATCATGCCCGAATAATCAAACACAGTCACAAGCCTCAGACGAGTGGCAAATGTTTTTGGACTCAGCAAAAGAGCATGACATTAAGCGATACAATTACGCCGAGCAGCAAGGTGCAACATTTACTCCGACAAGCGATGGACATACATATGGGGTTCTCTGGTTGCCAGAAAACAGTGACACGAACCCGCCGCCCATGATTGTGACGCTTCATGGTCATGCTAGTTATGCCGTCGACGAATTCTATTTGTGGCATGAGTATGCTGCTAAGCGAGGCTACGGTATTTATGCCTTACAATGGTGGGCTGGCTTAGACCCTGATCATGATCTACAAGAAGAATACCTCCTGCCTAATCAAATTTATAAGGTGTTCGATCAAGTACTCTGCGATCTCAAAACTACACGCGGGCAAGCTTTGTTACATGGATTCAGCCGGGGATCAGCCAACATTTATGCCGTCGAAGCGCTTGACCGAAACACACGCAATGACTTTTTCGGTGTGATTATCGCTAATTCTGGTGGTGAGGAAGACAATTACCCGCCAAACAAAATCATAGTCGATGGCAAGCTAGGTAAGCAGCCATATGAAGGAACTCAGTGGGTTCTCGTATGCGGCGAAAAAGACCCACAACGGGAGATGTCTGGTTGTCCGGCAATGAGCAAAACCCAAACATGGTTGGAAGGTTGGGGCGCATCGATCGCCTTATTTATCCAAGATCCAAACGGCGACCATGGAGCATTCCACAAGAATCCGGATAACGTCAATGCGGCACTGGATATTTTCGCCAAAACTCTTGCGGACAGTTGAGTTCTAGTGGACGACATTCAATAGAGCTAGAGACTAGGAAGTCATTTGCACTCGAAAAAACTGCGTTCACTCATTGGCATTATCTACGCGATTGTTTTGTTGACAGGTTGCAGCGGTCATGACAGCAATGGCATTCAACGAATTGCTTTGATTGCGCCCTTTGAAGGACGCTACAGTGAAATCGGTTATGATGCCTACTATGCCATTCGAATGGCGATTAGGGAGCGAGGAAACAACCGCATTGAACTGCTAGCGATAGACGATGGTGGCAGTGAATCAAGCGCAAGTGAACGGGCAAAAGCACTGGCAAATGACCCACTGGTAAAAGTGGTCATCGCATTAGGAAACAATGCCACGCAGCCCGAAGCGCAACATGCTTTCGACGGGCTTACAGTCCTGATCGTCGGTCAATGGAATGCCCGGCCCGCGACCAGAAATATCTATATACTGGCAAGCAAACAACTAGAAGGTGAGCTTACAGTTAACGTATCAACACTAGAACAGGCTGCTCAAGTTCAATCACCCGTCATCGGCGGTGAAATATTTGCGCTGAGTCAATTTCCCTTGACCAGTAAAAATCTCAACAATGTGACGATTGCCAGCAGCGCGACCCTGCCCGACACAGAGTTCAGGAAGCGCTATTTGAGCGGCGGGCAATTTGTCCCCGAGCCGGGTTTACTAGCAACACTCAGTTATGATGCGGCAGGAATCGCATTGGAAGCCATGCAAAGTGGTAATCTCCACCAAGGCATTAGCACGACCTACAATGGGCTGAACGGCGACATTCGCTTTTTAGACGGTTATTGGGCGTCTGCCCCTATCTACTACTATCGGTACAATGCGAACGGCAAGTTAACAGCAGAAAATCCTCCCACAAAATAAAGGTAAAGAATCAATGTTCGTGATCGTTCTGTTAACCATGCTGGCATATGGCCTAATTCATAGTTGGTTAGCAAGCACCCATTTAAAGCAAGTCTTACGTCAACGAGTTGGCGATCAAAAGTATCACGGCTTCTATCGCGCTTTATATAACGTGTTGGCAGTGGTAACCCTCGCTCCCATTTTCGGGCTGATCGTCTTCCGCCCCGGAAACATCCTGTGGCAAATCACAGGCTTCGGTCAGTTTCTATTAGTGATGCTACAAATCGTCGGACTGATCGGCATGATCCTATCCCTGTTCCAAATCAATTTGGGACGGTTCATTGGATTGAGCCAAGCAGCGGCCTATCTGCAGGAAAAGAAACTACCGCTGCCTGAGGAAGCTTTGCAATATGGCGGAGTTTATCAATTAGTTCGGCATCCTCTGTACTTGTTTTCCCTATTGGTCATCTGGCCGATGAGCACTATGACCGAGTCGCTATTAGCCTTCAATATCGGCGCAACGATTTACTTCTTAATCGGCTCAATTCTAGAGGAACGAAAATTGGCAAACGCTTATGGTGAAGAATATCGTCAATATCAGAAACGAATTCCGGCAATCATCCCACGTATTGTCAGACTTCGAGAACACTAATGAAATTGCACTTGTGTTGAGTTAGAATATCGGTTAAAACCATACATGATATATATTGGAAAGCAGCAAGGTTTAAGATGCAAAAGACTCTACCCCAACCAGTAAAAGTTGCTCCGCCTAATCAGAACCGTAACCGAATGATAATTGGTGGGGTGATTGGGTTAGCCGTTATTGCGGCAGTCGTTTTTATTGTAGTCTCGTTGAACAGTACTAATCAGGTAGCAACTGGTCAGTACGTTAATTTGCCCCAAAGCCGGTTACCTGATGGTGGCTTTGTGGTTGGCAATCCGGATGCTCCTGTCACCATCATTGAGTTTGCCGATTATGCTTGCTCACATTGCCAAGAATATTTGCCGACAATGAATCAATTCATCGACACCTATGTAAAGACAGGCAAAGCTAAGTTCGAATATCGCATTCTGCCGACAGCAGGTGGGCAAACAACAGTGTTTGTTGGTAATCTTCTCGTCTGTATGGAAGAGCAAAAGGCTGGCTCATTCTGGACAGCCCACGACGTTCTGTTTCAACAAGCCATGTCTGGCAACTATAACAGTGAAATGTTGCGAAAATTGGCCAGTGATTTGGGTGTAGACTATGCCACTGCATTAAATTGTTCCCAAACCCAGAAACAAGTTGAAGTTGATTCAGCGTTGGCAAATCAGCTCAATGTGCATGGCACACCAGCTATTCGCGTCCGCGATGCCAGTGGCAAGGCAGGGTCAATGATGATCTCTGGCCAAGCAATGGATCAAGGCGGGCCATCGTTCGATATTATCAAATCGTATATGGCTCAATTCCAGTAACACTCAATATTGACGACACATATAAAAGCCCGCTCAGTCGAAGCGGGCTTTTTGTTATCTAGACCCAGCAATTTCTGCATCTAGGGTAAAATAGAATTAAATTTATATATTGGTTTTAAGATAATAATCGTTCCGGAGAATAAACTTTATGGAAACCATTATTGCTATCGTTTTACTCGCCCTTTCACTTGGAAGCAGCCAACTCATAACCCCCTCACGCTTTGATGGTCTTCAACAGAGTCGTTTGCCGGATGGAGGGTTTGTCGTTGGCAATCCTAACGCGCCTGTCACGATTATTGAATTCGGGGATTTTGCCTGTCCACACTGCATAGAATATGTGTCAGTAATGGATCAATTCTTTGATAAGTATGTGAAAACCGGCAAAGCCAAATTTGAATTCCGTATTCTGCCAACAGCTGGCGGCCAAGTGACGGCCTTCATCGGTACCGTGCTCGTATGCATGGAGCAGCAAAAAGCAGGCACATTCTGGAAGGGATATGACCTCCTTTATCAAGAGGCAGCAGCAGGAACTTACGATGGAAACACAATGCGACGGTTAGCGCCTAGACTAGGCGTAGACTATGCGGATGCGCTCAACTGTGCCCAAACTGAAATGCAGCTTGGCAATGATATGGCTCTAGCGCAACAACAGAATGTGCTCGGAACCCCTTCTATTCGTGTTCGAGATGCCCGTGGAAATGTTATCTCGCTTGTTGTGGATGGACAAACCTATGACCAAGGTGGCCCATCGTTTGAAATACTGAATATGTACATGGCCCAATATAAGTAGTTAAGGCACTGTCTGCTTAAAGCCCGCTTAACACTAGTGGGCTTTTTATTTATGACGAGTGATGATTACAATAAGCTGCAAACAATTTGGAGGTATCCAATGAACGTTGATCAGTTTATCGAACACAGCAAACCATTCATCGAATGGATGTTGAACTGGCGAGCTAGTATCAAACCCATAGAACTAAGCAGCTTGGCATTCAACGCCGATCCCCGATCCATTGGCATTATTTCTGTTGACGTCATTAATGGATTCTGTTCAGTAGGACAGTTAGCATCACCACGCGTGAATGCGATCATTGAGCCAATAACAGATCTATTCAAATCAGCATGGACCTATGGTGTACGGGATATTTTGTTAACACAGGATACCCACTTTGAAGACGCAGTGGAGTTCGCCCAATATGCTCCCCACTGTGTTCGTGGGACAGAAGAATCACAAACGGTTGGCGCCTTCAAAGCCCTGCCCTTTTTCGACCAAATTACAGTCCTGCCCAAGAATTCAATCAACAGCAGTGTAGCGCCGGGCTTTAGTGAGTGGATCACAACACGACCACAGATTAAGACCTGGGTCATTGTCGGCGACTGTACCGACTTATGTACACATCAATTGGCAATGCATATGCGGACATGGGCAAACCAGAATCAACTGCGGGATATAAGTGTTGTACTGCCTGTTAACACAGTGGATACCTATGATCTCTCAGTCAAGACAGCAGCAGAATTCGGCATCGTGCCGCACAATGCTGACTTTCTTCACCTCGTGTTCTTATACAATATGATGCAAAATGGCATCGAAATTGTAAGCGAGATTACATCCTAGTTTTAGGTTGACAATCCACACTTTAGGATATGTGAGAATGAGAACCGTCGAATGGCATAATGGCGTCGTGCGAATGATTGATCAAAAGGCACTGCCTTGGAAAATGGAACTGGTCGATTTACCCGATTACCAAGCCGTGGCTGCTGCGATAACCGATATGACAGTGCGTGGCGCTCCAGCAATCGGCGCATGTGCCGCTTTCGGAATGGCGCTTGCCGCCAAACAAAGCTCGGCAGACACTGTTGATAATCTACTCACCGACCTCGCCAAAGCAGCCGATCTACTGAAAGCAGCTCGCCCCACCGCGGTCAATCTCGCATGGGGGGTTGACCGCTTGATGGCGCTAGCTCGGAACGGTCGTTATCCTCAAGCAGATGATTTGCGAGCGGCCCTACTAACAGAGGCACAGCGTGTAGCGGATGAAGATGTAGAAATCAACAAGAAAATGGGGGCAAACGGTGCCGCCCTGATAAAAGACGGGTTCACCATTCTGCACCACTGCAATACAGGCGCACTGGCAACCGTCGATTATGGAACGGCGCTCGGTGTAGTCCGCGCGGCCTTCGAGCAAGGCAAAAAGATTCATGTGCTGCTCGATGAGACCCGTCCCCGTTTGCAGGGCGCACGCCTGAGCGCATGGGAAATGGAGCAGCTCGGGGTCAGCTATGACATTCTGCCCGATACAGCAGCGGGTTATTATATGCAAAAAGGTGAGATCAACATCTGTCTGGTTGGTGCTGATCGAGTAGCCGCTAATGGTGATTTCGCGAATAAGATAGGGACTTATCAAGTCGCGGTATTGGCAAAGGAAAACAATATTCCATTCTACACGGTCGCCCCGACCTCGACTATTGATCTGAAGCTCGCCAGCGGTGCCGAAATTCCGATTGAAGAGCGTGGAAAAGAAGAAGTGCTGACACCTTATGGCAATCCGCTGGCGCCGCCGCACTTCCATGCACGAAATCCGGCCTTCGACGTGACACCCAACCGCTATCTGTCCGGCATCATCACAGAGAACGGCATTGCAAGGCCGCCCTTCACAGAGAGCCTGAAGCGAGTTGTCGCTGGCGAACAGGTCTAGTCTTTCACCCAAAAGTCATCTTCGAGGATCAACTCACGAGAAGAGACTTCGCCCGTCAACTTCAGTTGACCATCGTCGACCGCCATCAACGGCACATATGTCGGATAATCGGGAGTGTGCTTGAACTGCCACTCCCCGATGCTCCACAAGCGTAACTGTCCTCCAACGCGATTAACCGCAATCACAAACGGCAGACGATCATACAACGGATGGATCAGCGCCTCGCCCCCACCCGGTTCAGCCCGTCGTGCCAGCATCCCTAAAGCACTCTGTAAACGCTTGGCAAACGTATTGCCTCTAAATGACCAAATTTGACGTGGTGCGTCAGCCATCTGCAACAAAGGTGCGATGGTTTGCGGTTCATCGGCGCGAACCTCATCCAGCAAGATACAATCCGGTTTCTGTTCAAGAGCGTTGATAATCTGCTCCCCAAAAGAAACACGTGGTTGGTCACCTACCGGCCATTTAGCTGTCAGACGCTGTACACCATCTGGCAAACTGAGTTCGCCCGCCCGTTCAACCGAAACAGAATGATCAGGATTCGGCAATTCATTGAGCAGCAGATTAAGCAGGGTTGTCTTGCCCGATTCCGGCTCACCGATAACGAGCAAACCATAAGGTGATGCAATCAGGGCTTTTAACAGTTGAGCGGCTTTTTCCGTCATAAAACCTGACGAAATCAACGAGTCCCACATAGGTAGTTTTTTAGGATGAAGCCGTATATCAGCATTCAATTGAATAGTGATCGGCGGTGCAACCAAATTCACGCAAACAAGGCGTTCACCAATCTCCAAGCCAACCTCTAGATAGGGTTGATCAGGCCGAAGTTCTGCTCCCGCATCCGTCACGAGACGACTGATGATACGCTGATAATGTTCAGCATTTTGAAAGATTACGCCTAATGACTTTAGGTCACCATGTCCACGACGAATTGCCGTCTTATCCACTCCCTCAAGAGAGATCGTAGTGATACTCTCGTCTGCAAAAAGGCTGTCCAGCGGGCCATAGCCAAATAAACTGCTGTAAACACGACTGATGATGTCCGCCTTTTCATTGGCCGACAACTGCACCGATTCAATGGCAATCACATAATTGGCCGTTTCGAGAACCAGCTTTAGACGTTTAGCGGACGTATCAGCTTCATCTAGAGCCACCGAATTGTCGCCGTATTCTTCAAGGAAGGCCATTTCGATTTGCTCGACAAGCGCAGCTAAAGATACCCACCGTGTTCCCAACTGCGCGGGAACCAGTTCAGGCTGCCGGACAGGTTTGTCCTCGCCATGTGAACCACTCCCATTATTTGAGATTGGTGTGTTGTTGTCGGGCGCTTCTTCACTCATAGAGCATTTGCCTTATTATGTTCAACTAGATAAATCAACAGGTTTCAAATCGGGGTTATCGTCAGCTTTACGCCCCATCTTGGCAATATCCACCCACGTACCATGCACATTCACGCGCACCAGATCCAAGGTGTAATCGGTGTTGGTATCTTCAGCATTTCGTAGCAGTGACGAGCCAACGCCATACATATCAACCGGCACGGATTCATTCTCAAAGCGCTCGATTTTGGCGATACTAAACCCGCCACTCACAACAATTTTGACATTGCGGCAATATTCTTTTGCGGCATCTGACCACTGCACAGGCACATTCCAAGTTTCCCATGCATGGTTCAGCGCGTCCCGCAGTAGGCGTACCAATTCAGGATTAACACCTGTTGGTCCGTCGGGCTGGACAGCAACATCCCGCATATTAGCACTGGTATCCAAGCGAACGCCCATGAGCGTCCAGCGTTTCTGTCCCTCGACATCGCCGGATTTCAACGCTTCGAGATAGTTCGGCCAATAGGCACTCAGAGTTGACAATGCCGCGCCAATCGTATCGTTGTTGAAGTCAGCCAGAACCACTCGCGAAACATTCGCAGGGACATACTGGGCAAAAGCCAGCATCGCCTCAGCAGTATCTGCCAGAAAACAGGCAATCAGGGCATGAGGAACCGTTCCGCCCGAACGGCCGCCCCACCATGCTGCCTGTGCATCAGTGCTGACAAATGGCACTACTTTAGCGCCTGTATCGGCATTATAGCGCTGAATAGCCAGCCAGTAGGCATAGCCATCCACCGCCTGCGCTTCCGGCAAATCAAATCGTGCGGGGAAAAAGAGTAACGACTTACCCTTCGCCGCTTGAGCAACTTTATACACGTTGGTCGCCACACGGCTGGCCCGTGTCAGGATGCCCAACACGGGCGTTTCCAGCAGTGCAAAATCCCGATAACGTCCACGAATTTTGATGACAGGCTCTACATCTTCAGTATCTCCCGCAAAGTGCGTCAAGACACCGTCTTCAACCGACTCAACTTGCAGTTGTGACACAGTATCAACAAATCGATCACCTTCGAAATAACCGGTTGCATGCCGGAGCATAGCCAGCGCCCCATCAACACCTGCCACCACCGCAAACGGCGAACGGCGGTTGAAAACTTGCGCCTCAACAATTATGTCGCCTATCGACAAGCCCGATGGATCAACGGGTAACTCTCGCGGCGATTGTCCGGCAAAGGTGTAACCTGCGGCTTTTGCCCCTTGCAACACTTGGACGATATTCTCGAAATATTTGTCACTGTAATACCCACGCCGCAAACCATCAACATCGAGTTTGAACAGTGATGAAGGCAGTCGCTTGTGATCAAATATGGTCATCCCTACCCCTTTTGGACAAATATTTCTTACGGGATTCTTATTCTACAACGGTCTTATAGGGTGTGGTATACTCGGCAGTCGCGTCTAATTTCAGTTTGCTCAATGGGAATAATAAACTCGCATGGATATTATCGTAACCGGGTCTATCGCTTATGACTATTTGATGCGCTTTCCGGGGCGTTTCAACGACTATTTCATCGATGGTCAAATGCACCAAGTTAGCCTGAGTTTCTTGGTTGAAGAGATGACCAAGCATTGGGGTGGCATCGGCGCGAACATTGCCTACACCTTAGGATTGCTCGGTCATCGTGCGAAGCTGATGGGCACCGTTGGGCGAGACTTCGGTGACTACCGCGAATGGTTGGAACGCGTCGGCGTCGATACTTCTGGTGTGCGCGAATACGCCGATGTCTTCACAGCTTCGTATTTCGCCAATACGGATCTTGAAAATAACACCATTTCATCTTTCTACAGCGGCGCGATGGCCTATTCAAAGAATTACCGACTCACAGAGGCCTACCCCGGTAAACCAGACATGGTCATCATTTCCCCCAGCGATCCCCTCGCCATGCAGCACCTTACGAAAGAATGCCGCGAACACAATATTCCCTTTATTTACGATCCAAGCCAGCAAATTCCACGTCTCACAGGAGAAGAACTCTTCAATGATATGCAGGGTGCATACGCGCTGGTCGTGAACGCTTACGAAGCAGAGATTATCAGCAAGAAGACAGGTCTTTCGCTTGAGGATCTGAAACGCACCATTGAACTGCTAATTATCACCCAAGGAAAGCATGGCAGCCATGTTTACCAAAAAGGCGTATTGACCGAGGTTCCAGCTTTCTCTGCGAAGGAAATCAAAGACCCAACCGGAGCTGGCGATGCTTTCCGTGGTGGCTTGCTGCGTGGTATTGCGGCAGGATGGCCAGTCACATTGAGCGCAATGGTAGGATCGCTCTGCGCCAGCTATGTGCTGGAGCATGTGGGTACCCAAAACCATCACTTCACCATTCCCGAATTTGTCGAACGTTTTCGCAGCGAGCAAAATGATGACGGCTTGTTGGATAGCCTGTTGCAGCCGGCATCCGTAGCAAAATAGCGTAGTGTAATCACCTGATTTCATCCGGCGACAGCCGAAAAACTGTATGATACAATCCGCCCATTATGGGTCTATACAAGGCTTGAGGAGCACAAATGACTGTTGAACATGATGTAAAACAACTTGATCTAGCGACTGGCGGTCGCTTCCGCATCGAGTGGGCAGAACAAGAAATGCCCGTACTCCGTGCCATTCGCGAACGTTTTGCCAAGGAAAAACCACTGGCTGGATTACGTGTATCAGCCTGTTTACATGTCACCACCGAAACAGCGAATCTGATGCACACCCTCCAACTCGGTGGTGCCGAAATCGTACTGTGCGCCTCGAACCCACTATCCACGCAGGATGATGTCGCAGCCTCGTTGGTCGCCAACTACGAAATTCCTGTCTACGCCATTAAGGGCGAAGACAACGCCACCTACTACGACCATATTAAGGCAGCGCTGGACTTCAAACCGCATATCACAATGGATGACGGTGCAGACCTCGTCAGCGTCATCCATAAGACCCGCACCGAGCTTCTGCAAGACATTGTTGGCGGAACTGAAGAAACCACCACGGGTGTAATTCGTCTGCGCGCGATGGCTAATGACAATGCGCTCAAGTTCCCGATTATTGCGGTGAACGACAGCAACACCAAGCATCTGTTCGACAATCGCTATGGTACGGGTCAAAGCACACTCGACGGCATCATCCGCGCCACCAATATTCTGCTGGCCGGTAGAACCATCGTCGTAGCGGGTTACGGTTGGTGCAGCCGTGGTATTGCCAGCCGCGCAGATGGTATGGGCGCGAATGTAATCGTCACTGAAGTGGATCCGCTGCGCGCACTCGAAGCCGTTATGGATGGCTACCGTGTCATGCCGATGATTGATGCGGCAGCAGTCGGTGATATTTTCATCACCGCAACCGGTGACAAGAATGTCATTGACGAACATCATTTCGAACGCATGAAGCACGGCGCGATGGTCGCCAACTCCGGTCACTTCAACGTCGAAATCAACCTGCCTGCTCTGGAAAAACTGAGCGGTGGCAAGCCTCGTTTGGTACGTCCCTTTGTTGAAGAATACAAAGTCAAGGGCAACTCGATCTATGTATTGGGCGAAGGCCGCCTAATTAACCTCGCCGCAGCCGAAGGCCATCCGGCAAGCGTCATGGATATGAGCTTTGCCAATCAAGCCTTAGGTGCGGAGTACATGGTCAAGAATCACAAAAACATGCCACCGAACGTCTATACCATTCCCGCTGATGTGGACAAGGAAATTGCCCGTCTCAAGCTGGAAGCCCTCGGCGTCAAGATTGATGTTCTGACCCCCGAACAGGCCGAATACCTCAGCCAATGGGAAGAAGGTACCTAAAACAGTCGGCAGTCAACAGTTGATCGTCTATAATCTCAACTGATCTGATTAAGTTTGCTCAGGCTGTGGGCAGCAAATCGTCCACAGCCTCCCCTTTTCTCTGGCGCGGAAATACGCGAAGGAGTCTCCAAATATGAAGAAAGCAATTCGATACGGTATCGCTTTGTTGGCGCTGCTGGCTACCATAATCATCACCAGCGCGAGCGTTATGGCACAATCCGGGAACGCCATGCTGCGTTTTGTACACGCCATTCCCGGTGCGAACTCAGTCGATGTATATACCGATGGACAGCTGACGATCAGTGGGCTGAGCTTCGGTAGTGCATCTACCTACGTCAATGTTCCCGGCGGCGACCATCAACTGAAGGTCACAGCCAGCGGTTCAACTAATGCTCTCTGGGAACAGTCCGTCAGTGCAGCAGATGGTTCAGCGACCACCTTGGTTGCCGCTTCAGCCAGCGACCCGAACTTCCTCGTTTATCCTGAAGATCTTTCAACATTACCCTTAGGCAAGGCCCGTATGACGGCTGTCCACGCCATCAGCGGCGGCCCGGCAGTTGATCTTATCCTGAGTGATGGACGTCCAGTTATCCCCGGCCTGCAGTTTGGTCAGCCCGCCGGAACGCTCGACATTCCAGCACTTTCCTATGATTTTGCCGTTGCTCCGAGCGGACAGGCAATTGATAAAGCCTTGGTTAATGCCGATGGGGTAGCGCTCGACACCGGCACGTCGTATATGCTGGTTGTCTACGGAACCAGTGATAAGCCCCAGACACTACTTCTGAGTAGTGCCACAAAAGGCGATAGCAATAGTGGCTTTGTCCGCGTCGCACACGGCGTGAGTAGCGCACCAGCCGTTGACGTTTATATCAATGGCACTTTGGCAATTCCATCGTTGCCGTTTGGTGGCTTCACTCAGCACATCGCTGTACCAGCAGGCTCTTATGACGTCGCTCTACGCGCGGCAGGGTCAGACAAAGACCTCGTAACGGCTACACTCCCTGTCACCGCAGGTGATGCAGCCACTGCTGCCGCCCTTGGCACAGCCGACAAAATTAGCGTCAATGTATTCAAAGACGACATTAGTGGCGTTGCAGCCGACAAAGCCGTATTGTCAATCGCTAACGGCATTCCCGGCACAAGCACGGTATCTGCCACACTTGAAGATGGAACCAGTCTCGCCAGCAATCTCGGCTTCGGTTCAGCAGCCGAAGCGGTCAGTATCTCGCCTGCAAAATCCAAGATCACAGTCTTAGTCGGTGATAGCGCAGCCAACCAGAGCGTTGACGTTCCAGCGGAAGCCTTCTATGGCGGCGTTTACTATAATTTATTGGTCGTCAGTGATGGCGGCACAGTCAAGGTCTTGGGTGCGCCAACCAGCCTCGCACAGGGTGTAGCCAGTGCTCCGGGTGCGGCAGCAGTAGTCGCAGCAGCACCAACCGTCCAGCCCACTACGCCTCCCCAACCGACCGCCGCTCCAACCGAAGTTCCTGCGACCCTCGCGCCGGTTGTCCCGACACAAGCGCCAGCGGCCGTGAGCAATGGGCCAACAGCCCGCGTCTTCAATCTGGATGCCAACGCTAATCTACAACTGCGCCAGTATCCGAACAGCGATGCGCTCTCATTGAGCACCGTTCCTCCCGGAACCGTCTTGGTCGTGAATGGTCGCGAAGGTGGACTCGACTCCATTCCCTTCAGTGGAACACCCAAGCCGCCTGAAGATTATCAATTCACAGATCCAGCCACCTTGCTCACTGATCCCAAGGCGGATTTGGTTCCGGAGCAAACATGGTTGAATGTCACCTACCAGACTCCCGATGGCGGTTCAATCACCGCATGGGCCAACGCGCTCTATCTGGATGTCCGTAATCCAAAAGGTGACAAGGTTAAGCTTGCCAGTCTGCCATTAGTCGCCAGCAACTTACCCGGCAGCGTTGATAACACCAATGCCTCCGGCCCGGCAGTACCAGCCAATCGTGTTGCAGCCACAGTCTTCAATCTTGATTCCGACGTCAACCTGAACATCCGTCGCACGCCGGATTCACAGGGTGAAGTTCTGGCACGCGTTCAGAACGGCACGGTCATGGAACTGTTGGGTATCAAAGAAGACCAGCAGTGGGCCTTCGTGAGCTATGCGCCACCGACCGGGGGCACTGTGACTGGATGGGTCAACATTACTTACATCCAGTACTCCTACAATGGCAAAGCCATGAAGTTGGAAGAACTATCGACACGCAATCTCTTAGTGATTACGCCTGATGATGCGCGTGGTGACGTAACCGAAGGCATTGCGCCAGCGGTGGTTCCCACGGTCAATCCGACCAAGAACGCCTATGTGGCGAAGGTAACCCTGAACTCCGGTTCGAATCTAAATCTCCGCCGTGAACCGGATGCCAATTCAGAAGTCATTGCCCCAATTCCAGCCGGTACGCAGGTTATCGTGATCTCCCGTACCGAAGACGGCAATTGGCTCAATGTGACTTATGAAGAACAAGAGGGTTGGATCGCCGCCAAGACTGATGTTGCGACATTCGTAGACATCACCTACAACGGCAAGCCTGCGCTCATTACCGACATTCCGGTAACAGGGGAAGCGACTGTACCGCCCGTGTCACAACCGGATACTTCCGTGACAGCCACACCGGACGCCAATTCACTGAATCTACCTGTGGTTGTGAATGACGCCTTTGTAATGCTGACAGGTTCACCGGGTGGCGAAAATCAAGGTCTGCCGGGTGTCTCAAAAGGTCAGGAAGCAACGTTGATCTTTACCGATGGCAAGTTCAGCTACATTGAACTGCCAGACGGTACGCGGGGTTGGGTTCCTGCGGGTGCCGTAGCGCCACGCTAAAGCATCCAGTTAAGTGCTCCATGTCATAAGTATTTTGTAGGGCTGAGGCGTACCTCAGCCGTTGATCAAATCCTTTATGAGACAGGCAGCATAACTCACTTTTCCAATAGGTCCTGTCGGGCAAAAATCCCGCAGGACTTTTTTGTTGTTTCCCACATTTCACAAGTGCGAGTAGAATCAAACATATTGTGATTGCACCAATAAGGAACTTCTATGCGTCATTTATTCCGCGTGCTTCTAGTCATATTCGCAAGCCTTCTTCTCACTGCTTGTGGAAATACAGATGTCGTTCCCACTGCGATTAGCATCCCGACTGCCGCCCCGACGAACACGCCTGCCCCAACCAATACGCGGCAAGCGGTCACCAATGAAACCCTTGAGCAAGCACGGCCGGCCATGGTGCGAGTAGTAAATGCCGCTGCCGATTCACCATCTCTCAATGTCTTTGCGGGATTTTCGGCCATCGCCACAAATCTGGCTTATACCCAATTCACCGAGCCAACTACCTTTGACTCGGGAAAATATACTCTGAAAGTGCAAGCCAGCGGCTCAGGCTCGAGTGACACACCCTTACTGGAAAACGATTTAGACTTGCCCGGTGGTCAATCCGTCATCCTCTTAATTACCGGAAGTGGGAGTCAACTAACCCTCACCATATTGCCGGAGAAAAACGAAGCCCTCAAAGCAAATGAGAATATCATTCGTGTCATTAATGGCCTTTCAGACAACAGCGTCATTGGCCTGAAGCATGATGGTACGGATTTAGTAAACAGCCTGAATGCCGCAAAACTGGCATTCTCCCCGGTCGGGTCGGCCGGAAAAACAGATTTAAGCTTCCAAATTCGCGATCAATCACTCCCATATGCAGCGTCCCTAAAGGAACAAACTAACACGACATTGATTGTTGCGGGTACAGCAGCAAAGCCATCGTTCATTCAGTTCGAAAGTGCAGCGCCCGAGCGCATTAGCATTCGTGCGATCAACGCCTCAGCCGATATTACAAAGATCGATGTGTATCTTGATGATGAACTGCTAAACAGTCAGTTGGACTATGGACGTCCCGGAGAGCGCAAGAATTTTGCTTCCGGCCAATATACCGTACGCGTGTACGCCGCTGGAGCAGACCGTAATGCTGTAGAGCCATTGACCGGACAAGTCGTATCACTTGTGGATAGTGACAATTTTGCGATCATGCTGCTTGGCACAGCCAGCGAACTCAAGGTATTGCCATTCCCTGAAGACTTGTCGCCGACACCCGTAAATGAAACACGGGTCGCGTTCTTAAACACGGTCCCCTCACTCTCAGATATTGAAGTCCAAGCCACAGCCGCCGCGATGCCTAACATTCCACACCTGTTTTTTGGGCAGGTACCATCAGTTATGGATACCTACGCTGGCACATACGCTTTCTCGATGAACTCACCGGACAGCCATAACGTCCGTGTGACAGTTGAACAAGTCAGAAATATTCAGTTTGAAACGGGCTATAGTTATCTGTACCTAGTCACCGGAAGAATCAATGACAAACCCCTTATCCTCAGTGACAAAGTCGGTACGGTAGAGCTTTCATCAGATTCAAATACCCAATCGACGGGGCAACCAGCAAATATCCGGTTTATAAATGCGGTTGAAAATCAGTCGTTAGATTTCGCGATTAACGGCACAGTCGCATTAGCAGGCTTGAAATATGCCGCGGGCAGCGCCATCGTTCCGATTCATGATCAAACGGCAACCGTGAGTGTGAACACTTCAGGGCAAACGAACAGTTTAGGGCAGCAAGACACAGTTTTTGACCCCGGAAGTCGCTATACCGTTCTCGCCTATAAAGCCGAAAGCGGTGTTGGCATACTGATAATCAACGATGAAACGTTAATCTTTGACGGGAGTTCGCCGCATGTTCGGCTCATCAACATCAGCACCCAAGAAGACAGCAGCTTAGGCCTCGCGTTTTCAGAAGCCAATGACAAACCCAATCCCACCGTTGAACCGGTAGTCATAACCGCCGAAGCCACAGCCGATGTCGTTCAACCAAACAGTGTTTTCACGCTGCCTTATGGAGTCCAGAAGATAGTAAATGATATCGGGCCGGGGAGCCCATCAAGTGTTATCTTGATGCCAATTGCCACTTTTGATCTCGATGTAATTGACTCCATCAATAATCGTTTGGCTTTTACAGTGCCGAAAGTGTTACTGGAGGCAGGGATTCATGTGGACGTGATTGCCTACCAACAAACGAACTCGAATAATATAACCGCGTTTGCAGTTATTTATCCGAAGCCTCAAGCCTAGCCAATGGTATTCCATCCGCTATAATGTTACGCAATTGAGCGGAACCATTAACGAGGCTGTAACGTGCGGATTCTCATCACAGGTGTCGCAGGCTTTGTCGGTCGACACCTGTTCAACACGCTTTGTCAACAATACCCTGATGCAATTATTCACGGTACAGCTATTGACCAACCACCTCAAATGGGCAATGACCGTCTTAGGTATCATCTCGTCGACCTCAAGAACTACACAGCCATTCACGACCTCATAGCAGAAGTCGAACCCGATCAGATTTACCATTTGGCAGCCCAGTCCTCACCGCGCAAGTCATTTCTCATCCCGTGGGAAACGCTGGAAAACAACATCAAGGCGCAGTTGAATATCATCCAAGCTTGCCTTGCCTTAAAGTTGCAGCCCCGCATGTTAGTGATCAGTTCGGCCGAAATATACGGTCCGGTTCGTCCTGAACAACTGCCAGTTAATGAAGATGCTCCACTGCGCCCAACCAATCCATACGGCGTAAGTAAAGTCGCTCAGGACATGCTAGGGCTGCAATATCATCTCAGCCACAAACTACCTATTTTACGCGTGCGTCCTTTTAATCACTTTGGGCCGGGACAAAGCGAAGGCTTCGTCGCCACCGATTTCGCAGTACAGGTAGCCCGTATCGAAGCGGGTCAACAAGAAAATGTCATCGAAGTCGGCAATTTAACAGCGGAGCGAGATTTTACAGACGTGCGCGATGTTGTAAGTGCCTATGTCCAAATTGTCGAAAAAGGCCAACCCGGTGATGTCTACAACGTAGCTTCAGGCAAAGCCTACAGTATCCAGTATTTACTTGACGTACTTCTCAAGTATAGTACCGTCGCCATTCAAGTACAGGTTTCGCCAGCACGGATGCTGCCCATTGACGTGCCGATCGTGCAGGGGGACTCAACCCGTTTGCGTCAACTTTGTGGTTGGCAGCCGAGCATCTCATTTGAAACGACGCTGCTCGACGTGCTTAACGACTGGCGGCAGCGGGTTCGCTGATCAAGCCATCATTAGTTATTGGAATGGATCAACCGGAGAAGATTCCGGATTGACCAATATGTGCAGAAGCAATTCGGAGAACAAGTAAGATGAAAAAACGCGCCCTCATCACCGGCATTACCGGGCAGGACGGTTCATATTTAGCGGAGTTCCTGCTAAAAAAAGATTATGATGTATTCGGCCTTGTGCGGCGCAGCAGCACGGTGAACCACGAACGCATTCATCATATACAAGACCAGATCACGCTGGTTTCGGGCGATATGCTCGACCAAACCAGCATGACTCGCGCCATTGCGGATATCCGCCCGCAAGAGATTTATAACCTCGCCGCACAGAGTTTCGTGCAGACCTCATGGACTCAGCCCGTTTTCACAGGCGATGTCACTGCCCTCGGCGTGACTCGTATTCTGGATGCCATCCGTTCGGTCGATCCCTCGATCCGCTTCTATCAAGCATCCAGCAGCGAAATGTTCGGTAAAGTTCAAGAAGTGCCTCAGAAAGAAACCACGCCCCTCTATCCGCGCAGCCCCTATGGTGTGGCAAAAGTGTATGGGCATTGGATCACAGTGAACTACCGCGAAAGCTACAATATGCATGCCACCAGTGGAATCCTGTTCAACCATGAAAGCCCTCGACGCGGCCTCGAATTTGTGACCCGTAAAGTGACCTATAACGCTGCCAAAATCAAGCTGGGCTTAGCCAATGAGCTGCGTATAGGAAACCTCGACGCGCAGCGGGATTGGGGCTTCGCGGGCGACTATGTCCAAGCCATGTGGTTGATGTTGCAGCAGGACACACCCGATGATTATGTCGTCGCCACTGGACAAACCCATTCAGTTGAAAAGCTGCTGAATATTGCCTTCAGTGCGGTTGACTTGGATTGGAAGAAATATGCCATACAAGATGAGCGCTTCATGCGCCCCGCAGAAGTCGATTTACTGGTTGGCGATCCAACCAAAGCCGGCAAAAAACTCGGCTGGGAACCTGAAGTCAACTTCGACCAGTTGATTCAAATGATGGTTGAAAGCGACCTGAAGCTGCTGAAGGCAGAACACAGACTGTGATGCTAGTCGATACGCACTGTCACATTAACTTTGACAGCTACGATACTGACCGCGATGATATTCTCTCACGCGCAGCCGATGTTGGCGTCAAAACCATTATTAACCCGGCTGTTGATTTGGCGACCAGCAAGGATATTTTAAAGCTCACTCAACAGTATAGTGGGCTTTATGCCGCAGTTGGCATTCACCCTAATAGCACGGTCGATTTCACGCAATCAATGATTGCCGAGATTGTATCACTGGCACATACGGCAAAAGTCGTAGCCATTGGAGAAATTGGGCTGGATTATCATTGGCGCGAAAGTCCAAAAGAAACACAGTGGAAGGCGTTCGAGGCGCAGCTAGAATTAGCCCGGCGCCTCGAACTCCCCGTCATCATCCACAATCGCGAAGCTAGCGAGGATGTGATTGGTATTCTTGAGCAGTGGACAAAAGACCTGCCCCCCAAAATCAAAGACCGTCCCGGCGTCATGCATTCCTTTTCAGCACCTGAGGTCATCGCTAAACGCGCACTGGCAGCAGGTCTCTATCTCGGATTCACTGGCCCAATTACCTACAAGAACGCCGACCAGCTACGTCATATTGCAGCCAAAATCCCACTTGACCGCATGTTGGTTGAAACCGACGGGCCATTCTTAACGCCGGTTCCATATCGTGGAAAACGCAATGAGCCTTCCTACATTCCACTGATCGTTGAACGCCTCGCTCATCTGCGGCAGATGGATGTCGAAACCTTTGGAGCCGCCACCACCCAAAATGCCTTTAGGCTCTTCGAATTGCCTAAATAACCTTTCAATACACAGGTTTAACTCTTAGTCCCGCCCATATTCATCTTTCCGTAGCGGCGAGATCTCTGACCAGCCCTTAGTGCCTCTAATCAAATCGTTAGGCCCATTTTCCAGTTGACAAATTTGCACACTTGTTCTATAATGGCTATGTACTTCTCCCTCAAATCACCTCTTTCCAGATTTGAGTGCCGCTATTTAACGTTCCACATAAAACTCGCCTCTTGCAACTACAGCGGCGGCAAACCGCGATTGCGTTTTGGCGGCAACAAGGGAAACACCCGCTGCACCAGTGTCAATTCAGCGGAATTAAGGGAACTTCCCGCCGAACCCCTTTGTCGGCGGTGGCATTACGGGAGCCATCCGCTGCATTTGCGCCATTTCAGCGGAATTGAGCGAACTATCCGCCGATCAAAAATGTCAATTCAGCGGATACAAGGGAGCGGCCCGCCTGCCATTTCAGCGGACAAATATGCAAAATGTGGAAATTATGCAATAAACCTCTCAAAGTGACGCGCTTCAAGGAAAACGCATCTAACACAAACCCACCTTAAAAACAAAGCCTTATCGCAGTGCAATCAGCAGGTAGAACTCCTGTAAATTCTGCTATAATGCGCTGGCTTCGGTTACAAAGGTGGCTGTGTTGACTGATCTTTCGATAATCATCGTCAGTTGGAATGTGGCGGATTTGCTCAAGGCTTGCCTGACCAGCATTTATGCCTCTCCACTCAATCGCTACACGATTGAAACCATCGTGGTAGACTCCGCCAGCACCGATGACAGTGTCCAAATGGTACAAACTCACTTTCCACAGGTGAAACTGCTCCCCCAGCGAGAGAACAGTGGTTTCTCGTGCTGCAACAACATTGGCCTTCAGGCCGCATCAGGCCGATATTTGTTCCTTCTCAACCCCGATACCGAAATCCTAGGCGATGCGCTCGCGCAAATGATCGCTTACATGGACGCCAACCCCACCGTCGGTATTCTTGGGCCACACACACTAAATACCGATGGCACGACTCAATCAACGCGCCGACGGTTTCCAACACTCGCGCTCGGTTTCGTCGAAAGCACATGGTTGCAACAATTCGCGCCCAAATCGATGCTCAATCATTACTACGCAACCGACGTTGCAGACGACGCGGTAAGCGAGGTCGATTGGGTACAAGGCTCTGCCCTTCTCGCACGGCGCGGGCTCTACACACAAATTGGTGGCCTCGATGAAGGTTACGTGATGTACTCGGAGGAAATGGATTGGTGCAAACGCGCTAAGGCCGCTGGCTGGAAAGTAATCTACTTTGGTAGAGCTGACATTACCCATCATGGTGGCAAGAGCAGTGAACAGGTCACCGCACGCAAGCATATTCATTTTCAAGAGAGCAAACTCCGCTATTTCCGCAAATTTCACGGTTGGTTTCCGGCTCAGACCCTCAGACTATTCCTCTTGATCAATTACGTATGGCAAATCCTTTTAGAAGGTCTTAAAAGCATTTTGGGGCATAAACGGTCAATACGACAGGAGCGCATTCAAGCCTATTGGCAAGTGCTTCGCTCAGGGCTAAAGGTGAATTGATGCGCATCGGTATCGTTACGGGCGAATACCCGCCAATGCAGGGCGGTGTCGGAGCCTATACTCATATCCTCGCGCACGAATTGCAGAGGCAGGGCGCAGATATTTCCATTTTCACAAGTAAACAAGCCGTGAATTCAGACCCTAATATCTTAATAATGAACTGGATAGAATCTTGGGGATTCAACAGCCCTTCTCTCATCAAGCAGTGGGCAACCGAATTCAGGGCTGATGTCATCAATATCCAATTCCAAACCGCAGCGTATAGCATGTCCCCTTGGATACATTTTCTCCCTCACTTTACCAGTATTCCAGTCGTCACAACATTCCACGATCTACGCCATCCATACCTCTTCCCAAAAGCAGGCGGATTGCGCGATTGGATTGTGATGCATCTAGCAAAGCGCTCAGCAGGTGTCATTGTCACCAATCAGGAAGATGAAGTGCGGCTCAAGGATGTACCGACCAAAACGTTAATCCCCATCGGAAGCAACATTCAAAAGCCTCTGCCTAAGAGTTTTGATATTCAACTTTGGCGAGAAAAAGTGGGCGCTCAAAAAAATGATTACGTGATTGCTTACTTCGGCCTATTCAATCAGACCAAAGGCATCGAGATATTATTAGAAAGCCTCGCTGCGTTGTGCGCAAACTTCATTCCCGCTCGCTTAGTCATGATTGGGGGTGGCCTTGGCACAAGTGACCCGACGAACGCGGATTATCTCGCCTCGGTCAGAGCAAAAATCCGACAGCTTGGCATTGATCCGTTCATTCATTGGACAGGTTACTTAGAAAACGAAGCTGACGTGGGAGCTTATCTAGCGGCAAGTGATGTCGTCGCCCTCCCCTTTACTGATGGCGCTTCATACCGTCGTGGCAGCTTGATGGCCGCTATCCAATACGGTTGCGCCATTGTCAGTACCGAACCAACGATTGAGGTTCCAGCTTTCCGCAGTGGCGAGAACATGCTGCTCGCCCCAAGAAACGACGTAACTAAGCTCACGAACACACTAGAACAGTTATACCAATCACCCAATCTCCGAACACAACTACAGCAGGGAGCCTCCAAGCTGCGCGATCAGTTCAATTGGTCAAGCATTGCAAGACAAACACTGACTTTCTTTGAACAAGTACGGAAGCGCTAATATGAATTCCGCACATCGGCGCTGGTTATATGCCATTCTCATCAGCTATGTGCTGCTGGCAGCAATATACAGCATTGTCACACCCATATTTGAAGCGTCGGATGAACTCTGGCACTACCCGATGGTCAAGTATATGGCCGATCACAGCTTGCAACTGCCGCCCCAAGACCCTGCCCATCCCGCAGCATGGCGTCAGGAAGGCAGCCAGCCCCCGCTCTACTATATGATGGCAGCAATCTTAACCAGTTGGATTGACACCTCTGACATGGAACAAGTGCGTCGTATCAATCCACACGCTGATATTGGCATCGTCCGGCCTGATGGCAATGCCAACATGATGGTTCACCGGACGGAGGCGGAAGCATTTCCTTGGCATGGGACAACCTTAGCCGTTCATATCGCACGATTCTTTTCAATTGCCCTCGGACTAGGCACAGTCTTTGCGACCTATCTCATCACAAGAGAGATATTTCCCGAACATCCAGCGTATGCGCTTGGTGCAGCCGCCCTGAATGCCTTCATCCCTATGTTTCTGTTTATCAGCGGCTCGGTCAACAACGATAATCTCTCCAACTTACTTGGCAACCTGTTGACATTGCTCGTGGTACGCCTCTTGAAAACCAGCCAGCTTCCCACTTGGCGTCAATACGTGTTCTTGGGCATTTGTACAGGAGCGGGATTACTCGCCAAACTTAACCTCGGCTTTTTCATTCCGGTAATTGCACTTAGTTTGCTTCTGCTGAGCATTCGCCTGCGAAATTGGCGATCACTCGTGATCGGTGGACTAATCTCAGGCGGATTAACCATTGTCATAGCCGGATGGTGGTATTGGCATAATTGGCAGCTTTACGCCGATCCGACTGGACTCGCCATGTTCCTACAAATGGTTGGACGCAGAACCATCCCTGCAAATGCATCTCAACTATGGAGTGAGCGTAACAGCTTCATGCAGGCTTATTGGGGCTTTTTCGGTGGGGTTAATGTGCCGCTGCCCAATGCGATCTACTTGCTCTTTAATGTACTCGGTGGTTTCGGTTTGCTCGGCACATTAGTATTCATCGCTTATACGTTTGCTCAAAAACAGTGGTCACTTGAGCGTTGGCTCCCAGCCAGCATCACCCTGCTCTGGCCGATTGTGATGTTCATCTCCTATCTGCGTTGGACAGCCGAAACACCCGCGTCGCAGGGACGCTTGGTATTCGTAGCGATCTCATCCATATCGCTGTGGATGGTCGTTGGACTCGTATGGTGGATGCCCAAACGCTTCCAAGATTACGCAATATCCGCCTTAGCGCTGCTGTTTGGCGCAGTGAGCTTAATCACGCCATTTACGATCATCGCTCCGGTATACACCCTACCCTCACAAGTGAATGTGAGCGGCACCCCAAAGGCAGTATTCTCTGAAGCCAACGCGAAAGGCAAAATCGCGCTGATCTCCAGCAATCTGGATATAACGAATGTCAAACCCGAAGACTATGTGTTCGTCAACACCATATGGCAAGTTCAAGATAAGTTGAGTGCTAATTGGAGCATTTTCGCCCATCTTGTAACACCGGATGGGGTGATCATAGGACAGCGTGACGTCTATCCCGGCCAAGGAACGTTGGCAACCAGTGATCTAGACATAGAACGATCATGGGATAATTCAATTGCTATTTTTGTACCCAACACAGCCTATGCGCCGATGCCGCTCGACGTTGAGATTGGCTGGTACAATCTCGGCACAGGTGAGCGGCTAAAGCTAGACGATGGCAGCGAAACGGTCAAAATTGGAATCGTGCGGCTTGATCCCAGAACAGATGCCGAAAATCTCGGTGTGCCTAATCCTATCCGCGTGAATTTTGATAACCAAATCGAACTCGTCGGATATTCGTTGACCGACCTTAGCCCTGCGGCAGGCGAAAGTATCGAACTGACACTCTATTGGCGTGCGCTCCGAAAACTTGACAAAGACTACAAGGTTTTTGTGAATATCATCGACAGACCGACTTTGACCAAGTTTGCGAGTTCGGATGGCATGCCAGTCAATTGGCAAGCGCCGACAACCACTTGGGAAGTGGGTACAATCATTAAAGACATTCACACATTAAAGGTCGATCCGAATGCCCCACCCGGCATGTATGAGACTGAAATGGGTCTTTATTCACAAGCCGAAGATGGCACAATCCAACGGCTGCGAATTGTAACTGCTGATGGTGGTATGGCTGATGATTTCATAAATTTGACGCGAGTGCGTATTGTGCCAGCGACGACAGGAAACAAGTAATGCATGTAAGACGATGGGCCAAACCGGATGCAACTGCCATTCTTATTTTGGTAGCCATTTGGCTGCTCTTCTTTTGGCGGTTGTTCACACCAATCGAGGCGGATCAAGCATCCATCAAAAAAGGTGATTTCTCAGGTCAGTTCGTAGCCTTCGCCGCCTACCAATATCAACGTTTTGCAGCAGGAGAAGTGCCGTTATGGGATCCCTACAACAATGGTGGTCTACCCTTTATCGGTGATACACAAGCCGCCGTATTTTATCCGCCGCGCTTGGTCACGATTGGACTGAGCAAACTGGCAGGTGGCTGGACATATCACGCCCTCGAACTCGAAATGACGCTTCACGTTCTGGCCTGTTCATTATTTATGTACCTGCTCGTACGCAGAATGACTTTAGGGCAAACGGGAAGCGTATTTGGGTCACTCATAGGTTCAGTCATTTTCAGCTATGGTGGATTCATGCAGTCTTATCCACCACTTCAATTGGCGCTCCTCGAAGCGGCCATCTGGATCCCGCTGGCCGTCTTAGGTATTTATGAGGCGACCCGCGGTGACAAACTCAACTGGCGCTGGTTGCTCCTGACGGGGTTTGCCTTTGGAATATCATGGATGGCAGGGCATCCCCAGACCAGTTGGTTTAGCACGTATCTACTCGCTGTCTATTTGATTTTTCGTGGTTATCAACGGCACTATTCATGGCGTGTAATTATCAGCGGCATTCTTGTTTTTGGAATACTGGGGGGCGCGCTTGCGGCAGTACAACTGCTTCCCGGGCTCGAATATTTAGCCCATACGGCACGAACCGGACTAACATTTGATGCGAAAGGTAATGGCTTCCCCATACAAGATGTTGTCCAATTTATATTCCCTAATATCGTCAGCCAATGGTCTCCGCTTTATATCGGAATTATCGGATTAGTACTTGTCGGCATTGCCCTGTGGCGACGACTGCCCGAAAGCATCTTTTGGTGCACAACAGATCTACTTGTGCTCGGATTAAGCTTCGGTAAGAATAGTCCAATCTACGCTTTTTTCTATAATGTGTTACCCGGTTTGCGATTCTTCCGCGGTCAAGAACGCGGCGCCTTTGTGGTGGCATTTAGTCTGGCACTGCTGGCAGGCATCGGTGCGGCCCACTTAATAAGCTGGGATAAACTGCAAGATTTCAAAGCGACACGCCGGATACAACAAGCATTAATTGGCATTATCATCCTATGCAGCACTGTGCTTGCGTTCGCCATGGTGGTCTGGATGGGTAATCACGATGCTTACGGGCCATACATTCAACCAGTGGCCTTAAGTGTATTGTTGGCAGTCTTAACACTGGTTTCCATTGCATGGCTGCTCAATGCACCTCGCAGTTTGCCCCGGCAAGGACTAGTTGTCAGCCTGCTGATATTCGATCTGTTCAGCTTGAGCATGGACAACCGCTTCAATTACGATCCGGTGCCCCCCTACAAACAGTTAGCTTTTCAGCCGCCCCCGATGGTCACGGGTGCGTTAACTGATAAAGATATTCCGTTCCGCGTTGATGGATATCGAGTCCTGACCGATAACTACGGCAGCTTATATGATGTGGCGGATATGCGTGGCATCAGTCCGTTATTTCTAGATGGCCCGAACAGAATCATCAATTCCGATTTGATCAATCCAAAGGCATGGGAATTGTTCGCGGTTCGCTATGTCTATACTGATTGGGAGCAGATGCCGGTTCCAAGCACTATAATTGCCAGCGGAGAAGATCGTTATGGCAAGGTAAATATGCATCACTTAACTGATCCTCGCCCATTTGCGAGCCTTATTCACGACATGCGTATGGTATCTAATGACGCAGAAGCGATGGCGCTCGTCAAAGACGGTAACGTCGATCTTCGTCATACGGTTATTTTGGAGCAGCAGCCAGACATTCCAATGCACAAGGATGCGATTACAGGGGCAACTGCGACAGTCTCAGAATATAAGCCCGAGTCATTTACAATCATTACAAATTCACCGACCAATGCTATCCTGTCCGTGGCACATCCCTATTATCCCGGTTGGGTCGCGACAATCGATGACCAACCGGTGACGATATTGCGCGCTTACGGGGCATTAACTGCCGTTGCCGTTCCAGTGGGTAGTCATTCGATTGTGTTCAAATATGACCCTCTAAGCTACAAGCTGGGAGCCATTATCAGCCTCGTAGCATGGATTAGCGTCATCGTAATGGGCGGAATGAGCCTTTATCGTGGGAACAGACATGCAGCACAGTAAGCAAGTAGAGAACGGCATTGGACGATTCAACCGCTTTAGTTACAGCGTACTCATTGGCGCAGCGATTGGCCTAGCAGGTGGACTGGTAGCTCTATTACTAACGGTCGGTGGCCCAGTTATCGCGTTCGGGGTATTGTTTGGCATTCTGGCTGGATTGTATGTGCTCTCTAATGTAACCGCCGCGCTATATGGCCTGGTTCTAGTAACAGTACTGCTGCCATTTGGGACATTGCCCTTCAAGATTGCCATCACGCCTACCTTCCTAGACATGGCGCTAGGCGCGTTCGTGCTGGTCTATGCCATGCAGTGGATGACCGGACGACGCCAAGGTTTCCGGCTGACACCCGTTCATGCGCTGGTCGTTCTATATGTGATGTGGTTGCTGCTGGCCTTCGCTCTAGGTCTGCGTTTCGCGATGCCCACTTCTGCCATCATTCGTCAGTTCACAGAAACCCTGCTAAGTATCGCGATGGTGTTTATATTAGGTGATTTGATTCGCGATCATAAAACCCTGCGACGCTTGGTGATCGTCATCATGTTTGGCGTGGCGATACAAGCTGCTGTGGCTGTTGTGCTCTACATTTTACCCGACCAAATGGCAGCAGAGATACTCGCCCGCTTAGCTCGTATCGGCTATCCTACAGGAAATGTCATCCGCTTTATTGAAGATAATCCTAACGGAGTGGAACGCGCTATCGGAACATGGGTCGACCCTAACGCTTTAGGTGGCTTTCTTGCCATCTCAGCAGCCATGATTGCTCCGCAAGTCTTTGCGCGTAAACCGGCACTACCCTATCGCTGGCTCACAATCGGCATACTAGGTGTCATTATGCTCGCGCTGGTATTGACCTTTTCACGGGCATCCATGCTGGCAATCGGCATGAGTTTATTTGTCGTGGGAGTATTTCCCGGTTACCGTAAGTATCTCGTCCTTCTTGGCATCGCGCTGCTGCTGGTGCTAACTCTGCCACAGACACGTTCTTACATTCAACATTTTGCAGAAGCTTTCACAGGTTCGGATCGCTCGACGCAAATGCGTATAGGAGAATACAGCGACTCTCTTTACCTCATTAGTCGTAATCCGATTGTTGGTGTAGGTTTCACAGGAACGCCCAGCATCGACCTTTATACCAATGTTGCTAGCATGTATCTCATCATGGCTAATCAAATTGGACTGGTTGGCGTCGCATTTTATGCGGTTATGGTATTGGGCGTACTCCTGTACGGCTGGCGTGCCAGACAAGTAGTGGATGATAATTCGACCTTAGCCTCGATCCATCTCGGTTATCATGCTGCTTTGGTCGCGGCATTAATTAACGCGACCGCCGACTTGTACTTCTTTAGGTTGGATTTTCAAGCCTCCATCTTTTCGTTTTGGATGGTCATAGCATTAGCATTAACCAGTTCTAGACTGGCATTTGAAGCTCGTGAATCGACCGTTGCTAAACCCATCTGAATCCATTACCATTCACGAACGAAAACCCAATAGCTGATTGGGGACTCTTTCCGCTTCATTAAGCGCGCTCGTGCGATATGAGGCAATCCCGGGGAAAGGAGATTATTGAATTCCCTATGAGACATACATACGAGCTAACATTTATCGTCCGCATTGACCCCAATGATGAGGTCATCAACAATTCGATTACACAGGTTCAGGGTTGGGTTGAAGCCAACACTCTCGGACAAGTCACCAAGATTGACCGTTGGGGACGCCGCAAATTGGCCTATGAAATCGACAAACAGCGTGATGGCTACTACGTTTGCATGAATGCTGAGATTGACCCTCAGAATCTGCCGGAAATGGAACGCAACCTCAAGTTATCGCCGGCTATTTTGCGTTACCTACTCATTCGTCCCGAACGGTAGGACACGGTCAGTTCTCCGGTTTAATCCGGGTTTTGAGGAGCGCTTAAGCTATGGGACGTGGGCTGAATAAAGTCATGATTATCGGTTATCTGGGACGTGACCCCGAAATGCGCTATACGCCCAGTGGTCGCCCGGTAACAAGTTTTAGTGTGGCGACCAGCCGTACTTGGACATCAGCCGAAGGTGAACGCCGCGAAGAAACCGAATGGTTTAACGTCGTGGCGTGGGGAACGCTGGCCGAAATTTGCAAATCGCATCTCAGTAAAAACCAGCAAGTTTATATTGAGGGGCGGTTGCAGACACGCGGCTGGGAAGACGAATCAGGTAAGAAACATTTCCGCACAGAACTGGTCGCTAATGAAATGATACTTCTGGGTGATCGACGCCGTGAGCAGCAGATGCACGACGAAGGCGATGTCGACTACTATAGTGAAGATCAAGACAGCGGCGATTATGCATTTTAGAGCCATTAGGAGAAAATAATGAGCGACATGGATTATCGTGATCGCGACCGCGATCGTGATCGTGATATGGATGATGGGTTTGAAAGTGGTGATGATCGCGGTGGTTTCCGCCGTCAACGGCCGGGACGCGGACGTCACGTGCAATATTGCCCGGAAGGAAAATGCTTCGACTACAAGAACGTAGACGCATTGAAGCGTTTTATTGGTGAAACAGGTAAAATTCGCCCGCGTCGCCAAACCGGAAATTGTGCTCGCTGCCAGCGCGAACTGGCTCGCGAAATTAAGCGGGCGCGGCATCTTGCACTGCTGCCCTTTATTGCTGGTGGTGATTAAAGTTACCAGCGCTATGCAACATCAGTTGATAGCCTAATCAATTATGGGGCATCAGCAATAATCGGCTATGCCCCTTTCATTGTTTCGAAGCAGGAGTGCATTTCGTTATGTCCAAGAGAAGCCAAACAACCGCGCTTCCAAAAGGAACTCCAAAGCCTGCACCTGTACCTGAGGGCGGCGATTCCAGCGGGAAGCAATCACCAAAATTACAGCGTGAGTACCGTTCCCATGCAGAACGCGAACACGAAATTCAACGCTGGGTTATTATCGGTACTATAGCAGCAGTCGTAATCGTTGTACTGTTGCTGGCTGTAACTATCATTTGGGATCAGGTTATTACCCCCAATCAGGTCGTTGCCAGCGTGGACGGCCAGAATATTACGGTCAGCCAATTCCAAAAACGTGTACGGTTAGAACGTTATCTACGTAACCAGCAGTTAACGCAGCTTGTTCAAACCTATACCAGCTTCGGCTACACCGAGCAGCAGGTTGTCCAACAGTTGCAGCAATCCGAACCGTATGCGACATGGATTAAAGAACTGCAAGTGTCCGATCAAATGGGTCTCTCCATGATCGATAAGATGGTGGAAGAACAACTCATCCGTAACGCTGCTAAAGAAAAAGGCATTACCGTTACCCAAGATGACATTAATAAGCAAATCGATCAATACTTCGGTTATACACCGCCGCCCGTCGTAAATGCAGATGCCACTGCGGAAGTGACAGCGACGGTCACGCCAACGCCAACCATTACACCAACTCCATTCGTGTCACCGACGCCGTCTCCGGCACCTACAACAACACCGACTCCGGCGTTGACAGCAACGGCCAGCGCAACACCATTGGCAACACTGCCGCCAACAGCGACCTTGACTAATGACGAGCAGGCAAAGCAATTCCAAGATACCCGTGATACTGTGTTCCGTGATCTGCGTAAGCAAACTGGCATGAGAGATGCAGACCTCAACAGCTACTTTGAATTCCAAGCTATGCGGATAAAGTTACAGGATGCCGTGTCAACAGACATTACATCAACCGGGCCATTCGCGGATGTGCGCCATATTCTGGTCGCAACGGAAGAAGAAGCTAATGATGTAATCAACGCGCTCCACGCGGGCGAGTCATTTGCAGACTTGGCAAAATCCGTTTCGACGGATACCAGTTCCGGTGCTAATGGTGGTGAACTTGGATGGGGGCCAATCTCACAATATGTCAAGGAATTCCAAGACGCGGTGAAAACGGCAGAAATCGGTGCCATAATTGGTCCAGTTAAGAGCCAATTTGGCTACCATATCATTCAGGTACGAGCACGTGAAGACCGCGAGCTAAGCAAGGATCAACTTGACAATGCGAAATCCAGCGCGTTCAGCAATTGGCTAAAGGATTACAAAGAGTCAAAGAAGGACAAGACTCAAACCAATTCGATCTGGGCGAACTATGTCCCAACTGATCCGCAAACTATTTTCGGTTGATAACCGAATCAAAAGTGAGTGGTAATTAGGTACAGGTGTTTCTGATTATCACTTTATTAGAAAAGACGCCCGAAGTGAGCGTCTTTTCATTTCTTTTCCCCTACGATTATCCATCGCTTGCATGACAAACCACAATTCGCATTGTGACCCATAAGTCACTCGGCTATAATGCCCACTATGAATGAGCAGCATATCGCACGACTTGAAGCCCATCTTGAACGCCTTGTGGAAAGCACGTTTGCCAGTCTTTTTGGCAAGCGTGTCCACGCACAGGATATTGCTCTGCAACTTGCCCGAGCCATGGAGGATGCGGCTATAAGTGATTCTCCTCAAGAAGTACGTCCCATTGCTCCAGATCATTACACAATTATGATGGCATCGGCCATGCGCCGGGACTTGCTTCGAAACCAGCCCTTATTAGCTCAATTGCTTAGTGAACATTTGGTTGAACTAGCTATGAATGCCGGTTACCGTCTGAATATGCGTCCCGAAGTCGAAGTTATCGCTAACGACGAAATCAAAATGGGAACAGTCACAGTCATAGCTAATCATGCAAGAAAAAGAACAAGCACGACTGCGATTATGAAACGGGTTGATTTAGACATTTCTCAAGAAGCACCACATAATCCTCAACTTCTTATACAAGCAAAACCAGCTATTCAATTGGGGCTGGATGTCATCAACATAGGGCGTAGCCGCGACAATCAAATCGTCATTGATGACCGTGCAGTTTCCCGTTACCATTTGCAGCTCCGTCTACGTTTCGGTCGCTATACCCTTTTTGATACCCAAAGCCAAGGCGGTACAATGGTCAATAACGTCCGTGTAAAGGAACATGTATTGCAAACAGGCGACGTGATCCAAATTGGGAGCACCCGACTGGTCTACATGGAAGATCACCCGACAAGTGATGGGCAAACACAAACGGATAATCCTGTAGTAGCTGATGAGTAGAGCGAGATACTGTGTCCAACGAAGTTATTCTGCTCATACTACGCGCAATTTCAGGGTTGATCTTACTGTTATTTCTCGCATCTCTATTCCGAATTTTATGGCGTGAACAGCGTCAAGCAATCACCGATATTGAGATTAAGCGACGAAGTTACGGTTATCTAGTCGTACTTCGAGAAATCGACGGGCATTATCATATCACCGGTGAAAAATACGCTCTTAGACCAATCACAAGCTTAGGTCGATCGCCAACCAATACAGTTCCGATCACAGATAATTTCGCTAGCAGCGAGCATGCATTAGTGACATTAAGACAAGGGCAATGGTGGCTGGAAGATCGTGATAGTCGAAACGGCACACTATTAAATAATGTCCCGGTCAAGCAAGCGGTTGTGCTAACGGAAGGGGACATTATTGGTATCGGTCAGATTCGTCTTCGTATAGAATTAGAAAACTAAAGAACTTCTTTCAATTATTTTGTGTCAATTGTCTCCTACAATTTCCGGGATTAAAAATGGCAGAACAAATTCAAATCGCAGTAATTGGCGGTTCTGGTCTCTATAATATGCCGGAAATCAGCCAAATTGAAAAACACTCAATCACGACTCCGTTCGGAAATCCAAGCGGGGAGATTGTCGTTGGTACATTGAGAGGAAAACGTGTAGCGTTTTTGCCACGCCACGGCATTGGGCATATCTATAGCCCGTCAACCGTACCTTATAAGGCGAACATCTATGCGCTGAAAAGCCTTGGAGTGCGCTTTATTATAGGTGTCAACGCCTGCGGATCACTAAAAGAGGAATATGCTCCCGGCAATATTGTTATCCCTGACCAGTTGTTTGACTATACAAATAGGCGTGATCGATCGTTTTTTGGAACAGGATTGGTGGCGCATGTGGGTGTGGCGGAGCCATTTTCACCAGAACTTTCCGAATTTGTCTATCAAGCGGTACAAAATGTAGGCGGTACGGTTCATAAAGGTGGCACATTTCTGATTGAAGAAGGACCACGTTTTGCGACTCGCGCTGAAAGTCTTATCTTTAAGCAGTGGGGATGTAGTCTTATTGGCATGACAACTTGCCCCGAAGCATTCTTAGCCCGCGAAGCGGAAATTGCCTATGCCACAATGGCACACGTTACAGATTATGACTCGTGGCATACCAGTGAAGAACCAGTAACCGTCGAAATGGTAATGTCAACCTTTCACCACAATATCGAAATTGCCCAGAAAGCCGTTGCAGAAGCCGTCGAACTGCTCGATGAAAACGCCTCTTATCCTTGTCACTCGGCCTTGGCGAATACGATCATGACCGATAAAACAAAAATCTCACAGGAATTGATTGAAACTTTGAAACCCATCGTCAGACGATATTTCTCCTCATAAGTCGGCATATGACCCTCATTGCAGATCTATTCTCGACCAAGCGTGAAAGTAACCCCGGTAACCGTCGCATCGAAAGACGGTTATTAATGACGGCAGGGTTATTCTTATTCGTGAATTTTCTAGCTTTGACGATAACTCGTTCTGATACGCAGCCTACTGGATGGATACACTTTATTGTCTGGATCGCCTGTGCATTCATCGGCGAAACGATTCTTGAACGCTATTTGCCCGGTCACGATCCTCTACTGTACCCAACCACCATGTTCTTGAGTGGTTGGGGATTAATCCTCATTGACCGTTTAGCGCCAAATTTCGCCGACCGTCAAACGATTTGGTTGATTGTATCCGTGATAGCAATGCTACTGGTTGCCATTACTCCACATATTTTGCGTTGGTTACGCCAGTTTCGTTATATCTTGCTGTTGTTCGGCATACTACTTCTGCTCGGTACCATTGCCCTTGGTACAAATCCTTCGGGTGCCGTTAATGCCCCTCAATTGTGGCTGGGCTTCGGAGCGATATTCTTTCAGCCCTCTGAAGTGCTCAAAATCATACTTGTCGCTTTCTTGGCAAGCTATTTAGCAGAGCAATTCCCTGCTATACGTACTGGATTGGTTGAAGGGAAAAGGTGGCAGCTCTCCATTTCGCCGCGCGTTTTAGGCCCAATTGTGCTCATGTGGAGCATATGTGTACTCATTTTGGTATGGCAGCGTGATCTGGGAACGGCTATTCTGTTTTTCACCATTTTCATTCTATTACTTTACGTAGCCAGTGGTTCAAGCCTAATCCTGATAAGTGGCGCAGCGCTCATTGTGATCGCCGGATTTGTCGGCTATAAAGCATTTCCAGTCGTGCAGTTACGAATGGATATTTGGATGAATCCTTGGCCAGAAGCAGATGGGCGCGCTTTCCAAATCGTTCAGAGTTTATTCGCATTTGCAGCAGGTGGGCCATTTGGACAAGGTGTTGGGCAAGGTTCTCCAACATATATCCCCGTTGTCCACTCAGATTTTGTTTTTTCAGCACTGGCGGAAGAATGGGGACTGCTCGGTACTGTCACAGTAATCGCTTGTATCGCCATTCTGGTAGCACGAGGTCTACAAATCGCAATTCGGCAAGAACGGCGCTCATTTCTTTCCTTGCTAGCTGTCGGCTTGAGTCTACTTATCGCGACACAAAGCTTTCTCATCATGGCTGGTGTTCTCAAGATCGTACCGTTGACTGGCGTAACTCTGCCCTATCTGAGCTACGGTGGAAGCTCACTTTTAGCGAGTTTTGTAATCGTCGGTTTGCTACTGCGATTGTCTGCACTAGAAAGCTAATCATGCACTTCAACCGCGAAATAAACCGTCTGATGACTGGCATATTCTTCTTATTTGGTATTGTCGCATTAGTAGCCACTTATTGGGCAGTTGTTGGACCAGACACGCTGCTACAACGACAAGATAATCCCCGGTTGGTCGAAGCAGAAGAACAAATCAACCGAGGTGATATTGTTGATCGAGACGGCACAGTACTCGTCACTTCCACTCAGAATGATGACGGCAGATTCACTCGAAAATACTTATTCAGTGAAATGTTTAGCGCACTTGGTTATGCAAGTATCCGCTATGGAGTAAGTGGTGCCGAAGCTGCATTCAACAGTGTTCTCCGCAGTGACGATACAGGCAAAGATTTTCTAACACAACTGGCAGACAATCTATTACACCGCACTCAACAAGGGGCAGACATAAAACTCACCTTTAGTTTGCCGGTTCAACAACGGGCAGCCAAAGCCATGGGAAGTCATATTGGATCAATCGTGGTACTTGATGTACCCAGCGGACAAGTTTTGGCCATGGTCAGTCTACCAACTTATGATCCAAACACATTGGATGCTAACTGGGAAACACTTACTCAGGCAGCAGGAAAACCCTTCTTTAATCGCGCACTGCAGGGAGCATATCAACCGGGAAGCGCCTTACAGACCCCGTTGATGGCTGCTGGACTTCTCGCCAATTATCCGATTGATACTGCAATAGATCAGGCAACACAAAGCGTTAAAGTTGGAGATGTGTCTATACGGTGCGTTGCTCAGCCTCCATCAGATACACTTAGTTTAAAGCAGGCTTACGCCTATGGATGCCCCTACCCTTTCGCAAAGATGGTGGATGAATTAGGGATTGAAACTATTCAATCCGGATTCAAAATCTTTGATTTAGATCATCCACCGACATTGTCTGGTTACGTCGTGCAATCGACAATCGAGCCATCGGATAGTACTCATCTTTTCACGGGTACAAACAATTTTGCAGAGAATGCACTCGGTCAGGGACGTATTACGGTCAGCCCACTCGAAATGGCTGTCATAACCGCAGCCATATTTAATGATGGCAACGGCCCCGTACCCTATACGCTACTTCAAACACGTCAACCCGATAGTGATATATGGGTTGACAACAAAACGATAAATCCTTCGATCCCGATGCTTACTGCCAATAGCGCTCGGCAAATGCAATCACTCATGCAAGCGGCAGTCACTAATGGCGCCGCCCAAAAAGCGTCACAGGCAGATATGATGATCGGCGGGCATGCTGGTTTGGCCTACGTCGGAAAAACAGTGCAGTCATGGTTCATCGGATTTGTAAGCACGGCTAGCAACCAAGGTGCAGCTATCGCCGTTATTCTTGAGGACACAAACGACGCTGCTCTGGCTGCCCAAATTGGTGGAGAGGTTCTAAATACCGCATACACCTACGAGATGAAGTCTACCCTCCCTCCCAAAGACGGGGCCTAAGCCCTAATTTCTTCGACCATTTTGCTGCCGTGCTTAAGCCATGCACATAAGCACTGCTGAAACGCTTGATGTATGTGGCCGTTCCTAAGGCTTGAAGGAACTCTTGGGCATTGCTAAAAGGTTGAAGCTGCGTCATCGCTTGGCCGTATTCCGGTGAGCTATGGGCGTCTGATCCAGCAGTCCCCTTCAAATTGTGTTTCTGGGCATATTCCAATGCCTGCTTGTTATCATCTTCATACAAACAGCGGGCATTAAAAATCTCAATTGCGTCAACTTGCTTGACAATACGGCTCAGCGATTCTTCACCCCATGCACCTTTTCTTAAGCGGTCAAAGGGATGCGAAACACTAATCACAGCACCTTGATCACGCAAACGTCGAATCGTCTCTACGGGTGTTAAGCCAGCAGGTATGCTTTCGCGTACATAATAGGCTAGAATCTCCCCTTCAGTTGTCATTATTTCTTCGCCTACAATCACCAAATCGGGAGCAATTTTCTGCATGGCTATCGCCCCTTCTACGGTATTGTGATCCGTAATCGCAATGCGATGAACATTACGCTTCCGGCATAGCGCAATAATGGTTTCGAACTTTGAAAGGCTATCTTTCGACCAAAGCGTGTGACTATGCAAGTCAACATTCCATAGTTCAGTCATGCGTGTTTGAACTCCATAGAATGAGAAAATACTAAAAATGACTACCATTTCTCTATAGTTAAGCATACCTTATAGGCAGTCATAACCATATTGTTGGATTAAATGAGTTCTTGATGATAAAAGCGGTACTTTATCATCTAACATCAGGCAAACGTTGACCAATCGTAGGCTAAGACTTAGTGAAATGTGACAAACTTGACTATCTTCTGTGCTTTTCTGTAGTATAGAGCCTCCTGTAAATCAATTTAAGCGTCAACCAGTTATGGCTAATAGTTGTAGATGTTAGATCTGACGCAAAGAAAGATGGACGATGAATCAGGATATTAATCGTATGCAACCACGAAATTTCGATGACGGGATTGCTCCACCACCACGCATCTTGCTGTGGGGAGCTGTAGGCGTTTTTCTGCTTCTTGTGCTTGCAGCGATGGCTAGCTACCTTGTCATACAAAACAAGCTATCAATGAGCTTACTGCTTGGGCTTTCAGTCATTGCCGTTCCAATCGTAGTCATTCTCAGCATCTTCGCATCAGTCGTTTTCCGAAAGAGACTACCGAGACGATTTGCCGTATGGCTAACGTCGTTTTGGGTCGTCATCGGCGTCGTTGGAATGATTGCGTTTGCGCTGGTTTTCCGCAATGTATTGGAACCGGGCCAACGTGAAACAGTGAAACATTATTTACCGTTTATGTCGCTATTCGCGCCGCCTCTGCCCCCAATTAACAGTTCCCTGCCCACGCCAGAAGCTGTCCAAGGCGGTATTTCAGCAGATGATCTGTTGAGTTCCAGTTTCGATCTGGCTGCACCGGCTGTGACCGCTACTGTAGAACCCACATCAGTTCCTGTAACAGCAACACCAGCCCTACAATCCTTGGTCACAGCAGTAATCACGTCATCGCCAGCCCCAACCATCGCGGCCACGTTTACAGTACCACCAACGGTTGCGATGACTGCAACGTCATTGCCAGCACCAACACAGGCCGCCGTTGCGCCAACCGTCGTGAACCAAAATGTTTCGCTGCCTTCAGCCCCCCTATCTGCGCTGTTAACCGGTATCACGCCGGTCAAGCAAGGTTGGAACAACTGTGGTCCGGCTAACATTACAATGGCACTCTCCTATTTTGGCTGGACGAAAGATCAAGATTTTGCACTTAGCTTCCTGAAACCGGATCGCGAAGATAAGAATGTCAACCCGTGGGAATTGGTCAATTTTGTCAATCAGCAAAGCCAAATACGAGCGTTGTATCGTGTTGGCGGTGATATGGAATTGATCAAACAACTTGTTTCGAACAAACTGCCCGTTCTGATTGAAACAGGCTACATGTTCGAAGGCTCGGACTGGTTAGGGCATTACCAAACCGTCGTGGGCTATGATGACACCAAGCAAGTGTTCTATGTATACGACAGCTATCTTGGAACCGGCCAAAATGGAACCGGTATGCCCAAGACCTTTGACGATTTCGACTCGTTCTGGGAAAACTTCAATCGGACGTTTATCGTCCTCTACAAGCCGGAAGAAGAAGGACTGGTTCGCAACATTCTTGGTGATCGAGCAGATGTGACCAAAGCCAATGAAATGGCCGCAGAAGTCGCCCAGAAAGAAGCACTTACCAACCCGCAAAATGCTTTTGCGTGGTTCAATCTCGGCTCATCACTGACTAAACTCGGAAAATTTCAACAGGCAGCGGCAGCCTTTGACAAAGCCCGTCAGGTCGGTCTTCATTGGCGCATGACCTTGTACCAGTTCACGCCATTCGAAGCCTATTTCAATGTGGGGCGTTATGATGAAATCATGTCGTTGACCAACGCCAATTTGTTGAATGGTGGCCAATATGTAGAAGAAACCTACTATTGGCAAGGCAAGGTCTACGCTGAAGAAAAGGATTTTGCGAAGGCTGCCACTTCATATCGGCAGGCGCTTTCACATAATCCGCGTTTTACAGCAGCCCAAGATGCGCTCAATGCTTTGCCAAAGTAGTTAACTCATGGCCAACCAAACGACTGAAAAACGTAACCGCCAAATTGCCCGCTCGACATTGGTCGTCATGGTGGCCTTTGCTGTCGCCAAGGTTATCAGTCTGGCGCAAACGATTATTATCGCTCGGGTCTTTGGTATCGGACGTGAGTGGGATACCTTTGTAACCGCCAACAGCCTACCTGAACTGATCTTTACACTGATCTCAGGCGGTGCGTTGGCTCACGCGTTTATCCCTATCTTCAGCAGTTATCTAGCCCGCGATGATAAACCCGGTGCGTGGCGGTTGACAAGTCATGTCATCAACACGGTTTTTGCGGCAACCGCTGTCGTCAGTATTTTTGTATTTTTCACTGCACCTTGGTTAGTTGCAACTATTGTGGCACCGGGATTCGACGCTGCAGCCCAGCAGCAGACCGTAGAGTTGATGCGCATTCTGCTCATTAGCACACTGATCTTTTCGGTCAGTGGGATTTCGATGGGCATTCTACAGAGCCATAACCATTTTCTACTGCCTGCTATAGCTCCTATTATGTTTGACTTGGGCATCTTGTTTGGGGCAGGTTTCCTGATAAAACCATTTGGCGTTCATGGAATCGCTTACGGCGCTGTGTTGGGCGCAGCGCTGCATTTTGCAGTCCAACTGCCGGGACTCATTCGCTATCACGCGCGATGGATACCAGAACTCGGGTGGAAAGACCCCGTTTTGTGGAAAGTTATCCGCTTGATGCTGCCGCGTGTCGCGGGATTAGGCTTGTTCAGCCTCAACTTTTTGTTGATGAATAACATCGCATCACGGCTAGGGGAAGGTTCGGTTAGCGCGCTCAGTTGGGGTTGGCGCTTGATGCAAATCCCCGAAACGCTGATTGGCACAGCCATGGGAACAGTTATCTTCCCAACTTTAGCCGCGCTTAGTGAAGTGGGTGACGAAACGGGGAAGCGTGATGCGATGTCCGGGGCACTGCGCTTCATATTGATTGCGACTATCCCGTCCGCGGTGGGACTGATTCTCATTGGTCAACCTGTGATTACCCTGCTTGAAGGTGGGGCATTCGACGCGTCGGCATCTTCATTGGTTTATAGTACGCTGCGATTTTTCGCACTTGGTCTTGTCGTTCATTCAGCGTTAGAAGTCGTCGCTCGCAGCTTTTATGCAGATAAAGACACACTAACTCCTCTTTGGGCGGCGGCAGGAGGAGCGATCATTAACTTTGTGCTGTCTCTGGTTTTAAGTGGTCTGGCCTTTGGTTCACCAAATAGCGCCAATGTCGGTGGCTTGGCGCTTGCAAACTCAGCTGGCGTAGCCTTCGAAGTCCTTACATTACTCTGGATACTAAGGCGTCGATGGCATGGTGCAAACGAATCTTTATTAGCACAAACACTCGTCAAAACACTGGCAGCCAGTCTTGTTATGGGTCTGGTGATTGCAGTAATCAGCGCCATCTGGAACGCAATCGGTCTATCCAATAGAGGAACTCTTTTTACGGTAGTGGAAGTCGGCGTGATGGTCGCGGGTGGAGGACTAGCCTTTTTAGTTAGCGCCTATCTACTTAAGATGAATGAGCTTCAAGCGTTAGTCAATATGGTGCTGAGGCGCAAAACATTAGCTGAGGCAGTCGCATGAGTATCGAAATTCGCATTTTAACTTTAGGAATGGCTGTAACTCATTGTTACATCTTAGGTAATACAGAAACGCAGGAAGCTGTGGTCATTGATCCCGTTGATCAAGCTCCGTTGATCTATAAGACTGCTCAAGATGCAGGTTGGGCGATTAAGCTGATACTGGCAACTCATGCCCATTTTGATCATGTGCTCGCAAGTAAAGAACTCAAGCAATTAACAGGTGCGCCCTTCTATATTCCCGGCGACTCTATCCCGTTGCTTAAGAACTTACCGGAATCAGGTGTTCGCTTTACCGGTCACCCATTTCCCGAGGCGGCAGAACCTGACCGCTTATTGACCAGTGAACCGGAAACCATTGAACTCGGTGCCATCAAATTTGAAACGCTATATACACCCGGACATGCGCCGGGACACGTTGCCTTTTATATGCGAGATGCGGGCATCGTGATAAGCGGAGACTGTTTATTCGCTGGTAGTGTCGGAAGGACAGATTTACCCGGTGGCGATCACGATTTATTGATGCGCTCGATTTTTGATAAGCTGCTACCCTTAGGTGATGAAACCAAAGTGCTTCCCGGTCATATGGACTTGACGACCATTGGTAAGGAACGCCAGACTAACCCCTTCATACTAGAATATGCTGAGATGATTGCAAGAAGACAATGATCTATAATCAGTGTTCTTGGTCATCTGACTGATTATTATTCTCATTGCTTTTGCAGTTATCAGAAATCACGATTATGCACATTTTGATGCTTTTTTTGGATGGCATCGGCCTCGGTGACGATGATCCTTCGACTAATCCCTTTGCGACTGCCAATATGCCGACCCTGATTAACCTGACCAATGGCAAGCGCTGGCTGAGAGATACGGGGCGGCAAGACACGGAACGGTCACTGTTCATACCAACCGATCCGCGGCTAGGCGTTTCGGGACGTCCACAAAGTGGGACTGGTCAAGCAGCCATTCTCACAGGCCTGAATGTGCCCCAAATGATTGGTGAGCATTATGGTCCGAAGCCCAATCTCTCGACCCGCGAAATAATCGCAAAGGACAATTTCTTCAAGCAGGTCAAGCGGGCGGGTAAGAAAGCTGCTCTCCTCGATGCCTATCCAGACGGGTTACACAATGACATTGCGAGGGGTAAAACGCTACGGTCAAGTATTCAACAAGCGGCCTATGAATCGGGACAGGAACTTTTCGGAATGACCGAACTTAAAGCAAGGCAAGCCCTGACTCCTGAATGGACGGGCGATTCATGGCATAGTTACCTCAAGCTTTATGACACGCCCGTATACTCCGCCCGTGAAGCCGGTCATCTACTGGTCGAGATTTCACGTAACTACGATTTCGCCTTCCATTCGCACTGGATGACCGATCATGTGGGACATCGCGGGCCACTCGAGCGCGGAGTCCAACTGCTTGAGTTATTCGATGGTGTGATAGCAGGTATCAGCGAAAAATGGGATGATGACGAAGGCTTAGTCATTATCACCAGTGATCACGGCAACATGGAACATATTGGCAATCGCAATCACACGGAAAATGACATTCCAACATTAGTGATAGGCAGTGCCAAGTCCATTTTTGATAATGGGTTTCATGACTTAACAGGTTACGTTCCGCGCATGGCACAATTATTGGACGTATAGCGTTCCTGTAACATTCGATACAATCTGATCTTAATCTTACACTTGAGTCATATGGTTGATTACATTCCACAAGAAGCGAGAACTCGCATGAGTGTTGACGCGGAAAGTCTCAAGCAAACGATGCGGCGTTGGGCAAGCGGCGTAACGGTCGTAACGAGCAGCGATGGGCAAGAACGAGCTGGAGTTACAGCTAGTTCATTCACGTCGATATCGGTCGATCCGCCTCTGATTTTGCTGTCGCTTCAAAGCTTTACGCCCACGCTGAAATTGATTGAAAAAACAGGTATTTTTGCGGTATCAATTCTAACGACCAAGCAAGCTAACCTTTCCGTACAGTTCGCGGGTTTTGCCAAGCTGCCAGAAGGCGCAGATAAGTTTTATCAAGTTGATCTGAAGACGGCGGTCACGGGAGCACCCATCATCGTTGAAGCAGCGAGTTGGATGGACTGCAAATTATCATCGGTATATGAAGCGGGCTTAAGCCGAATTGTGGTCGGGGAAGTATTAGCAACCGGACAAGGTGAAGATATATTGCCTTTAGTGTATCTCAATCGTGGCTATTACGACCTCATCAAGCGCGAATAATGACGACCTTGCAAGGCTCGGTCACACCTTGACGGAGAACAGTCACTCATCTAGAATCAACAATTCCAGAATAGAGGCATCTTAAGGCATGTTTGAAAATTTAACTGATCGTTTACAGGGAATTTTCGATAATCTCGGACGCAGCGGCAAGTTGACGGAAAAAGACGTTGATGTTGTCATGCGCGAGGTTCGTATCGCGCTGCTCGAAGCGGATGTCGCGCTACCTGTTGTCAAGGATTTCGTCAAACGTGTTAAAGAACGCGCTATCGGTGCCGAAGTCGCCAAAGCCCTGAAGCCGGGGCAAATGGTTGTTAAGATCGTCCATGAAGAACTGATCGAAACACTGGGCGACTCAGAAAAGCTGAACTTCTCTGGCAGTACCAAGCCATATGTTATTATGCTGGTTGGTCTACAGGGTGCTGGTAAAACCACAACTGCGGCAAAATTGGCTGTATTCCTACGGAAAGATGGCCGTAACCCGTATATGGTGGCCGCCGATACGCAGCGTCCGGCAGCAGTTGAGCAGTTGAAGACGCTTGGCCGGCAAGTCAATGTGCCAGTCTATGATGAAGGCACAGGTTCGCGTCCGGCTGACATTTGCGTGAACGGCTTGAAAGCGGCCAAAGATGCAAACGCAGCGGTGGTCATTCTGGATACCGCAGGCCGTTTGCAAATTGATGATCGTCTCATGACTGAGTTGGAAGAGATCAAGCGGCGCACCAATCCGGCAGAAGTTTTGCTGGTTGCGGACTCAATGACTGGTCAAGAAGCAGTCAATATCGCACAAGGCTTTAACGAGCGTGTTGGTATCACAGGTCTTATCTTGACCAAAGTTGATGGTGATGCGCGCGGTGGTGCGGCTATTTCGATGCGCGCCGTGACTCATGTGCCAATCAAGTTCTTGGCGACTGGCGAGAAGATCGACGGTTTTGAGGTTTTCTATCCTGACCGTCTCGCCTCCCGTATTCTGGGCATGGGCGACATGCTCAGCCTCATCGAAAAGGCTGAAGAAGCTTTCGATGAAAAGGAAGCGATGAAGTTACAGCAAAAACTGATGGAAAATCAGTTCACGCTGCAGGACTTCCTTGAACAGCTTCAAAAGATCAAGAAGATGGGGCCAGTAAGCCAACTCCTCGGCATGATACCCGGCATGGATAAAATGCGCGGGCAGATTGATCAAGAGGAAGCTGAAAAGCGCATGAAACGCGTTGAAGCGATCATCAATTCGATGACGTTGAAAGAACGTAACAATCCCAAGATATTAAACGCCAGTCGACGCCAGCGCATTGCGCAAGGCAGCGGCGTACAAGTGCGGGACGTAAATGAAGTCTTAAAGCAGTTCCGCGATATGCAATCTTTGATGAGTCAGCTACGCAAGGGAAGATTTCCGAATATTCCGGGGTTATCCGGATTGCTCTAGGGTGCAGTGCCCTTCAGCTACTGGCATACCTGCGCAGCATTCATATTTCGCCAGTGGCTCCCCGCTTATTTCAAGTGCTTGGGAGCGTACAATTAGGAGTTAGAGTAAGATGGTTCGTATTCGTTTGCGTCGTATGGGTTTGAAGAAACAGCCGAGCTACCGTATCGTGGTTGCTGACCAGCGCAGCGCCCGTACCGGCGGGTTCATTGAAATCGTGGGCACTTATAATCCTCGTACCGAGCCCATTAGCGAGTCGGTTGAAGAAGATCGTGTCCTCTATTGGTTGAACGTCGGCGCACAGCCCAGTGAAGCCGTCGAGAGCATCCTCAAGCGTACCGGAACACTGGAGCGTTTCGCCCGTTTGAAGAAGGGTGAAACGATTGAGGCTCTGGTAGCTGAAGTCGCTGCGGCTAAGGCAACAGCTACACCCGTCAGCCCCAAGACCAGCCGTCCTTCTCCTGCAGCAGGTCAATCGGCTAAGAAGGCTAAGGAAGCAGCGGCAGCAGCTGAACCGGCGACCAATTCATAATATTTGGTACACCGCGCAGGGGCAAGATATATCTTGCCCCTACAAAATATATCTGTGTTAAAAAATGAATTATCATTATTTACTGCATAGCGTCTAATTTACTTATCGTAACAGGGGCATACTAATCATTATGGAAAACCTTATCGGGTATATTGCCAAGAGTCTAGTTGATGACCCTGCTCAGGTTAAAGTCACCCGGCGAACCGCCAGCGGGACGGTTATTATTGAGCTGCACGTGGCCCAAGAAGATACCGGACGCGTGATTGGCAAGGGTGGCCATGTAGCGAACGCGATGCGCGCTTTGCTACGCGCTTCGGCTGACAACAAAAATAACCGCGTCATTCTCAAAATCATTTAGATATGCCTGTAACTTCTCCTGAACCCCAATATTTGCTTATTGGGGAGATTTTGCGTCCGCATGGGGTAATTGGTGAAGTGCGAACGCGCGTCTTGACCCACTATCCTGAACGGCTATCTCAGCTTAAAACTGTTTTTCTGGCCCCTGCCCCAGACTCTCCAAAAGTATCGTCATACACCATTGAGCGGATGCGAATGCACCAAGGTTATGCCCTGTTCAAGTTCGAGGGCATTAATGACCGCGACCAAGCGGATCGGCTGCGCCAACTGGTGGTCATGGTAGCGATTGGGGATGCGATTCCACTGGACGAAGGTGAAGCTTATCTTTATCAGGTTATCGGATTGACGGTTCAGACTGAGGCTGGCGAAGTGTTAGGGAAAATCACTGACGTTCTGGAAACAGGCGCGAATGACGTCTACATTCTTGACAGTCCGAAATATGGCGAAGTTCTGATTCCTGCTACCGACCAAACCATCCTATCGACCGATGTTAAGAATGGCTTGATGATTGTGTCGTTACCAGAAGGTCTTTTACCCTCCATTTAACAGGTAATGATTCGCAAATTTCGCAATATTTGCAGTTTGTGCAAAAATTCCGCCGAAATGACTGGCGGGACGCTCACGTGAAGCCGCTGAATTGACATTTATGGCAGGCGGCTGGCCCGGCTGATGCCGCCGAAATGTCGCAATTGCAGCGGAAAGCTCCCGTAATGCCACCGCCATGCAATTTGTGCACTGCCGCTGCTGCAGATGCCAATAGGCGCAAGGGAAGATAACTCGCCAAGAATCAAAGAAAGACTCGATCTTTCAAAAACACAGAGAATATGAGAGTGCAAGATGCCGAGATAATCATTGCAGTGCATTTTTATTGTACTCATAACCTTCTTTAATTTTAGAACATAAGTTCAATTTTGTAAAGCAATTTCGGTTCGAATTTACAAACGTTTTTCCCTGAACAAAGTAAGATTTCACATACCTAGAGCGTATATCTAGTGCCCCGTTTTCAGCCACAGGCACTATTAAATAGCGCTTGACAAGCCAAATAAACGCTTGCTATGCTGTAAAAAGTGCGACCACCTAACCCAATGAGTCAATTTGAGCGATCATAAATACTGGCTTGGTTTTAGCCTCGTACCTGAAATTGGGGCAAAGCGTCTGGCACTGCTTTATAGTTGGTTCGGTGAACTTGACAAAGCGTGGAGAGCCAGCGAAAGCCAACTCAGTCAGGCAGGTCTTGATCAACATCCGATTGCCAACTTATTAAGTATCCGCAAGACAATTGATCTGGACGCCGAGATGGAAAAGGTCGACAAAGCGGGTGCGTGGTTGGTCACACTAGCGGACGCGATTTACCCGGCACAGCTCAAGAAACTGCCAGATGCCCCTCCAGTTCTGTATGTAAAAGGTAATTTACTTCCAGAGGATGAACGAGCGCTTGGCATTGTCGGAACCCGAAAAGCAACCAGTTATGGGCGAGACGCGGCACATCATTTTGCTAAGTCTCTCGCTCATAACAAGGTCACGGTAGTTAGTGGATTAGCCCAAGGGATCGATGCGGCGGCCCATCGTGGGGCACTGGACGGCGATGGACGAACCTTTGCTGTACTCGGCAGCGGCATTGACCGGATTTATCCGCGTGAACATCTTAAAATGGCGCAGGAAATTGTCCAACATGGCGCCATTATCAGCGAGTTTCCAATCGGGATGCCGCCCGAAGCGCGTAATTTTCCACGTCGTAACCGTATCATCAGTGGATTATCGTTAGGTGTGCTGGTCGTTGAAGCGCCGGAAAAAAGCGGTGCAATCATTACTGCTACCGTGGCCGCCGAGCAAGGGCGTGACGTGTTTGCCGTACCGGGGAATATATTCAACGCCTCTAGCCGAGGGACGAACCGTCTTATTCAGGATGGTGCGAAGCTGATACTCGATGTGGCTGACATTCTGGACGAACTTAACATCGTGCACCATAACGTGCAAACCCGCATGGTTACAGAACAGATCGCGCCGGCTAACGAAAACGAAATTAAAGTGCTTGATTATTTGAGCGCCGACCCGCTGCATATCGATGATTTGGTACGAATGTCAGGATTGTCTGTACCTGTGGTTAGCAGCACATTAACTATATTAGAGCTAAAGGGGCTTGCGCGGTCGGTAGGATACATGCAATATTGCTTGATACCGAAATCATATTAATTTATCCGTTCAAAGAGGTTGATGTGGAACACTATTACGCGTTAATCATGGCAGGTGGTGGTGGAACCCGGTTGTGGCCGATGAGCCGCCAAGATACCCCTAAGCAGCTGCTACCCTTAGTCGAAGAATCGTCAATGTTTGCCACCAGCGTCGAGCGGCTTTCGCCGTTGTTCACGCCTGAACAAATCTATGTGGTTACCGGGCGGAAGTATTTGAATGCACTGCGCGCCCATGCACCACAAATTCCAGAGCGCAATTTCATCATTGAGCCATACGGAAGAGAAAGCGGCCCCGCAGCAGCACTCGGCGTAACGGTCATCCAAAAACGTGATCCTGAAGCAGTAATTGCTATTTTGACGGCTGACCACCATATTACGAAGAAAGAAAAATTTCGAGATGTTCTGGCCGCATCCTATGAACTGGCACAAAAAGGGTATATCGCTACACTCGGTATATCCCCTTCTTATCCAGCTACCGGATTCGGTTACATCCGACAGGGCGAACTGATCGACAATATCGGTGGGTTTGAGTGCTTTGTGGCTCTGGGTTTCACCGAAAAGCCGAATTCTGTAACCGCTGCATCATTTTTGGCTTCAGGGGAATATACGTGGAATTCTGGCATGTTTATCTGGAAAGCTGAACAGGCTATGAGTGAATTCAAGCGACAGCAGCCGAAAATGTACGAGAAATTTGTGGAGCTTGCGCCAACGGTTGATACCCATGAATATGAGCATAAACTCGAAGAAATTTGGGAAGATGTGGAGAAAATCTCGCTGGATTACGCCGTCATGGAGGGCGCTGAAAAGATGGCGGTCATTCCCGCCGATTTCGGATGGAATGACGTAGGCAGTTGGTCATCTATGTACGATGTGCTTAAGCTGGACAAGTCCGGAAATGGGGTAAAAGGGGCAATCGCTGAACGTGTCCTACTAGACACCAAAAACACATTAGTCTATAGTGATAAACTAGTTGTCACGATTGGTGTGGAAGACATCATCGTCATTGAGACACCCGATTCACTGCTGATATGCCACAAAGACCGCACACAAGACGTCAAAGAAGTCGTGAATCATTTGCTGCGAACGAAGAACTATAAATATCTATAAGACTGAACTGGAAACCCGATTTATCGTATGCGAAGGCATATGGATATGCCTCATTTTGCAATCAACAGCAGATCATGATCTGCATAAGGGTGGATAATAACCGTAATGACTGAACAATATACAGCGTATTGCGTCAAGTGCAAGACTAAGCGAAACATGCTTAATCCAGAAGCCGTATACACGAAAACCGGCACGCCCGGTACACAAGGTGTATGTGAGGTTTGTGGTACAAAATTGTTTCGCATGGGTGCAACCGCGGCGCATGAAGGTTTAGCGAAACCCGCACCAGTTGCCAAAGCTAAGACAAGCACGAGCAAAGGCAAAAGTTCGGCAAAGGCTAAATCGAAGAAGACGACACCTACTGCTCGCCGAAAGAGCGGTAAACTGGTGATCGTCGAATCGCCAGCCAAGGCGCGAACCGTAGGCAACTTTCTAGGTAGCGGCTATACCGTAAAAGCCTCCAAAGGCCATGTACGTGATTTGCTTGTATCGCAGCTTTCGGTGGATGTTAAGAACGATTTCGAACCCAAGTACCGCGTTCCAAATGACAAACGCGATACGGTGACTGATCTGAAAGACGCTGTCGAGCGCGCTAGCGAAGTGTTTCTGGCAACCGACCCTGACCGCGAAGGGGAAGCCATTGCATGGCACTTGATGGAAGTTGCGAATATTGATGAAAAGAACGCCAAGCGGGTTGTGTTTCATGAGATCACCAAACCGGCCATCGAGGAAGCATTCGGGCATCCTCGCAAACTTGACATGAGTCTGGTTAACGCACAGCAGGCACGGCGCATTCTTGACCGTCTGGTTGGATACAAGATTACCGAACTGCTGTGGGAGAAGGTTCGCAACCAACTCTCGGCGGGTCGCGTACAAAGTATCGCGGTGCGGATTGTGGTTGACCGCGAACGGGAAATCGAGGCATTCAAGCCCGAAGAATATTGGACACTGGATGCACAGCTCAAGAAGCATAAGCTAAACGGTGCGGGTTCTGACCGTTCGTTCACCGCACATCTGGTGCGCTATCAAGGCAGTGATGTGCATTTCGGCGCTGAGGGTGATGTTAAGCCGCACTTAGCCGTGTTGGAAAAGAGCCAGTACACGGTCGCAGATGTCAAACATGGTACACGGCAGCGCAAGCCGTCTGCCCCATTCACGACCAGCACGCTCCAACAAGAAGCGTCACGCCGTCTGGGCTTTAATGCCCGCCGGACGATGTCAATCGCACAGCAGCTTTACGAAGGTATCGAACTGGGCAAAGGCGGATCCGTCGGTCTCATCACCTACATGCGTACTGACAGCCCTCAAGTTTCGACACAGGCACAAGGTGAAGCCCGCGATTACATTGAGAAGCGCTTTGGCAAGGATTTCCATCCTGCCAAGCCACCGCGCTATCAAACACGAGCCAAGGGCGCTCAAGAAGCGCACGAGGCCATCCGTCCTACCAGCGCATTCCGTGAACCGGATCAGGTCAAAGGGTATTTGTCGCGCGATCAGTTACGGCTCTACACGCTGATCTGGCAGCGATTTGTGGCCAGCCAGATGTCTAACGCCATCTACAACACACTGCGCATCGATATTGACGCGGGATTGACCACGAACGAAAAGCCTTACACCTTCCGTGTTTCCGGCAGCACCATCAAGTTCATGGGCTTCCTGTCGCTGTATGAGGATGCTCGCGACGAAGACCTTGCGCCCGATGAAGATGAAGGTCGTATCCTGCCGGAAATGTCGGTTAATGAGCTGCTTGATCTGATCGAACTCATGCCGGAACAGCACTTTACCCAGCCCCCACCCCGTTACACTGAAGCGAGTTTGGTGCGGACCCTAGAAGAATATGGCATTGGCCGTCCCAGCACCTATGCACCGACCGTCGCGACCATTCAAGACCGCGAGTACCTTGAGAAGCTTGACGACAAGCGTTTAGTTCCGACTGAAACTGGCAAGGTCGTCAATGATCTGCTCGTCCAGTACTTCCCTGAAGTGATGGACTTTCAGTTCACCGCGAAGATGGAAGATCAACTGGACACGGTAGCAGAAGGCCATTTGGAATGGCGTCCGATGCTGCGAGATTTCTACAACCCGTTCGAACACCAGATGCAGATTGCACGTGAAGCGATGCCGAGTGTACGACAGGAAGAAGCGGTTGGTCGTGACTGTCCAGTTTCAGGACATCCGCTGGTGATTCGATATGGACGGTTTGGCAAGTTCATTGGCTGCTCGAATTATCCGGAATGCCGCTACACCGAGCCGTGGTTGGAACGCACGAGTATCCCCTGCCCGACTTGTGGTAAAACACATGGCGGGGAAATCATCCAGCGCAAGTCCAAGAAGGGGCGTGTTTTCTGGGGCTGCTCACGCTATCCAGAATGTGATTTCACCAGTTGGAAGCGACCACTCCCACAGCCTTGCCCGAACTGCGGCAATCTGTTGATCGAGCAGAATAAAAACACGGCGCAATGCACGGTTTGCCAGCATACCTATCATATGGATGAGCTGGGTGAAGTTGAATCTATAAAAGTTGAGCCAGCTTAAGCAATCTGATTTGTCCTAGACGGAAATTCCGGTACAATAGGTTGAGATGCAATTGGCGCACTTCTGAAAAACGAAAGGCATCACAATGGGTAAGATACGGGATACCCTGATCGGTCTGTGGCCGGTCATAAAAACCTATGTTCCAAAGCCGGGGTTAATCCTCGCGGTGGTCATCGCGTTTTTGGTCGGTTTGCTCTGGTCCTACGCGGTTGATCCGGTGGTTTTTTATGACTCTGACCCACGAACATTGGGGCAAAGTTGGCAGGATGAATGGGTTCGATTGATCGCTGATCGTTATGATGCGGCTAGTTCAAAAGCCGTTATCACTGACGAGTTCAGGCAGAGCATCATTGATGGCCTGAATAAGGTCGATCACCCGCAGGAAATTGTCAACCGTCTCGGTCTCGCTCAATTGAATGATTTGGCTGCACAGGCCGAAATCACCGCTCCAGCAACGCCACCACAGCCGACTATCTTTGGTCAAATTCGACCTTGGATCGTCGGGACCATCGTTGTCGTCGTGGTGTTTGTCGTCGGATCGCTACTGTTTGGCTTCTATATTAGTCCGCTTATCTTTGATCCTATCCGCAAGCGTATACGAGGCGCGCAGGGAACAGATGCGGTTGGCGCTGGTAAGCTTCAGGATATTCAACAAGCACGGCAAATCCGTGACCAGTTAGCCAAAGACGCTGTCGCTGCGCCTGCATCTGATCTTGGCCCTCCCGTTGTACGCCATGTGTCGATCTATACACCGGGGCGCGCCTACGATGACTCGTTTAGCATTGAAGACGCTAAGAAAGATGATGAGTTCTTAGGCGAATGCGGCGCGGTCATTTCGGAAACGATTGGCGCAGGCCAACCCGAAAAGGTCACGGCCATTGAAGTGTGGTTGTTCGACAAGGAAGACTTCGTACGGACGCTCACGACGGTGTTCGTCTCGGAACATGCCTTTAACGATCCGGCAATCCGCAGCAAGTTGGCGGCTAAGGGTGAACTGGTGGTCGCCAAGCCGGGTGCGATTGCCACGCTGGAAACCAATACGTTACGGCTTCAAGCGCGTATCGTCGATATGGCCTACGGAACCGGCCCACTGCCGCCCAACAGCTACTTTGACAAGATGACTGTCGAGATTCAGGCGTGGCGTAAGGCGGCAGGCACATCACCGGTTGTGGCTCCGGCTGCTCCGATGGCTATTCCAGCGGCAGCCGCGCCGGTATATGCGCCACCGCCCGTGGTGAATGCGCCAACCTATGCGCCGCCCGCACAACCTATGGCTCCGACGTTCGCGCCGCCGCAACAGGCAGCTCCAGCGACGTTTGCGCCGCCTCCAGTGCGGACAGTTCCAGCACCTGTACCAACTTTTGGTACTGCTGCACCGCAAAGACCGCCACCGGTTCAGCCACCACCGCCGCCTAAACCGGCACAAACGGATGATGATATCTTCGGTGGCAGCGGGGACTTCACTCCAGTCAATTGATCAACTGAATCAAAAACGCCCTATCGCAATCGATAGGGCGTTTTTACTTTCTTTTTATTTGATGGACTTGATCTTAAAAATCACATGTCCGCCGGGGGTTTGAGCGCGGACTTTTTCACCTTTGCGGTGGCCGAGTAAAGCAGCTCCAATCGGGCTTTCATGAGATATCTTGCCCTCACGCGGGTTGGCTTCTGCCGCGCCAACAATTGTGTAGACTTCTTCTTCGCCCACACCTTCTTCAACGATTGTCACCATTGAGCCGATGCGGACCTCATCTGTTTTGCCTGTGTTCTCAATGATCTTAGACGACCGCAGAATATTTTCCAGATATTGAATACGGCCTTCCAAAAATGCCTGTTGTTCCTTAGCATCGTGGTAATCTGCGTTTTCCTTAAGGTCACCTTCTGCGACAGCCGCCTTCAGTTTTTTAGCCAATTCAACGCGCTTGACATTGACCAGTTCATCTAGTTCACGGCGGAGTTCTTCAGCCCCTTCAGGGGTTAAATAAGAGCCTTCGGTCATGTTCTTTCACCTATTCTTTGTGCTGAGTTTTGATAATTTGTAAACGGGCGAAATGTTTAAAGCTGTACAAGCTCGCGCCGTTGAGCCGCTAGAGTGAGTACATTTTGGCGATGAAGGTGTGCAATGGCGCCATTGAGCAATATGCGACTCTTGCCGCAGCTTTCAATGTCGATGGCTTCAAGAGCCGTTTCGGGATACGGGTTGGCTAAAGCCGCGTCCACCGCATTCCGCAGTTTATGCAGATAGTCAATATCGGTCTGTATCTTTTCCTCAACCTCGCCCCGCAGAATAATTTCGCCATGTCCTTGAATAACATTTTCGAAATTACCGTTTCGAAGACCATTGAGTGAGGCAATGAAATCATCGAAGTTCCCGTCCACGAAATATGGAATGGGCATCAAGGTGTCGGCGGCAAAGAGCACGCGATCTTCTTTCACGAGGCAGACGATTGAATCTGCACTGTGCCCCGGCGTAGACCAAAATTGAAACGTCTTGTTCCCAAGATGAAGCGTGAACGGTCCGCCTGAAAACACAATATCAGGCAATACCAAATCCACTTCTCGCATTTCGTTAGCGGCTTTACTCTTTTCGAGGCTGCTCCGTCCGCGGGTATCGAGAAACTCACGGCACAAGGCATGAGAGATAACACGCGCGCCTTTGAAGAAACAAGTCCCTGTTGAATGATCAGCGTGGAAATGCGTATTGATGACATAACGCACTGTGGTACCCAGACGCGCTTCAATAAAGCGCTTCATTAGGAGCGTTTCTTCAGGATAAGCAAGCGTATCTATGACTACAGCGCCTTCGCTGGTCATGATGACGCCGGCCGTTACCTGCGCGTAGAGGTCACTTGTGAAAACATAAATATCATCGGCAACACGTTCGCGTTGCATAACTGGCTATATCCCATCATAACCATGCGTGGAAGTGTGAAAAATCAGTATAGTAAGATAACGAGTGAAAATCAAGGCAGGGTGCAAATACGGAGGTGGAACATAGGTTGTCTAGCCCATCATGTCTGCTACAATTATTACTATACTTATTTGGAGTGTGGCAATTATCAATTAAGGGGCCAGCAATGAGCAAACAAAAGACTCGTTTTATCGTGGTTACATTTTCAATTGCACTCCTCATGTTACTCGGAATCAATTTAGTTTACGGTCAATCCGCTCCTGTATTTCGTATCGGTGTGCTTGATGATCAAAACGGGCATATTAGTAATGGGGCACGTTTAGCCGTTCGTGACATTAACGCTGCGGGCGGCGTAAGAGGTGCGGACGGAACTCAGTTTCAACTCGAACTGATCGTCCAACCGATCACGGGTACCGATATTACGAATACGATTGCCAGTTTACGGGACGCCAGCCTCATCGCAGTTTTAGGGCCAGAATCGGATAGTCTGGTGAAAGACAATCTGGCGGCACTACAAGCGCTCAATATTCCTGTATTAACACCTGCAACCGGAGATACAACACTAACACAGGATGAATCAGGGCGACTCTTCCGTACAAGGGCTGCGCAACTTCTGCAAGGACGGGCGTTGGCCACGGTCTTAACCACCGATTACAAACTCAAGAGCATCGCCACAGTACAACTTGACAATGATCTTGAGACTTCGGCGGGTATCGTTGGTTTCACCATTAGCTTGACCAACTTGAGCGTGACACCGCAACTCGCATTACAGGTGCAAACTGATAGCGCCATCCCTCAAGCTGTCCAGCAAATTACATCCAGCAATTTGGAAGCCGTAGCGGCATACGGGCAGCCTGAACGCGCGGGGAAACTGCTTTCCAGCTTACGCACTGCAGGCTATAACGGACAGTTCATCTATAACCAAGCAGATGATCCCGCATTTCAAAGTGCGGCCGATAACGTTATTCAGGGCACATTTGCTTCGATCACATGGCCATTTACCGCTGAAGATGAAAATGGTCGCGCATTCCGTGACAAATACATTCAACTTTACGGCGAGATTCCCGGTCCAATTGAGGCCGCCAGCTATGATGCGATCACATTGCTAAGCGCGGCAATCAACCGACCGGGAGAATTGCAAGCCAATCTCACACAACTCGATACTATCGTCGGTGTACAGGGCACATTACGCCCCGCCCAACTCCAAAAGGGTGAAGCCAGCGACAATGTCTCGGTCGTACAATATGGGGAGTTCGGCGCACCACAAATTCTAGCACGGTTCGCAGGCAACCAACGCCTTGATATTAACCTGCCAGTACTGCCAACTCTGGCACCAACGGTAGTCGCAACGGCTACACCTGAGGGTGTGGTGGTTACCATCAAGCAGGCTAAGCAAAATGTCCGTACTGGACCTAGCACTGCCTACGATGTGATTGGTCAGGTGAGCAAGGACGAGCAATATCCAGTGATTGGCGCGACGGGTGATAATGCATGGGTCGTCATCAATTACCGTGGTCAACAGGGCTGGTTAGCCACGTATCTACTGGATGTTTTCGGCAACCTTCAATCTGTGCCGATTATTACACCGCCGCCTACCCCTACCCCGCTGCCAAGCCCAACACCGCTGCCTGTGACAGCCACGCCATTCAGTTCGATCAATCTGGTTGCAGGGAATTTCCGCTTTGATCCGAATTCACCCAGCTGCAACCAAGTTTTCAATGTCTATCTGGATATCGCAAACTTAGGCACCGCGGTTAGCCCTGGCGGAGTGATCACGATTAATGATTACCGTCAGGCGGATAATTCATTCCAGACGGGTACAAACGCCACATTCCCCGCACTAGCACCGGGCCAAACGGTTAATGTTGGGCCAATTCCGCTGACAGTGAGTACCTACTACAATGAAAACCATCTGCTCATCATGACGGTAGATAGTAATAACGCCATCTTCGAAAGTAACGAGACGGATAATGTGCGACAGGCAATCTACTTCTTGAACAAGGCAAGCTGCCCATAAGCCTTACAAAAAAGAAGGGCGATAGTTTTATCGCCCTTCTCTACTTCTCTATTCAATACTCTTTAGATCAAACCTACTGCAGCTTGATATCAATCCATGTGCTGCGATCTGGATAGATGTAGATCATCTTGCGGAAGCGAACGCGTCCTCCATCATTGACGCTCACCTCATAATAATTAGCCGGCAGATCGCCGACCACGAAGTTTTCGCCGAAAGCATCATCGGAATTCACCGTCGTATCAGCATAAGTATAGGCATAGCGGGCTATGTCAACTGACTTAATCTGAACCGGAGCGTTAAACAAAATCGCACCGGAGGCGTCGGTCACGCGCCCGACTAACGTACCATATTTGCGGAAGGGGAATATCCACAATTCGGGATTGCTTGTTGAGTGAAAACTGTTGGGTTCTCCGAGCCGGACTTCAAAATGCAAATGTGGGCCAAAGGCAACACCTGTGCTGCCCACGATGCCTAATGAATCGCCCCGCTTAACGGTCTGCCCAACTTGAACATCAACGCGCTGCATATGTCCGTATAAGCTGTAAACTGGTTTACCATCGGGCGAATTGAAGGCATGTTGAATAACGACTAAGTTGCCGTAGTAGTTGGTGGTCGGGCCGAACTGCGTCCCTGCATCGCTTCCAGCATAGTAAATCACACCGTCGGCAGCCGCAATGACGTTTGTTCCGGTTGGATTCTCTAGGTCGACACCCAAATGGATTTGCTTACCGCCTTCGGTGCTGCCGTAGGGATAAGTCCGTGCCACATAATTCACATCGCCATCACCGATCGGACGGTAGAAATGGTAATGATCAGCCAATTGTGTCGAAGGGTCAACAGGTGGCGGGGTCCATGTGGGAAGCGGTGTACCGCTGGCATCGACATTGGCACCGGGCGTGGCTGACGCAATGCTAATTGATGTCGGGGATACTGTCGCTGTAGGTGTGGTACTAGGAGTAAAGGTCAGCGTCGGAGTAAAAGTGAGCGTTGGGGTCAGTGATGGCGTGACGGTAAAGGTCGGCGTAAAGGTCGCCGTCGGTGGTAGGGTTGGTGTGCGGCTGGCAATTGGGTTGGCAGTCGGAACCACAGTCGCAGCCTTGGCCGGGTTAGCAGTCGGAAGCGCACTGACAGATGTTGGCGTAACATCAGCTGGTTGGCAGGCAGCCAACACAAATAAAACGATTAGACATGAGGTCTTTCGAAGCATCTTCTCTCTCGTTGGATAGTTAATTAGGTATCATCATCAATAAAATCGGGTGGCGTGGTGGACGCCGACGAACCCCGCTGCCCTGTACGATGAGTTGGGTCACGTGAAAGATCAGTCAGGGTTTGATCGTCTACAATCTTCCCATTGAAACGCTGGTACAAATCCGGGTTCGCAAGAGGATCAACAGCATAACGCCAGTGATGTTCATCCATTTCGCGCAACACAGATCGGCACTCTGTACAGCGAACACTGTGACGAACGCGGGGTATGCCAAATAAGCGTTCCTGACGTGACTCCACTATTAATTGTCCACGCTGGCAGATTGGACAAGTATCTACCACAAAGCCTGAGGCATAACGTTCAGAACGTGTCAGCCCACGCCAGTAAAACACGGCATAGCCCAAGATGGCGAGCAGCACAATTCCCGCGATTAGTACCTCTGGTGCAAGACCGCCACTTGGTACTGTACTCCCCCCTGATGCAATTAAGGTTGCTGTTGGAACGTTGGCAGCACCGGCAGCGTGCGTCGGTTCTGGGGTTGATGTTGGAGATTGGGTGAACGTCGGATTGACAATGGTGTCCGTGGCAGCAGTCGTTGCCGACGGAACTAGATCGACAAGAGGCGTGCTCGTCAATGGCACCAACGTTGTCGGCACTGCCGTCACTGTGAACGTCGCAGAAGGTAGTGCCGTTTGTGTGGGTGGCGCCGGTGTGGGCGATGAAGTCACCGTCGACGTATTGGTCGGTGGTATAGGGCTAGGCGTCGTTGTGTCGGTCGGCGTTTGGCTGGGCAATACCGCTACTGTTGCTGACGGCACAATCGCTGCAACAGCCTCAGTCGGCGTAACACTCGGTGCAACCGTCGCAGTGAATGTTGCGGTTGGAGTGACTGTGGCCGTTAATGTATTGGTTGCACTCGGCGCAATAGTGGGCGTTATCGTGTCAGTCGGGACAACCGTCAGTGTTGGATTTGAGGTGGGCACTACTGTCGCTGTATCGGTCAACGTTAGTGAGGCCGTAGGTGTCGCGCTGGGAATAATCGTCGGGATTAAGGTCGCGGTAGAAGTCGATGTTGCGGTTGGTACAGGCGTATCGGTTGGAACCATTGGCGTTGAAGTCGACGTTGCGCTTGGTACAGGCGTATCGGTTGAAGTCGCGCTGGGCGTTATTGTCGGGGTCGAGGATGAAGTCGATGTCGGCGTTATTGTCGCAGTAGCCGTTAGTGTTGCCGTGTTTGTGGGCGTTGAGGTTGATGTCGCCGTATTGGTTGCTGTGAAAGTTGGCGAGGGGGTTAAGTTATCAACCGAGATAACAGGTAAGGAATCGATATCGTCCAGCCACAATACTAAATTACGTGCGACCCAACCGAAGCCATCACCAAAGCGAATCATAATCCATGAGCCATCTTGATTTTGAGAAACAGGCTCAACGACATCGCCTGTCAAGAGTTGTCCGAGACGCAAATACGTTCGTCCCGGCCCTGCCCTAACGAAGCCGGATTGGGCATCGGCGTTCAACTGTACCCAATTACCAGAGGGCGTAAATGTTGGCAGCAGTATCGGTGTCTGAGTGGGTGTCGTCGGTAATACGGGTGACGGAGTCAGATTTGCGGCATCTATGATGGGCAGCAAATCAACATTCTCTACCCAAAAGGCTAAATCACGCCGTATCCAACCGTAGCCTTTTCCGTAGACAATCAACACCCAATCGCCTTGAGCATTGCGGCTGAGTGGACGAACACGATCACCTGCGAGCAGCTTGCCCACAGGTAGATAGTCACGCCCCGGCCCGCCGCGCACAAAAATATCCTGCTGAATCACGCTGCTTGCTGCCGGTGTTTCAGTCGGTGTGGGCGTGCTTTGGGCATAAACGAAGGCCGAGACAAGCCCAAGCACTCCGATGATGATGGCAATCAGAATCAGCCGATACTTCAAAACAATATCCTAATGTGTATGACACTATACTGGTTAGTCTAACATGCATACGGAGCTTATACCAGTTCGCTCATTGGGTAGGCGTTTGCGGTTCACCGATGTTAAAGAACAGGGTCGGTTCGACTACATTCCCATTGAGCGAAAATTGCACCGACCATGAGCCGGGTGTGAAAGGCACATTGGCTGGATCAAGCGGAAACCAGATGCAAAAATTGGTTTCGTCTTGTGAAGCGGTATAACTGCCGCTGCCCACTACCTGCCCCTGATACTTCCATTCAACTGTGACGACCGCTCCAGAGTTAATGCTCGTGGCGCGGGTAATGGCATAAATAATCGATGTATCCACAGCGAACTGCGAAGCGGAACCATCAGCGCAGCCATCCGAATCGCGCTTACGACTGGTTACTACCGTGTCAGCAAACGTGGTTGCTGTTGAATTCACTGTTTGTCCATTTCCAGAAACAACTGGCGCGACAGCAATTTGTGGCGAGAGTGTGCCGGGCGCAATCACATTAGCCGTTGCGATGAGTTGGCGGTTAATGCTGTTGATTTCGGCAACCCTTGTTTCCGCTACAATAGCCGTGCGGGCAATGGCTACCGAAGTCTGTCCTAATGACAAAGGAATAGCAGTGGCTTCAGCGGCATAAGCTGTATTCTGGGCACTTAATGTAGCAGGCGCGTTTGGTGCATTTAGGACTTGGCACGAACCCAACAAAACCCCCACCGTAAGAATACAAAACAAAACAAGAATGCGCATATTAACCTCAATGTGGATTATACCAGCCGTGCGATAAGCTTATAAGTCATTGTTTGATAAGATACCGGACTTGTGGCGTATCACGAAATCTGATACCATGTTATCTATGATGCCCCCGTAGCTCAGGGGATAGAGCGCGGCCCTCCGGAGGCTGAGGCACAGGTTCGATTCCTGTCGGGGGCATTACTATAGGCCTTATTTGAGATTAAAGCCTTTGTATCATGAGTCATCCATCTACGTTCTTTTTCGAGTGGAAAACTCCGAAATAGACAGACGTTGCTTTACGAGGGCTATTGGATTGTCACATATGGATAGGCAAAAAGAAAAAGAAAGCTCCTTGCATACCAACTAAGTTTGTACCAACCCCTACTAATCCCATTACCATAATGGGGAAAGGGATTGTCAATACCACCCTCAACAACCTATCAGACCATCCTCTCCATCGAATGAACCAAGGAGTTAGCAGACATAAGGCCAGTGCAAAAAACGTTGGATTGAGGGTTCTAATAAATACAATTCCCAATACTAAGCCAACGAAAATTTCCGCAAATTCGACCAGTGGGTGTTCTGAATTGACGGGTCTTATGAATAGAGAAGAAAACTTAACCTTACGCCCATAAGTCTTTTGCTCATCGCGTGCCCCTGTTACTCTGAAAGTTACGCTTTGAGTTATGAGGTAAGAGATTACCCCAATTACAGCAAGTACCATAAGCGATACATAAGTGACATACGAAAGAGTTAAAAGGCGAATTCTAGCAAATAGTCCCCGTCGTCCAGCCCTTAACACGATAAATGACGGTACAAGTGCAGTAACAATTGTGAGTATATAGAAATCCCAACCCCAAATTTCATTGAGGCGATCTCCTAAAGATACTTGTCCCAAGGTTGAGATCTGTACTCCCAAGAAAGTCGCCGGGAAAAAATGATTTACACGAAAAAATAAAGGTACCATAAAAGCGAGCCAGAACAAGAAAACCAAGTAAATTGCAGGCAACAAATTCCGTGAATAAGTCAGCACCATGTCTATTTTTTCAAACCACTGCACTCTTGGAGATTGGATAAAGCTATACAAGCCACTTTTCATAAATTCGCAAAAGCCAAACAGATATTTTTCTTGCTGCCGTCTTAGTCGAGAGTTATCTGCGGGGAAATCTTCATAAGAAATCACATTACCTATATATAACCCTTGAAAACCTTTTTCTCTGAACCTGCAAGAAATTGCTAAATCCTCTGACACCACTTCTGGAAACCCGCCGACTTCCTTCCACGCCGAATAGTTCATAACGCCGCTATGGCCCAAAAAAGGAAGAAACCCTGTGTAATTGCGCTGCGGTAAGAAATAATTCCATAGAGGACCGATTCCAGCACACAAATCCTTGGCGAACTGAGTCTTCTGTTTAGGATTGGGTTCACACCGTGCTTGAACAAAAGCCAGACGATCATCGAAAGAAAAGTAGGGGACTAACTTACTCAAAAAATCAATTGTAAGAACTCCATCACTATCGACAATGGCAATATAAGGAAATTCATTAACAACATGAGTCAACGCATAATTTATATTACCAGCCTTAAAACCTGTGTTGTTCGGACGACGTATCAGCGTGGTTTGATTAAGATAGGCTTGATGGAATATTTCGACTTCTTCTTGTCCGTCCTTAGATTGGCTGTCATCTAATAGAAAAACATGGAAATCCAAATAATCTTGATTTACACAGGATTCAGCAGCAGCCCACTGAAAATCGTCCTTTGTACAATATAGAATTGCAGTTGAAGGAAGTATCTTTCCAATGGTATTAGGTGTAGGCGGAGTGTATGTGTTTGGCCCACCAAATAGTGAAAAAAGCAAACCCGTGAATTGATAAATGCCATATAGCCAAAACAACTCTATGAATAGCCAAAAAATAGCAAGGACTATTATGGCTATTGGCCCACTCGTTTTGGAGATCAATACCAAAAATCTTGGGAGAAACCACAAAGAAATCACAAGAAATGCTAATAATGCAACTTTTTGCATCAATCCTGACTTAATCGAGTCAATTGAACCTGAATTGCTTTGCATGACTATCCGCCAATGGTAGGTGTTGGAACCGGTTCTAACACGTTTGGAGGCGTTTGAACAGTTATATATGCAAGCTCTACTAAACCAGAAGGCAATTTATTCCCAGGAATACCTTCTACCGGTTGTTTATTGTGAATATTGTCACATGCTTTCTTTAACCAATCCATCAGCATTTTCTCAGATTTATCGTCTGTGCTTGTGGCGAGGATGATATCGAACTGCGGTACCGAGTCAATATCGCTCTTTCCAAGAAATACCTTCCCGCTCCAATTCACATCGTCAATCTGGCTAACTGCAGGAAAACATTCGTTGGCAGACTGGATAAATTGGGGATAGTAAGTACCATAGGTAGGATAAACTAGAAGCCACAAAGGTTGATCCTTCAATTCTGCTTTCTGGTATGTCCCTCGTACCGACACAGGTATCGGATCGGTTGGTAAATCTGTTTTACAGTTGCTAGGGAAAGTTATATTGGCAAGGTTAGAATCTGGATTTGGAAGCAAACCAGGCTCTTGAAATGATGCAAATACACAGACTTCCGTAGCAGTAGCGCTTGGAATAAGAGTAGGTGTGCTAGTTGCAGTTGGGGTCAAACTTGGTGTTATTGTCGGTGTGCTGGTCGCCGTCGGGATCAAAGTTGGCGTTATTGTTGCTGTGCTAGTCGCAGTTGGGGTCAAACTTGGTACAGATAAATTACGTGGATCACGACTTGCCTGAAAAAGCACGAAAAATATTACAACAAATATTACTGCAAGTGCTGGAATTATAAAGGTTCCATTCTTATGTGAATTCACACTTGTCGACTGTTGAGAATTGTTCACAATCGCATTGCCTCAATTGTAAGTAGCCCTGTGGCTATGCCTGCAAGTATATTAAAGACAGCAAAAGGTACATGTAACTTAAGGACATAGTTCGTATTCAAAAAAAACATATATATAAGAAGTATTTCTACCGCTATTAACATTAAAGCAATCCACAGAAGATCAGAGGTTTCTTGGTACAGATTTGTAGCGAGAAGACCACCTAGAAGAATGGAAATAGTGATAGGAATCCATAAAAACGATATATTTCGAATATCCTCGCCACACTTGATTATTACATAGAAGAACAAAGGGAATTGAAGTGTAAAAAACACAAGAAATATATCGGTTAATAATATCTGGAAATTCTGTGACAATCCAGAGCCAACTGGATATGCCATGCTCTTACCCCTTACTGAAAAAAAGTGTTTAAGGATGTTATTGTGCCATAAATACATGAATTTGGCAATCAAAGGTACAATAATGGGCAAGCTCGTTACACCTCTGGCATTATGGCTTTTAAGTTAACAACTGTTGATACTAGGGGAGTAATGAAGCAAGTCAACCCAACACTTTGCTTCATGCGTAAAGGATATCTTATGGTTATAAATGCAGAGTCGGAACGCGACGATGTTACATCAGTCAAATTATTTATCAGCTACAGACGCATAGATCGTGCGCTTGTTGCGGACTTAATAGAGAAGCTTTCAGAGGAACTCAAACATGATGTCTGGTGGGATCAATGTATCTTGGGGGGGGATTTCTGGTGGCCGACAATTCTGGAAAAAATAAGATGGTGTGACGCAGTTGTGTTTGCATTAACGCCTAATTCCAAAGAATCGCTCCCATGTAAGATCGAATACGAATACGGCATTAAACTGACGAAAATCATTTTACCGGTAATTCTGGAGAAGGTTGACATAAGAGAATTTCCCAATGCTATTCAAGAAAGACATTTTGTAGACTACACCGTGCACAATTCTAATCGATTACAGGATTTATCCACCACGCTGCAAAACATTCCACGCAACCAACCGCTCCCGGCTAAACTTCCTAAACCACCGGATATGCCTCGTGACGAGTTGGCTAAAATTTCAGTGCAATTAGAAAAAGAGTCGCTAACCAATTCCGAACAGTATGAGATTATGCTTGTTTTGGAGAAGGCTTTTTCCGACAGATCATCAATACCTTTAGTAGAAGCGTTACTACGCAGACTTTATCATAAGGGTGTGACAGAGGATGTTATACTTGAAAAAATAAAGTCACTACTGGATGAAATTGCCATAGTCCAACTTGCTAACAAGTCAAGACAAAATGAATTCGATTCAGCGCTGACTGAGAGCAACCTTACCAGCTTAGAGAAGGGACCTGAACAGGAAAACTTGTCCACAAAGAGATCACAATATTATGTGACTATACTCATCTTTGTGATTATTGTTTTTGTTATCAGCTTTTTAATCTTGCGCGGCCTAACATAGATTCTATGGAGTTCAAATCATCGTTATTGGAGTAGTAAGCACACGTACTAAAAGCAGCATAGCCCCCAACATGGAATGAGAGTAGTAATCACGATTCTATTTCATCAAGAAAGATCCTTGAGTAAGTTGAAAAACAAATGATGATGTAAT
>JBGAGF010000045.1:0-34251 GCA_044226855.1 Aggregatilineales bacterium
TCACTACCCGAGGCATTATCAGGGCAAGCGTCCCTATCCCCGGACGGTATCGTGGACGGAGACGGCTGAGTACCAGGCGGAGATGGCTGCTCCGTTCAAGCCGCTGCCGCAATTCACGGCGAGTTATGCTTCGACTGATCCACTGCGACCAATTTTTTGCGTCGAGTACGGAAGGTCTTGGCGGCTTCAATCAGGAAATCTAGCAGCGACGGATGGCGCATCAGGCGGTAGACCTCATCCACTGCGATGATGCGCGGCTGCTCGTCGATCAGGCTGTCGCGGCGGATGGCGGAAAGCACCTGCGTATACGCCAGCGCCTGTAAGATCGGGTCACTTTCCAGTTCGTGGAAGCTGAAGACACGCGGTTCAATCCGTTCTCTGCCGCCGCGTGACAAATCTACGTTGGTCGCGCCGTTGAGGAACTCTGCCCAGGGTCCCGACCCGGTACAGAGTCCGGCGATCTCATCCGCCAGATTTTTGGCGATGGGTTTAGTCGCTTCCTTGTCCCCTAGTCCTGAAAGCACATCACAGACGACATCGCAGGTCGGCGCGAGTTCGGGGGAGACTCGGCTTAAGTCGGGAAAACCGCGATACAGGATTTCCAGCGCCTCGCCCAGCAGCCCACGTTCGAGATTCTCACGCTGCGCCCCGGACAGCGTGCGCCCCAGCACGGTCTCGTAGATGCGTGTAACATGCGACACCTGCTCAATCAGGGTCGGGAACATCACATCCTGCGGATTGAGCTTCGTCGCTTTGGCGCTCATCACGTACCAGGGCAGACCAAAGGCATCGGCAATGTGTTTGCCATGTCCCATCGGTTCCAGCATGTCAAAGGGGATGCCGTTTTCGGCATATTCACGGGTTAGATAGCAGTTCAAGCCAAAGGTTTTCCCAAAACCCGACACGCCCACCCAGATTTCGTGGGTGGCCCGTTTATCACGCCAGGAGTTATGGAAGACGGGGTAAGATGCCCCTACTGCTTCACCGCGCAGGATGCCATCCGTCGCCGACAGCTTGCGATAGCCCAAGGGTGACAGCATCACGGCGAGTTCACGGGAAGTAACAGGCCAGGTGGTCGTCGGGACATTGATGTCCTTCGTCCGTTTGGCCGTGAAGAAGCCCACCGAACGCGCCAGTAGTTCGCCTACCTCTTGCCGCAGGGAGAACCATGCCCGTGTCTCATTGACCACCGTTTGCACCCGTTCTTTGAGCGTGTTCAGGTCATCCGCAGCAACCGCAATGGTCAGTTGAACCATATGGAGCGCGTCACCATTGTTGATCTCCTGAAGCGCCTTGCGGCAGTCGGCAATGCGCTGCACCGAACGGCTGTCTTCGCCCGTCGCGCCTGCCAGATGCACCTGATAGGCTTGAATGATGCCTTCCAGCGCGTCGATGGCGGCATTGCGGTCATAGGTTTTAGCGATGTCCACCGCCAGCGCCAGCGGGAAGTTGAGCCGCAGCAGCGGCGGCAGGGGACGGAAGAAATTCCACGTCGCCGGGGCGAATTCGTAGCTGGTCAGGATCGACCAGTAGGGACGACCACCGGGACGACCTGCGGGAGCCAGATGCCAGAAGGGGGTCTCGCGGATTTCGTAGCGTCCTTCAAACAATGACGGCCACGCACCTTCGGCAACGGGCGACTCGAAAGCCGAAGCCATGCCACCCGCGAGAGCGCGGGGATTCTGGTCGCTCCACAGTGCCATCCCGCACAATGCCCGTTGGTACTCGGCACTGTCGTTCAGGCTCTCGAAATGGCGGCGGTATTCCATCAGCAGCGATCTGCGCTGTGTGTCATCCACTTCCTGCGCCTTACGGCTCAGGCTGCTGATTTTGTCGTTCAGGGTGGCGGGCATTTGCCAGCAGACGAAGCGCGCGGGTTCGCGTAGCGTTCGCAGCCACGTTGAAAACCGCGCCTGAAGGGACTGCACGCCTTCTTCGGTGGCGTGCAGCATGATGTCGAAGGGTTCGATGAGGAAAGTGCGAACGGTACTCATTATTGCAGCACCTCCGTCATCGGTGCGTCCACGAACACCAGCCCATCATCCCGATCCACCTCAGCGGCGCGGGCGAACGTCACCCATTCGCGCATGTCGATGTCATAGTTCGGTTGAGCAGGCGCAAACACCACTGCCGCATCCAGCTTCACCAGTTCGATGGGCAGTTCCAGTGATTTCGCCAGACTGCTAAACAAACCCTGTGTGTCCCGCGCCGCTGCCAGCAGCAGCGACCCGCGCACCTGATAGATGAGGCGCTGCCACAGCGGAAGTCCGCCGCGCGTCCCGGTCATCACCAGCACGAATATGGCAAACACCACCCCTGCCGGAATTGACCAGTTTGGTAGGGCGATATTGCAGATCGTGTAGGTTAAGCCACCGCCCACACCTGCCAGCAGCAGGCGTTTGAAGGGGATGCCGAAGAACCCTTTCTCATCCCGCAAAAGCACATGCGATTTGAAATCGGCTGCCATGCAGTTCCTTTCAGATAGAAAAGGCGCGAAGCGCATTCGCGCCTCGCGCTGCGTGTGGGATGGGGGTTAGGGAGCGCCGAAGGTGATGAGGGTCGTGACGCTGGAGGCGAAGATGACGAAGAGCAGTCCGATGACCACCTGATTGGCGGCTTTGGGATTGTCCTTCTTCCAGTCACCGATGATCGGCCACGAGCTGCCCATGTAAAGCAAGCCAAGTCCCAAAAACCCGATGACGGCTGCGATAGGCGCGATAAGCTGCGCCGTATCCCGAATGTCGTTGAACAATTGCTGGACAAAATCGGAAAGGTTCAAGCGAGAAGCTCCTCACTCAGCTACAGATAAACAGAAAAGGCAGCCGATGTGAGAGGTGCGTGCGCCATGACGAATGAGGGGGTCGCCTTACGCCACTACCTGCGGGTTGAGGTCATCTGGCACGAAGTCTTCTCCCGCACCGGCTGAATTCAGCGTATCAAAGTGGGGAGTGCCAACCGCTGTAGGATTACACTTTTAGCCCGTCAGTTTTGACAAATCGCCCGTTAAATTTACAAAAATGCGGGGAACAGATGAGGAAGATGGGCTGAAGCACCTTCAACCCATCTGTATTTAGGTCATGATCCGCGTGTCAGTTGAATAGCAAAGCGATACTCACCGACCCCCATACTGGCGTAGGGTTCGCCACCCCAGTACCACACCAACGTCAAGTCTACCGCCTGCTCTGGCAGCAGATCGAATGGGGTTAAGCCTTCTGCCGGGTTGCGGGGTCCGGGCGGTTCAGGTGCATAACCCAGCGCCAGCCAGATGTCATCCTGCGTGAAATGCAGGGTTTCCGTCCGCCCGTTGTAGATTCGCAGACGGGTCGTTATTTGCCCTTCAAGATACGTCACGCTCACCAGCCGCACGTCCACCCCGTCGTAACGCAGATCAATCGGTTCACTGGCAAACGCGAGGGTGAAGGATACACCGTTACCAGCCGTATCGGTGACAATCCAGCGTCCGCCTTGCAGCGTATCTGGCACTATGTAACCCACCGAAGCGAAAAGTGACGACAGCGCTGGAATTTCCAATGAAAGCGCATCAAAATCGGTGTAGGTCAGGGCGGCACTGCCCGGTGTGTAAACCTGTCCGCTAGCATCCACGAATTCCACTCGCCATGCCGTTGTATCCAGTGCCTCCGCGCCTGCTAAAACTTCGTAATTCAGCAGCAGATACTGGCTATCGGCAGGCAAATCGGGTTGGTCAGTGACGAGTTGAGCGTCCTGTAACGTGATCGACGCATCACCCAGCATCAGTGTTTCACCAACACTGCCTTCTTGAAGCGTAATGTCCATACCGATGATCTGCCCATCCCGCGAGAGTTCCTGTTCAGGTGGATAGGTTGCTGTCACCAGCGTGCGCGTCGCGGTTGGCAAACCATCGTCATCCGTTTCGCCAATCAGCAGCAGCACCAATCCTGGATTGACCTGCCTGAAGATACTGGTCTCACTGCGGCGCACTTCACGCCGGTCATCAAACTCAAAGCGCAGCACCGCCCCGGTGTTCATGGTCAGCAGGAAGGATGTGCCTGTGTTGATGTCGTCAAAGTACGATTCATTCTCTTCCGACCAGGGGATGCCAATCACTGGACGCACCGACATCCCGTTGACAAAGGAAGCGGTGTCGGGATTGAGGTCGAAACGCCACTCGGAAGCCTGTACGCGGCGGCGCTGCACGACCCACACACGCGGCGCATCTCCATCGGGTAAAATGACTTGCAAATTGACGGGGTACGCCACTTCGCGTCCACTGTCACCGCCCCGGATCACGTCATCCTGCGCTTCCAGCGCCAGCGGCGTGGGGGTCGGACTGACCAGCGGTGTTGGCGTGGGGCTGATCTCAGGTGTCGCCTCCACATCGCCGGAGGAGCGCCCGCCCATAAGCCGGGTGAACATCAAGCCGAAGAAGAGCAGCGCCGCCAGCCCTACTCCCAGCATGACTTTTGGAGAAGGCTTTCCTGAGGTGGGTTTAACTTCATCCTCCGGCGCATCCAGCACGATATTCTGCTGCGCGGCATCCTGCACTCTGCCGGGAGTCCGCGCCCAGCGCGACCCTACCGGGACAAGCGCGGCTTCGTCATAGCGTTTAAGCAGTTCGGCGGCGACCTGTCGTTCCAGTTCGTCCGAACCGACTGCCCCTGCCGTGCGGACTTCGCGCTCGTAGGCGGCTTTGTAGGCACGCTGGCGATCCGTCGGTACAAGTTCCCACAGGGCGTGAAGCTCGCTCAGGGACAGCCCGCGCAGTTCTCCAAGAGGGTGAAAACGCAGAACATCCATTATGAACCCCCTCCGATCACACTGCCGCTCCCGCCGAGCGCCGCCTGCTTTCGCATCGCTTCGGTGTAGGCGGCATCACCTTCATTGGCTGGCGCTTCGATTGTGACATCCACCTGCGGCTCGACGGTAATATCCGGTTCGACTTCGATCTGGGGACGCACCTCCAGTGGCGGCTGAACAGCCGTCTGCGGGACTGCCATCATGCCAAAGGCGGTGATTTCGTTGGGCAGCATCTGAGTGTTGTGTTCCAGTCGATTAACTTCCTCACGGGCGGTATCGTAGGACATATTGCCGTCAGCCCGTACCTGCTCGACTAATGCTGTTCTGGTCTGTTCGGTCAGACGACTATCCGGTGACGACTTAACCTCACGCACGACCTGTTCTGCCTGTGTGCCGGAAATCCCGGTCCGCAGCGCCTGATCCGCAAACAGTCCAAAGCGTGACAAATCTTCCTGCACCGGTGGTTTCTCACCGCCAACCGGCATAACCCCCATCGCCCGCGCCATGCGATCCCCCACCGTCAGATGGTCAACACCGCCAGCGGCGGGCTGCCCGTTCTGGATGCGCTCCATCTGCATCCCCCGGATGACATCGCCCATGACCCCGGCGACATCGCCGCCACCCGATACCTTCAACTGCCCCAACATGACCTGCATTTGCAGACGAGCGACATTTGCCAGCGCCTCGGCGCTCTGTTCCAGCCGCGCCGCCACCTGGTCGAAGCGGCTCATGTCGGACTTGCCATCCTTTTCCATCATCGCCCCCAGTGTCGAGTGTGTGCCAGTGGAGGCTTTCAGCACATCGGAGACGTGCTGCTCCATCTCTTCGCTGTTCATCTCCGCTGCGTAATCACTGCGTTCCTGACGGCGGCGAGCATCCGATTTACCTTCGCCTTCCGAGATGTCATTCAAAGGCACAGTTGCCACTGGCGTAAACATCCCGGTGCGCCGCGCTCTGGCAGGGGTGAAACCTGCGACCATCTCGCCGTTTTCGTCCTCAAACCAGTCGGCATCATTCTGCGGACGTGCGCCGCGCTTGCGTTTCGCATCTTTGGGCAGTGTCCAGCCTTCCAGCGCTTCACCGACTGCTGGAACCAGCATCGGACGCGAGACGAGCCGCCCGTATTCGTCGTATTCGGCTTTGGCGGGGTCACGGTCACTCAACAGCGCTGCCCCGACCAGTGGTGCAGCGGCACGCCCAATGACCGGAAGGTTGCGTGCGACCTGCCGCGTCGCCGCACCTTCGGTGAACTGCTCGGCAGCGTCGCCCAGCGCCGTGCCACGTACCCCGGGGAGATGGGTCAGCGTTCGCGCCGCGTTGCTCAGGCTGCCAAATCCCCCGAACATCAACCCGGCGGTCTGCGCGGTGGTCGCACCGTTATTGAGGGCATTCATGCCCGCCAGCGCATTTGATCCCATGCTGGTCATCAGGGATGCGCCGCCCGTTGCCGCAGCCGCTGTTCCCGTGACAGCCGCCGATGTGATCGAACCGGGTGAGAGCAGGACATTGCCCGATACCTGACCCATCGCATTGAACAGCCGGTTAAAACTGTTCCAGACGGCTTTAATGCCCGACCACATGGTAATGACGATGAAGACCAGACAGATCAGCCCGATACCAATAATCGCAGCGGCGCTGCCGGTTGCCGCGCCTGCCAGAAAAAAGCCAATCACCAGCGCCTGAATCAGAGCGATAATCGTCGTCTGCACGATCAGTTCAATCCACTGGTTGATGATGCTCTGCGCGATGCTCTCGGTGCGTTTGAAAAACGCGAACAGAATCGCCACCCCAAACGAAACAAAGGTGATACCCATCGCAATCGTGATGAGCAGATGCACGATCTGCTCGACCAGCCCGAACAGGAGCAGCGGCCACGCCGTCAGCCCCCGCTGCTGCGATGAGCCTGCCAGCGACACGGCGCGGTCACGTACCGAATCTTCCACATCGTCCCACGTAATCGGGGAAACATTGTGGTCAAAGTAATTGCCTTCCATATTCCAGTCCATCGGCACGACGGATGTGCCGCCTTCGCCCGCCCAGGTTGAAGGATTGGGATTTTGCAGGTAAATGCCACAGCCGGGGGAGTACACGGGCTGGGGATAACCCATCACATCCTGCGCGTGACCGCGCAGATACGCCATTGCGATGTCCAGCCCATCAATCGGTCCGGGGCCGGTTGCGCCTGGCAGGTAGACATCGAACTGGTCACACAGCGCCCCTAAATCCAGATCGTTGGAATTGACCTGCGCCAGCGACGAGAAATCTCCGGCATTGTCGTCCAAGCCCTGAAGCACACTCAGGTACATCAACTGACTGATATTCAGCCGGAAGGTGTTCATCCCCTGATAGAAGCTGGGACCAATCGTGAAGAACATCACCCCGGCGACATACCACATGATGGCGCTGCGCGGAGCGACGACATCCAGCCGGATGAACGCCGCCAGCAGGTAAGTGATCCCCAACACCAGCAGCGCGACCACAAACACCACACTGATGGCAAGGCTCAGACTGTCGTTGGTCTGGGCAATGATCGGCATGAAGGCATTTTCGATGAGCCACTGGTTCACCAGTTTGATGGTGTAACCTGCCATCAGCACTGCCTCTTGCAGACTCCAGTGAACCCCGGCGATCAGGACGATGACACTGTAAAACAGTTCATCAATCATCCGTGCGAAATCAGGCATCGTTCCTCCTTTCTTCTAATCGGCGACATCGCCGGAGCAGTAGGGATTGGCAGCGTTGACCCAGGTGATGCGGTTGCCGCCATCCCCATCCAGCAGATAGGCGAATTGATTTACGCTCCCGGCAGGGATGTACGCCGCCAATCGATACGTGCGCGTCGAACCCGGCGTGAGCGGGTCATAGTTTTCGCCCGCGAAGCCTGCCGCCGCCAGCGCTACTTCGGAGGTCTGCCATGTCCCGGTTTGTTCCCCATTGGCAGTGGTGATACGGGTAATCACCATCAGCGCGATGGGGATGGTTTCGTAGGTCGCGCTCCCCAGATTGCGGATTTCCAGCCGCCACGTCACCAGATTGCGCGTTCCCGCGGGTTGTGTTTGCACACTTTGCAGGCGGAAACGTAGACGCAGCGGCGCACCAGACTGCCCAACAAAGACGGCATCCCCCACATAAAAATCCTGCGGCGGCGTGATGGTGTAGGGGGTGGGCGGCGGTGGCAGCGTCGGCGTCGGTGTGCCTGCCATCGTCGTGGCGGTTGCCTGTGGCACTGCCGTTGGACATGTATAGGAAGCCAGATCGGTCACAATCGTGCCGCACGCTAAAACCGCGAACAGCAGCATGACCGGCGTGACCAGCAGATAGATCGAGCGCAGCAGCATGGAACGCTGGACCTGCGCCAGAGACATTGCATCATTCATCACAGTTGCCCTCATTTAAGGAATCAGACCGGGTTGGTTGCCGGGGGTGAGCAGCAGCGTGAAACGCACGTTGCCCCCGCGCCGACTGTTGGGAAGCTGCCAGACTTTGCCAAAATACGGCACGACCACCCGCGCCTGAGTGGAAGTGATGACCTGAAGCTGGGCGAAGCCGCTGCTGTCGGTGAATGCCTGCGCGATGACGCGGTTTGTCCCGATTTCTACGACACGTACGGAAATGTCTGACACGCCTTCCGCCGGATCAACGGCGCGGTTGCCGTTTTCGTCGTAGGCGATGACGACAGATACTGTTACCAGTGAAGGGGAAATCGGGGTCGTGGTGGGCTGCACGGTAGGCGGTGCGCCGACCAGTTCCACGCCAGCGGCTGGCATCGGCTGCGGTGTGGGCGTATAGGTTTCGACAGGCGGCGGGATAATCAACGTGTTCGCTGTCCCGCGAAAGACCTGCACGGCATCTAGCCCTAGCACATAACCTTCGCTCTGCGGATTGCGCTGCTGGGCACTTCTCAGTTCCAGCGTGTGCATCCCGCTTCCGACGGTGTAAACCCGCGTGCCGGGAAACGCCAGTTCTGGCGCGTAAGCGTCTACGGTGTCAATCACCGCACCATCCACCACTACCTGAAAGATGCCCATGTTGCGGGCGGCGACGTAGCGGATGCGTAAACCTTCGCCTTCAAATGTGAAGCTGGCGTAGCTCTGGACATGCTCACTGCGATGATACTGTCCCTGGCTGGCGCTGGCGTGCAGACGCGGTTCCCAGGGTGTGCTGTAATGCACCGCCGGGTTGTCCGACTCAAAACTGTACCAACCTTCGTAGGGTGGCGGTTCATTGGTGGCATCCGGCAGCGGCTCGATGGGCTGCGGCGGCGCGGACAGCAGGATCGTGCCGAAGGGAAAGTCTGTTGCTGTGGGTGGCACATAGACACCGGGCATGACCGCGCTGATGTCCAGCACCCGCGTCGAGAGCGTCGGGGTCAGGGTTGGTGTGAAGGTCGCGGTTGCCGTTGCGGTATAGGTGGGTGTCAGCGTCGCCGTTGCGGTAGGTGTGTTTGTCACCGTCGGCGTGTGCGTCGGTGTATCCGATGGACTCAGCGAGGGCAGCACCATCAGGGTTGGCAGCACCGCTGTTGAGCGTTCGCTTCGTTCAAATAACAGGTAAAAGACCATGCCCCATAACACCAGGCACAGCACTGCCAGACTCAACAAAAAACGCCGCATTCGTCACCTCCGTCTCTCACTGAGACTCAGCGTAGCAAATACGGCGTGTCCAACCCGTGTAGAATTACACTTTTAGCCCGTCAATTTTGACAAATCGCGCGGAAAAATTACCATCAGGCTTCCGTCGGGGCAAACCCCTCAGCCACCGCCCGGCTGATGAGATGTTCATTGGTGGTCGCGCCGAAACGCTGTTTCAGCTTATAACGCAGGAAGTAAGCGCGGCGCATGGGGATGTCCATCTGGCGGGCGATGTCGGCGATGTGCAGTCCCTGCATCAACAGCCGCAGCACAGCGCGGGCTTCGGTATCTAACTGCCAGTCACGCAGCGGTGACTGCATCGCCACCAGATAGGCGCTGTTGGCGGTTGGGGAGAGGTACGGGCGATTTTGCACAACCGCGCTGACAGCAGGCAGCAGATGATCGGTCAGATCATCCCCCTCAAAGAGGTATGCCAGCACACCACAGGCAAACAAATCCCGGATCAGCAGCCCTTCTGACACTCCACCCAGGATCATCAGTCGGGACTGCGGGGTGATGTGTTTCAGACGCTCGACCAGCGCCAGCACATCGACCAGCGTGTCAAGCTGCTCATTGAGAAGAATCACCTCCGGGCGGATTTGCTTGCAGGTTTCCAGCAGTTCGCTGGCGCTGCGGACCGTTGCCACCACCTCACAGGCGGGATTGTCTTTCAGGATCGTCTGGATGCCGACCAGCATCAGGTCGGCTTCATCCGCGATGAGGATACGTCGTTTCATGTCCTTGCCCTCGTCCCATCCAACGCTGTGCTTTCAGCCTAGCATAAAAGCGCTTGCGGGTGGGCGAGAAAATAGGACAACCGGCGCGAGAATTTGGGACAATCGCGCCGGGAATTTTCTCAGGGTCATGTATTTTTACAATCGCGGGAGAAGGATTAAATAAAGGCGAAGATCGGATCACTCTTTACGTTCGAGCAGCCCCTGCTTGCGGGCGGCATCCACCAGACTGTCATTGTTGCCAACGCCTAATTGTTTCTTCAATTTGGCGCGTGAACGGTAAACGGTTTTACTGGAAATCCCCAGCCGCTGACCAATCTCTTTGACGGGCAGTTCCAGTTCCAATAATCGCAGCACATCCCAGTCCTGACTGTCCAGTTTCGGCGGAGAACTGCTGTTCATGATTTTGAAGGCATCCGGTGAGATGAACGGATACCCGCCGCTGATGAGCTGCAATGCCTTGAGCAGCTGCTCCTGCACATCGCCATTTTTGAGGATGAAGCTGGCATTGCCCTGCCGCATCACCCCCTGAATGTACTCCTTGCTGCGCCGCTGGCTCAGGACGATGAGTCCGCTATCCGGATAGCGCTGGTGGCAGGTAGCGGCTAACTGCATCACTTCATTGGGATGAACGGTCTGATCATCCAGAATGAGGACTTCTACTGCCTGCTGCTTGAGACATGGGTCAACCTCACGCACATGCCTCAGCGTGGCGGTCACTTGAAAAGGGTCGCCAGCATCGCTGACAATCCCCTCCACTCCCTTGCGGGTGATGTCATTACGGTCAATCACGACCACTCGGACGGGTTTCATTTTAGGGTATACCTCCTTGCGACCGCGCCGAGGGTCGCTCACTGAACGAGAAATTACGAACCGATGTTCTATTGCTGAATCTCTATGGTATTACAAATTCCAAACGATGCAAGCATAAACGGATTGAACCACCTACGAAAATAGTAGGAAGTTGGTTTGTCCGCCCCTTTTGTCCAAAATTCCCGATTCAGTTGTCCATTTTTCTCACCCCTTTTGTCCCATTTTCTCACGCAGATTGTCCACTTTTCTCGCACACAAGTTCTATGTTTTCGCTTATCCTGAGATCATCAGGCTGACGAAAGGAAACGAGAGTGATGGATCAGGAACCTTTTTCGGAACGGGTCGCGTTCCGGCTGACAGCAGCGACGCGGCGCAAACTGGAGCAGTGGGCGCGGGAGCAGCATCGTCCGCTTGCCAACCTCATTTTTATCCTGGTGGTGCAGGCGCTGGAGGCGGAAGAACAGCGTCGCGGACAGCCCTTTGCAGCGCAAGAGCGTGAAGCGTTATGACATCTACTTTCACGCTCTCCCCACACGATGCCTACGGACTGGCGCGGGCGCTGGTGGGTATGTCCTGGGATAACCTGCAACTGAGTCCTGCTGTCGGACTGCTGCTGGCGCACCTTAACCCGAATGTGCCGGATGATCTGCGCTTTTTACGTAAGGTGTTGGGGCAGGAACTCTTACGGGCGGTGCTGGCGGTAGACCCGAATGCCCCACCTCCGCCGCTGCCACAGCGTGCCGCTGATCTCAATATCGTCCCGGAACTGCCATCGTCGGCAAAACTGACTGAAGCTCAACTTCAACAGGCAGCCGGTGTCGGTAAATGGCTGAATGACTACATCCGCTGGGCGGGCAGCGCCGCCAATGAAACGCCGCTGGCTTTTCATCTGGGAGCGGGTCTGTATCTGGCTGCTATTGCCGTTGGACGCAGGCTGTATATCCATACCCCCTGGCGTCAGCAGGTCTTTCCCAACCTGTATCTGATGGTAGTCGCTGTCTCGACTTACTACCGTAAGTCAGCGGGTTTGAGCCTCGCTTCGGAAGTGGCACGGCTGGCAATTCCCCACATGCTCATGCCTCAACCTGGATCGCCGGAGAACTTCATGTCCATGCTCGGTGGCATTCTCCCGCCGAACTTCGCCGACATTCCGCAACTTGACCGGGCGCGGTTAGAGAAGGGCAATCGCTACGCGGCGCAGCGCGGACTGCTCCGCGACGAGCTGTCCGGCTTGTTCAAATCAATGGGCAGGGATTACATGGCGGGTCTGAAAGAACTCATCATGACCCTCTACGACTGCCCACCCTATCTGGACAGCAATACCAACAACAAAGGGCTGGTCGTCATCCGCGATGCTGCCCTGTCCATTCTCGGTGCGGCAACACCGGCGGAATTGTCGTCGGCACTCTCTTCGTCCGACTGGTTCAATGGCAATCTGGCGCGGTTTGGACTGCTCACCCCGGAACCCGATTATAAGGAACGGGCGGCTCCGAAAGACAGCCAGACCCCCACCGAACTGGCGAACCGTTTGCGTCGTTTGCATGAGCGCCTGCCAGAACCACCGCTCCCTGATGCGTTGGGGGAGAAAAAGACAGCGGAAGCCTGGTCGCTCTCGGCGGACATCTGGACGACCTGCCATGCTTACGAACAGGCGCTGCGGGCGATGACTGCCCCCAGTTCCTCATTGGATGATCGCCTCCGCGCTGTCTATGGGCGGTTGCATGTGCAGGCGATTAAGGTAGCGACACTGCTGGCGGCGATGGACTGGGCGGACGAGGAGGGTGGGCTGCCCCATCCGAAGGTGACAGCAGCCCACTGGTATCGCGCCCAGCAGATCGTCGAAGACTGGCGGGCATCCGCCCACCGTTTGCTGGCGGATTTAGGCGAAAACGAAGAGGGACGGTTGGAAAATCGCGTATTGAGTCTGCTCAAAGCCTGCGGCGGCAGCGCGACCGTGCGCGATTTGTACCGCACTCTGCGTGCGCCGCGTAAGACGGTGCTGGAGTCCCTCAAGGCACTGGAAGATGATGGGCGGGTGATCCGTGTCCAGAATGCCTACAGTGGGCGGGGTCGCCCACCCGAAAAGTATGAACTGCTCGATGCTGATTCTGTCACGGCTGCGCCATAAATCGAATTTTGTCATTTTGGCTTTTGTCACAGGCGTGACAAAAATAGCGGAGATAACGATGGTCGATACCCAACATTTGAAGGAACACTGCGACCTGCGCCGCCTGGTCGAGCAGGATTTGGGACCTGCCCCGCTGCGCGGCGGACGCGCTTATTTATGGAAATGTCCATTTCATAACGAGCATAAAGGCTTCAGCCTGGCAGTCTGGGCCAATGGCTACCGCTGCTTTGGTGCCTGTGATACCAGCGGCGATGCGCTGGACTGGCTCACCCACTACCGCCGCCTGAGCTTTGTCGAGGCGCTGCGGGTGTTGGGCGAACGGATGGAGGATGTTACGCCGGTGGAGCGTAAGTGTCTGAAATCCCCTTCCGAACCACCGGAATGGGACTGGCAGCATCGGGCGGAGCGTATTGTCAACCAGGCGGAAGAAACACTCTGGTCAGAAATCGGCGAATCAGCACTGAATTACCTCACCGGCAGAGGTTTGACCACGCGCACGATTCGTGCCGCCCGATTGGGGTATGTGCCGGGAGACTTCCGCAGTTGGCGGGTCATCGAGGGCATGGATGTGCCGTGTGGCATTACCATCCCCTGGTTTGCAGCGGATGCACTGTGGGCAGTAAAAGTCCGTCGCGCTTACGGCACACCGAAATACCAGCAGATCAAAGGCGGTAATGTCAACGGTTTGTACGGCGCTGATGGAGTGGCAGATCGGGACATCGCTTTATTTTGTGAGGGCGAGTTTGACGCGCTGCTGGCGCGGCAGGAGGCGGGAAATCTGGCAGCCGCTGTGACCTTGAGCAGCGCCACCGCCATCCTCAGTTCACGCTGGTACGCGGAACTCACCCACTGTCACACCATACTGGTCGCCTATGACCGAGATGCAGCGGGTGAAAAAGGTGCGAATCGTTTGATCTCACTCTCACCGCGCTTTCGTCCGATTGAAGTTCCTGCTGGCAAGGACATTACTGAGTTCTACCTGCAAGGCGGGGATGTCTATCAGTGGTTGGAACAGGCAATACAGATGCCAACTCAAATAGTTTTGGAGAAGTTGTAATGGCGGATCAAACAAGGATGCACTCGGACGCAAATCTCCATTCGCCTGACACTTCTCTGGACCTGCTGAAGCGCGTTTTGGCGGTTGCGGAATTGGTCGCTAAGTCAAAACAATCTCCCGAAGATAAGCAGCAATCAACACCGGAATCATGCGAAAAAACACAAATCGTGAGACCTGGTGTATCGTGAACGTGAACACATAGAAGCACACAACCCTGAGTAGGAATATAGATGGCGAGAAAGAAGACAAGGACCGTAATAACACCCCAGGCAGGTTGGGCGGTCTATTTACGTACCAGCAGTGATGAAAATCAGAAACCTGAGATGTCACGGGCACGACAGCGTTTCGCTATCGAGAGCAATGTGCTTAAGCGGTCTGATATGCCTGTCTACAACGAATATGTTGATGTACTAACCGGAACAACACCGCACCGGGAGGCTTATCAGCGCTTACTGGAAGATGCACGATCCGGTAAGTTCTCTCATGTCATTGTAGAGCGGGCTGACCGCTTTGGGCGTAACGATACCGAAGCACTCCGAGCGATTGATGAGCTTTATGAATTCGGCGTAGCTGTGCGTTTTGCCAATCAACCCGACCTCGATCCGATGGACCCGGATGACCGCGTGATTGTGACCCTCTCGTTCACATTAGCACGGCGCGAGTCCGCCTTACTGGGTATCCGTGTGAAAGGTGGATTACAGGTGAAACGCGCCAATGGCGGCTACCCGAACTATGCCCCGGATGGTTATATCAACGTGGAAGGCAAGGTGGTGGGAGAAGCGAAAAAGATCAGTGGACGACACGAAACGTGGATTGAGCAAGACCTTGAACGTGCGCCTGTTATTCGTTATGCGTTCGATCTTTTACTGGAAGATCGTCTTACGTTGGAGGGAATATGTGAAGCACTTCATGCGCGAGGCTACCGCTATCGCAGCGGAAGACCTTTCATCGAGGTCAAGAAAAATGGTCAGCGCAAAGCCAATACCAATACATTGGGTTCGATATTTCATAACTGGACCTATGCGGGTTGGCTAACGAGCAGAGCCGCGAATCTGCTGCCTAAAACCATTCGAGGGGATTGGGAACCCATTGTAACCACTGAGGAATTTGAGCGCGGTTTGGCGATATTGGAGAAGCGGAATCAGAAGCAGAATCGCCATCGTAAGCACGACTACTTACTTAAAGGGATTGCCTATTATGAACATCCTGATGGCAGCGGACAGCAGCGCTTGACAGGTTCAACCTCAAATGCCGGACGCAGTGGAGGGGGAACACCTTACTATCGTATCGCCCGTAGTGAAGTGAGTTTTCTGTGTAGTGATATTGACAAACAGATTCCTGCGGCATTGATGAATATTCAGGTCGATCCAGAATTTCTGCCTATAATACGCGACGTTTATACGCAGGATATCGCTGAACAGCTTGGACATCTTCGCCCGGATGAGCGAGAACGTCTTCAGGCATCACTGAAGGCGATTGATGAAGAAGAAGGGCGGATGGCCCGTCTTTATGCAGCCGGAAAAATCACCGATGCTATTTGGGATAGCCTGTGGCGTGAGTGGCAGGATCGACGCACCGTGATTCGATCCACCCTTGAATCGTTGCAGTATCAACACAAAACTCACATTGCAAATCTCGATACCGCGCTGCAAATGATTGCACAGGTCGGAATCGTGTATAATTCACTGGAACGGAGTGATCAGAAGGAAATGCTGCATCACATCGTCTCACGGGTCGTGATTGACTGTGAGGGAATCATCAATCTGGAACTGCGTGCGCCGTTCTCATATCTTCAGGATATCCGCAATTGGATACGAGACAGCGGCGACGCAGAAGAAATACAGGGTTATAGCAAAACAAAAACCAGCAGCAAGACTGCTGCTGGTTTCGTCAGAACGGAATGTTCGCTTACCGTCCTAAGCTGCGGGAGGGACAGGATTCGAACCTGCGTTTCGGTATAACCCGAAAAACCGCTTAGCAGGCGGCCCCATTCGACCACTCTGGCACCCCCCCAATAGGTTTTCCTCAGGCGGAGGGAGTGGGATTCGAACCCACGGTGCCGGAAACCGACACACAGGTTTTCAAGACCAGCGCCTTAAGCCACTCGGCCATCCCTCCTGAGATGGAAACATTCTAGCATGGGGGTCACGCATGGTCAATGCTGGATGTCTCCTGCTATAATGACATCTAATCGCTGTCCAACAAGTCACAAAACATGGGTCTTTTTGAGCTTATTATCACCCTGTACATCGGAGTGATGATCTACTTTGCTAATCTCGCCGATTTACACAATACATCGGCGCTTGCGGCCAATACATCCTATTCTATTCTGCCTCCACACTTCATCCTAGTCCGTCGAATGTTGTTCGGCCTCATCACGATGTTGGTGTTTTTTGGTATCTACGCGGATAGCATCCTCTTAGCCAATTTGTCGCCATCACAATTTGAAGAATTAGGTATCAATCCCAGTGCCGTCTCAGCCAGCAGCGTCATTTTCATTGCGCTCCTGACCTCATTGGCAAGCTTTTTGTCATTTTCGCTGATGAATTCACCGTCACTGCGGACTCGTATTCGCATCATTTTCGGCAAGAACAGTCGCTATAACCCTGAATCACTCGTGCATTTGGTCGCAACGGTATTGGCATTGTGTTTGGTTAACTATCTCTTCACCAATTTTGTGATCAGTGGTGGGCTAAATGGTGTCGCACAATCAATCGAGGAAAATGGTATCAGCTTAGTTAGCCTCATCTTTCAAGGCGTCATGTTTGTGATAGTTGCCTGCTTGGGTGTCGGGCTAGCCATCCGCCGCACACCGCAGCAAGCCTTGGAACGACTTGGACTCAAATTACCAACCCCTCAAAATGTCTTGGCAGGCATCGTTGTTGGCATCGGCATGATTATCATCTCCCTCACCATGACATTCATTTGGATTCGACTGGTCACGCCGGAGCAGTATGCCCAACAAAGCGCCGCCGCTGCTGAGATCGAGAGCCAGTTCAACACAGTTCAGGCCGCCTTTCTCTTAGCCCTATCATCAGCTGTCAGCGAGGAAATCTTGTTTCGCGGTGCGCTGCAGCCGATCTTCGGCATTCCACTTACCACAGTTCTCTTTGTGCTCTTCCACGATCAATATACCCTCACCCCTGCCATGCTCATTATCTTGGTCGTCGGCACCGCCCTAGCCCTCTTACGGCGTTATCAAGGCACAAGCGCAGCCATTATCGCTCATTTTGTTTACAACTTTGTTCCAATTGCATTGGTGCTCCTTTTGCCGCAACTGGCTCAATCCTTGGGGTTGTCATAATGAAACTCAAATTACTAGCAGCCTTTTTATTGATGGCATTATGCAGTCAAATCGTAGTGACCCATGCACAGGCCACCAATCCCACGCCACAGCCCGAACAAGGTGTCATCCAGCAGTGGTCGCAAGAAATACTCTTTCCGGCAGCGATACGTTTTAGAGTGACCATCGCCCTGCCCCCTGCGCAGGTTTCCGCCGCCACACTGACCATCAAGCCTGAAACCCGCACCAGTGTCAATGTTCCGATTGATCTTGCATCGTCAATCATCGTCGGCGGTGAAATCACTGAACTCGCCTATAACTGGCAAATCCCCGCAGATAATCCGCCACTACTCTTCAAGGACATCACATTCGATTGGCAAATCACATCTCAATCGGGTGAAAGCGCGAATATCGAAGACAAGTTCACCTTCGCCGATGAGCGTACCCATTGGCTGCAAGACTACGCTGTCAGCAGCAATCTCAAACTGACGCTACCTGATGGCAAACCGGCCACATCCACCGTCACGCCAACCTACACCCGCACCGGCCTCGACAACCTGACCACCAACCTCAAGCAGGTCACCGACTTGCTGTCCACCAACGTCGGCAGCCTGCCTAACTTCAACCTGCTCATCTATGACATCGCGCAGTTCCCGCTCTGCAGCAAAAACGCGAAAGGTGAAACAGTCGTCACCAGTGCTGATGGCGGCGTTGAAGTCACCTGTACACCCACCACTGCCGACCAAATCTTCGCTGCCAGTGGATACACCGCGCTAAAACTCAACGCCTCCAAATTGGGAGATATTCAATCGGCTGTCAGTGATTACATTGTCACTCAAGCCTACTCTCAAAACTGGTCGGGCAAAACCATTCCCGAATGGTTCAAATCTGGCATCACCGATTTCTATTCGCCCGACTCCAAATTCGAATTGGGTGCCCCAATACTCAGCGCCGCCCGTACCAACGCCCTCTTACCCATCAATGTCATGGCACAGCCACCAACGACCAACACCGATTTCTGGCGTGCCGAAAGCTATGGCCTTGTGGTCTATATTGCCTCGCAGGTTGGTGTCGATGGTCTATTCAAACTGGCGAAAAATGCTGGAACCGCTGACTCCTTCGACTCGGCCTACCAAACGGCGCTCGGTAAACCGATCAGCACCTTGCTCGACAATTTTCGCCGCTGGTTGTTCACAGATGCAGCTTTGAGCGCCTTTACCTTTACACCGTATCAAGCCGCCACGCCCAGCCCGACACCCAGCCGTACACCTACCTTGACGCAGACGCCAACCACAACGCCGTCCGCGACCTTCACGCCAACAGCGACCGTGACTGGCGTATTATCACCGACGCCGCAGTCAACCTTCACACCAACATGGACCGCAAGCCCTGCTCCCGCCACCAATACGCCGCGTCCGGCAGGCAGTTTGAGTACGCCAACGCCCGTACCAGTTCAAACGCCGATTGGAAACACATCGCGCCTCAATGCGGGTATCATTGTCTTGGTTGTCGGGGTGATCATCGTAGCCATTGCAGCGCTCATCCTATTCCGGCCACGCCGCTAATTTTCGATCCGACCGCCTGATAAAAACATCAGCGGGATAAACACGAGTACAATATGATCAATCTTTACGACCTAACTCCACAGCAGTTAGTGGATCTATTCAAACAATGGGAGCAGCCCGCCTTCCGCGCCAAACAGGTGCGCGAATGGCTCTATGACAAACGCGTCGCCTCCTTCGAGGCCATGAAGAACATTCCAAAAGAGTTGCGCGCCAAACTTGAAGTGGAAACCACCTTGGGCACACTCAATCTAGTTACCGAACAAGTCAGCCGAGACGGTACCGCCAAGCGCCTCTACAAACTTCACGACGGTCAGCTTATAGAATCCGTCATGATGCCCTATGAAGATGACCGCCGCACCGCCTGTATCTCAACCCAAGCCGGCTGCGCGATGGGCTGTGTCTTCTGTGCCACAGGCCAAATGGGCTTCTCGCGCCACCTGACCTCCACCGAAATTTTCGAGCAAGCGATGCGTTTTGCCATCGAACTCGAGGCGCAAGGCGACCGCCTGAGTAACGTGGTATTAATGGGTATGGGTGAGCCGTTCCATAATTATGACTCAGCGGTGACCGCTATTCGTCGTCTGATGGAGGACTTGGGCATCGGTGCACGGCATATTACTGTCAGCACTGTCGGCCTCGTCCCGCAGATTCGCCGCTTTGCCGACGAAGGTTTGCAGGTCAAATTGGCCATCAGCCTTCACGCCGCTACGGATACCGAACGCGCCAGTTTGCTGCCCGTCAACAAGCGCTGGCCTTTAGCCGACTTAATGGATGCCTGCCGTGAATACATCGACAAAACTGGACGGCGTGTGACCTTTGAGTGGGCAGCTATTCAAGGCGAAAACGATACGCCGGAGCAAGCCAATGCCCTCGGCAAATTGCTCACGGGAATGTTATGTCACGTCAACATCATTCCACTCAATCCGACCGGTGGTTACCATCACGGTCCTGCGGCTGGGGAGCGCATCGACCAATTCATCGACACACTGGCGACCTATGGCGTAAGCGCTACTGTCCGTGTCCGTCGTGGCATTGATATTGACGCGGGATGCGGTCAACTCAAGGCGTCGGTCATCAGCCCCGACGAAATTGCCTAACGTTTTGTCCAATAGCTAGTCTGGCACATTCGCATATAAAAAGATTTGTGTAGGGGAAGGTCTGTGACCTTCTTGATAAAACCCATTACCAACTCATGAAAAGAGGACACAATGGACTACGTCAATTTTGGAAACACCGGCTTAAAAGTATCGCGCCTTTGCCTCGGCTGCATGACCTATGGCTCACCCAGTTGGAACGCGTGGGTTTTGGACGAAGAAGCCAGCCGCCCCTTCTTCCAGCAAGCGCTTGAACAGGGCATCAACTTCTTTGATACAGCCGATGTCTATTCCATCGGTGTCAGCGAAGAAGTCACAGGACGCGCACTGCGGGACTTTGCCAAGCGTGATGAAATAGTCCTCGCCACCAAAGTCTTCAGCCAAATGGGGCCAAAACCCAACCAGCGCGGCCTCTCCCGCAAACACATCATGCAAAGCATTGATGACTCCCTCCGCCGTTTGGGTACAGATTACGTAGACCTCTATCAGATTCACCGTTGGGATTCCGAAACCCCCATCGAAGAAACCATGGAAGCCCTACATGATGTGGTAAAAGCCGGTAAAGCCCGCTACACCGGCGCTTCCAGTATGTATGCGTGGCAGTTCGTTAAGGCCCAGTACCTTGCCCAGATGAACGGCTGGACACGTTTTGTCTCGATGCAGAATCATTACAACCTTGTCTACCGCGAAGAAGAACGCGAGGTCATCCCCTACTGTCGTGCTGAAGGCATCGCCCTCATCCCTTGGAGTCCGCTTGCGCGTGGCTTCCTTGTCGGCAACCATAAGCGTGACAAAACCGGCGAAACCATCCGTTCAAAGACCGATGCCCTCCTCCATGACCGCTATTATCAGGACAATGACTTCGATGTTCTGGATCGTCTGCTAGACCTCGCCAAACGTCTTGATGTGAAACCAGTGCAGCTTGCGCTAGCATGGGTCTTGCACAAACCCGGCGTTACCAGCCCGATCATCGGTGCCAGCAAGCCGGGCCACCTCGATGACGCCATCGCCGCCATGAGCATCAAACTCTCGGCTGAGGACATCGCCTTTCTCGAAGAACCCTACATTCCCCACCGCATTGCCGGCCACACCTAACCACCAGTTTATTCTAGGGGACACATGAACTTGTGCCTTGATGCAAGACGATGGATAAGGAATTGACCTCGCAAAAAAACGCCTATGAGAGTTCTTGAAAGTCCCTCCCTGTTCTATGGGGAGGGGTACATGCAGCAACCCATTTCCTCAACTACTTAATTCAGTCCTACTATTTCGCTAATCTACATCATTAATTTTGGATATATAGACGACGAATCTGGTATACAGACAGCGCTCAATATGGCATAATGCCCTCTCGATTTGAGTAACCTATTCAATTTCACATCCGGAAGCAGCAAATGAAGCAGCAAATCGCTGATTGGAACAAGCGTATTCAGTGGAACGACCTGCACGACCAGATAGCGTGGGTTCTGGAACAAGGCATCGCAATCCAACAGATCCCTGCCCCAACCTTCTCTGAAAAACCCCGTGCCGAATTCGTGGCACAGCAGTTTAAACAGCTTGGACTACAGAACATCGAAATCGACGACTTATTTAACGTCACCGGCCTCATGAAAGGCAAGCAAAACCAGCAGTCCGGTATCATGGTTTCAGCCCATACCGATACCGTCTTCAGCGCCGATACTGACTTGACTATACGCAACAACAATGAGTATGTCTACGGTCCCGGCTTGGGCGATAACAGCGTTGGCGTTTCCGGCATGTTGGGTCTGATTGCTATCCTGCGCAAGCTCAATATCCAACCAGCCTGTGACATCTGGTTTGTAGCCAACACCCGTGAAGAAGGTTTGGGTGATCTCGGCGGCATGAAAGCTGTCTTCAACAAGCTGCGACCGAACATTCAGTCCGTAATTAATCTTGAAGGCATGGCCTACGGGCATGTCTATCATGCCGGTATCGCCGTCCGCCGCCTCCATATCACTGCCAAGGGCGAAGGTGGACATAGTTGGCTCAACTTTGGCCGCACCAGCGCCATTCATGGCATCATGCAGCTGGGTGCGCAAATTACACGCCTCACACCACCCGAAGACCCTCGCACCACCTTTAACATTGGCATCATCGAAGGTGGACAGAGCATCAACACAATCGCTGCTGAAGCTGGTTTATGGCTCGACCTCCGCTCAGAGGAATCCACTGCGCTGGGTCGTTTTGAACGGGAAGTACGTCAGCTTGTGGCGGCAGTTTCAAAGCCCAATCTTTCCTTTGATATTGAAGTCGTTGGTGATCGTCCTGCGGGTTCGATCCCCGCTTCACACAATCTGGTACAGCTTGCATTGGATGCCCTCGAACAAAGCGGCGTCAAGGGAACACTCGAAAATGGCAGCACCGATGCCAATGTTCCCCTTGCATCCGGTTGTCCTGCTGTGACCATCGGCATCACGCGCGGCGGCAATGCCCATCGCAGTGACGAATACATTGAAGTCTCGCCCATCGCCAGCGGCATGCGCCAGTTACTCTTGCTCACGCTCGCAGTCACAGGCACTTAGAAAAACACCAAAACAAAAATCGCATTTGGCATATAATTTGAGTAGCCAATCGAGCACCTTGCCTATTTGACTGGGGAAAATCTAATGACATCGATAAATATTCTCGTGGCTGTTCGTCGTGAGAATGCCAGCCGTTTTTATAAAGCGCTCTCCAGTCAACAAAACTTTCACACCGAAATTGTCTCGGCTGCGCAAGACGTTTTGGATGCCCTCGCCGATACTGATAAGCACGTAGACGTTCTAATTTTGGATAACGGACTAGGGGATGTGCATGAACTAGTCGATGAAGTCCGTCTGACTCATCCGCGCCTCTTTATCGTGCTGGTGGATGAAGCAGCTGATTTTGGTACGCCCGGTCAAGCCGATGAACTCAGCACCGATCCCTTTACCGACAACGATCTCATCAAGCGCATAACCCGCCTCATGTCAGATCGCAAACTTGAAACGCTTCGTGCCGATAGTCTGCCTGCTGTCCGCCAGTTCGCTAAGGAATTACGCAACGCCGTCGGGGAATTCGGAAAGCTGCAAACGGCGGTCAGCGTCTGCAAAAATCTCGGTTATGACTATGTCGCCTTCTATCGTCTCGAAAATCCTGAAACCCTCAGCATGACTCTTCGCGCTCAGGATGGCCCCGCGCCTATTCAATCCATTGCCCCCAAAACCACCTCACCCAATGACCTCATGACGTGGTGCCTCTCGCATGGGCAAAGCCGCATCGCTGCCCCTCAAGACACACCCAATCATCCGCTCGTCACCAAAGGACGTTTAGGTGCAGTGGCTTGCGTTCCAGTTCTATTTAGCGGTAATCAATACGGCGTTTTAGTGGCCTTCAAAGATCAACCCGGAACCATCACCCAAGACCACATCATGATGCTCGAACTGGTCGCCGCGCAGCTTGGCTCAACCATAACCAAAGAGCTCAGCGGTTAAACATTGAAATCTTAACAACCTCAACGCTTAAGCTTCCAATCCCGACGTAACCATTGATTTCTCGTAGGGGCAGGATACATCTTGCCCAACTCCACCTTCCACAACAACCGCCCGCCCGCTTTTATATCATCAATCGTTAGGCTTACGTCAGGAACTCTTATAACATATGTTTATTTTTGGTTTGTGTCACAAACTATTTTCCAATCATCCACCAACCCCCATAACCAACTCTCTCCCCCAAAACCGTTAGTGTCAACGCCGCGAAAGAGTGACAAAATGTTCTTCCAAAATGTCACCCTCTCCATGCGCAATTCCTTTACCATAGGGGTACAACTTCCACTATATTGGTGTATCCGATGCTATTTTTCTTTATTCTTTCTGTGTCTCTGTGGTTCAATTGCATTAGTCTTTGCATTTCGGCGGCTTTCTCCCTCACATCCGCTGCGGCGCAATTGGCAGTGCCGCCGCGGCGGACATACAGGAGCCAGCCGCTTCACTTGCGCCATTTCAGCGGCATCAGCCGAAACAGCCGCCAGTCAAAAGTGTCGATTCAGCGGATCACTCCCCTGCTCCCGCCCGCCATTTCGGCGGGGAATATGCAAATTATGCAAATTGCGCCGCATTTTCCGCATCAGGATGGGTTCCCTCCCTGTTACTACGGGCTATCGGTGGAGTGAGCCTGCGAACCTACCGATGTGAGTTAGGGTGGGGTCGTTCTGTAACTTACAACTTCCCCAACACCACCTCAAACCGGTCAATCTCTTCGTGGGTGTTGTAGTGTGCCAACCCGACTCGCACCATCCCATGTTCCGACCGTCCCAACCGCGCCATAATTTCAACCGCGTAATAGTTGCCGTCCCATACAAAGATCGAGTGTGCTGCCAAATGCTCCGCGATTTGTTTAGGAGTATAACCATCCAGCGTAAACACCACCGTCGGGACGCGCTGATCATAACAGGTTGGATCAGTGATCCCAGCAATCGTCGTTCCCGGATGCCGTTGGATCACCTCAATCAAGTGCGTCACCAGTTCGCGCTCGTAAACACCCGCTGCTGTCATACCGGTTTTCAATGCCAACCGTCGCCCCGTAAACTGCGGGAATTGACTCGCGTATGCCGAGCCAAAATCTTCGCCCAGTCCAGCGATGTAATCAATACACGCCCCAACCCCGGCAATCGTTTCGAAACTCTCGGTTCCAGTTTCCCAGCGGTAAGGAGCCTTGTCCTTCGATGGACGCACCTTGTAAACGGGCAGTGAAGCCAGTAGATCATACCGTCCCCACATCACCCCGATATGCGGGCCAAAATACTTATAAGCCGAACACAACAGGAAATCGCACCCGATTGCTTGCACATCAATCGGCACATGCGGAGCGCTCTGCACTGCGTCCACCACATAAATCGCTTTCGCTGCGTGCGCCATATCCGCGATTTGTGCCACCGGATTAATTGTCCCCACCGCGTTCGACGCGTGAACCGTCGCTACAATTTTTGTCCGATCGGTCAGCGCCGCTTCCAACGTATCCAGATCGAGCGTGCAATCCTCGGTGCGAATATCAACCCAACGCACCACTAGCCCGTAATCCTCAGCGATCCGTAACCACGGAGCAACATTTCCATCATGATCCATACGCGTCAGGACAATCTCATCGCCTGCCTTCAATGTCTTGCCCAACGCCCGGCTCAAACTGAAATTGAGCGTCGTCGTGTTCGCACCCAGCACGATTTCAGAAGCGCTCGGCGCATTCAGGAAATCCGCCAGCTTCTCGCGAACCGATTGCACCATCGTGTCCGTCTGGATGCTGGTCGCAAATCGTCCACCAGAGTTGGCGTTCATGTGCAAGAAATAATCGGAAACCGCATCGATCACCCGTTGTGGAACTTGAGTACCTGCCGGATTATCAAAAAAGATCGGTGTATCGGAATTTAGCTGTGGAAACTGCGCCCGAACGTGCGCCACATCAAAAGCCATCTTTATCCCCTTTTTCTCAAAATAAGGGCTAATCATAACGACGAACTGAAAAAGGGGCGAAGGCCAATATGAACCAGACCGCTGAAGTTCTCTTACTTCCCTCAGTCAGAGAACTTGCTGTATACTCCTCTTATATTCGGATTTATTGAATTTCATTATCCACTAACCAAACGAGCTAAATCGTGCAAAACGACCTGCAAAGCCTTATTATTCAAAATCGCTTACTAACAGAAGAAGTTAAACGCCGCATCGATCAACTCGGTGCCATCAATGCAGTCGCCGCTACAGTCAGCCAATCCCTCGACTTGGATAAAACTCTCAAAACCGCCTTAGAGTCTGTGCTCAACGTTGTCGGTGCCGAGGCCGGAGGTATTAGCCTTATTGATGAAAAAGCCAATGATGTCATCCTCCGTGCTCAGCAAGGCTGGCCGGATGACTTCACCAATCCGCCCATGCGCATCCCGATGGGACAGGGCATGTCCGGTAAAGTCATCACCTCCAATGACATCATCGTTGATAATGATTTTAATGAAACTGACGTGCTGGCGGTCCCCCGTTTCCACGACGAAAAATTCCGCTCCATCGTCATGGCGCCCATGCACGCTCGGAACAAAATCATTGGTATTCTCAGCTTGATGAGCAATAAGCCCAATGCCTTCAACGAGGAACTCATCAATGTCCTACGTGCCGTAGCCGATACCGTCGGCGTCGCCATCGATAATGCCCATCTCTACGAAACGACTTCCGAGCACGAAAAACAACTCAACGCGGTTCTCCAATCAACCACCGATGGAATGATCGCGACCGATCAATCCGGCTGCATCAGTATGATCAACCAAGCCGCACAAAATCTCTTCGACATCGACGCCCGTAAACTGATTGGCGTTCCCCTACGTGACGCGCCCATCCACGCCAAAATACGCGATTCATTACTCTACGCGCTTTCATCACGTACGACCGAGAATAAATCGTTCCAGACCACGCTTGAAAATGGGCGTGTCATCTCCTGCATCGTGTCGCCGGTATATATCGAAAGTCAGGTTGAAAAGAACGGCGAGCATGATGGCTGGGTCATCGTGCTGCGTGACATTTCCCACCTGCGCGAATCCGAAGTGCGCCGTGCCGAGTTCATGCGAGCCGCCGCTCATGATATGAAGAACCCTCTGGGCGTTGCGCTCAGCGCCATGCACATGCTGCAAGACTACTTTGGCAATGTCGACCCCACCGCAATGGAAATCATTCGCCTCGCGCTCAACGGGATTAACCGCCTGCAAGCGCTCATCAACGATTTACTCAACCTCGAGCAAATCGAAAGTGGATTAGGTATTACCAAAGCGGAGTTCAATGTTGGTGATCTGGTGAGGGAAGTCTTTGACGATATGAAGCCCATTTTCGTCGAGAAAAAGCTCACCTTTAAACTGGATGTCGCTGACAAAATCCCCAATATCCCCGGTGATCGCAAGTGGGTCAAACGCGCGATTCTGAACTATGTCGATAACGCCGCTAAATACACCAATGATGGAGGCGAGATCAAAGCCCACGTCTTCATAGTAGATAAGCTGGTTCACATTGAGATTATTGACAATGGGCCGGGCATCGCGATTGAATTTCAACCGCGTCTGTTCGAGCGCTTTTACCGGGCTTCTAGCGACAAAATTCAAGGCACAGGCTTGGGACTCGCGATTGTCAAATCCGTTGCTGAGCTGCATGGTGGCGGGGTATATCTTCGCAGCCAACCGGGAAGCGGAAGCACCTTCGGCATGACGATTTCCGTCATGGGAATGGCAAATTAACCGGCTAGATCGAGGCTTGCACAGCGTTCCGAACTTGCTTCGCCAGTTGACCGAATGCTTCACCATATGAATCTTCAATACGCCGTGGGCGAGGCAGGTCTACAGCAATATCAGACACAATTTGACCGGGTCGTCGGCTAAACACGATGATTCGGTCAGCCAGCAATACGGCTTCATCAATATTGTGTGTGACCATCACCACAGTTTGGTGATACGTCGCCCACATCTGCATCAGGTCAATACTAATTTGTTCGCGTGTAAAAGCATCCAACGCGCCAAAAGGCTCATCGAGTAGCAGCACGTCTGGTCGTTGAATCAGCACCCGCCCCAATGCCACACGCTGCGCCATTCCACCGGACAGTTCACTCGGATACGCTTCCGCGAACTCTGTCCCAAGTCCTAATCCGGGCAGCATCTGCCGTGCAGTTTCGAGGCGTTCCCGCTTATCTACTCCTGTGAGTTCAAGCGGCAACGCGACGTTTTCAATCACTGTTCGCCAAGGCATTAAGTTCGCATCTTGAAACATCACACCCACTTGGCGCGAAGGTTGGACTATCCGTTCTTTGCCGAGTGCAGCTTCGCCGTGTGACGCTTTCTGCAAACCAGCCAAAACACGAATCAGCGTGCTCTTGCCACAACCACTTGGCCCTAACAAACACACAAATGAACCCGGTGTGATGTCAAATGAAATCGGCCCAAGCGCCGGTAAGGTTCCTCCATCCGGCGCTTGGAACACCACACTCAACTCACGGGCAGCGAGATGTGCTCCCATATGGCTTACTTACTTTCGGGCGGAAGGAAATCGTTAGTAAACGCTGTTTCGACATCAATCGGGGTCGTGACGAACTTCATATTAACCAGTACTTGCTGTGTCGCTTCCCAAGAAGCTTTATCCGCTAGACCGAGACGGTCAGCATCCCACAAATCAATCGTGTTGAGAAGCACCTCAAACTGGATTAACGTTGCGGGATCAAACTTTTCAGAGAGTGTCTTGAGCAGCGCAGCGCGACTCTCAGCAACTGCCGCGCGATCCGGTTCGTCAGCCAAGAATTTATCTTGAGCCGCTGCCGCATCCTGCAGCGCAGTTTTGAAGTCGTCATTGATTGGTAAGTTCTCAACATACTTCAGTGTCAGAAGATACGCTTCAGCAGGATTGTTAATGGTTTCTCGCAAACCAGCATCAAACGCCTTCACCATGTCCGTAACCAACTGCGGATTATCCTTAACAGTCTGTTCGTTGGTCATCAAACCATTCGAAACCATATCTACAGCATCCGACACAGGGAAAACCTTAATCGATTTTACGCCGTTGCAGTTACCGGCATCCGCTCGCTGCTGAATTTGTAAGGGTTCGTTGTTGATGTAAACGACAGCGGCTTCAACTGCACCAACGCAAAACACATCCGGCGCGTTATAGCCAATTTCCTGTAAATCAATATCGCTTTCGGTCATACCGTTCGCAGTCAGCAACGCCGTTAATGCGTTGTAGCTTGCTCCAAACCGTCCCGGAATGCCAACTTTACGACCTTTCAGTTCCGGGACGGATTGAACGCCGCTCTTGTCCGAGACCACAATACCGATAGGATATTTCTGGAACCACTCGTATACCTGAACCACTGGCCGGGCGTTTGCTTTCGCTTTGATGACTTCTTCAGCGCTAATCAAACCAAATTGAAGTTGGTTGGATGCGATCAGATCGACACCAACCGGTTCGTCACCGTTCTGAAGCTGAACATCCAGATTAGATGCTTTAAAATCGCCCTTTTCGAGTGCCACATAAACCGGAGCGAACTGAATATTAGGGACATAGGTGAGGAAAAACGTTTGTTTAGTCGGCTCGGATTGAGCTTGTACGCCGACCACCGTCAATAACGAAACGAGAAAGACAACTACTACCGCTCTCCAACGACTCATACCAATACTCCTGTGACAACAATGTAAAAAGTGGTTAAGCATTTCACTGATGTTGAGCACGTCGCTGCCAACGCAGCACAAAACGCTCCACAACAGAAACCAAGCCATAGAGAAAACGAGCAATCAGCGTAAGGGTTAAAACCGAAATGATAACAAGAGGCGTATCATACTGGCTGCGCGCCAGATTCACGAGAAATCCAAGCCCTGCGTTGGCACTAATAAATTCACCGACTACCGCCCCGATGACGGCTAGCGTAGCGCTTATTTTTAGGCCACTAATCAACACTGGCATTGCTGCCGGTACCTCTAGTTTGATGAAAGTCTGCCAGCGCGTGGCACGCATCGAAATCATCAGTTCACGTAGCGGCTGCGGCACTGTGCGGATACCCACAATCGTATTCATTAACATCGGGAAAAATACAATAAGCGCGCTGGTTACAATTTTGCTGGTCGGACCGCTTCCAAACCAGATGACCAGCAAAGGCGCATAGGCAACAACTGGAGCCGATTGAACCGCGACGATAATCGGAGATAAAAAGTCTTCGAGAATTGGGGTTTTAGCAATCGCATAGCCAAGCGTTACTGCTAGGGTCAAACCCACAAACAGTCCAGCAATTACGTTTCCAAAAGTGGCACTCGCATGACGTAAGAGTGAACCGTCACCAATAACTTGTATGCCTTTTTGTACAACCGATAAGGGGGAAGGAATGATAAATGTGGGGTATATCTGGGCACTGACAACCAACTGCCAAATAAAAAGCACGACGACAATAGTAATCAGCGGGGTAAGTTGGCGCAGGCGTTTCACAGACCAACGACGATTGGTATGAACCACAACGGGTAAAGGCTTGACCGACTGTGAAAGAACACGTTGACTCATAAAAAACCCCATCCGCTAACAGGCAGCGCAACGGGGCAAAAGTACTCAAATAAATTGGAAGTTGAACAAGCCGACAACGAACAATACGTTGTGGTTGTAGTCCAAAGTATGGATGAGCAATACAAACAAATCCAAATGGAATTTGGAAATGTGTGCACCTTCTTTCATCCAGACTTTCACTGTCGGCTCTGGCCTTGAACCAGATCCACCGTCATAGCTACTGCTATGATGCACCAATTTGGGTATTGAGAATGATTAGCGGACTACAAATTGGCGACTCGGGTCGCGGGCTTAATCGGAGATCATACCGCCGGTAGGGATTTTCACCCTGCCCCGAAGGTTGCTATATTCAATTAAGGGCAGTATAACAGAAAGAACATTAGAAATGCAATAATCCAAAGTCAATGTTACGGAAGATTAGCGTCTTCCTCAACACGTCCGAGCGTGAAGACAAACTTCCCCCCCTTGGTTTGGCTTTGTCCCTCTGCCCAGATCTTTCCACCGTGTGCCTCGACAATATGCTTGCAAATCGCCAACCCTAACCCTGTTCCCTCGCCGCCAGAACGCGACGAGTTAACTTGGTAGAACCGTTCAAAAATCCGTTCAACTTGATCATCCGGCACACCCGGTCCTTCGTCAACCACCTGAATGGTCACTTCTTCATCGGTTGCAGAGGTTGATATCGTGACTTTACTACCTTTTGGCGACCACTTGATCGCATTATGCAGGAGGTTAACGATCACGCGCCGAACAAGATCCCAATCGCCCCAAACCCGCAGCTTTTTCGGTACTTCGTGGACGATCTTAATATCTTTCAAGCTCGATTGATCTTCCATGCGGTCAACGGCATCCTCAACCAGCGGCCGTAAATCCAGTTCGACCATCCGCACAATCGACTGCCCAGACTCGATCATCGACAAGTCCATCATTTCCTGAATGACCCACAGCAGCGAGTCCGTTTCACGCGCAATCGCCTGTAATGTAGAGATGCTGCGTTTGCGTTTGGGTTTCTCATCTTCGTGAAATAAGGAGTCGATGATGATACGAATATTGGCGACCGGCTTACGCAGTTCGTGGGAGATATTCGCGACCATATCGCGACGGGCGCGATTTAGGCGAACTAAATCGCTCACATCCTGCAATGCTAGTCCAATGAACCGGTTTCCATCTCGTTGAATAACCTGCGCCCGAACGCGGTAATGGCGCTTGTTGATAATAATCTGTTCCTCGAATATTTCTTCTTTATATTCGAGTGCACTCAGGACAACCGATTCCAGTTCAGGAGACTGGGTCACATCAATCAGGCGTTCGCCAATGGGACGCTGCCGCTGGAATAGTTCCTCGGCTGCATTGTTAATGGCAATGACTTCAAAATCAGCATTCAAAACCATGAGCGCATCATAGGCAGAATTCGCCAATGTCAAAGCTAGCGCTAGTTTGTACGACCAATCTTTTTCGTTGTCTAGCACAGAATTACCCTTCAAAACGGTAGCCAACGCCACGCACGGTTACGATACGACGCGGATTCGAGGCATCCTCTTCTAGTTTCTCACGCAGCCAACGAATATGGACATCAACGGTGCGTTTATCGACAAAATAGTCGTAGCCCCACACTTTGGTCAAAATCAGGTCGCGAGAGAGAACAACGCCTTTGTTCCGCATCAACTCAGCTAACAGGTCAAACTCTTTATTGCTCAGTTTGACTTCTTCTCCCGAACGATAAACACGACGCCCGGTCAAGCTAACCTGCAAATCGTTCGAAGTCAATTCATCTTGAAGCACCTGACGACCAGAAGGGCGACGCAGCACGGCGCGTACACGAGCCAAAAATTCACCAAGCGCGACCGGCTTGACGACATAGTCATCAGCACCACTTTCAAGGCCAACGATCTTATCGACTTCGGTTCCACGCGCGGTAACCATAATGATCGGAATATGATTCGTCCCCGGATCGCGACGGATAATCCGGCATAAGCTAAGTCCATCAAGGCCGGGTAGCATAATGTCGAGTATCACAAGGTCAGGATGCTCTTGCCGTACCTTGGCAAGGCCATCCTCACCATCGCCTGACATAGTAACACTGTAGCCTTCTCCCTTGAGCTTTTCAGAGAGATTATTGGCAAGCGTCATCTCATCTTCAATAACCAGAATTTTCGGCATATCTTTATGATCTTTCACTCTGTTTAACACCTCACCTAAATCTTATCAATGAATTATTAAATGGCCGATATGCTTTGTTTAATTTAACTTAATCATTTAATGATCGTACTCCGGCAAGGGAAGTCGCTGCAGAAACTGCGTTCCGGATCGCTTGCGCGACTACTTCTGCAGCAAAGGCTCCAATCGAGTTGACATTGGCAGGGATTTGTCCGGTCGCCAAGGCGAAAAGTGTGTCCCCGTCAAACATGGTATGGGCTGGACGGATTGCTTGGGCGATCCCATCCTGCGCCATCTGGGCGACTTTATTCACCTGCTCTTTCGTCAGTTTAGCGTTGGTAGCCACAGCACCAATAACCGTATTGCCATTACTTGTAGTGTCCACCATTCGCGACATGATACGCATCATATTGAGTGAACCAGCGAATGTAATTCCCTCCGGTGGTTGCCGCATGCCTGCGATGATCTGTCCACTTTGGTCGACCACATCCCCGACAGCATTGACCGCGATAAGTGCCGCAACGATCAGACCATCACCAAGATCAATGCTAGCCGTTCCAATCCCCCCTTTAGTCGCAAAATCATTGCCCATCCCCGAACCAACACGGCAGCCTGTCCCCGCCCCAACTGTTCCCTGTTCAGCGTTCGTATTGGTTGCTGATTGGCAGGCTGCGTATCCCATCTCAGCATCAGGTCGTATATCAGGCCGTCCAATAGCGAGATCAAAGAGGATAGCGGCAGGAACAATCGGGACAATAATATCATTCTGTGCTTTAAAACCGATTTGCTGCTCCTCGAGGTAACGCATTACACCATCGGCAGCCGCTAAACCATAGGCACTCCCACCAGAAAGCAGGATAGCATTGACATTCTGTACCATGTGCATCGGACGAAGCAAATCCGTTTCGCGCGTGCCGGGAGCACCACCCCGTTGATCAACACCACCGATAGTTCCATCAGGACAGAGGATAACGGTGCAACCGGTGGCCGCTTCTATATTGGTGGCATGGCCGACACGGATGCCGGGCACATCAGTCAGCGAGTTCATCATGGTCATCATCCGCTACCCCAAGATAAGTAATGTCATCGGTTGTGTTTGGGAGTTCTTCGAACTCGTCTGGTTCGAGAAGCGCAAGAGCACGTTCATAATCAGGTGGGTGAACTAGAACCGTTATTGATCCGAGACGGCCAATGGTGATGCCTAAAGCGGCTGCCCCCGGTTGACGATAGACAATGGCTTGAATACCCTCAACTTGTAAGCGTCCGGCCACGATATGGGCCTCCGTCTCAACAGGCGTTTCGTAGACAATCATCCAATCAGCCACAGTTTATATTGACCTTTACTCCAGTTATTGGATGGATCTGTTGAAGTTTAGCGCTATGCCTTTGGAATTACGAGTATCCATAGATTGCTCTGGATCCCAAGAATGGTTACAGTCTTGATAATTTCTATCATGACGAGGTGTTCAATGCCATTTGTATTTGTTTGGGGATTACCTGAGAAAGTGTCCAATGAAGTGCTAATTCAGCTTCGGAAGGCGATTGTGGTGAAGTTAGCCGAAAATATGAATGTCGACCAAAGTTGGATACGTGTATTCTTTCCTCAAGATCGGCTCAGTGGAATTAACAGCGGGAACCCTAACATCTATGTAACTATCGAAACAGGAATGTTCTTTACGCAAAACGAGGATAGTCTACCTAAAAGTGCAACAACCATTGTCGCCCAAATCATCTGGGAGATGCTTGATGGTGAGTATGAGGTTGAGTGCTTCGTAGGCAATCACAACCCAAAATGGGTTACGCTCATTCACACTAAACCATGAAAGGAAGGAAAAGGGGAGAAGGAAACGAAAAAGAGAGTGGGAGTGAAGGGGGTTGGCAGCGGCGTACTCTCCCACCACGTTACCATGGCAGTACCATCCGCGCTCGTGAGCTTAACGACCGGGTTCGGAATGGGACCGGGTGTACCCTCACGGCTCTAG
>JBGAGF010000046.1:0-33999 GCA_044226855.1 Aggregatilineales bacterium
GGCGGGTAATAGCGGTTGGATCAGTTCCCATTGGGCGTCGCTTAAATTGTGGCGGCTCATTTTCCTCTCGCCTTTGCTTTCTTTTATCCTTTGGGCTATTTTACCAATTCTGAAATACGCTCACGCCTCAGCCCTACGAATATCCTCGTAACTATGAAATTGAGCAATTAAACAAGTTGAGTATTGGGAGGGTCAAAGTCCCTCCCCTACAAAGACCTCTTTGCGACACAATCTTAGAACAGAACATGATAGAGAAATTGGATTAAAACATGCGGATTGTTGTGATTGGTGGAAGCGGACATATCGGAACATATCTGATCCCGATGCTGGTGGAACGCGGGCATGAAGTGATTAACATCACGCGCGGACAGAGTAAGCCTTATATCGCTCAGGCTGCGTGGAACAACGTCCAGAGCGTGATCGCAAACCGCGAGGCAGAAGATCAAGCCGGTACATTTGGGAAGTTGGTCAAAGAGTTGAAACCGGATGTGGTGGTGGATTTGATCTGCTTCACAGAGGCCAGTGCCCGACATCTGGTGGAAGCACTGCGCGACCACGTCCAACACTTCCTGCACTGCGGGACGGTCTGGATTTACGGGCATAGTACGCAAGTTCCGGCGACGGAGGATCAACCACGGCATCCATTCGGGGAATACGGCATCCAAAAAGCGGCGATTGAACGATATCTGCTGGATGAGGCGCGGCGCAACGGTTTTCCGGCGACGATGCTCCATGCGGGGCATATCGTTGGGCCGGGGTACGCGCCATTGAATCCTGCGGGACATTTTAACCCGCAGGTGTTCGCGCAAATTGCACGCGGCGAAGAATTGACCCTGCCCAATTTGGGCATGGAAACCGTGCACCATGTTCATGCGTCGGACGTGGCGCAGGGATTTTTTAAGGCGATTCTGAACCACAGTTCAAGCATCGGCGAAAATTTCCACATTGTGTCACCGGCAGCGATCACACTACGGGGATACGCAGAGGCGATGTATGCGTGGTTCGGACAAGAACCCAACCTGAAGTTTTTACCTTGGGAGACGTGGAAGACAACGGTATCCGAGTCGGAAGCGCAGGCAACTTGGGATCATATCGCGCACAGCCCGAACGCGAGCATTGCGAAGGCACGACGATTAATCGAATACCAACCGCGATATACATCACTGGAAGCAGTGCGTGAAGCCGTTCAGTGGTTAATTGAGCACAAGGTGATCGAAGTCGGGTAGATTATATCCTCTCAAATTGGACAGAACTTACTTTTGTGGCGATTCATCCGCCGAATTGTCTCGCGGGACGTTCGGCTAATACCGCTGAATTGACATTTTTGTGCGGCGGGTCGCTCGGCTAATGCCACCGAAATGGCGCAATTGCGGCGGATGGTTCCTGTATGTCCGCCGCGGCGCAAATGTCGGTCTGGCGCTGCTCAAAAAATGCAAAATCAATGCATTTTTTTACCACAAAGAAAAGAAAGCAAATACAGTTGAACCGCAGTCCCACGGGAGGCTTCGCACAGACGCAGAGAGAAACGTTTTTTGGCAATTTTGCCATATCGAACTGGCGGATTTGGCGAAAATGGCGGGATTCCAGCGGCTTGGTCGGGTAAAGCTGCTGAAATGGCGAAGGTTATGTCTGCCGCCAAGATTGCCATAAAAATGCTTTGACCACGAATACATTGACCTGCTGTCCCATGGGAGTCTTCGTACAGGCACAGAGAGACAACATTTGAACTGCCAAATGCGCCAAGATCAAGCAGAGGTAGAGCTGCATTAAGTGGTGGATGTTCGTCTTCATACAAGTCCTCTCCGCTGCGCAGCGAGGGGACTTTCAAGACCTCTTATAAACCGTTATCGCGAGATCGACTATGTGTCCACCATTTAGCGTGGTGTTACCAATGCAGAGTGATATAGTTATCATAGCACAAATTTTCGTATTTGAGCGTTCGAATATACAAACTTTTGGTGAATAAGACGTTTGCAATTACGGGCGGGAAAGACGGCTAGATGCGCCAGTTGAGCCAGCGGTTGAGGATGACGAAGCTCGTTATGGTTAAGCCGCACAAAACTAACATGTCAATGTAAAAGGCGGTGTCAATCGCGCCGGAAAGGACATGGCGCAGGGCGTCGGCGGCGTAGCTAGGCGGCAAGATGTAGGCGAATAACTGCAAAGGCAGTGGCAGTGACTGCCATGGAATAAAGACCGGCGCGGCCATAATCAGCACAAACAATAGCAGATTAACAATGATCTGTACCATCTCCAAGCTGTGAATGAGCGAACCGAGCGCCATGCCGATGGCCGACAAGGCTAAGGCAGTTAGCGGCAGCAGCAAGATAATCCACAGGCTGAAATGTAAATCGACTTTGTAAAGCAGCGAACCAAACAACATGGGGGCGACCATGCCGGGTAAGGTCACGGTGAGGCGTGAGAGCATGATGGCCGCGACAAAGGCGACTTTGCTGATTGGCAGCGAAGCGTAATAGAGAAGCATCCCCTCTTTCTTCATCGAGCCAATGCGGACGGCCATGGTATAGAGACCATCGTTGGCGACGGAGAAAATGGCTGAACCGCTGATGATATAGATGAGGCTGGCAGTATCGGTCAGGCCGCTGCCCATACGAGCAAAGCCAAAGACCATCGATAAAGGTAACACCAACGAGAAAATGAAGTACCAATACCAGATGGTCCGAATCTCCAGCATTTGCTCCAGCCAAAGATATTTAAGATCGACTGCAAATTTGCGCAGACCGTCGATGCGAACTGCGGATGATGTATTCAAGGTCTGCGGCGGGTGAGCAATATCCATAAAAGTACGTTATCCAGTGGCGTGTTCGAATTCTAGGTAGACATCTTCAAGTGAAGGTGGTGACAGTTTGAAATCATCAAGGCGCGACATGCCAATGTGGGTCATGAGCAAATCAGTGGCGGCAGCGACTTGATCAGCAGGAAGCTGCACCGAATAATCCCCCGCACGAACCGTATCCAGAGTGCCGAGCTGATTGAAACGTTCAGTTTCGTCATGATTAAGGTTTTCACCTTCTTTGAGGCGGAATTCCAAGCGGACTTTGCCGCCCGAATAGAGCTTCAATTCACCGGGTGTGCCAAAGGCGACGATTTTTCCACGCTTCATCACGGCCACACGCAGAATGACGCGTTCGGCTTCCAAGACGTTATGCGTGACCAAAACACAGGTCACGCCCTGTTGGGCATTGAGTCGAGCAATCATATCCCAAACGAGCCGACGTTTTTGGGGGTCAAGCTCGTTGGTGGGTTCGTCTAATATGACCACCTGCGGCGTTCCCATCAGTGCCATCGCAAAGTTGGTCAGGCGAAGCATACCGCCGCTCAGCTTATGCACATAGCGATGAGAAAATTCGCCTATGCCTAATTCATCGATTAATTTGCGGGTTTGGGCTTTGGCATCGGCTTCGGTTTGACCGCGTAACCGTCCGGTGTAGTGTAAGGCACGTTCGACTTCCACATAGCGCATGGGGAGGCCAGTTTGCGGCAAAAAGCCCGTGATGCGCTTGACCTGCTCAGGGTGTTTAACGACATCAACCCCTTCAAGCCAGATTGAACCAGAGGTTGGCGGGGTCAAGCCAAGTAGTTGATGCACAAGCGTGGTTTTACCTGCTCCATTCGGACCGAGCAACCCGAAGATTTCACCGCGTTTGACCTCGAAGCTGAGATCATCGTTGGCGACCAGCGGCGTTTTGCCAGTATAGATGCGGGTTAGATGTTCGACGCGAATGGAAACCGGTTGCGTTGACATTGGTTATTCCGGCTGCGGGACAGGCGACACCCTGCGCGATAGGCCCAAAGTGGTCAAGGGGTCGGCGCTCAAATCCATAACACGGTCGTACTCGGCTTGTACGAGTTCTGATGTGTACTGCCCGCTGTAATCGGTCTTGGGTGAGTAGAAGCGATCCTTAAAAGCCAAGTCTTCCAAAATCGTCTGCATGGTTTCAGCGGTGGTGAACAGCGATGGATACGGTGTGTAGAACATGCGGAGATAGTCGCCACCACTGAGAGCCAAGGGCATGGGTGAACGCCATTTCAAATCGCCACTCTTGTTGGTGCCGAGATAGAAATGCGGCATGGGAATATCGGTGCCATAGGCTGCACGGGAGAAGTGACGATATAAGATACGATTGGTTTCTTCGAGGTTGGTCTGTGATCGGATTTCGGCATCCAAGGCTTGACGTTCGGCATCGGTCATCCGCTGGAAGGTATCCCAGAAGGAAAAAAGCGGAATGGAGGCGATTTCCCAGATTAACTTAGGGCGACCTGATTGATAAGGCCACTGGCGCTGGAAGTCTACAAACTGCTGTGCGACTTGATGGGCAGGGTTATCCGGCGGCAGAACCAGCATGGAGTCGATGCCGACAAAATAAGGATCAACTTCGTTGGAGCGGTAAAAATCAAGCGCGCCATCACCGATCAAACGCAGCATTTCCTGAGTAACGAGTTCAGCATATTCCGCGCCACGATTGTAAAACCCGCGAAAGGAGAAGGCGGTGATGATCATGTTTTGACCGCCCAAATCATAGAAGGTGCGGCAAAAATCCCAGTAGCGGTTCACGATATATTCGCCTTGAGTGGCAAAACTCTCGATGCGACCGGGATCGGCAGAAAGACGATTCTGTTCAAGAACATAGGTGGTGCGTGTGCCACCGATGGCAAAAACACCTGTCAGTCCTTCGGGGTAACGCGCGCGAATACGTTCGGCAAACGATTGGCTGCTCATCCAGTTTTCCTCTCCAAGATTACGAAGTCAAGGCATCGAGACTACGACGATTCCGCTTTATCCTTTGGCGCCAGCAGTTCATAGGCTTCCGGCAAAGTCGACACAAAAGTCAACTGCCAGTCATTGCCCCGGGTTAGTTTTCGCCCTACCCCAGCGATGGCCTGCAAGAAGGTATTGGCGCTCGACCCGACAATGACGGTAGTCGAGATATTCTTGTGGCGAGGGGTGGAAAACGCCCGTTGTACCTGCGTAATGGCACCCTGAGGAATAATATTAGCGTTCTGGAAATCCATGATGACGCTGACTTTGTGATCTACGGTATCTAGCATGTCGTAGGCCGTTTTAGCAGCGGCATTGAAGTCCGCCCATGTCCAGCTTCGCCCATAGATATAACGGAGAATTGATTTCGCGTCGTTGTCCCAAACTATTTCGATATTCACGTCAAACTCCTGAGATTAACTAGCCGCCACGCTACCACTTTGCACGAATGGGCGTTTCATAAAGACCGGAACTGGCTGATGTAAACCCACATACTCCCGATAACTATAGAGGGCGGCCAAGACTGCTGAACGAACCACCGTTCGCGGGGTGTACAACGATTTGCCAATCCAAAGTGGCGGGTAATGGACATTATGGTAATGATCCATCAGATATTGGGCTGCCGCATGTAGGCACGTGGGGTCAATTCGTTCAGAAGTATTTTGATCCCAGAACAGCAAGGCGTGTAGACAATAAGCAGTCTCTTCAATGGTGGACTGATGATAATATCCCCAACCGCCGTCCTCACGCTGGGTTTGGAGAATCCATTTAATGCGGGATGGCAGTAGATCATCTACTACCCCAAACAATGACCATATGGCCGTACTCGTCAGATAGTAGGGCGAGATATGCCACTTATCAAACCAGAAATAACCCGTCAAATCTGAACGCCGGAGCATGGCACTGATCTTCTGCGTCCAGTCCTCAAAGCGATGATAGTCCCGATCCATCTGTAAAGCGGCCAAAAGACGGATATTCACACTGAGCGATTGATCGAGTTCACCGGGATAGCAGCAGAAATGCTGTTCATGCTCATAGGGCTTGAAGACGTCAGCGTTTACATCATATCCACCCCACCGCAGCAAACCGAAGGCAACAGCAGTATCATCGAGATCGGTGACCGGGAAATAGGGTGAGTAACTCAATCCCTTCCCGGGTGACCAGATCGACCACACAAAATCCAGAATACGGCGAACATCGTGATCATCGGGCGAGATGGCTCCAGCAAGGCGCAAATGGTTTAAAGTCCAGAGAGCTTCGAAAATATCGAACGGTTTGACGAAGGGCGCTCCGCCGTCGCCTTGGTCAGCTACGACTTTTTGCAGGTACTGGATCGATCGTTGATCAGGACGTTTCAGAAGTGCCGCAGCAGTTGCAGCAGGTGACGTGCCGACAGAACCATTACCTTCAACAAAGTCGACGTCATCGGGAATATAAGCACGCAAGGCTTCGAGGGAAACGACGAGCGTCGTATAGCGCCATGATTCGGGATTATGCCCCAACATATTGAGTTTTTTCTCAATTTTGACCACATCGCGATAGAGATCGCGAGGGACATCTAAACCTAGATTTAAGGCTTCGTCTACCAGCGAAAAGGCTAAGATAGGGAAGCCAATGGTATCGTTGGCATCGTGATGTAAACGGCCATTTTCACGCCAGAGGAATGCCGCCCCTTGGCGCACGCGACGTTCATCTTCAGCACCGTGACCGGTGGTATGAAGCGCGATCATGGCGGCTAAGGTGGAGACAACGCGATCGTGGTAATGCAGGATATGACCGCCCCAACTGCCATCTTTGTGCTGACGCTGACGCAACCAAGGCAGCGCTTCGTCAAAGCCCTGCCCCGGAAAGTGCGGCGCTAAGCGGGCTATCCACGCGGTATCATAAGCCACACTGTCCATGCTACTGGAGTCGCGTTTCAGCGATTTGAGTAGTTGAGCAATGTCGTTATCAAGCTGGTCATTCACAGCAGATCGATTGGTCATGTCATCTCCGTTGGCTGCGTGTCGGACACCGGTTGGGTAGAAATCGGCGATTAGTTACTTAATTAATTTCTTTATTTTAGACTTATTCAGTTCTCAAACAGCATAAAGAATTCCAAATCAGGCTCTTACTTTTTTCGGGAGGCAGTAAGTCATCATGCTTGACTTATGAGGTATGTCATGCGAAGTCGTGGGAGACTAGATCAAAGAAGAGGCGAATCGAAACACATTTCTCGGCTACCATTAGCAAGAACGAAAGCTGTTAATTCATTAAAAATACAGTAAGAAATACCTTACTTATCTCAAATATAAAGTGAGAGGTAAGTTAAACATCAGCTAGTCACGTAGCGCGTTACTTAGGATAGTACTTCCGGGCTAGAGGTGCATCAATATTGATTCACTCCATTGAAGCCTATGGGAAGCGATGCCATGACAACGACAACCCCATTGCGGCCATCGCTAAAACAGCACCAATGGCGGCAAAGACCACACTGACTTCGGTTACTTCATGTTTGGTGATGAGATAAGTCGGCAGATTTTGGAACACGGATTGCAGTTCACCGCCGCTTTCAGCTGAATAATAGGTTCCGCCCGTGGTATCGGCGATCAGCTTTAAGGTGTCCTCGTCAATGCCGCGACGGAAACCACCGCCTCCATAGCCACCGCCATAACCGCCTCCTCCACCGTTAAAGGGTTCACGCCCCATGAACTGCTGACCACAGTTCGGGAATTCTGAGCCCTGCGCTGTACCAAAGCCAATGGTATAGACGCGGATACCGCGATCGACCGCTTGTTGTGCGGCATCCTCAGGTAATACGCCGACATTGTTTGCACCATCCGTCAATAAGACGATGATGTCTGGCGCATAGGCTCCTTTTGGTACAGGGCTAGGTTCAAGACCGGGGGATGTGTCGCTGACGCTAGGAGCGACAGCGGGATCAATTTCGGCGATGGCGTCGATGGATTTGAGAATGCCGAGACCGATGCCCGTGCGGCGTCCGGTCGTCAAACTCTGGATGGCGTTTCGCAGGGCGTTGACATCAGTCGTCGGTGGTTGAATGAGTTCGGCAAAACCGGAAAAGGCGACAATACCAATTTGCGTGGTGGCTTTTTGATTTTCAATAAAGGATATGGCGGCGGCTTCAGCAGCGAGTAAACGGCTCGGCTCAATATCGGTGGAACACATACTGCGCGAGACATCGATGGCGAGAATAATGGTGGTTTGATTGGTGGGGATAGCGGCAATGGTTATTGGGCGTCCCATCGCGAAGATGAGGCTGCCAAGCGACACGATGAACATCGCAAACGGAATGTGGCGACGCCAGCGCGATTGGCTAGGCGCAGCGGCACGAACCAAGGATAGACTCGAATAGCGCACTGTGAAACGCTTACGGCGGCGCAAGACCCATATATAGGCGGTAATAATGAGCGGAATCAATATCAAAAGGGCGACAAATCCGGGCCAGAGTAAATTCATTACTGCCTCCCATGCATCATACAAGGCGTCCTCGAGCTAAGGCACACGACCAAACCATAGAAGGGAAGCTGTGCCGCCCATCAATAGGAAGATGATGCTTACCCCCGCCAGAAGCGCGGTGATTTCCATTTCTTCGGGCTTTATGATCAGTTCGGGACTGAGATTATCGTAGATCGCGAGTAAGTCTTCTTCGTTTTGAGCGTTGTAGTAAGTGCCGCCTGTAATTTGCGAGATTTGCTGAAGCATGGCTTCATCAAGCTGTGTGTGAATGGTGAAGCCATCCACATGTAGATTTGTGCCTGCGGCACTGCCAATACCGACCGTATAGATACGTACGCCACGATCAGCAGCGGTCTGGGCAGCTTCGAGCGGATCGGGATTCTGGTTGTTTTCACCATCGGTGAGGAGAACGATGACACTCGATCCGTAAGTCTCGCGCGGTACCGGCGTTGGCGTCGGAGCAGGCGTTGGAGTCTGATTGCTGTAGTAGTTGGTCGGCACCCCATTTGCTGTTTCGATCGTGGTCAGCGCCGCGAGAATACCGTTGGCAAGGGATGTTCCACGCTGAGAAGTCAAGCGTCCGATGGCGGCGAGCAAGTCATCTGTATCGTTGGTAGGGACCTGAACCGATAAGCCACTATCACTGAAGGCAACGACACCGATCCGAACTGCGGGTGATTGGCGCTCGATAAAATTCTGAACAGCTGTTTTGGCCGCCTCCATACGTGTCGGTTTGAGGTCATCAGCAGCCATACTGCCGGATACATCAAAGGCAAGGATGACTGTTCCTTGAATGCGCGGGAGACTCACCATCATTTCGGGACGCGCCAGAGCGAGGATGAGGATGGTCACTGAGACCAAGAAAAGCGCAGGCGCAACATGACGCCGCCATCCAAAGCTTCGGCTGACCGCTCCTTGCATCGTCCCCAAACTGCCGTAGTTCGTGACTAGCTGGCGACGTCGTTGCTGCATCCTGATGTAAAGGAATGCAAACAGGGGAACCATTAGCAACAATACCAGCATCGCGGGCCAAATAAATGACATAAGCAGCTCTAACTTATTTTCTTCTTAGCCGACGCACATTGGCAAAGCCAACGATGGCGCGGACTAAGTCTTCTTCGGTGGAGAGTGAAAGCACATCTACACCCGAGTGCTTGAAGGCCTGCTCCAGTTCGGCTTCACGCTGATGTGCCGCTTGGGCAAACCGCTGACGGAAGCCCCTATCGTGGGTATCCACATAAATCTGTTCGCCGGTTTCAGCATCTTCCATCACGATCAATCCCATATCCGGCAAATCAACTTCGCGCGGGTCCCAGAGACGGATGGCAAGCACTTCATGGCGCTTGTTCAATAAGCTCAATGAGCGTTCCCAACCGGGAGCCGAAATGAAGTCTGAGATAAGGAACACTAAAGAACGCTGCTTGATGGAATGTAAACCACCTTCGATTAGCGTAGAGAGATTGGTCATTGGCGAACGCGGCAAAGCCGGTTGTTTGAGCAGGTCATTAATGAGACGCAGGACTTGAATGCGCCCTCCCCTTGCGGGAATTGTCCGATCAACTTGACCACTGTATAAGATCGCACCTACACGATTGCCATGACGGGTAAGCAAGCGGGCTAAGGTGGAGACGAAATCAATCAAGACTTGGCGTTTTAGATTGTCGACCGCGCCAAAATCAACCGAGGGACTCAAATCCAGTAAGAACCATGCCGTTATTTCACGGTCTTCGTGATACTGCCGAACATAGGGCGTATCCATACGCGCGGAAACGTTCCAATCGATGTAGCGAACATCATCTTCCGGCTGATATTCGCGCAGGTCAGCAAAGTCGATGCCATAGCCATAGAACAGGCTGCGGTAATCACCCTGCAAGAGTCCATCAAGGCGACGGATGACCTGCCAGTCCAGACGGTGAAGTATGCGCTCAGGCGTTGACGCTTGCGTTTCGATGTTCATGCAGCGGTACCACCGGCTTGGGAATACGGTTGAGAATCTTGTTCAAAATATCGTCGGCGCTCACATCATCTGACAGAGCTTCATAGGAGAGCACGAGACGATGACGAATAACATCCAGCGCCATATCGAGAACATCCTGAGGCAAGACATAATCCCGATTGCGCACATAAGCAAGCGCGCGGGCACTCAAGACCAAGTTGATCGAGGCGCGAGGACTTGCACCGAAGGTAATATAGCGCTGTAGATCTTTGAGGCCTTCACCCTGAGGATTGCGGGTGGCGTTTACCAGTTTGACGCAGTATTCAATAATGGCAGGGTCAGCATAGACTTTATCGACCTGCTTTTGGAGTTCGACAAGCTGGTCAGTTGTCAGCACCTGCTGAACCGCCTGTAAGGTGCCGGTCATACGCTCGACAATGACGAACTCTTCAGTGGTGGTGGGATAACCGACCAGCACTTTGAGCATAAAGCGATCCACTTGGGCTTCAGGTAAAGGATAAGTACCTTCGGTTTCAATGGGGTTTTGGGTCGCAAGGACAAGGAAAGGATTGGGTACTTTGAAGGTTTCCCGTCCGATGGTGACCTGACGTTCTTGCATGACTTCAAGCAGCGCGCTTTGTACCTTGGCTGGCGCACGGTTGATTTCGTCAGCAAGAAGCAAGTTGGTAAAGACCGGGCCTTTAGAGGTGTTAAATTCACCAGTCTTCTGGTTGTAGATACGCGTACCGATTAAGTCGGCTGGAACGAGATCGGGCGTGAACTGAATACGCTTAAATTCGCCGCCGATGGATTCGGCAACGGTCTTGATAGCCATTGTTTTGGCAAGCCCGGGAACACCTTCGACGAGGATGTGTCCACGCGCCAACAAAGCAACGATCAGGCGTTCAAGCAGATGATCCTGCCCGACAATGACCTTTTTGATTTCATATAACACCCGTTCCATCGGCGTGCCATTTTCGACGTTTCTGCTCTGATTCATGGGATATCTCTTTCAATAATTGAGCAACAGCCTAGCCAATCCTTTGCAGCGGTTGTAACAGGCAAATCGGTTGATCACGGGACTAAACAGGCGGTGATCCGGCTGCGCCGCCCGCCGCAGTAATAGTTACCGCAAAGCCAACGCCCACAAAGACGTTTTGTTTGGTCGGGTTGAGGAGCGCGGTGACAATCCCCACCACCTGACCATCCCGATTGAGTAAGGGGCCACCCGAATTGCCGGGATTCACAGCGGCATCAAACTGAATCAATCCCTCAAGCTTCTGTGCATTATCGGGCAATTGGAACGTCCGGTTAAAGCCTGAGATCACTCCGGAGGTCATGGAGTCATATAAGCCGAAGGGGCTGCCCACGACATAGGCTTCGTCGCCAACATTCATGGCATTGGGATTACCTAAGATGGCAGGCACAATGATCTCCGGCGGCGAACTAGCACGGAGAACGGCGATATCGTTTTCGGCTTGGGCGGCAATGATTTCCGCAGCAGACTCGGTTCCATCGGCAAAGGTCACCTGAATTCTAGGAGCGCTTGTGACCAGATGAAGACTGGTCAGAATATCACCGCCGTCATTGACAATGACTCCACTGCCGAAACCATCGGCGAGGAGACCGTTGGTACCGGGAAGATTGGTTTGAATAAAAACCAAGGACGGCAGTATGGTTTGATAAACCATTGAGGAAAAAGCTGGTCGAGGCGTGGCAGAGGCCATCGCTTGAACAATCGCGTCGTTGACCTCATTAGTGGTAATGAGGTGGGGCTTTGGAGTAATCCAGTTAAATACCAAGATGGCGAGGAAGGCAGCTAGCATGCCTGACAAGAACGGCAGCGCACGACGTGCGAGCATACGGATAAGTTGAAGACGATGGCGTAACACAGTAAAGCGTGAACCGGCTGGTTCGTTCATCCGAATAACCGCGCTCCTCTTCCCTTTTGGAAGTTAGTCTGTATTCCGGTGACTGTAGCCTATTTTTCTAAACAGGAAATGAGAGTACGCATAAAATTTTTACCCGTTAGGCCAATCATGATCTGGCATTTGTAGAACGCATTAGAAGTATTTATAATTTTGTTACTTATCTTTGCCCACCGGGTAATCATTCAAATAAAGAACTCATAGTTATCTTTGGAGTAGTGTTATGGCCGACCAAGAACAGATTGTAGACCGTGTATCCACCCAATCACGGCCATCCGATCTGCGCATTACGGATTTACGCGTCGCCAATTTAGTTGGGATGCCAATGGATTTATCCATCATCCGTATCGATACCAATCAAGGCATTTCAGGCTACGGTGAAGTGCGCGACTGGGCAAGCAAAACTTATGTTTTGATGCTCAAGAACCGGATTATCGGGGAAAATCCGTGCAACATTGATAAAATTTTTCGCAAGATCAAGCAGTTTGGTCATCATGCCCGTCAGGCAGGCGGCGTGTGCGGAATTGAAATGGCACTGATGGATTTGGCAGGCAAGGCGTATAACGTGCCTGCATATCAATTGGCCGGCGGAAAGTTCCGCGACAAGGTACTGTGCTACTGCGATACGCCGACGGTCAAAGATCCGGTTGAGATGGGAAACCGCCTGAAGAAACGGATGGAAGCCGGTTTCAAGTACCTGAAGATGGATGTGGGGATTGATCTGGTCGAGGATATACCGGGCGCGATTAATGCCCCGCCAGACATGATCCACACAACGGATATTATGCATCCCTTTACAGGCATTCAGTTAACCAAGAAAGGTGTCGACCTGCTGGTGGATTACGTGGCAACAGTGCGTTCGATCATCGGGGACGAAGTGCCACTGGCGGCCGATCATTTCGGGCATCTCAGCCTTGAGTCTTGTATCAAGTTGGGCCGGGCGCTCGATCCGTTCACGCTGGCATGGTACGAAGATATGATTCCGTGGCAATATACGGAACACTATGTCCGGTTGTCACGAGCGGTGACGACTCCGATTTGTACAGGTGAGGATATTTACCTGAAAGACGGATTTAAACCTCTCCTTGAAGCTCACGCCGTTTCGGTCATTCATCCTGATCTGGCGACTTCGGGGGGAATCCTCGAGACCAAGCGAATCGGCGATTATGCCCAAGAGAATGGTATCGCGATGGCGATGCATATGGCGGGGTCGCCTGTGACGGCAATGGCTAGCGTTCACTGCGCGGCGGCGACTGATAATTTCCTTGTGCTGGAGAATCATTCGGTTGATATTCCGCGCTGGGCACATCTCTTCGACGGGCTGCCCAAGCCGCTGATTGTGGACGGATATATCCAAGTACCTGAAACACCGGGGCTGGGATTGGGCGAACTGAATATGGACTGTTTGCAAGAGTTTATTGATCCGCGTGACCCGCTGTGCTTTGATGCTACTGACATCTGGGATAAGGAACGCTCTCACGACCGGCTGTGGAGTTAAGCAAGCGAATTGCATTTTTACTAACGAAATTAACGGGTTTATGAGTTAGCTTCAATCCTCACCCCCCTGCCCTACATCAGCACGTTTGCAGGCTCACTTCGCTGATAGCCATTTCATGGCAGAGGGGGAAAAGGCATAGGATCGCTTTTTCTACAAAGCACATAGCCCACTGGAATAGTCTATTATGCGGGTGCTGATTACGGGCGGAACGGGACATATTGGGAAGACCACGAGCGAACGCCTTCGAGAAAAAGGCTGGACGGTTCGTATTCTCGATTTAGCACCGAGTACGGACATTGAAGGTGTCGAATATGTACAGGGCGACATCCTCAATTTCGATATGCTCGTCAAGCATGTTCAAGGCTGTGATGCTATCATCCATCTGGCGGCGATTCGTGCACCTTCCATCGGGCCGAAACATCAACTGTTTGAGGTCAACGTCGCGGGAACCTTCAATGTGTTTGAGGCGGCAGCGGCGACCGGCATCAAGCGGGTTGTGCAGGCGAGTTCGATTAATGCACTGGGCGGCTTCTACAGTACGGGTGACATTCGGCCTCAGTATTTGCCGATTGACGAGGAACATCCGACTTTTACGACTGATCCGTATTCGTTCTCAAAGCAGCTTATTGAGGAAATCGGGGCGTACTACTGGCGGAGAGACAGCATTTCAAGCGTAGCGATGCGGTTTCCGGGTGTATACGGAGTCGATGCGAGAACTGGCGAACGGTTCGAGAACTATCGCGCATCGGTACACGACTTACTCGATGAGTTGATGAGTCAACCAAAGGCTGAGCGAGATGCGAGAATAAACGAGGTACGAGAGCGAGTACTTGAATTGCGAACGCATCGTCCACTGGAATATCGTTCTGAGCAAGCACCTTTCCGCCTGAGTATGGAAGACTTGTTATTCAAGTTATATATGGCAGACCGTTTTGATTTCTGGGCGTTCATTGATGTGCGAGATGCGGCGCAGTCACTGGAAAAAGGTGTGACGGCAAGATACGAAGGCAGCCACCCTTTGTTTGTCAACGCTGCGTACAACTCAATGGGGTATGACTCAAGCGCACTAGCGGAGATGTTTTATCCTGAGGTTACACAATTCAAGAGTGACTTGAGCGACGCGACCAGCCTCGTAAGCATTGAAAAGGCACGTTCGCTGATTGGTTTTGAACCTGAATATACGTAGTTTGATACTGTTCGACCGATAAAGTACCTTTATTCATAGAAAGACAAAACAAGCATGAAGATTACTGATGTACAAGCCTGCGTGATTGGTCGCCAAGAAATGCACAGCGGTGGCAGTGTGTGGACGTTTGTCCGCATCTATACCGACGAGGGTGTGGTCGGTACAGGGGAATGTAACTCCGGCGGTCCGGGGTTTTCGGGCTTCGCGACAAAGATCGCCATCCTTGCCATGAAGCCACTGTTGATAGGGGAAGATCCGTTCAACATCAACAAGATTTATGAAAAGATACGGCGGAATGGGCGCTATGGCGGTTCGTCCCATGCACCGCTGATATTTGCGCTGACCGGGATTGATAACGCGCTGTATGACATTGTGGGCAAGGCATTGGGCGTACCTGTCTACAAGTTATTGGGCGGCAAATTCCGCGACAAGATTCGACTTTATGCTGACTGTCACGCGGGTGAAAGCAACGATCCCAAAGCCTATGGTGATAAGGCAATGGAGGTCGTGGAGGAAGGCTTCAGCGCGGTGAAGTTCGATGTGGACAGCACGGGAACCGGAAAGCTCGATCAATATAACTGGACCGTCGGTGCGAAGGAAATGACTCACGTCATTAACTTGATTGAAGGCATCCGCAATGCGCTGGGTTATGAAATTGATCTGGCGATTGACTGTCATGGTCAGTTCGATTTGCCATCAGCGATCACGCTGGTCAAAGCGATAGAACCGCTGCGTCTGCTGTGGTTGGAAGAACCTGTTCCCGCTGAAAATATTGATGCACTGGCGCAGGTGCGGCGTTCAAGCAGCACAGTGATTTGTACCGGTGAAAATCAATATACGCGGTTCGAGTATCTCGAACTGTTTGAGCGAAAAGCGGTTGATGTGATTATGCCTGATCTGGCAAAGGCGGGTGGGATTGCCGAGGGTAAGCGCATCGCGGATATGGCTGATGCACACTATATTCCGATTGCCCCGCATAACGTATCCTCTCCCTTGGGCATGATGGCAGCGTGTCACGTGATGGCTTCGGTACCCAACTTCCTGCTGTTGGAATTCCATGCGCGGGACATCACGTGGTGGAATGATATGTGCGACGGCGATCATCCTTTCGTTGATAAGGGATTCATGACGGTTTCGGAACGTCCCGGCATTGGCGTGGAACTCAATGCAAAAGCATGTCAAGCGCTGATGTGGAGTGAAGATACGTTCTTTGATTAAATAACTCTACCCATAAATTCTGCGGACGGGAGCACTCGCGTGTGCTCCCCTACTTACAGTGAATGCTCTACACGAAAATTGAATTTCTTCTTGACCAATGAGACTAAAGGTAAATATAGATGTCTGATCAACCTTCTGTAGCGGATTTACAAGCACGTTGGGACAAAATTCGGGTAGCGAATGTTTACGACACGCTGGATGCAATGGGTTATCCAAATCAGTGCCTTGACTTGAAGATTCGGCCTCTGTTTCCGCATCGCCATTTGGCGGGGCAAGCCATCACCTTACGCGGGAGCGCATCACCGATTGGACGCAACGAGCCATCGGGCGATTGGACAGGTGACTACTTCGCGCAACTGCGCACGATTTTGTATCCGGGATGTGTTGTGGTGATTGAGTGCGGCGGTGAACAACATGCGGGTAAGTTCGGAGAGATGACAAGCTGGGCGCTGCAACAAGGTGGCGCCAGAGGTATCGTGCTTGACTCATATATTCGGGATTGGCTGGGACTGGAAGTCATTCCAAATTTTACGCCGTGCGCGCTTGGCACATCACCGATTGAGTCGGCCAGCCGCTGGCGCATGAACGGGATTAATGTTCCCATCGGAATGCCGGGTACGGTCACGACACGGGTACGGGTTAATCCGGGCGATTGGATCATTGGTGAGGCGGACGGTGTGATTGTTGTGCCAGCCGCAATCGCCATGGAAGCGCTGGAAAAAGCTGAAAAACTGGAAGCCGAAGAACAAGGTATGCGCGAAGACGTCGCTAAAGGGATGTCGTTCGATGATGCCTATAAGAAGTGGGGACGGGCTTAACTGAGAACAAGATGCAGGGGCGTCACTTAGTTAACGCCCCTGCTGATTCACAGGCTAATTGGAGTGATTATCTTTCCAGACTTGTTCGCCCAGCCAACTGAGATTGGTGGGGTTGGTACAGTCATTGATTTCCCATCCACCCCCCTTGGATGTGTTGACCGTTAAGTCGTTATCATCACTACCATCCCACTGCCAGACGATTCGCCCAACATGACGTGGTATCGCTACATTAAAGATGGATTTCGCTGCAGGCATCACGTCGTGGTCGGTACGGACACCATACTCACCTATCACCATGGCGTAGCCCTGTTCAGCAATTTGATTAAGGTAGGTTTCGAGTTTAGCGTCGCCAGAATTCCACAAGTCATAGGTATGGATGCTGAAGACGATATTCTCGAATGACCTGCCGCCATAGTGGACGACGTTCTTGCCGAACTGAAGGATAGAACTGTCTACGATGTTCTGGTCGGGAGTCGAGACATCCTGACCACCATAGGCACCTTCGACAATGATGAGATTGTTTGCACCGGCATCATCACGGATTGCTTTGATGACCTGACCGTGCATGTTAATCCACTGGTTGGAGTCGAGGGATTTACGACCACCGGGTTCGTTCATCACGTCGAACCAGACATAGGGATTATCCTTGTACTTGTGGGCCAAATCCGTAAACCACGCGACTAAGGTTGTGAGATCATCACCTGAATAGTAACTGCCGATGCGATCGTGGCCTTCGAAGACCACAACAATTCCACGCTGGGTGTAGGTTTTAACAATTGCGTCCAAGTCATTGTTAGTGGTGAACTGGGGATACTTGCTCTCGCCCATAAACAGGAACGAGTTGACGCGGACGAGATTGAAATTCCAGCAGTCGACAATTAGGTGAGCGTCATTTACTGTACTGCGGGGCCAAACCCAGTTGTAGCCATTGACGTTGACGCCTTTGGGTATGAATTCATTTCCGTCGGGGCCAATAATCTTGGTGCTGCGTACGGAAAATCCTTGGCCAGCAGATACAACAGTTGGTGCGGCCGTTTGCTGAACCGGAGCTGAATTCGCAACTGGAGGGGCACTTGTCGGCACAACTTGAACAGACTTGTTGGTTTCATAGAATACGAGCTGACCAAAGACACTTGGATTGAGATATGACTGATCGGTGGTATCGGATTTGGACCAATTGAGCTTAAGATCACGGTCCATATGGCTGGCACTGTTGAGCTGAATTTGAAAGCCGATGGCGGTGTCTTGTGCAGGCGTGATCGTCCATAAGGCATTGTGAAGCGGGATAGCAACTTCCATCGCATAGCCCGAGTCTGTTTGGACGACCACCGCTTGTGCGTCTGTTGATTCCCAGTCTTTGCCGTACAAGATAGTTTGATTAATGGATTTCCCAATATTCACGGCAGGAATAGTTAGTTGAACCACACCTTTCTGAAATTCGGTCAGTCCCAAATTGCCAGTGGCGTTGATGTAGATTTCAACTGAATCCTCATTCCAGTAGTTGATATCGTGCTGACCAGCAACGATATGAGAGTCGGCGACATCAACGCGAAAATAGAGGTTGTTCGCGTCGGCAACCGAGGCAAATCGCATCGACACTCTGGCGTCGGGGCTGGCTGGCATCACCGGACCATCAGTCACGGTTACTTGTGGAACTGCGTTCCAGTCATCAAATTTACCATCCAGAACGATATGAACCGGAAAGGCGGCATTGTAGGTTTTGCCAAGTATGCCATCCGGAACAAGAAATTCTTGACTTTGCACGAACCCCCTCGTTATGGCAAAGCCGGTGATCAAAAACACTAAAACTGACAGTATGCTTATCCGTTGTTTCATCAGGTATCAGTACTCGCTAATCAGTGAACAGAGATAGGTGCATTTTTAGGCACGCACCTATTTATGAGGCGAAATCGGGGAAGTTGCAGAATTACAACGCAGCCGCCAATTCAAGATTTCGTTTGGAAATCTGCCGCTTTATGTAGTTTACATCCAGACCCTTGCTCACGAAATGGGCCACCTTGGTATTAAACCTATAGGTCCTTAGGGACAAATTGCTATGGACCTGATGGAGATATCCGTTGCCCGTGCTGCGAAGCGTGACGTTTGCATGAAGCTTATCGAGCAGGTAGACACTATAGAGGGTCCATTCACCAAATCGGTTGCGGTTCTCCATGCGGTCGTCCAAGCCTTTGAGCATGTTGACGAAGGCGTTTTCACCATAGAGCTGCTTAAGATATGAATCAAGTCCCGTCAACCACTCCCGATTGAAGCAAAACAGATCGTTGATAAAATCGACATAGCGAAGGGCATTGGTCGGTTCGACTTCGAGCATCCCGGCAACATAGCGGACACGCTCCCGCTCGTAACGAACATGATTGTCCGGCAGCAAATGATGGGTGTAATAGAGAATAGGCTTGCCGTTCGACAGTAGGTCTGCTTCGGTAATAGGCTGCAGCAAAACTGTATCCGCACCCAAGTTACAGAAGTTTTCCGTGTCGCAGAATTTGTAAGAGCGCAGTTTGATTAACTGCTGCTTGTACCAACCGGGAAGCTGCATTTCCTCATCGGATAGCCAGTCACTATCCCCGTAAAACACGACCGGCGTTTTGAGTCCCAATTTACCGACGAACGCCTGAAGAATCGGCAGATCATTCGTGATCATGATTAAGCGTCCTTTAGGCTGAAAGTTCACCTCATAGGAACGCAAGACCAATTCCAGCAAGTAGCCCACATCACGATGGTGGACACAGATAAATGTATCAAGGCGTTGTTCAGTCAACTTCCAAACTCCTTACCGCATCAACCGCTACCGGCGCAAATGACTTGACAGGCTTTAGGCGCTGCCATGTAAACAAGAAAATCGCAATAATTGTTTGACTGAGCACCCATGCTTCCCCTACTCCAACAATGCCGTTGGATTGTAAGAATAGGTGGCTAAAACCCAACACCATCAAGGCATTGGCACCATAAACCCCAACAATACCCGCAATGTTATTGTGCGTCCGCGCCAAACTGATGAACACAGCATTGTAGACATTGGGGATAGCCGCCAGCACCAGCAAGCGCAAAAGCGGGACGCCTTCATCAATATATGAGGGGCCGACAAAGCGCAAAATCAGTGGGGCGGCCACAAACATGAAGGCTCCGATTGGGAGCACCAAGCGAATGATGCCGATAATGGCACGCTTGCGGTAATCGTTGACGTTGGCTTTATCGAGGGTGGCTTCTACAGTCAATGAGGTCGCCATGTTAGCCGTCATGATTTGCAGGGAACTGGCGATGGTCCACGCTAGATAGAAATGAGCGTTATCCTCTGCACCTTTGACTTGCGTAATAATCAAAGGCAGTAAGGTGCTGGCCATATTGGAGAGCAACGCCGCAACGTAATTCCCGGCCACATACTTGGAAATCTGACGCAGCGGAATCGGTGAGTTTTGTTTTTCGGCTAACGCTGCATGATGAGCCGGAATGAGACGCCGAAATAGGAGAATGTTAATAGGGATAATAACCAGTAGGACGGCCACTGACCAAGATACGAAAATTCCGGTTTGAGGGAGAATAACGGCCAGCCCGACCAAGAGCAGAATTTTTGCTACCGAAAAGACAGCGTTTTCAGCCGGAATCCAGAGCGCTTGCCGAAGCCCTACGAGAACACTATCTTCGAGGACGAAGATCCCCCACATCATAATGGCGACGACAAACCAAATCGCTAACGCCGGGGAAGTGGTAATCAGACTGAGCGACGGAGACCAGATTTGGATGCCAAGGCAGAAGATGATACCGACCAAAGCTGAGATGCCGAGGACAGTGAGATAGCTATAGACGACCAAGCGAGTGGTTCGTGTTCCTGCGGTCGGAATATAGCGGATCATCGTTTCTTGCAAATTGATCTGCGCGATTCCTGACAGGAAGATCATGATGGAGATGACCGCGGAATTCAATCCAACATGTTCCGTGGAATAGACCTTGGCAGCGACCGCCCAATAGAGCAAACCTAGTGCAGATGTGATCCCTGTGCTTAGGATGAGAGCATAACCATTCCGGTACAGAGGGGTACGCAAATGGGCGATGAGGCGTTGGTGATTGAATGAACGAAAGCTCAAAGGCGTCTTTATATCCATACCGGGTGTTTGTACCTGACGATTAACTGAACGGAAACCATTTAAAGCTATACCTATATAAGCTAGTAAACTACGTCAATTTATATGGTCATCAATCGGGATAAAGCAAAACAAAATCATGGTCGTCGAGTACCCATGATGCGGTGACAATTTGGCTATTCCGGCGCATACGCAATGTGATATCCGAAGACGGCATTTGCGTCCGCATGGCTCGGGCAAACTCGAAGCGATTTCGAATCATGTTGAGGCCGACCGCGAGAATGTAATCACCTACTTCTACGCCGGCTGATTTTGCACTTGAGCCGACGAGGTTCACACGAACGCCAAATATCGAATCTTCAACGCCTAACCCGACATAAACATTGCGGTTGAGCAACTGTGTAAAGGGTGAGTTTAACGGCAGCACGGACTCAAATTGAGGTGGCAGTGAAGTTGCAGCGATTGCGACTTGTGTTTGTGTGGGCTGCACGGCAGTTGCAGTCGGCGGTTGCAGTGTCGCAGTTGCAGTGACAGTTGATGTTGGCGTTGGCGGCTGCGGTGTCGATGTTGATCGAGGGGTATTGGTCGCCATTTGAATTAGAGTTGGCGTCAGGCTGGGCGGTGGCAAGGTGGCTGAAGGCTGCAAAGGCGGATCAGTGGGAATCACGCCCGGAACTGGTGAAGTTGAGGCCGGCACAGTGGCTGTCGGTGAAGCAGATTGCGAAGGCACAAGACGCGTAGGTGGGAGCAGCGTTGCGGTTGGCGCAATCGTATCCGTTGTACTTATTTGGGTAGGTACGGCAGTCACAGTCAGATCAGACGAAGGGGATGTCACGGCAGTTGTCGAAAGCACCACAGTGATATTTCGCTGGGCACGGATTTGGGAAACGACCTGACTGAGAATGATGACCACCAAGCTGATGATTACCGATATGATGATGGCAATCACAAAAACGCCGCGCTGCTGCACCTTCTGCAAGAAACTGCCAACATGCCGCACCTGACTGGTGATGCGGTTTGTTCTGACTCTTATTTCGGGGCGAAGATCACTACGGGCAGAGAAATTCGCCAGCAGGTTTTTCGCTTTTCCGAACGTGTCGTGCCGTTCAAGGAACTCGTGAAGATTGAGTAAAATTGCCCCCTGTTCCGAAGCATCGATATTGGGGGATTTGATTCGCTGATCCAGTTCATTTAGGGATGCATTCCAATCGGGGATTGGAATGTTGGGTACAGAGCGCGGTTCGAGATTTGACAGTGAAGCCAGCGGAGCAATCAATGTTTCGTATGCCGCTGAGTTAGCAGAACTGAAGTCAATTACACTGGCACGAACTTCAGGATCAAGTGCGGTTAGTGTGCTGACATCATCCAGTGCCACTAACAAGATGTACTTATTCAACTCGCGGGCATAATCATACTCAATGCGGCTGGTATAGGAAATCAGTGTGTCGGCACTGAGGGTCGAAACGAAAAGATCACTGGCCTGGATACTGTCGACAACTTGGTGCCACGTAACTTGGCCACCGATGATCTTTGACTCAAATTGGACATCATGCCCCAACTGTCCGAGTTGAAGTACCAGTTCTTCGACACGTACACGATTTCGACTACTGTAACTTACGAATACAATCATATTATCCACATCTGCTGATTAGCTGAATAAAAGTATCAGGCATCGGAACTGTTTCCTTTGCCCTTTCTTCTATGTGTTTTACTTCAACCACAACTTGACACTCCGATAGGGTTCATCCGACTTATCTGAACGATACAAGATGGCTTCAATCGGCAAGGCTTTGGACGTGACTACTGAGAAATCAACCGAGCGCTGCCAAGTCTCCCCTGACTTCAGCTGTAGGTCTGTGTAGTTCTGAAGTATTTCACTGCCTTGCGTAACGACGAGGTTATAGGTCACATCTTGGGACTCTTCGTTCCGGATACCAAGGAAGGTTGCTGTCGAGTTGTTGGATGGGTCAGCGGTCATCCACAACTGCGTAAACGTTGTTCTAGGCTGATTGAGACTGCCGATCTGGGCGATCATAATGGATGTACCAGCTACAAGCACTGCCAAGAGGAGCAATACCCCTTGACCGAAGTTAAAGACCAAACGATGGGTTCGTTCAACAGGTTCTACAAGCCGCCGACGTTGGAAGAAAGCAATCACAGCATGGAGAATAGTGAGCGCAGAAAGAACAATGACCCACGACTTTGGCGTTAAGCCCCAACCTGTATAATTCAGGACAAGTCCGCTCAAAGCTGTTAAGGTCAGCCCAAGCATAATTGACAGCATGATACGAACGGCTTGATGAAGCACTAAGCCTATTGACCAGACGGTCAGCACTGTATGCCCTAATAAGAGAACAAGCATCACCGCCAGTATGGGACGGAGAATCTGGATATTCATATCCAGCAAGATCAATGCCGAGGCGAAAAGGGCTACAAAAACACTCAATAACAAGTCAGATTGCTTACGGATTAACATGGATAGCACTCACATCGTAGATTTGGATATTTCCATCATCGAAAATTTCGTTTATGTTCGGGATATGCTGGAACTTTTCCAGAGCCGCTAATGACATGGGCGTGTCGTCGTTTTTGTCACGCGGCTCCCCTGCCTCAAAATAGACCCCAACCAAAGGGAGCGCGGTACTCAGTCGCGTATCAACCACAAGGTATTGGGCTTTCACACGGTCAATGAGCTCCCGTTCACTCTCTCCAAAGTTGGGAGAGAAAAATACCGATGCCAGATAGGTCTTATCAGCAAGGTGAGTAATCGGTCGCTGATGTCCATAAATTGCCATGAGCAAGGAGTTAACGCGATCCGAACTAATGGCGTTATCCGGTCGTAAGAACTCAGTCGTCCATTTGGCTGCCGCGATTCCTTGAGGCTCGATAGACTGCGTATCCGCAGAGACCATATATGCACCCGGTAAGCGTGCCCAAGGCGCCCATCCCGAAATCGTGCCGCCTATAAAAACGACACTGGCCCAAATAACAAAGGCGACTTTCCAATACGAGCGGAGGAATACCGACGATTTCAGTGAGAAAAAGCCGATTGTCACAACAAAGGCAATGGCCCAGAAGATAAATTCGGACGAACGATTGGCAATTTCCCATCCAGCAGAGGTTAAGCGGAAGCTTTGCATGATGGGATGGAATAAAACGATGATAGCGAACGCAAAAGCTGCCGAGTTACTCCGGTATCGCTGCCATGCTTGAAGCAAGTCAGAACGAAGTAAGGTTACCTTTTTACCTAGCTGACTCTGCTGAAATGGTGAACGCACAATTTCGAAAATACCAAATGGCAGGATTACCAAAATGAATCCAACAGCAGCAATCCCTACAATCCGTTCGAACAGGGGTGATGACTGGCCATTCGTTCCCTGAAAGAGCTGGCGGCCATTACTCTCATCAAGAATGAGACCTGAAATTTCTGAAATGCTGTTTCGAACAACGGGAGCGAGATAATCGCTGGTGGTTGAGCCAACATAAATGGACCAACCAAAAGTGATTAAGAAGGCGATCACAGTCACCACGCCAACGCGAATCCACTCACCCGATTTGTAGTTCTTGAGCAGGGCAACTATCGCCCACAGGAACATAATGCCGACGAGAACATAACTGGTTAGATGGTGCGTGATGGCGACAACCGCAATGAGGGGGAGCATCAAGAAAAGATGCTGCAGATATTTTCCAGTGGCTTTAGTGGTGCTGTAGGCTACAAGAAAAAGTATGCTGACGGCAATGGGGAGTGAAAGTGACTCGTAGGAAAACTGCGAATCGAAAAATACAAAATTGGAATTCGCCGTATACATCAACGCAGCGATGCCACCGATTTGTGGCGAACCGCTGATCCGTTCGTAGAACAGATACAATCCCAGCATGAAACCAATACGCGCAATCCCCAGTAGGATAACACCGGAAGTCACAACCGAGAGACCGCTAAGGTTGGAAAGCGCCGTTGTGATTATTTCCAGCCCCGGATAGAGCGAACTTACCGGTAAAAGCGGATTTTGTGTAAAGAGATGACCGTGCTCCAAGATGAGGTTGGCGGTATTCCAGTGAAGGAATTCATCATAAAAGGTGAAATCTAGCGGGCTATGCAGGATTTTGACCAGATATAGAGAAAGTCCTAATGCCACAAGCAGTCCAATACGTTCGCGACGGGCAATTGAAGGCGAAAGTAAGCGATAGGCCGTTGGGACAAAGATAATCAGCAAGCTTAGCCAATAAGGTACAATCGCCCAATCGACATTCATGCGACTGAGGGTATAGGCCAGCGACACCAGTAACAATCCAAAAGAATCGACCAGTACCAATGCTGGAAACCATCCCCAGCGCATGGCTTCTGCCTGAACAGTCGCTATGGGCCTCGTCGGAATTGGGATCGCTACTGGATCGAAAGCTGTCTCAAAATTTGATGCCTGCATTGCTTAAACCATTCCTTTATTCACGCTAATCCCAAACCACGAAATCAATTAAGTGCTCATGAGCGAACAATTACACTAAGCGTTAGACAAAACTGATGCATGATCCCGTTCATTGAGATTTTGGAGGCGCTTGGGATCGGTCTCCATTCCCTCGTAGACGATGAATTCAAAACTGCCATCGAAGGAGATAATCCGAGCCGGGACACCAACTGCGACCGAACAATCAGGAAGATCAGTGGTCACAACCGCCATCGCACCAACGGCTACATCATCACCCACTGAAACAGGTTCCACGATTTTTGCCCCTGTCCCGATGAAAACGCGGTCACCGAGCACTGGCAAATCATCGGAGTCAATCGAACCGATTAGCCCCACACTGACTTCATGGGACAAACTGCAGTTTTCACCGATCAGACTGGGGCCGATATAGATTGATCCGAAGTCCTCAATAAAAAATCCGCGTCCGATGCGGGCATGCGGTGAGATAGAGATACCCGAATAGACTTCAATGAGGCGCTTGCCAAGCAAATAAAAAGGTCGCAGTATATAGGTAAACAACTTGTGAACCCCCTGCGTATACCAGAGCCAATGCCCAAGACGATAGTAAATACTTGCCATCAGGCCGGGATGAACCACAAAAATTGCCGGATAGGAACGATTTAGCGTCAGCCGATAACGAAGAAGATCGCTGTGAATATTGCGCAAGGTTGTGAAGAGTGAAATTGAATAGGCTTCACTCATAACGCCTACAGTTCCTAGTTGCATTTGTATGTTCATCTTCTGTGTATCTCAAACAGGTAGTAATCAGATTAACGCTAGTTGGTTGCCATCGCTGGCGCGAACTGCCGATCATCAGGCTTCAGCACTGACTGGTAGACTTCCAAAATGGATAAGGCACAGTCATCCCATGTCGGCAGGGTAATGTCATGGCGAACCAACGGCTCAGCAAGCTGCCGCAAAATCGCCGCAGCCACTTCATCAGTCGTACTTGTCAGCGGTATGGCTTTCACCCAACCCTTACGAGCAATTTCGCTTAGGCCAGATGTATCGGCCACTAGAACCGAGCGACCAAGTGACAGCGCCTCCATGACAGCTACGGGATGGGCTTCGTATTCACTAAACAGTACAACCAAGGCGGCCTGCGACAACAACCGCGCCATACCTTGACGATCTTCGGGTGGGATACCGCCAATTTCCACGTAGTCGTATAAGTTCATTGATTGAACCAAATTTTGTAGTTCAGGCTCGTAAGGCCCGGTGCCTACAATTCGAAGGCGCATATTGGGATTCGATTGCAGCAATTTAGGCATGGCAGTAATGGCGTGTTGATGACCTTTGTAGCGCTCCAAGCGGCCCGGTGAAACGATGAGGGTGTCAGGTCGCGGTTCAACAGGTGAGGTCAATTTCGGCAATTGAGAACCGTTGGGAATGACTTCAAAACGATTTCTATCGATGCCAAGACTCTGGCTGAAAAAATCAGCTTCGAACTGGGCGACACCGATCAAACGTGAGGCGCGTTTGAGTAAAGGTTTGAGCAGCAGCCGTTGGACGCCTCTGGCTGAGGTTCGTACTTGAGACGAATGCCCACCACTGTGGAAGCTGACGACATAAGGGATTCTAGCGATCATAGCTGCGACCATGGTCATGGGCGCAACGAGGGTATGATAGCCCTGAAGGTGAATAATGTCCCATTTCCCCTGTGTAATGATAGGGAAGAGGCCGAGTGCAAAATAGTAGTCACGATTGGAAGGATAAGCGGCAACACGACGGATGGTCATGCCATCGCGATATTCCACGTGTGGGAGTTTGCGACTCGGGTCAGTTGTGAGGATTGTTACCTCATGACCTGCCGCGGCCATACGCTTGCCCACTTCATTGACGTGGGTTTCTGTTCCCCCAGCATAAGGTGAGAAACGCGCTGATACCATCAGAATGCGGAGATGGTTTTTATCATCGACTGGCTTCGGTGATACTTGGTCCGAAAGCACGGCATTTTTGGACATGCGCCCTTTGACATAGCCGAGCGTCGTCAAATAAAGGCCAAGGAATATCGCTGCGGTACGCTGGATACCGTGCAGATCGCCTTTGAATACATCGCCAATGCCTTTAAAGAAACCTTGGGGTAAAGTTTTGAGAACATGAGTACGTTCAGCCGACAGGCCGTCTTGCTGACCAACCAGTTTGGAGACGAGGGCTTTGGAAAGTCCTTCCGCATAGCAACGATCACGGAAATAAGACCATCCGGTACGTTTGACCGGCACGTTATGATAAATGACCGTATTCGGGTCATAGATAAATCGAGTTTGAGGAATGGTCTGGCGTGTACGAATACAAAACTCGGTCTCTTCACAACCGAGCGGTATGGTATCCACACGACCAATCCCATTAATGAAGCCGCCAACTCTATCAAAGGCTTCGCGGCGAACGAGCATATTTGCGCCGATCAAGTTGCGAACTTCGGCTGTGGTTTCGGGTACGCCTTTATGCGTGCAACCGACAACCCAGTAGAACTCCTCGGGCAGCCATCGCGGGGTTTGCCCTTCCCACTTGGGAATGATGCGGCCACCCGATCCCATAATGTGCGAATCAGCCAACACAATTTGAGTCAAGTTCTTGAGCCAATCTTTTTCGGCTACAGCGTCATCATCAAGAAAGCCGATGAGATCGGCCTTTGTGATTGCGATGCCGCTGTTACGCGCGCCAGAAAGACCTTTCTCTTGTGTGTTCTCGGTAACGGTAATCAAAGGGAACCGGTCCTGCACCCGTTGAAGCAAAGTGGGATTGTGGTCAATCACCACGATAATTTCATTAGCCGGCAGACTCTGTATCTGAACCGACTCGATGGCCTCAACGAGTTGTTGCCATCGATGATCGGTATAGGCGCAGATGATGACCGCAATCCGGGACGCTGTAGACTCCATTATTCCCCCTATAACTGATCTACAACTAACCCGAAATGTGGTTGTAGTAATTGCTGGGGCTTTCGACCGTCCACGTCCAGTGATTAGCGATGCGGTTCTTGGGCGCGCTAAAGCGTTCACGTAGGATGGTCTTCAAAACACGAATGCCATCACGGATGGGTTTCAAGTTGCTGTCGCCATGTACGCGATCACTCTCAAAACTCGGTACTTCTGCAATACGCAGTTTGGAACGCAGAGCACGGATATTCATGAGCGTTTCAATCTCGAAGCCTGAGCTATCAGGTTCAATGACTTGAATGGCACGTTTCCAGAAAGCGTTGTAGCCGTAGCATAGATCGGTATATTGACCGCCGAACAGGAGTTTGACGGCAAAGTTAAGCCCCATATTGCCGAGCTTACGAATGAAGGTCAGGTCCGAACTGCCGCCACCCTGCAGGAAGCGAGAGCCTTTGACATAATCGACACCTGAAGTCAATGTGCCGACATACATGGCGATCTCAGCCGGATTCATGGAACCATCAGCATCCATCATGACGATGATATCGCCTTCGGCAGCATCGAAACCGGCACGAAGCGCCGCGCCCTTGCCGGGACGCTGCTCCTCGACGATCTTGATGTCGGTACGCATTGAAAGCGCGACTTCGATGGTGTTATCGGTGGAGCGACCATCGACGATAATGACTTCGTGAACCCAATCCGGAATGTAGGGTAAGACGAAACGAAGATTTTTAGCTTCATTGAGCGTTGGAATAATTACACTTACGCGAGGAAAATCACTAACCTGTACATCAAACAGGCTGCGGACTTCCTTTTCATCGTAGGCAAAGATTTTTTGAAATGACGACATACTGATTCCAACGGTATTGTTCATGGTTTGACTCCCTGTTTCTTATCCCCACATGTTGCCTTTATAGAACCTAGCTTCCCCTCTAACATCGGTAGAAACGGTATATCGTCTACGATTTAGATTCTTTATTCATTGAGAAGATGCGCTATGTGATTGGTTGGAGCAGTCGACCTAATCAAAAAATGCTGCCAGTTGCACATCTTTGGTAGCATTTCTCCCCCAATCACAGATCGTATGCTCAATATAATCGGTTTAACGATCCAACATATGAGACCGGTAGTTAGTCTATCTATAGGAGAAATGGACATTTTTTGTTAAGCAGATGTAAAGATTCTTCAGCCGCATCGGAGAAACGTAGGCCAGACGGTGATCGTTGAAGGACAAGTGACTTTATAATAAAAGGTATGAACCGCTTTTAGGGGGCAAATCCAAATGAAGAAAATAGGACTCATGGGACTAGTCATTTTCTGCATAATGACGATGGCGGTGGCACAGGATAATGCCAAACATGTGCTGCAAGTCGTCGCGGAAAGCGCGTTCATACGAGCCACACCTGACGAAACATCAACACCCACAGGATCCGTATTTGCGAACACGAGTTTGAACGCCGTGGGACGCAATATGGATGGAGAATGGATTGAAGTACGGCGCACCGGCATTCAGAAGTCAGGGGGATGGATTGCACGAAAGCTGACAGCGTTTACGTTCAATGTCGCTGAGCTGCCGATCACCGACTCCACGACAGGTTTGTTGGGGAGTGTGCCGGTGGTGGACAGCGGATTTGCAGCGTTGATGATTAATGAGGGCACGCTGCGCAGCACCGCGACCCGTTATGGAACTGAGATCGTGATCGTGCCGATTAACGTGACTATTCCAGTGCTGGAACGAACACCTGATAACCAGTGGTTGAAAATCAATTATAGGGGTTATCTCGGGTGGGTGGCGGAATATACCACGCGGATGACAGTGAACATTAACACGATACCGATTAGCCCTGAATATGCCGGTAATCCAGATTATGCGGCATTTGAATTCATCAAGCCCGAAGTGCAAGTCGCTCAGATTGACCGATTAGTCGCTTATCTGACACCGATTAACGAGGTGACAGGCGGTGTAGTGGATTACTGGCGGTTGATGTCGCGAGGAGAGACGATGGAATGTCTGCCCCCAGCTGGAAACTATGCGGATTACAGTGTCAGCGCACGTGATCTGGTTGAACTGCCAGAATTACGGCGGCAGACACGGCTGCTGAAACAAGCGATTGCGGACATCAATACATCGATCAGTGTCATGCAGCGATGCGGCGTGTATCCCCCAGCAGATATTCAATCGGCTTATGCGAAGGCACTTAACGCACAGAATGTTTTTGATCTGATCCTCGCGCGGATGACGATTTTACGGAACAAGCTGGCGGGATAAGCCGATCATTCACAAATTTCTTCACATTCTTCAATTTCACAGTGAAGTTTGGCGGTTGGCGATTAGCTTTTCGCTCCATACAAAGTGTGTGATATGTCGGAAATGTCGTCGTTGTCGTCTATGTCGGCGCGACAATTTGGCAAAATCGGCGGCAAATTCAGCATGTCATATGTTGTAAATATTGCAGTTGTTAATGGATGATTTTGGTCACAATTGCAACGATTCGGTTATTAAGGTGTAGCAGGTGCGGATTCGCAGACAGCAGGATTTGCCGCCGGCAAATCCCTACAGACGACCCTCTTGATCATTGTAAAACAGTTCATGACCGAATGGGTTACCTTTTGGAAGACCATTTTGTAACTGATTCGCGGGGTTAGTGCTAACTGTTTTGAGGGAGTGAACCAGCGCAAGACGTTGGTGGATGGTTTAAAAACGGTTTGTCGGGTTAACCGAAAATAAACGTTGCCAATAAGATCATTTTGGAGAGAGCGTGTGTAGGGCGCAGCAATGCGCGATACGTACCCCAACCACCTCCCCAAAACACAGGGAGGGGCTTTAAAGACCTTAATGGCTCAATCAGCTTTTAACAGCTGGTGAACCTACAGCCCGACCACATTGTTGAGCCTCTACATGTGATATAGCAATCACCTAGGGCACAAGTGGCGCTGGAGTTGGTAAGGGCACGGGTGTTCCGTAATAGTAATAACGGTAGCGCGGTGGACGGGTGGGTTCGGGTTCACCGGGGACGATGAAGGTGCCACCGGTTTGGAGCAAGCACAACTGCTGCCAATTGGACCGTTCCGGCGCATTCGTCCAATAGGGCGCGACACGCCAAACATATTGCCCTACTTCGCGCGGCAGATCGGCGAGTTCAATGTGGGCAGTGGTGGTGGTACTATCATGAGCACGGCGCTGACCTGTGGGCGAGATGGTGATGACACTGTAGACATTAGCACCCTCTAGAGCAGGATAGGTGACGGTCAATTCTTTGTCGCCCGCTGCAAAACTGCCGGTAAGGGTGAAATTCCCGACCCATGCATCACAGATATTATCGGAAAGATCAAAGACGGTTGGCACGCGGCTATCACGATTGCGCGGCAGGCGGCGGCCTGTGGGGGGAATACTGTTAAAGGGAATGCTGGTGCGGATAAGGCGAGCATAGACCCAGCCCGTTTCGCCACCGAATTTGATTGCCAGCCATTGGCCGCCATCCCACGCATAGATGAAATCACCACGACGCCCTAAGATAGTGACGGAGGCATTGATTTCGAGCTGCCCCAAGGAGTCATAGGCGAAATCCGGCCCAACATAGACACGCGTACCGGCAAATTCGACGATGCCTGTAATGGATTCACCGGGGGCAGCGGCATCGGGGTCGCCGGGCGGTTGGGCGAGTGCAACCGAAACCGCAAGAATAAAGATAATTAGTCCGGCCATTGATAAAAACAGTTTGGATCGCATAATGATCATCATCCTCACGTTAGTCCACACACGATGCGAATTCGGGAAGGCTCACACGTTCACGCCATGTCGGGAAGGGTTGTAAGTCAGCCGAACAGGTGGCAATGTCAGCCGGAAACAATGAGCAAAAGCGGTTGTTCTGCCGCTGCTGGATGATGGCGACCGCGGCCTGATTGAAGAGTGCTGTACTGTCCAATTGAAAGCCCTCACCTATCAAGCCGCTGCCTGACGGTAGTTGAGCCGATTGCAGCATTTGCTGGATATTGGATACTGTAAAGTCATCCGCCGTTTGAGGCAAGAGTTCATGAAGCAACAAATAGGTACTGGAAGCCGACAAATCAGCCGTTGCATCAGGCAGCAAGGCGAACTGCTTCATATAGGCCGCAGAGTAATGTTCATAGATCGCGCCGATGTGTTGCTGACGGTAAACATCACTGACCACACCCGCACGAGTGATGGTCAGGAGATTATCAGAATTGCCAATGCGATTACAGGCATTGCGGCGGGCCGGTTCACTACCAACTTGAATGTAGGCGAGCACATTGGCATCGGCTTGGCGCAAACTAAGCCACATCTGATCAGAGTCACGATCAAAAGCAACGATGACTAGAGCATTGACTTTTTTCTCACGCATTTGCTTGGCGACGGCGTAGCCATCAGTCAGGACATTATCGTAAGCATAAACGAGGGTGGGAGGTGCGGACAAATCGGCTGTAAGCGCGTCAACAACGGCCTGAGCAGCAGGACGCTTTTCGTGAACGATGGCGAGGCGAAGGGGAGCATCGTCTAAAAGGGTGTTTACCTTAGACTGGATAAAGTCGGCGGTTTGCGAACCAAGCTGAGTATTGGTAGGCAGAGACGAGAAGCTCCATTGATGCGGCGTCTCCACTGGTTCGGAGACTTCCCAATAAATAAAGTCGCCGTTACGCGACTCATCAAGCAAGACCTCGCTGACAGCGGGCGAACCGCTGCCAATGATGAGCAGAACATCGCCCTTAAGTTTGGATATAGCTTCGTGGGCACTATTGCGGTTATTGGCGGGGATATTGACGAGCCCAACAGGATGTCCAGCGACTCCACCACAGGCATTTATGGCATCGACCATGGTGGTGACGCCACGATAAGGCTGTAAGGTAGAGGATGAGAGTAACGCTGCCGAAGGAAACACAGTACCGATAAGCAATGAATCACCGGATGCGGGGATACATGCGGCGGCATCCTCTTGAGCGGAGGCAAATGAGACTGTTAGGCAAAACAAGATGAGTAACAGTACGCATTTTCGGGTCATGATTGTTTTATTTCGTGTGCAAATTGTGTTGATTCTACTATAGTCGAACTTTTGATGAACGAAACATGAGCGTAGGGGAGGCGTCAGGCGGGCAGTGGGCATCAATGCTCCTTTCTCCCATACGCTATATAATGACATTTGAGATTACTTTATCATCATCCGGGAAATTTTATTATGCGACGACTCACTGTCTTGATCGCTTGTTTAGTCGTAGCCTTCGCATCGAGCTTGATGGTCTTTTCGCAGGACGCTCCAACAGGCGGCGGAACACCCACAGCAACGCTGCCCCCAGCGTTTAGCATCGAGGGGGAAATCGGGCGAAGCGCTGCTGCGAAAGATCGTCTATGACCAACACACCGAGCGGATGGCAGTGGTTGATGCTTATAACCGACTGCTGCTGATTAATGCGCTTGATTACAGTAACATTTGGTGTGTTGCATGAGCGTAATATGCTGATGGCGTCTGTTATGACGGACGGTGGCTGGGCTGTGGCCTAACGCTTAGATGGAGTTGTGGGATACCTACACCGGAAAACTTCCGCTATGAGTTTGATCAATCTGCAATACGAAGGGTCTCCTCGGGCCGTTCACGTTTTCGAGCAATGATGCGGTGTTGATCTTCTTTGGTATTTATCCGGCGCCACGCGAACTGCGGCAAGCGGAGACGGATAGCATTACCTATCCTTGGGTATGGAACCTGACGGCGGCACGCGGCGA
>JBGAGF010000012.1:0-250656 GCA_044226855.1 Aggregatilineales bacterium
CTCCGTTTGATTTTACTCTCGAAACTGACAAGGCTTACTGCCTTGATCTGTTACTTGGCTGATAGTTTCTTTTGTTTTCCGCGATGTCTATCCATCGCGTCTCTTCCATCTCACTCTTCCGTTGTTAAGTTGCGTCCGCGTGCTTGTTTGCGCGCGATGGCAGTAGGATACCAAACCGAAAACATACCTGTCAACCCTGATTTCACACGAGTTTAAAGGATTTTGGGGTCAATTTCGCCCTAATTCCCGCTTGACAAGAGCTCAATTTCACGTTTTGGGGGCATTTCGGAGGGTTTATCACCTAAAATGTCCTTAATGTAGACTTCTTGAACCAAGACTAGCAAAATCGCAATCATCGGGACGGCAAGCATCACGCCTAAGAAGCCAAAAAAGACCGCGGCGAGAATTTGTCCTATTAACACCATAACGGGCGGAAGGTTAAGACTTTCTTTGAAAAGCAGAGGTGCGATCAGTTGGCTTTGGAGGAATGATGTTCCATAAATAATCAAGATAATCCACGCGATGTGCTGTGGAGACTGAACTAACCCCACTACTAATGAAGGAACAAGCGCTGCAATCGGGCCGAAGTTGGGCACGAATGAGAATAACCCTGCAAGGACACCGAGCGCTAATGCTTGTTCAAGGCCAAGGATTGCTAATCCAAGCCATGTTACAAAGCCGGCAAAGACCATCAGCAAGATTTGTCCCTGTAACCAAAGACGCAGCGTGAAATCAATCCGGTTAATAATGAAGCGCACACGGGGGCGATACCATATTGGAAAGAGTTTGATTGCTCCTTCTTCGTATTTATCCGGTTCGGCAAGCAGGTAAAGGGTTAGAAAGATAACGATGATTAGACTGAGTAAGGTGCTGGCAACACCACTTACCACAGGAAGTACAGAACCTCCCAACTGTCCGGCTGCCTGCCCCAGTTGGCGCGTGAGCTCCGCAAAAATATTATCGAGATCCTCTACGCCAAAGAAGTTTTTCATTATGTCCTGCAATGTTGCTACATAAGGAAAAGTTTCGCGCAACTGAGGGTCTTTTTGGATAAGCTGCCACTGAGAGATTACTTCACTGACACCTTGCTGGAAATCTGCGCTAAGCGTCGTGAACTGCTCAAGTAGTGAGGGCAAAGCGAGAAGGATAAGCAGAATAACCACAGCCAGTATGCCGACCAATGACATAACAGCAGCCGGGGTCCGACGAAAACCCAGCCTCATGAGAAAACGGATGGGCATTGTCACAAGAACGACCAGAATTATAGAAGCCAAGACGAGTAGAAGCGTGGTATGAACTTCCCAAACGGCGAGGAACAATACCACCGCAGCAATGGTGGTTAGAACCCAACGCACAATACGAAAGTTAGCCGAATTGGGGTTTAGGCCAGAGAAATCCACGTAAACCTCCAGAACGGGGTTTTATATTTATCCCGTGTAGCGAACAACCATCAATGTGAGATCATCAAAGGGGGCAATACCCTGACCAAACTGCTCCACCGAATTCAAGATGTGACGAAGAACGTCAGCGGCTGAGAGCGAACGTGCTTCTTCAACAACACGGCAAAGACGTGCTTCGCCGAAGTTTTCGCCGTTGGGATTCTCGGCGTCCGTGAGGCCATCGGTATAGTAGACGATGACATCACCGGGTTGGAGTTGGAGCTCGACTTCGGATAAGGGATTGCTCGGGAACCAGCCAATCGCGCGTCCGCCTTGTGACATGAGTGAGGCTTTGCCGGACGCTGCTCTGAATAGAACCGGTGGGTTATGCCCTGCGTTGATGTGAATACTATGACCAGTCTTATCGAAGACGCTGTGATAGACCGTAACGAACATGCCACTTTCGGCATCATCCAAGATGAGGTCGTTGGTTTGACTAAGCGTTTCACGAGGGGGCAAACCCGCAAAGGCATAACTGCGAATCATACTGCGGGCAACGGCCATGAACAAAGCCGACGGCGCACCCTTATCGGATACGTCAGCAATGACCACGCCAAAAGACTGCTCATTTAAATTGAAGTAGTCGTAAAAGTCACCCGCCATTTCGCGGGCGGACTGCCAGACAGCCTCGACTTCATAGCCGGGCAGTTGCGGTTTACGACGTGGAAGCAATCCTTGCTGAATCTCGCGGGCAAGGTTGAGTTCGTGTTCTAAACGGCCCTTCTCAACCGCGACGGTATACAAGCGGGAGTTTTCGAGCGTGATACCGGCTTGGTTCGCAATAGCGCTGAGCAGGTCACGGTCGGCTTCAGTAAACGCGCCGGTACGCATGGAGGTATCGACATAGACCACGCCAACCAGCCGATCCTGAGCCATCATAGGCGCACAGAGGATGGCACGGAGGCCACGCATAATGATGCTTTGACCGGGGGTAATCCGGTCATCAAACATGGCATTGTTGGTCAGAAGCGGCTGACGAGTTGACACCACTTGGTTCACGATGGTGGTGCTGTAGGCTTCCTGCTGGGCCAACTGTTCACCTGCGATCCCACGTGCGCCCAAAAGAGTCAATGTACCTGTATCTTCTTCGTAACCCATCAAGACACCACGCTCGGCTTTGGTGGCGAGCATCATGGCATCGATCACATTGGCGAGGGCTTCGTCAAACTCCAGACTGGAATTCATAGTCATGGAGATTTGATACAGGGTGGTGAGATGTTCTAGGGTCAGCTTGGTGGAGAGAGTGGGCGCGGGCATGGTTGGCCTTTTCAAAACAAGTGATTTACCTGCGCATTATAGCATCAGGCGAATGGCCTAGCGAATTAAAATGAGACGATTTACTATTTGAGACCATTCAGAATTGAACCGCAGAGACGGAGAGACAAGAAAGCGTTTAGAGCAAAGCCATGCTATTTGATGTGACGATTTTCCCGAAAGACCTGAATAAGGTGGGCGACATGGCGCGACAGGTCGAAGATTATGGATTTGGGGGATTATGGACAGCCGAAACCTCTCATAACCCATTTTTACCGTTGACCCACGCGGCCAGCGCTACCAGCAGGATCAACCTTGGGACGGGAATCGCAGTGGCGTTTCCACGCAGCCCGATGGTGATGGCACACACAGCGTGGGATTTGGCGGAACAATCTCAAGGGCGCTTCATTCTGGGGTTGGGAACACAGGTAAAGGCGCATATCACCAAGCGGTTTGGGAGCGAGTGGAGCGCTCCGGTTCCGAGACTGCGGGAATATATCGAGGTAATGCGGGCGACGTGGAACAGATGGCAGAACGGCGCTCCTCTTCGTTATATAGGCGAGAGCTACCGGATTATTTTGATGACACCGTTCTTCTCCCCTGAGCCGATGGCCTATTCGAATATTCCGATTTATATCGCGGGGGTGAATGAGGGGTTGTGCAGACTGGCGGGGGAACTGTGTCAGGGCTTCCATGTACATCCATTCCACACCACACGCTATCTAAAGGAAGTGATTATCCCGAACATTGAGGCGGGGGCACAGAAAACCGGACGCACACGACAGGATGTGAAACTGACCTGCATGATTTTTGTGGTTACAGGCAACACACCGGAAGAAATCCAGCAGAGCATGATTGCGACCAAATCGCAGATTGCGTTTTACGCGAGCACACCGAGCTATAAGGCAGTGTTGGAGATGCACGGGTGGAGCGATCTGGCGGAACGGCTGACGAAGATGATCCGTGAGAGCCGGTGGAACGAGATGTGGACGGAAATCAGCGACGAGATGATGAACGAAATCGCGGTGGTCGGAACTCCGGATGAACTTCCTTATAAAGTGAAGGAACGGTATGAAGGGTTACTGGATCGGGTCGGGTATTATTTTCCTTTTGAACTTGAAGAGCTGAGTAAGCAGGTGATTTGGGAGCAGGCGGCGAAAGTGTTTGGCGGTTAGCTTTTAGCAATTGGCTTTTGGCTCAATACGATATGCAAATTATGCACAAAATGCGAAATTTGCAGAACTATCCGCCGAAATGGCTGGCGGGAAGCAGGGGAGAAACCGCTGAATTGACATTTTCATGCCGCGAGTGGCTCGGCTAATGTCGCTGAAATGGCGCAAATGCCGCGGATGGCTCCCGTGTGTCCGCCGCGGCGCAATTGGCAGTGTCGTTGCAGCGGATGGAGGGGAGCAAGCCGCTGAAAATGCAAAAGTCGATTTACCACAGAGGCACAGAGAAAAAAGAGAGAAAGAAATTGAACCGCTATACCACGGGAGGCTTCGCACAGACGCAAAGACAAAGGCAGAGAGTGTTTCAAAAATTGCATTAGCGGTTGGAACAGCATAAATATTCTCGCTTAAGCTATCATGGGCGCAAAGCCTTGCGCCCCTACCAACATATTCAGGGATCGGTCAAAACTTAGATGCGATTAGATCTAGCAGTGGAACCTATCAGTTTGGCATATAGACCCCACCCTAAATCCCTCCCCAAAACACAGGGAGGGACTTTGAATCCACCAAATCTCATTGTAGAACAAAAGGGCTAAAATAGCAAGTTCGGGGTTGGTATGAAGTGGTTAGAAGAATCAAATGATTGAGGGAAGATGAACAGTCAAGCTTTGGAATACATCAAGAGTCATGAAGCGGATTTTAAAGAGCAGTTGAAAGCGCTGCTGCGGATACCGAGCGTGAGTACGCTGGTGGAACATCAAGTGGATTGTGAGCGGGCGGCGGAATGGCTGGCAGCCGATATGCGACGGATCGGGTTTGATACCGTTGAGGTCATTAAGACGAAGTGGCATCCGGTGGTATTCGCCGAATGGAATGGCGCGGGGAAAGATGCGCCAACGGTGTTGGTGTACTGCCATTATGATGTGCAGCCTGCCGAGATGAGCGACGGATGGCATACACCGCCATTTGAGCCAACGGAAGAAGATGGCAAGGTGTTCGCGCGAGGGGCGATTGACAGTAAGAGCAACGTGATGGCACAGCTTAAAGCAGCGGAAGCCGTGATTAAGACGGGCACATCTCCGGTCAATATCAAGCTGATGTTCGAAGGTGACGAAGAATCAGCTTCAGAAAACATGACGGTGTTCGTCAAGGAGCACAGCGAGAGACTGAAGTGCGATGTGGCGGTGATCTGTGACGGAAGCATGTCTGACCGCGAACAACCGGACATCGCTTACGGGCTGCGCGGCGTAGTGACAATGGAACTCGAAGTTCATGGGCCAAAGCAGGATTTGCACAGCGGACACTTCGGCGGGACGGTGCATAACCCGATTCAAGCACTAGCGGAGATCATCAGCCAACTGCACAATGCTGATGGCAGCGTGAGCGTGCCGGAATTTTATGACGAAGTGCTGCCACTGGACGATGAAGAGCACGCTGAACTGGCAAAAGCACTGCCGTGGATCGAGGAAGAGTGGAAAGATGTGGCGGCGGCTCCACAAGTCTGGGGCGAGGCGCAATATAATCTGCATGAGCGGATCGGGGCGAGGCCAACGCTGGAAATCAACGGTATACGGGGTGGGTTCGCAGGCGATGGTTTCAAAACGGTGCTGCCGGGAATGGCGCTGGCCAAGATTAGCTGCCGATTGGTGCCGAACCAAACGTCACAAGTGATTTACGAAAAGCTGCGCGACACTATTGCGACCATCACACCTCCGACTGTCAAAGCAGAACTGAGGCTGATCGAGATTGGCGAGCCGGCTTTGATCGACCGTCACAGTCCGGCGGTGGAAGCGGCGAAGACGGCCTACGAGATGGTCTGGGGAAAGCGCCCTCACTTCACGCGCGAAGGTGGCAGCATTCCGGTGGTCGTCGATTTGCAGAAGGCGCTGGATGCCCAGATGGTGCTGCTGTCCTTCGGCTATAAAGGATGTGCGGCGCACGGACCGAACGAGCATGTGTATCTGGATATGTGGTACAAGGGCATGACGATTACGGTCTTGTTTTATGAAGAGTTGAGCAAGCGGATGAAAAATCACGTCTAGTTTCTACGGCTGAGACACGCCTCAGCCCTACAAAATGTCTGTTCAAACTATTTGAGGGGTGACAATAGGTATGAGCCAAGCACATGACTATGTGAAGGCACATTTTGGAACGTTCAAGGAACAGTTATTTGAACTGCTGCGAATTCCGAGCATCAGTACATCAATTGAGCGGACGGATGATGTGCAGCGAGCGGCTCGATGGCTGGCTGACGATTTGGAGCGCATCGGTTTGCATGAGGTAGAAGTCATTCAGACAGCGGGGCATCCGATTGTCTATGGCGAATGGAAGGGCGCGGGACAGGACGCGAAAACGGTGCTGATTTACGGGCATTATGATGTGCAACCGGCAGTCATGAGCGACGGTTGGAACAGTGACCCCTTTGAGCCAGAAGAACGCGATGGGCATATTTACGCACGGGGTGCATCCGACGATAAGGGACAGGTGTTCGCGCATATCAAAGCGGTAGAGGCGCTGCTGGCTCATGGCGGCAAAGCGCCAGTCAACCTGAAGTTCTTGATCGAGGGTGAGGAAGAAATCGGCTCGACGCATCTTGCGGATTTCGTCGCTTCGAATACCTCCAAACTGGCGGCGGATGTGTGCGTGATCTCGGACAGCGGGATGCCAACGTCGGATCAGCCGTCGATTTTGTATGCGCTGCGTGGGCTGATGACTTTAGAAGTGACGGTGAACGGGCCAGCAACCGATTTGCACAGCGGAAGCTACGGCGGATCGGTGCATAATCCGGTACAGGCACTGGCAGAAATTATCGCACAGCTTCACAATCCGGACGGCAGCGTGGCGGTGCCGGGTTTTTATGACGATGTGCTGCCCCTTTCGGATGAAGAACGGGCGGAACTCAAAAAGACAGGTATGACTGAGGCAGCATGGCGGCAGGCGACGGGCGCTCCGAAAACATGGGGCGAACCGGAATACGCGATCTACGAGCGGACAGGAGCACGACCGACACTGGAAATCAACGGGATGGCTGGCGGATACTTCGAGCCGGGGTTTAAGACGGTACTTCCGGCTAAAGCGTGGGCGAAGATTAGCTGCCGACTGGTGGCGAACCAAGACCCGAAAGTGATCGGTACACTGGTGCGCAACCATATTCTGAACATCAGTCCGGCAACCATCCGCACTACTGTCGAGGTGACGGAAGGCGCACCGGCAGCATTTGTGGACATCCGCACACCGGAAATGCAGGCGGCAATCTACGCTTATGAGCAAGGATGGGGCAAGAAGCCGGTCTTCATGCGCGAGGGCGGCAGCATTCCGGTAGTAAGTGATTTCCAGAAAGAACTGCACGCACCCGTGATTTTGATGGGATTTGGATTGAATGACGACGGCGCACACAGCCCGAACGAACACTTTATGACCGAGATGTTCCACAAGGGCATCAACACAGCGATCTATTTCTATGAAGCCATTGGAGCAGGAGAATAAACGATGACGAAAGCACATGAATATGCGAAAGCAAACAGCCAACAGTTTGAGAAGCAGCTTGACGACTTGCTGCGGATTAAGAGCATCAGCACCCTGCCTGAATGTAAAGGTGATGTGCAGCAGGCGGCGGAATGGGTGGCGGCTGATATGCGACGGATCGGGCTGACAACGGTAGAAATCTTGCAAACCGTTGGGCATCCGGTGGTGTATGGCGAGTGGTTAGGTGCAGGCAGCGATAAGCCGACGGTGCTGGTTTACGGGCATTATGATGTGCAGCCCGCCGTCAAGAGCGATGGCTGGGACAATGAGCCGTTTGAACCGGTGATCCATGACGGGAAAATCTGGGCGAGAGGATCAAGCGACGATAAAGGGCAAATGCTGGCACAGTTGAAAGCGGCAGAATCGCTGCTGGCAAACGGGGGGAAAGCGCCTGCCAACATGAAGTTCTTGATCGAAGGCGAGGAAGAAATCGGCTCGACAAATCTCGGGAAGTTCGTGGCGGCGAACCGCGACAAGCTAAAGGCTGATGTGTGCGTCATCTCGGACAGCGGTATGAAGACGATTGACCAACCGGTGATTGATTACTCGACGCGCGGGTTGATGTATCTGGACTTCGAGGTGTTTGGGCCGAAGCAGGATTTGCACAGCGGCGGTTACGGCGGCATCGTGCATAATCCGGCACAGGCAATGGCCGAAATTATCGCGCAACTGCATAATCCGGACGGCAGCGTGAATGTGCCGGGGTTCTATGATGATGTGCTGAAGATGAGTGACGAGGAACGCGCGGAACTCCGCAGCCATGCGGCAAGCGAAGCGGATTGGAAAGCGGCAACGGGCGTGCCACAGTTCTGGGGCGAAGCCGGTTATGATCTGCATGAGCGAATTGGCGGACGTCCGACACTGGAAATCAACGGTTTCGTCAGCGGGTTTTACGGCGAAGGATCAAAGACGGTGCTGCCGGCGAAGGCACTTGCAAAAATTAGCTGTCGTCTTGTTCCGAACCAAGACCCAAACAAGATTTACGAATTGGTTAAAGCTCATTTGCTGAAGCTGACGCCGCCGACCGTGCGCAGCGAAGTCCGGCAGCAAGCAGGTGCATTTCCCGCCGTGATGGATACCCACTCATCCGCGATGCAAGCGGCGATGACGGCCTTCGAAAAAGGTTGGGGCAAACGTCCAGTGTTTGAACGGGGCGGCGGAACACTGCCAATCATCGCGGACTTCCAGCGGCAGCTCAACAACTTGCCTGTAATCCTGATGGGATTGGGACTCAGCAGCGACGGTGCGCATGGGCCGAACGAGAACTTTACGCTGGAGATGTTCCACAAAGGGATTGATACGGCGATCTATTTCTATGAGGAATTGGGGAAGTAGAAATCCTCACCCCCTGCCCCCTCTCCATTTCATGGCAGAGGGGGAATCAAGAGGGAATTTATTCGTCAGTTTGACCAAAGCTGCTTGAGCTGCGACCAATCATCGTCGTTCATCTGGGACTCGAAGTAGATGGCAACACCTTTGACGAACTTGGATGATGTTCCACTTTCTGAAAGTCCGCTACGGATGCCTGAAATGGCTGATGGGATATTTTCGACATTTTTGTCATGGGTCAAGGCTTGGGCATCGTAAGCCGGAACACCGACGAGCAGTTCGGTTGAAGCGGGAATACCGGTTGCAGTTTGCAATCCGGCTAAGGCACTGGCGAAGGTCTTAACCTGATAGGCCATCCACGCGGAATAGTCAGAAGCGACCGACATGCCGCTGTTGTAAGCCGTGACCACCACTTGATCGGCGATGAGGGCGACACGCTGCTTATAGGTTTCTTCCCAAACCGTTCCGGGTTCGATACGGGGCGGCTTCGGAATATTGGCTTCGGTTGGCGTCCAATCCGGTGGAACGGCAACAGCGAGTGAAGCCTTATCCCCAATGCTGGTATGCACCTTCCGCAAAAGCGATAGATAGTTCTCGTCGTTGTTGAATACCGGAACGACATTCAACATCACGCCGTCAAATTTGAATTCGGCGGTCATTCGCTGGCTGAAGTCGGCAACGATTTGCTGCATGTTGGTGTCGCTGAGGCGCGTATTGGCATCAATGGGTTGAGCATCAAGGCTGAGCCAACTATAGAGCTTGGCTTCCGGATAAAGCCGTTTGAAACGCAGAACAAAGGCTTTAACGGAATCGAGTTTGGATGTATCTGACCATGCATTATTGGATTGAAGCAGGCCGACCCACGCGTAAACCACGCCTACCTGATGATCGCGCAGCTTTTGAATAAGCGCGTTGAGAGCGGCGTCATCAGGACTGTCGTACGTCCATTGGGTACCGATCCAGATGGCGTTGGGGCTGGCTTTAGGCGTGTCATTTTTTAGGCGTCCAATGAGCATAACGACGACGATGAGAAAGACAGCTCCGGCGACCCCATAGATGACCAGACGATTCACCGGAAGGCGTATCTCTGGTAGTTCGAAGCCACCGGACGGTTTCAACTGGCGCGGGATATTGGAGGGCTGCGCCATACCCTGCTGCTTGCGCCGCTGGTGACGTTCACGAGCACTGTTGCGACGCGGGGACTGTTCCGACTGAGGGATCTCTTCCATAGGCTTTACTCAATAACCCAATTTATGTAAAAGCGGCGGCCCTAATATTAATAAGCCTACCAGCACTGAGGCAACTGCGCCAAGCAAAACCGCCGCAGCCGCGACATCTTTGGCGACTTTGGCCATCGGGTGAAACTCGGAGGTCGCCAGATTGACCACTGCCTCAACGGCAGCGTTCAAGAATTCTGCCATCCAAACGGCGGTGATGGTCAGTATGAGAATCGCCCAACTGGTGAGGTCAATTTGCAGCCAAAGCGCGAATACGAAGATCAAAATGCTGAAGACGGACATAATCCGTGTGTTCTTCTGGTAACGGATCATGTAAAGCCAACCCGCTACAGCATAGCCAAAACTTTTGATGCGGTTCGGACTGCTGTTCAAACCATAATCATCCGGATTGATTTTCATGGTGCTGGTGATTTCGTCTAGCACGCGTTTAGTGAGATTGGTCATGATCGCTCCCTTCAAGGGCGGGAACGATAGCGGTTGAGATGCCCAGCGCGGTCAAGGCTTCGTCCTGCGCCGCCCACATTTCGGCACGGTTTTCAGTGGTATCGTGGTCGTAACCGAGCAGATGCAGCGTACCGTGTACCACCAGAAGCGAGAGGCTGTCCATCAGGGCATGACCTTCACGGGCGGCCTGTTCGGAGGCATAGGGAAAGGCGACGATCAAATCACCAAGATAAGGCAGCTCCCCCTCAATTTCGACAGGGGGTTCATCGGCAGGAAAAGACAGCACATCGGTCGGGGCGTCAACGCCGCGAAACTGCTGATTTACATTCTGAATGTAGGCGTTATCTACAAAGACGATACTGAGTGTGGTATCGGGATCGACGTCGTGTTGAGAGAGAACTTGCTGCGAAGCGGCTTGTAACCGCGCCGCATCAACGGGGTAATCGGCTTCGTTTTGAATATCGATGGTAAATGTCATGATTATTATTCTTCTGGGGCATCCTTCTTTAGAGGCGGCTTACCATTCTCACCGTTACGAATGGTCTTGTATTCGCCAGTACGAGGCAGTGGCGGAACGTCCGGCAACGGCGCTTCATCTTCGGCATCCAGCATAATCTTTATAGCAGGGATTTCTTTGGTTTGTGCCTTGGCATTCACGGGTTCAGACGGCGCTGGCTCAACGGGCACGGCGACAGTCGGTGGTCGATCTCCATCCGGTAGACTGCGCACGACTGCGGTATCTTGAGTCACGTTGGGCAAACTTGGAACACGTGGAACTTCAGTTGACGATTCTTTCGATGGCTTCAGCTGCGGCGGATAATTAATACGAGGATGGAACACCGCTTGCAGCATATCCACAAAGACACGACGAATGGTGCTGAGGTCGTTGAGCGTTAAGCCCGACTCGTCGAGCTGACCGGATTGCAGCTTGCCATCAATAATATGCTGAACGATCTCGGCAATTTCCTGCTTTTTGGTCGGCTTACGGGAGCGCACAGTCGCTTCAGAGCTATCGGCCAACATTAAAATGGCTGTCTCTTTTGTCTGGGGCTTAGGACCGGGATATGTAAACTGCTCGATGTCGACAGCTTGTTCACTACCCGCCTTTTGAACCGCAATCTGATAAAAATACAAAACCTGTGTGCCGTGATGTTCCATGATGAAATCACGGAGACGAGCAGGCAAACGATACTGGCGCGCCATTTTCTCGCCTTCGGTCACATGGCTAATGATAATGGCAGCGCTGCGAGCAGGATCATCAAGCGCATCATGTGGGTTAATACCCTCGACCTGATTTTCGGTGAAAAAGGCGGGGTTAACCATTTTGCCCACATCATGGTAAAGCGCGGCAACGCGAACCAGTTCCGCGTTTACACCGATGGCATTGGCCGCTTGTTCGCTCAAATTAGAGACTTGCAGGGAGTGTTGATAGGTTCCCGGCGCTTCACGCAGAAGCCGCTGAAGCAATGGTTGATTGGGTTGGCTGAGTTCAACTAGCTTAAGACCCGTTGGAAGGTTAAATACAAGGGTGGCAATATAAATTCCGGCAAGCGCGATGGTCGCGGACAAAGCACCGTTAATTAAACAATATATGATGAGTTCGACTATGCCAGATGCATTACTGGAAGATGTCAGGTCACCTTGAAAGAAAATCAAAACGACTGCGATGTTTGCCAGCGCAACAAGCAATCCCGGCATGAAATAGCCGTTTAGGCGTTCAGGACGGCGCAGGGAGAGTGTCGCAAGGAGTCCACCAACTGCCACCAGCATCGCCATTTCTAAAGAGTTGTTTTGCATCAAGCCGATGAGGGAAGCCATTCCCAATACGCCGATGACCGATACTTCAGCACTGGCAAGCGCCGCGTATAAAATCGCCATAGCCGCTGTCGGGTACAAATAGATTTGACCAGAAACAACCGATAGACGTGCTCCCATCAGCGTCAGGAGGAAAAGCGATGCAAGCACGATCAGGAAGCGCGACGAACGCAATAAGGCCGGCTTAAAGTGGTTGAGATAGAAACCTGTCACGACCACGACTATGATGCTGGCCAAGGCGGCGCGGGCGAATTCTTGAACACGCTGATTGGTGGGTTCGAGCAGGCCGAGCACACTGAGGGCTTCATAGGAAGCAGCATCGACTCTTTCACCCGTTCGCAAGATGACCTGCCCACGCTCAAAACTGCGCCGCACCATAACATTGGCAACGGCAGTTTGTTGGGCTTGTTCAGTGGCAGTCTTATCAAGGAGCGTGTTGGGACGAATTAACCCCTTAACCACCTGAACAATAACATCTGCTTGTTCTTCTGAGAAACGAACTCCAACCTGCATTGGCAATTGGGTAATAACGTTTTGGAGATTAGAGTCCCGAATCTCAAGGCGCATGACGCGTTCGAGAATACTGGTGATTTGGTCGGTGATGTCTGTCCACGCTTTGTCATCCAAGCCTAAGAGTTGGACGATGGTCGAATCTTGAAGCTTGAGATCGTTAATCGCCCGCAGGTCTTCGATCTTTTGCTGCGGAGTGCCATAAGGATCATGACGGATGTTTTGGATATAGTCCAGAATTTGAGCGGCCATATCGGACTGCTGGCGCGATACGGCCGGGTCAGGTGGGAAGTAAATGTCCGCCACACTCTGGCGAATTTCTTGTTGACGCTGATCGGTTAAAACTTTGCTGATGTAAGGCGGAACACTTATGGGAGCACGAATATCCTGCGGCGCTGTATCCCCAATTTGGAGTGCTGAAAGGCTGTTGAACCCAAGGAATACGCTGTCATAGATGACCAACAGTGTCGCGATTAAAACAAAAGAGGCTGTTGCGACGATGGTCCCAATCCAATGTAAGGCGCTGCGAGAGCGCTCCGGTTGAATTCGAAATGTCGTTTGTAGAAACCGCATCAGCCAATTGGTCATGACCACACCAAATGCTCTACTTCAGCAGTTCGCGAACTACCTCATTGACGAGTTTGCCATCAGCCAATCCCTTGACTTTCGGCATAAGCGCCCCCATCAATTTACCGATTTCTTTGGGGGAGGTAACGCCTGTTTGGGCAATCGTTTCCTGAACGATGGTCGATAGCTGTTCACGAGAAAGCTGCGCCGGTAAGAAGGCTTCAATAATTGCCAGTTCAAGCTTTTCCTGGTCAGCAATTTCGTTGCGTCCAACTTTAACGGCTTCATCAATACTCTCACGGCGTTTTTTGGCTTCTTTTTGGAGAACAGCAATAACATCGTCGCCATGAAGCTCTTTTTGACTGTCAACCTCAACTTGTTTAACGGCGCTCAGCAAGCCGCGAATGACGTCGCGACGCAGATTATCTTTATTGATCATCGCTTCTTTTAGCGCTGCTTGTAGTTTGACTTTTGGATCGTCCATTTTCTCGCTCCTGTTGAATCAGCTTCAAGCGCTGATATTGTCAGCCATCAGTGTAAAGCAGGGATCATTATTATCGCATTAGTATAGCGGAGTTTGATGAAATCGTCTGTCCTGAGGCGAATTTTATCGTTCTTAGGACGGGCCGTAGACCGCCACGTTATCAAAGTCGACGACGACTCCCTGCTCGTCAAGTGACTGAGCGACGACTCCAAGCTGGCCATTGGGAATAGTAGCATCCACAAGCGTATCCAGCATTTTGCCACCAACACACTCCCCTGTCGCGGGAAAGGTACTTTCAGCATTTGGATCGTCGGGAATACATAGCTTCATAAGTTGGTTATTCACATAAAACTGAAATTGATCACCTTTGGCGACCACACGAAGGAAGTTGGTGGCACCAATATGCTGGTTAATCACTGACGATGGTATCCATGTGCTCAACTCTTTCTGAACACTGACGCCTTTTGAGGGATTATACAAGGAGCGCAGCACACGATAGTAGCCGTCGCTGCTAATCTCAAATAGATAGAAATCGTCATCCGATGGGGAAGAGTTATCTTTGTTTTGCAGACGGAAGATCAAACCGAAACCGTTGCCTTCGGGTCCATCGACAGCCGTGGCTTGAGCGCGTACATCAAAATCAGCGAAATACGGTTTGGCCTGCGAAAATGGCAGTTTATCCACATCACCTACTGTAATTTCAAGGACACCTGTATCCAAAATCTGTGTTTTGAGGCGGCCCTCAGCTTGCACCCAATCCGATTTGAAATCATCAAATGTCGCGATATAGGCAACTTTTCCAGCTTGTACAGGAACGATGTAATGAAGATGAGAAGTAAAGCGATTAGCCAGATAGGAGGCACCAAGCAGAAGCAGCAGCACGAAGATAATGAGGATACGGCGCAAGACAAGACACCTCTTGAAGTTGGTGATAACAGTGGGATTGTAGCACGCTGGTGAAGGAGCGTAAACGTGGAGTTAGGGCGTCGCTGTGATGATGGACACCGAAGGCTGACTATAGAAAGCAGTGAGCAATGCTTGAAAACGCGGATCGTTGTTGGAGAGAGTCACTGCCGCTTTATACCAATATTCGGCTTTTACAGCATCCCCCGCGCGGTCGTAGGTAACGGCCAATTCAGCAGCACAAGCTGGATTAAGTGGGTCGAGAACGGCAGCTTGTTGGAGGGCAATCAGACTGTTGGTTTCGTCCCCTACTAGATGCAGGTGCAAGCCTTGCAGATAGCGAACTTGTGCATTATTGGGCGCAACCGCAACGGCTTGATCAATTTGTGGGCGGCCATTTTTGCCCTGCTGGTCACGAGCTAGACCGGCATAGGCTAAGACCTCTGGCAACGAAGGCGAAAAGGAGGCTGCATACTGAAAAACATACTCTGCATTCGGCCACAACTTGGCTGTTACCAAAACCGTACCAACCTTCATGGCTCGTCTAATATCTGACGATTCGCTTAGGAGCGGAATCAACTGTTGAGCGACCGATTGAAATTGGGTATCTCGCGCTGCGAGTTTCAACTGGTCGGCAGATGTATTTCCATCTAGAACCGATTGCAGAACGCCAAGTTGAAAATGTGCCCAATTATCATCCGTAATTTTCAAAAGGTTACTGAGGGTAATCACTGCCTGCGACCATCGCTGCAAGTCCAAGTAGGATTGGGCCAAGCGGCGGGTCAACTGCTCGTCATTAAGCCGAAGACTTAATGCGACTTCCCAATAGGCGGTGGCCTGCGGCAAATCATCCAGCGCTTCCCAAATATCGGCAGCGGATTTGGCAAGGTCGGCAGTCCAACCGGATTGTGAAGCCTGTGCCTCGATTTGATAAAGCGCCTGCATAGGGCGGTGTGCTGCGAGATTGACGGTCAACGATGAAGGGGCAGGCGGTGGCGGGGTTGATGCAATAGTCAAAAATGCTATGCCCAACAAAAACGCCCTCAGAGTGAGGGCGCGGAAAAATCGAATTCGGTTCATGCAGTCTTGCTGCGGAGGGCGGACATCACAACCTGCTCGACCTCGTCCGAGGTGAAGGGCTTGATGAGGTAGTTATAGACCCCTTGGAACTTGGCAACCAAACGATTAGCCGGATCACCATAAGCCGTGATGACGATGATGATGGGCATCTCATCCTTGTGTTTCTCTTTGACCGCTTCCAAGAATTTCCAACCCGTCATATCGGGCAAACCAATGTCAAGCAATACGACATCAGGGCGCATTTCATCGAAACGCGCAATCGCTTTACCACCGTGTGTTTCATGGGCAGTATGCATATTCATGCGTTCGAGCGTGGCTTGAATGACCTCAGCCAACTCTGTGGTATCTTCGATAATCAGTATGGACGGCATATGTTCTGTCATGGTTTGCGTCGCTTTCTGATTGAGGGGTGCAACCTGAATTTCAGCCGTCGTGCGGGAAGCATCTTGACCTTCGGCGTTATCTAGACCTTCAAAGGGCGCAATGAACACAGCCGGAATAACGCCCGTCTCAGCCGTTGGCGCATAACCGCCACTGGTCTTTATCACTGGAGAAGTGGTGGTGGTTTGGGGATTAACAGGCTCTTTTATTTCCCCTGATTCAGGCGAACCTTCACCGATTTCATCACGTATGTTGGATGAAATGGTTGTGAGGCTGGTTTTCATTTGTCGCCCCTGTTCTGGCAGCACACATACTCTGATGTCACTATATCATACCTATATCTATCCACAGCGTTAAGTGTACCAAATTCCTTAACCTAAAACACATGTTTCTATGCAACATCAACAAACTCTAACAAGATTGGAATCTATATCGTAGCACACGAGTGTGGGACATAAACGTTTAAGAAAATTGTTACAAGTCTCGTCAAGCGCGAACAATTTTCGAGCTCATTTTGTAATAAAAGCGGGTGAAGTTGTTTTGTGATATGCTTGGCGAAACGTGAATCAGCAGTCAATACATTATGATTTTTCCACGTCATTTATTCATTGCTCAATATCGCTTGTTCCGCACCCTTGGTTGGATTCTGCTGGCGCTGATTTTGATCTGTGGAGGCAAAATTGCAGCGGCAAATACGGTGGTTGATATCTGTCCCTCGGGCGGCATTCAGTTACGGGGTACCCAATTCACACCGGGCGGGATTATCTTGACGGCTTTTGATAAGGCCAGCATGTGGGTGTATAACATTGACGCCAACCGTCGTTATCCCCTGCCCGATACCCGTCCATGCGGGACGAACTGTCGTTTATCGCCAGATGCAAAGTGGATTACCTACGTCGATTCAACGACTGAATCCTATTCCAAGATGCGGTTGGATGGTACCGAGCGCACCCCATTAATTGATTATGCAGCGGATGTCGAGTGGTGGTCGACTAATATGCTGCTAGTCTGGACGCCCACCAAAGATGCCTATTTGCAACCAGAGAGCGGTGGGGATCGTGATTATTTGAACGTCAGCGGCGTCGCAAATGTGCAACCGGGGGGGAAATGGGGCATCAAGGTCAAACAAGATGGCGACACTTTTCACCGTTTGATGGTGAACTTGGAGGCCGGTGACAATATTGATCTGACAGGCGTTGATCTAGGTATTGATCTGCCGTATTACGACTCGGCAGCGTGGTCACCCAATGGGCAATATTTGGCTTACGTCGCGCCGGTTACGATCGAAGGGTCGAATATTACAGGCAGTGAGATTTATGCCGCACAACCCGGGACAACATACTCGCCAGCACGCTGGACACACCTTACGGATACGTATGGGGCGGTACGAATCAACGGTCTCACAAGTGGTGATCTAAGTTGGTCACCCGATGGCGCACATATTGCATTTTGGGTCATGAAGTTGAAGAGCGCGAGTCCAGCGACCGATGCCGATACAGCCGCCATTCATGTCATCGACATTAACAGTGGAGAGATACACAGTTACTGCGGTTTCAAAACCACTGAACACACCCCTAACCCACCCCGATTGATCTGGTCGCCGGACAGTACACATATCGCTTTTGGGGGCAATGTGCCGGGTGACGATAAGGGTTATCTGCTGCTGGCATTGGACATCAACAGCGGTGTCTTTACGCAACTGAGCGATGGCATCTTCCCGACAGTCAATGGGCCTGATCCGGTAGCATGGGGATTCGCACCATGACGATGTGGCGCTTATGGGCAGCATTGAAACACCCGTCTGAACGTCATCCCCTTTTCACGCGGGTCGTAGACGACATCTACGATGATGCCACGCGTATGAGCAGAATGACCCAAAATATTTTCTTGCAAGGGCAAATTTGGCTTTGGCCTTTGCTGTTCATCATTGATATGCGACTCGTCTGTTTGATGGTCTTCAGTGGGACAATCAGCGGCATTATTTTGACCCTGAGAATCAGTGATCGAATCGCCAATGAGCAGCGAAGCCGCACTTACGAACTATTGTGCATGACACCGGGAGGAACGATCAGTACATTATGGGCTATTTGCGTGGGGTCAATCCACCGCGAACGGGCATTTGAGATTCTCAATTCTGCCGAGGCGTGGGTAGTGCGTGCCGGATTGTTCATTCCTTTTGTGATCTCCAGCCAATTATTCTTGCAACGCGTTTTGGGCATGAAGGGCAGCGTGACCCTCATCTGGGGTTTGGGAATTATTGTGCTGTTTTATGTAGACCACATCCAAGCAATCGTATTTAGCTGTATCTCCGGCATGTTAGCTTCGCAGCGGTCTACCAGCGTCGATCAACGATTGTGGGCAGTGATTATTTTTGCGGCATTTCAGATTTGTTCGTATGTTTTAACAATCATGGTGAGCTTATTTATCTTGCCTGCTATCTGTCACCTGCTGAATCAGGTTGGAATTAGCAGCGAACTAAGCCAAATGACGTTAACCGTGATGATGTTTTATTTTACCCGGGAAGCGGTTATTTCTCTCGGTTGGAGATGGATAATCGTGACCTCGAACGCCCGATCATCAGATATCGATTTCTTGACTGCCGATTCCCTATACCTGCAATTCAAACTGCACAATGACGCTCAAACTGTGGCACGCGCTTAATGATCCGCCAGCAACCCATCCCATATTCGTGCGAAATGTTTTGCTGCCACCTTCGAGCAAACGCTACAGTTTGACTTCGGCAGGTGTCATCATCGGGTTTGTCATGGCGATGAGCGAGTTCATGCCAACAGTGCTTATCGTGGTCATGCCGATTCTTTTGGCGGGCAGTGGTTTGATTTACGGCCTCGACTGTGCTGTCAGAGTCAGCCAGATCATTGCTCAGGAACGCAAGAACAATACATTCGAGCTTCTGGCCTTGTGTCCGGCAGGTGTACTGGCAGTTTCTTGGGTCATCTGCACCAGTTTGCTTTACCAGCAGCGGCATTTCAGCCGGATGAAGGGAATCGTAAGAACGACGACGCGTGTTGCCTTGACCGTTATCGGGGTTGTATTAGGGTTGTTTGTCGCGATATCTTTTACAATTATCCTATCATCGTCACGGTTGACACTGCCTATCATCGTGCCGCTCGTTAATGGGTTGGCGGTGGTCGTACTCATTTACAGCGAGTATGTGCAGTCTACAGTGATTGGCTGTCTCGTCGGATTGGTGATCCCGACATTTGCCAGCGGAACAACCGATTCAGTTCTATATGCGCCCGCTGTATTTTTACTCATGAAAATCGTCAGCTACGCGCTTGGTGTGCTCATCGGATTTAGTCTACTGGATCGCATTTATCAACAGTTTGGTTTGCAAAGCGGATTGGCAGACGTCGCATTAACCATCGCGCGGATTGCGATTTTTGTCATGATACAGGAAGGCATTATCCGCCTCATGTGGCAACTGCTGATTAAGCGAACCAATACCCCAGCAAAAGACGCGGAATCGGCTCTATATTCGCAGGGTTGGCATTCAGCATAGAAACCAAAAACATAGTCATGAAGGAAGTACATTGATTCAAACATGGACACTGTGGCGCTGGATGAAACGGCCCGTCACGGGGCATCCGCTCTATCAGCATATTATTACTCAACCCCCATATATCATGCCGTGGTATATGGGATGTGTACTGATCTTGTTCTCGCCGTTTCTTCTCTTACCGGGAATTGTCTTCTTAAGCGCGGTCTACGGGTTGCGATGGGCCGTACAAATTGCCAGCAGTATTGCCAATGAAAAAGAATCCGGCATTTATGACCTCTTGGTGGTCACTCCACCGGGAGTACTGGGCATCGGGCGGATTGTCATGTCGGCTTGCTTGCACCGGAATGAATCCTTGGAACAAACTGAAGCGGCAGGAACGTGGTTAATGCGCGGATTCTTTACGATTGTGGTGATGTTGATCGCGGCCAGTATCAATCCGGGGATTATTCCACAAAAAGCTGATATAGCTGGTGGACTGATTGTCGTGGTCTATATCGGGACGATGGCGCTGGCGGTTTATATCGACCACTTGCATTCGATTGTGCTTTCGGCTGAGATTGGCATTCTGGTTCCGATCTATGCGACTAAGCGGCTCGATGCCGGAGCGACAGCCTTCGCAGTTTATTTAATCATTCAGATTTCGACTTTTGTGCTGACTTTGTTAGTAGGGTTCACGGTTGCACCCGCGATCCTACAATTTTTGGGACTGTCAGCCATTTTTAATGCCTTTGCATTACCGGTAATTCGGCTGGCGATTTTTGCAGGCAGCCGGGAAGTGATTGTCCACTATCTCTGGAAAGTGCTGGTAAGGGAGACCGACGCCACACCATCGGAAGTAGAGTTCATACGGTGATCAGATTATAATAAACAGACCTTTGCAAGTGCACACAGTCATCAGCCGGAAACGCTGATTTAGAAAATGAGGTTTACCGTGAGTGATTTGATTGATCCGAATGCGATTCCCCTAACCCCAAAGGAAGGCTGGCAGCCTGATCCGGCGCATCCCCGACGCAGACCGCCTTGGATCAAGGTGCGCGCCCCGAGCAGCGAGGGTTATAAAGAAGTCTACGAATTGATGCGCAACAAGAAGCTCAACACAGTTTGTGAAGAGGCGCAGTGCCCGAACATTGCCGAGTGTTGGGGAAAAGGCACCGCCACTTTCTTGATGGGTGGAGACACTTGCACCCGTTCATGTGGATTCTGTGACATCAAGACAGGGCGACCGAACCCGATTGACTGGGCAGAGCCGAACCGCGTGGCCGAGTCGGTGCGGGCATTGGGTCTACGGCATGTGGTCATCACAAGCGTCAACCGTGACGAGCGGCCTGATGGGGGCGCACCTCTGTTTTCGATGGTGATTCAACGAATCCGGAAGCTCCAACCGGGGTGCAGTATCGAGGTGTTAATCCCCGACTTCAAGGGGAGCGAAGCCAACCTGAAAACGGTGATGGATGCCCAACCGGAAATCCTAAACCACAACGTTGAGACGGTTCCGCGACTGTTCAAGAAGGTACAGCCCCAAGATAAATACGAATGGGCGATGAAGACTTTGGGTAACGCCAAGAAGATGGACCCATTGGTTCTGACCAAGAGCGGCATCATGGTCGGGTTGGGTGAGACATTCGAGGAAGTACTCGAAGTGATGCGCGATCTGGTGGGACAGGGCGTAGATATTTTGACGATTGGTCAATACCTACAACCGAGTAAACAGCATCTGGCAGTGGAACGCTTCTATCTACCGGAAGAATTCGATGCGTTCGAGAAATTAGGACGCGAGATGGGCTTCAAATGGGTGGAAAGTGGGCCATTGGTACGGAGCAGCTACCGTGCCGAGGCGCAGGTAAGGGAACTTTCCAAGTTGAATTACATCCGGATACGTGAAGTAGTAGAGTAATAAAACAAAATGAGGGTGTTACAACCCTCATTTTGATTGAGCAATCTGCAAGGAAATGATTATTTGACTGCCGCTTGGAAATGAACGTGCAGTTCTAGGTTACCGAGATGGACGACATCATTGTCACGCAGGACACGATGAGCATTCGGAGCAACTTGCTGGCGGTTGATGTAGGTTCCGTTGCGGCTGCCAAGGTCACGCAGGATGAGTACACGGTCAGCGAATTCGATAACAGCGTGCTGTTTGGATACGCCATAAGCGTAGGCATTGAAGATGTTGAGGTCGACGTCGGGGCAGTTCGAGTCATCACCTTCACCTTTGCGGCCCAAGATGAGGCGGCTATCGACATGTAAAATCAACCTGTCCGAGAATCCCTTACAGGTGATGACCAAATCATTCTTCTGGCGGAAATGTGCTTCGCCAAACTTCGGAATACCATCCAAGGTTTCGGAGTCCGCGTCAACGACAAGGGTTTGTGCTCTTGAGTAGGCCATCATTTAACGCCGTCCCAATTCAATTTCCAGAATCAAAGTAACTATACAACTTGAAACTTATTGTACGTCCATTCAAGAACACAACGCATGAATCAAAAGTGAAATATGCGTAAATATGAATTTACTCTAATGTTTCAAGGATTCGGGAGTAGGCATCGTTGATTTGCTGCATCCGTTCGGTGGCACCGGGGGTTTTATCGGTATCAGGGTGATGTTTACGGGCTTTGCGCCGGTAAGCCCGTTTGATGTCATCCAAGCTGGCATCCAAGGAAACACCCAGCACATCGTAAAACATCTGCATTGGATTCTCAATCGGTCGTTCAACATGCACTTTCTGTTCGCGGGGCGGATTAAATCCGGCGACATTCCGTACGCCCATGATGTAATCCGACTCAATGGCTACAAAATCACCGCTGAGATCGGCTAAGCGGACAGGCTGCTCGCGGACGATGCGGCTCTGTTCAACAATGACCGGGAACACCACTACAGCGTCCCGTATGGTGGTGTAGGCATAGACCTTGCCACTGTAGGCTTGCAGCAGAAGGCGCAGTCCATCACTCATCAATGGCGTTTTGCCATCCTCGCTGATGAGTTCAAAGGCCAGAATGTAGAGCGTATGCAAATCCGCACGGGTGTTGGCGTTGAGGGTCTTCTTGATAAACCCCGTCGACAATTCACCGGCCAGCAGATAAATCATGATATCTTCGGTGAAATAGCCGTGCGTAATGTTGACGAGTAGCGATCCGACATCCAGTATTTTGACTGAGCGCACGTTCTTTACGGCGCGGAGATTTTCAACCAGAAAGCGCGTAACCGTTTGCAGACTCATGGGAAGTTCTCGACTTCAGCTTATTTGTTCAAGGGTACCTATTATACGCAGGGATGCCGTGGCTGTAACGTGACTTGTGTAAGCTTTAGCGATAGGATGTGCGAAAAATCAATTCCCCGCCCTGTTTCACTCCGCAGCATTGATCAGAATAACAGCGACGACTGAGGTTCGCCCATTCATTTGTAGAATACAACAAAAAGGACGCAGTTGATGCGCCCTTTTTAATCATCAGGGTGAGGAAAAGTTTAACTCTCGATGACTTTGTCGTCAATGAGCTGCTGCTGGACCTTCTGACCACGCGGATCAAAGGCGAAGTGCTGACCGTAAAGCTGAAATTCCATATCCTGCATGGCACGTCCGGCGCGGTTCTTCTCGACGGTGAAGACGACCCAATCACGGAACTGCTTGGCCGTATAGGGATTGAAGGCCACATGATCCTTGGACAGAATGTGGTACTTGTTGTTCATGATGATAGCGATGTCCGACTCATAGTCAAGCGCACTGCTGCCACGAAGATGGAACAGATGGATACGCTTACTCTTCAAACCATCACGATCGGCAGCCACGATGGCCCAAACCGGCACATCGAGCGAGAGGGCAATGTCCTTCAGACCTTCGACAATGATTGTGACTTTGTCGTTTTCATCACGCGGACGTTCCGGATAGACCGCGATCTTTTGCAGGTAGTCCACGAAAACTGTCACGTTTCCACCGGTTGCATCGCAGAGACGGGCCGTCATTTCTTTGATGGCTTTCAAAGTCGTCACCGCAGGACTGGCTTTGACCAAGATCATACGGTCGGCATAGCGAGCCATACGAGCTAGCGCCGGTGCGGTACGCGGGTTTTCCTTGAGGATCGCCTGCAACGAACCGGGGGAGTTGGGATCACGTCCCATGAAACCTTTAGCACGTTCCGCGACAATGATCTGATACAGGTCGCGGAGCTTAATGCCGCGGGTCACATCCAGTTCAGGAGGATTGACGCTTTCCAAACACAGGAGACGATGCATCAAGTGTGTTTCGGTATGTTCATAGGAGAGATAAAAGGCATATTGATCAGGGCGCATGGCGATGTTACGCGCAATTTGAAGCGTAGCAATCGTTTTGCCGATACCCTGAGCACCACCGAGCAACGTTAGTTCTGTTTTCCGAAGACCACCGCCGATAAAACCGTCGAGCGGGTCGAAACCTGTGGACATGGGAACGTAGTCGACCAAGTCACCTTGAATGACTCGTTCATTCGCCTCATTTAAAACCTGCGTTAACGTACGAGGGAGATGAGCAGCAGGACGCTGCGGAGCCGTACGAGGCTGCGCGGCAGGAGCTGTAGGTCGTGCCGGTTGCGCCGGAGCGGGTTGGATCGGCGGCTGCCGACCGTTGCTGAAATCGGGTTCCGGGTCGGGAGGTAAATCGCCAGTAAAACGTCGAGTCGCCATTATCGTTACCTTATATACGCCAGCGCACGAAATTACATAATCTATACTTTTATGATAAGCAAAGATTAGAAGAATGCAACCTTAACATCAGTTATTCTAGCACTATTTCACAAAATTTCAGAATTGACCTTCGCTCAACATTACTAAACCTTAATCTTTTACGCGTAATTCGTAAATTCTTACGCATGTGTTCATTCATGATTTATTCACAAACGCCCCAAAAGTGTGCTAGAATACTTTTGTTTAGGCGGTTGTTAAAAACATTACAAAATATTATGTTTAACAATCGGAAGTTATTAACCATCGAGTACGTAAGAGGGTGCCAAGTTGATACAAGAACTGATGAACCGGGCCGACCAGCGGGGTTATCTGACGTTCGATGATGTCCTTGAGTTACTAGATGAAGAAGGAGAAGACGCAACTCGGTATTGAAGTTCGACAGGAAAGTGACCAATCCTTACGCGGCGGATTGGGCATGCCCGAAGAAATTGAGATGGAGTTTGAGCCTGAAGAACTGCCCCAAGACCCCGGTGTGGGTGACATCAATGCGGTCTCCGCAGATGATCCGGTGGGACTGTACTTCCGGCAGATGGCTCAGGAACCGTTATTGACAGCGCAAGAAGAGATCGAGCTGGCAAAGCGGATCGAAATGGGTAAGGAAGCCCGTCACTGTGTAGCCCGCGCGGGCGCAGCAGAACTGAACGGGATGGCATGGGTCGCCACCATGGAGAACATGATTCTTGAAGGCCAGAACGCCCGTGAACATCTTGGCCGTGCCAACACCCGCTTGGTGGTCAGCATCGCCAAACGGTACATGGGACAAGGTCTGCCGTTCCCTGACCTCATTCAGGAAGGCAACGTCGGGTTGATGCGCGCGGTTGATAAATACGATTACAAACGCGGCAACCGCTTCAGCACCTACGCCACATGGTGGATCCGTCAAGCAATCACCCGTGCCCTCGCCCAGAAGACCCGCACCATCCGCATCCCCCTGCACATGACCGAACGTATCCGCCAAATGTACCGGACAGCCCAAAACCTCGAACAATCCTTGGGACGCCGTCCTTCCCCCGAAGAAATCGCATTTGAGATGGATTTACCTGCAGACAGTGTACGCGGCATGATGGATGCGAGCCAACATGCAATTGCCTTAGAGCGGCCAGTCGGAGACGACGGCGACAGTGAATTTGGCGATTTTATTGAAGACCAAGATTCGCCCAGCCCCGTTGAATCCGCGACCCAGCATTTGCTGCAAGAAACGATTGAAGAAGTGTTGAGCGAACTCACGCCCCGTCAGAGCCATATTCTGCGGCTGCGATTTGGTCTGGGTGGCGGTGAACCGCACACGCTGGAAGAAATCGCCAACAAGTTCGGTCTGAGCCGTGAACGTATTCGCCAACTTGAAAAAGAAGCTTTGCGTAGTCTCCGCCACCCGCGCTTGGCGTTGAACTTGCGTGATTACTTAGGCTAAAGTTTGCGAGAAAACAATTGAATAGATCATTAACGCCGGGCATCAAGTTGATGCCCGGTTTTCATTTAGTAGATTAGGCCGTTACGGCGAAGGTCCGTCCGACAAAATTCTGTTCACGAGCATAGGCCATGAGTTCATCGCGGAATTTAGGATGGGCAATGTTGACCAAGGCCTGCACCCGTTCGCTTATGGAACGGCCATACAAATCAGCGACACCGTACTCGGTCACAACGCATCGCACATCATTGCGCGAGGTTGTCACACCCGAGCCGGGCTTTAATGCCATGCAAATCCGGCTGATGGTATCATCCTTAGCTGTGCTTGGCAGCGCAATAAACGACTTTCCGCCTTTGCTGCGGCATGCTCCCCGCACGAAGTCGATTTGTCCACCGACTCCCGAATAGAGTTTGGTACCGATGCTATCGGCGCAGACCTGGCCGGTAAGATCGACTTCAAGAGCTGAATTGATCGAAATCATGCGATCGTTTTGCGAAATGATAAACGGATCGTTGACATAGCCTGTTGGGTGAAGTTCGAAGATCGGGTTATCGTGGATATAGTCATACAGTTTGCGGTTACCCAGCACAAAACCAGCGACGACCTTGCCCGTGTGAATGGTCTTTGACGCATTGGTGATGATGCCGGCTTCGATCATTTCCATAACGCCATTGGAAATCAGTTCGCTGTGAACGCCAAGGTTCTTATGATTGGTGAGGCGCTTGAGCACAGCATCAGGAATACCACCAATACCTGTTTGAAGTGTCGCGCCATCGGGGACCAACTCGGCGATATAACTAGCAATCTTGTCTTGTATCGGAGAAGCAGGTTCGGGCTTCACCTCCGGGAGTTGGTAATCTACATCAATGAAGTAGTCAATCTGGCTGACGTGAATGAAACTGTCACCCAAGGTGCGCGGCATGTTGGGATTCACTTCGGCAATCACGAGGCCAGCGCTTTCGGCGGCACTCTTGGTCACACCGACTTCTACACCATAGGAGCAGTAACCATGCTCATCGGGAGGACTGACATGAATAACGGCCAGATCAAGAACAAGGCGTCCATACATGAACAGATTAGGGATATCGGAAAGGAAGACCGGCGTAAAATCCGCAAAACCTCCATTGACGAGCTTGCGGACTTTACTGCCCATAAAGAGGCTGTTAAAGCGAATATGATCCGACATTTCGGCGGTGATGTAGTCGCCAGCACCGAGGTCAAGCACTTGCACGATTTCCACTGAAGACAGTTCCCGGTAACGGTCACGCAGAGCACCCAAGAATTTTTGCGGGGTCGAACAATTGCCAGTCAGGAATATACGCTGACCAGACATGACTTTTCCAGCGGCATCTTCTGCCGATATTATCTTATCTTTCCAGTTCATGTTCTATGCCTATCGCTAGTGTGTGAGTATGCATTAAGTCTAAATTGAAGCGGGTCAGAGTCGTAGTGAGAGAGGCAATGGTGCGATCATGACATTTGATACTACAGGACGATAGGCATCCCGACCTATGCTGAGAGTATAAAAGTTCGCACAGTTTAGGAGGGAAAAAGCATGTTAAAACATGTTCTCGTACCACTCGATGGTTCAAAGCTAGCCGAAGAAGCTGTTCATCATGCACTCGATGTCGTGGCACCTGATGGTCGCATTACATTGGTCTGTGCCATTGAAGTACCCGATGTACCTGTATACGGTTACTATCCACCGGTGACCATGCCGGATTATGAATCAACCAAGAACGAACTGTTGCCGATTGCCCGTCATTATCTCGATGGCTTAACCGCTGATATCAATAAGAGCGGCATCAAAGCGATGTTCGAAGTGACAATGGGTGATCCAGTCACCGTCATTACCGAAACCGCCGAGCGGCTGCATGTCGATGCTATTGTGATGTCCACTCATGGACGTTCGGGAATTGGCCGCTTCTTGTTTGGCAGCGTCACCAATAAGATCCTGAGCGCGAAGATTTGTCCGGTATTCGTGATCCCCAGCAAGGAAAGTCTGGTTCATGAAAAGCCGGTTAAGGTCGCAGAACACGCCAATTAGTTCGTGTCCAAAGCCATTCTTACATTAGGAGCACTTCGCGTGCTCCCCAAGAAATAAATATTCATTATTAAAAACTGTGCTAACAAATCTTTCTAAATAAAAGACACCCTTTTCGCAGGGTGTCTTTTATTTAATGTAGTGACCGATCAATTACTGGTTAGTCGTCGGAGGAACCAGTTCACGAATGTTATGCTTAACCGCGTAACCAGCCGCTTCAGCACGATTTGCAACGTTGATCTTCGACAGAACGCTGCTGACATAATTACGAACAGTGCCCTCGCCCAAATACATCTTCATCGCAATCTGCCGATTTGTCAGACCATCAGCGACAAGAGCCAACACGATTAATTCCTGCGCAGTCAAGGCTGAGAAGGCAGCGGCGTTCTGGGCTTCGCCAGCCTTACGCATTTCGGTAAAGACCGAAGTCGTCATTGCCGGATCAAGCATGCCCTCGCCACGACTGACACGATCAACCGCGAGAACCAATTCATTATCACCGATGCGCTTGAGGACATAGCCTGAAGCACCTGCCTGAATAGCGGCGAACAGCAGTTCATCTTCGGCATAAGAGGTCAAGATGATGACACGGCAGCCGGGAACCGTCGAAACGATTTGACGACAGGCCTCAATGCCTGAAACACCGGGCATACGGACATCAAGAACCGCAATATCGGGTCTGAGTTCCTGTGCCTTGGCGATTGCCTCTTCGCCCGTACTGGCCTCAGCCACAACACGGAAGCGCCCCTGACGTTCCAACAAAGCACGTAATCCAGCGCGGACTACTGAATGATCATCTGCAATTAGAATGTTTACCGGAGTGGTCATGTGGCCTAATCCTCACACATGCTAAACAGAAATTTCGAGGTTAGAATAGAGACAATATTTCAACTATACAGGCTTAACTACACTATGGAAAGTGACACCTATCCCACAAAACGTGATACATCTGTCATTTTAGCGCAACTTAAGGAAATTGCATCAGCAGTTATGTACGCTGCTGAAGCAGGTAAGCTTGAGATGGTGCTGGAACGAATTGCGCAGGTGTCATTACAGTTGGTGAATGCCCGATATGCTGCCCTCGGCGTACCTGATGGCGAAGGAGGGCTGCGATTCTTTAAAGTTGCAGGGTTGACCCCCGAACAAGCCTCACATTTGACCCATCTGCCCCGTGGACGCGGCCTGATCGGTGCGATTATGGACGAGCGTAAACCCATCCGACTTTCTAAGATGCAGGATGATCCTCGTTCGGCAGGCTTTTGTGCTGCTCACCCAGAAATGACGAGTTTGCTGGGCGTTCCTATTCAAATTGGTCAACAGCTTTTTGGGACGTTTTATCTGTGCGACAGACAAGACAACCTCCCCTTTGATGAGCAGGACGCTTGGGTACTGGAAACGCTGGCCGGTTACGCTGCTGTTGCCATTGCCAGCTCGACACTGAATGAGCGTGAAAGCCGCTTTGCCCTCCTTGAGGATCGTGAACGCATCGCAATGGATCTCCACGATGGGATTATCCAGTCGCTTTATGCAATCGGAATGCACCTCGATTTGATGCGGCTTAATGGTGGTGCATCTGAAAACGACCTCAGCGGAGCGATCTCGAATTTAAACGAAGTGATCGAAGACATCCGCCGTTACATCATGCAGCTCAACGGTGGCAACCAAGTTGCAAAAAGCATTCGAGTCAGTTTCATGGATGTGTTAGGCAGACTTTATACGCCGGATAACCTCGAAATTACGCTCGAAGCGCCGGATACGACCCCACCCTTTACACCGGCTGTGTTTGAAGCCATTTGTCAAATGGCGAATGAAGCGATCAGCAATGCTATACGACATGCAGAGGCAACCCGAATAAACATCCGCGCCGAGCAAATCAAGAACGATTTCTTTGTGGTGGTTGAAGACAACGGGCACGGGTTTGATGTCTCCAAGCTTACTCACTCAGAAGGGCTGGGACTGCGGAACCTCCAGCAGCGTGCTGCCCTCTTCAGCGGACGGGTCAATGTTAACTCGACTCTCACTGGAACTCGCCTGACAATCACGATGCCTGTACGCGCTTACTAAGTGTCATAGCGGTGTACATCCGTCATCCGAAAGGCGTTATGTTCGGCAGTAGGTACAAGCCAATATGCAGTGTATGTTAAGAGCATGATGAAAAATGCCCATAGATGTTTTGCATTACTCATTCGCAGAAGGTGAGAGTGTGAAATCCTAGGCGGCGAATACATCAATGGTCGAGGACTGAATGAATGAGTCTCGTACAGAGAGGTGTAATCATGCTCGACAAAACAACCATTCGAGAGTGGATGAGCAGTCCGGTTTTGACTATTCGTCCTGAGGCCGCTATCAGCCTCGCTCACTCTATCATGAAAGAACAAAAGATACGCCGCCTAGCCGTCGTGGATGAACATGAACGGCTGGTGGGTATTATCACCATTGGTGATGTACGTGAGGCTAGTCCTTCGGACGCGACCACATTGAGCATTTGGGAACTCAATTATTTGTGGTCCCAATTGACCGTTGCCAAAATTATGAGTCACGACGTCATCGTGGTTAAGCCGACAGACACTATTTTTGAAGCAGCAAAAATGATGCTTGATCATAAGGTGAGCGGCCTGCCCGTGGTCGATGACGATGGCAAGTTAGTCGGCATGATTACTGAGTCTGACATTTTTAGAATGGTCATCCGTTTAGGAATTGCAGAAACGTCTTGAAGTTGGGCAAGGCATAAAGGTTCAGTTCGTATAAATTGGCTATGGGTTGCACGTCAAGCGGCATCCGACCATGGTTGGACGTTTGGTATGGGTTCGCAATTTGACGTACAGTGAATACTGTTTTGATGCATTTGTGGAGCGAAGAAATAGGGTGATTTGAGAGAGAGAGGCTTGGTTGACATGAATGTATCTGACATAATGACTGAACGTCCAGCTACCGTAAGGTTGCACAGTTCATTACGTGAAGTGCTGGACCTGATGGAGCAAATTGGCTGCCACCACGTGCCAGTTCTCAATACCGAAAATCACCTTATCGGCATTATAAGCGACCGCGACTGCCGCTTAGCCATGAACTCACCCTACATTATGCGCGAGCGCTGGCAGGATGAAGAACTCGTCAACCACCTCTATGCCCGCATGATTATGAGCGCAGCGCCTGTCGTGGTCGCCCCCGAAGCGAATGCGGAAGACGCTGCAAAACTGATGCTTGACCGGCGTATTAGCTGTCTGCCCGTGATGCGTGACGAAACGCTGGTCGGCATTGTGACCCGCTCCGATATTCTGATGGCCTTTATCGGCCAGCGTGAACGCCACAATCACCGGATTTAGGCGTTTTCATTTTTAGCTGAAAATCGACTTTAGAGACAGATTTAGGTCTGTCTTTCTGTTTTCAATAGAGCAGGATCATCGACGAGCTTGCCACCTCTGACTGTCGCACCGATGACGATAGCAGCCGTTACCAACACGATGTTCTTAAGGATATACTGCCCTTCCAACGTCGGCACAATGGGAAAACGAGTCCAAGTCTCATTTGGGAAGAGCACTAAAGGCGTGACCGTACCCAGCATTTGGACAAATAGCAGTAGCAGAGTAATGCGCATATAGAGACCAGTGATGAGTCCCAGTCCGATCAAAGTTTCCCATGTAGCAAGCACGGGACGGGAAATATTAGGTGGCATCACTCCAAAAGTCAGCGTCGAAATGGTTCGGGTTGCGAGTTCATCAGCCGGACTGACACCCGGAAAAAGCTTCAATACGCCAAACCAGAAGAAAACAATCCCTACACTAATTCGTAGAAGTGTAATGCCATTTTTTGCCATCCACCGTGTGATATGACGGTCAACGGTTTGAAACTGGTTATAAAGTGAGCGACTTTGCATCCGCAGTTCTCCTCATCAACTTTTATTACAGATCGACTTACGCGCATTGTGAATAATGTAACAATCAAATATAAGAATGATATGAGAAGCAAACCATTTGTTGAAAACTTGATAGGATGGCACACTTCGTTTTAAGTTAGATGGGATTGAATAAGAACTCATCCCACAACTATAATGTGCAACCCTCTCACGCTTCGTGCGTACAGATAACAGAATTCATTTACGGAACAGTCAGGAGAGCGCAGAAGCATGGCATCTACACAAACGGTCATCCGCACACAGGGTGTTGTTAAAGAATTACCGCTTGGCAACTACACCGTACACGCCTTGCGCGGTGTCGATATGGAAATATACGCAGGGGAAATCGTCGGTATCATCGGGCCATCGGGAAGTGGCAAGAGTACGCTGCTGGGTTTGATCGGCGGTCTAGACAGCCCAACGCGCGGTACTATCGAAATCGATGGTGTAGATATCAGCAAGATGAGCGAAGATCGACTAACCGAGATTCGCAATGAAAAGATTGGTTTCATCTTCCAATTCTTTAACCTGATCCCAACCTTAACCGCGCTCGAAAATGTCGCGCTGCCGGTTCAATTTGCCCGCAAGCCACAGTTTAATCCGGACAAACGCGCCAAAGAATTGTTGACCATGCTAGGATTAGGCGACCGCTTGCGGCATCGTCCTTCAGAACTCTCTGGTGGGCAGCAGCAGCGCGTGGCGATTGCGCGGGCCTTAGCCAATAATCCACCGCTCCTACTAGCCGACGAACCCACCGGAAACCTTGACACCGAGTCCGGCGCAATGGTTATGCAAGCTTTGCGTGATATAAGGGAGAAGTCTGGCACGACGGTGGTCATCGTAACGCATGATGCATCCATCGCGCATCAAACGGATCGAGTACTCACATTGGTAGACGGCACATTGGTCAACGGAGTTGTGCCGGCTGTGCAATAATAGCCGTATGGGCAATCGATTTTCTGGCGCATTCCCCAAATATGAAAAACGTGCAAACGGCTTCAAACTTGGTAGACATGGCGCAGGAATAGATTACAATACAATACGTAATATACGGCCAACGAACGGGATTTTTCTGCATGAAAGCGGATTTTGCGCTCGATTATGATGTGTTAACTGTTGAGCGCCCACAGAAACTCTATTTGATGGCGCGATTGGTTTCCAATGCGACCCCGAATAGTCATACGCGCAGGCCGCTCAACATTAGCTTGGTACTAGATCGCAGCGGGTCGATGGCTGGCAACAAGCTGGAATATACCCGCCAAGCTGCCCAATTTTTGGTGCAGCACCTCAGTTCAAATGATACACTCTCGATTGTGCTCTATAACGAGCAGGTTACGACCCTCGTCCCGCCCGACCCCGTATCCCAAAAAGACGCCATCAATCAACGCCTAAACCAGATCAAAGCCAGCGGCATGACTAACCTGAGCGGCGGCTGGTTGGAAGGCTGCAAATGGATCGAGCAAGGGTTCAGCGCGGAATTTATGAACCGTGTCATTCTCATGACCGATGGTCTGGCGAACCGTGGTGTAACCAATACTGATCAACTCCTCGCGTTGGCACGGCAGAAACGCCAAGCGAATGTCATCACGACGACAATGGGCTTGGGCACAGATTTCAATGAAGACCTGCTGATCGCCATGGCAGACGCGGGCGGCGGCGCATTCTACTTCATCGAAAGTCCGGAAGTCGCGCCTAGCATCTTCAAAGAAGAACTTCGCGATTTACTGAATGTCGTCGGACAAAACCTGACCGTCAGCATTGACATGACCGATCACATTTCAACCGTCAACCAGTTGAACGCCTACAATATGCACAGCGACGGGCGGCGTATTTCGTTCAGCCTGGGCGATATTTATGGCAATGAGGTTAAGACCCTGCTGCTCGAACTTTCGATACCCGCGCTGAGTGAAATTGGCGAGTGCGAAATTGCGCGGCTGCGCTTTGAATACGACGAAATTACCGACTCAGGCAGCCAACATCAGGTGTTGGAGATGCCGATTGTGGTGAACATTGTTCAGCAGGAAGCCGAAGTCGAAGGTGACCAAGAAGTCCGTCGCAGTGTCTTGCTCTTACAGGCGGCTCGCGCACGGCGTGATGCGGTGGCTGCGGCGGACAAAGGCGAATATGACCGTGCGTCACAAATCTTGAAGCTGGCCGCCAACGCCATTGAAGACTCGCAAATACTCCACAAAGAACTGGTCGAGGAACAAAATGCGCTGCTGCAGCAAGCCACTGATATGCAGCGCGGGGATGATTTCTACGACAACCGCAGCCGTAAGATGATGGCCACACAAGCCATTTACACCATGACCGACCGTCACGAGAGCACGCAATCCCTGCGTTCTCGTGAAGTAGAACGAATGCTCAGAACGCCGCAAGAAGAACAAAAACCCGGCGTAACCCCGGTTGCAATTACGTGGCGGGAACAAACCATTCCTTTAAAGGGTGAGTTGATCCGCATGGGGCGCGCGCCGCAAAATGAGATCATCTTAGAGGCCAAGAACATCTCGCGCTTCCACTGCCAGATTAAGCGTGAAAATGATCGACTGATGATCGAGGACTTGGGAAGTACAAACGGCACTTTTGTGAACGAAGTCCGCATTAGTGAACCGCATATGTTGAGCGTTGGGGATATTGTGCGGGTCGGGCACGAGCAGATCATTTTCCACGACCACGATTAACCTTTTAACCACCAAACTTAGGGGAAAGCCATCATGTCTCAATATGAAACCTACGCCATCGAAGTGGCTGGCGTTAGACGCGAACTGCGAAAATTTGAAATCCAGCCGGGGGTCAAAATCGCTATTCTGAATATCCTCGGCGATACCGAGTTGGTTGATGCGGTCAGCCGTGAATTAACGCCCCTAATTCTGGCGAAATCCCCTGACCTGCTGGTGACAGCCGAAGCAAAAAGTATTCCGCTGGCACATGCTGTATCCGTACAAATGGGCAACCGACCTTACGTGGTGCTTCGGAAATCATTAAAGCCGTATATGGGCGATGCACTACGCTCGGAAACGCTGAGTATCACGACCGGCGAACCGCAGACGTTGTTCCTTGATGAAAAAGATCGAGAATTGATCAGTGGTAAGCGTGTAGCCCTGATTGATGACGTCATTTCAACAGGCAGCACCTTACAAGGAATGCGCTTGATTATGGGCAAAGCCGGCGCCGAAATTGTCGCTGAGGCCGCTATTTTTACCGAAGGCGACCGTGCCGCTTGGTCGAATATTATTGCACTGGGGCATCTTCCAGTCTGGGTTGAGAAGTAACAATTTGCGTCGTTTGGGATACTTACATCACACGGAAAGTAAGACATCATGTCCAAAAGGTATTGGTTGATTGGAGTTTTCATTGCATTAAGTTTGTTCGGATTGTTACTTTTTACGCTGCCGCAGGGTGAGTCGGCGGCGTTTAGCCAGAAGATCGACGCGACCCTCACCGCCGCACGGTTGCAAGTTGTGGTTGAAGTTGGCCTCGCCAATCTACGCGCCGAACCGCGCAGCGATTCCAAACGAGTCGCACAGGTTAAAGGCGACACGCGCCTCAATGTCATTGGTGTGACCTATTACAACACCCAAATCTGGTATCTCGTCCAACTTGAGGGTGATCAGAAAGCATGGATATCCGATACCATCTCGCATATTGACGGGGATGCCAAACTGCTGCCAAGTATTGATTTGACTGCCTTTTATGCGCCGACCGCGACCCCAACTTCGACTTCAACCAATACACCAACGGCAACGAATACGCCGACGTTCACACCAACTTTTACCCCGACCAACACGCCAACGAATACGCCGACCAACACACCAACGGATACCCCAACCAATACCCCGACCAACACGCCAACGAATACCGCGACCAGCACACCGACGGTGACCAGCAGCCCAACAGCGACCGCAACGAATACACCGCTGCCGCCGACTAATACACCGAAACCAAGTAGTACTCCGAAGCCGACCAACACACTTGCGCCTACAAAGGCAACCGCATCGGCAACGCAGAAACCATCGGCGACCAGCACGTCACGCCCAAGCAGCACGAAGCCATCCACGACTGCGACGCCAACCAAAACTCTTATCCCCTCGCCCACCGCGACCAAGGCGAAGAGTTAAGCAGGTTGTATGCTACAAATAAAATGATCGAAGAGGCGCACAAGTTGCGCCTTTTTGTTTTAGATTGTCGACATCGACTTTGCAAAGAAACATCCATTTCCGGCAAAATATTCGATTACTCATTATCAGGAATTGTGTATTTTGCAACTGTGACTGCCTGAAAAGTTTTATACGGGAGCAAAAGATGTTGAACCTATCTCGCACCCTCCATTTACGGATCAACCGCAACACACTGCTTGCAGCAGTTCCCGTTTTTTTCTTACTTTTGCTCGCGCTTTGGACGATCTTGAATACCAGTGTGCTTCCCGTTAAAGCCCAATCAGCGAGCTATTCAGCGTTTGCGGTGGTGAAGCGAAGCAGCGCGAATTTGCGCGAAGGCCCCGGCACACAGTACCGGGTTGTGGGCATGTCCCGTCAAGGTGCGACACTGCCGATCATTGGGAAATACGATGATGAATTCGGGCGGCGATGGTATAAAGTGTATTTACGCGCACTCGGTGACGTGTGGGTATCTGGTACAGTCGTCACTATTTCGACATCCAACGAAGAAATTCCGGATGCCAGCCCGTCTCAGCCGAGCGGCCTTCTGACAACGCCGATCCCAACAGAGATTATCCAATCGCAATCCAACACGGCTAACAACAGCGGAAATTCCAATAACAGTGGAAACTCTGGTAGCAGTGGCAGCAATCCCGCACCAACCAATCCGCCGCCTCAGCCGACGGCTGTACCGCAGCAGCCCGCGACGACGCCCGATCCGGGTGCTTAATTAGGCAACCAATGCTGGCAGTGCATTGCAATTAGCGTGGATACACCGCCAGCACTGCTGGAACCGAGTCAATTGAACTGACGATGGTTTCAGCAACACCATCACTTCGAATCATCATCAGAGTTGAGCGTCCACCATCCAGATTGAACGCGGTGATAATGTTCATGTCGGTAGCCGGCAGATAAGCGCTCAGGTCGCGCAACGTCAAACCAAGTACCGGTGTGGCCAATAAAATGACGCGTCCACTGCTATCTTGGGCAACGACAGTGCGGCGGGTCGTGCGATCTTGGATGGTATCGGTGAAGGCGGCGAGTCCGTCAAGCACCAGCATTGGAAAAGCTTGTACTGCCTGCTCCAGCGCTTCGCCCTGATACGGTTCACGTAAGTTCGCTCGAATGCGCGGCTGACCATTCTCGACCAGAAACGTTCCCCCGCGATCGGTGTATGATTGTCCATAAACCTGTCCATCGGCAACCAGCATGCCCAGAACTTGATCGGCTTGGTCGAAAAAGTTGGCATTCACGAAGGCTACTGCTTGCGGAAGCGCTTGTGTCCACTCCAATACGTTAAGGGCTTGTCCCGGCTGATAATGGGCGCGGAAGGTATATTGGTTCGGATCAATCCGCAACGCGACCATCCGGGTGATGGGATTAAGTGGATCAGGATCGTAATTACGGCGTTCAAGGCCGGGCGCGATAAGCTGCCAACCGGTATCTGTGACATCGGTTGGTATCGGCAAGGTCGGCAGCAATGGGGTAGCGATTGGCTCTAAAGCAAACGAGAAACAGCCACCTAACAATAGTGTCATGAGCATGTAAAGGAGCAATTTGGTTAAACGCAAGGAATCTCCGTGTAAATTATTAAAGAAAATGTTGCGATAGTGAATCTTGATTCGGTATACTGAGGTCTGTCAATTCTTAATTGTTATTAGGAACACATTGTTGTTCACCATACGTTTCGCAACGAAGGTTCATCATGGTTGGGACTGTGGATATTGATTTTACCAAATACAGTGCGCTGGCGGTGGAAGATGACATCGGCGGTATGGCTATCATCGGGGTGATGATGCGCTACCTCGGTATGCAAGCGTACATGAATGGAAGTGGCGAAAATGTGGTGGAACTCGCGCTGGCCATGAAACCCCGTCCGAACATCATTTTCCTCGATTTGAACTTGCCCAAAACCACCGGTTATGAGGTACTCAAGAAACTTCGCCGAGAACCACAATTGGCAAAAGTGCTGGTAGTAGCTGTTACCGCGCAGGACGCCGACACCGAAATCCCCAAGTGTATGGCCGCTGGATTTGACGGATTCATCGGCAAACCAATTAGCCGTTCGCGGTTCCCTCGGCAGCTTCGGCGCATCCTTAGCGGGGAACCTGTCTGGGAAACTTACTAACCCCAAAAGTTAGAATCTGGTTTGAAACAAAAGCGCGTTACATGCGGCTGTAACGAAGATTTTGATTTCCTATAATATGAATTACACATGAATTTTTCCACCAAAACGTTTCAAGTATCATACAACAACCTTCTGTTGCTTTCGGGAAGCAATGCGAAGGAATATAATGTAATTCAAGCAAAAATCTACTAAAAACTGCATTATTAGTTTTACGTGACAGGGGCTTGCAACATGCTAGGCGAACGGCTTCGTGCGGCGCGTCATGCGCGATTTGTCGGGCGGGCAGCAGAAAAAGAACTGTTTCACACAGCCATTACGAGCAGTGACCTCCCCTTCTATGTCCTTTATATTTTCGGGCCGGGCGGTGTCGGCAAAACGACCCTGCTTCAAGAGTATAAATTCGCCGCTGAACAGTCAGGCATCTCCGCCTACTATGTCGATGCGCGCAATGTTGATCCCTCACCCGAAGGGTTTAACGGGGCGCTGCGCCGCGTCATAGAGATCACACCCGAGCAGTCGCTCCGTGATAGTCTTGCGAGCCAAGCCCGCTGCGTCGTGCTCCTCGACACTTACGAAACCCTAATTCCGCTTGATGACTGGATTCGCGATGAATTCCTCACCCGACTCCCCGAAAATACACTGATGGTCATGGCTGGACGACAAGCGCCCAGTTCGGCTTGGCGTATTGATTCGGGCTGGCAGAGCTTGATGCGAATTGTTTCGCTCCGCAATTTAGCCGCCGAAGACAGCATGGACTATTTATTGAAGCGCGCTGTGCCTGCTGATCAACACAAAGCCGTACTAGGTTTTACACACGGTCACCCGTTAGCCTTGTCGCTGGTCGCCGATGTCTTCGCCCAGCGTCCAGATGTTCAATTTCAGCCGGAAAATGTTCCCGATGTGGTGCAAACCTTATTAGCGCAGTTCGCCCAAAAAGTGCCGGGACCTGCCCATCGCGCTGCCCTTGAAGCCTGTTCAATGGTGCGGTTGACCACTGTCCCCTTACTCACCGAAATGCTTGCGCTGCCCAGTGAGGGTACACAGGCCAATGAACTTTTCGCGTGGCTGCACGGGCTTTCATTCATTGAAAGTGGGGCAGAAGGCATCTTTCCGCATGATCTCGCACGTGAGGCATTGTCCACCGATGTTCACTGGCGCAATCCGGAGTGGTACGCTGAACTGCACCGCCGTGCCCGTCACTACTATTTCACGCAAGTACAGCAGACGAGCGGCGCTTTACAGCAGCGCTTATTGCTCGACTATATCTATCTACACCGCGATAATCCCTTTATCAAACCTGCTTTTGAGTGGAAAACTGGTGGCAGTATCATTACCGATACCATGAAGCCGCAGGATGTAGCGGTCTTGAAGAGCATGGTGAGTGAACTCGAGGGTGAAGAATCAGGCAAATTAGCGTCGTACTGGCTGTCCCGCCAACCGGAAAATGTGGTGGTTATGCGTGATGCGAAAATGCGCGCCATCGGCTTTTTCATGATGTTGGCCTTACAACAAACCAACGCTATCGATTATGAAAATGATCCCGCTGTCAAAAGCTGTCTGAACTTCCTCAAAGCACAAGCCCCGCTGCGAACTGGCGAGAATGCGACGCTCTTCCGGTTCTGGATGGCGAAAGACAGTTATCAAGATGTATCAGCAGTACAAAGTCTGATCTTCGTCAATATGGTGCGTCACTATCTCTCAGGTGGATTAGCATTCTCCTTCTTGCCCGTGGCGGATCCTGATTTTTGGCTGCCAGCCTTTACCTACGTCGATATACAACGGATTATGTCTGCTGACTACACCGTTGGGGACCGAACTTTCGGCGTTTACGGGCATGATTGGCGCATTCGTCCCCCCATTTCGTGGCTCGAATTCATGGGAGAGCGTGAGGTCGCCGGCCCAACAAACACGCCACCTCCAGCACCCGTCGAACAAATCATCGTGCTCAGCCAGCCTGATTTTGAGGATGCGGTACAAGGTGCGCTGCGTGACTATTCACGCCCTGATCTGCTGCGCGAGAATCCCCTTTTGCGTTCTCGATTGGTGATCGAAAAAACGCGCACGAACAGCAGTGAGGCCGAACGCATCAATACCTTGCGAACGCTGGTACGCGAAGCAGCTGAGGTTTTGCAGCAGTCTTCCAAAGAAACCAAGTTCTATCGACCTCTGTATCACACCTATATTCAGCCCGCCGCCACACAGGAACAGGCCGCTGAACTGCTCGACTTGCCCTTCAGCAGCTATCGGAGACATCTCAAAAGCGGGATAAGCCGGATCGTCGAAATTTTGTGGGCACAGGAAATCGGCGGAATCGAAACAGTGAAGTAAAGCCAAAATCCGAAACTGAACAAAAAATGAGCAGTGATTGATCTGGTTTACGGATCATCCACCGACATACACTACGACCATACGCAACAGGTATGGTCTTTTTGTTTCGAGACCAAGGCAGTGTGCCATCATGCACGAGATGCTCAATGAACTGATTAGCTCATGGAATACGCGAGATGTAGAACGGATGACAATCTATTACGCCGCCGAATATGAAGGCAAGGACATCGGTCTGGCACAGACCTTTCACGGCGTCTCTGGAATGCGCCAGATGGCGAACCTATATTACAGTGCCTTCCCGGACTTGTCCTTCACGCTGACACAGACCATTGCCCAAGCCGATTGCGCGGCGCTGGCATGGATCGCTTGTGGAACACATCGAGGCAGGATCATGAATATTCCCGCCACCGGACGTTCCGTCAAAGTCAGCGGGATAACCACGTTGGACATCCAAAACGGATTGATTATTCGTTCATCAGTGCTGTGGGATGTAGCCGGCTTGCTGCGCGACATCGGCCTGCTGCCTGATTTGTAGACCTGAATTACAAAATTAATGGAGACAGAGATATGAATGCATCAAGTAGTTTTCAACGGTTCGGTGGATTGTGCGCTATTTTGGCAGCGATGTTCGGCTTTATGTATTCCCTTGCCTTCATTGTGATAGCGCGCAGCAATACCCAGCTTGGAGGCTTACTCGCCTCACTCTTTTTGTTACTCGGTGGACTGACCACAACAGCCGCTCTTACGGCTCTCTTTCAATGTCTACAACCGGCTGATCAAGGACTTGCAACTTGGGGACGTGCGCTCGCGATTGCAGGAGCAGTCGGCTCAATCATTCACGGTGGATATGACCTTGCTAATGCGATCCACGTGCCCGAAAGCGATCCGCTCAGCCTCGCCAACTTACCCAGTGCCGTTGATCCGCGTGGCTTATTGACATTCGGCATCGCCGGTATCAGCCTGATTATCGCAGCAGGGTTGATGCTGCGAACCAAATCTCTTCCAAGCAATTTAGGTTACATGGGCTATATATTGGGAATCGTACTCGTCATCGTCTATTTAGCACGGCTTATCATTCTGGACGCCACTAACCCCATCGTCGTGATTACCGTAGTGATCACAGGCTTCATTTTGAACCCGCTCTGGAATCTTTGGCTGGGTGTTACCCTGCGCCGCACAGCGTAAACGATCATCTATCTTGTTAAGGTAAAAATAACATGGCAAGCAATGATTATCACTTCATTACCGAATGGAACGTCAAGAGCAGCATTCAAGAAATCGCGGAAATAATTGGTAATGGGCCAGACCTCGTGCGCTGGTGGCCGTCAGTCTACTTGAATGTCGACGAACTAGAACCGGGGGATAAAACAGGTGTAGGTAAAGTCATTGACCTATATACCAAAGGCTGGCTGCCCTATACTTTGCGCTGGCGCTTCCGTGTCACCGAGTCCAATCCACCTTATGGATTTAAGCTTGAGGCATGGGGCGATTTTGTCGGGCGTGGAATCTGGACATTCGAGCAGAATGGAAACAATGTCAAGATTGTCTACGACTGGAAGATTCGCGCTGACAAACCCTTTTTGCGCTACTTTTCCTTGATTATGAAGCCCATCTTTTCGCAGAATCATCATTGGGCGATGCAAAAAGGCGAGGAAAGCCTCAACCTTGAACTGGAACGTCGACATGCCAAAACCGCCGAAGAACGCGCCCGAATTCCGGCTCCGCCACAGCCAACTTGGGTTATAAACCGCAGGTCACAAACGCAAAAGCAGTAAATTAAGAAAAGCATAACTAATCTTATCAAATACTTATCTAATAAAGCCTCATACCCCCAATTATGAGGGGGGCACAATCTGGCTCCCTCATGATATAGTGCTCCTAACTGGCTGATTGATAAGTTATGTAAGCGATTTCGGTATGTGAAACAAGGCATCGGAAGATGAATTGGGCAACAAGCCGACATCCCATCCTTGTTCAGAGCCAATCCACTGTCATGTCATCCGACGTGGTTGTGGATAGACCCTTAACCATCATGGGGGTGTCGGCTTTTTATTACATAACAAGCCAGCATCCACATCAATAGAATACAAAGGACAATTGCATGGTCACTAAAGAAGCGACCCTTGAAAAGGCGTCGGTTACTGCCACATTGCCTGCTGGCGGTTGGCATACACAGGAAGTTCGGCAGGTACTCGGTCAACTTGAGGTAACGACCGAGCAAGGGTTGAGCACATCAACCGTCACCAAACGCTTAGAAACCTATGGCACGAATGAACTGGTTGAAAAAGGCATTACCAGCCCACTCGTGATTTTATGGGAGCAGTTGACCAATCCCTTGGTGCTCTTGCTCTTGTTGGCTGCAGCGATTTCGCTCGTGCTGGGCAAGGTTGACAGCGTCATCGCCATCATGGCAATTGTCATCCTCAACGCCGTACTCGGGGTTTTCCAAGAGTACCGTGCTGAGCAAGCAATGGCCGCTCTTAAAAAGATGGCTGCCCCGCTGGTGCGCGTACGCCGGAACAGTCAGGTGCAGGAAATCGCCGCCCGTGATCTTGTGCCGGGTGATATGGTACTGCTCGAAGCAGGCAGTATCGTTCCCGCTGACTCTCGCATCACCGAGTCCGCTAACCTGCAGGTTCAAGAAGCCTCTCTGACCGGCGAATCGCAGCCTGTCGAAAAATCCGCGCGCGCTCTACATGGAGAAGATATTCCCTTAGGCGACCGTTACAACATGCTCTATATGGGAACGTCCGTGACTTACGGACGCGGCGAAGCGGTTGTCGTTGAAACAGGGATGAAAACCCAACTTGGTCGCATCGCTGAATTAATACAAACCGTTCAAGACGAAGTAACGCCGCTTCAACGGCGTATCAACGAACTCGGTAAAGTGCTGTTGATCTTAGCCTTGGTGGTCATGGGTGTGGCCTTCGTCATCGGCTTGACAACCGGTGATCCTTTCGACTTGGTACTGCTGAACGCGGTAGCGATTGCCGTGGCCGTTGTACCAGAAGGCCTGCCCGCCGTCGTCACCGTCGCTTTAGCCTTAGGTGCTCAACGAATGCTGCGCCGTAAAGCGCTCATCCGCAAACTGCCCGCCGTCGAAACCTTGGGTTCAGTCACCACCATTTGCTCTGATAAGACGGGGACGCTCACGGAAAACAAGATGACCGTGACCATTGTTGATGTTGCAGGCCGCAGCGCCACAATTGATGAGGTCATTAACCGCAGTAAAACGCTAAACGCCATGAATGGCAGCGCCAATCCTGAACCTCAGGACACCGCCCAAGCCTTGCTGCTGGCAGGCAATACCTTAGCGAACGATGCGTTACTGGAAGGCAACGCTGAACAAGGCTTTAGAGCACAGGGTGACCCGACCGAAGGCGCGTTGATCGTTGCAGCCGCCCGCTTCGGCATTGAGAAACCCAAGCTTGATCTCGTCTTCCCACGCGTCGGTGAAGTGCCATTCTCGTCCGAACGCAAGCGCATGTCCACCGTGCATCAAATCAATGAGACGGTCACACCTGACGCGGGCATCGCACGATACCTCAAGTCTTTCATGGGGCAAATCCAAAGCCAGTATGTCACATTCACCAAAGGCGCGGTCGATAGCTTGTTGGACGTTTGTGATCGTGTATGGATTGACGGCGACATCCTCCAGATGTCCCCGGAATTACGCTCCCGCATTGAGCAGTCCAACAACCAGCTTGCCAAAAATGGGCTGCGGGTATTGGGTATGGCCGTTCGCAGATTGAACGAACTACCCAAACAATGGACACCTGAAGTGGTTGAAACCGGAATGGTCTTCGTTGGCATGGAAGGCATCATCGACCCGCCGCGTCCTGAAGTGCGGGATGCCGTTGCCAAGTGTCGTACAGCCGGGATTCGTCCGGTGATGATTACCGGCGACCATCCACTGACCGCGCTCAACATCGCCCGTGATTTGGGCATCGCCAATGAAAATGATACCGCTATGACAGGGCAGGAACTGGACAAACTATCGCAGGCTGAACTAGAGAATGTTGTCGAGCGCGTGCCGGTTTATGCCCGTGTATCGCCCGAAAACAAACTCCAGATTGTGCGAGCGCTCCAAAATAAGGGACATATCGTCGCCATGACCGGTGACGGCGTGAACGATGCCCCGGCCCTCAAGCGTGCCAATATCGGTGTCGCGATGGGCATCACTGGCACGGCAGTTTCCAAAGAAGCCGCGGACATGGTGATTGTTGATGACAACTTCGCCACGATTGTCAGCGCCGTCGAGGAAGGCCGTACCATTTATGACAACGTCCGCCGCTTCGTGAAGTATCTGATGGCCAGCAACACAGGTGAACTTTTCGTCTTACTTTCAACGCAGTTGGTTTCAGGCATGGGTATTCCCCTAACCACACTGCAAATATTGTGGATGAACCTGATCACTGATGGTATTCCGGCGTTGGCCTTAGGCGTCGAACAGGCCGAACGCGGCGGCATGAACCGTGCGCCGTATGCGCCGAATGAAAGTATTTTCGGGCGTGGTCTGGCGCGGCACATCGTCATCGTCGGTATCCTACTGGGCTTTACCGGATTGCTGCTCGGTCTGTGGGCATTCGGCAACTACCAGAATAACGTGCCAACCTTCGCCGCCAATACATGGAACACGATGGTGTTCTTCTTCCTGACCGTTGCCCAGATGGGACATGCCTTGGCACTGCGCTCACACCGTGAATCGACCTTTTCGATTGGTTTCACCGGCAACAAGATGCTCATTGGCGCAGTCGTAGTGACCATCATCCTGCAACTGGTCGCCGTGTACGTACCGTTCTTTAACGGCATCTTCAATACCACACCGCTTACACCAAGCCAGCTTTTGATCTGCATTGTACTCAGCACGGTCGTCTTCTGGGGTGCTGAACTTGAGAAATGGATAATCCGTCGCGGTTGGCTGAAGTAAAGGACATTGCAAGCCTCACAACGGGCTTGAAGTATGGTCGTTAGATAAGACAGGTAACAACTTTTAGTGTAATGGAGTACGAGAGAACATGAATAACACCGTCAAAACAACCCTACTTCTCGGAGGCCTAACAGGATTACTCGTCCTGATAGGCTCGGCACTCGGGGGGACAAACGGCATGATATTTGCCTTTGTCTTCGCCGTCCTCATCAATATGGGCGCATGGTGGTTCTCGGATAGCATTGCCCTCCGCTTCAGCGGTGCCCAACCGGTGACCGCGGCAGAAGCGCCGGAGTTGCACCAAATCGTTGACACTTTAGCTCAACGGGCCGACATTCCCAAACCTGCTGTCTACCTCATCGACAGCCCTGCGCCGAATGCCTTTGCCACCGGACGCAGCCCACAAAAAGCCGCGGTCGCCGTAACCACCGGCATCATGTCGCTGCTGACACCAAGTGAGCTTGCAGGTGTGGTCGCCCACGAACTGGCCCATATCAAACATCGCGACACACTCATTTCCAGTGTTGCCGCGACCATCGGCGGAGCCATCAGCATGATTGCCGACATGGCCATGTGGTCAGCCCTTTTCGGTGGCTTTGGCGGCAGCGATGAGGAAGAAGGTGGCGGTTTCGCAGGTGGATTTGTCATGCTGATTATCGCACCGATTGCCGCTCTGCTCATCCAACTGGCGATTTCACGTTCACGTGAGTTTAGTGCCGATGAAGGCGGAGCCCGTATCTTGGGCGACCCGCGACCGCTGGCGAGTGCCTTGGAGAAGTTGGACTACTGGTTCCACAACCGCTCAGGTATGGTCAATCAGCAGCCTGTCAATCCGGCGACCGCCCATCTCTATATCATGAACCCCATTACCGCTGGTGGATTGGCGAACCTTTTCCGTACCCATCCGCCGACAGAACAGCGGGTTGAACGACTGCTAGCGTTGGCCTCCGATAATTGGCCGAGCCAACCGCTTAAAGTCTCATCGTCCTTTATGAACTAAGTTGCCGTGATCGCTCTATTGATATCCGATACCAATCTCAGTGAAAGGATTGAAAAAAGCATGAAGCTCGACGACGTACTGCATCTACTGGAGTCTGAAACTCTAGACGACCACAAAGCACGCCGGAAGGCTGTCTACTTTGACCTGTACGAACCGGATGAAAGCCTTTACCGACGCAACCGGAAATCCAAGCACGACTTTGATCACGAAACTGACGTTATCAATCGTCGAGATAAACAGCGCCAAGCACGCTATGACCGTTCAAAACGACTGTAGAACAAGGAGAATACAAAACACATGCAGTGTCCGATTGATGGTACAGAACTTAAAATCACCGACCGGCAGGGGATCGAGATTGATTACTGTCCGCAGTGTCGTGGCATATGGCTGGATCGGGGCGAACTCGATAAGCTGATCGAGCGCAGCCTTCCCGAAGCCACGCCGTCCCAACCGCGTTATGACACACGCGACAACGATGATGACGATCATCGCTATGACAAGCGCAAGCGGAAATCGTCCTTCTTAGGCGACCTGTTTGACTTCTAACCCAACAAAAGAGGATGCCCATAACCTGAGCATCCTCTTTTGTTTTACCAATGAAGAATGAAGACTTTTTCGTAGCAATAGGTCTGTGACCTATCCGCCGCAGGTCACCCTAATACGGCCTACCCCGCCGTTGATACAACATATTATTCAGGTCATCAGCAGGTGGCTGTGGGAACATCGACTTGAAAATGAAAATAATCACCGCGCCCACCACAAAGCCACCGACATGCGCGAAGAATGCCGTACCGCCTTCTGCCGTATCCGGTCCCAACGACATGAATCCGTTAAACAACTGCAATATAAACCAGAACCCCAATACATACAGCGCCGATATTTCCGTCAGACGCGAGAAGTATCCGAGCAAAATCAGTGCCCGTACCTTGATCCCGGGATACAATACCAGATAAGCACCCAGCACGCCCGCGATAGCACCGCTTGCGCCGACCAGCGGTACTTGAGAATTGGGATCAATCAGCACTTGTGCATATCCCGCCCCGAAGCCACAGATTAGGTAGAAGATCACATACAGCACACTGCCGAGTCGGTCTTCAACATTGTCACCAAAAATCCACAGGTAGAGCATATTTCCTAACAAATGCGCCCAACCAGCATGGAAGAACATACTGCGGAGAATATCAGTGAGTGTTTCAGGTGAAAATGGCGCGCGGGAGGCCAAGGCTGGCACAACCGACTGCGTTAGATAAACTTGGTTCAACTGCTGTTCGGGCATCCCAACTTGCGTGAGGAACACAATCACATTAACAGCGATCAGGGCGTAATTGACTATAGGAAAACGGCGAGTCGGATTGATGTCCTGAATGGGGAGCATGGGCAGTCCTCGCAATTCTCGGTGAGGTGTAAATAAAAGCGCGAAAGCCGTTCGACCTTCGCGCCTGAGTATAGCAGCAAATCAAATCGAGATACTAATCAAGGTATCTCACACGTTCTGGCGGCCCTTTGAACATTGTTGTGACAAATGCAAATATCAGACCAGCAACAAATCCACCTATATGAGCAAAAACAGCAACGCCCCCACTAGACGAATTTGCTCCTAATGAAAGTACCCCGTTGAATAACTGCAAAAGGAACCAGTAACCAAGAACCACTAAAGCAGGAATATCGAAATTCCAAAACAGCAAAAAGTTCATGCGCACGCGTGTGCCGGGGTACAAAATGAGATAGCTGCCCAAAACACCGGCAATTGCTCCACTTGCACCGACCATTGGCACACACCATGATGGACTAAATATTGTTTCTGTATATGCAGCTATAAAGCCCCATACGATGTAGAAAATCAGAAAACGACGTGACCCAAAGTAGTTTTCGGCGTTGCGCCCGAACACCCACAAAAATGACATGTTGCCAATTAAGTGCAACCATCCGGCGTGAAAAAACATGCTTCTCAAAATGCCGGCAAAAGTATCAACTGCAATAGGGTTTTGCCCTACAGAGCAGATATTGGCCGCATAAGTCGCAAATGTCACATTCAACTGAATACTGGATTGCGTTAACTGCCACAGAAATACCAAAACGTTGAGAAGAATTAAACCATAAGTGGCGTAGGCTGGTTTGCGAACAGGGTGAAGTGTATTAACTGGAAACATAAAGCGCCTTCTAGGTTGAGAATCTCAATATTCATTTATAATCGATCAACGCTACACGCTATTACGAATCCACGAGCAATTTGGTTGCAATCGCTAAGGAAATCAACGGATGCCAGAGGGAAAAATAATCCTCCTAAACGGAGCCAGCAGTTCCGGCAAAACTAGCATCGTCCATGCCCTACAATCCAGCCTTGATGAACCCTATCTCGAAGCGGGCATCGATAAGTTCCTGTTTATGCTGCCACATGCCTATCTGATGACACCCCACTTATGGCATCAAGTCATCGGCTATGAACGGGGCGCAAGCGGTGAACTGCTGCCGAAAGCCGGCCCACATGGGCATCGTCTGATGCAGGGCATGCATCGCGCCATCGCCGCCTTAGCTAACACAGGCAATAACGTGGTAGCCGATCATGTGTTGCTGGATAGTCTCTGGTTATCAGATTGTTTGGATGCGTTCGAAGGACTTGAGGTGCTGTTTGTTGGCGTGATGTGCCCGATTGAAGTGCTGGAAGCGCGGGAAAAGGAACGCCGTGACCGCACCCTCGGTCAGGCGCGGGGACAAGCAGAGATCATCCACCGGAAATGCATCTACGATCTTGAAGTCGATACATCCCAATTGAGCACTGACGCTTGTGCCCAACAAATCAAAGCGCGTTTAGTCGCGGGCAGCTTCACCGCATTCGACCAGATGTGGAAACAAAAAAGGGACACAGTCTAAACTGCGCCCCTTTTCATAATCGAATTTGCTAGCCGCGTTTAGCGCTGGTCAACCGGAGTCCACTGCAAGCCCATCGGGCCAATATAGGTCACATCGGGGCGAATGAGACGGTTATTGGCGAACTGTTCAATAATGTGCGCCGACCAACCCACCACGCGCGACATAGCGAACAACGGGGTAAACATATCGACATCAAGGTTGATGGTGTACAGCACAATCGCGCTGTAGTAGTCGACGTTCGGGAACAGCTTGCGTTCAATGAAGTACTGGTCAGCGCGGGCAGCGTCCGCCAAGCGCTTCGCAATCTGGAACCACTTTTCATTGCCCGAAGCTTCAGCCAAAGCCTTAGCCTTGGCTTCCAGAACCGCAGCGCGCGGATCGAGCGCCTTATAAATACGGTGACCAATACCCATAATACGGCGATCGCCTTCTTTAATGTTCTTCTTGAACCACGGCTCGACGTTATCCGGATCGGCGATTTCGAGGAACATGTGCATGGCTTCGGCGTTCGCGCCACCGTGTGACGGTCCCTTGAGGGTGCCGATACCGCTGACGATACCGCTGTGCATGTCTGAGCCGGTAGCCACAGTCACGCGGCTGGCGAACGTGCTGGCGTTCATACCGTGTTCGGCCAACAGCACCAGATAAACGTTGATGGCTTCGCTGGCGGTGACATCCGGGTCCTTACCCGTCAGCATATAGATGAAGTTCTGGGCAAGGTTCAGGTCTTTACGGGGAGCGATCGGTTCTTCACCCTTGCGGATGCGATCCCATGCCGCGCAAATGGTGGTGATTTGACCGGTCAAGCGAATGGCCTTCCGGCGGTTGGATTCTTGACTGTTATCTTCACTATCCTTGTCATACATCGCCAGAGCCGACACCGCTGTGCGCAGCATCGCCATCGGATCAGATTTCTTAGGATAGCTCTTGAGTTGGGCGATCATTTCAGCAGGCAGTGTTGCTTCGGAGGCAATTGTCGAACGTAAATTTTCGAGTTCAGCTTTATTCGGCAGTCTGCCGTTCCACAGCAAGAAAGCAACTTCTTCAAAAAGGGCATTTTCTGCGAGGTCTTCAATGGAGTAGCCTTCATATACCAGTTTGCCTTCAGCGCCGTTTACCAAACTGGTCTTGCTTTCAGCTACAACGACACCTTCAAGACCTTTCTTTGCCAACTCAGCCATGTTCATCTCTCCTTGAGATTGCGGTTACTACACACAATAAAAGCCCTGAACCGGGCGTATGCACTGTTGAACGGTTTATGGATTAGACCGGAAAGAATTCTAGAAGCAGGCTCGGTACGTAATTGCACGTTTTGACTACCAATTCAACTTCGGCTAAGTATAACACTTTGGGAAGCTACTAATCAACGTATGATTCAATTTATTCAACCAACTTTAACCAACTTTATTGGCGTTAAGAAGTGCCAAAAATACCAGAATATTCATGAAAGTAACGCTCATTAAGGTACTTATTACACCAACTCTAACAACATGAATTACGGAAGCAACTCTATATCCATTTGAAACCAAACTCTAAAACAAGTGACTTGCATTCCATCCAAAAGCATGTTACCTTAATCGGCATGAGCAAGATTAATGTCCCCTCCCCCAAGATGATGTGTATGGCATGTATGCCCATGATGATGGACATGTGTTGTGTCACGTCTACTACCGGATGGGGTGAGGCCACGCTGGACTAAACCAGCGCAGGTTTGCGAAACCAAGAGCTAACCCTAACCGGTTGGCTCTTTTTGTTTATGGTCACTTTCACTGAGGATTGTAGGTTCACGATGCAGGCAGTCTTGAGCAGCAGTTTACAGCAGCAAATCTTCAAGCAGATGGAAGCGGGCTATCCCAACGAAGTCGGCGGCTTTCTCTTGGGCGAGAAAAACGGCACCACGACCACCGTGCGCGAAATCATCCAGATCGAGAACGTCTTCGAGAAAGAAGAACAGTTCCATCGTTACGCCATGACGCCGCAGGACTGGATGAAGCTGGAAGATCAAGCTGATGAACGCGGGCTAACCTTGGTCGGTTACTATCACAGCCATCCTGATTCACCCGCCATCGCCTCCATTTATGATCGTGACCATGCCCTTCCCAACTTCACCTACATTATTACCTCGGTGGTCAATGGAAAAGCCGTTGATCAGAAAGTCTGGTATCTGCGCGATGACCGCAGCCAATATGACGAAGGAACGTTGACAGTCAGTACCTAGCTGTCAGCCGTCAGCGCTTTCCATTTTCTTATCTATCCTCGCGATAGGTTGCCAGTGGAAAGAGCTGACTGTTGAAAACTAAACAGTTTCGGCAGTCTTAGCCACCTAATTTGTTCTGAGGAGAGTACGAAAAATGGCAAACGTAAACGGTAAGGAACTGCATTTCAATACACTGGCGCTCCACGCGGGCTATTCACCTGACCCGACCACCGGTGCACGTGCAGTACCGATTTATCAGACGACTTCTTACCAATTCAAGAATACTGACCATGCTGCCGCGCTGTTCGGCCTAACCGAACCCGGCAACATCTACACCCGCATCATGAACCCCACCAGCGATGTCTTCGAGCAGCGCTTGGCTGCCCTCGAAGGGGGCGTCGGTGCCTTGGCAACCGCCTCAGGACAGTTCGCGCAAACTCTGACGATCTTGACTCTGGCCAACGCCGGTGACGAAATCATCTCCACCAGCGCCCTCTACGGTGGTACTTACACCCTGCTTCTGCACACCCTCAAGCGCATCGGCATTACAACCCACTTCGTTGAAGGTGCCGATCCTCAGAAGATTGAAGCCCTCATCAACCCCAAGACCAAGTTGATTTACCTCGAAACCATCGGCAATCCCAAGCTGGAAATTCCTGACTTCGAAGCCATCAGCGCCATCGCTCATGCCCATGGTATTCCAGTGGTCGTCGATAACACCTTCGCTACTCCTTATCTGTGGAGTGCCTTCGATCACGGCGTCGATATTGTCCTCCACTCCACCACTAAGTGGATTGGCGGTCACGGTCTGAGCATCGGCGGTGCAATTGTCGACAGCGGCAAGTTCGACTGGGTTGGCAGCGGTCGTCATGACGGTATCATCGCCCCCGAACCTGCATATCACGGCGCAGTCATTCACGATTTGGTTGGCGCTCTCGCCTTCATCATTCGCGCCCGTGTCGTAGGCCTGCGTGATCTCGGCGGTTCACAGGCACCGTTCAACAGCTTCCTCAACCTCATCGGCTTGGAAACCCTGCCACTCCGCATGCAGCGTCATGTCGATAACACATTGGCCGTCGCTAAGTGGTTGGAACAGCATCCTGCCGTCGCGTGGGTCAATTACCCCGGCCTGCCCAGCCATGTCAGCTACGAACGCGCGCAGAAGTATCTCCCCAAGGGTGCGGGCGCAGTCCTTGGCTTCGGCATCAAGGGCGGCAAGCCAGCAGGCAAGACCTTCATTGATAACCTGAAGCTCTTCTCGCATCTCGCCAACGTCGGTGACGCTCGTTCACTCGCCATTCATCCGGCAACCACCACCCACAGCCAACTCAGCGCTGAGGAACAGGCCATCACCGGTGTGACTGATGACTATATCCGTTTGGCAGTCGGTATCGAAGACATCAACGACATTCTCTGGGATCTCGACCAAGCCTTGGCAATTTCTCAGGGCGTCACCGTTCACGCCGTCGGCTAACGATTGTTTCGTAGGGGGCAAGGTACATCTTGCCCCTTCGTCTAGGAATCGGTTTATCGAAATAAACGATAAACAAATCGCCTCCGGTTTTTGCTCCCCTCTCCACTACGTAGAGAGGGGTTGGGGGTGAGGATTACTTTTAGCACTTGTTAGGCACAGCATAAGCATCACCACTCTTTCATAAGGCCAATTTGCACAGCCGCTTAAGAAAGAGGCAGACTATAGGGCAGCGTCAAGATGCATATGTGGGTAGAGGGCTAGAGATGATTTTTCAGGACGATACAGATACCTATGAAGATTTCGAGAGTCTAGCGCTGCGCTGGGGCAGTGAGCGTTTCGGCTCGGTTGGAATCGTCAAAAAACAGTTCGCACACTTTGATGTGTCGTTGCCCTTACGCAGTGGTCAAACGCTCGAAGGTTTCACGCTGGCCTATGAAACCTATGGCAAGCTCAATGACGACCGTTCAAACGCCATTTTGATTTGCCATGCCCTTTCCGGCGACTCCCATGCCGCTGGTTTTTACACCGGCGAAAAAGGCGAGAAACCCGGCTGGTGGGATCACTCCATTGGCCCCGGCAAGATGTTTGACACGGACAAGTTCTTTGTCATCTGTTCCAATGTTATTGGTGGATGCCAAGGCAGCACAGGTCCATCGTCACTCGCGCCGGACGGCAAACCTTATGGCATGAGTTTTCCGTTTGTCACCATCAGCGACATGGTCAACGCGCAGCAGCACCTGATTGATTATCTCGGCATCGACAAGCTGTTCAGCGTGGCAGGCGGCAGCATGGGCGGTATGCAAGCCCTGCAGTGGGCGGTAGATTATCCGGAACGTGTTGGCTCAGTCCTGTTCCTTGCCAGCACGCCGCGCTCATCAACGCAGAACATCGCCTTCAATGAGATCGGTCGGCAGGCCATTTATGCCGATCCCAACTGGAATCAAGGCGACTATTACGGCAAGACCGTTCCGGCGGATGGCTTATCTGTCGCGCGGATGGTCGGACATATCACCTACATGAGCGAGAAGTCGTTGGAAGAAAAGTTCGGGCGGCGTACACAAAAAGGCACAGCGCTCAGCTACCACTTTGACACCGATTTCGCCGTTGAAGCCTACTTGAAGCATCAAGGCGAGAAATTTGTCGAACGCTTTGACCCGAACACCTACCTATACGTCACTAAAGCGCTTGACTATTTCGATATAGCCGACGGCTACAACTCGATGAATGAAGCCATCAAGCGCACTCGATGTCCCTTCCTTGTGCTGACCATTTCCAGCGATTGGCTCTACACGGCGGCGCAGGGCATCGAACTGGTCAATGTGCTGCGAGACTTGCAGCGCGACGTGGAATATCGCCATGTGGACGCATCTTTCGGACATGACTCGTTCTTGGTCGAAGTGGAAACCATGACCACCATAGTCGGTGGTTATCTCGAACGGTTGTGGCGCAAACAGGCGATCAATCAGGCAGCATTGAGTTTCCAAGCCGCCCAATAAGCGCGGCACACGTCCCGGTAGCCAAACGGTAAGGCGGCGCACTGCAAATGCGTTAAGAACGGGTTCAATTCCCGTCCGGGACTCTGGGTTGAGGATAATTGTTTGAGGAGAAAAGATGACCAGTATCAAAATTCCGACTCCCCTGCGGGCATATACCGATAATCAGGCGCAGGTCAATGTTAGCGGAAGCAACGTCGGTGTGGCTCTGAATGACCTTGTGACACAGTACCCTGAACTGCGTCAGCACCTGTTCAACGGAAATGAACTGCGGAACTTCGTAAATGTGTTTCTGGATGACGAAGACATTCGTTTTCTGGATGGCCTTAACACCGAAATTACGGCTGAAGATAACCTGCGTATTATCCCCAGCATCGCCGGGGGACACTCGTAAAGCAACGCTTAACCCGTTCAGGAGCATAGATCGTGGCTGCTTTGACACTTCGTAAGGTGGATCATTCCGGCCTCAAGACCGGACAAGCTGCAACCATCATTCTGTTGATTGTGGCCTTCGTTTTAAACAGTACCGTTTTGGTCGCGTTCGTCGCCTTGGCACAGCTTTTAGGCGCGCTCGATGTTCCCTTTGCGCCCTATCGTCTGCTCTATCAACGCCTGCTCAAGCCCAGCGGGTTGGTGAAGCCCCATGTGATTTCGGATAATCCCGAACCGCATCGCTTTGCCATGCTCGTCGGCGCGATCTTCAACGGCGCGGCGACTCTCGCGCTGCTGGCGAATGTTCCGGTCTTGGCATGGGTACTGGTCGCGATTGTCGTCGTGCTGGCGAACTTGAACTTCTGGCTGAACTTCTGCGCCGGCTGCTGGATGTATTACCAATTCAACCGCCTTGGAGTACCGGGTTTTACACAAGCACCATTGAATTCATAGTAGGCTCCATTTAAAAGAGATAATTGTAGTGCTGAGGCGCGCCTCAGCCGGATGACCAATATGAGACAGAACAGCAGGGACAAAAGACATGATTGAACGTCTAGCAGTAGCCATCGCGTTTTTGATTGTCGGCTTCATCGCCTACCAAGTACTGCGCCGCTATCACATTCACAAGACAGCCGCGACCAGTACCCACGATCCGATCTTGAATGATCTCAAGCCCGGCGTTCCGGCGATTGTCTACTTCACGACGCCCGGTTGTATTCCCTGCGTCACCCAGCAGCAGCCCGCGCTGAAGCGTTTACAAACTCAGCTTGGCGATGAAATTCAGGTCATCCAGATTGACGCCAGCGAAAACAGTGAAGTCGCTGATCGATGGGGTGTCTTTTCCGCGCCAACGACTTTTGTGGTCGACAGCTTGAAACAGGTTCGTGATGTTAATTATGGTGTAGCCGATACACCCAAGCTTATCCGCCAGCTCGATTCGCTTAGAGTCAGTCAGTAACGGCAGCAGTCACGTAAGAAACAGGCAGTTCACAAGCACCAATAAGTAGACACATTCTCCAATATCTGACCATTCAACGCTTAATTGACTCATGGGATACAATGTCCACGAAGTTTAATTTGGCAATATCAGAAAGGTTTATCCATGCAGCCGTTAGTTGAAGCGGTTAGCGATCTGACAAATGAAGAAATCCGGCGCTACAGTCGCCACCTGATCATGCCGGAAGTCGGCATCGAGGGGCAGAAGAAGCTCAAGTCGGCCAGCGTCCTGTTGATCGGCACTGGTGGACTCGGCAGTCCCTTGGCATTGTACTTAGCAGCCGCGGGCATTGGACGCATCGGCCTCGTCGATTACGATGTCGTCGATGAAACCAACCTTCAGCGGCAGGTCATTCACGGCGAAAGCAGCGTCGGCGTCCTCAAAATTGACAGCGCCGAAAAGCGCATGAAGGATATCAATCCTTATTTGCAGGTCGATAAATATAACGTCCCGCTGACTTCCGCCAATGCCATCGAATTATTCACGCCCTATGACGTGATCATCGACGGCACCGATAACTTCCCGACCCGTTACCTCGTCAATGATGCCTGCGTCAAGCTGGGCAAGCCTAATGTCTATGGCAGCATCTTCCGCTTCGAGGGACAGTTGAGCGTCTTCTATGCCAAAGAAGGCCCCTGCTATCGCTGCATGTTCCCCACCCCGCCCCCGCCCGGCCTCGTACCAAGCTGCGCTGAAGGCGGCGTGCTCGGTATTCTGCCCGGGACTATCGGCACCCTCCAAGCCACTGAAGCTATTAAACTCATTCTCGGCATCGGCGAACCCATGATCGGCAAGATGCTGCTCTATGATGCCTTGGAAATGAGCTTCACCAAACTCAAAGTGCGCAAAGACCCTAACTGCCCCGTCTGCGGTATTCCCCACGAACAGGTGCAGTTGATTGATTATGAAATGTTCTGCGGAATGCCTGCGCATGATCGCAGCGACTACAAAGCCTCGACCAATGGAAACAGTGAGAAGAAAGAAACCATGTCTGAGATTACCGTAAAAGAACTCAAGCAGCGCCTCGACAATGGCGAAAAGTTGACCATCCTCGATGTGCGAGACCCGCACGAATGGGAAATTAGCGCCCTCGAAGGATCGCTCCGCATTCCCAAGGGACAAATCGAAGCGGCCAAGAATGATGTCCTCGCCGGACGCAAACCGCGTGAAGCCACCGTTCTCGCGCAAATTCCGACCGAAGGCGAAGTGATTGTCCAATGCCGTTCAGGCAAGCGCAGCGCCGACTCCATCAAGTTCTTGGAGCAGGCGGGATATACCAACAAACTCGTCAACCTCAAGGGCGGCATTCTGGCTTGGGCCGACGAAATCGATCCCTCCATGCCGAAGTACTAGTCAGTACAGATTTCAAGTTTTGCATCAAGGCAGACTCTGGTCTGTCCTGCGCTTATAAAGTTGAGCGTATCTCGTATTAAAGTGCTGCGTTCCAACAGAACAAGCTCATATCTGTAGGTATTTTGAAGCGCCTTTAGCGCGCTTGTCTTCCCATTAGCATGCTGGCTTTAGCCTCATGCGACACAAACAGATTACTTTCTGTAACAGCGGCATCCGTAACTTACTGCATCAGGGCAGACTCGCGTCTGTCCTTTTTATTTTCCAAAATAGACCAATCAATTAAATAGTTACTTCCCTTATGGCAGCGTGTAATGTTAATGGTTATTATTTGCCACATGAATTTACACAACGGAACTGCGGTGTCAGTTCCACCACAAGGGGAGCTTTTGTTATGTCGTTACTTCGCATCACGGGACTTGTGCTTATCGTTGTGCCCATCGCTTTCAACCTCGTTTTCTTCGCACTCGGACGCACCTTCGAATACCCCAACATCTTGCGCAAGCCAACAGATTACATTCTCAAGCGCTTTGCCGACGGCGGCTCCCGTTTGATCGCACTCTGGTATGCCTTCGCAATTACGTCCTTATTTGCCATTCCGATGGCGCTCTTATTCCAGTCAGTCTTCGCCGAGCAAAACGCGCAGCTCGCCGGAGTGTCCGCCATTCTCGGTGTACTTAGCGGACTAGTCCAAGCAATGGGCCTGTTTCGCTGGACGTTCCTCGTCCCCACCCTAGCCGCCCAATACAATGATGCTGCTGCCACTCCAGCTACACGTGATGCAATCAGCGTTGTCTTCCATGCGTTTCATCAATACATCGGTGTAGCCGTCGGCGAACATCTCGGCTATCTATTTACCGGTACGTGGACCATCACCATCAGCCTGATGATGCTTTCCTCAGTAATCTTCAGCCCACTAATCGGAATCCTTGGAATCATTGCGGCGGTCGGCATCATGACAGGGCTTCTAGAACCCGCTGGATGGAAACCCGCTGGCATGATCAACGCCATGAGCTATATCCTGTGGTCACTATGGCTGATCATTTCCGGCATCGTCCTCATTTTGGCCTAAATAATCCCTCTTTACGGATGAAAAAGATGACTGAAATCGGCGCTGTACCACCAACAACCATCGCAAGATTCACCTCTCCCTATGAACCAAGCTGGCTTGATCGCTACACGGACTGGGTTGACAGTTTACCTGTTTCCGTTGAACTGTTTTACGCCGCCTTTGCAGCCATCCTGATAGGCATTCAGCTTGTAACCCAGTGGGACGGCAGCATTGAGTCGATTCACGCCTTTCCCTTAGCCTACATTCTCACCATTCCTTACGCTCTCGCGCTCATGCATTACTTGGATAAAGTCGCTGCTCAGACCTTAGCCCGTTTTCGCCCGTTAATGTCAATGAGTGACAGTGAATACAACCTGATGCTTCATCGCCTCACCACGCTGCCTGCCCGTCCGGTGATGATAGCTGCAATAATCGGGGTTCTAAACGCAATTTCGGTGCTCATCTGGATACCCTATACCCTCAAGGTAAATGGACTACATTTTACCGATACACCCCTCTCGCTTCACTTCAATCAAAGTCTGTCGCTCTTCATCTGGGCAGTCGTAGGCGTAATGGTCTATCACACATTACACCAACTGCGGGTTGTCTGGGAAATCTATGCGTCGACTTCAGGTATAGACCTCTATAAGTTGCGCCCGCTCTACGCCTTTTCCACACTCAGCGCATGGACAGCCATCGGCATCGGCGTCATGGTCTACGCATGGTATCTCTTCGCGCCGTTGCTATTTAACATTGGCATAGCCGGTCTGATCTTTTTCACCGGATTATCGTTACTAACCTTTGTCCTGCCGCTCAGTGGAGCGCGCCACCTGCTCGTGGACGAAAAGGAACGACAGTTGAGTGAAAACCGCGAACGCCAGCGGCTGATCAGAGCTGAAATGCATCGCAGGATAGATGCCTTCGAGATCACCGATATGGAGGACCTCAGCAAAGCCATAGCCACGCTAGAATTGGAACACACCGCCATTGATCGGGTTTCCACTTGGCCTTGGAAGCCAGAAACTGCACGGACAGTTACCGTAACCCTTTTCTTCCCGATGGTCGTCTGGCTGACTCAGTTAATATTGAGGCGCGTGTTGGAATCGAGCTAGAAGCCAGTTCTTCTGCCTCGTCGCTTTGCAGTTGCGAGTTACAAGTAACTCGTTCTAAGATAGAGCGCATCCATATGAGGCTGTCCTTTCTATCTTCAATAAGTGAATGGCTTTTATCATGAACTTCGACTTTACAGGTAAAACCGCAATTGTAACCGGCGCGGCACACGGTTTTGGGCGGGCAATCAGCATGGCGTTAGCCGCACACGGTGCCCATGTTTGGATCGTGGATGTTGTCGCCGATGAACTCCAACAAACCGATCAACTCTGTGAGGAACTCGGCGCGCGCAGCGAAGCCCGCGTCGTGGACATCACCAAACCAGATGCCGTCAACGCGCTCGTCGAGGAAGTCACCCGTTCCAGTCCTCAGGTCGACATTCTCGTGAACAATGCGGGCGGCGTCCTCGGCCAAGTCGGCAGACCGCTTGAAACCGTCACTCCTGAAGAATGGAACGCCATCTTTGCCGTCAACGTCAGCGGTGCGTTTTACCTCTCACAGGCCGTCGCTCCGGGAATGAAAGCCGCCAAAAGTGGTCGCATTGTCAACATTTCCAGCGGTGCGGGTTTGACCATCAGCTTAACCGGCATCCAGGCCTATGCCGCCTCCAAAGCCGCGCTCATCAGCCTCACCCGCCAGCTTGGGCACGAACTCGGCTCTTGGGGAATTACCGTCAACTGCATCGCCCCCGGCTTTGTGCGCTCCAACGCCAACACCGAACGCCAGTGGCAGTCCTACGGTGAACAGGGTCAAAAGGAATTGGTGGAAAGCATTGCCCTCAAGCGCCTCGGCACACCCGACGATATTGCTAATGGGGTGCTCTTTTTCGCCTCCGATTACGCGGGCTGGATCACCGGACAAACCATCGCCATCGATGGCGGGAAATAAGCCTGACCATCTACCAACATATATCCGTTAATAAACTATACCGACAGGTAGGGGCGCAAGGCTTGCGCCCCATTTCTTTGATTGAAATATTCCGGCCCGAAACAAATCGGCCATTATGTAGGGGCGTGGTCTTTGCCCCGTCCTGTCTTGTATTTAAATCCTCTGCTCATGCCTCTTAAGTTAGAAAACTCGAACCAAATTCGCTTGCAGATAATGAACTTTTGTTCTATAATAGAGTTGTAATTATCGCTGATTGAGGGTGTTACCCTGAATTCTCTGCGTCTCTGCGGTTCAATTAATTTCTTATTTTCTTTGTGCCTTTGTGGTAAAAATGCATTCGTATTGCATTTTGAGCAGCGGCAGTGCCCAAAATGCACAGCTATAGTCCCCTTGTGGGGCGGTGGCATCACGGGAGCAATCCGCCGAAGTTGCGCCAATTCAGCGGCATTGAGCGAGCCATCCGCCGGCGCAAATTGTCAATTCAGCGCCGCGCTCCCTCGCATTCGCCGGACAATTCGGCGGATATTGTGCACAAACTGCGAAATTTGCGAAAAATGTGCATTAAACGTCTTGTTTTTCTCGAAATTTGCTCATCAACTGCCCGTTCCTGAAATCTCCCACAAAACGATCTCCGGTGGACACATAAATCGGGCACGTGGCGCACCCAAACCCTCTAATCCCACCCCACGCGCGGTATACAGGGTCGTCGTTCCCAACTCATACCGCCCCATGATAAACCGGTTACCCAGATGACTGCTCGAAAACAACGCGCCAATCAAAGGCAGTCGGATTTGCCCGCCGTGCGTATGCCCGCACAGATACAAATCAATACCCTGTTCGTTAGCCTCCGGCGCAATATCCGGTGGATGCATCAGGAGCAGGTTCATCCCATCCTCCGATGCCGACTGCATCATATTCGCTAAGTTGTCACGGTCACGCTTCATATCATGTGTGACCACCAAGCCAAGGATATTTAATGCCCCACCCGGCGTAATCACCCTCGCCCATTGGTTAGGCAAAAACTGGAGGTTGTCCAGATCCCGCACAAACGCCCGCACCCGATCCAACGGTTCGACCAGTGGTGTACCCGAAACGCAGTAAACGCCCAACGGAGCTTCCCACTGGCTAATGATCGTCCGAATGTCGTTCTCACTCTTCGGATCATTCGTGTTCGAAAGATTAACGTAATCACCTGTGAACACAATTACGTCCGGTTTGATCTCGGTAATCAACTGGTTCAGATGACGTTCGCGCGGCCCTATCCGTTCAATATGAATATCCCCTACTTGGAGTAAACGCAGGGGCAGAACACCTGCCTTCCACTTATCCGTCTCATACCGCTGGTGTGTCACCCCCAACCGGAACGGTTCAATCCATGTCGAGTAAAACACAATCGCAGTCGTCGCCAGCAGAATGAGGACGCCCAACCACCAAGGCGCGCTCATCAATCCCAAGACCACCAGTATCGCCGCGCTCAAAATCGCCAGCGCGATAATCGTCGGTCTGTCCGGACCAAAACTTCGGTTGCTCATTCTTAGGCCGAGCAGTAAACCCCAATCCAGCGCGATAATCAGGACAAATCCCGCAAATACCCCTGCTCCGCTTATCCCCTCTGAGAGCCACACCCATCCGACCAAAAACGCGTTGAACGCAATAATCAGCGCTACTACCGAAGCGGGTATTGCTTGTAAACGGTTGGTATTCACCAGCAGGGTATGTAACGCGGTATGTTCAAGCGGATCAACTTCAGGCTGCGTGCGATTAGCATCCATGTATTTCTCGCGATCTTATTGAATCCAGCGAATAAGGAAATAGGCTTTGACCATCTTAGCCGAGGTGAACTTCAGACAGAAGCCTTAACTGCCGCCGGTATATCTACCGTGAACCGGCTGCCCGCGCCGGACACACTTTCGACCACGATATCCCCATCATGTGCCCTGACAATATCACGGGCGATACACAGCCCCAATCCAGTGCCTTTTGTCTTCTCACTCACGCGGAAGAAGGGCTTAAACAGGTTTGGAAGCAATGCCGCCGGTATGCCAATGCCCGTATCGTGTACGGTGATACGAACACGCTCTGTGCCCTGCTCTGTCTGTATCGAGTCTACACAAACGCGTACCTGACCGCCCTCTGGTGTGTAATGAATAGCGTTTATTGTCAAATTGGTAATAACCTGAATCATGCGTTCAGGGTCAACCATGCACATCAAAGAATGCTCGGGCAAGATGGCGATCAACTCAATTAGTTTTTTGTCAGCTTCTGCGGTCTGCAAATTGACGACCTGTGTCACCAATGCGCGTATATCGATCAGCTTAGGGTCTAATGGAATAACGCCCCGTTCAAATCGCGAATGGTCAAGCAAATCCTCGACCAATGTTCGCATTCGTCGGGCAACTTCATCCAACACCTGAAGATGCGTTTCGGCTGACTCGGGTTGTTTCCGCAGGAGATACAAGCGGGTCATCATATTCGTGATCGGGGTCCTGAGTTCGTGGGAAGCATTCGCCACAAACAAAGCTTTCTCTTGTTCAAGCGCTCGTTCTTGGCTCACATCGCGCAAGATAGTCACCGTCCCAACTGGACTGCCATCCCGATTGTCAATCCGCGTCAGTAAAACGTGGGCATCAAACACCTTACCATCTTTACGGCGTACGGGACCGCGCCCTTCCCATACCTTTCCGGATGTGAGCGAATCGTAAATCTTATCAATATCATGCACAAAATCAGATGGTTCATCCGGAGTCTGGGGCTTAAGCAGATCAAACGACCAGTTATCGCTGTCGTAACCGGTCAATTTCTGGAACGACCGGTTGGCATAGCGAATTGGTTTTTCCCCGAACAAAACACCAAACACGCCTTCGGTCATCGCGTCCAAAATCGCCTGTAGTTGGGCACGCTCATTCACCAATTCGGCTGTACGCGCCGCGACTCGGTTTTCCATGTCAGCCGCGTGTTGTGAAATCGCTTCAAACAGATTCGCGTTGTGGATAGCAATGCCTGCTTGGTCGGCAAACGCTTGCAGCTTATCCGCATGAGCTTGATCAAACGCTTCCGGAATAGCACTGTCAAGATTAATGAAACCGATCACATTCCCTTCAATACGAATTGGCGCACCAATATATGACCGTATCCAATGGGTGGCGTTTTCTTTACGCCAGTTCAAATACAACAAGGTATCTGGGATAATAATCGGTTCACCTGTCTTGAACATTGACATGAGATTTTCATGCTCATCAAGTGAAAACCGAAGCGAGAGAACCTCCTCCATGTTCATCCCCCGTTCTTTAAATCCGTATCCATGAACAACGCGCGCCACATGATCTTCCACCAACATAATGGACGCTGAATCATAGGGGAGTACCCGTTCAACATAGACCAAGATCAAGTCAAGAATCTCGGACAGTTTTAGCGTACTGCTGATGGCCGCTGATGTATCTCGCAGGGCTTCCGCTAATAAGCGCTGCTCATGTTCCGCCGCCTCGACAAGCTTCCGCTCAGTCATATCACGGTTAACCAGCACCATTCCTTGTACGGTGCCTGAGGCATCCCTCAATAATGATACGGAAGACATAACATTCAGTTTTGTACCATCTTTCCGTTTGTTTTCGGCCTCACCTTGCCAGTAGCCGACCGCCATCATTTGGACCGTGACCTCTTCAATCATTGCTTCAGTTAGATTTACGCCCGTCATTTCGAAGGCATTAGCGCCGATGACTTCTGATTCTGACCATCCATACATGGCCTCGGCAGCTTTGTTCCAACTTCGAACAATGAATTCGTGGTCAACTGAGATAATCGCCTCAGATACATTTTCGAGTAGGCTTGCCTGATAGCGTAATTGTGCTTCGGCTTGTTCGCGGTTTGCCATCTGCTCTCGCAGCAGTTCATTCGCTTTTGAAAGTTCTGCTGTCCGTTCAGCCACACGGTTCTCCAATTCCGCATTAGATTGTTGAAGCACCGTCTCGGCTTCCTTGCGCTCGGTTACATCATGCGCAATCCCCACGATACCAGCGATTTCACCAGAAGGTTCACGCAGTGGCAGTTTGCTGGCGAGATAGTGGCGCCGCCGCTTCGAAGTGAGCTTGCTGGTCTGCTCGACATTGAGTTTGGCTTGGCCACTCTTAATGATGGTCTGCTCTTCATCAAAATACTGCTGCGCCTGCTCAGCCGGGAAATAATCGAACGCGGTCTTCCCCAGAATCGTGTCGGTTTCATCATGGGAAAGGTTCCGAAGAACAGCCTTATTCACCAGAATGTATTTTCCTTCTCGATCCAAAACAAAGATATGATCTGGAACGTTATCAATCACCGTTCGGAGCAAGTTCCGCTCTTTAGCCAATTCCAGTTCGTAATTCTCGCGTTCTTTCAGAAGTTCCAGCAGGGACTCCGCCGCGATTTGATAAGCCGCTGTTCGGTCAGCTACCTTTGCTTCCAACTCTTCGTTCGTTTGCAGCAACCGTGCCTCATTTTCTTGAATGAGTAAAGCTTGCTTATGCGCGTTTTCATTGCGGAAATACATTCCCAGCATCGATAACAAACCGGCAAACAACTGAAAACGCAGATTGGAATAGATGGCGTTCCAGTCAGGATTTGAATGACTGGAGGCAATCACCACTAAGGCGACCATTTGCAGCAGCATACAAATCAGGGTCGTTCGAATAGAAAGCAGAATACTGCTGAAAAGCAGGGGCAAAACCAGAAAACTGAGTGTCGACACACTGAACAGGTTATTTGGAAACAAACCCGCAAAAATAGCGATTGATGTCGTACAAACCACCAAATAGGATGCGATCTGATAGTACCCTGTCTGGCTAAGGAAATAGGCAAATACATAGAAAAGGATTGTGGCCAGCATAATCCAGAACCCGTGATTAACAACAATCACACCGTCGTTAATCGCGATGTCCTGAAAAAGACTAGTAATAAAAACTACTGGCATCAAGACCATTAATACAGCAGCTAAAAACTGGGTCTGACGACGTTGTGTTAAGTTTGGCAGTGTTGTAGGGGATGCTGTCAGCAAACGCCATAGTCGAGAGGCATATACAACTGCGTTTCGATACGCGAATAACCTAACCAATGCTTTTTGTGCTCCGGCCTATAAAATTGCATAGAGAAAGTGACGATAGTCAGCCTTGTAATTCCCCTTGAACATCGTCATGCTAGGTTGCGATCTCTACTTTATTCATCATAATATGGGTCGTGTATTAGCGACCTTTAGATTTTAGAGATGTAATATCAGTGGTCATAATTAAATCTAGGCTCAAATCTCTTGCTGCTTTAAATCCACTGCGTGGCATTCGTTGGGGGCTTTTCAGACTTCGTAACCGTCTGCGAAAACGCAGCAAAATCGACTACATCACTTTCGATCTGCCACAGGAAATGACCACACTTCCCGAATCGCGTCATTGGGCGTTGAGTCGGGCGCTAGGTCCTTCCCCCCTGAGCCTAACCGAACTCGACCGCATCTTTGAACGAATTGGCGATGACCCGCGCCCCAAAGGCGTTATTCTGAATATACGGGGTTTCGCCTTGCCGCTGGCTAACCTACAAACCTTACGAAACAGTTTGTTGAGGTTGCGATCTAAAGGCAAACGAATCATTTGTTATGCTCAGTCTTATAGCAACGCCATTTATTACATCGCTAGCCTTGCGGATGAAATCGTTCTTCAGCCAACAGGTGAAGTAGAAACCATTGGTTTACGTGCCGAAGCCACCTTTCTCAAAGATGCCTTGGATATGGTCGGCGTTAAACTGGATAGCATTGCCATCTCGCCATTCAAAGGCGCATTCGACCAGCTCACCCGCAGCGAGATGTCACCAGAAGGCCGTGCGCAGCTCGATTGGCTGCTCGATTCACAGTTCGAAATGATCGTTCAAGGGATCGCTGAAGGACGCAAGCGGTCAATTGAAGACGTAAAAGCCATGATAGACGGCGCACCCTATTTAGATAGCGAAGCGCTAGCCGCCGGTTATGTGGATGCGGTCGAAACCGAAGAAGCGCTGCACCGCCGTCTCGCCAGCGAACACATCCTCACTTGGCATTCAGCCAACAAAAAGCTCTTCACCAAATGGACGAAGCGCAGTGATAAGTACGTCGCGCTGCTCAATGTCAGCGGCATGATGGTGCCCGGAAAAAGCGGTAAGCCGCCGATTGACATCCCCATTCCATTTATTGGCGGTGAACGCGTCGGCGACATCACTGTCGTACAGCAGGTACGCCACCTCATGGAAGATGAGCAGGCGGCAGCAGTTATCCTCTATGTGAACAGCGGTGGTGGCGCGGTCATAGCCGGTGAAGCGATGCATTCGGCGTTCACTGAACTCGCCAAGACCCGTCCGCTCGTGACCTATATGGACTCTGTCGCGGCATCAGGTGGCTATTACATCACCACCCCCAGCCAATGGATTGTGGCTCAGCCTGCGACCATCACCGGCTCTATCGGAGTCATCTCGGCCAAACCGGTGACCAACGGCTTATATGAGAAGCTCCATGCCCACCGCACCGAAATTACGCGCGGCGCGAACGCCGGAATGATGAGTGATTTTGCGCCCTTTACGGATGCTCAGCGCCTTCGAATGCGTCAAACCATCGAGCATATCTACAAACACTTTGTGGAGCTCGTGAGTGACAGTCGTCACATGTCTTACGAAGCCGTCGATGCCATCGCAGGTGGACGTGTCTGGACAGGCACACAGGCCAAAGCCAACGGCCTCGTGGATGAACTGGGTGATCTCAAAACAGCGCTGGCGAAAGCCCGCTCTTTAGCAAAACTCTCGGATGATGCGCCTTTGATTTTGTTTGAAGGCAAGGGCAAACCCCTTCTGCCGCAGCTTGCCGAAAAATCCAATCCCACCGCCAGCCTCAGCTACATGTACGAAAACTTGAGCGCGATTGCCAACGGCACGCCGCAGCTTTTACTGGACGTGAACATCAAACTTTAACATCGGAGACAATGTTGTGAAGGCACTCGTTACAGGAGGAACAGGATTTGTTGGATCGCACATCGTCCGTGCGCTCGGAGAAGCCGGACATACGGCCCATGTCCTCCATCGCACATCGTCAAAGCTAGACGCCCTCGCTGGTCTGCAATACGAGTCTGCGCTGGGAGATATTCTCGACGAAGCAGCACTCGAAGCCGCCTGCCAGAGCTGTGATTGGGTATTTCATGTGGCAGCCGTTGCAGACTATTGGCGTGCTGACCATTCCAAAATGATGGAAGCCAACGTCGAAGGCACGCGGCGCGTCCTCAAAGCAGCCCGATCAGCCGGGGTGAAACGCGTTGTCTTTACAAGCAGCGCCGCAGCCGTCGGCCTACGAAATGATCGCCAGCCCAGTGATGAGAATGTTGCCTTCAACCTCTCGCCGGATCAGTTTCCCTATGGCTACAGCAAAGTATTGGCCGAACAAGTTGTGCAGGAGGCTGTCCGGTCAGGGCAAGAAGTCGTGACCGTCAATCCGGTCGTCGTCATGGGTCCCGGCGATCTCAACATGATCTCAGGCAGCTATATTGTACAGATCAAGCAGCTTGGTCGGCTCGTTCCCGTTCCTCCCGGCGGCATCGCCGTCATTGATGTGCGTGATGTTGCCCGCATGCACCTCGCTGCAGCCCAGCACGGACGTCCCGGCGAACGCTATATCCTCAACGCCGCCAATTACACCCAGCGTGAATGGATGGGCATGATCGCCGATGTGGTTGGAGTCGGTCATCCCTTCCTGCCGGTTCCGGGCTTTGTGCTGCCCTTTGCGGCTAACATAATTGATTGGCTGCGTCGAAGAAGCATCAATACGCCCATCGATGGCGACCAAACTCGTCTCGGCGCACGCAACATTCAATTCGATGGCTCTAAAGCATGGAATGAACTTTGCAATCCACAGGTCGATATGATGACAAGCCTGCGTGACACCTACCGCTGGTATCGCGAACACGGCTTTATACGCGGATGAGCCCTGCCTGAGAAATACCCGCTGCTGAGCTAAGGTTATGGTATAAAAGCCAGTACATTTAACCTCTCTTACTGTAAAAGAAGACAAACATGCGGAAGTATTTCAGTTGGAAGCGTATTCTCCTTTATATTGTTGTTGTCCTTATCGCCTTAGTTGTCGGCTTTGTGGCTTGGGCCAATAATGCCCTCCAGCCGATGCCGGAAGCCCTCGCCGCCCTCGAATCCGATGCACAGGTTGAGGTCAGTCAAACAAACGGCTGGTATGTCTTCACGCCAACTGCCACCAACAAGCCCACCACTGGCCTGATCTTCTACCCCGGCGGCAAAGTCGATGCCCGTGCCTATGCCCCGCAGATGCATGCCATCGCCAACCAAGGCTATCTCACGGTCATTACGCCCATGCCACTCTATCTCGCGATTTTCGGTATTAATAAAGCCGATGAGGTCGTTCGTGCCTTTCCTGACATTCAGCATTGGGGCATCGCCGGACATTCACTCGGTGGGTCAATGGCTGCCCAATACATCGCAGGCAGCAGCAAAGTACAGGGATTAGCCTTCTGGGCTTCTTATCCTGCCGTCGATCTATCCAAAGCATCCATTAAAGCCGTCTCCATTTACGGCACGAGTGACGGTGTCGCCAAAGCTGACAATGTTCTTGGCGGCGCAAAACTGCTCCCCGCCGATACACCCTTTGTAGCCATCGAAGGCGGCGATCACAGCGGTTTCGGCTGGTACGGCATGCAGCCTGGTGATAATCCCGCCACCATCAGCCGCGACGAGCAGAACGCTCAAACAGTCAAAGCCACCGTTGATATGCTGGCCAGTCTCAGCCAATAATCATGATTTCCGTAGGGGTTTGTCGCTGGCAAACCCTTATTGGTAAACCCCGCTGACAAACATCTAGTGGAGGTCATCAACCCACATTGACTCGCCCCATTTCCCGCCGAAGATTCATTACCCTGCTGCTAACTGGATTAGCCGCCACAATCGGCGCAGTCCTCGCCTTACTTAATCGCCGTCGTGAACCTGCCGTTGTAGTAGTTGAACCCACCTCACCGCCGACAGCTTCGCCGAAACCACCACTAATCATAGTTACCCGCGATCAATGGGGAGCGAGACCACCCGACCACGAAGCCACCAATGAATACGGGTTTGCCACCAAAGCCACCGACCTCGCATGGTATGTCTATCCCGAGCCCCTCGCTGATGCCTATGCCACCGTTGCCATCCACCACAGCGCCATTCCGCTCGATACCAATGAAACCATGCGCAGCGTCCAAGACCTCCATATGGATACCAACCATTGGGCGGATGTCGGCTACCACTATGTCATTGACAAAAATGGCGTCCTTTACGAAGGGCGTGATATTCATGTGCGCGGGGCATCCGTCGCCGGTTATAACACTGGCACCATTGGAGTCTGCATCATGGGCAACTTCGAGCAGGATTTTCCCCTCGAAATCCAGTTGATGGTTTTGCAGCAAGTAGTGAATTGGCTGGCGACAACCCACACCCTGACGCACCTCGCCGCCCATCACGAATTCAATCCAGAAAGTCTCTGCCCCGGCAAAAATATGATGCCTTACTTGGATACACTGGCGCAGGTCGCGGGTTTGCAGCGTGGCACAGGCGGATATGTCAAACCTGTAGCATAATAGAGCCATTCGAATATTGCTTCGCCGAGCGATAGCCTGTCATTAAAGGGGGAATAGATGACCGCGCCACACTTGGAAGCGATACTGCCGGAACTGGTACGATTCACCAAGCAGTTAGCCAACGACTGCCAGACGTCTGTCCTCACTGATTGGGATGCCTTCAAACAAAACGTCCGTAACTTTTATTCTGCTGGCCGGATGACTCAAATCGAAGCCGTCGTTCCCGGCTGGATACATATGTCCTCTTACGCCGATCAGCAAACACTCATTCATGTCACCAGCGTATTGGTCGCGCTCTACTTACTGCCTGAATACCAGTTGGCTTCTGCCGACCAAAAACATAACATGGAATGGACTGTCATGTTCCATGATGTCGCCAAGAAGGCCCGACGTGGCAAACACGACTTTACCCACGGCTTTCGCTCGGCGGCTGTCACAGGCCCGGCCTTAAGCCTCATCGGATTTCCTACACGTCCAGACTTCGCTGCCCACGTTTCCACATGGAAAACGCTCACCGAAAATGCCATCGTTTACAACGCCTCACATGACGAATACATTCAAGACAACACCAAATTACCACAAATGATTAACGGAATTCACGACCTATACGACCAGAATTCTGCCGCTGCCCTCATCATCAAAGGCGTCTTATTCCACATGTCTATTGATAACGATCCCGACTATCCCACGCTTGCGCCGCTTACGGACGCAGAAATTCAACGCTATATTGACAGTGATCTCTTCCCGATATTAAAAATGATGATGCTCGTCGATAGTGATGGCTGGAATCTATTTGATAAAACCGAAGGGCTGCGACTCCGTAACCAGACCTTAGCCGTTTTTGACAACATCGCCAGAATGAATAGTTTTGCATCAAGGTAAACGGATGGGCGGTTCGACTTCTCAACCGGTGCCTACTCTTGCCGAAATTGATCAAATCGTCGCGCTGGTCGATCCGGTGATTCGCAACTTGCAGATCACCCAGTCCTATCACGAACTCGCCCGAGTCATGACCGTGCGCACCGGAATCAGTGCCAATTGGTGTATCTTCGCCACATGGGCGTCCAAACAAGCCGGACAAACCATCCGCAAACAGGATTTCGCCCAACTGCTCGAAAATATTCAACATTCATTAATTTCGCCTCAATCCGCCTCTGAAGTCACAGCTTCAGCACAAGCCTTCGGTTCAAAATGTTCTGATGAGGAAATTCAGGAAACAGTAGCCGATGTGCTCAACCCGCTGGCCGCCCTTGACCGTGCCAGTGATGCCGTCGCGCGTGGCAACCGAAAGGTTTACGCCGAAATTGGGCGTGAATTCGCCCGCTTCTTTGCTGCCTGTTTAAATGACAACGCGCCGGACGAGTCCAAACTCACTGACTTCTGTAATGCTCTTCGTCCCGGTGATCCGCCCGATGGTCAGCAGTATCTTCTTCAGGCCTTCACGTATTACTACCGCGCATTCTTCGAAACGGATACATCCATTCGTGCTCAATTACTTCTGCTCGCCAATATCTTGATCGGCTACCACGAACAAACACGCCTTCAACCGGAAATCGTCGAAGCCATGAACGCCGGATTCATCGATGCTCGCCAGTTTCGTTCGCGCTTTATCAAAGCCTTATTCCCTTATCGCGGTTGGCTGGCACGGTTACGTCTGTTCTTCCTACGGTTAATCAATCGCCCCAGCCCGTTCGATCAAGTGCTAGACAATCTCGTCAACGAAGCCCGCCGTATTGCCCGCTTAGTCATCACCGAATACATGATGACCTTGGGCTTACCTCACGATGTCCGCTTACGCTTAGGAGAAGATGTGCCCGCTGAGTTCCCCGACTCCCTGCGCCAGATCACCGTTGCGGATTTGGAAACGCTCCTCACCAAAATCGCTCCGCCACCCGATGCACATGGCTCCGGCGCGGTGGATTGGGCACAGTTGTCCGACCGTCTCCGCTACATCATGACCATGTTCCGCTGCTATCAAGAAACCGCTGATCTCTTTGACCCGCCTTTCACTGCCGAACAAGTCACATCCTTCAAATCAGGCCGCATCCCTGAAGGCAAACTGTAGCCCCTTAATCGTCATCATTCGTCAGCTATAATAGAGCCACTAACCTATTCTTCGTATTAAACTTGGCGTCCTTTGCGTCTTGGCGGTTCAACAATGGCAAAAGTCCCTACTTCAAAGCTCTATAATCACTATTACATTGACCGCAAATTCGAGCGGCTCAACTTATTCCGCCAGTTAGAGCAGAAATACGGTGGCAAGCGTGTGCTTTACCCCGGCAGCTTCGTCCACGTCACACCATCATTTGTCTATCCAGATGTCGTCTACGTCGATAACGACAAAGAAGCCAAACCGTTCTTCGACAATCCCTCAAATTACGAGTTCGTTAATAAGCGCAAACATTATGCCGAGAAGCCGTCTATCACCTTCCACGCCGTCGATTATCAAACCGGCATCGACGAACCTGACCAGAGTTTTGATCTATTGATCTCCCTATTTGCGGGCTTCGTGTCGCTCCACTGCAAGCGCTATTTGAAAGTCGGCGGCCTGCTGGTCGTCAACGACTCACATGGGGATGCCAGCATGGCATGGCTGGATAAAGACTTCCAGCTCATCCAGTTCGCCAACCAGACCGATGGCAAATACACCCTATCCGATATGTATTTGGATACCTACTTCGTGACCAAAGCCGATACCGACCTCACGCGTGACTGGCTCATGCGTCACCTGCGTGGATTCAAGTATCGTCGCATGGCCGATGTCTATCTGTTCCAGCGCATCAAATAGCTGTTATGGATAGCTGCCAAATTTTATAGCGTACCACGACAGCACATCCCGATAATCTCGCTTGGCATCGCTGACCACTTGTAGTAACTTATCCGTGTTGCCTTCGCTCAGCCGGATCGCTGCAACCTGTACACGTTCGGTGTCAATCTCAAACGGGCGTTTCCCATATTCGTTCATCACGTCCATGATGGTTTGCAAATCTTCGTTTGGAAACACTTCCTCAATCGTGCGAATGACATCTTCCTTGAGCAGTATCTTGTCACTGAACACGCCTTTATCTTTAGGTGCTTCGACAATCGTTGATTCAGGAATCGGTTGTCCACTGGCCTCTAAATTCGCCAGATGCTCATAGATTGCATGGCGGACATTAGACATCACCTCGCTCAGATTCTTGCCTTTAGTCACACATCCCGGCAAACTCGGTACTTGTGCCACATAACCACCCGCACCATCCGGAATATAAATAACTTGTCGCATTTATTTCCCTCTCAATTGGGAAAGACTTAACCACACTTTATAATTAGCATAATCACATTTTGGTGATTTTGATGTAACCTTTCTGACGTATAAGGGCATATAATGGTTCCATACGTCTCTCCACAAAAAATTGCACCCTAAACAGACAACGACTATATGAGTCTGCCAAAGGGTGATGGTTATTTCGATGATTTTTGATCCAATACAGTTTGATAAATTGCTTGATCAGGCTCAAAATCAGGAAGGAATATCCAATCACCTATGTATGAGGTCGCAATCGCCGAAGGACGTAATATGACTCACGCGCAGTCGGGCTCACGACCAAATCTATCCGAGCCGCTAACCCAACGAGAGCGTGAGATTCTATCCTGTCTGGTAGAGGGCTTATCCAATCAAGAGATCGCGAACAAACTTTACCTCGCCGAAAAAACCGTGCGCTGGTACAACTCGCAAATCTATCGCAAACTCGGCGTCAGCAACCGTCAAGAAGCCGCTGACCAAATGCAGGCGCTCGGTTTGCTGGATGCATCTGCCGAAGCACATCCTGTAATAGGCAAACACAATTTGCCGGCACAATCCACGCCGTTCGTCGGTCGCCTGCACGAACTGGTGGAACTCAATTCTCTGCTGAACGACGATAACGCTCACCTCATCACCATTCTCGCTCCCGGCGGCATGGGCAAAACCCGCTTGGCACTCGAAGCCGCTCGTCATCAGGTCGGACGCTTTGCTGATGGTGTGATCTTTGTACCGCTGGCCTCCGTCAATGCCGCCAGCGACATTGTGACCAGCATCGCCGAAAACATCGGCTTCAGTTTCTACGGCGAAGACCTCCCCGAACAGCAGATGATCAACTTCCTGCGCGAACGCTCTATGCTGCTCGTGCTGGATAACTTCGAACACCTTCTTGATGGTGCGCCGCTGATTGCCGATATTGTCCAATCAGCGCTCAATGTCAAACTGTTGATCACCTCGCGTGAAAAACTGAACCTCAGTGTCGAGATCATCTATGCCATGTCCGGCCTCGACTTTCCCGAATGGGAAACGACTGAAGACGCATTGGAATATGATGCTGTCAAGCTTTTCATGCAAAGTGCGCAGCGTGTCCGTTCGGATTTCACCCTGCAAGCCGACGACCTTATCAATCTCGCCCGCATCTGCCGCCTGACGGAAGGCATGCCACTGGCGCTCGTCTTGGCCGCTGGCTGGATTGATGTATTGTCCTTGCAGCAGATCGCATCGGAAATTCAGCAGGGCATCGACATTCTTGAAACCGAAATGCGCGATTTTCCCGAACGTCATCGCAGCGTCCGTGCCACCTTCGATCTCACTTGGGGACGCCTCACCAAAGGCGAGCAAAACGCCTTGATGCGCCTCGCCATCTTCCGCAATGGCTTTACGGTAGAAGCCGCCCAAGCCGTCGCCGATGCCGATATGCGCAACCTCCGTAAATTGGCGAATAAAGCCTTGGTACAGGTTTCGCCCGAAGGTCGCCACGACATCCACAACTTGCTGCGCCAGTTCGCCGCTCAAAAGTTAGCTGCCTCGGGAGAACAGCCTCAAATTCAAGCCCGCCATGCTGCCTTCTTCATCGACTTCATGGCACAGCGCAAGCAGGACATCTACACCAACCGTCAGCTCGAAGCCCTACAATTGATCGACCCCGACTTCAAGAATGTGCGCTCGGCGTGGCACTTTATTGTCGATCACCAGCAGTGGAATGAGCTGCCGAAATTCCTCCACAGCTTCTGGTTCTACTGTGATGTCCGTTCGCGTGGGCAAAAAGCCGTAGAACTATTGGAACAGGGTGTGGTCGCCCTCCAGCAGCAGCCAGTGTCCGATACAATCGAACTCGCATTGGGCCGTGTACTGGCACGCTTAGGCTGGTTCTATAACGACATCGGTTTTGCCGAACGCGCCGCCACCACCTGTGACGAAGCCATAACTCTCCTGCGTCAGTACGACAGCGCCGAAGACCTCGTCGCCGCCTTATACGGGCGTCAAAAATTAGCGGGCTTCCTCGACCAAGCCGAAGTCGCTTTGAGTACTTCCCACGAAGGCTTAGCCCTCGCTCGCGACATTGGCGATAAATCTTGGGAAGGTCACTTCTTGTTGGGTTTGGGTTGGGCCAGCATCGTCAGCAGTGATCTCGCCGCCGCCCTTCACTATGCCGAAGAAGGCTTAGCAATTCTCGAAGCCGTCGGCAATCGTTGGGGCATCGGACTCGCCTATGCCTTGCTAGGCCGCATCAAAACCGACCAGCAGGATTACGAAGAAGCCCAGCGCTGGTTCGAGAAAGGTCTAATCCTCTCCGAAACCTTTGGCCATCTCTACGGCATCGCCGCTAACCACACCCGCCAATCACGGATTGCCCTCTCATTGCACAACTATCCTGCCGCGCGTATGCACTTACTCAAAGCGCTGCAAGTGTTCGGCAATGCCGGATACCAGTGGCGTGCCAGTTATCCGCTGGCCTACATGGCCGAAATGTTTGCCGCCCAAAATCAACCGGAGCGTGCCGTCGAAATTTTGGCAACCGTTCACAAACAGCGTGCCGCCTACCAACTCACCGATGATGGTGTTCAATCCTTGTTATCAGACCTTGAAGCGAGATTAGGCGTTGAGGAATTTGCTGCGGCATGGGAGCGGGGTTTAGAGAGAGAATTTAACGCAGTAGTCACGGAACTACTGATGGAAAGTGAACTCGAAAAAGCCTCTTAAAACAAAAAGCCCGGTGTCGAAGCGAGTTCAACATCGGGCTTTTTTGAGTGTATCGTTGTACACGCATGGTTACGCGCCGCGTACCAGCATGCTCACCACAGACAGCAGTCCGTTACGTACAGGCTTCGAGGTCTTTTCCTCATTTTGATCGGTTTCCGCATCGCGCGAAAGCTTCTCAGCCCGAACTTCAGCCGCAATTTCTTCGATATGGCTGCGGCTGCCTTTTCCATTCAACATATGGTCTAACTCGTACATGTGCTCCTCCATCAGAGCGCTACTTTACGTTATGCTCTTACAATACAGTCGGAAGCGTTTGAGCGTCACTAGGCGGGGCGTTGGGTATATGTCGGGAAAATGTTTGACAATGTTTGAAACTGGGAAACACTCCCGTTTTACACGTTTAAATGTTTTAGATAAAATCAGGTTAGAAATCTGAAGTACAATCTCCCCCGCACCATCTTCATTCTGCGGTGTAGTTCGAAAAATAGAGAGACAGCATGACCCACCACAAGACAAATAATCCTTCTTACAACTCAGATAATTGGCAAATCTCCGAAAACTTCTCCACATGGGCGGATTTACGTGACCACCTGTATCAAAACGAGAGCATCTTCGCCCTCGGCAACGGCTATATCGGCATGCGCGGCACCTTCGAGGAAGAGCTGAAAACCGCTCGCCATCCCAACATTCCCGCCAGCAGTGATGATAAAACCGTCGTCAGCGTCGATGGCACTTATCTCAACGGCTTCTACGAAAGCCAAAAAATCAAATACCCCGAATCCGCCTATGCCTACGCTGAAAACAGCCAGACCATGCTCAATGTGCCCAACGGCAAAATCATCAATGTCTTTTTAGGGGATAGTGAAGAGCCACTGCACCTCGATACCGGCACATTCACCGATTACACCCGCACGCTCAACATGGATTCAGCATCGCTCGAACGCAGTTTCGCGTGGCAGTCGGAGAAAGGGCTGAAGCTTGAACTGCAAGTCAAGCGCTTGGTCAGCTTCAAGCGTCCGAACATCGCCGCCATCGAGTTTCGTCTCGTACCGCATTTCAACGGAACCATCCGCCTCGAGTCCCTTCTGAACGGCAATGTACAAAATGTCAGCGCCGAAAGTGATCCCCGCATCGGCAGCCACCTCGATGGCTGCGTACTTAGCAGCGTCGATGCTCCCATCGAACTGCCCGAAGGCGGCATCCTCAAGCAAGTAACCGCTCATTCCAAACTGATGCTCGTCAGTGCTATCGACAACCAACTGCATGGTTCAACAAATCCACCCAGCGTCACGACTGAATATCGAGGCACGAAAAAAGACGAAAAAGACAATGTCATCAAGGTCATCTACGAAGTGCTAGCGAAAGAAGGCGAACCGATCACCCTACACAAATACATCGCCTATGCCTATGCCCCGCAGGATAACGAATCCACAGAATTCCTAGTAAGTCATATTCAGAAAGAATTAGCTGATGCGCGTCAGCTAGGCTTTGCTGGCCTCGAAGCCGAGCAGCGCGCCTACATGAACCACTTCTGGGAACAGGCCAATGTCAGCCTCAAGGGCCGGAGTGAGGGCGTTGCTCGGTTGCAAGAAGGTATCCGTTTCAATATGTTCCATATGCTCCAGGCCGCCGGACGCAACGGTCAGACCAACATCGGCTCCAAAGGCTTGACCGGAGAAGGCTACGATGGGCATTATTTCTGGGACACCGAAATGTTCGCCGCGCCCTTCTTCCAATTTGTCGAACCCGAAGTCTGCCGCAAACTGCTCGAATATCGCTTTGGTACGCTTAAGCAAGCCAGTCAACGTGCCCGTCAGCTTTCCCATTCACGTGGCGCGGCCTACGCGTGGCGCACCATCAACGGCGAAGAATGCTCAGCGTTTTTCCCCGCAGGCACCGCCCAATATCACATCAACGCTGACATTGCCTATGCCATCCGCAGCTACGTCGCCTCCACCGAAGACACGCAATTCTTGATCGATCAAGGTGCGGAGATGATCTTCGAAACCGCTCGTCTGTGGGCCGATTTAGGCGAATACGTCCCAGCGCGGGGCAACGCCTTCTGCATTCACGGCGTCACCGGCCCTGATGAATACACAGCCATCGTCGATAACAACTGCTACACCAACATGCTGGCGCAGGAAAACTTGCGCTATGCCGGTCAAGTCGCTCGTTGGCTCAAGGATACTAACCCTGCTGCCTACAACAAAATCGCCACCAAGTTAGAACCGCCGTTAGCCGAAAGCGAGCTGTCCGAATGGGCACGTGCCGCTGACGCCATGTACATCCCTTACGATCCACAAACCGGCTTATTCGCGCAGGATGACGGGTTCTTCAACCGCGCCGCATGGCGTTGGGATTGGGGCAAGCGTGATGGCAAAGATGTGCTCCTCAAGCGCTTCCACTATCTAGTGATCTACCGCCATCAAGTTTCCAAACAGGCCGATGTCGTCTTGGCGCTCTATCTGCTGCCAGAACGCTCCACCTTGGAGGAAAAACGCCGCAACTTCAATTACTACGAGCAGATCACAACCCACGACTCGTCGCTTTCGACCTGCACCTTTGGCATTGTCGCCAGTGAAATCGGTTATCATGGCCGCGCCTACAATTACTTCATGGAAACCGCTCGTATGGATTTAGACGACCATCACGGCAATGTGACGGCAGGCGTCCATATCGCCAATATGGCTGGCACATGGATGAGCTTGGTCAATGGTTTCGCCGGATTGCGCCTCGAATCCGGCAGCCACATCGCGGAAAGTGTCCCCCATTACAAACCCTACTTGCCCGACCAATGGGATGAATACAGCTTCCGCGTCTGCCACAGTCGTCATTGTGTCCTTCAAGTGACAGTCAAGCGCAGTGCCAGCGGCGTTGAAGTCGAGTACGAACTCGTCAACAGCGGTTCCAAAGCACTGAACCTCAAACATCACGGCATCCCCTTCGAACTCGATCAAGCGAATTCGAAGCTCAGCTTTGTTTTAGCAAAATAAACCACGATCCACAAGGCAGGAGCATGTCACATCATGCTCTTGCCTCAGTCTCATCCATCACTCGAAATATGCTTGTAAAATAATATCTTAAACGCATTACATACATCATCTTTGTAGGGGCGCAAGGCTTTTTGCCCACAATGCTTTACTGACCAAGCTTCCAATCATATATAACGAGGTTTACCGGAATGTCTCCCCAAATTCAACGTCAACAACCGCTTGAAGGCCAAGAATCCGTTTGGGATTACCCGCGTCCGCCCCGTGTCGATCCAACTCACCAATAAACATGTTGTGGTGGTCTTTAACGGCATCACCATCGCCGATACCAACCGTGCCATACGTGTGCTGGAAACGAGCCATCCTCCCGCCTATTACATCCCACCCGCTGACATCCGTATGGAGTATTTTACGTCCACCAACCGCACCACCTTCTGCGAATTCAAAGGTGCTGCCAGTTATTGGACCATCAAACTCAACGGTCGCGTCTCAGAAAATATCGCGTGGAGCTACCTCCATCCCACCGCCGGTTACGAAGCAATCAAGAATTATCTCGCCTTCTACCCCAGCAAAGTCGACGCCTGCTACGTCAACGATGAACAGGTTCAGTCGCAGGAAGGGGACTTCTACGGCGGTTGGATCACCAAAGACATCGTCGGCCCTTTCAAAGGCGGTGCAGGCACATGGGGTTGGTGAAGTTAGAAACCTCTCATTTATGACGGTGTTTTTACAGAAAACGGAGTATCATTAGTACGATAGTTTCGTAATCTCAATTGGAGGCAGTCATGTCTGGCTTCTTCGGTTCGGATAATCAAGCACCAATTGGTGCGCTGCGCGTCGAAGTACGACCTTTGATGCGTATGGTTTACATGTGGATGACGCTGGGTCTGGTCATCTCGTCTTTTGTCGCGGTCGCTGTCAGCAGCAGTGCCGCCCTCGCAGAATTAGTCTACAATCCCGCCATCCTCTTCGGCGCGGTTATCGGTGAGTTGATCTTGGTAATTGCCCTCAGCGCGGCTATGCGGCGTCTGTCGCCAACTGCGGCAGCCGTTATGTTCATTATCTACGCCGTCTTAAACGGTTTCACACTGTCGGTGATTTTCGCTGTCTACGGACTTGGTACCATCGCCTTAGCCTTTGGCACTGCCGCCGCAACTTTCGCGGCCATGACCGTTCTCGGCTATACCACCGAACTTGATCTGTCACAGTACCGCACCTATTTCATGATGGCGCTGCTCGGTCTTGTCATTGCGATGGTGGTGAATATATTCCTTCGCAGCAGTGGTCTTGATATGATCATCAGCATGGCGGGCGTCATCATCTTCACAGTCCTGACGGCCTATGACACTCAGAAGATTAAACGCTGGGCGGCTGATCCTACCTTCACGGAAGATGGCAGCCTGCTCATGAAGGTCAGCATCTTGGGTGCCCTCACCCTCTATCTCGACTTTGTCAACCTGTTCCTGTTCCTGCTGCGCCTCTTCGGTCGCCGTCGCTAATCATATATACTCTCTAGACTTAAAGGCGCACCTCACCGTGCGCCTTTCATTTTGGTCAATATTCCTCACATACCATAATCAAACCATCCGCCAACCCCTGAGCACGCATTTCTCCCTCAAAATCGTTAGTAAACGCTCTGCGAAAGAGTTACATTTTGGTAACCCTAAGCCCCTCGTTTTGTGCTACGATGTTCTTATCTTTGTGCCGTTGAGCCTTGGAGTCTCTGTGTTAGATTTTCGTGTTACTCTTCATTCCTCTGCGACTTTACGGTTCAACAGTATTTCTCTTTCTTCTTTGTGTCTTTGTGGTAAAAATGCATTTGGCATTTCAGCGGCGGCCATACGAGAGCCATCCGCTGCAACTGCGCCAATTCAGCGGCATTACGGGAGCCACCCGCCAGCCAAAAATGTCAATTCGGCGGCATCACGGGAGCGTCCCGCCAATCATTTCAGCGGAAGTATTGCACAAAATGCAAATTGTGCTGAAGTTTGCGACCGTGGGGAGTCCTTTAGGGCGAATCAAAAACGCCGCCCTTCCGAACGACGTCTTTTAAAAGTCTGGTTCCTTCCACTTTTACTACTGAGAAGAGTTAGAGGGCAAAGCTAAAAGCTAATCGCTAACCGCCAATAGCTGTTTCCTACGGACTGCTCAACACCGGAACAATATCTGGTCCAACCACAATCGACACGTCCTTGCTCGTCAGCCCATCCCCGCCCGGTTGGATGCGGTCTTCAGAAAGGCCCAACAACGCCGCCAGATATTTCCCCGTCCACACCTTACCCGTATACACACGGATAATGGTGTTGGTATTCGTCGAAGAGGGCGTATTCCCAACCTCGGCCACGCTCACCTGCTTGCCCGAAAGCCAATCCCGTACCTTTCCCGCTAACCCGGCTTGATCCGTATTGTTCAGGACGACGATGCTGGCCTTCTCAGCCTCCGCCCGTGATCGCAAATCAGAAAGAGAGGTATTCACATCAGGGAAAAAGGTCTGCTGGATTAACGGGCGTACCGCATTCGTCTTCAAGATCAGAATATCGTCGCCCGTTGTCGTCTTGGCCTGATCAACATACAGGTAATTCATCACCCCGAAGTGAAAGTTGTCCTTCGGAATTTGGGTAATCAGCGAACCAAGCTGCAACATTTCGTCCAGAGAGAAATTGGTTTTGAAACCATCCTTCAAATCGTTATAGAGCTTGGGGGCTTGTCCAATAAACTGTGTCACGCCGCCCAAATTAAGTACCTTGTCCCGTACCGCCCGCATTACTTCTTGCTGGCGTCCAGCCCGGTCAAAGTCGGTCGCGCCGTGCCGTGTACGCGCATATTGGAGCAGTCGTTCCGCGTCCAGCACTTGACACCCAGCCGGGAAATCAACCGTGATAAACCCGTTACCCACATCCGGATAATTCGCATCATGAATCGCGTTTGCAGGGCAAACTTGTACGCCGTCCGGCGCTAATGTGCCCACAACCTTCGTGAACACGTCAAAGTTAATCAACAAATATTTATCAATCGGAATACCTAGAACTTGGTGTACCGTCTCCGCTGCCAGCGCAGGCCCACCGCCCGGATAACCATTCGCATCTCCGAGGAAGTTGGCGTTGTTGATGCGTTCCTGCTTAAAACCGGGGATACTCACCCACAAATCGCGCGGAATCGACAGGATACCCGCCGTCTTACGCACCGGATCAATACTTACAACCATCATCGTATCGGTACGGAACGGTCCGGGGTCATTGAGGGCGCTGCGTTGGTCAATACCCAGCAGAAGGATGTTGATACGCTTGGTATCCGTCCATTCCAGCGAAGTATCGATGGTAGCCGTGGCCGCTGGCACAACCGAGGTCGAAACAGCCGTCGCGACGGTTCCTAAACCTGCCCCACTCACGGTCGCGATGGGTGTTGCCAGTGTTTGAACGGGTACGCGTGTCGGTGTGGGTAAGGCCGATACATTGATACCGCTTGGCCCGGTGTTATTCCCAAGATCAATCGCCACCTGCCGCCCGACGCTAAAGGCCACTAACGACAAAATAGCGGTCAATCCCATCAGGAGAACGACACCAATAATGAACAACCACGCAGGAATTCGCATAAAATGACTGACTCCAAAAAGCCAAAACTCACGGCATTATAGCGCAAGTCATCTTGAAGTGTAGCCTACGCTTACCCTACTGCGCCGGTGATTTCTGGTCAATCACAAACACCGAATTGCCTGACAAAGCATAGATAATCTGCAAGTTGGCGTCGGCTACCACCGCGTTCAACGCTGCGAAGTTATCTTCTTCATAAACCTGATAACTGCCGAACCATGTTCCGGAAAGTGAGGTTTCAAAAATCGTCCGACTGGTACGTTGCGTAATAAAGATGCCCTGTCCGATTGGGTCAGGGTTCAAGTAGAACGAGTCCGCTCCGGCCAACTGCTGACCATCAGGGAAGCCAGCGTAAACGAATGCGATTTGTTTCCCGCCCAGCCACTTGGTGGTTTGCCCATCCGCCGTCAAAATATATATGGAACCGCCAGTCGTCCCGCCCGAATAAATTCCAAATCCGACCGCGTTCTGGATTTGTGGGCGGACATCCCCCGCGAAATATTCAATTGGAGAACTGGCATAGCTCCCACCGGTACTATCATAGCGCCAAATCTGGTTCGCGCCGGGGTCAAGCAGGTATAAGCGCCCTTCCCACAGTTCCATCTTCAGTGGGTTAACCCAACTTTCACTCCGTTGCAGCTTTTGAACTTGGCAGTCCTGCCGGAAGCGTGGGGAGCACTGAATAAGAAGCCCTTGTTTATCCAGAGCCGTGATCTGCGTCGTGTCGTCCGACCAAACGATATCCACCAGATCCGAAACCCGATACTGCCCGATGACCGCGCCGCGCCGCATCGCCGTCATCGACTCGCTTGACGCCGCTTCAACCGGTCCATCATCATTCGTCTTAAGGACAATCCGTTGAACCAGTTGGTTTTGAGAGTCCAGAACATATAAATCCTGCCCCTGCAAAACCGCACGCGTTAGATTGGCATTCGGGAATGATTTCAGAGTCACCGCATGACGACGCGCAATCTGGAAAAGGGCATCCTTGACCGTCTGTGCTTCTCTGAGCAATGCCAGCATCGTCGGATCACCCGGACGCATCTTATCGCACTCCGAAACTTTCTTTGTCACGGCATCCCAACCGGTTAAGGTACCTACCCGATCTGTCGAATTGATGCTGCGAGCGACATCAGCTGTTTTCCTTGCTTCGCCAACGCACCGTTCAAACTCCGTTTGATCAGTGGTTGCCAATCCCAACCCTGCCACCAAGACAACGATGACAACAGGTATCAGTATACTAATTGCAACTGCGGTAGAAGTTTTGAACCAACTCCGTTTGCCTTCCGGTGGAGGTGGAAAAATGCGATCTAGTATCCGGTTGATGTTGCCTAACAAGCGCGCGAAAAATAATACAACTGAAGCCGCAACCGCTTTAAGTTGCGCCACGAATACACCGTTCACCCGGCGTGTCGGCGCTCCGGTTTCGGCGCTCGTAGGGGATTCGCTTGGGTTCGCCGCTAGCATAGGAGCGGGTGTTGGGTTTGAAGTAAGCGCACGCGAGGAAGAGCGCGTATCTTTGACAGATGCCGGAGATGGTGTTTCAGGTGGTACAAATTCAACAGCCATCATGGTCATCTGGTTGGACACGAGTTCTTTGTACCCCACCAACACATCAGCGATTTCATTGGTACAAAGAGCCGCAGTCATCCGCCCCATATCCAGATCGGCCAAGCGTGAATCAGACAAAACCAGTCGGCTGCCCTGCATCACCCCATAACGCGTCATCTTGATGTCAGGAACAGGCTGCACTCCTAATGGCGGACCGTATAACGCTTCATCGTTGCTAAAATCAGCGGGAAACGGCTGCATCTCCCCCATATGCCGGTACAGCGCAATCCCTGCTCCGGCACGAGCGAGAAAAAGCTCATTATCCTTCAGCACCGAGCAAATCAGGTTGGCTTCGTAGTGCCGTTTACCTTCGCCGTTATGTTCAACCAAATCTTGATTTAGAGAATTAAAAACGGCCCGTAATCCAGCCGTTACACTACCCGTGCTGTTGAAATAGCGTTCTGCAGCTAGACTAGCCATCTGGTCATAAAATGCTGCAGGCGCAGTCACATCGCCAGAAGGAGTTACAAGGACAAAAATCGTATCGAGTTCACGCCCACGGGCAGCTTTTTTCGGTGCAACCTCAACCAACATCCCCGGTGGCTGAGCTGCTAAAGATCGACCGCCTACAACATAAAGATGTCCAACAAGCGCCTCAAAATCAAAAGCCATTACACTTCTCGCTAGCCATTATGCATATCTCAATAACTGATTCTACCTGATTTAGGTCAAGCAACAAGCTAGAACGGCCTCACAATACCGTCGCTAACGTCGAATTCAGATTGTATTCACAAATTACGGCGATATAGAAATGAATACCTTAACGGGAAATCGCCTGCTGGAGTAAATCACGAATTTCTATGGGGCGGATCGGCTTCAGTAACACAGCGTTAGCCCGTGCAAGTTGAGTAGTATCGGATTGACGATGAGCACTAATAACAACGACATACATGTTATCAAGGCGGGAAGTCTTGGCGACATATTCCAACACATCTTGTCCACTGACATAGGGCATCAGCATATCCAGCAGTAAAATCGTCGGGGTTTGCTTCTCCAGTATGCCCAAGGCTTGTGCGCCGTCAGTAGCCTGAAGAACCTCAATACCTAAAGGTTTCAGCACTGCGTTCCACAACATCAATGTATGTGGATCATCATCCACAATCAGCGCAAGGTGATCCATAAATGGCCCTATCGATAAACTTTCAAGCGATCAATTCATACTCAAAATTGGAAGCGATCTTGATGATAACGAACAAGCTTGCGTTCATAACGTTGTGTATAAGTCTGAAGCTTGTTCTCAAGAATTTCCCATCGTTCACTCTGCAAAACCTCACGAAATATGGCACGGCTGTCGCCAATAAACTCCAACTGGCGATTAGGATATGCGCCATACGCAGTATGCCAGACACCAGACATGTACAATCCCATACTTTGGAGAGCAGGCACAAATTCGTTCATCACGAACTCATAGTATGAATCCATCACATCGGCGCGAATATCGTAACGTAGCAATAATCGGTAACGCGGAACTATCCGAATTGGAAAAGTCATATTTGCTTCCATTTCTCCCTAGAATCTATTTTATCACATCACTTCGCATCAAACATGTGAAAAATATATCCCTTGCTCCTACCCCTCAAATGGGGTAACTTTCAAGAGTAGTGAAGAGGAAGAAGGATGCATGGGACAAAATTTACAAGAACGGCTTGATGATCTTCGCCAGCAGATACAAGCTGCTGCCCAATCAGGAGACATCAACGATATTAGTCAGTTAGAACGCACCGCACGGACGCTTCTTACTGACGCTAAAAACACACCTTATGAGGCTGCTGCACAAGCCCTCTTCGGAGAACTCGCCCGCCTCAGTAGCCCAACCTCACCGACTGCTGCAACTGTTCGTGGACTTGTACGCCGTGCTCGTATCCGTATTGAAATCGCGGGCGATGACGATGACGTGGATGAAGCCATTGATATTCTGGCCGAGGCCCTCGCGCTGAACCCGCAGGAAGCCGACGTTATCAATCTCCTTCAGGAAGCCGCTGGTCGCAGCCAGCAGGCAGCACAACGTGTCAACGATCTGTATGCTCGTTATGGCGTTCAGCCCCCAAAACCAGTCTCTACCGCTCTGGCACCCAGTATTCCAGTTTCGGTCGAGCCAACGCCCCCCGCCCGTTCCTATCCGACATCTTCAGGTTATCCTGCGCCAGAAGAGGAAATCTATCAAGATACGTCGGCGCGGCGGATGCCGGGTCGGAACGCAGGATTCAACAACTCGCTTGACATTGACGAGTTGATCTCCGATTTGACACAGGCTTACTATTCAGGCGAGTATCAGCAAACGGTTGATCTTGCTAATCGCATTCTGACACACCAGCCCGGTAACCCTACCGCATTGGAGTACCGTCAGAAAGCTGAGGATAATCTCATTCGCGGTGTGGTTCCGGACCATCGTATCCCGTTTGACGCGCGTGTCGCCTACAACCGCGCCAATTCACTGGTACGTGCGGGAAATTATGATGAGGCCGAAAAGCTCTACCGTGAAGCGCGTGATCTGGCCGAACGAAGTGGTATCCTCAGTTGGAAAGATGCTGAACAAGCCCTATTAGACATTCAGGACTTGGCACTTGCCCGAGAACTCCTGATGGATGGTGACCGCCTTATCAAGACCGATAATTGGTCAGAAGCACTTCGGAAGTACGAGGGTGCGCTGCGGGTTGTCCCCAATGATCCTCAGGCTGAAGAACGCATCGAAACGCTGCGCCGTTTACAGCAAGATACCGATCAAGCTTCAGTACAATTGAGCATGTTGAACGGCCCGCTCCAAGAACAGGTCGCGCAACTCCAAAATGTGTTAAGCATTCTAATGCGGGTAAGGCAAGTTTTGCCCGATAGCCAGCGGCTAGCACAGCTCACACAAACAGCCAATAACCGGCTAAATGGAATTAAGACTCAACTGAATGACCAAGCGCAAACCGCACTGAGCCGTGCCCAGAACGGTAACCGCCTCGACGAACGCCTATCGTTGACAAACGAAGCACTGCAACTGCTAGAGTTAGGAACCAAACTCGATCCAAGCGACTCGGCATTGTCCGGTCAACTCTTGGAAACCCGTGCTGTCACCAGTGATATGCAGCGAGCGAAGCAGGTAATCGAGCGCGCCTCCGCCTTAATCGCGCAAAACTTTGACAATGAGCTTTCGCAAGCACGCTCGATGTTAGCTGGATTGCGTGATTATGCACAAGACGAACGCTACCGGAATGTCGTCAGCGACTTACTGGCACGCTATATCGAACGCGCTGAATTCGCGATTGAGGAAGGTCATGTCGGTGATGCGGAAGCATGGATTTCCGCTTTGCATGAAGATCCCTTTAGAGTATTAGGCCGACGCTCGGAGATCATCCGTGCTGAAAATGGCCTCAAGGCGTTACGGCGTCGCAGTTCTCTTCGCATTGGCGGGATCATCAGTGGGATTATTATATTTGCCATCGTGACCTTGTTTGCGACACGAGGCGTTTGGTCACCTGTGCTGTTCCCACCACCAACAGCAACGCCGACGATCACAGCGACGCCCAGTATCACGCCCTTGCCGACCGATACACCGCTGCCAACCATGACCTTCACGGCCAGCTTCACGCCGACGGCAACCAACACACCAACGTGGACATACACGCCCTCGCCAACCATTACGCCGTCTTTCACAGTGACGCCATCAATGACGCCAACGGAAACCGCAACACCAACGCATACCCCAACGATCACGCCAACCTTTACACCGAGCATGACGCCGACGATTACGTTGACGCCGACCGTTACCAGCACACCACCTGTGTTGTGCAGGGTCTTTAACAACAGTTCAGATGGCATTCGTGTTCGGGCACAAGCGAGCGTGAAGGGTATTTTGATTGGTAATCTGCCAGTTCGCGCATCAGCGGATGTGTTACGACAAGACCGCAGCGTTGATGATGGCCGAGTCTGGTACTACATTTACGCGGTCATCGAAGGTAGCAGCGAGATTAAAGGTTGGGTGCGGGCGGATACGGTAACACCGTTCGAAAACTGCCCGACACTAGGTTAAATACCAAGTACCTCTCAACTGTTCGCGCCGAAGCATTAAGACAGGGGGCAATCCGCTCCCTGTTTTATTGTCTTAAGATTTCATGCGCTTTTCTGCGCATACAATTCAAATAGCGAATATCAAGTTGTTGAGGATTACTGTGCCGTTCCGACCAATGGGTTTATTCCAACCAAGTTTATGGTTGACTGAACTGAATTCACCTTCCATGCACGGCTCATGCATGGAATTTCAACCCTTCATGAATACAACTCATTTACAGGGATGCGATTCGTTATTGCTGTATTCTGCACAAACGAATAGGCGATGGACGCAGTGGCTTTCGTCAGAGCAAACCGCTTATGCTCTTGGGCAGGTCACAGCTGCGCGGGCATTACCCACACTGACCGAATTTGTCAGCACGGCAGCCTTGCTTGACTCCCGGATGCGCCTTCGAGATTATCTGGATGGAAGCCTTGTACAAGCCATTACGAGTACGTTGAATAGAGCGGGCGAAATGCTCCAATGGAAACAAGTTGAAGCCACCTCCTTCGCATGTGTGATTGGTGCCGGAGCAGCCGTATGTATCGATACCACCGCAGGCGACGAATTGGTGTACCTGCGCTACGCGAACCACATTGCTGATGCCATTGCACAGGCTCAGAATGAGAAAGAACTCCCCCGCAGTTTACTCGGCCTACAGATTAACTTGCAGGAAACTTTTGACATCCTACTCATCTATGCGCGCAGTAGAACACTCGATTTTCTGACCAACTAACCACATATTGCATGCATTTTGTCGAAGTTTAAAGATAAAACACCATTTATCATTGATACACGCTTAACACCGAATTCAGCCATCTCTCATAGATGGCGATTATTCTTGTTCGTAATGATCAGCTTGATTAGGTTAGATTCTAACTATCCACGGAGTGAAATAAGAATGTCCAGCAATCATCCAAAGCGCGCGCTACTGATGGTCGCAGCGCTTCTTTTGGTGGCTTTTGGATTTGTGATTGGCACGACTGTTACCAGTACATCGGCCAGTTCGGTTTATCTTTTGCCGAAGCAGCAGGCCACGGCCGTTCCGGTACAACCGATTACTGAAAATGAACGCTATTTTGCTGATATTTATAACCATGTGAGTCCGTCCGTTGTATCGATCAACGTGAGTGGAACCTCAACTGATGGCTCACAATTTGGGGCAAGCGGCACCGGATTTGTTGTCGATACGCAGGGGCATATTGTCACCAACGATCACGTGGTAGCTGATGCCAGCCAAATTGAGGTCAATTTCCTAGACGGCACGATTGTCAAAGCCGATGTGGTTGGATTAGATCCTGACTCCGATTTGGCAGTTATTAAAGTGGCGTTACCATCGGAACGTTTGATCCCGGTTAAATTTGGTGATTCAGATAACCTGTTTATTGGTCAAACAACGCTCGCTATCGGCAGCCCTTTCAGCCAGCGCTGGACGCTAACTACCGGTATTATCAGTGCTCTTGACCGCACCATTTCGGGACAAACCAGATACTCGGTTGGCTCCGTCATTCAGACAGACGCAGCGATTAACCCGGGCAACAGTGGTGGGCCACTCCTAAATTTGCAGGGTGAAGTGATTGGTGTGAACTCACAAATCCTGAGCGAGACGAGGAGTAACTCCGGCGTTGGGTTCGCCATTCCTAGCAATTTGGTCAAGCGTGTCTCACAAATTTTGATCGACAAGGGAAATATTCAATACAGCTACCTTGGCATTCAAGGTGCATCCAACCTTGATCTGGCCCTGATTGAAGCTCTCAAGATTCCGAATAATACGCGCGGTGTGGTGGTTAGCCGTGTGGAGCAAGGTGGCCCAGCAGCGGAGGCCGGTCTGAGGAGTGCGGCTCGCCCAACCGAGATCAATGGTGAAAGCGTCCCGACATCGGCAGACATCATCACGGCAATCGATGGGATCAACATTACAGATATGAGCGGTCTGGTTTCGTACCTTGCGATCAATACTGAACCTGGGCAAACTATCAACTTGACTGTCATGCGCGACGGACAGCAGATCAATATTCCAGTCACTTTGTCGGCGCGGCCTTCTACCAATTAAGCATTCAAACCCGTATTGAACAAAATCCCGGACGATTGAAAGGTCATCCGGGATTTTTGATTCTAAGTTTTATTGAACCTGAATGCATTCCCTGACAAATGCTATACTATGGAGAGGTGATTGATTACAGCATACGAAACGAACAGTGCTATGAATGAGACAGAGTGGATTAGCTTACGTCATGCGGCAGAGTTATTAGGAGTTCATCCGGCTACAGTGCGCATTTGGGCAGATAACGGTGATCTGCCTTCCCGACGAACGCCCGGTGGACACCGGCGTTTCCGAAAGTCAGATGTCTTAAGGCATTCCGAGTCAGCAGGCGAGATCGAACCGTTGGAAGTGCAGCTCATTATCCAAAACGCCCTCGGACACACCCGGATGCAAGTGGGCGGTGGAACGCTTAACAATATGGGGTGGTATGAAACCTTGTCGGAGGCGACCCGTAACAGCCTACGTCAAGAGGGTATGCATACTATGGAAAATCTGCGTAAATATCTTGCGTCAGGTGCCCCAGATGAACAGCTCAGTACAGCGATTACCACCGGTAAGAATTATGCGGTATTACTCAGTCAAGAAGGGCTAAAACTGCCAGACGCGGTGCGCGGCTTCTTCTATTTCAGTGACTTTGTGGTGAACTCAGTGTTGAATTGGTCAGAAATTACACCAACGCGAAACTCAGCATCGGATTGGAGTCACCTACTGCGGCAGGTGAACACATTTATCAATGGCATTCTGATTTCCATCATTGAATATTACGAGTCAGAATGAGCGATCTCGGCTGGATTGCCCTGAGTCTAACAGGACGCATCGGCAACAAAACATTACAGGCACTACTCCAGCACTTTGACGGCAGTACAGAAGCCATTTTGCGAGCGGATGCGAAAGCGCTTCAGAAAGTATCAGGCGTCGGGCCAAAGATTTCGCAAAGCATTCGTTCGATTGATTTGAAGCAAGTCGAGCAGGATCTCAAAAGTTGGCGACAGGTTGGGGTACGCGCTCTGACGCTCCGAGACGCAGACTATCCCAAACAACTCCTCTCACTTGAGGATGCTCCACCGACGCTCTTTGCCCGGGGCGAAAATACGGCCTTGGAAAGAGGCATCGCCATCGTAGGAACGCGAACCCCAAGCGATGAAGCGCGTAACTTTGCTCAAAACTTGAGCACCCACCTTGTGGAGCGTGGGTATACGATCATCAGTGGATTGGCGCTCGGCATCGACGCAGCAGCGCATTTTGGAGCGCTTATCCATCCAGAGGGGCGAACGGGCGCGGTCTTGGGGTGCGGGGTGCTAAATATCTATCCAGCAATCCATGAACGACTGGCTGAAAAAATCGGGCTACAGGGATTTGTATTGAGCGAGGTCAATCCAAGCCAGACCACGAGTCCCGCGAGTCTGGTGGCCCGCAACCGGATTATCACCGGGCTGAGTGACGGTGTGATTGTGGTGGAAACGGCAGTAGACGGCGGCGCGATGTATGGGGCGCGGTTCGCGTCCCAACAAGGAAGGCCGATTTATACGGTTGAGAGTGACGCAAGTGGTAATCGGGCTTTAATCGCAGCAGGAGCAACTGTCCTTTCGAGAGATTTTCATGCGCTTCCGTTTTAACGCCCTACACGCAAATTGATGTGCCACGTATAATAGAGACGCAATGTTTCCAACACCCTCGCAACTGCCCTGCGGTTAACCGACCAAAAGGCACCAATAAACCTGATGTTATAAACCCGGGTTGGCTGAAGTCACCCGCAGTCAAGGGATATGAACACGTATGTTAGAGAAATTAGCTGGCATTGAAGAACGCTATAGCGAACTGGAACGGCTCATTAGTGACCCTGAAGTGATGATGGATTACACCAAGGTTGCAGAGTATTCCAAAGAGCGTTCCAGCCTCGAAGAGATCGTCGGGCAATACCGGATCTACAAGCAGCAGGTACAAGAATTAGCCGACGCCAAGCAAATGCTGGATGAAGAAACGGATCCTGAACTGAGCGCGATGGCGAAGGAAGAAGTCACAAACCTGACCGCTAGCACTGAGGCCCTCAAGGAAAAGCTGATTTTCCTGTTACTTCCTAAAGATCCACGCGATGATAAGAACGTCATTGTGGAAATTCGGGCTGGCGCAGGTGGAGACGAAGCTGGATTGTTCGTAGCAGATTTGTACCGGATGTACAGCTACTACGCGCAAAATCAAGGTTGGAAGAGTGAAGTGATCGACCAGAGCGAAGGGGAAAAAGGCGGCTTCAAGCAGATCACTTTTGAAATCAAAGGTAAGGGTGCATTCAGCCGTTTGAAGTTCGAGAGTGGGGTTCACCGAGTTCAGCGGGTGCCGGAAACCGAGGCACAGGGACGTATTCATACGAGTACGGTGACGGTAGCGGTGCTGGCAGAGGTGGACGAAGTTGAAGTTCACATCCGACCAGAAGACTTGATTGAAGAGTTCACACGGGCGAGCGGCGCCGGTGGTCAGCACGTCCAGAAGAACTCGACGGCGGTTCGAGTCGTCCACATCCCGACCGGATTGGTGGTGGAAGTGCAGGACGAACGAAGCCAGCTCCAAAACCGGCTGCGCGCGAAGCAGATTTTGGCCTCACGACTGTACGAGCAAGAGATGGAAAAACAGCGAGCCGAACAAGAAGGCGAACGTCGAAGCCAGATTGGTACCGGCGACCGTTCCGAGAAGATCCGCACCTATAATTACCCGCAAAACCGCGTGACCGATCATCGGGTGAACGTGAGCAGTTACAATTTGCCAGCGGTGATGGTGGGCGACATTGACCTATTTATTGATGAACTGGCTACACAAGAAATGGCTGATAAGTTAGCGGCGGGTGGGCCGGAAAGTTCATAGCTTTTAGCTTAAGATCGTTTTTTGAACGCTGTTTTCGGACAGCGTTTTTGATTCCGCCCTAAAGGACTTCTTACGGTCGCAAATTTCGCATTTGTCGCAGATTTTGCAGATTATCCGCCGAAATGGCGGGCGGGGCGCTCCCGTGATGCCGCTGAATTGACGATTTTGGCTAGCGGCTGGTTCGGCTAAAACCGCTGAATTGGCGCAATTGCAGCGGTTGGCTCCCGTGTGTCCGCCGCTGTGCAATTTGTGCACTGCCGCTGCTCAAATTGCAAAACGAATAGATTTTTCACTACGAAGGCACAAAGGAAGAAGAAAGACATTAGAACCGCAGAGACGCAGAGAAATACAGAAATTTAACACAAATGCTCCGAAGTTCAATGACACCGATATAAGCATAGCTTAGCACAAAATGAGAGGCTTAGGGTTACCAAAATGTAACTCTTTCGCAGCGAGTTTACCAATCATTTTGAGGGAGAAACAAGAACTCAAAGGTTCGTTAATGGTTAGAAAATGGTTTCAGCACAAAATTAGTGCAACCGCTGGTATGCGTTTGAGCTTTGTGAGGGTGGTCGGGGCATTAGCGAACAGCGTTCCATCTGGGTATCACGCGTCCGGTAGTTGCTACATAGTGTTGATATTCATCACCGAACTGCTTAAGCATCATCTGTTCTTCTTTGGGAACACGCAGAAAATATAAGAGGCCGAAACCGATAAGCCCACCAAGGCCAGCAACCCAATTTGCCAAAAACAAGGCTTGACCAAGATACATGAGCCAACTGGCGCTGTACATTGGATGGCGAACGCGCTGGTAAACCCCTTTTGTAATCAATTTGTGCTGGTTATGAATATCGAGTGACGACGACCAATTCTGTCCAAGATCGGCATGGGCACGCCAAAAAAAGTAGAGGCCGACTGTTGTGATGAACATTCCAAGAATAGTTATCCAGAGAGGCGCATCATAATTCGCAAACGACAAGATATTTGTAAAGATATAAATCAAAGGCAAGAGTAAACCGCCAGCGGTCAGCACAGCTAGCAGCAGCTTTTCCTGACTATCCATATTAGTGCGCTTCTGCCCTTCCCGATATGGATAGCGAATGGCGATTTGTGAGATCAACGAGAGGAAGAAAGCAATTTTCCCTAATAACATTTTACTTAATCCGTCTCAAATCCGTTTAAAAGATGGAATGGGGCGCGATTGATCACGCCCCCTGATCACACGTTCGATTAGAACCAACCCCGGCGGCTGTAGCGTTCTTCTTTCCAAGGGTCAGCGCTGTTGGAATAGCCGTTGACTTCCCAGAAGCCGGGTTTATCAACTGGACTAAATTCGATAGCGCGCAGGAACTTGGCACTCTTCCAGAAGTAGAGCTTAGGCACGAAGGTACGTAAGGGGCCACCATGATCGGGTTCAAGCGGCTCACCTTCATATTTGTAGGCGAGCAAGACATTATCGTCCATCATGGCTTCCAGCGGTGTATTGGTGGTATAGCCATAATCACAGTGGGCGATGACGAACTTAGCGGTCGGCTTGATTCCGAAGAGTTTGATGAAATCACGGAATATGACGCCTTCCCAATTGGTATCGAACTTGCTCCAACGGGTGACACAGTGAATGTCCACCATGACTTTGGTGGTGGGTAACTTGGTGAATTCATCCCACGACCAGCGCATTTCTTTCTCAACTTCACCAAAGACACGCAAATCCCATGTGGCGGGGTCAAAGACGGGATTTGGGCCATAAGTTAAAACAGGGAACTTTTGCGTGAGGGATTGACCGGGCGGTAAACGCCCTTCGCTTTTGATTTTTTCTTCTTGTTTACGACGATTCAGAAAATCCACGACATCACCATCCTTTAAAACTCAAGCCGACGAAATGTAAAGGCAATACCTCTTTCAGGCCATAACGCGCAGGCGAAGTGATCGAATAATACTCATCTCCACTCTCATCGACACCTGCGCAAACCCGATCCAGCGATAGCCGCTATCTCGAGAGGAGAGCAAAGACAGTAGTTTATTTTGTTACTTCACTTGAAACCACACAGTCATTAATTGCAAGTGACTAGCAAAAAGGAAATCAAAAACATCCACTGCCCTACAAATTAGTCTATTATAGCGCAAGGATGTTTCAGCGAGATTATGATTGAATTAGGGAACTATGGTAGTTACAGCAAGAATTTAGAAGGGGCTGGTTAGCAATTCGACCTGTAGTTTCATCAAACCGAGTGTGATTTCGTCACCGTGCCGAACGGGGTAGGCCTCTTTGGCCTTCATCCAGACGCCGTTCAACTGCGTACCGTTGGCGCTGCCATTATCAATAATCGTAACGCGGTCACCATCGAGTTTGAAATAGAGATGTTCGCGTGAAACACCCATCTCATTCCCCCTGAAGCCACCGAGGTCTACATCCGGATAAAAACCACTTTCGGGATGCGCACGACCCACTACAACGGTCCCAGCGAGATCAAAAATCATTTGCATCTTAAAATCAACTAGGCGTAAAGCAATACGCCAAGGACGTGGCATACCCAAATCAATCGGTTTGATTGCGGGATCGGCCATCACCTGTATTGTGTTGTCTTGATCAAACTTACGAGTTTCGCCTGCCATGATTAAAGCACCTCATATAAGGACTGTCATGCCATACCTATAGTACAACAATTGGCGAACTGTAGTCCATAAAAGATAGTTGGGCTTTCCGTAATTCCACATGAAAAATTTTTATAATTTCAATAATCTCGCGAACAACAATCATCAAGTGTGTGGAATGGGGTGTTCTGTTTATAATTAAGGTGGATTATGGAAACAAGTCAAGAAACGAGTACATGAATGACATCTCAACTCATTGAAGTATTACTTGTGAGCCGCGACGGCAGTGATTTGGTCACTGCGTTGGATGGGCCGATATACCATGTACAAAGTGTCAACGATCCCGGTCAGGCGATGGAAATGCTCCGCAGCGGGCAAACCGATGTCATCTTACTAGAAGATGAACTTTTCTCTAATGATATCACACGTATGGTTAAAGAAATTAAGCGCCGTGTGCCGCTGCTTCCGGTGCTGGTGCTTTCGGAAAATACGGATACCGCATACCAAACCGGACTAATGGAAGCGGGTGCCGATGACATTTTGATCGGGAAGCTTTCAGTTGAAGAGATGCTGCGGCGCATACGATTGGTATTGCGTCAACGCCGACAAGCGCAAGCCCTGATGCAGCGTACCCAAAACTTGCAGTCGATCAATCTGCTGGCAAGACGGATGCACAGTGCAATTGAGCCGCTTGAGTTGATCCATGACACATTGGACCGTGCCTGCGCCACATTCAAGTTGTACGGCATGGCGATTGTGCTGGCCGACGGCAATCTATTCCAGATGTACGCTGGACGCGAAGGCAGCAGCGCAACCAACGGGTTTTACCATGCTACGATGCAGCTCGAACCTTATGATCCTTTCCGGCGCGTGATTCAAAGTGGCATCGTGCAGGTGCTCCAGAATATTGTGTCTGACCCGAATTACGTGCCGATACCGATATTCCCCTCCCCCGAGTCGGCCATCATCCTGCCCCTCACGTTTCAGGATTACAAAATTGGAGCGTTAGGGGTTTTCGGAACCAACCGCAATCCCTTGAGCCATGATGATTTGCTGATTTACGAATTATTCGCGTCACAATTCACGGTGGCGTTAAACAATGCCCAGCATTATCACACCCAGCGTATCAGCGCAGAATCGAGCCAGCATTTGCTTCAAGGCTGGCAGCGCTTTAACAACATGCACAATGAAGTGGAAATTGCAGAAGGGCTTCAACAATTCGTCGGTGACATCCCGAACATCAACAATTCGCTCGTGTGGATGTACAACAGCAATCCGAACGCCATCGAAAGCGTTGTCAAAGCGTCCAACGACGAGTTGGTCAAGGTGTTCCGACAGTACGAATCCAACGGACAATTGGCTGATCTTCTGCAAAACCTTGATGCGCAAGGCATGCAGCCTACACTCAGAAGCTTGCAAGGGAAAAATGATCCGCTCGCGGCATTATTCAAAGCGCTACGTGGGCAGGATATGATGATCGTGCCGATTATGGACTCGGCACGATTTATCGGCGGCATTGTAGCAAGCGTCACAGACAGTACTCGGTACCGGAGTGAAGATAGTATTTATCTGGCGGCGGGTATTGCGCACATCGCGGGCTTGTCGCTGGAACGCGCAACACTGATTCAGGAAACCACACAGAAGAACGGTCGATTGGAAGCGCTGCTGCGTGGTACTTCACAAGGTATTTTCTTCCTCGACACGAACGGGTGCATTACGTTCTGCAACCCGCAGTTCACCGAATTGACGGGTGTCAATCCATCGGAAGTGCTGGGACAGACACCCAATATTTTCATGGAGCGGATCGCGTCACAAAGTGAATATCCCGAAACGACCCTGAATGAACTGCGCGAGGCTGTTGAACGTCTGCTGAGCACCGATCCCTCTGAGCATGAAGATTACCCGATTGTGGAAATCAGCCTCATCAATCCAGCACGGGATATTGATGTGGAATTCATGCACATCGGCGACAGTGAAGCAGAGCTGAATACATGGGCGGGAATGATCCGCGATAACGCCCGATATAAGCAAACCTTCACGGGACAAAGCTTACTGCTGGATATGATGTCCGAACGTATTCGTGTGCCGTATGCTCAAGTACGTGGCTTGATTCACACGCTGCATGAACAGCACAGCCGCTTTACCCACCGCGAACGCGCCCACTTCTTGAAACAACTGGAAGACAGCGTGGAACGAATGGGGCACCTGTGGGATAACATCCTCGAAACCTACAACTTGCAGGCATCGGGATTGTCGCTGAGTCCCGAACAAGTTGATCTGTATGAAGTGGTTCAACGAATTCTGGATAACCGCTCATTTGCCGAATACCGTCGTTATGTCCAATTGGAAGCACCCAGTAACCTACCCTTGATTGAGATCGATGAACTTCGTGTCGAGCAAGCCATCACCAACGTTCTCTACAATGCGGTGCATTTCTCGCCGCGCGGCATGGTTGTCCAAGTCAAGCTAGAAACGATCGGCGACAGCGTGCAGCTGAGCGTTCACGATCAAGGCATTGGAATCCCGCAAGAACAACTTAGCCGCGTGTTCGAGCCGTTCTTCCAAGCCGCGAATAACACTTCCGAAGAAGGTGTGGGACTCGGGTTATATCTGGCACGAGAAGTCGTCACACGACATGGCGGTGACATTCGTGTCGAGAGCGATTCGGCCAACGGGACGACCGTGCTTATGGCCTTCCCCATTCAGGCGAATACAGAAGTCAAAGTCGTGCCCACGCCAATGCCTCAAGAGAATATCATCCGCAGACCGATTGCGGTGATCCCGCAACCTGTGGATCGTGCCAGCGCGGGGCGGCGTGTTTCCGAACGTCCGATGCAGACCATCATGATTATCGAAGGACGTTCCAAACTGGTACACCGTTTGAACGGGATGTTGGTCGATGATTACGAGATTATCGCCTACGATTCGTCAGAGGAAGCCATCCGCGATTTGAACACTGTGCGGCTAGATTTGATTTTCCTCGACACCAATCTGCCAGACGCGAATGGGCTGGATATCTGCGAACGAATCTGTAAGCGAACGGAAGTACCCATTATCATGCTGGCGGATGAAGCATCCGAGGCGGAGAAGGTACGGGCGTTCATGATCGGCGCAGATGATTACATCGCCAATCCGATCAGCGATGAGGAACTGCTGGCCCGCATCAACGTGATCTTTAAGCGCCGCCGTATACCGGATCGGACACGTGAACCGCTGGACTTGGGGAATCTGTATGTCGATTTCGCACGGCGTGAAGTCTTCCTAAACAACAAACCGCTGGAATTGACGCGCATTGAATATGATCTGCTGCATACCCTAGCCGTACATCAAGGACAAGTGCTCACCCATAAGCAGCTGCTGGAAAAGGTCTGGGGACCGGAGTACCAAGCTGAAACGCAGTATTTGTGGGTGAACGTCAGCCGGCTGCGCAAGAAGCTCGAACCTACGCCGGATACACCACGTTATATCCATACCCAACCGGGCGTGGGATACGTGTTTAGACCATCGTAGCTTTATTTGTATTTAGTTAGGGGGCATATTTTGAAGATTCTTATTCGAGCCAGCGTCATCGCGGTGTTTGCGATGGCGCTATTTGCACATGTGTGGGCGGATGATAGTGGGGATCCGACTGATCTCAATAAGCTTTTACTAGATGGAGAACAAGAAGTCATCGCGAAAGATTTGCTCATCGACGCGCCGTTTGACAAAAAAACTGAATGGGAAACCTACAGTGATAAAAACGTCAAAATCGGTGTCGGTGACGGCGTTTATCACATGACGTTGAAGGGCAACGTTTCGACATTTGGACTCAACAATAAACCTCAGACTGATACGATCATTCAGGTTCATACGAAGCAGATTTCAGAAGCTACCGATAACGCTTACGGTGTCATCTGCCGTTCAACCACCAATGGTAACGGAGACGGGTACTACTTCCTGATCAGCGGGGACGGCCAATACACGATTACAAAAGTTAAAGGCACGGTCACGAGCCTTGTAGATTGGACTCCTTCGAAAGCCATAAACCAAGGCCAAGATGAAAACGACCTCACGGTGGTTTGCGTCAAGAATTATCTAGCGCTCTATGTGAACGATGTGCTGCTAGCCGAGACGACCGATGATACTTTTGAGCAGGGTGATCCGGGATTTTCCATTAGTGGATTTTCTGATAAGACGGAAGTCACCATCGACTTTGACGACGCACGTATCTGGTCAGGGAGCTTGGCTAAGGGCAGCACTGTGGCAACAACCAACACCACAACCGACATGCCTGAGAGTTTGACCAGCTATGATGGCAAGCCGAAAGAAGCTATCGCCGAACTGGAGCAACTGGGGGCAATACCGTCCGGATCAAGCCAGATTTTCAATGAGAATCATGCTTATTTCGCGGGGCAAGGCAGCTGGTTCACGCCGTTGGCGAGACGTGCGCCACACAAGAACATTGTAATGGCTGGTGAATTGACCTTCACGGTAGGCAATCCCGACAAGTTCGAATCCTGTACGTTAACCGGACGCATCGGAACAGATGACCAAGGTGCGGCTGTCACCTATGTCGATGTCGGTATCGGCAACGATGGATACGCCTATATTTATGACCGATTCTCGGAAGCGCAGGATGCGACCTATGAGGTCGGCACCACTGAGCTTGACCTGACGATGGCACATCACCTGCTCTTCACGCTGATTGATGATCAGGCGAACGTGTATATTGACGGCAGCTTGGAAATCAGTGACTTTGCTATTAAGGAACGCAGCGGCACTTACGGCATTGCCTTGAGTGGTGAAGGTCCAAAGGCGCGCTGCGATGGACGTAACATCTGGGCTTTTTCAGTGCCGAGCGTTAAGCCGGGCCAATGTGCAGTGAGTTCAACGAAGGCTGCCAACAAACGTGAAGGCCCCGGAACGACATTTGCAACATCCGGACAACTGGCCGCAGGCGATGAGGCGGTCGTGAGCGGTCGTGCCAAGGGATCTGATGGCAAGAATTGGTGGCAGTTGGATGACGAGACATGGGTGAGAGAAGATTTGGTGACAGCAGTTGGAGACTGTGCCAACGTTCCGATTGTAAAGTCGGGATAAGCATTCCAATTCGAGCACCCATGAACTATTAATTTGTGCAGCGCTGCCTCAGTGTGTTAATCTACGAGTGCAGCGCTGTTATTTTTTGTACGTAAGGCATTTCGAAATTCGATCTGGATTTGTGGGGGATACATATCAGGTCAGACGATGTTGGGATAAAGGCATGTACAAACGGTTCGCGACTTTATTGATTATCGTATTTTTGGCATCAGGATTCGTACAAGCGCAAAGCTCATCAACGTCAGTCAGCCTCAGCGTCGAAGCGGGCTTTGACGGCACGTTCCGTGAAAACGATTGGATACCCGTTTACATCAACGTCACCAACGATGGTGATGGAATTGATGGCCGCCTCGTCGTACGCCCTGAGACGTCGTCCGGTGCGGTGCGTGACACTTACAGCATCCCGATCAGTTTACCCAACGGCGCACAGAAATCCGTATTCCTCTATATTACTGCCGAGAGTTTCGCCAGCGAAATCCGTGTTGAAATGATCGGTGACGATGGCACGGTGGCTGCGGTCGAACCTGCCCGACTGCGATCTGTGCAAGCGCGGGATCAAATCCACGTGGTTGTCACCCAATCGGCCAGCGGCGCTGTTGACCTGAGCAGCGTACATGACGGCGGCTATAACGCATTCCAGTCCAATTGGCGAGTTGAAAAACTTCCTGACCGGGAAGCCGCGCTTGAGGCGATTAATACGCTGGTCTTCAGCGATGTGGACAGCGGTACGCTCAGTGAGGGGCAGAAGCGAGCCATCACCGATTGGGTGGTGCAAGGTGGACATCTGCTGGTGACGGGTGGTGTTGATTGGCAAAGCACGGCCAACGGGTTAATGGATTTGCTGCCCATGAAACCGGATAACAGCCGTACGCTCAACGACTTAACAGCGCTTGCCAAATGGTTGCGCTTCGGCGGTGACCAACTCACACAACAAACGGTGGTGGCGACCGGCACATTGCAAAGCGGCGCACGCGTTTTGGCGGCAAGCGAAGACAATACACCCCTGTTGATACGACGCAGCTTTGGAGCAGGCACGGTTGACTATCTGACCGCTACACCCAGTGCCCTTCCCCTGCGCGGTTGGGGCGGTCTGGGTGATATGTGGTTGACATTGGGCAGCAGTGTTAATCCCAAACCGGGATGGTCTTATGGCATCGCCGATTGGGATCAAGTTTCTAATGCCGTCGATATTTTACCGGGCGTCAATTTGCTGCCTGACATTCTGCCCTTGTGCGGGTTCTTAGCGCTGTATATCGCCTTAATCGGGCCGTTAAATTACATCGTGCTCAACCGGATCAACCGGCGGGAATGGGCGTGGTTCACGATTCCGCTGTTCATCATTCTGTTCAGCGCACTGGCGTGGAACTTCGGGTTCAATTTGCGCGGCAGCGAAGTGACGCTCAGCCGCATGAGCATCGTGCAGTCGTGGCCGGATTCTGAACGCGCCAATGTGCAGCAGCTTGTGGGCTTGCTCTCACCACGTCGGACGCAGTACAGCCTGAGCAACAGCGGCGACAGCCTACTGCGAACAATTCCACGTGGAATTAACCAAAACTCCTTCTTAGGTGGGAACATCATTTCCAGCACCGATATTGTCCAATCCGACCTTTTTAGAGCGGTTGACTTCCCGGTTGACGCCAGTTTCATCGCTGGCTTCGAAAGCAATACCAATATCACCAAACCCAATATCAGTGGACAAGTCACACTCATCACCGACAATGAAAACGGGCAGCAGACCATGCGCGGTTCTGTCCGTAATGACAGCGACCAGACGTTGAGTGGTGCCGCAGTGCTGGTTCGTGGTCAGGCCTTCCGCATCGAGAATCCGATTGCACCGGGGGATGTGGTGCCTTTTGAGATCACACTGCCGGGAGAAGGACTGCCTTCGGCATCACCACTGGCATATACATATGGTGCAGATAGTAGTTACTATAGTCGAAACTTCAATTACTACAGCAGCACGTCAAAGAGTATTGAAGACATTCTCGGTGGACAACTGAGCATTTTGAGTAACTCCTATACCTACCGCAACCTGAATGGCAGTATCGAGCAGCAGGAGTTTTTCCGTCGCAGTTTATTCCTTTCGGGCGTGATCGACGAGCCCTATAAGCAGCTTACAGGGCGCGGCAATCACGCTTATTTGACCGCATGGACAAACCGAGCGCCACTCGATACCAACGTGGATGGCAGCACCTTAAAGACCATTGATACGACGTTGATGATTGTCCAACTCGATGTCCAAACGACGCCGCCGAAACAGTCTACAGTGATCACTGCAGATCAGTTCACATGGTTTGCCCAAAGCCGCAGCGCTCTGGCTGATGTTGGGCCGATGAACATCACGCTTAATCAAGGCGATGAAGCCGTGTTACGATTTACCCCACTTCCAGATGCGGTATTGAAACAAGTTGATGAACTGCGAGTCTATATTGATCGTAAAGTGAACACTAACCGCGACGTGTCATTGCAATTCTGGAACTGGAACAGCGCACAATGGGAAGAACATTCCACGATTAGCGGCAACCAGATTATCATCAGCGATCCGGCCCCGTATATCGGACCTGAAAACGCTGTGCAAATACGAATAAGCGCCGACTCTATCGGTAGCTATGCACGAATGAACGATTTGAGTATTGAGCAGATGGGATTGTTCTAATCATCAGCGACTTAGTGGGCACGATTTGAGTAGAAAGTGATGCCGAATGGATTACATCATCGAGACCAAAGACCTGATTAAACGCTACGGAAAGTTTCAGGCCGTGAATGGCGTGTCACTGGAAGTTCCGGCTGGCTCGATTTATGGGTTCGTCGGGCCAAATGGCGCGGGCAAAACGACGACCATGCGTATGCTGACGACCCTCACCCGCCCCACATCGGGCGAAGCGTGGGTGGCAGGCCATTCGGTGACCGAAGAACCGCGAGCCGTGCGGCGGGCAATCGGCTACATGCCTGATGAATTCGGTGTCTATGATGATATGCGCGTTTGGGAATACCTCGATTTCTTCGCGGCATGCTATGACATTCCCGAAGCCAACCGCAAGAAATTGATTGATGATTTGCTCGAACTTGTTGACCTGTCGCACCGGCGCGATGATATGGTCGACAAGCTCAGCCGCGGTATGAAGCAGCGGCTCTCGTTGGCGCGGACGTTAGCCCATGATCCAGCCGTGTTGATTTTGGACGAACCCGCGTCAGGCCTTGATCCCCGCGCACGGGTTGAAATCCGTGAGCTATTGGTTGAACTTTCCAAGATGGGCAAAACCATCTTCTTCTCGTCGCATATTTTGGCAGACGTAAGCGAAATCTGTACGCACATCGGAATTATCGAAGGCGGTCAGATGGTGGCACAGGGCAGTATGGAAGCCATGCGCGCCCAACTGATGCCTCACCGCGAGATCATGGTGACCGTGCGTGACAACGAGACAGCCGAAAGGGTCAAGACATTAGTCAGCGGTATCTCTGGCGTGGTCAACTCGGAAATCCTCGAGCCGAAGGCAGGACGGTCACGCCTACGCATTGATTTCACCGGTGATGACGACGGTGTGTCCGCGATCAATCAGAAGATCGCCAGCGAAGGAATCGCGATCATGGGCTTCAGCGAAGAGACGAAAGACCTTGAGGCGATGTTCATGCGCGTGACAAAGGGAATCGTGACCTAGTGAGTGTTAACTTTTGGAACGATTTGGCTGAATTGGTCGTCAATAGTGCAGTGGTAATTGATCGACCCAAAGGCAGCGCCCACCCACGTTATCCAGAGATGATTTATCCGCTTGATTATGGTTATCTAGCGGAAACGACACCGAGTGACGGGCAAGGCATCGACGTATGGATAGGCAGTTCCAAATCACATGAGATTACCGGCGTCATCTGCACGGTTGATCTGCTTAAACGAGACAGTGAGATCAAAATTTGTATGGGCTGCACACACTCCGAAATGCAGACCATAAAGCAGTTCTTAGACAGCCGTTATATGGGTAGCTTGCTGATTGAACGGCAAGATTATGAACGTCAGGACAAGCAGGTATGGTAGAAGACGCAGCAGCCGTCCGGTTGGTCGAATCGCCAGAAGAAGCCCTTAGCCCACGCGAACAACGCCTTGAACGCGCCGGCAATATTTTGCTGTGGGGAGCGATTATCAACGGCGTGTTAACGGGCTTGGTATTCGTACTGGCTTTGCTCGGTGGGCTGCGCGTTATTCCAAATCTATTTCCGACACTGCACAATCTCCTCTTGGGACGCGTTCCGATGGGCGATGATGCAGCGGTGGCAGAGGTTATTTTGCTGCTGCAACTAGATATCAGCTTCTTGTTGGTTCTCTCAGTTGGCTTGATTGCACGTGAAGTATGGGCGCTGTTAGGCGTCTGGGCATTAGCGCTCATCAACATTGCAGCTATAGGGCTGATGGGTTTCATGCCAGCAGTATTGACCATCGGTGCCGTATTGTGGAGCGGCATTATCGTCAGCCGCGATGTTAAGGCTTTCCGCATCAACCCAGTGATGCTTAAAGAATTGCGCGGGCGGATGCGCGGCGTCCGGGCGTTTGTGGTGCTCAGCGTGTATCTCGGATTGATGAGTGCGTTTCTCGCCCTGCTCTACTTGATTTATCAATCCACCATTCAGCGGAATGCGTCAGCCGCCGCAGGTGAAGTCGGACGTATTTTGTTCATGGGCATCGTCGGCATCGAACTCATGCTGATCATCTTCATCGCTCCGGCATTTACCGCAGGGGCGATCACCGGTGAGCGTGAACGCCTGACCTATGATCTGTTGAAGACGACGCTGCTCCCCAGCCCGTCGTTTGTGATCGGCAAACTGGAGTCGGCGCTGGGTTATGTGCTGCTGTTACTGCTCTCAGCGATACCCCTGCAAAGTATCGCCTTCTTGTTTGGCGGCGTCACCGAGTTGGAGTTGGTGCTATCACTAGCGATTTTAGCGGTCACTGCGGTTGCACTGGGAACGGTTGGTATCTATTTTTCAGCAACAGCTACCCGCACACTGGCGGCCAGCGTTCGTGCCTATACCACCACGCTCATCGCGACCTTCGGCATTCCCTTGGTGCTGGCGGTCATTCTCGGTTTTATCAGCAATACGCTGCGGGGACTGCCCTCAACCGTTGAGGCGATTTTCATTTACATCAACGACTTTTTGACCAGTCTCAATCCGATTGCGACGGCGCTGGCAACCCAACAACTGCTGATTCAGCAGCGCGGCATTGGCTTCTGGACAGACACATTACGAGATGGGACTACCATCCCACGCGTTTCCCCTTGGATTACCCTGACCATTATTTATCTGGTGGTTTCAACCATCTTGGTCGTGCTTTCAATCCAGCGAACACGCAAGGTTGAGCAATAAGCTTGAACCAATCTATGCCCGACGGCGTATTGTGAAATAGGCCGTAATCAAAGGCAGTCTACAATGGCAACACAACTTCTCGTCCAAGAACAGAGCAGCAGCTTAGGCCAGTTGGTACGACATTGGGATCGACGCTTACGCTTTCAGCAGCTTTCGGTATGGCTGCCCCGCTGTTTAATGCCCGGTTTGGTCATCGGTATCGGATTGGGCATTGTTTCGCGGCTACGTCCCTTCCTGCTTGGACCGCAAATCTTAGTGATTACGGCGACAATGCTCGGCATCGGTGTGGTCGGGATGCTGCTGGCAGTGTGGCTGTGGCCTCGGCCTGCCATCGACGCAGCGCGGCGCTTTGACGTGCAGTTTGGATTGAAGGAACGGGTTTCCACTGCACTCGAACTCATCGAGGGGCGCATCCATGCCAACAATGAGTTGGTCAACCTACAGATTGAAGATGCGCTGGAACAAGCGCGCACGGTGAAAGCCAACCAGCATTTGCCGCTTATCTGGCGTGGGCGCGAATGGGGCATTACCGCCGCATTGGTCATTATGTTGGCGGTACTGATCTTGCTGCCGAACCCACAGGCCAAAGCGATCGCAGCCAATGCAGCCCAGCAGGCAGCACTCCAAAGTGCCCGTGAAGAACTGCAAAAGATCACATCGGACGTGGCGGCTGATCCCTCGCTGACACCAGAAGAACGACAGCAACTCCTCGAAGCGCTGCAAGCCAGCAGCGAAACCCTGAAAGAGCCGGACATCAAGCCTGAAGAAGCGCTGGCTACCCTCTCAACAGCCCAATCGGCATTGCAGGCGCAAGCGGATAAAATGAGCCAACAGCAACAAGCGTCACAATCCGCGTTGAACTCTGCGAACCAGACACTTAACAACCAGCTCAATCAGAACGATCAGAACACCAATAATCAACAGCAGCAAAGCGGGCAAAATTTGGGGCAAACGCTGGATCAACTCCAGCAGAACCTGCAAAACATGAACGCCCAGCAGATGCAGTCAGCAGCACAAGCGTTACAACAAGCGGCTCAACAACTACAGCAGACGAATCCGCAGTTGGCGCAGTCGTTACAACAAGCGGCGCAGGAGATGCAGCAAGGCAATCAAAGTGGTGCTCAACAGGCGCTGCAGCAGGCTACACAGCAGCTCCAACAAGCCATGCAAGACGCGCTGAACCAGCAAAATTCGTCTCAGCAGATGAACAACGCGGCACAAGACATGCAGCAGGCGTCAAACCAAGTCAGCCAGCAAAATCAATCGAATCAACAAACACAACAGTCGCAGCAAGGGCAACAGAGTCAACAGAACTCCCAACAGCCCAGCCCGCTCGGCCAACAAAATCAACAGGGTCAGCAGGCACAGTCCCAAAATCAGCAATCCCAGCAGCAAAACGGTCAACAAAACCAGAATGGGCAGCAGCAGAACCAAAATCAAAACGGGCAGCAACCCCAAAACGGACAACAGCAAAATCAGAATGGGCAGCAGCAAGGCCAGCAGTCGGGGCAACAAAACGGTCAACAGGGACAGGGCCAGCAAAGTGGCCAGCAGCCCGGGCAGGGTCAACAGAGCGGACAGCCGGGCCAACAAGGCCAGAGTGGCCAGCAGCCGGGTAGTCAACCCGGAAACCAACCCGGCCAGCAGGGACAAGGGAGTCAACAAGCTCAGAACGGAACTCAAGGCTCATCTGCGCAGCAAGGCAGCCAGCAATCCAGTGGAGCGGGTGACGCTCAAGGCGATGCCGGCGATAACAGTGGCGCCAGCCAACCCGGTGGTACGCCCAACCAGAACAACAATCCGGATGGTGGCGGCGTAGGTCAGTTTGATCCAGTGTACGCGCCGCAGCACATCGGTGGACAAGGCACTGAACAGTCGCAGCTTGACTCGAATTCTTCCGATCAACCAGTGCAAGAAGGCAACTTCAGTGATAATCCGACCGGAAATTCAAGTGTGCCTTATGACCAAGTTTTCAGCGATTACAGCAACGCGGCCAATCAAGCGTTACAGAATGACTATATCCCGCTTGGGATGCGCGATGTGGTGCGGGATTATTTCTCATCCCTTGAGCCGGGACAAACTGGAAATACGGTCAAACCCTAATGCACAGAGAAACTACTTTCATCACTTCAAGATTTGAGGAATTAAGATGACGGACGCTCCGAGTTTGGACATTAGTATCGAGCAGTTTAGCAAACTGGCACAGGCGATTGAGACCGAAGTGGGACGGGTCATTGTCGGGCAGAAAGATGTTGTCCGGGGGGTACTCATCTGCGTATTAGCCGGGCGACACGCCCTGCTGGAAGGCGTACCGGGGTTAGGCAAGACGATCCTCATTCGCTCACTCGCGGATGCTTTGGATTTGAAATTCGCCCGCATCCAATTTACGCCGGATTTGATGCCTGCCGATATTACGGGCACGGATATTTTGGAAGAGGATGATCACGGACGGAAGATCAAACACTTCCAACAAGGTCCTGTGTTCGCCAACCTGCTGCTGGCTGACGAAATTAACCGTGCTACACCCAAAACACAATCGGCGCTGCTGGAAGCGATGGCCGAGCAATCGGTCACGGTGGCTAACCGAACCTATTATCTTGAGCCGCCATTTTTCGTTTTGGCGACGCAAAATCCATTGGAAATGGAAGGCACCTATCCCCTTCCGGAAGCGCAGCTTGACCGCTTCATGTTCAAAGTGAATGTGAGCTACCCGACCACACAGGATTTGGTCACCGTGCTAGAACGAACCACAGGCAGTGACGTTCCACACGCGAAAAAGGTCGCGGACGGTAAAGAGATCATCGGCATGGGTAAGCTGGCGTTGAATACGCCGGTGGCAAGCCACGTCAATGAATATGTGGCGCGCCTCATCGTAGCAACCCATCCAGACGACCCCAGCGCACCCGAAAAAGTCAAGCAGTTTGTGCGCTATGGGGCAAGCCCACGCGGAGCACAGGCGCTGATTCTCGGCGGCAAGATTAACGCGCTGCTGGAAGGCCGCTTCAATGTATCGTTTGAGGATATTGCAGCGGTTGCTCCATCTGCCTTGAGACACCGCCTGCTGTTGAATTTCGAAGGATTAGCCGAAGGTATTGCAACCGACGTAATTATCGCCGACTTGCTAAAATCGGTCGTGAAATAAGATGACTGTGACGCTGCGTGAAATCACCCGCGATAACTGGCGAGAATGCGTGAAAATGAAGGTTGAACCCGGGCAAAGTCGATTTGTGGCTTCAAACGTATTTTCTTTGGCGCAATCCAAGTACGAACCAGAATGCATCCCATTGGCGGTTTACGACGATGAACAAATGGTGGGCTTCGTCATGTATCGTCCAGAAGATTATGGGCTGGCAAAAATATGGTTCATTGATCGTGTGATGATTGGCGAAGGGCATCAGCAAAAGGGTTATGGACGTGCAGCCATGACTCTGCTGCTAGAGCGTTTGCGTGCACAGAAGGGCTACAGTGCCATTCTCATCAGCTTTGTACCCGAGAATGTAGTGGCTCAAAAGCTGTACAGCAGTTTTGGATTCAAAGATACTGGCGAAATCGACGATGGTGAATTGGTTTACCGCATCGGCTTAACGAATTAAGGTCACCTTCATGGCTGATGAAAAGCTGTTTGATGAAAAAACACGACGCAAACTTGAGCAGTTGATGCTGGTGGCTACGCGCGTCCGTGCCGGAGCAATGAAAGGTGAACGCCGCTCGACCAAACGCGGAACGAGCATCGAATTTGCCGATTACCGCGACTATACACGCGGTGATGACCTGCGGCGCTTGGACTGGAATATCTATGCACGGTTGGAGCGGCCATTTATCAAGCTGTTGGAGGATGAGGAAGACCTTGCTGTGCATTTGCTCATAGACACCTCCGGCAGTATGGGATGGCCGCAAGACGGTGATAAGCAGATGAATAAGTTTTTGTATGCGCAGCGGCTGATGGCGGGACTCGCCTATATCTCGTTGGCGACCAATGATCGTCTCACACTTTCGACATTGAGTGATGGGAAACCAGCTCAATATGGCCCGATACGAGGACGCGGTTTTGGGCTCGCGATGTTGAACTACGTCAGCGGGTTGCAAGCCACAGGGATCACTGACCTAAATGCCACTCTGAAAAGCTATGCCAATCGCGGTGGGCGACCGGGGTTGTGCTTCATCATCAGTGATTTGATGAGTCCGGCTGGTTTTCAAGAGGGTGTGAATGCCCTGCTCGGCAAGGGTTATGAAGTCGGGTTAATCCAAGTCCTCTCCCCCGATGAAGTAGTGCCACCGTTGGGCGGGGATTTGCGGTTGGTAGATGTGGAAACCGGACGCACACAAGAGGTTTCAGTGGATGGCGGGATGCGTGATCTGTATCTGAAGCGCTTCACCGAATGGCGAGAAAGTATTCAAAGCGAGTGCATCCGGCGCGGGGTGCATTTTGTGACCGTCGAAACCAGCGAGCCGTGGGAAAAAGTGATATTGCAGAATCTGCGGCGGCTCGGCGCAGTGAAGTAGAAACGGGAACGGACAGTATCGTGAGCCAGAACGAGATCAGTGACTTTAGAGGAGCGTATGATTTTCTTTCTAATTTCTATCCCATAGAGATGGAGATGGAAGGCGCGACCTATCCCACAATTGAACATGCCTTTCAAGCCGCGAAGTCGTTGGATTTTGCTGAACGTCGGGCTGTTAAAAATACAAAAACAGCCGGTGAAGCCAAACGCATGGGACGCAAAATCAACCGGCGCTCGGATTGGTTTGATGTCAGCCTTGTGATTATGGAAGACTTAGTCAGACAAAAGTTCACACGGTATCCAGAGTTGAAGAGCAACCTCTTGGAAACAGGCGAAGCGACTCTGATCGAAGGAAACAATTGGAACGACCGATTTTATGGATGCGTCTATGATACACATCGTAACGAGTGGGTTGGCGAAAACCATCTTGGGAAGATATTGATGAAGGTGCGAGAAGAACTCAAACAGGAAGCCAAATAACATGGCATTGGGCTTTTAGTATGTCATTTCTAACACCGATTGCACTGGCAGGAGCGCTGCTTGCGATACCGATTGTCCTACTCTATATGCTGCGGCTGCGACGGCGCGAAGTCGTGGTGTCCAGCACATTCCTGTGGCAGCAGATTGTACGGGACAGCGAGGCCAATACCCCTTGGCAGCGGCTGCGGCGCAACTTGCTGCTCCTGCTCCAATTGATCATTCTGGCGCTGCTGGTCTTGGCACTGGCACGGCCATTTATCATCGTTCCGGCAGTCAGTACCGGACAAATCGAACTGCTGCTGGATGCATCCGCCAGTATGAACGCCAACGATCTACCAAATGGCGAAACCCGTTTTGAAGAAGCCAAACGGCAAGCGCTCAGCATCGTGGATACCTTGGGTCAAAACGACACCATGACCATCATCCGCGTGACCAATGTCCCCGAAGTGATCGCACCTGCCTCCCGTGATCCCTCGGTTTTGCGCACGGCCATCAACAACGCACAACCCAGTGAAGCACAAGCCGATTGGGTTGGCGCGTTAACCTTGGCCTCCGCCGACGCGATTAATGTCAGCGACTTCAACATGGTGGTCATCAGTGATGGCGGGTTAGGCGACGCCAGCGGACTGCCGGGTGTGCCGGGTAATGTGCAGTATATTCCGGTGGGACAGTCGGGCGAAAATGTCGCGATTACTGCCCTGTCAACACGCTCGCTTCCCGGTCAAGCGCCGGAACTGTTTGCAGAAGTGACCAATTATGGACAGCAAGATGCGCCGGTGATTTTCAACCTGCGCGTGGATGGCAATTTATTCAGCGCCCAGCGCTACGTCGTAAAAGCCGGAAGCAATCTGCCGATTGTGACCACAGCCTTACCTGAAAACTTTGGTTTTGTTCAAGCCGGACTCACCGCGCCAAGCGACTCGACCGTGCCGGACTATCTGGCCGAGGACAACAGTGCGTGGGCCGTATCCAGCGGCAGTGGAGCGCGGCGGGCATTACTGATGTCCACAGGCAACTTATTCCTTGAACAAGTGCTGCGCAGTATGCCATCGATTGAGGCGTTCAAAGGCGATATCAAGCGTCCGCTGCCCACAGATAAGTACGATTTGTACATTCTCGATGGGTGGCTGCCCGCCAACGGACAACTGCCCGATGGTGACCTGTTAATTATCAATCCCCCGAGCAACACGCCCTTGTTCACCGTAGGAACTGAAGTCAAACCGAGCGGCGCACTCACTGTCAAGACAAACGATCAACGGACAACCTTCGTTGATTTCAAAGACGTGAACGTCCTCAAGTTCAAAACGCTGACAAATGTCGATTGGGCGGATGCTCTGGTTTCAACGGGCAACGGTCCGCTGGTGCTGGCAGGCGAACAGGATGGCCGGCAGGTAGCAATCATGAGCTTCGACATCCACGACTCGGATTTACCACTGCAAATTACATGGCCGATCTTGATGTCGAACCTGATGGAATGGTTTACGCCGAGCGCAATCATTTCGGTACCGAACGGCTTGCAGGTCGGCGCATCACTCCCCATCCGACCACCGTTTGATGCCAGTGGTGTACGCGTCACCTTGCCAAACGGAAGCACTAAAGATTTGGCGATTGACCGGCAGACGGTAGTCTTTGCTGATACCCGACAGCCGGGGCTGTATGAAGTTGATGTTCTAAAAGGCAGTGACATCGTCCAATCGGCACCTTTCGCCGTCAATCTATTTGCGCCGAGTGAAAGCAAAATTGCTCCACGGCAGACCATTTCACTAAGCGGCAACACCATCGCGGCAGCAGCACGCGATGAAGTAGGTCAGCAGGAGTTCTGGCCGTGGGCGGCACTGCTCGCCCTTTTAGTCTTGATGATAGAATGGTTGGTCTATCAACGGCGGATGCAAGCACGTACCATCTTCCAGCCGATGTTCCGACAGCCCGTGCAGGGGGTGGCACGATGAACTGCGAACATCATTGGTTTATTGAGGACTACCGGGCACAGGTATGACATTCACAACCCCGTTTGCACTGGTTTTACTAATTTGTATCCCCATCCTCATCTACTGGGGATGGCCGAGGCAGGTCTTTCGCCGCGCACGGGACATCGGCAGTTTAATCCTGCGCACGATGATTACGCTGCTGCTGGTATTGGCGCTGGCGGGCGCGCAAATTGTCCAAGCGGCTGACAGGCTAACTGTGATCTTTTTGCTGGATGTTTCGGACAGTATGAGCCAACAAGTCCGTGAAGAAGGCTTGGCTTATGTCCGGCAGGCAATTGGCGCAATGCGTCCCGAAGATCAAGCTGGTATCGTCCTGTTTGGTGATAAGGCGCTGGTCGAACGGCCGGTGAGCAATTCACGCGAAGTGGGTCGTATTCAGTCGGCACCAGCCAGTGGTAACACGAACTTAGAGCAGGCGATTCGGTTGGCGTTGGGCATGTTCCCGGCGGATACGGCGCGGCGCATCGTAATTATGAGCGACGGACAACCGACCGTTGGCAATGCCGAGTCAGCGGCTGAACTGGCAGCGGCCACAGGTGTTGAGATTAGTTATGTGCCCTATGTCTCCGCAGATAAGCCAGAAGTCCAAGTCACGAGCGTCAATGTGCCGAGCACCATCAATGCCGGACAGCGCTTTGATCTCAATCTGACGATTAATTCAGAGGCCACTACTCCCGCGCGGGTGACAGTGCTCCAAGCGGGGCAAATCATCCAGCAGCAGGATGTCCAGCTTCAGCAGGGTGCAAACAGCTACAGTCTTTCACTCCAAGGGACAGGGACAGGCTTCAAAGATTTTCAAGTGAAAGTTGATCCGATTAGTAATGACAACTTTTACCAGAACAATCAGCTTTCGTCATTCAGCCGTGTGATCGGCCCGCCGCGTGTGCTGTTGGTCTCACAAACAGCGGAGGAAATCCAATATCTAAAACCAGCTTTGGAACAGTCTGGTTTAACCGTTGATGTCACCACGCCTGAAGAACTGCCGTTCACGCTGGTGGAGTTAGCCCAATATCAGAGCATCGTTCTGGCAAACGTGCCAGCGACCAATCTCTCGCCACGGCGCATGAACGTGCTGCAAAGTTATGTCCGCGATCTAGGCGGCGGTTTGTTAGCGGTGGGCGGGCCACAGACCTATGGGCCGGGCGGTTACTTCAAGACGCCCCTTGAAGACACATTACCCCTTGAATCACAGGTTAAAGATCAGAAGCGCATCCCGCAGCTCACCATCGCTTATGTGATTGACCGTTCAGGCAGTATGGATGCGCCCAGCCCCAGCGGCGTACCGAATATCGAACTGGCGAAAGAAGCCATTATCCGCTCGGTGGATTTGTTGCAGCCCAATGATCGCGCGGGTATTGTGTCTTTCGACTCGGTGGGCTATTGGATTGCCCATATTCAAGATGTGCGTGATCGTCTCGCGCTGGAACGATTGGTAGCCACGCTGCGTGCCGCCGGTGGCACGGACATTCTGGCTGGCATGACGCTCATCTCGCAGGAAATCGGCAATGACCCTTCAGCACGAAAACATGTCATTCTGCTGACCGATGGCGGGGCTGATCCGACTGGATTGGTCGAGATTAGCAAGAAGCTGAATGAGGAAAAAGGAGTGACGACTTCAGTCATCGCCATTGGCGCTTCGGCACCGACCTTCTTGAAGCAGATGGCGATTGTCGGCGGCGGCAATTTTCATAACGTCGTGACTGCCGACGAGATACCGACCATTTTTACGCAGGAAACGGTGCTGGCGACGCGTTCTTACATTTTGGAAAATCCCTTTGTACCCACACTTTCATCCAACAGCCCGATTATGAACGGGATCACCAGCGCGCCCAGTCTGTTAGGCTATGTGGCGACGACCGCCAAGCAAACCGCCGAAGTGATCTTGCGCGGGCCAGAGCCGTATCAAGACCCGCTCTTGGCGGCATGGCAGTATGGCTTGGGGCGCTCGGTAGCGTTCACCAGTGACGCAACCGCACGCTGGGGCGCAAAATGGGTAAGCTGGGCGGATTTTGTCCGATTCTGGGATCAAGCCGTACGCTGGACGATTACGGAAGGCGCGACCAACAACTTGGAAAGTCGTGTGGTAATGGAAGGCGAGCAAGCGCGCCTGATCGTCGATGCGCGGGATAACAGCGGCGCATTCCTCAACGGCCTGAATCTCCAGTTCTCGCTGGTTGACCCCAACGGCAAGCCGACTTTGCAAACACTTCAACAGGTCGCGCCGGGGCGCTATGAGGCGACCTTCGCACCCAACAGCGAAGGGGCATATCTCCTATCGGTACAGGGGAACAATCCGACGGACCAGAGTTTAAAACTCACCCAAACTACCGGTTGGGTGATGAGTTATTCGGCTGAATATGACCACAGCAAACGCGGCGATGGTGCAGCTCTCCTCAAGAGTTTGGCGGATTTGACAGGTGGGCGTTCGTTAGTGGATAACACCGGCGGCGTATTCAACCACAATTTACGCGCGAATGTATCCGGTACGCCCATAGCTGCATCGTTGTTACTCATTGCCCTACTCTTGCTCCCCTTCGATATCGCGGTGCGGCGTTTGGTGGTGACGCGGAGTGATTTGATACGACTTCGCCAAGCTGTATTTAGGCGTGTACAGGTTGAGGCCACTTCAGAGCGCATGTCCACCCTACTCGACGCCAAACAACGCGGGCGTACCCGTGCTGAAGAAAGTGGTGTAAGCGGTCAAGGGGCCGATGAACCGATTAAATATCCAACTTCATCGGAAGCCGCACGGGCAGAGCGTCCGAAAAAGAGTGAACCATTCGTCAAGCCAACGCCTACAGACCCCGGAAATGTAGCGGGTGAACTGCTCAAGAAGCGCAAAGACCGGAAGTAAGCCGTTTCTTAACCTACTTCGAGTCACCGAAGTGTTCTTTTTGCGCGGCAGTGACGCCGTTTATGGATAGCTGCTTCTTTAGGGCCGCAATCCACATAGAAGTTTTCGGTTTGGTTTCAGATTCCCTGCCAATCTTGACGATTTCAATTATCCTAATTGGATTAAAATAAGTTTGTGTAATATTTTGTGTTGATCGGAAACATTTCAATCTTTTCACAAGCCGTCATGATTCTCAAAGGATTGAGACGAAAATCACAAATTTATAATACAATCGGTATTAAAGAGTACTTACGAATTTGCGGGGGAAACTAAACTAATGGATGCGAAAACCCTATTTCAAGAAGGGGTCGTCGCCATTCGCGATCATAAAGATTCTGCAAAAGGCCGTGACCTTCTGATGCAGTCTCTAAAGATCGAACCCAAAAATGAAATGGCGTGGTTGTGGCTGTCCCGAACAATGGACGAGCCACAGAAAAAGATCCAATGTTTGGAACGGGCGTTAAAACTTAACCCCACCAATGAACAGACCAAAGCGCTTATAAGCAAGCTGTCTACAAGTGCACCATCGAACCGCAATGGCAGCAGCGCGAGTGCGGCACCCCGCACAACTCCACCTCCCGTAAAGATGTCTACCCCTCCACCACAGGCTAAAGCGCCAGCATCCCAAAAAGATGAGCCATCCGATTGGAGTGCGCTGCGCATCTCAACAAATGAGATGAATGCGGTTGGCGGCTACAGCCTTAACCCACAGGTTTCATCCGAGATGGAAGATATGGGGCTGACACCTGATTTGGGCGCGGTCTTGAATGTAACCAGTGAAGCCAAAGGTGTTGCTATCAAACGCGCAACCAATGAAGTGGCGGTTGCCGAGGTACCTGAACCGCGTGGGGGGCTAAAGGATCTACGCGAGACTTACGATGAAAGTGAGCATTCTGCGCCCGCGCCCACAAAAGCCGCGCCCCGCAAAAAGCTAACCCCAGCCGAAACAACCCAGATCAAGAATTATCTAAATCAGGCTCAAGCACTTCTGAACAAGAATAAGACAGAAGAAGCGATTGAGCAGTGGGTTCGAGTACTGGAAATCGAAATTGATAATGAAACAGCTTTGGGCAACGCGGTTCGCTATTTGTCACGGCTCAAGTATATTGATGACGCACGCGAATTGGTTTGGAATGCGCTGAACAGCGGTACCACACACCCATCGATCTATTTGACCGCCATAGACATCGCTAAATATCAGGGCCAAGAGGGTGAGGCTGATGATCTTCGGCTAAGGCTGGTTCGACTGCCAGAAGCAGGTGAAAAGACGGTGCTTTCGATTGTCGAGCACTTTGTCGAACACGCACCGCCCAGAGCGCTAGAAGCGCTTGACCTCGCCATTCCGGTTTATCCAAAGAGCCAAAAACTCACCTTCCGGCGTGCACAGCTCGCCGAAACGATGGGCTTACGCAAAGAAGCAGCAACCTATTATGAAGAAGCCGCACAGCTAGGCACACGAAGCAAGGAAGGCCAGCTTGCCGATAAGAAGCTCACCGAGTTCATGCCCCGCCAAACGGATAAAGAACGCGGCAGCATTGGCTTGGCGATTCGCGAGGCACTCGGTGTAGGTTTCGTATATTTGCTGATGGGCTTCCAAGATGCGGGGTTGAATTTGCTGCTGCTGGGGCCAAGCCGCATCGGCGGCATCGTCATGAGCATCGTCGGTGGCTACTTGCTGGTTACGGCTACCTCATCACCACAGCAAAAGCCGCTTGCATCATGGTTTGGAGGCAGCGTACCAGCCCCGAAACCAAAAGCGAAAACGGCAGATGGCAAGGAAGACGTCGTACAGGCTATCATGGGCGATCCCGAAGAAGAGACGCAGCTTCCCATTATACCTACGGGTGTCCGTGTAGTGATCGGTATTGCAGGCGCTGTGCTGCTGGTCGCAGCCTTCGTGCTGGTATTCAGCACTGCCCTTTCGCTGCTGCGTAACGGTTCGCCAAAGCCGTTCTATGTGCCGACGATTCAAGACCTGATCAATAAAAAATAACGGCTGAGGCTAACAGATATGTTTATTCTTCTGGATTTCCTACTTTACCTCGTCGTGACGTTGTTCATCATGTCATTCGTCACGCCGACACCGCTGACGGACAGCGGGAACGTGCGCTACCGGACGATTCCGGTCATGACGATTTTGCTGATTGTAGCGAACTCGTTGATCTTCATGATCTTCCAAGGTCCGGATTTGTATCAGGGATCAGCTATGCTGAAGGCAGACCCTTATTCGGTTGACGGCCTAGCAAAAGTCAATAACTATGTCGCACAAGTGTGGACGATGGGCTATCGTGGAATTCTTATGCGTGACGGGGTGGGCATCGGCGCATTCTCGACCTTCACCAGTATGTTTATGCACGCCGACATGTGGCATCTCATCGGCAACATGATTTACCTGTGGGCATTCGGGCGGCGCGTGGAAGATGCCTGTGGTTCGTGGCGCTTCTTGGCCTTCTATCTCATCGCTGGCATGATTGCGGGCATCGGTTCAGAAGCTTTTAACACGGCTCATACTGATATCCCCAGCATCGGCGCAAGTGGCGCGATTGCGGGCGTAATGGGTGCTTACTTAGTGTTATTCCCCGGCGCGATGGTGACATCCTTCTGGGGCATCGGCATTATCCTACGCGTACCGGTCGTGGCGGTACTGAAATTAGCGGGCGTTAAGTGGGTTCAAGGCGCTCCAGTATGGCGGTGGACGATTAAGCTACCGGCATTCCTACTGCTCCTCTTCTTCATCGGGCAGGAGTTTATCTCGTCGATATTCACCTTCTTGCAACAACAAAACGTGGGGGGAACCAATCACTCAGCACATGTGGCGGGATTCTTGGCTGCCCTGCTGATCTTCCTGTTCGTGCGGAAGGATTTACTGGTACGGTACTTCAGTGGGCGACGGTTGTAAAACGAAATTTAGCCGCTGTAAACAGAGCATTTTAGAGCAGTACCAAACGGGGACGAATGATCGTCCTCGTTGTCTGTCAATGGACGGCGCACAGCCGATAGATTATCCCCACATGAGAAGGTGGCAAGATGAGCCTAGCCAGTGTGGGGCGAGCGCGGTAAACTGATTTACTCTTATTGATGACAAGCAAAGTGATGATGCGGATGGACCGAATTTCTGCTGGTGGAAACCTGACGATTGAGCATAATATTGACCACTGGCGGCTACTCAGCACCAGCAACGGGCAAGAACGTCTTCTGCTAGAAGCGGAAGCAGGTGAGCCTGTCAAGTACATTGAAATTTTCGGCAGCAAGCGCAAACTACCAAAAGGTGGCAGGTTGGCGCTTGATGATATTCAACGCATCGTGCTCGGCTGGTCACATGAAGACGCCAGTTGGCACTTGGGCTTGCTGGTGGAATCTGATCTGGCAGAACAGCGCGGCAGCCGTTGGTGCGAACTAGCACGATGGCCCGATCCGGACACGACGGTCTTTAACGACAGCGCCGCAGAAGCCGGTCGCGCGCTGGCACGCACCTTGCAGCGCCCCTTCAATTTAATTGAACCTGATCGCTCGGCAGCATTGGCGGCTGCGCCGGTCGCTCCACCTCCACCACTGCGGTCGCTCCCGATTGAATTCGATCAATGGACACTCACCCGTCAATCGGCACTGCAATTTCTGCGTACATCGCAGTGGGCACGTCAGCGTGTCGTACGGCTGATCTGGTATGCGCTGCTGGTAGTGGCCTATTTCGTGCTGAGCATCGTGACACTGAGCGGTGTCATCGCGCTGCCGAAGCCGGAATTCCTGCCTTACTTGGGCATAGCAGTCGGCGTATTCCTCATCCTCATGATGCTCTATACCTTGTATGAGCTGCTCAACAAGCCGAACCGTGTGGTCATTGACAACAATGGTGTCGAAGGCAAACGTGGTGATCGCACCGCTTGGCAGGTGGCCAAGGAAAGCATCGACTCGATTTATGTCAGTGAAGTCGTCAACCGCAAGGGAAAGAAGCGCATTGTCTATCACGGTGAGGTTAATCTCTACCTGAAAGACGGCACCTTCCGTAGCCTGTTGGAGCAGCCGCACACCGTCGAGGAAAATCAGGTTCCGGGCACGCCGATAGCTGAAGAAACTGTCACGCCACTGACGCTTTATAACGCGCAAACCGATTTGCAGATGGCCGGTTTACATGTTGCGCAAACGCTTGGTCTACAGTGTCAATACGACCAGCGCATTCGGTAAGCAGGACACTGAGAAAAACCTCATTAGTCAACAATAAGTGAATTTTGGGTTAAGAAATTAACTATTTCTCACCATTGCAGTCGGTTATCCCGCTCACACGCCTTAACCTTAACTAAATTTTAAGTAAATATAGCGTGAAGTCTTGATATGCTCTTAAATATTCTATGTTCACATGGAATGTAAGGTTAATGTCATCCTTTGATGACAGTCTAACAGTTAGGAAAGCATTCAAGATTATGAGTCAACGTCCGCTTATATTATTCACCAATGATGACGGGATCGCGTCCCCGGGTTTATGGGCCGTTGCTGGAGCATTCGCCGAAATTGGTGATATTTTGATCGTCGCCCCACGAGAACAACAATCTGGTATGGGGCGAAGCTTACCCGGCACAAGCGAAGGCCGCATCTTCCCATACGAGCTGCCGCCTAATGGCAAGCACTATGACTACAAAGCCTATGCCGTCGACGGTACACCTGCCCAAGCGGTACAGCATGGCGTACTAGAACTCTCTGATCGCCTGCCCTCTTTGGTGGTGTCAGGCATCAATTATGGTGAAAACACAGGCAATGGTGTGACCATTTCGGGTACCGTTGGCGCGGCGCTTGAGGGTGCAAGTCTAGGAATTCCCTCGATCGCCATCTCGCAGCAGATGCCGCAAGATTTACATCTCTCATATTCAACCGATGTCGATTTCGGACCAGCAGCCAGCTTCGGTGTGAAATTTGGCAGTTGGTTGATCGAACATCCGCACCGTCCTGATGATGTCGATGTCCTGAAGATTGAAATTCCCGCCAATGCCACACCTGAAACCGAGTGGCGAATTACCCGTTTATCGCGGCGGCGTGTATTTTGGCCGACACGTCCTGAACGTGTGGCACTTTCGGACATCGGACGCTTGGGATATCACTTTGATGCCGATCCCTCACAGGCTGAACCGGATTCAGACGTGTACGCGGTACTGCATGATCATGTCGTATCAGTGACGCCCATCAGCCTCGACCTGACAGCACGCACCGACATGTTCCGTCTCCGTCAGATCATAAGCGGCGATGTGGTCTATAACGGGAAACATAAGCATAAGAAAGAGGCGGTTCCCAGCGGCGACTAAAACGCAGTGCTCACGGGCAGAAGTAGTATGTAAACCCTTCTGCCCTGTCGATTTTTAATATTCGTCTTCGTTTTCGCACGCCAGCGTGATCGCTTCTTCCCACGACTCACCTAAATCCACAACTTGTGTTTCGGCTTCAAGCAGGTCGCGTATAAAGCTCCACGCTTCGAGGTGGTCGTACCGGGGGTTAAGTGTCACAAGAACACGTCCGCTAGTACGTCTAAAAAAAGGTGATTGGGCGGTTGGAAGAACACAATTTAAATTATTGACATATTGAATAGCCGCTTCATCCGTAGTCAGCCAAAACGACCATAACCCGTTCTGCATCGCGGGTTCAGTCATATGGAACGGCTTAGGACGTGGGGGTAAGCTCGGAAACCGGCTGGTCTGAGGATCAAAAATCATATTGCTTACCTTTTTGATATTGAAGATTAAACTATAGCTTAGCAAGACTGAAGAACGTGCCAACCCCGTAATCTTAGGGGTATGTGCGCGTAGTTGTCGGGTGTGGTAGTCTAGATAAGCTGCTTCGAAAACATTAAGGGGATAGGTGTGCGGTGAAACGAATGGTGCTGCGAATGTTTATGAGCATATTGGCATCTACCCTTGTAGGTATGCTGATTGCAGCGCCGGTTGCAGCGCAGGATACACCGGATGATCAAACCGGTCTTGATTACGGCGCACAAATCACAGGCGAAATTACCAAGAATCAACCGCGCAGCGTTTATTACTTCGATGGGTTACGGGGCGAAGTGGTTGCGATTAGTGTGACCGCCACCAAAGGCGATCTTGACCCGATATTAACCATGATCGACGCCAATGGACGTGTCATTGCCCAGCGTGACGATACCAATGGCACGCGCAATATCACCATTCAAGCCCTGACCATTCCGCAAAGTTTACGTTATTACGTCATCGTCGGACGCTTTGGCATGGGCTTAGGCAGCACAAACGGAACGTTCCAATTGAACATCGAACGAATCGGGGTGAGTGGCGAATCCGGCAGCGCACTCCGTTATGGCGATTCGGTGATCAATAGCATAAGCAACATGACCCCCCAGTTATATTACAGCTTCCAAGCCAAACAGGGTGATATCGTTGACATCACGATGCAGCGCAACTCCGGCAACCTCGATCCTTACTTGCAGGTCGTCAACAGTGACGCCCATGTGATCGCTGAGAGCGATGATATGAATGGCTCCGGTTCACTGGATGCCGGTGTCAAAAGTCTGGTGATTGATAAAACTGGAACCTACATCATTGTCGCCACACGCTATGGTGAAGCGGCGGGAACATCCAGCGGACGCTATATCCTTTCCTTGGCTGAGGCCGACAACAGCGGTCTAGGGAATGCTTTTGAAACAGCCATTGCCCTCGACGTCAACAGCACTGCTGAAGGGGAAATTACCAACTCCAATTATCAGAAGTACTATGCCTTCGATGCCAGAAAAGATGATTTGGTCAGCGTACAAATGAACCGGATCAGCGGTTCAGTGGATGCCTTCATTGCAATTGCTGACCAGAATCTCCAAGAATTGGTCAGTGATGATGATGGTGGTGGCGGACAAAATGCCAAGATTGACGCCTTCCGAATTCCCGAAGACGGCAAGTATTTTATTGTCGCGACCCGTGCAGACCGTCAGGCAGGCACGACATCCGGCAAGTACAAGTTATCTTTCCAGAGTTTAGGGAACGCCTTTGATGGGGTGCCTGAAGGAACGCAACGCATCAGCTACGGCACGACCATTACCGGACGCATTGATGAAATCACGCCATTCGTGCAGTTCGCATTCTTTGGAACAAAAGGAGACGCCGTTACCATCTCGATGAACAGAGGTGATGGTGATCTTGATCCGACTCTTTTCCTTTTGGACAGTAACCAGAATGTGATTAAACAGGATGACGATAGCGGTGGTGGGCAAAACGCACGCATTGCCCGTTTTGTCCTACCTCAAAGTGGAGCCTACTACATTAAGGCGGCACGTTTTAGTGGAATAGACGGCAATCCAAACACCCAAGGCAGTTTTGTTCTCGTCTTGGCAAGAATTGTGCAATAAGCTTTACACTTTTTAGTTACTGGCAAGACTACAATAGAATGATAATGCGTAATGACGGGTGAGAATGAGTTGTTCATACCTTGAACAAACTTAATCCACATGGTACTTTAAGCATGTACGTTCGTGAAACAAGTCGCAATTGAGTAGACGCAGTACAGTCTATGGAAAATCAACCCAAAATACCTCAATGGCAAGATTGGGCACTCGTTGCAATACGGTGCCTATTATTGGTCGTCGCAGCGGTTGAGTTACCCATTTTGCGAACAGGGGATGGCAATCTTTATGCCCAGAGCGAGATCACAATCGCGCTGGTCATTGGAGCACTCAGCACCATCCTACTCATCATTCCGATTATGTTTCAGGCGCTCAAATTCTTGCTGCCGCCTTTGGTCGTCATCAGCGATTGGTTGATGATGGGGTTGATTGTCTACATCAGCCGGGGTGATATGCTGGTGACCGTTGCGGCAGGCGGCTTGGTCATCGTCGCCACCGCGTTACGGGTACAAGCCTATTGGGGAACCGTTCAAGCGATCGGCATAATCGTCGTCCTGCTGCTCGTACGTCCTGAAATCGCCAAACTGGTTCCGGCTCAAGCGGCGGCACTCGCTGATCGGCTGCCCATGTTTATTCTGGCATTGTTCGGTGTTGTTGCCAATGGCTGGGCCTATGCAATTCAGAAACAAATTGGCGCACAACAGGCGCAGCTCATCGCCGAACAGAAGAACCGCGAAAATCAACTAAGCGAAATGCAGGATCGAACCCGTGCCATTTACGATATGGCGGCGGTACTCAGCACGACGCTCAATTACGAGAAAATATTGCAAGCGGCCATGAATGTGGGCTGGTTGGGACTCAAAGATAAAAAGCGAGAAGTTCCCGAAAAGCTTGTGAGCATGGTGCTCCTATTCCGTGCATCTGACAATTACTTGCAGGTCGTGGTCGGTCGTGGTCTAACGCGTTTGGATGAACAGCGTTCGACACCGGGTTTAGATGGCATCATTGGCGAAACCCTGAAGCAGACAATCCCCGTCTTTGGTGATAATCCCCGAAAAGATCCCGAGTTGGGAAACTTCGTCGCCTTTCAAACCATGCGTTCGGTCATGTGCATCCCACTCCGCGCCGGTTTTGACAATTACGGTGTAACGGTTTACGGCAGCCCCTTCCCCGACGCATTCACCGACGCCCATCTTGAACTCTTAACCGCGATTGGTTCGCAAGCCACCATCGCTTTGCAAAACGCCCACCTTTACCAGAACTTACTCGATGAACGTGACAAGCTCATCGACGCCGAAGAAGAAGCCCGTAAGAAGCTAGCGCGTGATTTGCACGACGGCCCCACACAGGACGTGGCAGCGATTGCCATGCGTATGAGCATTATCCAGAAACTACTGGAACGCAGTCCTGAGGAAGTGCCGAACGAACTGCGCAAGATCGAAGACTTGGCGCGGAAAACCACCAAAGAAATCCGGCACATGCTGTTCACACTGCGACCGCTGGTTCTTGAAAATCAAGGTCTGACGGCGGCCCTCGGACAGTTGGCGGACAAGATGAAAGAGTCGTATGACCAACCGGTGACAGTGCGCGTCAGCAAAGAAACCGAGCGTTACATCGACACACATCAACAGGGCGTCATCTTCTATATCATCGAAGAAGCGGTTGGCAACGCCCGCAAGCACGCTCAGGCCAGCATGATCACTGTAAATGTCTATAAGCAAGAAGACGTCATCTTGGTGAACATCAGTGACAACGGCGTCGGCTTCGACACCTCTGAAGCCGAAAAGAAAGCTATGGAACGCGGTGGGCATCTCGGCATGATCAACCTGCGCGAACGGGCAGAGATGGTCGGTGGGACGCTCCGTATGGAAAGCGCCAAAGGCAAAGGCACGTCTATCACTGTGGTAGTGCCCATCAAGGAGCGTGCCGCAGAAGGCTCCAGCACCACCTTGAAAGCCCAGACCGCCGCCATGCGTCATGCATCGGGTAAGACGAGTAAATTGGAGGCCGCAGCACTGGAACGGGTGCGGCAGCAATCCGGCAACAAGTGAGATCACATTTCTAAATGAGTCATTACGACCGCGCGGCTGAACGCGGTGTGCCCAGTCTGGTATGGCGTGCCGGACAGGAACGCCGTTTGCAGATGATCGCCAAATGGACACGCCTTGCAGACGCCAAAGTATTGATCGCCGGATGTGGCGTCGGGACATATGCCACCCAAATCCGTCACCGCTATACCCCTGATGTTGAAGCCTTCGATATTGAAGCCGAACGCGTCATGGAAGCCCGCGTTGAAACGCCTCACGCGCTAATTGCCGCTGCAGAAACCCTTCCTTACCGCGACAACCTATTCGATACCATCCTCTCCCACGAAGTTCTAGAACACGTGCTGGATGATCGTAAGTCCATTCAAGAAATGGTACGTGTACTGAAACCCGGTGGTCGGGTTATTATTTTCGTACCCAATCGTTGGTATCCATTTGAAACGCACGGACATTATTGGCGGGGTCAGTATCACTTCGGAAACACGCCGCTTATTAATTATTTGCCTGACGCGCTCCGTAACCGGCTGGCACCACATGTACGAGCCTATACCGGACACGGACTGCGCGGGCTGTTTGAGGGCTGTCCGGTCAAGTTGATTAATCATCAACGCATTTACGGTGGATACGACAATATCATTGCACGATTGGGGACGACCGGCAAACTGATACGCGATACGCTGTATCACGCTGAAGGCACGCCGCTCGACATCTTTGGTTTATCGCATTTACTTATCATGGAAAAAACACCTTGACCGCACTCAAAGACCAATTTCTGCTTGATCCGACAGTGACGTTCCTTAATCATGGCTCATTCGGAGCCTGCCCCAAACCCGTATTTGAAACCTACCAGCGTATTCAGCGCGAACTGGAATGGCAGCCTGTCGACTTCTTAGGACGCCGCTCCGATCAAATGCTGGCTGACGCCCGCGCAGCGTTGGGCAAGTACCTGAACGCAGATCCGGATGATTTGATTTTCTGCATGAATGCCACGCTCGGATTAAACACCATGATCCGGTCACTGAAGTTAGAACCGGGTGATGAAATCCTGACGACCGATCATGAATATGGTGCGTTGAACAATACGTGGGCCTTCATCTGCCAGAAGACCGGCGCCAAGTACATCAACTATCCCATGCCGCTGCCCGTCACGACCCACGAGGAATTTGTCGAGCGCTTCTGGACGGGCGTAACGCCCCGAACAAAAGTCATCTTCATCAGCCACATCACCTCGCCAACTGCACTGATCTTCCCCGTAAAGGAAATTTGCCGCCGCGCCCGTGAGGCAGGCATCCTGACCATCATTGACGGGGCGCATGTGCCGGGGCAAATCCCGCTGGATTTAACCGATATCGACGCTGACTTCTATTCGGGGAACTTGCATAAGTGGCTGTGTGCGCCCAAGGGTTCAGCCTTCTTCCATGCCCGCAAAAGCATTCAGAAAACGGTCGAGCCGTTGGTGATCAGTCACGGTTGGGTCAATCCGTCATTCATCGTGCAAAATCAATGGCAGGGCACGCGCGACATTTCCGCCTTTTTGACCGTTCCGGCAGCCATCAAATTCTTTGAGGACAACAACTGGGATTTAGTGCGGGCAGGCTGTCATGAACTGGCACGTGAAGCACGGAAACAAATTGCTGCTATGACCGGCGTCCAACCCATCGCGCCCGACACTGGCGAATGGTTCTCCCAAATGGTCATGTGTCCCATCCCCGCAGACAGTGATGTAAACGCCATTAAGAATCGTCTATACGATGAGTTTAAAGTCGAAATCCCACAGATCGACTGGAACGGCTGGAAAGCCGTCCGCGTCTCCTTCCAAGGCTACAACACCGCCGATGACCTCGAACATCTGCTGACCAGTTTGCAAACCATATTGGGACTATAAGGATTTCCCTCTGCTGGGAACGGTGTCATGCCGTTCCCTCCAATCAAAACGGCCTCTTGACCGATCCTGTCATTTTTCAACAAACGATGTCCTCCAAACCAGCGAATGATGAAAGTTCGAGGGAGGCGTTGCGGCTGTCAGCACAGTGCGCCTGCGAACATTTCGGGAAACGGCTTGGTTTTGTTCTCAAACGGCAAAATGTTGGGTATGCTATTCTATCAATTGATTGCACGCGGTTGCCGATTGTGATCTTTTCAACCAACGGAAAATAACATGAGTGAATTGCGTATCGAAAACTGGCGATTACCCTCTGCCCCTATGGGGGCCGACAATCCCCTGCCCCGATTTGACGCGCCGAGTCATCAGCCGGTATTGTCCCCCAAATCTGCGGATGATCCCGAAGCCGGTTATCTGCCAGACTATCTCCCCTACACTGTGCAAGATGGTTATTCACGACAGCGTGAACTCACAGATTTGAAAGTGGCCGTGCTGGAAAATGATGTTCTACGCGCCACGTTTTTGCTCGAATATGGGGGACGGCTGTGGTCACTCGTCCACAAACCATCAGACCGCGAACTCCTGTTTGTCAATCCGGTGCTCCAACCCGGCAACCTCGCTATCCGTAACGCATGGTTCAGTGGCGGCGTCGAATGGAACATCGGCGTCATCGGACACACACCCTATACTTGCGCACCGTTGTTTGCTGCCCGTATTGATATGCCAGATGGCACTCCTGCGCTACGGCTTTATGAATGGGAACGTATCCGTCAGGTCGCCTATCAAATTGATGCTTATCTGCCGGATGGTTCCGCCGTCCTATACGTCCGCTGCCGCATCGTCAATCCATCTGATCATGCCTTGCCTATATATTGGTGGTCGAATATAGCTGTTCCTGAACGCGCGGATGTCCGTGTCATTACACCGGCTGCTGAAGCCTATCAATATGCCCTATCCCTTGCGGACTTGCGAATAGTTGGGCTGCCAGTTGTCGATGGGCAGGACGTCACTTACACCACCAACAGCACCCGTGCCGCCGATTATTTCTTTCGCATTCCCGAAAAACAACGCCCTTGGATTACCGCACTCGATGGAGAAGGCAAAGGTCTAGTGCAGGTCTCCACCGATGCGCTGCGTGGACGTAAATTATTCATGTGGGGAACCGGCTCTGGCGGCCAGCGCTGGCAGGAATGGCTGAATACCGCAAACAACAGCTATCTGGAAATTCAGGCGGGCTTGGCGTCTACCCAACTGGAATATGCGCTCATGCAGCCGCGTGCGGAATTGGAATGGCTCGAAGCATATGGCTTGATCGAGGCCGATCCCCAAACTGTTCATGGTGCGGACTGGGACGCTGCCCGAACACAGGTCGAAGCCCATCTTGAGCGGCTTGTCCCGCGTACCAGCTTTGACGTGGAACTGCGGCGCGGTGACCAGTGGAAAGACCAATCCCCTGCCGAAATCATCCAACGCGGTTCTGGCTGGGGACTGTTGGAAGCCCTGCGCCGTCAATCATCCGGCCAAAGTTCGTTTGCTGGAACAGGCTTGGATTTCACGGGTTCACTCACGGCCGAACAGCAGCCTTGGCTGGAACTGCTTCAAACCGGCAGTTTCCCCGAAAACGACACCGATGAACCGCTGGCCGGCATCCTCACACAACCCGAATGGCAAACCCTGCTTGAAAAAGCCTTGAATAATAACCCCATAGGCAGTTGGGAGGCGTATCTGCATCTCGGCACGATGCGCTTACATGCGGGCGATTCATCCGGTGCGCTGGTAGCTTGGGAAGCTTCACTCGCACGTAAGCGTACCGCTTGGGCCTTACGCAATCTGGCCGTATTAGCTCGGAGACAGAGGCAGCTCGATAAAGCAGCCGATTTATATGTCGAGGCGCATCGGTTGAAGCCGGATTTACTGCCGCTCTTGATCGAAACCGCCCGTACCCTAATTGATGCCGGACGCGCTGCGGATTTCCTCGCCCTTCTAGACGCCGCCAATGACAGCATCCGTCATCATGGCCGTATCCAGCTTTTGGAAGTCGAAGCAGGTTTGGCCGTCCATGATCTTGAACGGGTTGGCGAACGTCTGCACACCGGCTTTGAAATTGTGGATTACCGTGAGGGCGATGAAATTCTAACCGAGCTGTGGATTCGCTACCACGCCGAGCGCCTGAGCCGTGACGAGAACCGGCCAGTCGACGCCAATCTCGTGGAACGGGTTCGTCGTGAATATCCGATCCCAACGTTATTTGACTTCCGGATGAACGTACCAACGAGGCCTAAATAAGCGATTACTTTACCTCGAATGGCCGTGCCAGTTTCGCCTCGAGATTTGCTTTGACGGTCGGCCATTCCTCATCTCTAATACTGAAATAAACCGTGTTTCGGACGCGCCCATCGAAGCAGATGCGATGATTCCGAAAAATGCCTTCTTGGGTTGCACCGAGGCGCAAAATAGCATTCCGTGATTTGGTGTTTAGCTCATCCGTTTGAAATTGAACGCGAATACAGCCCAATGTCTCAAACGCGTGTCGCAGCATAAGATATTTAGCTTCAGTGTTCACAACAGTACGCTGCCACTGCTTGCCAATAATGGTCGAGCCAATTTCAATGCTGTGATGAGGCCTTTCAATACTGAGGTATCGAGTGCTGCCTGCGACCTGATTGGTGGGTCTATAAATCGTGACAAATGGTAAAGCACTGCCCTCATCACGGAATTCCAAGAAGTGTTCGATATAAGCACGCAGTTCATCAGGTGTGTGCACTGGAAAGGGAATCCAACGCCAAAGATCATCGTCGAGCAAGGCATCACATAATCCAGCTAAATGATTAAGAGAGAGGGGTTCTAACCGGACATACTGCCCTTCCAAAGTTACCGGCTCAATAGTAATTGGTATCACTGGCAGGGCAAGCATTCGTGGACGATCGGCTTGAATAGACACTATTTCCTTATGGTTGTAAATCAACAGTCTTATTAATGCTATTGGATTGAATTTGTCAGCCCACCATTACCGAACTAAAGGTTTTTCTTCAACTCAGGGTGGTAGAAGGCCGTGCCAGTTTCGCCTCGAGATTTGCTTTGACGGTCGGCCATTCCTCATCTGTTACGCTGAATAATACAGAATGCCGGAGTCGCCCATTCGAGCAAATCATGTGGTTGCGAATGACACCTTCTTCTTTCGCACCAATACGTGCGAGCGCATTCCGGGATTTAGTGTTCAAGGAGTCAGTCTTGAATTGGACACGTAAACAGCCCAATGTCTCAAAGGCATGGCGCAGCATAAGATATTTAGCTTCAGTATTCACAACGGTACGCTGCCACTGCTTACCGATCAGCGTTCCACCGATTTCAAGGTTATGACTGTCAACATCAATATCAAGGAAGCGGCTGGTTCCTATAGCACGATTTGCAGGTTTATAAATCGTTGCAAACGTGAATGAGCTGCCTTCAGCCCGAAACTTCACAGCCATCTCGATGAAAAGACGCATATCATCGGGTGATGCTATCGAATAAGGAAGCCAACGGCCTATTTCTTCATCAAGCAGTACTTCGCACAAAGCCACATAATGTTCCATTGTGAGAGGTTCGAGGCGAACATACTGACCTTCTAATGTGACGGCTTCCAAATGCATCGGCGTAATGGGCAGCGCCAACATCCGCTGCCCTGCCGCTTGAGTAGGCATAGCCACTCCTCCGTTCACCCACTACGCAGGCACAGATTCCAACGCCAGATCATGCAGCGCGATCACTGCCCGTTCCAGATCAGCCTCAGCCACCACGAATGAGATGCTGCATTCAGACGAGCCTTGCGCGATAGCAATCACGTTGATGCGGTTGTTGCCCATCGTCGAGAACACACGCCCCGCAACGCCCGGTGTACCGCTCATGCCCGCGCCAACCGCCGTGATGATCACCACGTCGTCGCGCACATCGACACGGTCAATATCACGTGAAGCAATTTCGGCAGAAAGCTGCGACTCAATGCTGACCTTGACGGCATCGGCGGTCGTATCGGTAACGAGGAAGCAGAAACTCTGCTCGGATGACGACTGCGAAATCATCAAAATGCTTGCTCCGGCGCTGGCAGTCGCATGGAAAGTCCGTCCGGCAATACCGGGCACGCCGATCATGCCTTTACCGCTCACCGTGAGCAAACTAACTTTCTTGATGCTGGTGACGGCTTTGATGACGGTGGCGCTGGGTTCGCCGTTTTCGCCGATGAGTGTACCGGGATACGAGGGATTGAAGGTGTTACGAACGCGGATCGGAATGGCTTTGTCGAGAACAGGTTGTACGGTTTTCGGATGCAGTACCTTCGCGCCGTAGAAAGCCAGTTCGCCCACTTCTTGGTACGACACATAGGGCAGCACACGGGCACGTTTATCCACGCGCGGGTCGGTCGTCATGACACCGTCCACATCCGTCCAAATCACCAGTTCGTCGCTGTTGCTAGCCGCCGCAAAAATCGCGCCGCTGTAATCACTGCCCCCGCGTCCCAGTGTCGTGATCGTACCCGTCCGCGTCGCCCCGATAAAGCCTGTGATAACCGGTGTAATACCATCGGCCAGAGCAGGCATCAGCTTGGCATCAACCCGTGATTGCGTTTCATCCCACAGCGGATTCGCGCTTTGGAAACGGTCATCCGTGACAAGGAACTCGCCCGCGTCAAAGGCCGCCGCTTCGACGCCGCGAGCTTTAAGAGCTGCTGCCACGATACGGCTGCTTAGCCGCTCACCATAAGCCACAATTGCATCGGAAATACGAGGGGTTTCTTCACCAAGGATACTGACGGCCTGACAGATTTCAGTGTATTCATCCATCAGCTTGCGTATCTGCGCCATCGCTTTTTCGCGGACTTCACTGGGAGGGACGAGAATGTTAAGCGCCTCATCATGACGGTCGCGCAGTTTACTGGCGGTGGAGAGGTAGCCCCACTTATTACCAGTTGACGCCATTTTTGCCGAGTTCAGCAGTTGGTCAGTCACGCCGGCCATTGCCGAGACGACGACGATCACGCGGTCGCCCTGATCATGCGCTTCTTTGACGATGCTCACCAGATTGGCTATAGCTTCCGGACTGCCAACTGATGTCCCTCCAAACTTCATGGTTATGGTTTTCATAGTGAACGATCCTTGGTTAAATAAATAAAAAAGCGTGTGGGGTTTCCACACGCTTCTGTTTGCTCACCTTGTTGGCTGGCTTACGACAGACGGAAAACCCCTCTTGCGCTCTTGCGCCGAGTAGTCATACCCATAGTCATAATGCCAGTCATTCGTAGAGACACGAATATATTCTCCTGATTGCTGGTAACTAGGTTAACGTGTTTGGAAAAAGCTGTCAAGGAAAAGCTGACGATTCGCCTACGTTACGGATGACACTTTGCGTAATGTCCTATTTGCTGCTAAATTGATTGGGGTTACTCAGAAAGTGAAGTGGTTGAATTATGCGTTTGGGAAAATACAGCTTCAATTCACGTTATGCTTTGATTGCAGCCTTATTGGTTTTGTTGTTGATGGCGGCCTGTAACACAGCAACACCGGGCGAACAAAGTGCAGGCGTACCAACCGATACTCTTGCGCCGCTCGTGACCTTCACGCCGCGTTTTACGGCAACACCTGTCCCTTCAAGAACCCCGCTCCCAACCTTTACGCTGACTCCTTCCGACACACCCATTTCGCCTACCCCATCCGATACTCCGACGGCCAGCGCCACACCTCCGGTCACCGGCATTGTAGCCTCACTGGAAACCGTGAACGTCCGCGAGGGGCCAAGCGTCGGTGCTAGCGCTATTGTCGCCCTCAAGCCGGGTACAGGTGTGCAGGTCTTAGCCACCAGCCCGGATGGAAAGTGGTTCAATATCCGCATGGATGATGGCCGTGAAGGCTGGATTGCTGCGGCTTTGGTACGTGTCAATCCGGTGCCAACATCTTTCCCAACCGCCACACCATCGCCGAACTTAACCGCATTAGCAGAAGGTACGCAGTTGCCGACCGCAGTGCTTGGCGGAGGTACGGTCACACCCACCCCACCGCGTTCAGTGATCACACCAACCGAAGTGGGCGCGGCAGCCGCCACAGATACACCCGCATCATCAACGGCAGATGCTGCGAACGGAACCCTGCCACCGCTGCCGGTAATTGATATGACCGCCATTCAATTGACAGTCGAATCAATGGCACTGCCAACAAGCACAGCATCCTTCACCCCGTTGCCAGCCGAAAGCCCGACGCCGACGGTTCCCTTTGTGGGCATGACCTTTACGCCCTCCGCAGGGGGTGTGGGTGGCGAAGGCAGCGGCAGTTCGCAATCTGGCGTGGATGTCTTGGCCTACTGCGATAACAAAATTTTTGGCCGGCCTGCACCCACCAATCTGACAGCCGGAGCAACGATTGACATTTTCTGGAGCTGGTACGTCAACGACCAATCCTTGATGCAGCAGCACGTAGACAATGTGAATTATGATGTCAAGATTGATGGCAAACCGCTGGAAAATTGGCGTCAGTACGGCACGACGGTTCGCAAAGGCAAAGACGGCAACTTCTATATGTTCTGGTATGTTCCGGCAGGGCCATTAGCCGCAGGCCAGCATTCCATTACCTATAACGTGTCATGGAAGGCCCAAATCACCGATGGCTATGATGTCTTTGGCCCCGGTACAAACAAGTCCAGCGAATCCGGAAGCTGTACCTTTACCGTGAAATAAGCCAACCATCTATTTTTCGTAAGGGTGTGGTCTATGACCCGCCCTGCATAGAGTGACATCAAACAAATCGAGGCGGCATATGGGCCGCCTCGATTTTATTGGCCACAGACCTTCACTTCACCTCAAAATTGCTTGTAAGGGCGCAAGGCTTACGTCCGTCCTGTATTTTCTCTCCAAACATACTCGGCCATGGTTTGTAAACTCGAACGGAATCACATTGACACTGGTTGAACTTTTGTTCTATAATTAGGTATAAATAGGCATCATTCGTGAATAGCGACAATCCAATTTCACTATGCACATTTCTAGAGACTATAGACCAGTGACTAAAGACTATCGAATGCCTTGGCAGCATCACTGGAGCATCCCGCCATGCCACTGTCAATTCAGCGGCAGCCTCTCTCACTCCCGCCGAACCCCCTTGTCGGCGGTGGCATTACGGGAGCGTCCCGCTGCACTTGCGCCAATTCAGCGACATTGAGCGAGCGTCCCGCCAAGTAAAAACCTTACTCCGGCGGCTGCCTCCCTGCGATCCGCCTGCCATTTCAGCGGCTGTTTTGCAGAATTTGCATTTTGTGCAGAATCAACTGCAAATCTATAAAAGCATCCGCCCCCGTTCTTCGAGCGCGCGGATCACTTCGCGGTCAGCCTTCCCAAATGAATACTTGCTCAGTTCGTCAGGTCGCACCCACGCCCAATCCCGCACCCCGACCCGCTGCGGGTCTCCCGAAACATAGCGGCAGCTAAACGCGTGCAGCGTAATCTTAAAGTGAGTAAACCCGTGTTGCACCACCGTGAATAGTTCACCAACTTCCACATCAATCGCCAGTTCTTCCTGAAGTTCTCGGCGCAGACATTCAGGCAATGTTTCATCTGCTTCTTGCTTACCACCGGGGAATTCCCACAGTCCACCTAGCAATCCCTCAAGCGGACGTTGAGCGATAAGCAGTTGTCCGGCATCATTCCAGATCATCCCTGCCGTGACATCGTAATGAGGGGTAGCGGCCTTACGTTTCTTGACAGGCCGTTGATTTTGGGTGCCGTTGGCGAACGCTTTACAGTGCACCTTAACCGGACATTCGGCGCACAACGGCCCGCGCGGTTTACACACCACCCGCCCCAGTTCCATCAACGCTTGGTTATAATCTCCGGGGCGCGAATGATCCAACCACTCTTCAGCCAGCTTCCACAGCGATTCCTTCACAGCCGGTTGAGTCACATCGGCTTCAAGATCAGTCAAACGGGCAAATACCCGAATAACGTTGCCGTCCAGTAAAGGCGCAGGCTGGTTGAAAGCGATACTCGAAATCGCCCCTGCCGTGTACCGGCCAATCCCCGACAGCAGCAGCAGCCCATCCACCGTCTTAGGGAAATCCCCACTGTAATCGTTGGAAACCTTCTGCGCCGCTTGGTGTAAATTCCGTGCACGGCTATAATAACCTAGTCCCTCCCACATCTTGAGTACATCATCTAGTGGGGCAGCCGCCAGATCATGTACGGTAGGGAACGCGCTCAAAAATCGCGTGAAGTAAGGGATAACCGTTTCGACCTGTGTTTGCTGAAGCATGATTTCCGACAGCCACACGCGGTAGGCATCATGGTTTTCACGCCACGGCAAATTCGCGGCATGTTGGTCATACCAAGCCAGTAAATCTGTTTGAAATGACATTCGAACTCGCAGTCATCAATAGACATATGATTTGAAGGCTAATGATAATTTAGCACCTGTGTTCTGCCAATCTGCAGATCAGAAGGACATGGAAATGAAACGCATTGCGGTGGTCATCACAATTGCATTGCTCATAGGCATCGTTTCAGCAGTACTCGCCCAAGATGCGACCGTTACGCCCGCACCCGAAGCCACTCAATCTGTATCGGACATTGCTACTCAGGTTTCAGCTAGCGCTGCCGATGCGCAGCGAGCCGCCGAAGACTCGCGCAAATACGCTGAAGATGCCCAATCACAGGCGCAAAATCAATTAGCACTCTCAAACAACCTGCTCGGCTTGTTCCAGAGCGTAACACAGTCGATTTTTGCGATTTTTGGCATTGCTGGCCCCGTGTTAGCTGTTGCCGCTGGTTATTTGGGCTTTAATCGTTTGACCGCTGCTCAAAAGGAACTGACCGAAGCGCGCGAACGGTTTGAAAAGGAAATTCAGGCCAAGCAGGACGAACTGACGAAGGTTCGTCAGGAAATGGAAGCAAGCAGCGAAAAGCAGCGCCAAAACACGGCCAACGCCAATCTCGCCTTGTCCTTGCTAACCTTAGGTGAGCGTCAGTACCGGTCACAAGATTTTCAAGGCTCCCTGAGTACGTATCGTCGTGCCTTGGAGCTTGATCCAAACAGCCTCATCACACACTACCGCCTCGGTTATGTTTACACACAGTCAGGCATATTGGAGCAGGCCGAATACCATCTGAACCGCGCCCTTGAGATTGAGAAAGATTTCGCGCCCGCTCTTGCTGCACTAGGATATGTCTATCGACGCATCGGTGAGAAAAAACAACCGGGCATCGAACGGGATCAAATCCTCAACAAGGCAGAGAACTTGCTGTTAGCAGGATTGAAGATTTCCGATAAGCTGGTTGATGATGATAACGAGTCGTGGTGGGGTTCATTAGGTGGGCTGTACCGCCGCCGTGGGCAAATTGATCAAGCCATTGCGGCTTACGAAAAAGCATCGCTCGTTACGCCCAAGTCCTCGTACGCCTTCAGCAATTTAGCCCTGCTCTACATGCAGAAAGAAAACAAAGAAAAGATGCTCAAGACCTATTTGCGCGTCGAGCAGTTGGCCTTTGGAGAAGTGCAGGCTGATGTTGACAATTATTGGGCCTACGCCGACTTGCTCACCGCTCGGTTGGCTCTCGGAAAGGTCGCAGAAGCCGAAGCTGTTCTTGCTTCTGTCCTTGAAATCGCGCCTAAAGATTCACCATATGTCTTTGAGAGTTTGCTCGACACGCTCACCCGGCTTGAAAAAGCATTAGGCGAAGAAGACTCAGCCCACATCAAGCCAGTCATCGCCCAAATTCAGGCCCGCGTCGACTTACAAAAGCCGAACGGTGCTGAGAAAAATACTTGATCTAAACAGGCTGAATGACTCTTGCAAAGCAAGCGAAATGTTGTATACTCGATTTCATTAAGGGCAATTAGCTCAATTGGTAGAGCACTCCTTTGACGTGGGAGGGGTTAGAGGTTCGAGTCCTCTATTGCCCAAGTGATGTGATCAACCAGCGCAGGCTGGTTTTTTAAACAATCGCGCGGGCGATTAGCTCAGCTGGTTAGAGCGCACGGTTCACATCCGTGAGGTCGGGGGTTCGAGCCCCTCATCGCCCACAAAACGTATCAGCATTCTCAAAAAGAAAGACCTCCGGTTAACCGCCAGAGGTCTTTTCATTTCCACTTGAAAGAATTAGGTTATCTGCATCAACAACTTCTGATCAACTTCGACGTTAACCAACCCATAGGCCAGAATACGCACAGGCAAACTCTTCACCAAAGGTATTCGGGTGAACCAACCGGCCATCTTGCGACCAATCTTGCTACCAACGTTGTTTTTCGCTGCCCGCTTGCTGGCGTTCTGGATCGACGCTTGGAAATTCTGGGTAATCTTAATATCCCACTCCACTTTGCGTTGAATCTGGGCAAGCTGCTCGGCGGTCACATGCCCCTGCTTCAAAGGTGCGACCAATAGATTGGCAGCTACAACCGCATCTCGAATAGCATAGTTGATGCCCACCCCACCCACCGGAGACATGATGTGTGCTGCATCACCGATCAATAGCAACCCGTCCCGGTGCCACTGGACAGCCCGCTTCAGGGTCACCGGAAGGTAAGCCACATCCAACCAATTGAGATTCTTAAGCCGTTCGCTAAATTCGGGCATCAGATTGCGCATCATTCCACGAAAAACTTCAATATCTTGAGTATGCAGATCTTTATAGTTCCCCTTGATGATGGTCACGCCAATTTGCCAATCTCGCTCATATGGGCGGCGGAACATAAACAGGGAATTATTTACATCTTGGCGAGTGATAAGGTCTTCTTTAGGATCAAGATCTTCTTGAATAGGCAGCCGCAGCCACAGGATGTCGTCCGGTTGCGCCGTAAGGGTTATTGTCTCGATATTTGCCAACTTACGCACAGCCGAGTTGCGTCCGTCAGCACCGATGGTCAAGTTCGCCCGCAGCGATTTCGACTCTCCTTTGCCGTCACGATAATTAATCCCTTTTATCACACCCGCTTCCTCAATCAAGTCGGTAACGCGGGCGCGCATTTCAAGTGTAAAGTTGGGGTACTGCCGTGCCTGCTCAACCATGAACTCGAGGAACAACGACTGCGACAGAATCATCACATAAGGGTATTTGCCCTTCAAAATGCTATAACTCAACATGTAAGGGATGGTGCCAGCCCCGCGCAGCGTACTGACTTTACCGTGTGGCAGTTTCATGATAGCGTCAATCAGGCCCATCTCTTCCAGCAGGTTAAGCGCTAAGGGATTCAACGTATCCCCACGAAATTCACGGTTAAAATCCGATTGAGCTTCCAAAACGTGCACTCGCAGACCTGCCCGAGCTACGAGGTACGCGAACAGCACACCACCCGGCCCCCCCCCAACGACGGCCACATCCACTTGATTAACGTCCATGACCCCGTGTCCTTAAGTTGAAAAATGCAGATTTCATAGAACCGTATAGTCGAGAATGATACCAACTTCGTGATAAAGAACAGCTTAGTTAGAGATGAGATTCGTCATATAGTGACAGGAGTCCTCTTTTTGGATTACGATTAGCGGTGGGTGCAGTCAGGCGCTAGAATAGACGAAAAAAATAGGCAGCTTCATTGGGAACAAACTATGACCACCGATATGAACCCCAATCTCTTTAGTGAACATGCCGTTATTGCACTCAAAGACATTCAACTTGCCTCTGCGCTTAAGCGGGGTACAGGGAATGCTGATGGACGTCGCCGACAGGTGATGGGCGAAGTGCCAGCACTCGATTTGCGCCAACAAGCGCGGGGCGCAAAGCTGCGTGCGCTCTCTGATTTGCCCGATTTACTGGAACAAATGGAGCGCAACGTTATCAAGAACGGTGGGCATGTGCTCTGGGCAACCGATGCTGCCGAAGCCAACCAGCATGTACTGAACATCTGCAAGAAACACAATCTAAAACGCGGTGTCAAAAGCAAGAGCATGGCAACCGAAGAAATCGGTCTTCTGCCTGTGCTTGAAGCCAATGGCATTAAGATGGTTGAAACCGATCTCGGTGAGTACATTGTTCAGGTCAACGAAAGCCACCCCAGCCACATCGTCATGCCAGTCATGCACATGACTAAAGAACAGGTTCGTGATTTATTCGTTGAAAAGCTGCATATGCAGCCAACGAATGAAGCAAAAGAGATGACCGCCTTTGCCCGTAAAATTCTGCGTGAGGAGTTTCTAGGCGCCGACTTCGGCATGAGCGGTGGTAACTTCATGATCGCTGAAACCGGCACTGTGGCGATTGTCACCAACGAAGGCAACGGTCGTCTCTCAACAGGTATGCCACCTGTGCATATTGCGGTGGTGGGCATCGAGAAGATTGTGCCGACATGGGAAGATTTCGCAACACTGGTGCAGCTTCTACCGCGCAGCGCGACCGGTCACCGCATGACAACCTACGTCAATATCTTCAACGGACCAGCGCGTAAAGAAGAACCGGATGGACCGGAAGAGTTTTATCTCATTCTCGTCGATAACGGACGCAGCAACATTTACGGCAGCGAGTACGCCGAAGCGTTAGCGTGTATCCGCTGCGGCGCATGTTTGAACGCCTGCCCTGTTTACCAGCATGTCGGTGGTCACACCTATGGCTCGGTTTATTCAGGGCCAATCGGAGCCATTATTACGCCGCTCCTGCAAGGTAAGGAAAACGCCGAACCGCTGCCCTTCGCCAGCAGCTTGTGTGGGGCGTGCAAGCAAGCCTGCCCTGTGGACATCAATATTCCCGATATGCTTCTAATGCTGCGGCGAGACCTTGAAGATAAACAAGACCCGATATGGAAAGTCGGCCTCAAGAGTTGGAGCTTCGGTAACAGCCATCCCCTGCTCTATGAACTGGGCGGAAAGGCTGCTAGCATCGCGACACGATCTATCAGCAAAACGATGGGCGAAGACAAACTCAATAAACTGCCTTATCCTCTCAGTGGATGGACCGACTTCCGGGATTTCCCATCATTCGCTGAACAGTCCTTCCATGACTGGTGGCGGAAAAATCGCAGTTCTTGAGACAGTAATCAGACATTCAGATAAACGGAGCCATTCAAATTAGCTACACAAAACGACGCGGCGCAGTTCCCCGCAAACAAGCTGAACCAGTACAAACTCTGCCTGTATACGAATGTGAGGCGGATGTATCGGAAGGGCTAGAGGGCTTGGCTTGGCGCGAAATGAAAACCGTTTTTGATGATCGCATTGAGCGATCTGAGGTTTTCGCACGGGCTGGCGCGTTACGGTTCCAATATACCGGCAATCCGTACCAACTATTAAAGCTGCGAACGGTACAGGCGATCTACTTCGTTCAGCAATACAATGTGCCGCGCCCCAAGGCACTATTAGGTGACGAGCATTTCAAAAAGCTTCTGAGCCTCATCAAGGTAGCGCGTGATCTCTCCCCACAAGACGCGTTTAAGACCTTGTATATCAGCGCAGCAGGCTCAGACTCCTCGGTGATGCAGCGATTGAAAGAAGAACTCGCCACCAAAACTGGCCTGCAAGTAGGCGACGAAGAAGGCGACTTATTGATCCGCGTGCGTAAGACCAAAGATGGGAATGCATGGGAAACGCTGGTGCGAATTAGTCCACGCCCGCAGGCGACTCGGGCATGGCGTGTCTGTAATCGTGAAGGTGCTCTTAATGCGCCTGTGGCTTATGCGATGAATGCTCTGACCGAGCCAACCGCCGATGATGTCTATCTGAATATCGGCTGTGGTTCCGGCACACTGCTGATCGAACGAATGGCTTTGGGCGATGTAGAAAGCATCGTCGGCTATGACGAAGATACAGTGGCATTAGAATGCGCAGGCAAGAATATCGAAGCGGCGGGTTACAGCGAAATCATCAAACGGCGACAAGGCGATATTACCGATCTGCCACTTTCGGCGAAAAGCGTCGATGTAATTACGGCGGATTTACCGTTTGGACAATTGGTCGGCAGCCATGATGACAACTTGACCTTGTATCCCAAGATCCTCAAGGAAGCAGCACGCTTACTCAAACCGAACGGACGCTTTGTGTTGATTTCTCATGAAGTTCGACTACTCGACTCGCTCCTTGAAGATTCAGCGAATTGGAAGATCGACCAGAATTTGCGAATAAGCGTTGGTGGTATGCACCCGCGTATCTGGGTGCTGAGCCGGAAATAACACTAACATTTTCAAAGGCTTGTGAAAAATGACTTCTTCACGCGACAAAATCTTAAATAAACTGCGCGATGCCCGTAAGCCTTTCCCTGATGCACCACCCCGTCCACAGTCGTATTTACCGGTGGCAGTGGTCGATGATCCATCACAGGAAGGCTTACTCAATCAGTTCTCACGCATCATGCAAGAACTCAAAGGCGAAGTGTTCGTGGTTGAAGGCGACGAAGCAGCCTGCGCCAAAGTCATGGAACTGCTGAAGTCTCATACCGCGACAAACCTGTTGGCGTGGGATTTCAAGTATATTCCGGTGCAGAATCTTGAGTCGGCCATCAAAGAAAGCGGCATCACCATTCATCAGCCTGAAATGCATGATGAATATCGTAGCGAAACTCTCGAAACCATTCGTGATGCTCAAGCCGGATTATCGGGGGCAGACGCAGCCATTGCGGCGACCGGTACGATGGTGGTCAGTACAGCGCCGGGAAAGGGACGCATTCCAACCGTGCTTGCACCGGTGCATATCGTGGTGATTACACTTGACCAGATTGTGCCGCGCCTCGAAGATTGGGTTGCACGCCAACGGGCAAACGGATTAGACAACCTGTGGAACAGCGGTAATATCTGCTTTATCAGTGGGCCAAGCAAAACGGCTGACATTGAGATGGAAATGATCCTCGGCGTGCATGGGCCGGGTATCGTGCAGGTGATTGTGAAGAAGTAAGGGAAGGAATTGTTTTGGCAACAACAGACATTGTGGCAATTGCGCGGAAACTAGCAGCAGACTTTGCGACACGGGCAGAAGAAGCCGATAAGCAAGCCAAACTGCCCGCAGAAGATGTACAGGCATTGAAAGAATCCGGTTACTTGCTGATGAGCGTGCCGCGCGAATATGGTGGAATGGGACTGCCCCTCAAAGACTGTGTAGAGGCCCAACTTGAGTTGGCGAAGGGCAGCACATCTAGCGCGATGGTGGCAGGGATGCAAATCCACATGTTCGGTAATGTGAGTGAGAACCGTCCTTGGCCGGAAGCGACGTTCGAACGCCTTTGCAGGGAGGCGGTCGCAGGCGGTTTGTTCAATACGGCAGCCAGCGAACCGACACTCGGCAGTCCATCGCGCGGAGGCACATTCGAAACATATGCCATTCGCAATGATAAAGGCTGGGTGATTAATGGGCATAAATCATGGACGACAGGCGGTAAACATCTGACGCATATTGTGGTGCGGCTCGATATTGAGGGCGAAGCAGGTGTGATCGTTGTGCCGGGTAATGCGCCGGGCGTGGAATGGGTTGAAACATGGGGCGATGGTTTGAGTCTTCGTGCCAGTGACAGCCATGACGTGTACTTCAAAGATGTGGTTGTGCCCGACGAAAACCTACTGGAGCACGGTAAACGCAATGAAAAAACGCCGAACGCTTGGTTTCCGATGATTATGGCAGCGGTTTACTTGGGAACAGCAATGGCAGCGCGGGATGCGGTCATACAGTTTGGGTTAGAACGGATACCGACGGCATTGGGTAAACCGATCACCACACTGCCGAAAATTCAACGTCAAATCGGCGAGATTGATCTGGCCTTAATGGCAGCACGCGCGTTGATGTTAGACGTGGCTGGACAATGGAAAGGCGATGAGCGAAGCAAGGGACTGTATCCACATATTGCAGCAGCCAAGCATATGGCAACCGAAACGGCCAATATGGTGACCGATAAGGCGCTACAAATCGCAGGCGGAACGAGCCTCACTCGCGATTTACCATTGGAACGATTCTTCCGTGATACGCGCGCGGGGTTGATGCAACCTCCTTCGGGAGATACCGCTTTGGAGATCGTTGGGCGTGGTGCAATTGAACAAGTCAGCGGAAAATGAGCGAACAATCTCCTTCAAGTAATGAACTTTGGACTGCACTGCGAGAACTCAGCAATCAATTACTGAAAAAATCGCAGGAAGCCGATAAGCAAAGCCGACAGCTGAGCTTCAGTAATGTACAGCAAGCAGCGTATCAGCGCGGACTGGCAGAAGGCCTACGAATTGCGCTAGCAGACCTGAAGCAGATCATTGAAAGTGACGAGCCAACACCAGAACAAGACGTGGATGAATCGTATTCTTATGTCACCCGTGAAGCGGCGCTGGCTTTGCTGGGACAAGCCGGAATACACATCTCAGAATTACACCAACACGAAGACAATACCTTCAGCGCCATTCTACCCCCACTCCAAGTATTCGCGTTCGAGGAACGGTTAGAAAAACTTGGCGGTAGTGCAGACATTATCATTCTGGCTAAAGGCAAACTGCCCAATTCCAACAAAGCCTATGTTGATTTCGCCTTTAGCATGCCCTATTCTCCCTAATCGTGCAGCAGTTTGAAACCGTTCCAGAATTAGCCTCCTATTTGGATAGTCGGCACTTCATTGATGCTGAGTTCATGTACCGTCCACGACCGAAAACACCTCGCGAGCAGATCGTATTTGACTCCACACTGAGGTCGAGATTAAGCGCGCTTGGCAACCAAGATCCGGTTGTATTCATTTGTGACAGTCAAACGACCATCGACTCCCTAAGCGCTTTGGAGGCAGAATTCCCTCATTTGTTGATGGCAGCAGTAATTACTAATCCCCTTCTCTTCAAAGGGAAATCGGGAGGTACACCACTTGATTTACAATGGGAAGCGCCCGATGAGTGGCAACGTATGGAAACGACAGACCGATGGGCACGGATCGACACGGCGCTTTATATCGGCAGCCTGATGAGTGGTTCGGGCTATCTGGTGATGCCTGCGCATGATGCGGTGTGGGGAAAAAGCTTGCTTTCCGAACTGGAAAAGTTTAGCACTCGCTATGCGAAACAAGGATTACCAGCAGCAGTCAGCCCGTATACCTACTATCAACACTCGGCAGTTGAAGGGGCAGAAATCCCTATAGGTATTATTGAACTCATGAACGTGACACTCAACCGTAATTCGTGGTTTCGCTGGAAAATTCAGCGCGATGAGGTGCAAGCGTTTTGGGGCAAGATGAGCATGACTCCGTTCGGGATGTGCGGCGCGATTCGAGAGCATACCGAGAAAACCCTATGGGAAGATGATCTGGACATTGACCGGATCATCCGTGAGTTGGGATACGGCATACGGTGCACGTGGGTGAATGATCCCGTAGTTTACCGGCAAGCGCCACCCGTGTTTGATCAGGCTGGTATCCGCAAAGTGATTGAACGCAACCTGCATTACTCACTCCACATTCCTGATCACCCGGCAGGAGGAAGCGCATTACTCGAATCACTGGATTGGATTGGGCAATTAAGGGCAGCGATCAATCCAAGATTTAGGCGCTTGAACCATGAAGCCGAAAAGATGATTGCGGAGTGCGCGACTGAAATTGAAAAGCGATTGGAAATATTCTGCGCGTCGTGGGTTGACTGGGGCGTATACCGTTATGTGGCGCGGAGGCGCGATCCGGTAGTGGAAGTGTGGAGAAAACAAAAGAGGATTTAATATGACATAATCGTCTGGTAAAATTGGGAAATAACCAGCGAATGATGGCAGAGTTTGAGGAGTTTGGTGATGATAGAAGCAGGCGATTTAAAAACAGGGGTGACGCTCAAATTGGATAACAATTTGTACCGTGTCACTAAGAGTCTCTATAACAAACCGGGGCGCGGCAAGGCATCCATGAATACAACCCTCATGGACATTCGAACGGGCCATACGATTAACCGCGTATTTGGCGTGGAAGAACGGCTCGACAACATTTTCGTAGAAGCTGAGAAGGTGCAATATCTCTACAGCGATGGTATGCATCTGCACTTCATGAACCCGGAAAGCTACGAACAGTATGAAGCTGGTATCGAACTTTTCGGTGATGATGTTCATTACCTCACTGAAAATCTGGAACTGGAACTGCGTCTTTACGAAGGTCTGGCGATTGACTACAAGCTCCCGACTACTGTTGTGTTGAAGATCGCGGAATCGGATGTTCAGATTGCCGGTGATACCAGCGGCAAGGTCATGAAGAAGGCTCGCACCGAAACCGATTTGGAAGTTCAGGTTCCGTTGTTCGTGAACGTTGGTGACTCTATCACCGTTGATACCCGTGACGGTTCATACACCGGACGCGGCTAGGCTCATTTCAACTTTAAAACTAGAGGGGCATCTTCATGTGAGGATGCCTCTTTTGATTCGCAAGTGCTGCATATTTTGCATTTTGTGCAATACATCCGCCGAACTGTCCGGCGGATGTGAGGGAGCGAGGCGCTGAATTGACATTTTATGGCGGCGGGAAGCTCACTTGATGCCGCTGAATTGGCGCATTTTCGGCGGATCGCTCCCGTAATGCCGCCGCTGTGCAATTTGTGCACTGCCGCTGCTTTAGTTGCAAGATACTAGTCTCAAAAGAACACCAAGACAATTGAACCGCAGAGACAAAGAGAGCAAGAGAAAATCACAAACACATGGTAGTGGTCACCAGGTAAGTGATGATCGAATACGAAGATTGTATTCGAGGATGAACCAATGAGTGACGAGAGAATGGTACAGATCCTCCTTGGAAAAAGATAAGGACTTGCGAGTGTATCGCCCGACCCACTGACGGAGCGTATTGTTCCAACGCTCTTGATGATTGGTCTGATGTGCCTCTTTGGGGGCCGCCCGATGCTGCTCAAGTGGGATAATACGTGGATAAACATCGTACTCATCTGTGTACATGGGACAACTTCGATAGCTGTCGGGAAGCATTTCCCAGAGCTTCTGCGCCGTGGTTTCGGAGCGATCACCGATGGCATAAGCCACAATCTGGCGCGTTCGACGACACATGGCCAGCCACAACCAGCGTTTGAAGAACTTCTCGGACACAAAACTCACCAGTTCATCCAGTTCCAGCACATCGGTCGCTTGAACCGGAAGCAATGTTTCGGGCAATGATGGTAGGGATGCCACCCACGCCTTTAACCAGCGCAAGACGGTAGTGCGCCATACACCGAACACGCGCTGTAAGCCGCGTAAACTGATCCGTTCCCGGTAAGCACGCAAAATGGTGACTTTCTGTTCCTGCGTATATTTGATTTTCGGTGTCAACACGCGGCAGGCACCACACGCTTTGCACTTGTACTGCGGACTCCCGCATTTATTGTGCCCGTTGCGTATAATATGCTCACTGCCGCATGATCGACACGAGTATTTGGTAGTCTCTTCGATCATGTGGCAGATTTTTATCCACCATCACTTACTTTGCAACCACTACCAAACACATTATAGAACAAAAGTTCATCACGCGCAAGCAAAAACGGTAAGAGTTTACAAACTTTGGCGATGATCGAGACAGAGAAATTGTACGTAGGAACAATGTGGAAGTAGGGGCAATGGCTTACGCTCTCTAATTGAGATTTATATGGGAGTTAGAAAGATGAGTGAAGCACGGGAACATAACGCCGAGTTTTTATATTTGACCACGCTAGGGCGGAAAAGTGGAAAAGCACATGAGATCGAAATCTGGTATGTCGCGCATGGAGCCTGTTACTATCTGATTTCGGGTGGCGGAACTGATGCGCATTGGGTGAAAAATCTGCTGTACAATCCGCACGTTTCGTTCTGGGTACAGGGTCAAACTTATCAAGGAACAGGGCGGGCACTTGACCGTGCTGCTGAACCGGAACTAACGGCAATCATTGACGGGTTGATGCAGGCAAAGTACCAATGGAATGAGGGTTTAATTGTAGAACTTTGCCCTGAAGCAATCTCATCGGGCTAAATCGGCGTAATTATTGGCAGTCTTGAAAGACCAATATAAAACCAGTTTGATTATCTACCCAAAAGGATTCTGACTATGGCAGCCGATTTTTCAGGCAAAGTGGTGATGATTACGGGAGCCGGCGGTAATATCGGGCAGGCGGTGGCGCGAAAATTTGCAGCGGCAGGGGCTAAGGTCGTGCTGGTGGGACGCAGCGAAAGCGAATTGAGCGCACTGGCACAGGAGCTTAATGGGATGGTGGGCATCGCTGATGTGACTGATCCGACCAGCCTTGACGCCTTGATTAAGCAGGTAGAAGCCAACCACGACCATATTGACGTGCTGGCGCATACGGTTGGCGGGTATAACGCGGGTACGCCTGTCCATGAGTCCGGTTTGGACGTATGGGACAAGATGATAAATCTGAACGCCAAGTCGGTTTATGTGAGCTGCGGACGCGTGGCAAAACACATGGTTGACCATCAGGTGAAGGGACGGATTATCGCTATCTTAGCGAAAAATGCCTATAAAGGAACCAATAATCATTCGGCATATTCGGCATCCAAGGCGGCTGCCCAACGGGTTTTAGAGAGCATGTCGGCTGAGTTGGGGAAGATGGGCATCACGGTTAATGGGATTGTGCCGAGCACGATTGACACTCCACAAAACCGTGCGGGTTCGCCGAATGCGGATTACAGCAAGTGGGTTCAGCCAAGTGAAATTGCCGATGCGATTCTGTTCTTGGCGGCAGACGAAAGCCGTGCGATTAACGGTGTCAGTCTGGATATTGGCGGCGCGTTGTAAGAGAATAGCCAGCAAAATGGTCTAATTATTACGATACAAAGCGACTAGTAGAAATGCGTTCGGTGGTGTTATCAAATACCCCACCCCAACCCCACATCAGCACGTTCGCAGGCTCACTGTGCTGATAGCCATAACATAGGGAGGGGCTTTAAAGAATGCATTGCAACTGACAAAACACAGGGAAAGCTATGGCGGCATTAACCGTAACGATTGATGAAGGACTTCAAACCACCATTGAATCGGAGCACCATACATGGCACTCTGATGAACTGATCGAAAATGGAGGGACAGGAACGGCGGCTGATCCGGTTGAACAATTACTGGGTTCCCTAGGGAGCTGCATGGCGATTACGGTACAGCTCTATGCCAAACGCAAAGGATGGCCGCTGGAAGGCATGGAAATCCACCTCAATCTGGAGCGCTTTAAGGCTGATCAGTATCCAGCTTACAGTGGCGATGCCCAATTTGTGACTGAAATCCGTGAACATATCGTGCTGCGCGGTAACCAGTTGACCGATGAGCAACGGACACGCTTAATGGAGATTTCCACCAAATGTCCGGTACGGCGCATTTTGCTGAATCCTACATTTTTTGTGGCCTCACACGGCGAACCGATTACTGGAAGCTAATTGGCCGATGTCAGATCAGTACTAACACCCCTTATGCAAAAGGGGTGTTTTGTTTATGCTTATTGCGTTAAACTCATTTTAGCAAGGGAGGACATCCTATCATGGCTGAACTGAATTATTCAATCGACCTTGACCTCAAAGAAGTCAAGGCAATGGTTGAAAACCTCGTCCCGTATATTTATGAGGATAACCTGTACGGTAACATCAGTACGGACTCAGCACGACTGACACCGGGTTCGGTTTTGCTGCGACTGCGACGGCTCGGCGCGCTGCGCAGCCAAATGAATGAGGCACAGGCTGCTCTGTACGATAAGTTGAAGGCACAAAACGACACTGTGCGCAAGGAGTGGGGCGTCGCTTACGGTAAGAAGATGGTGACAGAAGCGGAGTCACGACTGCGCGATTTGCAGACGTTCATCAAAGAATGCAAGGAAGACCCGAAACTGTGCGCGAATGCCTATAACCCAGAAGCCCTACGGCGGACGATTGTCGCCGAGATTATCAGTGCGCTACCCGCAGACGTTGATCAATCGGGACTCAAGAATGCACTAATTTCAGTGGACAGCGGACTGCGACGGAATATTCGAGAAACGCCCTTCATCTGGGCGCAAGTGCTGCAGCCGATTTATCCGCAAGAGCAGTACTGGTGGCTGTATGGGCGTCCACCCCAACCCGATTAAGCAGCCGCAGGTGTTTGGGTCTTTATCTTCTCTAAACCGATCAAGAGCAGCAATTTTTCTGGCAACAGGATTGCTGCTGGTTGCTTTTCTGATTGCAACGGTTGACCTTCGCCGAGACAGCTTGTGGAACGACGAAGCGTGGACGGCATGGGCAATCCGATCCCCTTATGTACGTGACATGCTGCAACGGGTGGAAGCGGATGTGCATCCTCCGTTGTATTTTCTGCTGATTGGCATCCCAGAACGTTTTACGGGCGATTCGGTCCTTGCGCTGCGCTGGCCATCGGCGCTGTTCAGCATGATTGCTCTGGCCGTGACTTATGCGTTAGGCAAGCAGATTGTTGACCGGCGAACGGGACTCATCGCACTGACTTTGTTGGGAACGGCGAGTTTCTTTGTGTACTATGCGCGTGAAGCTCGGATGTACAGCCTGCTGATGGCGCTGGCGGCACTGGCAACATGGTTTTATGTGCGTTGGCGGCTGCAGCCAACAATATGGCGGACAATGCTCTACAGTCTGTCGATAGCTGCCCTGCTGTATACACATTATGCGGGGATTTTTGTGATCGCGAGTCATATTCTACATGCGATCATCACGCAATTATTCAGGACAACGCGAGTCAAAGGCAAGTGGTATCTGCTACCCGTGCCGTATATCGCTGCGGCGGTGCTGTATGCACCATGGGTGCCGATTTTTCTACGGCAGATGCAGAGCAATCCAAATGGGCCGCTGGCGATTCCTCTGGCAACCAATTGGGCAACAGTGGCAGCGCTGCTTCTGATTTTGACAAGCGGAAGCTGGGGACTGATGGCTGTGTCATTTGTGCTTGGCTCCGCTTTGCCACGACTCAAGCAATACGGAAGTACGATACTGCTGCTGGTGCTGTGGCTGCTGGTCACACCGATAGGCTTGCTGGCGTTGAATACGTGGTTCGCGCCGGTCTATCAGGTGCGGTATACGATTGGGATGCTGCCTGCAGAGGCACTGCTGCTGGCGTACGGGTTAAGGTATGTCGGGCTGCCCCAACGGATAAGATTAGGCAGTTTAACCCCTCAAAAGGTTACTCTCGTTATCGCAGTGGTATTGGTGGGGTGGCTCGCTTACACACAACTGGCGATGTACACCGAATTCTGGCCGTCGAAACCCGCATGGGAAAGCACCATTCATGACGTGATTGATGCTCGAAAGCCGCTCGACGCGACAATTACTGATCTGGCGGCATATAGTCCAGCGGCGTATTACGACCGGCAGCTTGGTTTGCGACGGGGCATCGGCTTGGATTTATCATGGCGGTTGCATACGCCGGATGAAGTTCACCAACTGGTAAGCAAATTCGATCCAGAATCATCAGTATGGGTGGCGCTACCTGTTAATACGGCGAAAAGCTGGCAGGTGGCGGCGCAGTTGGATGCAACGCGCGACATCAGATACAGCAGCGGTTTGGGCAACATGATTTTTTACCGCTTCGACAGGAGTGGCAACAACAGCGACTTACAGTTCAATTTTGGGGAACGGGTGCGGTATCTCGGGACATTGGCTGCCAATCAGGAACTGGGCGCAGAAGCAGGTGAGCCGCTGTGCGTAAATATTTCGCTGCAAACGCTGGATAACATTGATAATTCATTTTCGGTTGGGCTGCATCTGGTGGATATTACAGGCAACATCAACGCGGCGCAGTGGGACAATGGCTTCGGCGCTCACGGCACATCAGAGACTGTGGATCTCGCGCCGTGTTTGAATATTCCAGCAACAGTATCACCCGGCGCGTATCATCTAGAACTGACGATTTACAACTGGTCAACGCTGGAACGACTGCCCGTTCTTGAAATCAGTGGGGAGAAAACTGTCGGATGGGGGGATGTATTGATGATGCAGGCGGTTCGTATCCAGCCATAGTTATTCGTAATTATCGAATTTTGAGTTACATTCAACTCCATATCATGTCGCTGACATAGATTATCAAAAGTCACAAAATCAAATGCAATCCTCACCCTCAGCCCTTCTCCACTTCGTAGAGAGGGGAGAAAAATTAGAGACGGGATATTTTTCTCGGTTATTTCGATGAGCTACAAGGTATTTCATGGACATTAGAGTTTTCGATCAACAGAGTACCCGGACAGCCAAAATAGAAGACCTCGAATCTCTGTTGAAATCCGATGTCATTTTTTGGGTTGACATATTCGAGTGTTCCGACGCCGAAGCTGGAATTTTGCGGGACGTTTTTAAGTTCCATCCGTTAGCTATTGAGGACACGCGCAATCACCGCCAACGTCCGAAGATTGAGGAATACGACGGTTATTTATTTCTGATTATTAATTCACTGTCGGTTGTTAACAGTTCCAACCCAACGGCACAAAAATCAGCCGATAGTATCTACCATGACCTAACCTTCCGTGAGATCGACCTCTTCGTTGGACGCAATTACGTGGTTTCAGTTCATAACGCGCATGAGAACGTTATCGACGAGGCCAAAAAGCGGTTTAGTCATCTCGGCCCATCATTTACTATGACCACGAGCTACCTGCTGTATACGCTGCTGGACGTGGTGGTGGATGAATACTTTCCGGTCATGGACATGTTCGAAGAAGAAATCGGTGAGTTGGAAGATACAATCCTCGATAAACCCGACCAACAACACTTGAACCGCCTGTTTGAATTGAAACACATGATGCTCCACATGTGGCGGGTCGTGTGGCCGGAACGGGACATGTTGAGTACACTGGCGCAACCGCATATCCTCAACTTCACACAAGGCAGTAACAGCCAATATTATCTGCGCGATGTGGCTGACCATTTGTTGTGGATTGCGGATATGCTGAGTACGTATCGAGATACGTTGACGACGGTGATTGATCTGTATATGTCGTCGGTATCCAATCGACTCAACCGCATCGTGAACCGTTTGACAGTAATGACGCTGGTCATCGGCGTATTGACAGTCATCAGTGGTTTTTACGGCATGAATTTTACTAATAACTGGCCACCTTTTGAAGCACCATGGGGCGTACCATTCGTCTTGATGTTGATGTTCATTGGCATTGTGGGAATACTCTTGTTCTTACGTAGAATCAATCGGTCTTAGCATATCCAATTGAGGCAACATGGCTGAGTACAAATCGGACGTACTGATTATCGGCGCTGGATTAAGCGGTTTGACAGCAGCACATCAAGTCAGCGAACGTGGATTAAGTCTCACTATCGTTGATAAAGGCCGGAGCGTGGGCGGAAGGCTGGCGACGCGGCGCATCGGTGAAGGCGTCGCGGATCATGGCGCACAATTCTTTACGGTACGTTCCAGTGAGTTTCAACGGAACGTCGACAAGTGGATCGCCGACGATCTTGTTTTCGTGTGGTCTAAGGGATTTAGCGACGGCACCCGCACAAGTGAACAGTTCGATGGGCATCCGCGCTATGCTACTAAAGGCGGCATGAATACTCTGGCAAAGTATCTGGCGAACGAGTTGAATTCGAAGGCACAGATTTGTACCGACGTGCAGATCACCAGTGTTGCCCCGAAGTCGGACGGTTGGTATGCCCAAAGCGATAATGGTGATGTGTATTCAGCGAAAGCACTGCTGATGACTTCGCCTGTACCGCAATCATTGGCCCTGCTCGGTATGACACGAGACAAGCTCAATCCGCATGATCGTAGGGCGTTGGAACGGATCAGCTACAACCCTAGCGTGGCTGGATTGTTCCGAGTGGAAGGTGACGTCAATTTGCCGTATCCGGGTGCACTGCAGCGGCCGGACGCGGTTCTTAGTTTCATCGGGGATAACCAGCGCAAAGGCATTTCACCGAAGGCGCGAGTCATCACTGTGCACGCAGGCAGCAGCATCAGCCAGAATTTGTGGGATCTTCCGGAAGACGAGGCGCTGGACTTTATTCAACAGGAGTTTGAGCAGTTTCTGGCAGAAGACGCGAAAATCGTTGAAGCACAGCTCAAACGATGGCGTTATGCCCAACCGTCTATTTTGCATCCTGACCGGTATCTGATCGCGCAAGGATTACCACCGCTGGTTTTCGCAGGAGACGCGTTTGGTGAAGCCCGAGTTGAAGGCGCATTCCTTTCGGGACAAGCGGCGGGCGAAGCATTAACGGCACGTGTAACTTAATCATTCATTTTCTCAGTAAGGACAGATTGGAATGAGCGTTGTATCTCTTGGGGAGTTGTTGATTGACTTCGTGGCGCTGGAACACGGCGTGAGTGTCGGAGAGGCGTCCGGTTTCAAGAAGGCACCCGGCGGCGCACCGGCCAACGTGGCGGTTGCGGTCGCGCGGCTGGGGCATCCAAGCGCATTTTTGGGGCAAGTCGGGGATGATCCATTCGGGCATTTTCTGGCAGATGTGCTCAAAGCTGATCAGGTTGACATTAGTGGATTACGCTATTCGGCAGAAGCGCGCACGGCTCTGGCATTTGTATCACTACGAGCAGACGGTGAACGAAGCTTCATGTTCTATCGCCATCCCAGCGCGGACATGCTGATGCGCCCTGAAGATGTGGCGTTTGATGTGCTGCAAGGCAAACAAATTTACCACTTTGGTTCGGTGACGATGATTCATGAGCCGAGCAAGGCAGCCACCTTAAAGGCGGCAGAAGTCGCGCGAGATCGTGGTTTGTTGATTTCGTATGACCCCAACTTGCGATTGGCTCTGTGGCCGAGCGCTGATGCCGCACGAGAAGGCATGCTAGCGGGATTTGATTACGCAACTGTGGTCAAGGTCAGCGAAGAAGAGGTGGAATTCTTGACCGGTAGTCACGACGTGACTTCGCTGTGGCGCGACTCGATCAAAGTGATCGCAGTGACGCAGGGCGCAAACGGAGCCATCCTCTATACACGCGACAGCCAGCAGCATATACCGGGATTTAGCGTTAAAGCAGTCGATACGACAGGTGCTGGTGATGGATTTGTGGCCGGGCTGCTGGTTGGCATACTTGAACACAAAGATGATTATTTGACTCAGCTTGGGCCGATTGCGCGATTTGCGAACGCGGTAGGCGCATTGACCACCACCCAACTCGGCGCCATTCCTGCGCTGCCAACACGTGCAGCAGTGGAGCAATTCATCAGCCAAACACGCTAAAAGAGTTGTGAAAAACATCCGAAATCCCCATTTTTCAGGCATTAAAGGGCAGGATTTCGCCCGTATACTGAAATAAGGTCGAACTTTCACCAAAGGGTTTTCGGATGGGTATAAAATTGGACTGCCCCACTTGCGGCAAGCGGATGACGTTTGATTTGGCTACCAGCAGCATTGTGTGTAAGGGATGCGGCTATACACCGAGCACCGGTATTGATGAGCGGGCGGCGCAAATCCGCGCGAAGGGAAAACGCCCAAATGTCTCGATTAGCAACGAAGACCAAATCCAACCACGCGCGAAAGCGCTGTTTTATACCGCACAAGATTATCTCTTTGACGGTAATAAAGAGGCTGCGATAGAGAGTTTGCAGGATGCACTTGATATTCAGCCTGATTTTGCTGATGCTCATTTGTGGATTGCAAAGATCAGCGATGATGAGACCGTTAAGCGCGACCATCTGAGCAGCATTCTGGCCGTCGATGCATCCAACGGTGAAGCGACCCGTATAATGCTGATACTCAATGGACGATTGACAAAAGAGCAAGCGGAAAAAGGTGAAAAGAGCGACGGGCCGATCATCAAACAAGTTGGCGAGGCCGTCAAAACCACACTGGTCGGCACACGCTGCCCAAAGTGTAACGGCAGCCTGAGCACGAATGAAATCACAGGGCGTGTCGAATGCAGCTTTTGTGGCTATGTCGCTTCACAGGGCGAAAAAAACACTGCCAACGGCGACTCGTTATTGGCCGCACTACTTGAACGGCGAGCACAACCCGTTAAATGGGTCATTGGTGAACACCTGCTGCACTGCAAAAACTGCGGAGCGGAACGGGCGATTCCAGCGACCGAGCTTTCTACACGATGTCCTTTCTGCGGATCAAACCAAGTCATTGAACAAGATGCTCTAAACTCATTCGATCAGCCGGATGGGGTCATCCCATTCAAGGTTACACGGGATGAAGCCGGCCAACTCATCAAAGAACATCTCAAGAGTGTCAGCGAACGCATCAAAGGCTGGTTTGATAACAATAAGATCGCATCAGCCACCCTTAGTGGCTATTACCTCCCCTTCTGGATGTTTGACGCAACGGTTGAAGTCACAAGAACACGGATACAGGACCAACCTACCAATCGAGGCTATGGATATACACGTGTGATGATTCCAACCGAGACTTATGTGCAAAGCAAGTACAGTGAGATATTTGCTGATCTGGAAGTATGCGGTGTGCAATCTCCACCCAAGCAATTGACGCGCGGCTTAGGTGATTATCACACTTCAGAGATGCTTGAGTATTCGCCCAATTTATTAGCCACGTATCCGGCACAACTATACACGCAAGATTTTGATGATGCGGCGTTGGAAGTACGGAGCCAAATTTCAGCGGCGATGCGTTACAAGTACAGCAAACGTGAGCCGCTCGAGGACGAAAAGGTGACGATCAATGTATTCACCAACGTTCAGCAAATGAGCTTTAGACTTGTTCTGGCTCCCGTTTGGATCGCCCATCTCGTTGAACAAGATAAAGATCATCGTGTGGCCCTAGTCAATGGACAAACGGGACAAGTGAGCATGGGAAAGAGCGAAAAGCCCCAACGCAATCATGCTTTATGAACAGCCCGTAACATTGATTTAGGCTAATGCAATGTGAAATTATGCACAGTGAGTTCGGATTGAATGATCAATCATCTGGGTTATTCGTCCCCGTTCCTCTACAATTGATCGCACAGATGAAGGCTACGAGCAAACAGCACCATAAGGGGGCTTCATGCGTCGAACGATTTTCCTGATCGCCAGTGTGGTTGTCAGCGGCTTTTTTCTATGGATTGCTCTAAGAGGCGTCGATTTCCAACAGGTCATGAAAAGCATCCAGCAAGCCGATTTTGGCTGGATCCTTGTTTCTTGCGTCGGGATTACAGGAGGACTATGGCTACGCGGTGTCCGATGGCATGGGCTGCTGGATTTCAAACCGCCGCTGGTTAAGACCTGCCACATCTTAAACCTCGGTTTCTTACTCAATTTGCTCCCCTTACGCGTCGGTGAAGTAGCACGCAGTATTCTAATTATGCGCGAAGGCGTTCCACTGGTTACCGCGGCAACCAGCGTGGTACTGGAACGACTAATTGACACTTTGCTCGTGGTTTTGATGGTTGTATTTTCGGTCGCCCGAGTTCCTAATGTACCTCCTGAGATCATCCGTCCTACAACCATCTTTGGCGTGGCAGTGGTTATCGGGTTCGTGGTCATGGTGGTGTTTGCGCGTTTTCCAAAAGTGGGGCATCAAGTACTCACAACCTTTGAACGCATTTTCCCATTCCTTAAACGACTCGGCATGGAAAAGTTATTTGACCAATTACTCGATGGTCTGAAACCGCTGACACAATTGAAGAGTGCGATTTTTGCGATCACTTGGACACTGATTAGCTGGGCATTTTCAGTCATGACTTTATACGCGTTGGTTCGCGCACTCAATATCACAGATGCAAACGGTGTGCCACTTGATGAAGGAACACGCCTGATTTTGACCGTACTCGGCTTAGGCTTGGCGGCACTGGGCAACGCTGTACCGGTAAGCGTGGCTGGTATCGGGCCATTTGAGGCGACGATCCTGTTGGCAGGACAGACGGTAGGTATTCCTAAAGAAGCCGCAATATCGTTGGGATTCCTGTTTCATGGTATGAATATCGTCGGATATGCAGTTTGGGGCATTGTTGGTTTATTGGCGACAGGCGTTTCGCTGAGCGATGTCATGAATTCGAGTTCAGCGGCCAACGTCAAAGCACCGGAAGGCGCTTAAGACCATGCCTTTCGTTGATACTAGCACCGGAGCACATCTGCATTACGAAGACGTGGGACAAGGCGAACCCCTGATCGTGCTGCACGGACTTTTGGGCACAGCCAAACTGCATCTGGCAAAGGTTATGGATTGGCTGAGCGGAACGTATCACATCTATGGACCATCGTTACGCGGTTATGGTGAGTCGACACCCAAACCACGCGATTTTCCACTGGATTTTTATCACCGAGACGCGAAAGATGTGCTGGCGTTTATGGATGCGATTGGCATCCCATCAGCGCACATATTAGGCTACTCGGACGGCGGTGAGACGGCTTTAGTGGCGGCGGGACTCGCGCCAGAACGATTCAAGTCGGCGGCTGTGATCGGGGCTGTGGGCAATTTCACTCCTGCAATCCGGCCACGCGTGCAGAGTATGTTTCCAGCAACGTGGATCACCGAGGCCGAGAAGTCACTGCATGATATTCCCGATGCGGACGCGTTTATCCTACAGTGGATTAATGCGATGAAGCACACGATTGATACGGGTGGGGATGTGAGCCTCGGTTTGGCGCATAACATTACATGTCCGGTTCTGATCATGCTTGGTGACAAAGACACGCTCAATCCGGCGGAGTATGCGCTGAAGTTTTTGGAACGCACGCCTAAGGGGCAGTTGGAAATGTTCAAGTGCGGGCATCCGGTTCACGATGAACAGTGGACGGAATTCCAGCGGGTTTACGGGAACTTTTTAAGAAACGCTCGAAGTTCGTAGCAAACCTCTAAGACTCAGAGATCAATATCGCGGTTTTAGCCCAAGCCTCCCAAGCTAGATTTTGGGGAACGTGAATGTACCGTCGGGATTTGGCGGAAAAGGGATGACGTTGGTTACAGCGTCGAGGTTGAGTACACCATAAATATGCGGGAATAAGTCGTGGACATCCGGCTCGGGTTGGCCGGTTTGTGGGTTAATCGGGCCTTCGAATTTCAGAGATGAGGTTAGTTTGTCGGTGTCGATGACCAGCAGAACCAAATCGGTTTGCCCCTTATAAAAGGTGTTGGCAACGCGTAGGGCTTGAGCATCCGTCGAACAATGGATAAAGCCTTCACTTGTGAGCGAGGCCGTTTGATAAGACCCCGAATCCAGCGCGGCGTGCCAATCTGACTGATGCGTAATGTGCAAAATGGTCGACATCATCAATTCCCTATAAAGCGCCCGTTTGAAGAAAACGGCGTAAATCTTCAGTGCGTTTGGCGATGACTTCGGCGGCATGTTCACGGATGCGCGGGTTATGTAAATGTCCGGCTTGCCAGCGGCAAGAGGCCAAATGTCGCGCCGCCATAAACGCTTCTAGATAATCCGCATAATGAAGCGGCAATTGGCGTACCGAGGTGTAGCCGCCAATCCATGCCTCCCGCAACGCCTCGTAACGCTGTTCGGATTTAAAAAGCAGCAACGATGGCGAAAGATCATAAAGATAGTAGCCCCAACTGAAATCATCGAAATCAATGGCAGCAACACCTTCTTGTGTGAAAAGAAAATTCTTGGGCAAGAAGTCGGCATGAATGATGCCAATTGCAGGTGGATGTTTGTCCAACTCATTAAAGACCGTTTGTACACGCTCTTCCACTTCCGCGAATACGATTTTCTGATCGGTGGTAAAGATACGCGCGCCCTCACCGGGGTTGTAAGGTGAACGTTCTCCAAACAAGCCTTCCCAATCGAGTAAAGGGCGGGTGAAATTGGAGGGCGGTTTAAAATTGAGAGCGAATTGATGCAACTGAGCTAGAAATGCCGACGCTTGAGAGACTTTGTCGAGCGAGATGGTATCCGCAGTGTAAAACTCCCCTTCGATCCATTGAAATAACACGCAGGGCAATCGCTCCGAGAGCGACTCGACTTCCGCTTCAACTAACCATTCGCCCTGCTTGGTAGGCAGAGGGCGGGGAACCCGGGCGATAGAGGCGTCGTTCATGGCTTTCAACCACATCAATTCGGAGCGAATCCACTCGATCTGTTTGTGACCGGGACGGTGAATACGAAGGACATAGTTTTGCGATGATAGGCTGACTTTGAAAACCGCATTGTTAGCGTAGCTGAGTAATTCGAGATGCGCTCCGGTTAAGCCATATTGAGGAAGTAGTGATTGAGCGGCTGCCGTGAAGCGTAGGACTTGCTGCTCATAGGAGAGATTGGCGAAGGTCATCTGAGATACCCTCTTGCGGCGAAACGAGGAAACAAAAAAGCTCCGAAAAATTCGGAGCCTCGAAGCGGGCGACGAGATTCGAACTCGTGACATCTTCCTTGGCAAGGAAGCATTCTACCGCTGAATTACGCCCGCACTATGAAATACATTATAATCGGTCAGAAGCCGTTTGCAAGAGGGAATTTTGAGATCAGGCGGTCTTTCCATTTTGGTGAGCAGCAACTTCGTTTAAGCGACGAAGAAGATCCATGAGATTGACTTCGGACAGTGAGTTCAAGGCGATATGAGCGCCCGGACCATGTTTGCCGGCCAAGCCAACACACCAGAACCCACCTGCAATCGCTGCCTGCATGCCTGCAACCGAATCTTCAAAGACAATGGCTTCTGATGGCGTGACGTTTAGCTGCCCTGCGACCCAGAGGAATATATCAGGCGCAGGCTTGTTATGGCGGACGGTGTTGCCATCCGCAAGGACGTCAAAGTATTGGCGTAAGCCTAACTTCTCAATGACCAGATAAGCATTTTGACTGGATGAGCCTAAACCAATTTTGATGCCAGCGGCGCGGGCTTCCTGCATGATTTCGGCAGTACCGGGGAAACGATCAGCAGGCGATAAATGCTGCAAGCGCTCGACAAAATAGGAATTTTTACGATCCATCAATTCTTGGGCTTTCGTCTCTGTGACGGGCTTGCCACCCAGAAAGACTTCCAAGCTGTGACGGCGTACCAAGCCCTGCATCTGTTCGTGCTTGTCCCACCCGAAGTCAATGCCTTCATCCAGAGCCAAACTGCGCCACGACTCATAGTGGAGCATTGGCGTGTCCGCCAAGACACCGTCCATATCAAAGATCAATGCGCGAATGTTCAAGGTCATATACAATTACAGGGTTTGCGTTAGTCGATAAGCGATATAATACCAAACTATGCTGCAAAACAAACCACTCATCTCAGTTGTAATTGTACTCTTAAGCTTCCTGCTGATGGGCTGCGACCCATTGAGCAACCAACCTACTCCCGCCGTAATGATTATCACTGCGATACCGAGCGCTACACCGCTCCCAACAGCTACCCAACCCGCTACGAACACACCTGTACCAACGCTGACTCCGGTTTTGCTGCCCTCGCCCACATCACCAGCATGTGATGAGCCGAAGGGGCAAATCATCCGTATTGACCAGTTCAAGAGTACAGTAGCAGAGGAAAATCTGCGTTACCGTGTCTATGTGCCACCGTGCTACCAGAAGACGCAGAAACGCTATCCATACGTGATCCTGCTGCATGGCGCAGGACAAAAAGAGGATGAATGGGAAAAGTTGGGCGTCGTGAACAGCGAAGACCAAGGTTTCAAGTTGGGCATTCTGCCGCCAATGATTATCGTGATGCCATATACCGGCACAATTGGCAACAACAGCTTCTTTCCGCCTGATCCTTCATATGAGACGGTAGTTCTGGATGAACTGGTTCCGGCGATTGAACGCGATTTTTGCACTTGGAGCAACCGTGACCACAGGGCGATTGGCGGTGTTTCTCGCGGCGGGTTCTGGGCATACAGTATTGGGCTGCGACATCCTGACGTGTTTGGCATCCTTGGCGGACACAGCGCTTATGTGACACAAGATTTGAATGAAGTGCCAGCCGCATTCAATCCGTTGGAGTTGGCCACCGATTCAGCATTTCTGCCGGAAGCCAAACTGCGGATGTATATCGATAACGGCGCACAAGACCCATCGGGCACTGACCTTGAATTGTTCTCCAGCCGATTGACCGAGCGGGGTATTGCCCACACTTACGTGATTAATCCGATTGGCAACCATGATGAGACGTATTGGTCGGCGCACGTTTCAGAATATCTGGCGTTTTATGGGCGTAATTGGCCGCGCAATGCCGGTGATTTGCCAAGCTGCGTTGAGCCAAGTCCGTGAGTGTAATTGACGACGTAGCCATTAAGAAGTGGTTTGAATTCAAGGGGCAGCATACTGTCTTTAGAGAAGCCTGGACGTTGGCACACTTGTAAGAGATATCTACTGCTCAAATTGTGCGTAAGGAAAGGTCTGAAACCTTTCCCTACGCAATAGACTTTATGGAGACTGGGTCGCTTCGGCGGTTGCCTCGGGCACTGGCGTCGAACTAATGATACCTGTAGCAGCTTCGCACTCACGGATAAGATCGTCAGCGGCTGAAACTACATCATCGATTTCATCTTCGACCGCCAGCTCGCGCCCTTTTCGGAGATTGGGCAAGGCTTGACTACATAGTCCAAGCGCCTTTTGAGAACGCCCTAACCAGAAATAGTAATAGGGGAACTGCGATCCTAGATCAACGGCTTTCTGTAGGTGTTGAACAGCACTTTCATTGTCATCGAGGCTGCTTTGTACACGGCCAAGATAGGCATTACAGTCGATGCTATTCGGATTGGCATCGACACAACGGTTGAGCATTTCAGCCGCCTGAGAGAAGTTGCCTTGACCTCGAAAATACAAAGTGCCAAGCGCAAATAACGCTAAACCATTCTTCGGATTCATTTCAATTACATCGCTTAAGATGGAGATGGCATCATCCATATTTTTGTTGAGCGTCGCGGTATCACCACTGCTGATGCCAAGTGTGTAAAGAATATTTGCGAGATCAACGGCGAGATATGGAATCCTTGGCGCAATGTCATAGGCTTGCTGATAATATTTCCTCGCCGAGTCCCGGTCAAATTCGATGCTCTGCGCGATGACCCCACGCACATTCAGCGCTTCATAGCTGCCCGAATCGATTTCGATGGCTTGATCACTGGTGCTCTCAGCAAGATCATAGTCGCCATTGCTGTAATAGGCTAAGGCTAAGAAGGCCATCGCACGGGCATTTTTGGCATCAAGTTCAAGGGCACGCAAGGCACTGGCAATGGCTTCCCCTGCCCGATCATTGCGATCAAGCGCTAAAGCACGATAGGCCCATGCATCCGATGAAAAGGGATTGGCCGTCACAGCGGCTTCAGCGGCGGCCAAGGCTTCTTGATAACGGCCTTCAGTAATCAAACCAAAGGCCAAACGGTTGTGGACGGTTACATCATTGGGCAAGGCATTAGCGATAACAAGGTAACTTGTAACTGCCGATTCAATACGACCCTCGCGCCAGTCATTCTCAGCTGAATTCAGTTTAGCAGATGGATTTTCCGTGGCGGTAGCCGTCGGCGCGACAACCGTCGATACTCCGCTTTGAACGCTGTCGATGGCGTTCATGATGGCCTGCTGGACAGGCGGCGAAAATTCAGCGCGGCGCTTGTACAACTGCACCCCAACGACAATCACAATGGGGGTTAGTATCCAGAGCCAAAGCCAACGCAACGAAATCGGGCTACGGCGCTGTTTGCCTTTTGCATATCGTTTGGGAGTCTTGAGATACACTGCTAACTCCCAATCGGTGTCGGTACGACTTCAGTCGGCTCAATCGTGGGAAGTGCTTGATTGGTGTACTTCACACAGTTTTCGGTGACTAGTTTGAGACCCGTTTGAATAATGGTCACAATTTGAGGCTCGGGCGGCGGCCTTACGCTTTGTGCTTGTGTCAAGAGATTCCATGCAGCATCGCAGTGGGCAGTACCCCCAATATAATAGTGCGCCAATCCCTGTTGATAAATACACTCAATGGCTTTCGAATCATTCGCTTGGCAGGACTCAAAATCCTTAATGGCGTCTTCGTAATTCCGGCGACGGAAGCGAACACCTCCGCGCGCTTTATATGCATCGGCATAATTAGGATCGATAGTGAGGGAGTCATCGCAGAAGCCTTCAGCTTGCTCGTTTTGGCCGACCTGCGTATAGGTTTCACACAGCCGTAGCAGCGCTTTGGCATTGCGCGGCTGAATGGTCAGAACTTTCTCGTAGGCGGCGATGGCATCTTCAAGGCGGTTCGCACCTTTATATTGACCTGCCAGCTCGAAATAAGGAGCCGTCATATTCGGGCTAATGTTGATGGCATCTTCAAGTTCCTTGATGGCCTCATCACGCCGTCCAACCAAAATCAAAGCAATGGCATAACCACGATGGGCATCCACATTTTTGGGATCGGCATCTACCGCTGCTGCGCCGTAATCCAAGCCTTGCTGGTAGCGACCAATGTCGGTGTAGGCGCGAGCGAGAACAGCTAGAAGGGGCGCGAAATTATTATTCAGTTCATAGCCTTTTAGCGCAACTGGAATGGCAGACTGGGAATCATCTAACCAAACAAGCGCCTTAGCTTTGAGGGTGTAGGAACGGACATCGGTTGAGGCGACTTCAATGGCATGATCACCCAGTTCGTTGGCAATTTGAGCATCCGATTTCAAGCGATTTTGGGCGGGATTAGCGGCACGATCCAGTTCAATTAGCGTACGTCCATACTCATAAATGTAATTGATGTTATCGGGTTCTTGACTTACCGCTTGGGCATAGGCCGCAGCGGCTTCTTCCATCTTGCCCTGTAAAAACAGGTCGTAACCTTGTGACGCCCAAGTGCTGGCGAAGGCGGTAGGAGTCGGCGCCAAGCCTACTGCGCCTAAGGCAACCAGTTGTAATTTACCGAATTGTGAGCTGACGAATACCAGAAATCCACCGATGAGCAGGCCATAGAAGAACAAAAAGCGCCCTGTTACACGGCTGCGACGACGATTGCTAAAGAACGGTTGTGAATAATCCCGTTTGATTTGCATTCCCATAGAGTGTATTCCTGTAAAACGACTTCCATCACAAAAATAGCGGACAGGTCAGGTGGTGTCAAGACATAGCCAAGTGGAGGACAAGTGGGACAGATTAGATGAATAAGCATTAAGGTGGTGTGTAATTCGTCACACTAAACTTAACTGGAGAGCTGGTTTGCTGCGTTCCGTCATTCATGGTCGCAGTGGCAATCAACTCATGGTCACCAAGTGCTAACTGCCACCAAAAAACCCAAGGCGAAGCATTAACTTGACCAATAATCTGGTTGTCCAAGTGATACGTCACTGAACGTGTCCCGGCTGGCGCTGCGACGGTCAGACGCAACCGCTGTGTATCCAGCGGGGTCAATGGGCTAAGCTGGAAGATCGTATAGGGATCGGGTGAAAGCAAGCGTAAGCCCGTTTTATTGTCCGTGATTTGAACAGGCGCATTGTGCGGTGGGAGATGGATGCCATTTCGCAAAGCCCAGTCCCGCGCTTCTTGGGGCAATACGAGAAAAACCTTCGTTTGTTTGCGCTCCGGTGGCGTAAAGGCATCCGCCAAATACCCTGTTTGACTATCAACGACAAAGGTCTGATAGAGATTATCCGATTTGGTTGGAACAGTACCTTCGATGAATACTTCATCTTTGGTCAATGGACAATGCGGCGTGGGCAGTAAGCCGCTGGTGGCACAAACGGTTTGATGCATTATACCAGATGGCACAGTAAAGGAAACTTCGGGTTGACCATTGAGTACGTCACGAATGAAAGCGTTCCAGACAGGCGCAGCGCCACTAACACCCGTTATGTTGACCATCGGAGAGTTGTCAGCATTACCCACCCAGACCCCAACAACGAGGTTAGGCGTATAGCCCATGATCCAGTTATCGCGGAAGTCAGTGGTTGTCCCTGTCTTAGCAGCGGCAGGCCGACCAATATTCAAGGCACTGTTCGGACCAAAGGCCGGAATGCGAGCGCCATTGTCACTGAGGATGTTGGTAATGATATAAGCGACCCGTTGATCAATGACGCGGGTTGTGAGTTCAGGGGGCTGCCATTGATAGAGTATGTGCCCGTTGTGATCGGCGACCTTCAGGATAAAAGTTGGCTGTACCCGATAGCCACCGTTGGGGAAGATGCTGTATGCCTGTGTGAGATCAAGCAGGCGAACTTCACCCCCGCCGAGTGTGATGGCTAAGTCGATGTTGGTGTTCTGCGCCAGCGTTTCTACCCCTGCCCGTTTCAGCAGTTCTACGAGCGTTTGTAGGCCGATATGATCCAGTGTGACTACCGCAGGGATATTAAAGGAGGATGCCAAGGCTTCGCGGGCGGATACTGGACCGTGTTCGACCAAGCCGAAATTGGCGGGCGTATAGCTTTCCAACTTGCGGGTAATGAAGGGGGTTTTGACATCAAGCAGCATAGTGGCCGCCGTCCAAGGATCGGGCTTGGTGGGGTCGAAGGCAGCAGCATAGGTAAAGGGTTTCAAAGCACTGCCCGGTTGACGAAGGGCTAAAGCAGCGTTCACTGCCCCATCAATCGACTCGTCAAAATAGTCCGGACTGCCAAGCATCGTTAGCACCTGACCATTAAAGGGATCCATCGCAACGAGAGCGGCATTGTGGGCATCAGCAGGCACTTTGCCCGCAACAGTCGGGTGATTAAGAGTATTCAACTGCTGCCGGACGATGGCTTCAGCGCTATTTTGCCAGTTCAAATCAACAGTAGTGGTGACATCCAAGCCGCCGTTATAGAGCGCATCGGGATAATCCCGCTGAAGCTGCTTCCAGACGGCCATCACGAAGTGCGGCGCTTTGATCGGGAAGGGACTGGCAGCAAATTGGAGCGTGTCCTGTTTGGCAAGGGTTGCCTCATCTTCAGTGAGGTAGTTATTTTTGACCATCAGCTCCAAGACGGAATCACGACGATCTTTGGCGGCTTCGAGGTTGGTCAAGGGATCATAAGTTGCAGGCGATTGAACTAAGCCTGCCAACAGTGAACATTCGGACAACGACAGTTCGCTGGCCGATTTACCAAAGTAGGCACGGGCCGCGGCCTCGATGCCATAAGCCAGATTACCGAAGTAACTCTGGTTCATGTATAGGGCCAGCACGTCATCTTTGCTATAGGCATTTTGCAGTTGTAGAGCGAGGATACTTTCCCGCAGTTTACGGCGCAGACTGCGTTCGGCACGCTGCTCTGGATCAAATAGGAGATTACGCGCCACCTGCTGAGTGATGGTGCTACCACCCGCCAATATTTCACCACCGCGCAGATCAATCCACAGAGCGCGCATAATCCCAATTACATCCACGCCGGGATGGTTGTAGAAATTGGCATCTTCCGTAGCAATGACCGCTTGAATACAGTGCTGGGGAATGTCACTTAATGGAAGTGCCGTGTTACGGCCACCTTCTGACGGCAAAATCTCGTAAAGGAGTTGGCCATTACGGTCGTAGATACGGGTTGAAGGCAACGCCAGTCCGGCTTGCAAACGGTCAATCGACGGTAAGTCGGCAAAGAGCCAAAAGTAAGTAAAGGTCACCCCTACAACAAACAAGGTTGCAAGACTGAAAAGAATTATGCGACGGCGAGAAAGATGGATGAACCGACGAGCCATAAGCACAACAAATTATCTATAAGGTATAACGCGAACGAAGAATTGACGCGTAGCTTACAAGGAAACCGACCACAAAAACACCGAGTGCATTCGCCAACAAATCGCTAATGGATGGGGCGCGATGCCAAACGCCAAACTGAGAAATCTCAGTGACAGCCCCTAAGACTAGTGCTGAACACATGGCTAGCAGCAAAGCCCATTCCCGTTTGAGGCGTATGGATAAGACTACATAGACTGTGGAAGTGAGTACACCAAACAATCCGGCGTGACCAACAGCGTCACCCGCTTCGGTGCTGCCAATAGTGCTTGTCATTAAGTGAACCAAGGGCAAGCGATCAGATTGGGTGGTTAAAATGATGGCAAACACCCCCCAGACAACGAGTACTATCAGTCGCAGCGGCACAAATCCGAGTCGTGTCATCACAGTGATTTCCTTATCTCATGCTTCGTATCCTAACAGGTTTTATACACTTGTGCCCAACGACTCCCCCACTTTTCAGGTGTGCATCACTCCACTTTTCAAACTTTATGTGGGTAGGGCTTGCAATTCGAGCAAATAGTGGGCATAATCAGTTTTGACTAGTCAGGATTGACTAATCAGAATAGAGTATTTATGGATCGTGAACTTCTCTTACTTGGTTTGCTGCGACAAGAAAATATGCATGGTTATCAGCTTCACGAGTTTATTAACCGGAACATGTCGTCTTGCATCGACTTAAAAAAGCCGACCGCCTATTACCTCTTAGAGAAAATGGTCGAGTCGGGATGGATCAATGAGATCCAAGAGCAAGAAGGCAACCGGCCACCACGAAATGTTTTCCAACTGACTGATGAAGGCGAGGCAACTTTTCAACGTCTGCTGAGAGAGAATATTGCAACTTTTCATGGTACACAATTCGCTGATGATATTGGATTGACTTTTTTGGATACGCTGCCAGCGGATGAGTCGACCATCCTTCTCAATAAACGCAGAGAAGCAATTGTCAATGCACTGGCCCAAGCAAAAACCGTTCCCCAACATCGGGGCAGTTCTCAACTGGTGATTTCACACCTTATCCATCACCTCCAATCTGAATTGGAATGGCTGGATGAGGTGATTACACAAATCAGATAGTTTCTATATCAACAAAGGACAAAGACAAAATGCAAGCATTTTTATTGGGATTGCATTCGGGCGTGCGTTGGTTGGTGGTACTCATCACCGTGGTGGCACTCATCAAGCTGATATTAGGCATTGTTCAAAAACAGTCGTATGACCAATTGACCCAGCGAATTATGACTGCATTTAGTATGCTGACCTCGCTTCAATGGCTGATCGGCATCATCCTTTTGATCGCACTAGGTGTCTTTAACAATGGTCAATTCTGGAGCCACGCAGGGACAATGACCATCGCTGTAGCCGTATCACACTTGCATAACCGATGGAAGAAGTCGGAAGATTCGGTGCGCTACCGTATGAGTCTGCTAGTGGTGATTGCGGTATTGGTACTGGTCTTCATCGGTGTCGCTATCGTTAACGGTTGGTCATAGGCAAATAACATGTCTACTAGTTCAACGACCGTACAAGAAGAAAAACTGGACTTCAAAAGGGTCCTACCGATTTTCGTGATCATTTTGGTGGATTTGTTGGGATTGACGATCATCATTCCCCTGCTGCCTCTTTACGCGGCATCCTTCGGCGCTGATCCGGTCATGATCGGCTTTCTAGGAACCGCCTATCCCCTGATGCAATTCATCGGCGCACCGCTGCTTGGTGGGTTATCAGATCGATTCGGGCGCAAACCTGTCTTGCTCGTGAGCCAGGTTGGAACGTTCATCGGGTTTATTGCGCTCGGTCTGGCCAATAGTCTGGTCATGATTTTCGTGGCGCGGATCATTGACGGTTTATCTGGCGCAAACATCGCTGCGGCACAGGCAGCAATCACAGACAACACCACTGAAAAGACGCGGGCGCAAGGTCTAGGTTTGCTTGGCGCGGCCTTCGGGTTAGGCTTTATTGTTGGCCCGGTCATTGCGTTTGCTTCGCTAGGACTAAGCCATAACAACTATCATGTGCCCGCATTCGTCGCAGCCGGATTTTCACTGGCCTCCATTTTGCTGACAAGTTTCTGGTTCAAGGAAACGTTACCTGTTGAGAAACGCGGCACGAAAAAACAAGAACACGTGTTAGCGAATTTGTCCCGCGCTTTTAGGAAGCCCGTTATCGGCACACTTCTGATTCTGATGTTCTGCCAACAGTTTGTCTTCGGGGGATTCGAATATCTGATTTCACTGTTTAACTTGAACCGTTTGGGTATCAACGCATCAGGCAATGCGATCATCTTTGTTTTTGTCGGCATCATCGTCGTTCTGGTACAAGGTAAATACATCGGGCCTTGGAGCCGAAAATACGGCGAACGGAAACTCATATATGCAGGTCTGCTTTTGTTGTGCGTTGGTTTGGTCTTGACGGCAATTACACCGTCTCAAACTCTTCCGGGCTATAGCAAAGAAACCATGCTCAAAGAACTTTCGCAAAATACAGCGGATGCTTCTACAACCGAAGTGTCCGTCTCAATTCCTGAAGACGGGAACAGCGGGTGGTTAGGCATCGGCTGGATATTGGTTGCTATGATCCCCACGTCCATTGGCGGTGGGTTACTATCACCAAGTATCAACAGTTTGCTCACTAAGAATTCAGCCGGTGATATTGGAGGCACATTGGGTGTGAGTGCGGCACTCGTGAGCGCTGCAAACGCGATTAATCCTCTGATTGGTGGTGGAGTCTTCAAAGTACTTGGGTCCACGGCTCCTTTCTTGATTGGTGGGGTGATTATGGGCATCCTTTTCTTCGTGGCGCAAACTGTCCTCGCCAAAGTTCAAGATCAAGCGAGAGTCCACGTCCCAACAGGAGGCTAGGCTCTGAATTCGTTTTGATGATATGAGGTGAGATAGGGCTATCTCACCTCTTCGATTTACCGATCGACAGTAATTTGCATGACATTTAGCACCTGAACAGTTTCATGAGGAAATTGAACCATTACATACCGTTCGTAGTATAGGTAAGATACGTAAATTTTCGGAAGCTGCTTTCATGTGGCTCGTTATATCGTTTTTATTTATTGCGGGGGTAGTTCAAAATGCCCGACATGGATAGTGAACTCAGTGATGCAAGTCTCATTGAACGGGTTCGACAGAATGATTTGGATGCACTCGGTTTACTCTTTGGCCGCTATTATGCTCAAGTCTATCGTTCAGCAGTTGTAATCACACAAGACAATGCTGCGGCTGAAGACATTGCACAAGAATGTTTCTTAAAAATCCACCGTTATGCCAACCGAATTGACACGAATTTGCCCTTGATCCCGTGGCTTTATCGGGTTACGGTTAATTTAAGTTATACATGGGTTACACGCCAGAAGCGGCGCACGATTTCCATCGATGGCCTTGTTGATCGGCTGATTAGTCCAAATTGGCTCTCGCCCGATCACTTAGCCGAGCACAGTGAAACACAACGACAAGTACGAGAAGCCATTGGGGAACTAACCTTGAACCAACGTGTGGTGGTCGCCCTCCATTACCTGAGTGGGTTAAGTTTAGAGGAAATCGCTGATATTCTGGACTGCCCCTTAGGAACTGTGAAAAGCCGGTTACATTACGCCCGCGAAAATCTTCGCCATCAACTCGAAACCGCAAACTTGCCCGGTGAGGTTGCACATGGATACGCGCGATAAACAATTCGACAATTGGATTAAGAACAATCTCAATGCAGAGATTACGTTGAGCAAACACCATCGGCAATCTGCATGGCAACAAATCCGCGCGAACGTGAGCCTTTCACAGCCAAGTCTATTAATTGAGGAAGATTACATCCGGATAACCGCGCCAATTGTACATCATGAAGCGCTATACAGCCGTGTGTTGCGTTGGGTTTCGAATTTTATCACGCATGAAAATACGTATCAAAGAGCGCGTAATAACTCGGTTAATTATTATAAAGCCAAGCCCAACTATAGTGGTGGATTGACTTTACATGGCCTTGAGATGATGCGGCATCATTGGACTTATTCAGTATAAAAAGAGGACAAAAGTACCAGCGAAATCTTAATTCATTATCATGTTTAAGCACCTTTCCGATGCAATGAAGTGCAGTATAATAATTATTGCAGCCAATTCGGAAAGGAGTGGAGGCGAGTTTGTGGGTCCTCAGCAATCTGATGTAGACCTAATCGCCTATTCAATATGCCCCCTCTGCCGCGTGTCATTACTGTAGACCCTACGCAAAATATTTCGCGTATTGTTCGCGCTGCTACCGATTTATTGGGAATATCCATCATTCAGGTTGATGTTCCAACGGGAGCAGACGCGCTCGAAGAATTACGCCACAGCGATGCCAATTTAATGATTAGCAGTTGGGAACTTGACGAAGAAGTTCCGGGTCTGATTTTGGCTCTCGAAGTCAAACAAATTTCGCCGAAGACCGCCGTACTGATTCTGGCTGATGAGGATGATCCCGAATCAGTGGACGAAGAGACCGATGGCGAACCCCCTTTTGTCTATCTGCGGCGTCCGGTGGACATTCATCAGTTACTGCGGGTTTTCATCGCGGGTTTGAACAATGAGAATATCATCGAAGCTGCCCGCGCCGTTCCCTCCAGCCAAGCGGCCACAATTGATCATGGTCCCCTTCCGCCTTTAAATTTGCAGAACGCCCGTACCATCATTAAACAAATGTTGGTGGACGTCGGCGCTATGGCAATCATCCTTTCCGCCCGCAACGGTGAGGTTTTGCTCGAAGACGGCGCTCCCGGATACTTGGACCGTGAGCTGCTGACGAAAGCACTTATACCAACCGTGATGACTACCATTGAAATGTCACCTCTGGTTGGTGGACAAGCCCAGACGATACATTTTTATGATGGCGAAGAGAAAGACGTGTTTGTGCTTTCGGTTGGGCTACATCATTTCATGTGCGTTGTTTACGATGGGCAAGCCGGTGGACGCCAGTTTGGAAGTATCACCCGTTATGGACGCCGCGCCGCTCAGGATTTGATCGCACTGCTTGGCGCTTCAGCTTTCCTGATCCAACCCTCTGAAACACCACAACCTGCTGCCTCAGGCCATAGTCCTGCTGGCAAACGCAAGACCGTGACGACTGAAGTCCAAAAAGTTGAACTTGAGTTGGCAGTTAAGCCAGAGGAAATGCCTGCTCCAGAGCCTGAACATGTAAAGCTTGATCCGATCCAAAACTTTGACCTTGGTTTATTTGATCAGCTTGGCAACGTGGATGCGAACGCAGCCGATGATCTATTTGACCTTGATCGGTTGGGAGAGCTCGTCAATACAGGCAGTGGACGCAAGGAAATTTCGTTTGACGAAGCCATTGAATTAGGTGTGTTGCCTAACCTGGATGGCGAAGGGAAGAAATAACACCCATCCTCTACTGATTTCGAAAGCGGTTGGCTGAAATCCAGCCGCTTTTCTGTTGGGGTAATGCATATAACTCTTACAGCTACCGAGTCCTATATGTCCGTTATAATGGATGTAGGCAAGCACGCCCCAGAGAAAAGGATAAGGTTGTGAGCAAACAAACCCGTTCGACTAGTCGAGAAAGAGACCCCTTGATTGGTCGTTTGGTTGGTGACTATCGCATTGATGCATTGATGGCAACGGGCGGGATGGCTCGCATCTACCGAGGGGAAGATACACGACTGGGCAGAACAGCCGCGATTAAAGTGTTGGCACATGATGATGCGGCTGATGATGATACTCTCACCAAACGATTCCAACGCGAAGCTCGCGAACTTGCAAAACTGGAACATCCCAATATCATCACCATCTATCAATATGGTGAATTGGACGGTCTGTACTTCATCGCCATGAAGCTGATCAAGGGACGTGATCTGGCACAGGAGTTCAAACGGCTCAAGGCTGAAGGCCAGACATTGGAAGTGAAGCGTGTAGTGCGGATTCTGATGCAAGTCGCGGCTGCGCTGGATTATGCGCATGCCAACGGTGTGATCCACCGAGATGTTAAGCCCTCAAACATTCTCATTACCGACGATGACTCGGCGATCCTTACGGATTTTGGTTTGGTTATGCAATCGTCGACTCAGACGACGTTAGGCACAGCGTTCGGAACACCACGTTATATTTCCCCCGAACAGGCGACCGCTTCCCATAAGGCGATGGCGCAAAGTGATATTTATTCCCTAGCGGTAGTACTCTACGAACTACTGACCGGAGAACCACCCTTTACAGGCGATACACCGATGGAAATCGCGTTGAGCCACATCAGCGACCCACCGCCACCACCACGAACTAAGAATCCAAAAATTCCCGTTGTTGTTGAACAAGAAATCTTAAGAGCACTTGATAAAGAACCAGAAAAACGCCAGCGGACAGCCGTCGAATTCATGACGAATGTGCAAAATGGTTATGGCATCGACACTTTAGATTTGCCACCTATTCCAACGATGAACAACCGTCCGCAAAATATCCCTACAAAAGTTGGGTCAGCGGACGCTTCGACAAAGAAACTGCCCAAGACAGGTGGAGCAAGCAGCCGAGGCAAGTTCATCTTTGCGGGAATTCTAGTGCTCATCATTATTGGCGTTGTGGCATTTGCGCTGACATCCAACCAAGCGGCACCAATCGATGGGGTGCCTGTTGTGTTGTTCTATACTGATACGACCTTCACTTTTTATAATGCCAGCGATGCGGATTTGAACGTGCAAAAAGCTGACTTTGTACGCGGTGTGCCCGGCAGCAATGATGATTATAGCGGTGACCGTGTTCCCGGCGATAAGGTTGAATCCAAGAAGTGTTTCCGCATCATTTTGCAAGGCGACCAGAGCAAAGCTCCAGCTGAGTGTGGAAGTGGCACCCCCAAGCGCGAACAACTCAGCAACCAACTCCGCTTCTTCTGGCGCAAAGAAACAGAAGATGGTACTGAGACCAAAACATTTGAAGTGCGTTATAATGGCAACGTCATCGGTCGATGCAACACCGTTGCACGTGGCGGGAGCGATGAGTGCCGTTTTACATGGCCGATGCCTAAATAACGCCCGTCACATATCATTGAAGCAAGGTCCATGATGCTCGACAACCCATTGGTAACCACCGCATGGTTACAAGACCATCTTAACGATGAAAACCTACGCATCGTTGATATACGGGGACATGTGCTCCCTGCAAGCCAACCCACACCCCATTACTTCAATCATCGCGCGGATTATGATGATTCCCACATTCCCGGTGCCGTTTTCATTGACTGGGTTCTGGAAATCACCGATCCTGCCGATCCACGCCATGCCCAGATTGCAAAACCAGAGCGATATGCTGAAGTGATGAGCCGCAACGGTATTGATGACAAGACGTTTGTCGTGGCTTACGACGACGCCAGCGGCATGTTCGCAGCGCGCTTATGGTGGTCATTGAATTACTACGGTCATGAACAAGTCGCCGTACTCGACGGTGGCTGGAATAAGTGGATCGCTGAAAAGCGCCCTGTGACAGCCGACATTCCTGCGATTAGCCCGAAATCATTTATTGCGAAGGCTCATCCGAGTTTGTACCGTACTGCTGATGATGTGTTACGTAAGCTGGACACGACGACTAAAGTAATTGATGTGCGTTCACCAGAAGAATTTCGGGGTGAGTATGCACGCGCAAATTGGAAAGGGCATATTCCCGGCGCGATCAATCAGCCACGCAATACCCTCTTCAATCCCGACGGAACACTGCATTCACCTGAAGAGCTACGCGCACAGTTCGATGCGATTGGGATCACCACAGATACACCGGAAGTCATTGTCTACTGCAACGGGGGCGTTTCCGCGAGCTATGGCCTACTTGCTCTACAAGTGGCAGGACTGCGCAACGGGGCTGTGTATGATGGCTCATGGAAAGATTGGGGCAACGACGACAGCAAGCCGATTGAACGTTAGGCTTTCGTCGCGTTCGCTCCAAGCACTCCATTAATGGTGGGCGTGGATAATTTGCTAAACATGTCTGCCATTTGTTCGGCTGTGTAGGCAACATCGTGTTTGAGCCACCAGCTAATGAGCGCGATCATCCCGCCAGCTAGATAATTGGCGAGGACATCTAGCGGCACGAGCGGTTGGTTATCCCCAACGGCAACGTCGATACGTTCGCGCATACTCACTGCTAAATACTCACGGATTCCGTTCACGATGGCAGCCGTGCCCTGCTGACTAAGAAGCGTCACCCGATAGAGATCACGGTATTCAAAGGCATGCTGAAAGGGAATCATCCGCATTGCCATATCGCCCATCGGCATGTCAGGAGTGGGTGGAGCAATACGCCCTTTTAGGTCATCGAACATTTCACGCAGGCTGCTCATCAACAGTTGGTCTTTGCCATTCTGATAGTGTAGATAAAAGGTCGCGCGCCCTAAATTGGCACGATCAGTAATGTCTTGAACGGTTACGGCATCATAACCTTTTTCTAGGATTAATGAAATGAGGGCATCACGCAGAAGACGACGTGTGCGTGGCCCACGACGATCAGGGCGTTTGGTCATAACGTTTATACTCAAGTAAATACAGTCAATTCTATACAATTGTCTGATAGTATACACTAAATACAGCGACAGCGGCTCTATTTCATGATCTTGAAGACACTGCGCTGTAAACCCCGATCCGATGACCAAGGTGCATAGGGTGCCATAACCAATTCGCATAACGCGAGCAGCACCGTATCATAGTTGACACGCCAACCCACAAAATCTTTCCACGCTTGATCCCAATCTGCCTTTAAGGGGACACCAGCAGCAGACAGTTGATCAAGGGCTTCGTCAAACTCCTGCCGGGTAACACTGATCGGATCGTGATAATCAGGGTTCGGGTTGTAGGGAATGCGAAAGAAATCGGCGATGTGACGTAGAGCCACGTAACCTGCACGAATACAGAGCTGCCCTTCCGCATTGCGGGGCGTATCAACAACCGCATGCATTAGAGCTGCTCCATCCATAATGGCTCCAGCAGCCGTAATCCATGAGCGATCTGACTGCGGCGAACGGAACAGGTTCAGAGCAAACAACGAGGTATGGCTTTCTTCAATTTGCGCGAACCATACTTCCCACGCTGACCACAACTCCCTGAGTGAGTCAAACCCCCGAATGCGATAAGCACGAATAATCAGATCGACCGCGGACGGAGGGGAATTGGCGCGTATCTCCAAAAGGGTTACAAGCGTTTCACGCGCGGAGAAAGCAGCATACATGGTGGGCAGGTACGAAATGACGATGGCGATTAATCCCAAGCCGATAGTCGCCTCGGTAAATTCGAGAATCGTGGCAACAAAGGCCATGCCGTTGGGCGCTAGAGACTCGACCGTAAAAAAGCCCAAGGTGTAGAGTGATGAACCACTGATCTTGAAAGACTCGTACAGGGTTCCTTCGCCAAGCGAGTAGAACATGCCTGTATAGCCAATGAGAATTAAAAACAACCAGACCACAGGCAGTAAGAGCAAGGTAACCGGCGCAAAAAGTGCCATAATCCGGTCTTGTTCCTCATAAGTCTTGGCGCGTTTAGCCATGAGACGGTAGACGCGGGCCATCCGCCGAAAGACAAAACGTGTCAGCGCCACATTGTCACCACGGGGCAAGACGAAACTTCGAATAGCGGACATCACCGTCCAGCCCGCGAGGTATCCCCCAGCGAGGAACAAGGCAATACGCAGTGGTATTTCAACCCAAAGTGGCATGTCAGTTTTCTCGTGTGTGAAGACGCGGATTGGGCTATTATATCGGTCAAAAATGATTACGTGCCACTACACTTTCGGGCAGCAAGCGAGCCCGTTATTATCGGTGGGCAGGAGGCTTCATATGTCCAATATTATCCATTATGACGAACTCACTTGGCCGGAAGTGGTCGATCTACCGCGCGACATTCCGTTTGTTCTACCACTGGGCGATGGTTATTCACTTGATGAAATCCAGAACGCTATAGAAACACACCGTCTTTGTTTACTGCCTGCCCTACCCTACGGATGGGAAGGAAGTGCTGCGCCTGTTACGAGCGAGATGCTGAAGCGGGTTGTAAATGCAATCTTTGTTGGGCTGAAAGATCAAGGCTTTAGCCAGTTTTACGTGGTTCATTCGGAAAGCGAAACGCTGAGTACAAATGACATTCAACAGATCAATCTCGCGCGTGATATGTCGTCCGATCCAAAACCCTTGGAGGCGTCACCGCAGCGGGTCATTCTGATTCCTTGCGGGCATACCGAGCAGCATGGTTATCACCTGCCTTTGAGTACCGACACCGTGATAATCGGAGCGATTGCGAATGGGACGGTTGAGGCGATACCGGATGAAGCGGAGACTTTGCCTACCCTCCCCTATGGCGTGAGTATGTATCACGAGTCGTTTGCAGGGACATTGAACTTAGGAGGGCGGGTGTTCGAGGATTTTTTGCTGGAAGTGATTGATGGACTGGTTGCGCGTGGGACAGACCGTTTCTATCTGATGAGCGGGCACGGGGGAAACGGATCATTCCTGCATAACGTGGTGAAGTACGCCGGTGACCGGCATCATCATATTTTTGCGGCGACTACGTTCCTGCACACGTCCGGTCATCTGGGCGCACCGGCACTGGAACAATTTCGCAAGTCACCTATCGGGGGGATGGGACACGCCTGCGAACTGGAAACGGCCTATTTGCTCCATCTGCGACCGGAACTTTGCAAGATGGAGCGAGTGGTGGATGAGCCGAATTTTATCAGCAGTCCGAATTACTATATGGACTGGATTGAGGGCGGGGCACTGATCCTCTCGGCGATGTGGGAAGACGATACGCTGACGGGCGCTTATGGGAGCGGAAGCGTGGCGACAGCCGAGAATGGCGAGCGGTGGTTGAAGGTGGCGATTGAGGAAAAAGTCGCACACGTCCGAGAAATCCATGAGCAGGCGCAGCGCCGGATTGCACGACGGAATCAGCAGGCAGCAGAAGGACTGAATCCAGAGAGCGTCTTGAAGCGACAGTTTTGGCGACGTGATACATAATTCGCCATATTTTTTGGCGATTTTATGGCAATTCGGCGGATTGGTCGGCGGGGTTCGCGGCAATTATAGTGATGGGATGTCTGACGCCAAGATTGCCAAATCAGCCGCCAGACTTTAGCGCCAGTCATCAGCCTAAACAAAAAAATGAGCAGCGGCGGTGGCGGCAATGAACAATTGGCGGCGGCGATGGCGGCGGCATTAATAGTGGCAGACGTCACGATATTAAGGTGCGCAGGAATGAGCATACGGATTTACCAGTGACAGGAGTTGCTGACGGCAAATCCCTACAGTCATGCTGACGCTTATTGTAGATCAGGTTGAAACGCAGTGAGTTACATTTTGGAAGAACATTTTGTAACTCTTTTTGAGCATCAGCATCAACCTTTTGAGGGAGAGGTTGGCGGACAAAGGTTAGAAGTCGTTAGAAAATGGTTTGCCGACAAACCTGAATTAAACGGAGTTGATAATAATCTCCGGTGTAAAGGTTAAAAGTTCCTATGAGCGCGAAATCGCATAGTCTGAGACTTCCCCCCTACGAGTGGAAATTTTTTAATTTATTGATGTGAATTAATCTCTGTAACGAAATATGATTAGGGACGAGATATTTTACAAATAATTTGCAAACTCTCAGCAAAAATGGTTGACCACCCATCGGTTTTGGCATATCGTAATTCTATACAACACGTCCATAATTGTAGTAAGTGTAGAATAATATGACTAGTATCCGACAGCTACCGCTGGGGCCAAAGGGACTGCCCTTCATTGGCAATATCCGCCAACTGCAACGTGATCGACTCGGTTTCTTGATGGACAACCGCGAGCAATATGGGGATATCGTTCTTTTTCGTGTCGGGCCACGCCCAATCTACCAATTGAATAATCCGGAGCATATTCAGTATGTACTGGTAAAGCACGCCGAACAATTCTACAAAACGCCGGCACTGAAAAACGCCTTGCGTGACTCGGTGGGACAGGGGCTGTTGACGAGCGACGGCGAACTGCACAAGCGACAGCGACGATTGGTGCAGCCGGCTTTCCACTATAAGCGAATCGCCGTGTACGCAGACACGATGGTGAAGTACAGCGATGACATGCTGCAACACTGGCACGTGGGCAAACAGATCGGCATGCTCAATGAGATGATGCATTTGACTATGCGCATTGTCGGCAAGACACTTTTCGATACGGATGTAACAAAAGATGCTGATCATATCGGCGAAGCCATCAGCATTGGGATTGAAGCGACATCGGAACGCATCACGCGACCCATACCGTTTATAGACAAGCTACCGACGGTCAAAAACCGCAAACGCCGAGAAGCACTAAACGTCATCGGCGAAACGATCGAAGGCTTTATTCACGAGCGGCAAGCATTAGGCGAGGACAAAGGTGATTTGCTATCGATGCTGCTGATGGCCGTTGACGAGGAAGACGGCGGGCAAATGACGCATAAGCAAGTCCGCGACGAAGCAATGACCTTGTTCGTGGCGGGCCATGAGACAACGGCTAATGCCCTGACGTGGACGTTCTATCTGCTGGGTCAACATCCTGAAATTGAGAGAAAACTCGCGGAAGAAATTCAAAATGCACTTGAAGGGCGACTGCCAACGCTGACTGACTTACCCAAAATGCCCTTTTTGGAGATGGTGGTAAAAGAGTCGATGCGGCTGTATCCTCCTGCATGGACGGTATCCCGCGAGGCTCAGGAGGATTTTGAAGTCGGTGGTTTTCACATCCCGAAGGGCAGCATTTTGATGATGAGTATGTATGTGCTGCATCACGACGCGCACCTTTGGAATGACCCGGAAGCGTTTCGGCCTGAACGATTTGCGCCGGAGAACGAAGCCGACATCCCCAAGTATGCGTATTTTCCGTTTGGCGGCGGACCGCGCATATGTATCGGCAACCAATTCGCAATGATGGAAGCGCAACTGGTCTTGGCGACAATCCTGCAACGGTATCATTTATCGCTGGTGCCGGGGCAGCAGATCAAGCTCAATCCGTTGGTGACACTGCGGCCTGAACCGGATATTCAGATGGTGATTGAGGAGCGAATGAGCATCGGAGAAGGACACGATGCAGCGGCGTTGAGTGAGTAGAGAGGTGATTCTATAAAGAAGACAGCTACTTGAGGAAAGTCTGAAAATGTGCTGAAAATCCTCACCCCCACCCCTCTCCATTTCATGGCAGAGGGGAGCTAAGCCTCCTCCCTATGGAACCATATTAGGTTAGTCTTCGTCGGTTGAAGCTTGGAGATATTCGGGCAGTTTGTGTTTGACAATATGGGCATCAGGGTTGAGACTGATGAGCCAATCGGCCATGAGGGCAACGGCTTTTTGCAGTCCCGGTGTGGAGCGTGGATAACCCATGGTACCAACTTTGAGCGTGTATTCGTGTTCGATCTCACGCGGAGAAATGACGAGTGAGATGTGCTGGTCAATGGTGCGCTCGTGGATATAAACCTCAAACAAGAGGACACTACGCCCACGATAGCCATGCAAGAAGCGAATAATCAAATCACCCTGTTTGTGTTCGATTTCTTCAAAGCGCGCCAGCATTTCATCGAGGCTCAACGGCGTATTGAAAACGACATGGGTCATTTCGACCTCCTTGATGACAGGTATTTCGGGCGCAGGGGTTTGATTACGACGATAAGCAAAGTAATAGCAGGCGCGCCCTACCCGCTGGGCACGTCCCTCGTATTTGGTGACGACACGCCCGGGCATATCATTCACCCAATCGGTCGTAAGCGTATTATCCAAGCCCGGTGTTTGCTGCAGCAGCTCGGCAGACATCTCGGCGTATTCGATGATGTCGGTGGCTAAGTAGAGCGTCGCGTCGGGGCGCATACGGCTGACGAGAACGTCTAGCGTATCGCGCTGGATCAAGCGGCGATGACCATGACGCTTCTTAAACCACGGGTCAGGGAAATTGATATGCACTTCACTAAGGCTGTCGGGAACAAACAGATGATGCAAGGCAGTTTCGGCCATCGATTGGATGACACGGACATTGACCAAGTGTTTGCGTTCAATCGCGCGTTCGGCAGCATCCAAACATTGGTTGGCGATTTCGAGACCGATGATATTGGTATCGGGTTTAGTGAGCGCCAAGTGCTGAAGATACTGTCCATAGCCGAAGCCAATTTCGAGAATGAGAGGGCGCTCCGAGCCGAAAAGCGCTGTCCAATCTGTCGGCCACGGCAGGCGTAAACTACTTAATTTTTGTATCATGGGTCTTATAACTGTGGAAAAAAGCGGAGGAGGTGGGATTTGAACCCACGAAGGTGTTACCCTTACCCGCGTTCCAGGCGAGCGCCTTAGGCCACTAGGCTACCCCTCCTAAAATGATCTGTGGGATTATAGCAGCAAGGAAACAGTTTATCCAGACAGTTTTCGGAGCATTTTCGGACCCGCTTTAGAAGCTGACTGCGGGCGGGTAAGTTTGTCGAGGAAAGTCGTCACCTGCCAGCTAAAAACATCCGGTGTTTCTAGCTGAGGCATTTGCCCACATTCGGCAATTTCGGTCACTACGGCACCGGGGATGCTGTCTTTGATGGCATCGCGTTCACCGGGCGGCGTAAAGGTGTCTTCCACGCCCCAGAGAATCAGTGTGGGAACAATGGGGGTTCGTTCAGACGGAACGCCACTGGTGACAAACATTTTCATCATGCTGCTAAACGAGCCTGAAGACGCCTTGACCGCCGTATAAAACGCTTCCGTCAACACCGATTTGATGTGAATAATGCGCTGCAAGGCACCGGGATTGGTCATCATACGACCGAACTGGGCGAAGACAAGGTTGGATAGGCCGGGAATCCAGTCAATCCATTTAAAGACCATCGGGAGATCAGGGACACCGCCACCGTTAACGAGAACGACCGCTGGAGAGTATTTGGGGTTAGCCGCAGCAAATAACCGAACCAGCAGCGCACCAAAGGCATTGCCAATGAGGACGACCTGCTCTAGTTTATGGATGTCAATGAAGGCTTTCATCCAGTGGAGCAAGACATCCGTTCGTTGGGTGGGGAGCGTTTGACTAGAGCCAAAGCCGGGTAAATCTGGCGCGAGGACGTGAAAATTTTCGGCTAAAAGAGGCAAGACCGATTCCCAATGGAGTTTGGCATCACCCAAGCCACCGTGAATTAACATGACAGCGCGGGGGTTTTCTTCGCCTGCTTCCCAATAATGTACGTTCAAGCCATCGACGAGAATGGTTTTTTCTTGGACGCTCATCCGTTAATCCCATCATCACTACTTATAAATCCGTTTTGGGTCAACCACAATTCTAACTGCTCAATGTTACCCTCGGTGATCATCGTGCCACGGTTGATCCCGCGGGGGCTGGTACCGGAGGGAAGCGGCGCAGGTATAGCATAGGGTAAGACTTCCCCTGCTTCGGCCACAACGAGGGTCGGTACCGAGAGAAAGCCTGTCCATTCTTGAACCCGACGCCGCGCTTCCATATCTTTGTCGATGAATATTTCGTGATAGCTGAGGGCATGACCGTCCAGAACCCGTTTAGCTACTGAAATGAATGGGCATCCGGTGGTGCGTGAGTACATAACGAGTTGTTTTGCCATTCGATCTACCCTGTTGGTGTAATGGTTGCTTCTAAGGTCGGTAGCGGTTGTTGATTTGGCTCAAGGAAACACAATATACCATCCGTAATCCCTTTCGCCATTTCATCCTGTTTAGTGGTCAATATATCACGATCCGCCAACAAAAACCCTAACTCGATAATCGCGGCAGGAGTCAGAGGGTAAATTTCGCGGAAGGTGTGGTAATCGCTCATATCCAGCGTGACACCGGGACGACGCGGTAAGTTCGTCGACTGGGCGTAATAGCGTGCGATACACTCGACCAAATTGTCATCCTGCCCCAAACCACTGCGGGCGGCGGCGCGGGCAATGAGATAACCTGTTACCACTTCGCCAAAGTTCTTACAGGTATTGGCGTGAATGGACACAAGAGCGGCGGCTTGATAGCCATCGAGGCGCGAGTCAAATTCGTCAAGGAGATCGACGGAGTAACCGCGATCACGAAGATTACGAACGACTTTTTGGGCAACGGCAAAGGTGATTGAGGCTTCGGTGAGGCCATCAGGACAGACCGCACCGGGGTCAGGCGGTACTTGTGGGCCGCGATGACCGGAGACGATACCGATTTTGCGCAGCCAATTGGGCGTCGGAATGACCGTCGGAACAGCGGTGGCCGCTCCGGTAGCCTGCGCGATGCTCAATTTGGATTTGACTTGATCATTGATGAACTGCGAGGGCGTCGACCATGTAAAGATGGTCGCCATGAGTGCGGCAGCAATGGTAATGACTATAACTGAACGAAAGATGCCCCCCATGACACCAACGGTTTGGCGGCGGCGACGGGTCTGACGCTTCTTGATGCGCTGAACACGCTGGGCTTCCATCGCGGCATCATAATCGCGTTGGGGATTGGGTGCTGCCACAACCGTTTGGGTTGTGGTCGCAACGGTACCGCGCGGGTCTTTAATCACCGTAGATGCAGGAGTAACCCTTGGCGGACGCTGCGACTCGGCTTTGGCCGCAGCGCGGCGCATGATCTCCATGAAGGCCACCGACGCAGGAATATCCCCATCGCTTGGAGGCGGCGGTTGGGGTTCCTGCTGGGATTTATCGTCGGTGAAACGCGGTTCGTCAGACATAACGGTTCTCAACAACTTGTCTGTGCGGCACGAATAGGATGCCGACTGGTTTTACGATTATATAGGCAATCGGCATTTCAACATAATTACGGGGATTTTACCTCGTACACTTGGGCGCCGTCACTGTCAAATACTTGTGTAAGATAGGGCGCATCGCTGACGGCGGAGCGCATCTTGATCAAATCGGTGAAAGGTGCGCGCCAACGAAACATTGTATCGATGCTAGCGGGATTGGTGACGAGCTGCGGAACAATGACATACTTGACGTTGGCGCTGCGCAGTAGATCAGCATTGGCGGGATTCGCAGGGTCTTCCCAGAAGTCGCGCATCCGGTCTTGTTCGGCAAGGCTAGCTTCATTATCACGGAAAAAGGGCTGCCAGCGATAATAGACCGTATCTCGCTCGGCAATGACCGGAACCCAATCACTTTCATGCGAGTTATCTTTTTGCGTACCGGGGAAATTCAGTACGCGGGCATCGATTGGCGTATTGGCTTTAAGCCATTCCATCGCTTTGACATCGGCAGCAGAGGAAAAGGCACCAAAGAAGCCGATGCGCCCTTTGCTAAGAGTCAACAGTTGAGGGCTGAGTATCAAGCCACCGATCATAATAATCAAACCGACTGTGAACATTCCATATGACCACGACGGTGAGAGATTCCCGATACGTTTTTCGCCGTAGCGTTCCCATAACCAGAGTAAACCGACTCCACCTAAGATGGCATAGGGGATAATAGGCCCATGCCATGCGATGCTAAAGGGATAATCGTAACGAAGGATGGGCGCAAGAAGATTCGGAAAAAGGTTTTCTAGGATACCGAGGCTGGAAAATTCGAGGATGAACAGTAACCAACCGACTGCTAAGATCACTGTCTGACTGCGATTGCGAAGGCCAATGACGGCACCGAGTATCGCAACTGGAATAATCCAAACCCCATGATATAGAACGAGAATACGCCAGTTGGAGAAATCGCGGGTAAAGGGCGAGGCTATGCTGCTACCCAGTAAGTCTTTGATGCTCCACAACCACGGCGAGATGGCGACAAGGGCAATGAGCGGCATACCGATTGCCATGACCAGCCACGAGCGCAACGTAGGGCGCGGATTGCCGAACCACATGGTGATCAGCCAAGGCACATAACCGAGCATCAGGATAATGGTGGTATCAGGGTGAGACAGGACAAGCGCACCGAGCATCAAGCCACCGCCTACCGCATCAGCAGTGGTAGGCTGGCGCTGAAAACGAATGGCGAAAATCAGAAAAGCTTGAGCAAATACCAATCCAAGCAGCGTCGTGTAATGCGAGTCCATAAAGGCGGTAAACAGGCCAAGGCTAAACAACATCGTGAGCGCCATTGCTCGCCCTAAACGTTTGTCACGAATTTCCGATCCCATATCATAGGCAAGCCACACATTGAGAAAACCGAGAATCGCGCCGATGCTGATTTGAACGAGATGCAATCCTTGATCCAATTGACGGCTAAAATAGGCAATGAGCACCGAAAAGCCGGGCGAATAGAGATAACTAATTTCCGGATGCCAAGGGGTCAGACTGCGAAAGCCACCGCCAAGACGCGCCATCAGACCGAGATATCCGAAACCCTGTGCGTCAGTATCGAGCGGCACAGGCAGCATGATCACTGGAATGATGAAGATTAGACCGACAAGGCCAAAGAACATCAATTCGCGCGGTCCCGGCCAACCTTGATCGGCATCAGCCAAGGTTTCACCCCGTGCTTCAGCCCGTTTTTGTCCATACGACAACGTACCAAATAGAAAAATGCTGGTTATGAGGGCGAACAAAAGATAGTCAATGACCAGTGTATTCCAACCAAAGAGGGATGCCCAAAAGATAGCGCCACCCATTACAATACCAAGGGCGAGTGCTGCCATTAAGCCAATTCGGGGGTGGGTGCTGGGCCATGCGGGAGCGAACATCGCCCCTGAGCCGAAAACAACCGCACCGAAGATGAAGACAACAAATAGTGGCATGTAGTCCTTCTCTATTTACTGTTTGTACGTTGAATCGAGACTCTGGTAAACAATCAACATTTATTTAGCTTGACAAAGTATAATCGAAGTTAGCCAGTATGCCAGCGCAAGAACCAACAATGTGACAGGATAGCCTGATTTGTAACGGATTTGTGCAACCTTTGGCAATGGCGTAACGTACAGGCTCAATATCCGTTACAATTACTGTCTAGCCTTGAACATGAGAATTATTTATGCAGATGACGTCGTCAATTTCATCTCCGCAGATCAACGGCCTTTCAGAAACGGAAGTCGTTGCCCGACGCGAGCGCGGCCAAGGGAATAATGTTCATTTCCAAAGCAGCCGCACGTATGCCGATATTATTCGAGCAAACGTCTTCACCTTCATCAATTTCGTGCTGTTCGGGATTGGTGCGGTGCTCGTTTTATTGGGCCTATACAGCGACGCGCTGGCTTCAGTCGGTATTGCTTTCTGGAACACGGTTATTGGCATTGCACAAGAACTCCGTGCCAAACGCGCATTAGATAAGATTGCCCTGCTCACCCGACCTATGGCAACGGTGATGCGCGATGGAGCAGCAATTACAGTTGACCCGAGTGAAATCGTGGTTGGCGATATTTTGTTGGTTAAGGCGGGCGACCAGATTGTTGTTGACGGAAAAGTCGTTAGTGATGGGCGACTAGATGTAGACGAGTCGCTGCTGACCGGCGAATCAGATTTAATTCCTAAACACAAAGCTGATCAGGTTTTCTCGGGCACATTTTGCGTCAACGGCAGCGCTTATTACGAAGCACAGATGGTGGGTGAACAAAGTGTCGCCAGCAAGTTGACGGCAGGCGCACGGGCTTACCGCGCAGAAAAGACGCCCCTGCAAGTGGACATTGATTTCATTGTTCAACTGCTGGTGATGGTCACGCTGCTCATCGGCACACTGTTTGGATTAGCGGCCTTGGTGGTCAGCCAGCCGCTGACAGAAAGCGCACGGATCGCGGCGGTGATCGCGGGGCTTATTCCTAACGGGCTGTTCTTCATGACAACCATCGCTTATGGGATGGGCGCGGTACGGATGGCCGGCCAAGGCGCATTGATCCAACATGCGAACGCCGTTGAGTCCATGAGCAATGTTAATGTGCTGTGCCTTGATAAGACTGGTACCTTGACTGCGAACCGAATCAATCTGGTGGAAACTCTACCTTATTCAGTTAGTGATGAAGAGTTCCGACGAATTCTCGGTACTTATGCAGCTAGCGCCAGCAGTGGCAACCGTACTTCAGACGCTCTGCATGAAGCATTAAATGGCGATAAGTATCCGTTTGTAGAAGAAATTACATTTTCATCAGAACGTAAATGGAGCGCGATTGCCTTTGACAATGACAAACTCAAAGGTGTGTATGTGCTTGGTGCACCAGAAATGCTGCGCTCCAATTTAAACAATAGTACGAAGCTCGGCGATAAACTTTCCGAGTGGGAAACACAGGGTTTACGTGTACTGTTGTTCACAAAGCATGATGAACTGATGGGACTGCGCGACGGCGAGGACGAACCGCAACTGCCAACCAATCTGGTGGCAATGGGCGCGATTGCCTTTAGCGATGAACTGCGTCCGGAAGCCGAAGCGACTCTCAAGCAGTTTGCCGATACTGGCATTCAACTCAAAATCATATCGGGCGACAACCCGAATACGGTGGCAGCACTGGCACGGCAAGCGGGTTTGAGCAAGGATATTCAAGCAGTATCCGGTCTTGATTTGGATGGTATGTCACCGGCACAGTTTGCTGAGACAGCCGAAAAGACGACGATCTTTGGTCGCATTACCCCACAGCAGAAAGAACGACTAGTGGGTGCGCTGCGAGCCAGCGGACACTATGTGGCGATGATTGGTGACGGCGTGAATGACGTGCTTTCTTTGAAGCGGGCACAAATCGGCATCGCCATGCAGAGCGGCAGCCAAGCCACACGCGGGGTGGCCGATATTGTCTTGTTAAACGACTCGTTTGCGGCTCTACCTTCAGCCTTCAACGAAGGTCAGCGGATTGTGATGGGGATGCTGGACATCATCCGCTTGTTCCTATCGCGGGTGGTTTATCAGATGCTGATTATCGTCGCGATTTCAATTATCGGGTTGGGATTCCCAATAACCCCGGTACACCAATCGCTGCTTTCATTAATTACGGTTGGCATACCAACCTTAGGGTTAGCAGCATGGTCACATCCCGGTAAGCCACCGCGTGCAACGTTACGGACAGTTCTGCGGTTCGTCATTCCAGCAGGAATCTCGTTGGCAACAGTGGGCGTAGCCATTTATCTGGTTTATTACGTCGCAACATTCACCAACAGCGCGGGAACAAACGTCTTTAATATGCGAAGTTTGACACATGATCAAGTCGTCATGCTCGAAGCGGCAAAAGGCGAAACCATCGCGCAAATCATCGAGACGGCACAAGGTGAGGCATTGGCAGTCGCACGTACTATTTTGACAACCGTCACCACGCTGGGCGGGATCATTTTGATCGTGTTTGTAGAACCACCTACCCAATTCTGGACGGGCGGCGATGAATACAGTGGAGATTGGCGACCGACGATTGTGGCGATTGGGTTGATTTTCCTTTACGTCGTTATCATGCTGGTGCCCGATTTCCGAAATGCGTTTGAACTCACCGAACTAGGCCGACGAGATTGGATTATCGTCTTATCGGTTGTCGGATTATGGGCACTCATCCAGCGTTTCATCTGGCGGGCGAAGTTTTTTGAACGGCTGCTGCGGTTGAATTAACAGCAGCCGTTTGGAGCAGCGCTACGAGCGGCGACCTTCACATTCAAGGACTTTCATGGCGGCGTTGTGCCCGGGAACGCCGCTGACACATCCACCACGAACCGTACCTGAGCCGCAAATAAACAGATTAGCAAACGGTGTTTCAACACCCCATGTTCCAACCTGTTCGGCATCATCGGCAAAAGGCCATGTCAGGTTTTGATGGAAGATATTGCCCTGCGGCATGGCCAGTTCAGCTTCGAGATCAATGGCAGACTTGGCTTCGATGCAGGGCTTGCCGTCGGCATCGATGGCGAGGCATTCCTCCAGCGGGTCGTCCAGATAATTGTTAATCGATTTGACATAGCTGCGGAGGACTTTTTCGCGTGTGCCAGCATTATCGGCTTCAAAAGCTTTGGCACGCATATCGATGCCAAACAGCGTAATGGTGTGGTAGCCAGCAGCACGGAGTTCAGGCGACAAGGTTGAAGAGTCGGTCATGGTCTGACAGTACATTTCACCGGGAGGTTGGTCAGGGATGAGTCCCTGCATGGCCTGTTGATAGCTAGTCTTGAGAGCTTCATAACCTTCATCCATATGGAAGGTGCCGTTAAAAGCCTGTTCAGGCACATAGCCTTGGGCTTTGAGGCGCGGCAACCGTTTGAGCACCATATTGATTTTAAAGGCTGAACCTTCATCAATGTGAGATGGAACGGAACTACCAACCAGCAGTTTGTTGAGGACGCTGGGGGCGACATTCGAGAGGACATACTTGGCTTGAACCGACTGGGTTTGTCCACCTTGAGTGTATTCGACGGTGTTTTCAGAACCAAGCTGAATGTGATCGACAGCAGCCGAAGTTTGGATGTGGGTGCCAGCAGCTAAGGCGGATTTTTCAAGAGCGGCGGTGATTGAACCCATACCACCGATGACGATTTGCCATTCACCTGTGCCTTGACCAATGATGTGGTAGAGATAAGTGCGGTTCTGGAGCAGCGTCGAGTCATGGGGATGAGTCAGGACGCCGATTTTGGCGTTGGTGAAGGCTAATCCACGAACACGGTCATCGTGCAAGATACGTTCGAGGCCGATGCCAAGTGGTTCTTCAATGAGCATCTTCCATGCTTCTTGAGCGTCGGGATCGGTGAATTGTGACTGCATTTCCGAGCGGGATTGGAGCGGCGTCAACAAGGTCGGCCAGACTTTTTGGGCGAAGACTTCCATCAAGTGATTGAAGCGCTGGAAGGCCATGTATTCACTGTTGTTTCCGGTGAGTTTGCGGAAGGATTCGACAGTTGCACCTTCATCGACGTTGCTGATGAGCAAGGCCATATGCTGACCATTGCGGACGGTGGGCGTGAAGGAGGAGACGGAACGGCGGCGGCTTTCAAAGTTGAGGCCGAGATCGGTGCTGATTTTGCGCGGGAAGAGGCTGAGCAGGTAGGCGTACCGGGAGAGCTTGGCGTCGATGCCGTTGAAAACCTTTACGGTTTGGACGGCACCACCAATCTGCGGCTGACGTTCGAGGACGAGTACCGATAGACCAGCTTTGGCGAGGTAGGCAGCCGAAACGAGGCCGTTATGACCACCACCGATAATGACCACATCATATTTGGATTGGACTTGTGCCATAGGAAGAACCTTATCTGAAATGAAGTAATGGGCAGATTGTACACGATGGCAAAATGGGCTGGCGAGTGATGTTTGTCACGTCGGGGAATATCAACGAACCGCCAAGACCTCCAAGTTTAATACAAAGTGTAATGGTCATATCGAAGCCTATGAGTTGGATAGTATGATTCATACAAGTGAGAAATAGAAGTGCATTTGAAAGGTCAATGATGCTGATTAGCGCAAATGAGATTAAGAATGCGGCGGGGCGAATTCAGCCGCATTTAAGCCCTACCCCGACGGTGCGGTCTGAGTATTACAGCCAGAAGTTGGGCGCGAATGTTTATCTGAAGCTGGAAATCTTCCAGCCGACACATTCGTTTAAGGTGCGGGGAGCGTTGAACGCAGTGCTATCGCTACCGAAAGAACAGCGGAAGAAAGGCGTGATTACAGCGTCGCAGGGTAATCACGGGATGGGCGTGATTTATGCGGCGAAACTCTCCGGCGTGGGGGCGACGGTTTACCTCGGCAAGAATGCCGCGCCAAGCCGCGTAGACGCGCTGCGGGAACTGGGCGGCGAGGTGGTGCTGTATGGCGACAGTTGGGATGAAGCAAACCGTCGGGCGATGGAAGTGGCGGCGAACGAAGGCAAAGCGTTCATTCATCCGTTCAATGATCCGAATGTGATGGCGGGACAAGCGACGATTTTTGTCGAGTTGATGCAGCAGCTTCCGAAGATTGATACGGTGATTGCCTCGATTGGCGGCGGTGGGTTGATTTCGGGGATCATCAGCGCGACACGGCATTTCTCGCCCACGACCAAGGTGATCGGAGTGGAGACGATTGGCGCAGACAGCATGTATCAGAGTTGGAAGGCGGGACAAATTGTGGAACTGCCTGCGATCAGGTCAGTGGCAACCAGTCTGGGTGCGCGGCGAACTGAACAGACGCAGTTTGAGATCGTGAAGGCATACGCGGCGGATGTGGTAGCCGTGCCGGACGAGCAGGCGGTGGCGAGCGCTTTCGAGTTCTTGCAGGAAGAGAAGCTGATGGTTGAACCGGCGGCATCCTGCATCCTTGCGGCGCTGACGGATGAACAAATTTCTGTACAGGCGGGGTCAAATGTGGTGACGGTGATCTGCGGAGCGAATGTGACGCTGGATCAACTATTGGCATGGCGAAAATAGTCGTAGAAACGTAATTTGAGATCATGCAGCGGTGTGACATGATCTCAGTGTGAACCATTAGTGCGGGTTTTCGGTTGTTTAGTCACCCGCTCTGAGCATGGTGAATCCGTAGTCTGATTGGCGCGGTGCAAAACAATCCTCCACAAGCCCAAGATTGAGCGCGACAGGCTTCCCACCGACCATAATTATGCGCACACGGTAACGGCCAGCCTGACAATCGGGCAACGGGGTATACAAGGTCGACCATACGCCGTCTGCGTCAAAGCTAGAAGTCCCCGCTGGATAGCCATCGACCGAAGCCGCAGAGGTGCTCTCGAGCGTGTTGCCAGTCACCCAAGTGCCGTCTGCATTGAAGCGGATAAATGCCGGGTCACCCCCAAAATAAACCGACCAGACGCCAACCATATCCTCCGCCTTTGTTGCGATCACATCGCATATTGTCGTCGGGGTGACATCCGCAGGACAAGGCATCAGCGATTTCGCTGGAATTGGTGAGGGGGTTGCCTCAGCGGCTGATGGAAGTGGTGTGGCGTCTTGTGCCGAAACCAGTCCGAACCCAAGACACAACAAACCAAAAATCAGGGTCACGCGCAAATGGAAAAACTTCATTGTAATCTCCTCAAAGTTATCAGTTATCAAAGAATGACTACCCGCACTTGCATTGAACCATATCAACTTTCTCTAAGGAAGCTGCTACCGATACAAAAACCGATACAGAAAAGATCATATTGAACTATAATGGCTCCATATTTTTTTATGGAGACATTTATGCTTGTCAAACGGACATTCGGCCATTGGCTCAAGCAGCGCCGAAAAATGCTTGACCTGACCCAAGAGGAGCTATCAGAGTGCATTGGCTGTGCGGCAGTGACCCTGAGAAAAATCGAAGCGGATGAACGACAGCCTTCCAAGCAGATGGCCGAACTCTTAGCTGAACAACTCAATCTCCCTATCGACGAGCGCGGTGTTTTCGTGCGTTTTGCCAGAGGAGAAACCGCTGAATACGCTGCACCGTGGGGAACACCATTTAGTTCACCGAATAACCTGCCGGCACCGCCGACGGTGCTCATCGGACGGGATGAAGACGCAGCAGCGATAAGCAAGCGACTGCTCCAACCCGACGTTCGGTTGCTGACACTCATAGGCCCACCGGGAATTGGCAAAACACGGCTCGCCATTCAAGCAGCGGGAGAGGTTTTAGATGATTTCCCAGATGGGGTGTTTTTCGTCGCTCTAGCTCCCATTACTGATGCTAGCCTCGTGATTAAGACGATTACCGATACACTAAACTTACAAGAAATGGGGCCACAAACCCCTCTCGAACGCCTCAAAGCCTTTCTCCACGATAAGCAAACGCTGCTCGTATTGGATAACTTCGAACAAATTCTCGGCGCAGCGCCCGAACTTGCGAGCCTGCTCACAGCCTGTCTATCCATCAAACTGCTGGTGACCAGCCGAGCGCCTTTGCGTATTGGCCAAGAACGTCAGTGGCCTGTACCAGCATTAGCACTGCCTGATCTCAGCCACTTGCCAGACATTGAAGCCATAAACCAATTTCCGTCTATCAGTCTATTCATTGAGCGGGCGCAGGCTGTGAAACCAGATTTCTTGCTGACCGAAGAAAATGCGCGAACGGTGTCCGCTATTTGCACCCGCCTCGATGGGTTGCCATTAGCAATTGAATTGATTGCGGCACGGGTCAAATTGCTGCCTCCATCGGCGCTGCTGAAGCGGTTATATGGGCGGCTCATGCTGCAATCTGATGGATTACGTGACATTGAGCCACGTCATCGGACACTGAGTGCCGCGATTGATTGGAGCTACCAACTGTTGAATACCGACGAACAAACCTTGTTTCGGCGCTTGGGGGTCTTTGTCGGGGGATGGTCATTGGAAGCGGCAGAAGCAATCTGCGCCGACAACCTAAAAATCAGTGTGCTGGATGGATTAGCGTCGCTGCTTGATAAAAATTTCATCAAGCAGGAAGTTGATTCAAGTGGTGAAGCACGCTTCATAATGTTGGAAACGATAAAGGAATATGCACTAGAACAATCAGTTGAAAACGGTGATTTCGAGCCTGCTGGAGCACGGCATGCCTATTATTTTGCCACACTAAAAGTAAATGATCCTCATTTACTCGTTGAACAACAAGGAATATGGTGGGATAGACTGGAAATCGAACATGATAACTTTCGCGCTGCTTTAGCGTGGAGCGCAAAAAAAAGCAATATAGAAATCGGATTGAAGTTAGCGTTGTCTTTAGTGGCTTTTTGGCATTTACGCGGTTATCTCGTCGAAGCCATAAACTGGCTCACTAGTTTATTAAACGACAACGAAATGGGAAAACCGTTAACGGATGCAGTAAGAAGACTTCGAGCAATAGCACTCGACTCACTCGCCACATTATACATTTTTCAGGGGAATTTGAGTGAAGCAAAACCTGTTTACGAAAAAAGTCTCGATGAAATGCGTAATATTGGTGATCAGGCTGGGATTATCGCCGTATTACAAGATTATGGCATGTGGTTTCAATTTCATGGAGATTACGTTACCTCAAGTGCCATGTTAAGTGAGGCATTGTCACTCTCAAAGGGAATAGATAACACTCACCTCATCGGTTTATCACTTTTTTTCCTTGGCACCCTTGCCTTTTCTGAGAAGCAAAAGTCTAGAGCTTTCCTTTTATGGAAGGAAAGTCTGGATTATCTACGAATATCGAATAACACATGGTTCATTGCAATAACACTTGCTAATCTTGCTATAGAAGCACTAGATCATATCGACTACGAAAGGGCCGATGCTAATTTGAGGCAAAGTTTGGGTCTTCTTCAGGAATTGGGTGAAAAATGGCAGACGATTCATACGCTTGAAGGATTTGCGTGTCTGGCAGTTCTAAGAAATAGTCCGAATTTATTCCGGGCTGCACGCATATTTGGCGCTTCGGAAGTTTTTCGTCAAACCCTCAGTACTCCGTCACTACCTTACCAGACACAATTCTACGAACGTGGCATTGCTGCTCTTCGAATCCACCTCGACGATACTACACTAGCGACAGCTTTGGCGGAAGGGCGTTCGATGACCCTCGATGAAGCAGTTGTCTATGCACTTGAAGACAACAGCTTATCTACGGAGAATCCCCCTGCTCCCTATAATGACCACCAAATACTGACCAAGCGCGAACTCGAAATCCTGCGCCTTATATCAGATGGACTGAACAGCCGTGAGATCGCTGAGCGACTTATACTCGGGGTCGAGACGATTCGCTGGTATCTCAAAATCATTTATGGCAAGCTCGGTGTGCACAGCCGTTCTGAAGCCATTTCGCGGGCCAAAGAATTGAAACTGCTGACATAAGCTAATCCCCTCAATTTTCAAAACTCCCGCATTATGATCATGAGGGAGTATATTGTACTTTCACACCAATAGAACGCGCTTTTTCGCAAATCGCTGTCATAGTTTCAAAGGGAACTATCCGAACATCCCATCTTTGAACTGCACAAATCCGATATAAGCCTCGGCCATCTCCAGACACTTTAAAGTGCAAACAAGTGAGAAGCGGTAGGCTCTGAGAAGCCTTCCCTACGAGAGTATTCAAGATTAATGGGCAACGGTGAAGGGCACTTCATACGGGGCTTGGAGGAAACCTCCTCCGTTATCGACGATCACCAAACGCATGCGGTAGCTGCCGTTGACCAACCCCGGCACATAGAGATTTTCAAGCTGACCGTTGACGATGCTATCAGTGTGGGTCGTGCCAATGGTCGTCCAATCGCCTAGATTGCCGCCGATGACTTCCACCTTATAGAACTTACCCTGATCGGGCGTGAACTGCACTGTGCCGAAAATGGGTGTTTCGCCGGTTAAGACCTGCCCCGGCGAGGGTGAGGTGATGATGGCGGTGGTCACAACTGGACCATAACCGCCGCTGCCGCCACCTTGCAGCAGGTCGCCTGTGCAAGTGATGGTGGGCAGGAAGGCCAAACCGTTGTTCCGCGCGTAGTTTTCGGCGGATACGGCGTCATCGGGAACGGGCGGCGGGGCGATGAACAACTGTGCCTGCGCGCCAATGGCCGAGGCCGCCAATTCGTTGGGCACCTGACAGTAAAGCGGCGTGGGCGGTGGCTGCTGTCCGGCTTGGACTTGGAACTGGATCAAGCTGGCGATTTCCGGCGCGAGGCGGAAGGCCAAGACTTGGAAAACACCGGGTGAAACTTCGGTCAACTGGACGCCGTTTTGCTGCTGTTGAGCAGGCTGCGGCGCGGGCGGATAGATCAGATTGCCATCGGCATCGGGGATACCCGCAGGGCCATCCAAGAACCATTCGTTGATGCGCGGGCAATCGGTAGCGGGTTCTTTGAGGCGGCGGACATCGCAAATCTCGCGGCGGGAGACACCGGCAGGCGCTTGCTGCTGGTTGGGCATCAACTGACCATTGACTGCGAAATCTTTGCTGAGAAGCTCCTGATTGCCATAGATAGTATTGATAACGTTGTTCCAAATGGGTGCCGCACCGGTTAAACCCGAAGAGTTGACCATCGGTGAGCCATTGCTGTTGCCGACCCAAACGCCGACCGCCACATTACGGGTATAGCCGACCGTCCAGTTATCTTTGAAGTCGTTGGTCGTACCGGTTTTGACGGACGCACCGAGCGCACCAGTATTCAATTGACTATTGGCACCCATTGCAGGGGTACGGGCGTTGTTATCGGCGAGAATGTCGCTGATGATGAAGGCGATACGCGGATCAACGGCCTGCTTGCCATAGGCGGGCTTGTTGACCGTCTTCTCATTGGGTACGCCAGTCGTGCAGCCATTTTCGTAGTTGTAGATGATGTTGCCGCTGCTATCCAAGACGCAGAGGATAGCGGTTGAGGGCACATACGAACCCTGATTGGCAAAAACTGAGAAGCCGTTGGTCATATCGAGCAGGGAAACTTCGCCGCCGCCTAGCGTCAATGACAGACCGTAGCGGCTGGCATCATCACCAAGCGACTCGATGCCGAAGCGCTTCATCAGGCCGAGCAGATAAGCTACACCATATCGGCGAAGGGTTTGCACCGCCGGAATGTTGTAGCTATTCGCCAGCGCATAACGCATGATCATCGGGCCATGGAAGACGCCATCATAGTTGCGCGGAACGTAAGGAGCTTGCCCCTCCACGCCAATATTGGTCGGGACATCCCAGATGACATCGCCGGGCGTCATGCCGTTTTCCATGGCAGCTGAGTAATTGAAAGGCTTCACAGAACTGCCGGGTTGACGCAGGGATACCGCCACATTGACGCGGCCATCAATGGCATCGTTGTTGTAATCGACGCTGCCGACCATCGCTAGAATTTCACCTGTCAGCGGTTTGATAACCACCACCGAAGCGTTGGTGACGTTTTGGGCAGCGAGGGTCGCCACCTGATTGCGGGCGGCTTCTTGGGCAGCGTTGTTGATGTCGAGGTCAAGGGTGGTGTAGACCTTAAAGCCGCCACGCGCCACATCTTTGGGCTGATACCCGATGGTGCCCATCAACTTCTCAAACTGGGCTTCGGCATATACCGTGAAATGCGGCGCTTCCAACGAAATGTTGCGAGGCACATAATTCAAACCCTGTGCCAGCGCATCATTGGCCTGTGCCTGAGTAATCTTGCCAAGCGCAACCATACGATCCAACACCAGACGCCAGCGGGCTTCAACCTTATCCTGAACGGCGGGATCGTTGTTGAGCGGGTCGAGATCAGACGGAGCCTGCGGCAGGCCGGCCAAGAGCGCGGCTTCTCCCAAAGTCAGCTGACTGACGCGTTTGCCAAAGAAGACTTGAGCCGCAGCTTCCGCGCCATAGGCCAAGTTGCCGTAGTAAATCTCATTCAGATAGAGTTCGAGGATTTGCTCCTTGCTCATCTGACCATTGAGCGCCAAGGCCAAGCCGATTTCATCCAGCTTGCGCTGAACAGACCGTTCATTGCGATACTCGGTATCAAAGAGCACGTTACGCACGAGCTGCTGTGTGATAGTGCTGCCGCCGGTCGAGCCTTCGGTTAATCCAGCATATTGGAGGAAGGCGCGGAGGGTGGACTGGACGTCAATACCGGGATTAGAGAAGAAGCTATCGTCTTCAATTGAGACCGTGGCATCAATCAAGGTTTGCGGAAAGTCACTGTATTTGACCTTGGTACGGCGGCCTTCGCCAAAGGCTTCGTAGAGCTGGCGACCGTTACGGTCATAGTAGAAGGTGCTCTGGAACTGCTGATAGTTGTTGATCTGGGAGACACGCTGCGTCAACTGCTGCTGAACACGGGAAGCATATGCGCCACCAATGGCGATGGTCAAAATGGTCAGACCACCGCAGAAGATGGCGACAAATCCCGCAAAGAGGCTGAGGCATCCGCGCGAACACCCGAACAATCCCCGCTTGCGTTGAGCAGGACGACGCTGGAGCGACTGTGCCGGAGGCGTGTTCTGCTGGGGTGCAGGCGGGAGATTGGTCGGCGGTTGGGGATAAGGCTGCTGGTACTGCTGGCCGCTTGGCTGGGCATAATTCCGATGCGGCGGTGGCGGTTCGTGCGGCATGGTGTTATCCAGTTTCACCGCTTTGTGACGCATGGTGTTGCCCATATCCGAAGCCGGACGGGTATTAAAGTCAGGGTTGGGGTCTAGGCCGCCGCTGCCTACTAAAGTCTTATTGGGATCAGGCACGCCGGGTTCACGCGGAATCGGCATGGTTGGCATGTTGCGGGCATCCATCGGATTATCCGCATTCCACAGGGGTTTGTCTTCCACAGGGGCATCATGCTGGGTATCATCAATCTCATCACTGAAGGGCAGATGAAAGGGCACATCATCGTCTTCCGGACGCTCTTCAGGCACTTCATCTGGCAATCGGGAATCATGTTCGTCAGGCATTCAAAACTCCGCCCCAAAAGGGTGTTAGGGTTTAGTAAGATGTCCAGTAATCCGGTATCGAGTTGCCGGGAATTTACAGGTTAAGCAGCGTTTGCCGCATCAGTCTCTATTTTAGCAGAACATGGCATGGTCTGTGCGGCGGGAACCTGACGGCAGGGGTGCGGCTGATGGACGTTGGGCAAGCGTCGGTTTGCCCCACAAAACTCAGAATAGGCTATACTAATCTAGCAGATCATAACGGCCAAGTGTAATAGGATATGAAGGCTATCCTTCCAAAAAGATAGCTGAATACGCATGATAATCGAACCCGACCAACCCCAATTCATTCCCTATCCTGACGGACTGGTACGACTGGTACTGAGAATGCCACTCAACTTATTCCGGTTGGGATTAGGGGATTTACTGAGTGCGCTGCGCCTGATGATTTTGACAACCCGTGGACGCAAATCCGGCCAACCACGCCATGTGGCAATTGAGTATCGGCGTCATGGCAGCACAATCTATGTTATTTCCGGTTGGGGGGAACGACCTGACTGGTACCAGAATTTGATCACTGACCCGCTGGTGACTATACAACTGGGTCGAGAGACATTAAGTGCATTAGCAGACCGCGTAACCGATCCAGCAGAAGCAGCTCGCGCCGTCCATCAATTCCGGCGGGATGCGCCCGCGCGATATGACGCTGTGCTCGGGCGGTTGGTGGATGACGAGGTCAGCGGACTCAAACTGCCGGACATGTCACACCAATTTACGATTGTGCGGCTAAACATCATTGCAGATGAACCGCTCCTGCCCGGTGTAAAGATGGATCGCATCTGGATATGGCCGCTCATGCTATTAGGATTAGGACTTGTGGTGACACTGCTCAGAAATTCCGGTAACAAACGACAGGAGGGAACATAACATGACCGATTCCGTCGATCAGGATGCGATGTTACAACAAGTACGACAAGCGCTTCAGCAGGTACGGCAAGCCCTCCAAAATGAGGATTATGAACAGGCGATCAGCGGCCTGCTGCAATCCACGGAATTAGCCCGCGCAATGAACGATCCGGCGGCGGAAGGACGGCATCTCGGCAATCTGGCCTTGATTTATTACCGCACCAAACGGCCTGATCTGGCACTACAATGCTTCGAACAGGCATTGACATTAGCCCGCGCCGATAATGACCGTCTGACTGAAGACGGCATCCTTGGTAATATGGGCAATATCCTGCGGGAACTGGGACGGCATGAAGAGGCCATTACCTATCTGAATCAAGCGCTGCTAATTGCGCAGGAGATTGGTGATACACGCGGGCGCGGCATCTGGCTTTCAAATCTTGGTTTGGTTTATGACGACCTCCAAAAATACGGCGAAGCCATCGAACTACACCGTGAGTCGGTCAATGTGGCGCGGCAGATGCGCGACCAACGCAGCCTTGTATCGCGGTTGGGTAACCAAGGCAATTCTCATCTGGCGAACGCACAGCACACCGAGGCCATCAAATGTTTTCATGAGGTGGTTTCGCTGTACAAAACATTGGGCAATTCAGCCGAGGCTGCGCTGCGTCTCGGAATCATTGGCAACATCTACAATGATCTCGGACGGAAAGCAGGCACGGATTTCGAAGCGCGTTTTTACTATGAACTGGCGAGGGATACCTATATCGAAACGTTGAAGTTGGCACAGGAAGTCGGGGATCGGGTTGGCGAAGGCGATCTGCTCACCAGCATCGGCATGGTCTACGGCAACATGGGCGAATACGAGCAGGCGATTAACCATTTCACCGCTGCTCACCAGATTTTCGCCGCGATGAACATCGGGGACCGGCTGCCGTACCTCGAAGAAAATATTCAATTAGCTCAAAACCTCTTATCACAGGTGCACTAACGATGCGTGTTCTACTCACAGGCGGCGCAGGCGATCTGGGGTATACCGTTTCCAAACAACTGGTTGAACAGGGTGATATACCGATCCGGCTCGATGTGCGCGCACCGGCTGACGACTATGGTATTTATGTTGCCGGTTCCATTCTTGACCGCCCCACGCTGGCAAATGCGATGCAGGATGTGGAATGTGTCGTTCACATCGCCGCATGGCACGGCCTCCACGAATTCCGGCGCGAAAAAGACGTTTATGATTTCTGGGATTTGAATGTCACCGGAACATTCTACGTTTTCGAAGCGGCAGCACAGGCAGGCATCACGCGCATGGTCTATATCTCAAGCACCAGCATCGAGGAACGTGACGGCATTTACGGGCACACCAAAGTGCTCGGCGAAGAAATCGCACGCACTTATGCTGCGCGTCACCACATGAACGTGATTACTCTTCGGCCACGCGCTTTTATCCCCTACTGGAATCGAGTGGTCTATAACTCCTATGTGGAATGGGCGAAATGGTTTTGGGGCGGCGCGGTACATATTGATGATGTCACACAAGCGGTTATACAGAGTATTAAACTCCTTAGCAGTACACCGCTGAGTGAACATCTGATTCTGACGCTGGACGGGGCATACGACTACAGTGATCAGGATTTGGAGAACTGGGATGCAGAAAGCGCGGGGAGCACCTTCCGCAAGTATTATCCCGATTATTATGATCTGGTCATTGGTCATGGGCTTGATCCCGCTCAGAAGCCTGAAAAGCGGGATATAGCGGATACACAGCGCTGGTTGGGCTATCAACCTACATACGGGCTGCGCAATCTGCTTAAAGAACTGGCGGAATATGGCGAAAAAGGGCCACCACATCCCTAATCAACTCGAATAGAGACGGGCTTTTTCAGCTTCCAGACGGTCGTTCCATCGGCTAGATGGTCAGGGCCAGCCACAATCTGATAACCATGTCGAGTCCAGAAGCGGACAGCGTCCGGATTGTTGACCATCACGCCCGACAAGATGGATTTGATGGTGGTATCCCTTGTAATTTCGGCCTCGAGGGCTTTGACGACTGCCGAACCTAATCCATGATCACGATAAGGTTTCCCAATCATCAACAGTTCAATAAATGCCGCGCTTGGATCGCCCTCAAAGCCTTTGAGCACAACATCCACTATGCCCATCATGACGCCTACTAAGTTGTAAATTCCGCAGAAAACGCCGCCGCACGCGCGTGACAGTGATAGGTCATCCTCAACCATTTGCATGGAGGCGATAGGCTTGGGCGTCAGCGCTAGAAAATCTTCACAATGGCGATAGACCTCCAACACGTCTGGCTTTTCATCTTCACGTATCGGTCGCAGTATGAAGGTGTCGGTCTGAACAAACATTGTTGCATTCAGGTGAAGTGCGGCCCTAAGGGGCTACACTTCGTCGAAATCGTCAAAATCTTCGGCGTCATCATCTAGATCTTCAGTTTCGGTGTCGCCCATTAAGCGATCCAGAAAAGCCTCGTCGTTCTCGTAGCCCAACGTATCCGCCAAGTAATTAAACTCACAAACGATGGTCTCAAAGAGATAATTCTCTTCGTAGGCATCGGGCGGGTAATAAGAAATCATCGCTTCATAGACCTGCTTCAGATCCACATAACGCCGTTCCAGAAAGGCCAGATGCTCTGGTGTAAGCGGTTGTCGTCCCATGCTGCTCCTCCTAACAACCTTTCTAAACGATCAATAACTACCGGATACCATGCGCCATCCCCCGTTGAGGCCGCCGTTATCGGTAATTAATACGACTATCATACCGCGCTGTGGTAAATATACCATTTGACCGCGCTCAAATATTTGGGCTGTTGATTGCCCCCCCAACTCGTCGCTGGTGGCCCAACCGAGGGCATGAACTTCGGCAAACGTGCGCCAGATTTTCCCAAAGCCGCGCACCGGAACGATGAGGCCAGCCGGGGCTGTCTCGCCGCCGCTGGCTGGATCAACAGACGCGTTAAAGGTGTCATCATAACGAGTGAAACGCCCCGTGCTAAACAAGGCATAGATGGCCTGCGGTGGCCCTGCCATCCAAATCATCTCACCGGCCTGATAAGTCTGTGACGCGCTGGCAAACGAGATTACCCCCAGAGGGCATCCCAACTGCGCGGCCAAAGTTGGGTCGCCGTTGTACACGGTAGCAAATCCACCACTCGGCGGCGTGGTACAGGTTGGCATGACGGCAGGCGGCGCTGTCGCCCCGACCACTGCCCCGGGAACAGTCGGCACAACCGCTGGCAGTAGATTGGGCGGCAGAATGGTCGCCTTCGCCGCAAGCTGTACTAATGCGAGTAAGCCTTCATTATCAGCGGTGGGATAAGGTGTATCGCTTGGCAAAGGTGTGTTGGTCGCAGTCGGCGTCGGTGTATCGGTAATGGTAGCACTGGGTGTAACCGTCAGCGTGTTGGTCACAAGCACCGTTGCTGTTGGCGTCGGTGTATCAGTGGGTGTTATGGTTAGCGTCATGGTCGCTGTTGCGGTAACAGGAAGTGTCGCCGTTAAAGTTGGCAGTGCGGCCACAGTCGGTAACTCACCGACAGACTGTGGTTGGTTACCACATGCCACAAGCGTTGATCCTAGTAACATTATTGCAGCGAAACGAACGGCTATACCTCGCATTGACCGGCTTCCTTACTCCCCCACTATCCCCAAATCATCAAACGATAGAAGCTATCCCTTTGGATCACGCGTATTTGATTGGTTAGCGTTATTATAGTGCAGAAAAGCAGGCGAAAATAACCCATTTACCCATTATGGAGATCACTACATGCCGGAACAGCACCTGACCTTCGTCCATATCAGCGATACCCACATCGGCACTGACCCGGAATATGGCAAACAGCACACGCCGCACAGCACCCAAGAGGGCGCAAGGGCATTGGTCAAAGCCGTGAACGCCCTGCCCTTCAACGTCGATTTCATCTTGCATACCGGTGACGTCGTGTACGATCCGGTTCCTGAAGCCTATTTGACGGCGCGGGACATTATGAGCGAGCTCGTCAGACCTGTCTATTACCTATCCGGCAATCATGACGCAGGTATTGAGTTGCAGCGCATTTTACTTGGACGCAGCGAACTCCTCTCGCCTTTCTATTACACCTTTGATGCCAATGGATTTCAGATCATCGCACTGGATAGCAATGGCCCTGCTGAAATACCGCGCGGGAACGTCGTTCCACAGCAGATGGAATGGCTGGATGCGATTTGCTCGGCACATGATGACCGACCGCTGGTAGTGGCGGTGCATCATAATGCCCTGCCTGTTGGCTCGCCGTGGTTAGACGATTACATGCGAATAACCAATGGCGAGGCGCTGCACCAAATCTTGTTGAAGGCCAAAGATCGGCTGCGCGGCGTGTTCTTCGGTCATGTGCATCAGAATATCCAGATGTACCAAGACGGCATCCTCTATACCAGTGCACTCAGCAGTTGGAATCAGTTCAACTCGTGGCCGGGTTCGACGGACACCGTGGCTGACAACGACAATCCCGGTTTCAATGTTGTGAGCCTGACCAGCACCCAGACATTTATCCGACGGTGGAGCTTCAAGATCGAATAATACCACTGAAGAGACGGTAAATCGTGCGAACAGGGCGCACATCCTATGCAAGCCTTACAAGCTATGCTATTGTTGCGCCCATTTTCTGTAAATGATCATAAAGGCAATATCAAGCGATGGCTATTGACTACGTCATTGACTATAAGTGCTATCCCAAGCAAGAACTATCCACTGAAGGCATCATTGAACGCATCAAGGGACGCGCCCGCGCCGAAGCGGTCATCAAGCTGTTCCGCGACAACGGCGATAACCGTCCTGTGTCTGAAATCGGCTTTGAATTGGAACGTACGACTGTGAGCGGTGAATCGGAAACCAAGGTGGTGATGGTGCAAAACCTGATCGACCAAGCCGACGAACTCCTGCCCTATGAACATTACTGTGAAGGTTGTCCTGCCAACAACTTGGGTGCACATTTCGGCTGTATCGGTCAAATCGAATATCCAATTTCGGGGAAGGCCGAACTCTGGCTGCTGAGTCAACTGCCGCTGCCGGTTGAAACGCTGCCGTGGATGCTGCTGCGCCAAGGGTTACAGGAATTCAAGGCGGCGGGTGAAGCGGTCAGTTCGATGCGCGATGAGGGACAGCCCTTCTTCCAAGAAAAGGGCGTGTTGGTACGGCAGTTGGGCGAGTACATCGTCAACACCAATCAACTCTTTGAAATGTTGTTCTTATTGGGGCACATCAAACCATCGTACGGGGCAACCCTGTTGATGTTCTTCAACGTCATCAGGCGCGATATGAACGCCGATGAAATTATGGCGCTGGCTCCGTCACCTGAAGATATGACCGAGAGCTACCCATTACTACTCAAGTCAGAACCGAACGATGATGCAAGCATCAAGCAGTTTAAGCAGTTCCTGCGAGCCATGTACTTAGCATGGGCACTGAATGTGCGGTTGTTACTAGACGTCTGATACCGCCGATGGCATCGTGGCTAGTAGTTCAGAGGCCGTTTCACGGACTTCAGCATTACTATCCCGTTGGCTAACGTAAAACACCAACTCATAGATGCGTTTATAACGCAAGTAAATACTGAGGCCCTGTAAGGCAATTTTACGAGAGCCGGGGTTCGGATTACGGAGAACTTCTTCTGCTAGCGCCGTGACGTTAAATCGGTCATGTGAGGGCATATTCGACCCTTTATTCACTACCTTAATAGGCCGAGTTTAGCGTTTACTATAATTAACTCCCTTTACTATATCACACCTTAATCAATTTACAATCAACCATTGACCAAAGTACCACCAAATCTTAATGCGGTGCGTAACGCTGCATGGCCTTTTGTAATAAATCATGAGGGAGCGCATAAGCTGTGCGGCCCTTATAGCCAATTGTGGTATCAGCAGCCACCAGCGCATTAATGACTGCTTCTTCAACAGCCTCGGCAACACCATCAAACAGCCAGTTCATATGCGGATAAGGCAGCATCTTTACATTTAGCGGTTCTTCAAAGTGATTGGGCAGCACGTTACCCGTCGAAAAGGCTAAGAAGAGATCACCGCTGCCGTTATGTCCGACACATCCCGTTCGCGCCAAGCCAATCGTGGCACGCTGCGCCAACCGCCGGCACTGCCCGGGCAGTAAAGGCGCATCCGTTGCAAGGATAACGATGATCGACCCCGGCTGCTGGGGATCGTCCCATCCCGATGGAATCGTACTGGTCGGAATTTCACGCCCCACGGGTACGCCATCCACACGGAACAGTTCGCGGTTGCCGTGATTAGCTTGCACCAAAGCGCCGATGGTATAGCGTCCGCTGGGCGTATCGACCAAGCGTGAAGCCGTGCCAATACCCCCTTTGAAATCGTAGCAGATCATGCCTGTGCCGCCGCCGACACAGCCTTCTTCGATCAAACCACCGTGTGCGCTTTCGACAGCGGATATGACGTGTTCCGGCTGAACATGGAAGGCGTTGATGTCATTCAGCCAACCATCGTAAGTTTCGGCTACTAAAGGCATCACCCATTCATGCGCACCGTAGTGTTCAACCGAATAGCGCACCAGCGTATCGCGCACAACGCCAACTTGATGCGTGTTGGTGATGGCAATCGGCGTGGTCAACAAGCCAGACTCGTCAATCCAGTGCGTGCCGGTGAAGTCGCCGTTGCCATTCAGGACATGAAAGCCCGAGAAGCAATGGTGATCCCAAATCGGTTCTTCGCGAGGGAAGATCACGGTTACCCCAGTGCGAGCAATACGTGGTTCGTCGGCAATGACCGTGGCGTGTCCAACGCGAATACCCGCGACATCGGTGATGGCGTTGTATTGACCGGTTGGAATAACGCCAATATTAATACCAAGATCGCGGAGGCGTGGCCGTGCCATATCGCATTGTCCTTTGTTGAGAGTAGAATGCAAACTACCATGTCTGCCATTTAGAGCAGCATGAAGTTACGATCATTGTAATACAAAACATGGATTGGCGTGCCAAAAAGCGGCATCTGATTGTGTTTGAGATCATTCCTCTGTGCACGTTCATGTTTACTCAGCAGTTTTCCGGACTCGGGCGACTGGAACTCATATTTCACATGTAGTGTAAGGTCACCATCACTGTCGGTGGAGTGGGAAACATCCAATATTTTCCCCTTGAGCATTTTGCCTTCGCGTTCCAACAGCTTTTCCAGACGGTATTGGTTGATGAGGCCGATAACAATTAGCCAGACAATACCGTTCCACAAGAAGACGAATCCGACGATGAACCACTGTATTTGATTCGTTCCCACCACTTTGGCAATCGAAGGATTAGATCGAGCGTAAAGGATCTGTACACGTCCACCGATTTCGGCATTGTCATAGAGGGTGCGGCTGACGGACTGCTGATGGGAAAATTGGCGTCCACCGACTGTGTATTCATAGGTCACATAATAGGTATCGCTGTCGTCTCCCGACGAAATACGGCGATCCGTGTATCGTGCCTCAGCAGCAACACCTTGTATAGAAATGAGTAATGATTGGTAAGTCTCATTGAGGACAAAACTCAGGAAAGTTAGGCCGCAAAGCACGAACATCATCATGAAACAACCGGGGAAAATCAGCCGAAAGCGTGCTCCGCTGCTTAACGTCTTGCTGCGTCCAAGCACAAAATTCTGATGTTCTGGTTTCATCAGGAATTGATCTGCATCGAGCGCCGATGTCGCATCCGTTTCATCATCAAAGACGACTTTGTCATCTCGCTCGGCACCACAGTTGGGACAGCGATCTTGCGCAGTAACTTCTGATCCACAAAAAGAGCATTTCCATGAATGACGGGCATCTACGTGAGGTTTTGTTTCAGGTGGACACTGTGCCGCTTGGATGCGGTGTTGAGTGAGTAGGTTTTGCGCGAGATCACGGACTTCTTTGTTGTGGTCTTTTTGGATGACACGTTCGAACACATCGGCAACAATCGGGGCATCATATTTCCGGAGTTCAAGCAGTGCGACCTTACGCAAATTCGCGTTAGAATTCTTCAGCGCATCCAGACCAACCTCTTTGATTCGGGTGGCATCCTGCTGATTCATCACATTGGCCTTTGGTGTACAAGATATATCTTGATTCTAAGGGAAAAGGCCTAGAAATCCCCTTAAGTTCATTTTAACCTTTCTTAATAGTGCCTCCGTAGTGTTTGACGACCTGCCGTGCAATCACCATGCGGTGCACTTCCGATGCTCCATCATAGATGCGGAAAGCGCGCGCCGCTTCATACCAGCGGCTTAATGGCAAATCACGCGAAATGCCTTTTGCACCACAAATCTGGATGGCCCGATCCAGCACTTTATTAACCGACTCGGCCACAAACACCTTGCACATCGACGATTCCTGCCGCGCGTCATTGCCCTGTGCCAGCAGCCACGCGGTGTGCTGGATCATGAGCCGTCCAGCATGAAGCTCAGTGGCCGAGTCCGCCAGCATCCATTGAATCGATTGATGTCCACTTAACGTGCTGCCAAAGGCCTCGCGTTCAGTTGCATACTGTGTAGCGATTTCCAGCGCACGTTGGGCGATACCTGTCCAGCGCATACAGTGCGTCATCCGCGCGGGGCCAAGGCGCTTTTGAGTCAGTGCAAAGCCCTGACCTTCTTCACCAAGTATGGCGCTCGATGGCAGGCGCAAATCGTGAAACTTGATCTCACCGTGTCCACCGAGGTCATTGCCGCCCATGATCGGCACACGGCGCACGATTTCGATGCCGGGAGCATCACTCGGCGAGAGAAAAATCGTCGCGCCTTTGTGCGTCGGCACATCGGGATTGGTACGCGCCATAATGATCAGAAACGCCGCGCCATCCGCGCCACTGGTGAACCACTTGTGCCCGTTGATAATCCAATCACTACCATCACGCACGGCGCTGGTTTGCAGCATGTTCGGATCAGAACCCGCGCCGGGGGCAGGCTCGGTCATAGCAAAACCGGAACGCGTTTCACCTGCTGCTAAGGGCTTTAGGTAGCGCTCGACTTGCTCCGGCGTCGCGAACATGTGAAGCAAGTGCATATTGCCCTCATCGGGCGCGGAACAATTGAGGGCGACAGGTCCTAACAAGCTGCGACCGGCGGCTTCAAAGACCGGCACGATTTCTTCAAGCGTAAGTCCTAAACCACCGAGTTCCTTTGGAAGCTGCGGCGCGAAGATGCCAGCGGCTTTCGCTTTAGCACGGACATCGGCTAATGATTGCGGAGTAATGCCATCTATGTGGTCATCGACAAAGGCTTCGAGGGGAATGACTTCAGTATCAGCAAACTGCTGGACGCGACGAGCAATATCAAGGACATGAGCCGGATACGAAAAGTCCATATCATTCTCCAAAAAAAATTTTATTAGAAGGGAGCAACCCGAACGGCGCTCCCACATTTCAGCACTTAGCCCGGACTCCTGCATACAATTTCGGGCAAATCAATCACCTGTCCGCCGGATGTCAGCACACGTCCACCACCATAGTTAAAGCCATCAAAGGTTTTTGATCCTGAACGCGGCGGCACAGGATACTCTTCGCGAATTTCCAACGAGTAGATTTCGATGGCAACCGAGTTGGAACCCGGCGGCGCATTTTGATAATTCACGGTCACCTGTGCATCCCCCGGCCCGCACTGCCAACTTGCGGTAAAGGGTGGCGGTTGAGCCTCACGCGGAACGGTTACGGTCTGTGAAGTACAAGCCACCTGTCCATTGACTAACGCTTGCACAAACCACGACATCTGGAATTGTGTACCCGCATCGAACAAATCGTAAGTGACATTTGTACTTTGTGTTTCGATGGAACCGAAGTTGACCACATTCAAACGATAACTGGTTGCGCCAGTTGCAGGATCCCAATAAAACGTATTGACGCCGTACTTCAAACCATCCAGAGGTGAAGTGGCTTTGAAGCTGGTGCAGTCGACATTGCCTGTTGTGTTGGTCGTGCTGGCGGTCGGCACCGGTGTGGGACGAGGGGCAATTGGAGTCACATTATCAGGCACATTCACATTGTAATTCAGCACATCGGGTGAGATGTTTTCAAGGACTTGAAACAGCTTCAATTCATCTTTAGGGATCGGCAGCACCGGCCCAAACCGACCGTTCACATCCCCATCGTCACCTACAGGTGCTTCGGTCATGTAGCCTGCCGGAATCACCGTGTTTCCAATACGTCCAGTGCCGTCAATCGTCGCGATTTGAAATGTGTTCTTGTCAGTGGTCTGAAAGATCAAAGTCGAACCCAACTCGACGTCCACCCCATTGGCGTTAATCTGAATTTTGACGTTTTTAGGGCCTTGCACCATGAGCAGCGACGGCGCGTCTGCGCAGCTCAATCCGCTGACATCTGTCTTCAAGCGGAAAGCTTGCATTGGTGTTTGGGGAACGCCATTCACAATTGGCAGCGTGTTGATGTCTGCATCGCTCGACACAAGGCTAGCGTTGATCCAGCCAACCAGATTTTGATTATATAAGATGCGTAACCACTGCTTATCTTCGCTCAGACCATCAGCGATCAGTTCGGCACCTGCTGGCGAACTTCCAATCACATTAGCATTACGTGTCGGCCCACTGCGAATATTGGCAGCAGTGGTGACTCGAACGGCGATAGGCTGCGGTGTGGGTTCTGCACTCGGCGGAGGCACGGCGTTTTCCATTTCGGCATTACCGAGCAGTATGAATCGCACTGACTGCCCCGGCAGCGAGTCCGGAATATTAGCCTGAACGCTCATCACGGCCACCCCCCATTCATTAAGTTTGGTGTCTAATGGCGCAGTTGACAGTGAAGCAACCGTACTCAGCCCGGCCTGATCCGATGGCTTCGTGAAGAAATCATCGGCTACCGCTTCAGAGAAGGTCGCCCCCACTTTGTTAAATCCATAGCAGGCCGTATTGCGCCCCAGTCCGGCGCAGTTTTGCCCGACAGAGTCCAGAGCCTGTTTAACAAGTGTCGGGCAGCTTTCGCCGCTGGTATCCTGTGTAAAGCCGCGTTGTGTGCTAAAAGCCAGCACCGTTAACGTCACCGCTAAACATAGAATGGTTGCAAGCTGTCTTCGCATCATCACACCTATTCACAAAAAAGGCGCACTTTACTGGTGCGCCCTACTGTACAGTTGTTTAATTACTTCCGCAAACGCTTATGCCGCAGCTAATGAACAAGTCATATCAGGCAGAGGCACAGTTATTCCTGACGGGGCAGCCACAACTGACCCACTAAACAAGTCAAACCACGAGGAATAAGCCATTACCGTAAAGCTGCCTGAAAGTGGGGGGACAGATATGGTTATCGGCGGCATTGGATCAGGCTCAGCGCCACTCGAATCAAAGTTGATGGTGATGCTAGTCGTTCCGGCCGGTAACCCCAAATAATTCACCGTGAAGTCTCCATTGATGCCACAAGTCCACGACGCCGAGAATGATCCGGGGGCAGCAGGAGGTGGGGGCGGCACAGTTGGTGGCGGAGGCGGTGCCCATTGGCGTGGAATCGTCACGGAAGCCGAGCTGCAAACGACGACACCGTTGTAAAGCGCATCTACAGACCACGTAAGCTGCGGGGCAAAACCCGCGCTTGAAATATCAAACTTGACGTTCGTGATTGGTGCAGTTATCTCCTTAGAACCTGCGCCTTCGACATTAACCCGGTAGCTGGTCGCGCCGGGAGCCGCATCCCAATAGAAGGTGTTCACACCGTAGTTCAAGCCATCCAAAGGTGATGTCGGCTTGAAAGGTCCACAATCGACCGTTGCTATCGGTCTGTTGGTTGTGCCGCCTGTCGAATTCGCTGATGGAACACGTGTAGGAACAGGTTCTTGAGATTCCTGATCAGGAACATTAATCGGGTAGTTGAGTACGTCAGGCGGAATCAGTTCCAGCCATTGCAGTTCATCCAATTCTTCTTGGGTAATTGGACGCGGCGGCTCAGGCACTCCAACAACCGTCTTGCCGTCCTCGCTTAACTGCACAGTGGTTACAAACCCAATCGGAACAATGACTCCGTTAACTGTAGCCTGTCCATGAATGGTGAAGACCTGCATCTTGCTGCCTTCAACGGTGCGCAAGGCGATCGTCGAGCCGATATGGATGTTCGCGCCGTTAGCGCTGATATCCACGCCGACTTTGTCCGGCCCTTGGACGACTAATGCGTCCGGCGCTTTGTTACAGGATGGGCTGCCAATACCTGTTTTAAAGTAAAAAGCCTGCATAGGGGTTTTACTGTCGTTGGCGAAAACAGGCAGACTATCCAAATCCCCATCACTCTTCACCAAAGTACGACTAATCCAACCGGGCGCTGCGTCTTTGAAGACCACACGCAGCCATTCCTTCGTGGGGTTAATGGCATCGGCGCTCAACGAGCTGCCGCTTGTGACACTGCCGATAATATTCGAATTGGTCGTCGGCAGTGACCGAATATTGGACTGGTTTACTGTCGTTAGTGTGATTGGATTGGCGGCTGGCGCGACGGCTTGGTCAGCCGGCACCGCGTTATCGACCTGAACATCACCAAGCAGGATGAACGAAACGGCTTGGCCCGGTAATGAATCCGGTATATTGGCCTGAACACTCATGACCGCCACGCCCCATTCCTTTAGGCTTTCGTTCAAAGCAGCGGTTTCAATCGACTGAAGCAGTTTGAGCTTGGATTGGTCAGCCGGCTTACTAAAGAAATCCTCAGCTACACTGTCGCTAAATATAGCGTTGACGCGGTTGAAACCATAACAAGCGCTGTTGCGTGCCAAACCACCACAGCTATCTCCAACCTCTTTCAATGCCTGTACTACAAGTGTAGGGCAGTTGTTTCCTCCAGTATCCTGTGTAAAACCGCGCTGTGTACTAAAAGCTAATCCGGCCAACGTCAACATTAAACATAAAATAGTGATGAGTCGTCTTTGCATCATTCCACCTGTTAAAAAAAGCGCACTACTTTGTGCGCTTTTTGATCATATCAAACTTTCCCTAACCAATTCCTTGCGATTTATGGACAAGTCATGTCCGGCAGCCCTACAGTTGCCCCACTTGGATTAGCCACAACAGACCCATTCGTGAGCGTAAACGCACCCGGCGGATAACTCGAGAAAAAGAAGCTGCCGGGATCAGGCGGTACACTGTTTACTGCAGGGGAACTTGGGAAAGGTATGGAACCACTGGCGTTATAATTGACCGTAATGGTCGTCGTCCCTGAAGGCAAACCAGCATAATTTACGGTAAATGAACTCGCGCCACAGGTCCACGACGCGGCAAACGGCGGCGGTGGCACTGGGGTTGCTCCGATTGGCGTAGGTGGTGGCGGCGGGATCGTTGGCGGTGGTGGGGCTGCCCATTGACGGGGTATCGTCACTGATTGGCTGCTGCACGCCACTTGTCCGTTATAAAGGGCTTCCACCGACCATGTCAGCTGCGGGTTAAAGCCAGCGGTTGATATATCGAAATTGATTGTTGTTATCGGCGCAGTCACTTCTTTCGAGCCAGCGCCCTGAACATTGACACGGTAGCTGGTCGCGCCCGGAGCAGGATCCCAATAGAAACTATTCATGCCGTAATTTAGGCCATCGAGCGGCGATGTTGCTTTAAATGGCTTGCAATCAACAGGCGGGTTGGGCTGTCCCGGTCGATTGCTATTCGATGAATTGACCGGAATAGTGACCTGCGGCTTCTGTTCGCTGTCAGGCACCAGAATGGGGTAATTAAGCACATCGAGTGGAATGCCTTCCAACCACTGCAAATCGTCTAGCTCTTGCTGAGTCAGTGGACGCGGTTGTTCGGGTTGTCCAACAATAGTTTTATCATCATCACTTAGCTGCACGGTCGTTATATAGCCAATGGGAATGATGACACCATTCACTTCAGCCTGCCCATGAATGGTGATGATCTGCATTTTATGACCGTCAATCAAACGCAGCGCGATGGTGGAACTAATCCGAATTGCCGCACCATTAGCGGTGATATCGACTGCCACTTTGTCCGGCCCTTGTACCACCAAAACGTCCGGTGACTTATTGCAAGACGGTGCGCCAATGCCCGTCTTGAAGTAGAACGCCTGCATAGGCGTCTTGCTGTCATTGGCGAATACCGGAAGACTATCCAAATCACCGTCAGTCTTTACCAACGGTCGATAGATCCAACCGGGGTTAGCATTGTTGAACACCACACGCAGCCATTCTTTGGTCGGATTAATCGCATCAGCGCTCAACGCGCTTCCACCTTCGACACTGCCAACGATATTCGAGTTGGTCGTCGGTAAAGTTCGGATATTTGATTGATTCAAGGTTGTGACTGGAATTGGGTTTGCCGCCGGAGCAACCGCTTGGTCAGCAGGTACGGCATTATCCACACTAACATCCCCAAGCAGGATAAACGATATGGCTTGCCCCGGCAGTGAATTGGGTATGTTGGCTTGGACACTCATGACTGCCACGCCCCATTCTTTGAGGGAGTCATTAAGTGCTGCCGTATCGATCGATTGTAGCGTTTTGAGTACAGTTTGATCAGACGGCTTACTGAAGAAACCTTCATCCACTGTCTGGCTAAAAGTTGCGTTCACCCGATTAAAGCCATAGCAGGCGCTATTGCGGGTAAGACCACCGCAGTTATTTCCAACCGCTTCAAGCGCCTGTTTTACAAGTGTTGGGCAGGAGTTCGCGCCATCTTGTGTCAAGCCACGTTGGGCTGTAACCGTCAACAAAAAAACAGCAATCACTACCGATAAGATCAGGGATAATCGTCGCATAGAGTTAATCCTTGTTTGTGGATAGTGTCTGATTCCCATTGTAACCCAACTTATCGAAAGGAAAGTATTTGGCTCTTATGTTAGGTAACCTGTAATAGGACAAGCATTTGCGTCTTGTCCTATAACTACTTCAATTGAGGATTCCTATCGGATCAACAGGTTAATGTTCCGGGCAAAATCACACCAATTCCGGATGGAGCGGCGACAATTGTTCCACCAGTGATGGTTCCCGGTCCCGACGAACCAAAAAATATCGTACCGGGATCGGGTGGCACAGGCGCTGTAATGGGTGATGGTGACACCAAACCGGCTACAATCGTATAACTGACGGTCACACTGGTTGTCCCTAATGGCAATCCGGAATAATCAACCCTAAAGTTGAAAACGCTGTTGCAGGCCCATGTGGCCGTAAAAGTCGGTGGAAGTGTTGCTGCAGCCGTTGGAACGGGAACGGCTGTCGGGACAGGCGTCGCCGCCACAATCACCGTCGAAGTCGATCCACCACCACCCGCAGTGGGTGCGCCGCGCGGCACCGTATATCGCGAGGAGATACATGCCACGACACCATTGTAAAGTGCCTGCACTTCCCACGCGAACTTAAATCCGTATCCTGTGGTTTCAATCGTGATATCACCAGTCAGGCGGGTCACATTTCCAGACACTTCAAAAGAGTGTACCAATGCGCCTTTGGCCTCATCCATACCGTAGATGTTAACACGGTAGCTCGTCGCGCCCGCCGCTCCGTCCCAGTAAAAGGTGTTTGAACCATAGTTCAGTCCATCCAACGGCGAAGTCGCACGAAAAGTGCTGCAATCCACTCCCGTAGGAAATGGAACATTCGGAATTGTCGGCGGTCCCGGTGGCTGTTGGGGAACAGAGGGTATGCCCAAATCTACACCGCAGGGAATAATCAGGCTTTGGCCCGCGAATATTCGCTCAGCGTTCGTGATGCCGTTCGCCGCCATAATCGCACCCATGCTGGTGCTATAGCGCAAGCTGATTCGGTAAAGATTTTCCCCTGCACTGACCACATGCGTGATATTGGTGCCGACAGGACATTCAACCGGAGCAGGCACGGCGGTTGGCGGTGCTGCCTCAGTAGGAAGCGCTGTTGGCTCAGCGTTAGTGACCAGATCAATTCGAGTTAATCCGAGACGGTCTAGAATTGCCTGTCCGGTTTGTCCCTGTGATAACTCCGACACCGTTGCCGAACGTGGCTGAGTCCACTGGCAGTCCGTTCCTAATGTTTGATCATTGGTCTGCCCGTCATCACCAAGATTCTGAGCGTCGGTCAAGCAGTGTGTCGTTGTAGAACCAGCAGGTACGACGACCTCATCAGGCGTGCCTTTGCCAATAATTGCTTGTCCTTCAAGCGTCGTGAGCTGCATCGTCTTTCCGTCGGGCAGAATTTGCAGCGTAATCAGCGATCCCATTTCGATATCGGCGCCATTCGCAGTGATATTCACCTTGATATGTTGTGGACTTTGAATAGTGAGCACCGACGGCGTTTGGGCACATTCCAAATTCGTACCCGGGCGGGTGCGAAAGTAAAACGACTGCATCGGCGAGTCACTGTTGAGTTTTATCTGTGGCAGTTTGTCTAGTGTCGGGTTGGGATTCACAGCATCACGATTGACCCAACCGCTACCGCTATCGGTTTTGAGACGGATAGCCGTCCCATCCTGACTGATGCCATTCGCATCCACCACGGTACCAGCGGCCAGATTTCCAATGACCGCACTTTCAAGTTGCGACCCGCTGCGCAAATCCGTCGCAGCCTGCAAAATTACCGTCACGGTTTGAACCGTATCGCTCGATGCCGGTACGGCGTTCTCAATTTCGCTGTCACCCAGTAGTAGGAAAGTGACCGCTTGTCCCGGTAGGGAGCCCGGCACGTTCGCCTGCACATTCATGACCGCGATACCCCACTGGCCCTGCCCCAAGTCGAGTGGTGATGTCTGAATACTTTGAATTTTCGCTAAATCACTGCGGTCAGCAGGCAGCGTGAAAAAGTTTGAATCAACCGTTTGATTAAAGCTCGCTGCTAACCGATTAAAACCATAGCAAGCGCTGTTGCGCCCTAAATCGGCACAATTGTTCCCGACCTGCGAAAGCGCCAGTTCCACTAATGCTGGACATGCTGGACTGCTGGTTTGCGCCTGTGCAGGTTGTAATAGGACGCACAAAACCAACACCATCGAAACCATTACAGCCAATCGCCGCAACGACATACTGTACTCCATTTGGATATTGTTCTTTGTCAACCGCTCTATTGGGCATTATATAACAATTTTCTAACGCCGCCAGAACAAGGCAACAAAAAAGCCCACCGTGACGATGAGCTTTATGTAGTGTGCCAAGGCCCAGACTTGAACTGGGGACCCATGCATTTTCAGTGCATTGCTCTACCAACTGAGCTACCTTGGCGAACCCGCTTTTCAGCTTGGCGGTAGTATAGCCGAGCAACTTTTAAACTGCAAGACTGGCTTTAGCCTTCAGTCAAAAAACATTCGCCCCAATCCGATGTGGATCAGGGCGAATAGTGTCAGTTAATTGAGTCCGATCACTACGAATTAACGGTGATCAGACACGGTTGAGTCAACGCGTCCGTATCCATAGAACGCATCACGACCACGGTTGCCATTCGGATGATCAGCAAGCGTCCGCAAAAGTGCTTCGACCGCAACAGGTGACAACCGGCCACCGGCTGCGCCAATGTACTGAGCCGCTACACCGGAAGCGTGCGGCGCCGCCATACTGGTTCCGGCTGCCCAACCATAGCCACCGGGAATATCACTGAAGACATAATCGAAGACAAAGCAGGGTCTTGTCACACCGGCGACTGTACAAGTCTTGTTCGGATCGGTATCGTAATATTCGTCGGTACCACCGGGAGCTGAAAAGTCAATGTGTCCCCGGCCCCAATTGCTGTAATAAGCGGGCAAATCGAGGTTGGTCTTGGGATTAAGTCCCCAACCAATCGGGGCAGTTGCACTGATCGAGAGAATGCCAACAGCATCCGACGGCAGATGGATATAGTCGGGGTTCGAGCCAAAGTCAAAGCCATCATTACCAGAGGAAGCGATAACCGTTGCGCCCTTGAAGTTGGCATAAATGGCAGCATAAGAATAGGCCAACATCAGGTTCTTGATGTCCTTAGCTGTGTAACAATTACCATCTTCATCGCATCCACCCTTCTTATTGAGTGGACCGCTGCCCAAGCTCATGTTGATGACATCAGCACCATGATCAGCGGCGTAACGGATGCCTTCCAAAATCCAGGCATCGTCACCATAGCCCAAGCAGCGCGAAAGCACAGACACGGGCATAATTTGCGCTTTTGGCGCGACACCGACAGTGCCTACACCGTTATCGGCAGCAGCAACAATACCAGCCACGTGCGTACCATGATTGAAATATAGTAAGCCTGTTGGAGGCTGCCAAGGCTCGATGCCGCCATTGCAGTCCTCAGCGAATGATGTACCAAGATCGGCGCGAACATTCGGCGCGAGATCAGGATGAGTTGCGTCAACGCCTTCATCCAAAACGGCAACCAACGCGCCTTGACCACGACGACCTTGCTTCCACGCATTCTGTGCGTCAACAGCCGTGATACCCCAATCGAGGTCAAGAAATTTATCATCATCACCCGTATTCGGAGGCCCCGGAAGCCGTGCCTCAAACGCCAGATCAGGCCCTAATTGTACCAGAGGCTCGGGATTTTTTACTTTCATGACCGGAGCAACGGCCTGCGCACTGGTAATGGCGGAGGCAAAATTCGGATCACTCGATGAAACGACCATCAAACCCATATTCGCGAGATTACGCAGCACCCGTCCCCCAGACTTTGAAATCTGAGTGAGAGTCGTTGATGAGATACTGGTTTGACTTTGTGAGATAACGATATATTTACGAGGACGGTTTTGGGCAGCGGTCGTCGATACTGAGAAGACCGCCAAGACGACTGTGAGGACAAGAGTCAACCACACCATTCGCTTCATACGGATAAGCCCTTTCGATTAATTAAGATTTTCTCATGAGACACTCACTTTACATTCGAGGGAGTATAACATCGCATAATTTTTCTGCCATTACAATTTTGTCATATTGGCGCTATGAAAGCTGCAAAATGGAAAATAATATACAAATTGTCGAACTTGTCTATTATCTCAATTTAAAACGAATCACTAATTCATGTTATTTCCGGACGCGAGATTTGCGGTAGACACTAGATGCGGCGGACGGCCATCAATGTATATTGAACAGTGCTGCTTACGCTTGAATAAGGCAGTGTCACGGCAATGACCTGCTGCTGATAGCTTCCTGTCATCGGCAGAACAACCGAACTGCCGCATTTTAAAGTGGGTTTTTCGGCAGCGCCCCATCGCAGATTTTCAGCGCCATCGCCTGAACAAATCAAGGTTAAGGTGAACTCTTCGTAATGCTGATTCGTGTTTAAGGTTGGGTCGGAAACAACAATCAAATCGTTCGGATTAGCATCTGTCGAGATGAGGTTCTCGTTAAGACTGCCCCACCCATTATCTGCAATGACCAACTGTGACGTGCCAGTGCTCAAATTTGCGGGAGTCATATCCGGTAAGTTTTGGCAGTTCCCTCCGAGCATCGTCACGCTACCTGAAACCCACACATACTGCCCATTATCAACCACTTGGTACCAACCATTTTGGCTCTGACCGCTCACCGTCAAAGCGGTACCGTAAACCAGCGCCCCCACAATTCCGAAATCCATCCCCGGCCCGCTGCGGAGGTTGACGCTGACACCGGTACTGCTCGACGCAGAGCATGGCACATAGGCGTCATTCGAGGTTGAAGCAATAGATTGAAACGGCACGACAATTGGCGATTGAACAGAAGCAGCCTTAACAACAGCATCCGTATTGGTGGTTGTCGTGCGGACCACCTGCATCGAGAGCATCCCTTGAATGCTAGTATTCTCGGATTTGATCGCTACTTGATAATGTTGGTCACCGGGCGCGACTGTCAACACAGCATTCTGTATAGCATTGCTCGACACAGTTGCCATGATCGAGCCGTGGTCGTCACGCAGTTCAGCCGTATAGGACAGATTGTGCGTGATCGGAACCAGACTGATTTGAATAGGTTGTTGGGTATCCGCGGTAAAAGCGTAGATTTGTGAGGCCGCCAATAATGGGAAAGAAACCATCGTAGGGCTGTCCGGTTGCAGCAGCATATTCACGCTGTCTGCCCGTCCCGATTGGCAGCCTCCGACAAGAACCACCATAATCACAAGAACGAGCGCTAAAAGATGAGCAAACTTCTCCTTCATGATGGTGGCCTTTTTCTAAGAAGTGATAGTACTAAGGTACTTTTGCCTTAGCATATCCAATCCACCACCTTCCATCCTGATGCTAACCGTATTCCAACCCTACGATTGCTATACCACAAACCCATAAATTGTAGTTGGAATATATTCACCTTACATATTGTTCGAACAAATTACGAAAAGCCCTTTCTGTTTCTGCCCATTTGATAAAATTTGATATGATTTGTTATACTTATCATTTTACAACATTGTTCTTCTCAGTCTAGAATTTTCAAATCGCAAAAGAGTAGGAATCGCGACATGTCAAAAACAGAGAGATTAATCCCTATCACATGGTTATTGACCGCCATGATTGTAATCGGTATCGTCTGCATGGGCGCGATATTTGCCAGTATCCTCATTGGTGAAAGCTCACGTCAGCCAATCTTGGCCTTTACCTCAAACCGCAGCGGTAGTGACCAAATTTATCTTCTTGACCAAATCAGACATGTCAATCGACGCATCACCGAAAATTTAAAAGCCAGTTCAACCTCAGCATGGTCTTCACAGCAGGCGCTCGCTTTTGCCAGCTTAGCGCCCTTACACATCTCCATCCTTGATTCACGATTCACCAGCATAAGTCAGTTGTCTCCCCATCAATCATGGAACGACTATCAGCCAAACTGGTCACCGTCAGGCGATCTGGCAGTCACAACTGACCGCAGTGCAAACTGGGACATCATGATTTATCCGCCGTCACAAGCCCCATTTGCCGCGCCTTTTAACACAAGCAGCAATGAATTAGCACCCTGCTGGTGGTCGGACGGCTCGTTATCCTTCGTCTCAGATCGTGATGGCGGGATGGATATCTACCGCTATGATTTTGCAAGCCACACAATCCAAAACCTGACCAATGACCCCGCCAATGATTACAATCCGGCATGTTCAGCCAATGGACAGCTTGCCTTTACGACCACCCGTGATATGAATGCTGAAATCTATGTGACAAACCTCAAAACCGGTGAAACAAAGAACGTCACCCAGAATCATGCCAGTGATTTCTATCCGGCATGGCTGCCCGACGGAAATTTGTCCTTTGTCTCCGACCGTGACGGCAACCGGGAAATTTACGTACTCGACATGGCAACCCATCAACTCACGAACATCTCGCAAAATCCAGCCGATGATGAGCAGCCTGCATGGACATCCTAAGTTACGCGGGTTATGGATAAGCCGACTCTCAAACGCGAGATAGTTGGAAAACTCAAACTAAATCGCATTGACTTATACAAACTTATGTTCTAAAATAAAAGAGGAACAAGCTTTGCAGGAGCGCACGGCTGTACGCCCCTACCGGATAAATATGGACAAAAATGACCTTTGGCGATCTCATCTCTCTTGACGATTGGATTTCTCTTAACTCTCTGCGTCTCAGCGGTTCAATCGCCTTTGCCTTCTCTTGGAACTTAAAACTTGTCACTTGCAACTACAGCAGCGGCAGTGCACAAACTACACAGCGGTGGAATTACGGGAGCCATCCGCCGAAACAGTGACAATTCAGCGCCAAGCTCTCTCACATCCGCCGTCATAAAATGTCAATTCGGCGGTATCACGGGAGCATGCCGCCAGACAATTCGGCGGGAAATATGCAAAAACTGCGAAATTTGCGAATCAATTGCATTATTCGCATCACTTCAGGGAATTATGCATAACCCACGCTAACTACTCAAACAAAAACCGCACAGAGTGGTGCGGCTTTTATAGTTTGAAGTAAACGGGAACTCGACTTAGTTCGCGGTGGCAGTCGCGGCAGCCAAGCGCGCGGCATACTGGCGCTTGTAGTATTCCAGATATTCGCCACTCTTGATTTTGCGCCACCAGTTTTCGTTGTCACGGTACCAGCTCACGGTGCTTTCAACCGCAGCGTCAAAGTTTTCGCGGTCATATAGACGCTTCCAGCCCAATGCCTTCAACTTATCGGCATTCATCGCATAACGGCGGTCATGGCCTTCTCGATCCGGCACATACTTGAGCAGGTTTTCCGGCTTATTCAGGTGCTTGAGCATCAAGCGGATCACATCAATATTGGTCTGTTGATTTTCACCCGCGATGTTATACGCTTCACCGGCTTTGCCCTTCAGCAAAACCGTCTCAATTCCGCCGGCATGGTCTTCAACGTGCAGCCAGTCACGCACCTGCAAGCCGTTACCATAAACCGGCAGTGGACGATCATCAATCGCTTCCGAAATAAAGAACGGCATCAGCTTTTCAGGATACTGGTACGGCCCGTACGTATTGCTGCCGCGCGTGACGACGGTATTCATGCCGTAGGTCACATGGTAGGCGCGAACCATCAAATCACCGCCCGCCTTGCTCGCCGAATACGGGCTGTTTGGCTTGAACGGATCATCTTCCAATGAAAAATGGTCGCCTTCAATATCACCATAAACCTCGTCAGTCGAAACATGTAAGAAGCGTTCGATGCCGTGTTTCTGCGCTGATTCGAGCAAAATATGCACGCCAACCGTATTCGAATTGATGAATGCATCCGGCGATAGAATACTCCGGTCAACATGCGATTCAGCGGCAAAGTTGACAACCGTGTCCACTTGATGCGTTTCATAAGCGCTCATAACCGCTTCGCGATCCGCAATATCACCTTGCACGAATGTAAAATTCGACGCGCTGTTAATCGGCTGCAAGTTATCCAGATTGCCTGCATACGTCAACTTGTCGTAAGCAATGATATTGAATTCGGGATGGCCCTTAATCATACGGCGGACGAAGCAGCTGCCGATAAAGCCTGCTCCACCAGTGACGAGAATATTTTTCATCGAAATGATGCTCCTTCTAGTCTATAAGGGGCGATGTTTGCCCTTACAACGAGTTCAGTATGTCAGGCAATTTACCCTAGTGGACTTGCTTCCACCTTGCTAACTGGCTCAGGCGCAGGTGTACTTGCCGGACTCGCAGGCGCTTCAGTAGGTTTAGCCAGCGGTTGTAGCACATACTTCTCGACCGCTTCCGCTACCCCATCGGCGTCATTACTGGCCGTGCTCACGTTGGCGACCGACTTCACATGGTCGTTGGCATTTCCCATCGCTACACCCAAACCGGCCAGTTCCAACATTTCGACATCATTTTCACCGTCGCCAATCGCCATCGCTTGGTTCGCCGGAATTCCCATCTCTTTGAGCAGGACTTTCAAGGCCGTGCCTTTCGATGCATTTGGCGGCAAGATTTCCAATTCATCCGGAATACCGGCAGAAAGTAACCGGGCACTGCTGCCCACTTGGAGACTCAACTGCCAGCGCAGCGCCAGAACACGTCGCGCATCATTCGGATAGAACATAATAATCTTGTTGATCGGTGTGTTATCCAGAATGTTTTGCAGCGGCCCAACTTCTTCCGGCATCGGTTCATGATAATACGTCGTCAATTCGGCCATACGTTTGGTCATCTTGCGTACGAGGATACGGGTTCCGGAATAAGCACCAATCACATAATCGCGATCCTCTGCGTATGTAATGACCTGCCGCGCTAATGCTTTATCGAGCATCTGCTGGCTGTGAACAGTTCCATCACTATTGAACGTAATCGTTCCTTGGTTATAGATCCCGGGCGTGTTCGTACCCAACCGCTTGATAATATGCTGAGACGACATAAACGTCTTGCCCGTCGCGATAATGACCTTGACACCAGCAGCCATCGCCGCTTTAAGCGTTTTTTCAGTACGCTCGGTCATCTCATGCTGGGTATTGAGCAGTGTACCGTCGAGGTCAATCGCAATCAGTTTTATAGGATGCTTGGGAAGTGATTCAGTCATAATGCTCACTTATCAATAGTGCGTTGTACTGCACAGGACTTACAAACGTAAAGAGGAATTTGTCATGTGTAGGGGCAAGATATTTGCTGCCCCTTCCACTACACGAACAGCTAGATCACCCACAGATTGCTGTGGTCGCCGATGTTCATCTTGAGGGATTTCGGCTTAGCGTCGTTACGGCGAATAGTAGCATGACGTCCAACGAGGCTGTCCTGCATACGTACGCCGATGTCCGCAATTGTACTGTGTTCCAAAACAATGCTGCGTTCGATCTCGCAATTTTGAATGGTGACATGATGGTAAATGCTGGTAAATGGGCCGATGTAACTGTTCTCAATCACCGTATTCTCGCCAATGATTGTCGGGCCGCGCACCACACTGTTGATGATCTTCGCGCCGCGCTCGACCGTCACTCGGCGATCAATCTCGGAGTTTTCAATAACGGCGTCAGATGCCACGTTGGGAACCAATTCCTCCAGCACAAGGCTGTTGGCTTCTAGCATATCGGTCGGTTTACCTGTATCGATCCACCACCCTTTATGGATGTGCGGAAACACCCGATGCCCAGCATCTACCAACCACTGAATCGCGTCGGTAATTTCCAACTCCCCGCGCTTCGACGGTTTGATACTGTTGACCGCTTCCCAAATGTGCGGATCGAACATATAGATGCCGACCAGCGCCAGATTACTCGGTGGATTCTTCGGCTTCTCGATAAGCTGCTCGATGCTGCCGTCCATCCGCAGCTTGGCGACGCCATATGCCGTCGGATTTTCAACTTCCTTCAGGACGATCTGGCTATTCCAGTCGCTGTGTGCGAAATCACTGATGAGCTGACCGATACCGCCTTGAATCACGTTATCCCCGAGGAACATAACGAAGCGGTCGTCGCCCAGAAAATCGCGCGAAATCTTGACGGCATGGGCTAAGCCGTCCGGGCTTTCCTGTGGAATATAGGTGATTTTCACACCCTGCTTGCTACCATCACCGATCACCTCTTGAATTTGCGGTCCGGTTTGCCCGATGACAATCCCAATTTCGTCCACGCCTGCATCGCGTATGGACTCGATTACCCGTACCAGAACAGGCTTATTGGCAACCGGAATCAACTGCTTGGCGTTTGTATAGGTCAGAGGATATAGCCGGGTTCCTTTGCCACCGCTCAGAATCAGTCCCTTCATGTGGTTCGCACCTCAATGTCTATAACAGACTTGGGTAGACAGCAAAAACCTGCTGCTCTACAGAATTTATATTTTCTATTATTACCCCATTCGACCTTGCAGCAAGCCAAAGATTATGACGATTGCCAAAACAATCAGCAGTCCCCATACCCAGCGTGTTCCACCAGTCATCGGCGGCAGGGCTTGCCGTGATGGCATATTCTTGGGCAGTTTATCCCACGCCTCGAGCGCTTCGGAGTCAGGTAGTAAATCAGGGTTCGACATTGTGTTTCACCGCCTGTGTACGCGGACTGTAATAGCGCTTAAGCCAGCCACACAACCCATCTAAACCGGGAAATAAAACGCGTTCGGTGATGTTGATCAGATCAAGTTTGTCCCGCACTTCCCACTTGAGCGAGGCGGGGATAATGATGCGCTGGTAGAGGTCTGGTTTATCGGCCAGCCATTGGTCAAGAATAGCCGTGGGACTCGACATCGTGGAAAACAGCGCATACTGATTGGTGATACGGTCGTCCAATGCCGGTGGATCGAAGAAGATGGCAAACGGTTCGTCAGACAGTTGGTCGAACTCATGTAGCGTGCGCGAAACCCGGCTTAACATGTCCACTTGGAAGAAATTAGCCGACTCTTCCCCTAGAATGGACCGCACTTTAGTCGGCATCCATTGTTGGATTTTACGCACGTCTATGCACCAAATTGCCCCATCGACCACAATCTTCTCGAGATTAATCGTCGCGAAATGCATCGCGACATAGGCCGAATTCGTCCAGTCCAGCAAACGCGTCGGCAATCCATGATGCTGTGCCACCGCCAGCCAATTCCAGATCGAGTCGCCGGGGCTGGTATCACGATGCGCATATTTCTTGAAGTTACGGAGCAACGCCTGCTCCAATTGAGCGTAAGGGCCGCCCAAACGAATCAGGCTGGTTCTGAGGTCGTAGTCAATATCGGACAAACCGCGAAAAGCAAACGGCGTTCGGTAGCGGCCCAAGTCCTGATTCCATGCGTCATTGAAAATGACTTCGTTCAGTTCGGCCCATGTATTGACGCGAATATCTTTCGGGGTTTGCATAACCTACTTGTACTCACCGCCCACACTTTCTTTCGGGGCGTTACTCAAAACCGCGCCAAGGATGCGCACGTGCACCCGTTCCAACGCTTCGCGGGCGCTAACCGTGTGGTCACGGCGGGTGTGTCCAGCACGAATCACTAACAGAATACCATCAAGCTTAGCACCTAGCAGTGCAGCATCCGTGGCCGCGAGTACCGGTGGCGCATCAAATAGTACATAGTTCGCGCGTGCTTTCAACACGCCGATGAGCGCGTTCATCCGCTGGCTGCTCAGCACATCAGCCGGATTTGGGGGCAGCGGACCGCTCGGCAGCACTTGCAGCCCCGCAACATCGGTATCGATCAGCGGCGGTGTGGACATCGCGCCGTCCTCAATCATCATCGTGCTCAAACCACGATCATTGGAGAGTCCCCAGATCTCATGTTGACTAGGCTTACGCAAATCAGTATCGACCAAAATCGTCTTATTGCCGCTCTGGGCAAATGTCACCGCCAGATTAGCCAGCACGATGCTTTTATCATCGCTCTGGGCAGTCGAGGTCACCAACAGCGTATGCAGGGGATTTTCGACACTGCTGAACATCAAATTGGTTCGTAGGCTGCGGAACGCCTCGGCAGCGGTGTTACGGGGATCGGTCAACGTGATCAGATTAACATTCGGCATATGAACTACCTATTTGTGAGCAAGACGCAAAACTTCTATTGTTTACGGAAGAAACGCGAAACAAAAACTTCTCCCGTAATGCTCTGTGGAGCTGAGGCGTACCTCGGCCACATACTCAATACTGTGCTAATTCCCCTCTGGGATGATGGCCAGTACCGGGATTTCCAACATCCGTTCCAAATCTTCACGGCGGCGCACCACGCTGCTTTCCAAGTATTCCAGCACGAAAATGATGATCGCGCCGATAATGACACCCAATATCGCACCCGCCGCCGCGTTAATCGTTGGGCGTGGGCGGTTCAACTCATAGACCGGATCATCTTGCAGCAGCGCATTCACTTGGTCAGACCGTTGAACTTTCTGATTTTCGGCATTACGGAACTGCACAAGCTGCTCGCCCCATGCCTTTGCCACACGATTCGCCATCTCGCCATCCGGTAAATCCACCGAAATCTTGATGGAGAGCGTCAATTGATCGGGCACAATATCAGCCGCGCCCTTCAATGCGCTGGGCGTCATATCCAGTTGCAGTTGATCAATCACTTTGGCGGCAATATAAGTGCTGTCCAGATACAAACTGTACTGGCTGAGCATGTCTTTGCTCGAAATCGTCAAGCCGTTATCCGTGCGCGCTGGTTGAATCAGTACCGTTTGGATCGACCGGTAAATCGGCTGCTGCCCCTTGCTCAAAAAATAGGCCGCGCCGCCCGCCAAGACTGCCAGCAGCACCATGATCCAAGCCCGCCGCACAAAAATGCGTCCGTAATCAAGTAAGTTCATAACTCAGGAAACTCCTCACCAAACAGTTATTAGCAGTTGGCTCGTGGCGAAAAAGAATTCTTATGATTTTAAGCGTACTGCTCAATGAACCGGAGCGATTGTACCACGTCCCGGCACATCCTGTAGGGCGCATTCCCGCCGATAACCGCGCGATACAGGCTATTTAGCAGAGTTCAATTGTTTCAAACTTTGCATCTGAAAAACGTTCGGCAATCACTTTGAGCGGAACTTTTTCTACGGGATGCACATATTCCGGTGCGATTTCATTCAGGGGCAGCACGACATGCGCAAACCGCAAAATATCATGGTCAGGAACATGCCACGGCTTCTCGCCATAGTCAAAAACTGCATCATTCCACAATGTTATGTCGAGGTCGATCGTACGCGGCGCGTTCTTGTTATTCGGGTCGCGCACCCGTTTTAATTCCTGTTCAATCCAGTCCAAAACGCTCTGTTTCAACGTGGCGGCATCCAAATTCGTCTCAATCTTCACCGCCATATTCAGAAAATCCGCCTGATCAGTGAAACCTTGCGGCGGCGTCCGATAAGCATGGGATACCGACAGCACTGTACAGCGCTGCCCCATCAATTCCACTGCCCGCTTGAGATTCGCTTCGGGATCAATATTCGAACCCAGCGAAATGTAGACGGTAGAGAGCTTACTGGAAGTCATCGCGCGTCCGCTCAATCACAACGCCTACGCTATCCGCAAACCGCAGCGCCCCCGGTTTGTGCACGCGCACCTGTACCCAATCTGCTCCATGTTCAACGACCGCAATCCGAGCAATCTCCGATGCCAGCTTTTCGACTAAATTATAGGTCGATTGCTCCACATGGCTGATGATCGCTTTGGTCACCGTCCGATAATTGAAGGTATCATCCGGATTGTCAGTTTCACCAGCGCGATGCATATCGGTACGGATACGTAAGCTGATGACCACATCCTGTTTGTCTTTCCGCTCGTGTGGGCTAAATCCGATAATACAGCGCAGCCGGAGATTATCAATTTCAATACTGTCCATTAGTACAGTCCACCAATCTAGTTCTGTTGATTTGCCCGTTAACTGTAACATAAGGGCGCAAAGTAAGACTAATCGAAACAATGCGTCAATGTTAAACATTAGTTATGAAACGGTTTAAGGTCTGCTGAGTTTTTAAGGGGTCAGACGACAAACAAACCTATAATACAGCCTGAACATTATCTAAACAAAAGGACGACAAGATGTACGCAAAACGGATAGCACAACCTAAAATTGAAACCGTCGACCCTCAAGTAACTATTGACAAGAAAATGATGTCGGAAGACTTCAAGCGTATCTTCGAACTCGACTTAGCACCCGTCGATGGCGAACGAATTGAACATGCGACCACCGAAATCTTAACCGCTGTTGGTGAAGACCCCAATCGCGAAGGCTTGCTCAATACGCCCCGGCGCGTATCGAAGATGTATACCGAGCTGTTGAGTGGCTACCGGACAGACCCCATTAAGCTTATTAACAATGCCATCTTTGATGTGGACTATGATGACATGGTGATCGTCAAAGACATCGAGTTCAGCAGCTTGTGCGAACATCACATGCTGCCCTTTATCGGACATGCTCATGTCGCCTATATTCCCAGCGGCAAAGTTATCGGTCTCTCGAAGATTCCGCGCATTGTGGATATGTTCGCCCGCCGCTTGCAGGTTCAAGAACGCATGACCCGCCAGATCGCCAACTTTATTAATGAAGTGCTCGATCCGTTGGGTGTGGCCGTTGTGGTCGATGGCAAGCACATGTGCTCCATGATGCGCGGCGTCAAGAAACACGACTCCAGCATGACCACCAGCGCCATGATCGGTGCCTTCCGAACTAATCAGTCTACGCGCAACGAATTCATGGCGCATGTCGGTCGTATCCAGATTAACAACTCGCTCTAGCCATTAATCTCCAAACAAAACGCGGCGAGGGTTGTTTAACTCTCGACCGCGTTTTTATTTCTCGAAAAGCAGATTGCTTAGTTAGTCGAAGCCTCGGCACTCATGCGCGCGTTGACATCAGTGACCACCTTGGACAAAACATCGTACGGCTGCGCCCCGCTGACCAAGTATTTGCCTGCGAAAATCATGGCCGGTACACCCTGTAGACCTAATGCCTGCGCTTCGGTGATATCGGCCAACACCTGATGCAGATAGCCCGGTGTTTCTAGCGCCTTCAAAAAAGCCTCGCGTTCCAATCCAACGGATTCGGCGACCTCTACCAGAACGCCTTCCTGATCAATTGAGCGCCCATCCTGCCAGTACGCGCGGAACATCGCATCATGATATTCCTTGCCCAAACCCTGCTCCTCGGCGTACTTAATGCCGATATGCGCCAACCGACTGTCAATATCGAGTGGGCCGTGTGTCAACTTAACCCCATAACGCTGCTCGGCTAATGCATCCAACTGAGGACGCCCCGCCAGAATGCGCTGGCGGTAAGATTCAGGCATCGGAGGGGAGCCTTTGGGGCGCAGTTCGTAGGAACGCCACATGATATCTATCTTCTGCTCGGTTTCTAACTTATCAAGGCTGGTGGATGCTAGAAAGCACCACGGACAAACGAAATCCGACCAGACATCCACGCGGACGGAGGTTTCCGCCATGTTCTATTCCTTTACAAGTAATCGTTAGGTACGCCTGTCAGATGCTCAAACCGATCAAACTCTTACTCGTCAATCGGCGCTTTGAAGTCGTAAATTCCGTCGCGTATTGCCCACCGCTGATTGGTACGACTGCTCACCAGCGTGTCACCCTCGCGTGTCAGTTCATCTCCGGAACCCGGCGCGACAAACAGCGAATCGGTTTCAAGATTATTGGGAGACGCTCCAACTGCCGTGTTCAGGGTAAAGATACTGGGTGTGTAATGCAGTCCAGTAAACTGAAGCACCCCATCTAACCCTGCAAGTAACTTTGATGGAAAGTGATTCTTAAGCGCCCCTAAGCGAAAAAAGGATACGGGCATACTGCGCTGTGTGCTGAACCCTGCCCCGACCAACCGCTGACGCATATAGGTCGGATGGAAGTCAAAGTTCAATTCGACGAATTCCACAGGCTGTAGATCGTTCGGGTCCCAATCTTGCAGGCCGCGCGAATAGCGGTAGAGCGCCTTGATATTGCGCTTGTTGGCATATTCCAATATGAGTTTTCCATCCGGAGCCATCACGCGCCGCACCTGCCGCAAGGCCACGTTCACGTCGGCAATATGATGGATCACGCGGATAATGGTCACGCCATCAAAGACGCCCGCACGGAACGGAAGCTGGTAAGCATCAGCTGCTACGTATATGAAACGGCTGCTATCCCCAAATTTCTCCTCCCGTGCGTACTGAAGCTGCGAGAAGGAGTAATCCACCAGTACCACTTGGTCATACATGTGGTATTCGCTGGTCAACCGTCCAAAGCCTGCACCGAGTTCGAGTAAACGCCGCCCATGCTTGGGGAGCAGACGCCGGAGCGCAATACGCTCGACTTGATCCTCATAGTCTCGCCCTTTGCCTTCCCAAAACTCGGTGCGGTAATTGGAGCCTTCATAGTCACAGATGGGAGGCCGAATATCGGGCTTGGTCATACAATCCTCTTCTACCAGATGAACGAGCGCGCTGCCGCAGTCCTACGTGACCTATTATAAGCCAAACCGATGCGCGATGAGAGTCCCCTACTCGTAAATTCTCATAATTTACAGAGATTTCATCACCGAAGGTGTCGCCACAATTCCCAAGTCGCTTGGGACTGGCGTCGGCTGAATCTCTCCTGTCGTCTGACCACCATTGTCATTCGTCACAGGAGGTTGTCCGCCGGAAACGGGTGTCGGAGATAAGCCGGATACCTGCTTGGCGGGACTATTCGCCGTGTCCGCATAAGTGCCATTAAAGGTTGAAGGAGCCACACCCGCGTTTTGAAGATTTGTCACACTTTGAGCATTAATCGAAGTGGGCGTATTGCCATTCTGATACAGATCTGGCCGCAGCATTTGATCCAACAAGGGAATGCCGCCGATGGTCACAATGCCCGTCTGGGTCGGCAGGTTATTGGCAGGGACTTGTTCACCGGAGAGATCATAGTTGGTACCAGCAGTTGTTGAATAGCCCGGCCAAGGATTCTGGCTGTAAGGCGAGTCTCGGCGAGCAAGTTCGGTGCATTGCCACTCAAAATCTGGCTGACGAATGGTCCGACCTGACTGAAGTCATCCGGCAGATTGCCGAGGGCGCGTACCAACGGCTCAAACAGCAGTCGCAAGTTATCGACCGGATCATGAAGCTGCGTCTGGCTCAAGGGAATGACCGCACGCACTTTCAGATCAACCGGAACCGCGAGGCTAACTGTCGCATCCTGCTGGACAGGCAGATCAAACGCCAGCGAGACTGGAAGCCGTGTACCCGCCGGAAGAGTCAAATTCACTGACGCGTTACTGACGGTCAAGCGGGCGCGACAATGTTGGCACCGACCGTCAACGGAACAGGCTGCGTCAGCGTGACCACCGTTTCGGCCACATTGATGGGAATGGTGGTATCCAGTTGAGCCGTCGCCCGATCCACATAGATGACGTCTTTGACGGGAATTGTCCAGTCAATGGTTGAGTCATTTAGCCCGACGAAGCTGCTGTGCAGCCCTTGAAGCAGCGGTTGGGCGATGTTCTTCTTAATGTCAAAATGGTCGCGCCGAGTACAAGCAGCACAATGACCAAGATGATGTTCACAATGAACGAAAAAATAATCATAAAGCGCCAAATATATTTTCCAATTGTCCTCAAAGCGCGCATGGGGTAGCTCCTCGCAGTAATGTCTTAATGCAATTCTCACTATACATCGCGCTTATACTTACGAGCAAATGATTTTCTAACCTTAAGCCTTCCAATTTGTTATTGCGCGCCCTAAAAAACCTTGTCACTGGACATTTGGGAAGAGCTGCTTGATGATTACGGCATTCGTCGAACTCATTTATAGAAGCAAGGCACTTATGCGCGTCAAACACTTGCCCAAGCTGTTCTTGAACCATGTCGATGCTTGGGGCATCACCCTGATGATTGGTATCGTCGCGCTGATTGTTCATTCATCTTTCAAAGTGGAATTAATTGTCGTTCCCGTGATACTGGCGTTTTGTTATTGGCTGGGTTTCGCCGTAAACGACTACTTTGACGCGCCCTTTGATGGCACCGATGCAGCGAAAGGTCAGCGGAACTTTTTCGTCCAAGTGCCCTTCACGCGGTTACAAGCGGCGCTCACTTTCGGGGTAATCAGCCTTGGGCTGGGCAGTCTATTTGCGCATTTCGGACTTCGGGGCATCGTTATTGTGCTCAGCGGGCTGTTCGCGATCTGGGCCTATTCCGCGCCACCACTCCGGTTGAAAAGCCGCCCCGTTTTCGATCTCCTGATGCACATGGCGTTCGTGCAGACGTTTCCCTTTATCGCCTGCATTGCACTGTTGGGGCTGCAATGGACGAAGCTAGATACCGCACTGGTATCGATCTTTGTTTTGACGAGTTTCTCGGCTCAACTGGAACAGCAAATTCGGGATTACGCCGTCGATCTGGAAACCGACCGCAACTTCACGACGACTTTCGGCGCACCGACCAGTTCATTCTTGCTCAAACTATCATCAGGCACGTTGATTGCGCTCTGCGTCTATTACGTCCTTGCCGGAATTGTCCCCGTTTTTCTCATCCCGTTTGGACTGCTGTTCCTTCCGCTGCTCATTCACCGCTTTTTCAGGGGCGCACTGGCTGCCCGTTCGGAACTGCTTGGGCGGATTATGCTGGTAGCAGCCCTGCTGTATACCGGCTACGTCAGCACCAGTGGATTACTGTTTCGCTAGGCTCAAAGCGCGAAATGTGCGGAAAATGCAGCAAAAACTGCACATATTGCAACACATCCGCTGAATTGTCTGGCGGCTGCTTCCCGTGTGACCGCTGAATTGACATTTTGTGTCGGCGGGACGCTCCCGTAATGCCACCGAAATGGCGCAAATGCCGCGAATGGCTCGGCTGATGCCACCGCCGACATTTCCGACATATGCCGCTGCTGTGGTTGTCGATCATCTTTAGTCATTCGTCGACAGTCTCCAGCAAGCGGGAAATGGGGCATAAAGTGCATTCTCCAAAATTAGTTCCAATTCTATTTTAGAACAAAAGTTCATCGCTGTAAAGCGAGTTCGGTTCGAGTTTACAAACCTTTGGTGAAGTTGAAATTTTTGCGTTTTTCCACAACAGAAAGTCACTAGCCTTCAATTCGTTGCAAGGAGAATTAACTTATGTCAGAATGAATAATAGACAAACATTATTCATAATAGGCAACTAATCGCTTATGTCAAAGGTATTTATCAGTTACCGTCGCAAAAGCTGGCCTTTTACTCGTTCTTTAGCGGACGCCCTAAAAGAGCAATTAGATGCAGAAATATTTTGGGATGTTGAGGGAATAGATAAATCCGATTTTGAAACCTCCATACTCAATCATCTACGCACAAGCAATGTTGTCTTGTTAGTCATAACTGATCTCACATTCACTGATCGTATCCAGCAAGAAGATGATTGGGTACGACGTGAAATCCGTGAGGCTCTTATGTTAGAGTTGCCTTTAGTCATGGTCTGTGTTGACGGCCTGTTGCCACCAAGCACGGGTCTCCCCGAAGATATTAAAGCTATATCTCGTTTGCTAGGAATTAATTTTTATCCCGAATATTTTATCCCTGCTGTTGAACGTTTGGTTGATTTCGTAATGACTGTCTCAGAAGTCAAGCGCAAAGGAATCACTGGAGGGGCAAATATAACGTTAGAACCCTTTACACTTTCCGCAGCAGGGAAAGTTGAAAGTACACTAGACAAGCGAATTTCCGGAAAAATATCATTTGACGAAGCACTCGACTTAATGGAGCAAGGAGATTTCGCAAAGGCGATCTTTTTGCTCGAAGGATTGCGAGAAAATGGATATGAATCGCCTGTTCTCGACATCACTGATTTGTTGGAAGAAGTCCAGCTTCATCAACAGAAAGCCGAACGTCGCAGAACTGCCCAGATAGATTACGAAGAAATTGCAGGCTTGGTGAAGAGACGTGTTACACATGAAAGAGGAATAGCTGCTTATCATAATTGGCAGCAAAAATACCCTGATTTAGTAAGTGAACTAGATATAGAAAATATCCGCACTCAATCAACAACTGCTCAGCCCGTTCAAATCATAAGTCGATCAAAATCCTTTGAGCTTATGCCCCAACCATTTGACTGGATAAAAATACCGGCTGGTAAAGTTACTTTAGGAGGCAACTTTACTGCTAATGGCGGCTACATCACGGAAGCAACAGATTATGATGTAAAGGCATTTTCTATTGCGAAATATCCTATAACTAATGCTCAATTTAATTGTTTTATTGAAGCCGCAGGATATAACCAAAGAAAATTTTGGACATCAGATGGATGGAAGGAATGTAAAAAGGGTGGCTGGGCAGAACCCTTATATTGGGGAAATGAAATATGGAATAAATCTGATTATCCAGTTGTAGGAGTGTCATGGTTTGAAGCCATTGCATTCTGCCAATGGTTAAGTGAGGTTTCAAAAGAACTTATTATGCTGTCGACTGATCAGCAGTGGCAACGAGCAGCGCATGGTGATACTCAATGGGCATACCCCTATGGCAATCAATTTGACGGAAACCGATGTAATTTTAACACCACAGGACTTACCAAAGTAACACAATATGAAGGTGTTGATAAAGGCAACAGCCCGTTTGGTGTTGTAGATATGAGCGGTAATGTTTGGGAATGGTGTTTAACGAAATACGAATCAAGTGGAATTCAACTTGATGGAGACGACCTTCGTGTTCAACGTGGCGGGTCGTGGTGGATTGCTAACGACAATAGTTTACGTACAGATTACCGAAACTCGTGCGCCCCCAGTATTCGCAATCATAATTTGGGTTTTCGTATTGCTCGCAATTAATTTTAGTAGCTAAATATGCTAAACAAAATCCCCACCGAATTGATGGGGATTTTTTGTGTGAAGGATTTGCACGCGGCAAATTCCTAAAGGCGTTTGAATTATAGTCCGGCGTCGCGGCGGAGGGCATCGGCCTTGTCGGTCTTTTCCCACGGCACATCGAGGTCGTTGCGGCCAAAGTGACCATAAGCAGCAACCTGCTTATAGATGGGACGGCGCAGGTTCAAGTCACGGATGATGGCTGCGGGACGCATATCGAAGTGCTTATGAATGAGGGCGACGATCTGCTCTTCCGAGATGACACCGGTACCAAAGGTTTCGACGGCCAATGAAGTGGGCTGTGCCACACCGATGGCATAGGACACCTGAAGTTCGAAGCGGGTCGCCAAGCCAGCGGCCACGACGTTCTTGGCGATATAACGCGCCATATAAGCGGCGCTGCGGTCAACCTTCGTCGGATCTTTGCCGGAGAAGGCGCCACCACCGTGACGAGCGACACCGCCGTAGGTATCGACGATGATCTTACGTCCGGTCAAACCGGCATCGCCCAAGGGGCCACCGGTCACGAAACGTCCGGTCGGGTTGACGAAAATGCGCGTGCTGGAGTCCAGCAGTTCGGTCGGAACGGTCGGCTTGATGATCCGGTCAATAATGGTCGCGCGGATTTCTTCGTTGGTCACATCCGGCGCGTGCTGGGTGGAAATGACAATGGTGTCGATACGCTTGGGCTTGCCATAAGCATATTCAACAGTCACCTGACTCTTGGCGTCCGGACGCAGCCAAGGAATTTCACCTGCCTTACGGGCTTCGGCCAACTTGCGGGTCAGCTTGTGCGAGAGAGAAATGGTCAGCGGCATGAATTCCGGCGTCTCATCGCAGGCGAAACCGATCATCATACCCTGATCGCCGGCACCAGTCGCGGCGATTTCGGCCTCGCTCATCTTGCCTTCACGGGCTTCGAGAGCATGGTCAACACCCTGAGCGATGTCTGAGGACTGTTCTTTAATCGAGACAATCACCGCGCAGGTTTCGGCATCAAAACCAAACTTGCCGCGCGTATAACCAATGTCGGTGACCGTCTTACGAACCAGTTTTTCAATATCGACATAGGCGCTGGTCGTAATTTCACCAATCACCAGTACCAAACCAGTGGTTGTCGCGGTTTCACAGGCCACACGAGCATTCGGGTCTTTTTCGAGGATTGCGTCCAGCACGGCGTCCGAAATCTGGTCGCACATTTTGTCGGGATGCCCCTCGGAAACCGACTCCGACGTAAAGAAATAATGGGGCGAAGTCATAAACGTGGTGTTGCTCACCTGAACCTGTTCCTTTGTTGTCATATCCCTTTCCTCCAAAACAAAAAACGCCTCTCTGGAACAGAAGAGGCGTGTATGACCGTAACCGGGCTGCTCATCTTCCAGAGTTTTACTCTGACGGATTTGGCACCTTCCCAATGCTTCAGGGGTTGCCGCGACTTCGTAGGGCCGTTTCCCTCCGTCGCTCTTGATGTGTGCTTTTGAGGCACGTTCAAGCTATGAAATTGTCAAACTGTAAACACTATAGCACGCTGCATTTGTTAAATCAAGTTTGGTTTGATCTTAACTGAGCGAGATGATAATCAACTTCGCCTTACAAGCAGCTTTAATTCAAGCGCGCATTGGCTTCATGCAGCCGCTGGTAACGTCCACGTCCGTAAATCAAGTCTTGATGACGCCCACGCTCTACAATCTTGCCCTTGTCCAGCACGATGATCTGATGGGCGTTCTTGATCGTCGACAGGCGATGGGCGATCACGATGGACGTGCGGCCTTTCATCAGTTCATTGAGCGCTTCTTGGATTTCGGCCTCGGTTTCGGTGTCGACCGCTGAAGTCGCTTCGTCCAAGATCAAGATCGGCGCGTTCTTGAGCACTGCCCTAGCAATCGCCAAGCGCTGCTTCTGTCCGCCAGAGACTTTCACACCGCGTTCGCCAATATGCGTGTCATAACCTTCGGGCATGGCCATGATAAATTCATGGGCACGGGCTGCTTTCGCCGCACGGACAATATCTTCGTCCGAAGCTGCAAGGTTGCTGTAGCGGATGTTATCGCGGACCGTACCGTTAAAGAGGAACACATCCTGCAGCACCATACTGATGTTCGACCGCAGTGAACGGATAGTCATGTCACGCACGTCAATTCCGTCAATGGTGATCTGGCCGCTGGCCGCATCATAGAAACGAGGGAGCAAACTGGCAATCGTGGTCTTGCCGGCTCCAGTTGGACCGACGAGCGCCAGTGTTTGGCCGGGGCTGATGCTGAAGGAGATGTTTTCCAGCGTCGCGATATGCTCATTGTAGAGGAAGCTCACATCGCGAAATTCGACTTCACCCTTCAAGCGTCCTACGTCCTTGGCACTCGGCATATCGCTGACATCGGGTTTAATGTCCAATACTTCCACCACGTGGGTCGCGCCGGTGAGTGCCACGTGCAGCATTTCGTTCATCTGCGCCATCAGTGTGATCGGCTGGTAGAAAATATTCAGATACAGGAAGAAGGCAACCAAATCCTCGACGGCCATCTGTTTATGCAAGGCAGCCTGCCCACCGAAGAGCACAATGATGACCAAGCCCATCGCCGTCAGGAATTCAATCGACGGTGACAAAATGGCCTGCATCTTCAAGCCATAGAGATGGATGCGCGTGGTATGGGTCGAATACTCAGAGATGCGCTGGTATTCCTTCGGTTCCTGAGTAAAAAGTTGAATCTCTTTAATCCCAACCAGATTGTCCTGCACAATGCCACTGAGAATCCCTAATCGATGCGACGAATCCTTGAGCGCATTCCGCATCCGCTTGCCGAAAAACAAGTTACTGAACAACAGCAGCGGCATCGGCAGCATGGTCAGCAGTGCCAAGGAAGGGTTCAGACTAAACAAGATGCACCCTACCCCAACCAGCAGCAAGAGATTCACCGTCATATCGGGAATGTAGTGGGCAATGAGCGGCTCAATATCACGGGTATCGGAAATCACCCGCTTGAGCAGTTCGCCAGTTTGACGATCCGCAAAGAAACGCGCCGAAAGCTGCTGGAGGTGGTCATAAACCGCAACCCGCATATCTCCGACAAAGCTGTAGGCCATCACATGGGCAATGTAGAGATACAAGTAGCGCAGTACAGCGCGAAGAATAAATACTCCTAGCAGTACCATCGCCAGTTGAATGATGTGATTGACAGCCTCATCGCCGGCGTCTACACGAATGTTCTGGATGAGTTCACGCACCAACCAAGGATTGATCAGGTTGACCGCAGTGATACCCGCCGCAGATAGAATCACAACCAGCATATGCCAGCGATACACGCGTAGATAGGGAAGCAAACGTCGAAACGCATACATGGGGAAAGCAAACCTATGGAGTTCTATTGGACAACTCTCTGTAGATTACTCCAAGGTTGCCCTAGTCCATATAAGGCCAATGTTAAATCGGTTTTAACGGCTTAAAGCACTACAAGAGGCTTACAAATCCTCAAGGTGGGTTTGCATCCAAGCGGCATAGGCCGTTCGCAGCTGCTGTGTAATGACGCCCGGTTTGCCATCGCCAATCGATATCCCATCGATCTCAACCACTGGCACGATGCCACGGCTGCTCCCACTGATGAAGGCTTCTGCAAAGTGTGGAATATCACGCACATATACCGCTTCTCGTTTGACAGGCAACACCGATGGCGCAACCTCGAAGATAATCTGCTGAGCAATTCCCGGCAGTACGCCTGCGCTTGCCGTGCGCAGTTCACCGTTCAAAATCGCCCAGAAATTACTGCTCGTGCCTTCGAGAATATGGCCATCGTCATCCAGCAGCAAACCGGTAAAGATACCCGAAGGCAGCGAGACGGCGTCCCGGTCATGCATCCATCCGGTGGTCTTCGCAACCGGGTTGTTACGCGCCACTTTTGGCAGCGTCACACAGCGCACCCCATTCTGATACATCTCGGCGGGATGCCCGCTAAACGGCTCTATCGACAAAATGAGGCGATCCGGTGTCGTCTGGGGAACCGTAATCCGGTAGCGAACATCCTCATATCCGCTGTGCTCGATCATCTGCCGCAGCCCTTTTCGCAGTGCGGCACGGTCCAACTTGAGCGGAATATTGACCCGCCGCGCCGAATCTTCCAGACGGTCAAGGTGAGCATCCAGCTTTAAAACTTTCCCGTGATGAAAAGTGTTCGCCAGTGTATAAACCCCATCATGCGGTTCGTACTGGACGGCATCGGCCAGTGAATTGGCGGTGTAGTTGACCGGTTGCAGGCCATCCGGTGTCAGGATATTGATCAAGCAAGGCGACATTGTAAATGATCCATTTGAACAGCCTCAATTGGGTTAAGAACAGCCATTATAGCCCAAACTGAATCTTGACCCTAGCCGTTGATGGTGCTAAAGTATAGCCATCATGTGCCTGTAGCTCAGCGGATAGAGCATCTGCCTACGGAGCAGAGGGCCGGGGGTTCGAATCTCTCCAGGCACACACCAAGTTCGAAAAGCGTTTCTAAATAGATAGAAACGCTTTTTTGATGCCTAGTGATGTTCGAGTCTCCGCAGGCCCTTGAAAAAAGTTGAAATGTCGTGTTAAGAAGACAATGGTTACTCAATATTCATGTGGTTGAAGGGCAGTGTATTTGAGGCGTTAAGTTGAGCAAAAATCTACGAATATAGAAAGATACTCTTTTGCTGTGTGGACGAGTTCGAATCTTGTCCTTCCCGCACAGCCGAGAAAAGCACTTTCGAGTGCTTTTTTCTTGCGTCGCGATGTTCGAATCCTGTCCTCCTCTTGTACTAAATAATTAATTCTTGAGCTATAGACAACTCTATCTTTTAAATATTGAATTCGGCGTTTATTGGCTCATATCAACAAGATAATACTTTTGCATTCGGACTGCTACACTTCCTCGTTATCACTATTTCTGCTGATGAGTCTGCTGCTATGTAATCAATCGACTTTGAAACAGCCTAGTATCTTAACCACTATGTATGCTCTGTCGAAGAGATCCTCGATTAGCCTTGATGTCTATGCGCTCCAGCATCTGCAATCGATTCTCTAGACAATTTTTAATTCCTATATTTGGCGGATAAATGTTATTCGTTTGATGTGACATTTCCCACTGATCACTATCACTCGCTCCTGATAAGCTATATTCAAATCTTTGAATATGGAGCACTGGAATGGAATTATCTTATGAACAACTGGCCGAGCTTTTCAAAGGATTAGCCCACCCAACACGATTGCAAATCCTCGATTTACTCCGCGAAGGGGAGATGTGCGTCTGTCATATTGAAGCGTCCTTGAACAAGCGTCAGGCGTATATTTCCCGGCAGCTCATGACTCTTCGTGAAGCCGGACTGGTCGACAGTCGCCGTGATGGTTTGCAAGTCTATTATCGTCTGAATGATCCTCAAATCACGGAACTGCTCAATCTCACACTCGGCACAATCCGTCAAACCACGATCCAATACGTTGAAGGCTGTCCATGTCCGAGCTGTTCGATTATTTCAATTGCTCAAATTCAGTGAAAAGGAACCATCGTGTTAAGTATCAAAGTTTTGGGTTCAGGCTGCGCGAACTGTAAGCGTTTAGAGGCCGAAACACGCGCCGCACTCGACGAAGCAGGTATCGCTTACGAATTGTTGAAAGTCACCGATTATGCCGACATTATGGCGTACGGCGTCATGAGTACACCGGGTCTGGTGATCAACGAGAAGGTCGTATCCGCTGGACGAATTCCAAAACGGCAGCAAATAGTCGAATGGGCCAGGCAAACGGCATAAATCCATTATAGGTACAAAGGCCAAAAGAACATGACGACGCGTATACAACGTCTTCTGCCCTCACACGATGAGCGCCAGTCGTTTTTGATCGTGGCTGTGGTTGCGATTGTCTGGTGGCTTGCTTACAACAGTTTGCAGCCAATTGCCGACTTTATTACCTTTCAACTCCTCAGGCTGGCTCCCGAAAGTCAAATCGCCAGTTCACTCAATTTCTTCTTATATGATGTCCCCAAGATTCTGCTACTGCTGTCCGGTATGATCTTCGTCATCACCACGTTGCGAAGTTTCATTACACCTGAGAAATGCCGCCACTGGTTGGGTGGCAGGCGTGAAGGTGTTGGCAATACCTTGGCTGCATTGGTCGGCGTGATTACGCCTTTTTGTTCCTGTTCCGCAGTGCCGTTATTCATTGGCTTTGTCGAGTCGGGCGTGCCGCTGGGCGTGACCCTATCATTCCTCGTCGCAGCCCCAATGGTCAATGAAGTCGCCCTCGTCCTGCTTTTTGGCATGTTCGGATGGCAAATCGCTGGCTTATATCTGGTTTCAGGGCTGACCATTGCGATTGTGGCAGGCATTATCATCGGACGGATGAAAATGGAACGCTACGTAGAGGAGTTCGTTTACCAAATCAAGATCAAAAGCCGCGGATTGATGGCGGAAGACCATCTAAGTTGGACTGACCGTTTTGAACAGGCGCTCACAAGCACCCGTGAAATCGTGGGCAAGGTCTGGCTGTACGTGGTGATCGGCATCGCCATCGGTGCATTCATTCACGGCTATGTACCCAATGATTTTCTAGTGGAAATCATGGGCAAAAAAGCGTGGTGGTCTGTGCCGGTAGCGGTGTTACTGGGTGTGCCACTCTACTCCAATGCGGCAGGTGTCATCCCTGTGGTGAGTGTGCTACTTGAGAAAGGTGCAACACTGGGTACGGTGCTGGCATTTATGATGTCGGTCGTTGCTCTCAGTCTACCGGAAATGGTTATCCTGCGTCGTGTACTCAAGCCCCGTCTGATTGCTCTCTACGTCGGCGTCGTAACGCTGGGGATTGTGCTGATTGGCTATATATTTAACCTTGTTCTCTAGCATGTCTATCAACTTAATACAATTAGGAGGCGCATCTCTCTGTCAGCGCCTTGCGGCGAACCGAACGGCAGAAGCAGTTGGTGTAAAAATTCTTCCCAGTCAAGGAACGTTTAGACCTGCTGTAATCATTCTCGATTGATGTGACATTTGTCAGAGAAATCAGATTACACCAGTGAGAGAGAGTGTCGGAAAGACAGTAGTTCTCTCTTATACCACCCTATAAGGCATTGGTTGTACCCCTTTGACCACACTAGGGGTAAAGTAGTTACAATGCTTTGTGCTAAAAATCACAATAAAAGTAAGTCAATTTACAAAAGACCTTTTTGGTCATTGATACTTCATAAAATGGGAATTTCATAATGGGATCGTTTGTAGATTACTTTGAGGTAAAAATATGGATGCATTGACCCTCGCTCGATTACAGTTTGGCATTACGACCGTTTACCACTTCTTTTTTGTCCCACTTAGCCTGGGCCTCTCGATCATCGTTGCGCTCATGCAAACTGTTTACGTCGTTAAACACGACGAAAAATACAAACAGATGGCGAAGTTCTGGGGGAAACTGCTGCTCATCAATTTCGCGATGGGTGTCGTAACAGGTATTGTTCAAGAATTTCAATTCGGGATGAATTGGTCAGAATATTCTCGTTTTGTGGGGGATATCTTTGGCGCACCACTCGCCGTTGAAGCCCTTGTTGCATTCTTCATCGAATCGACTTTTCTGGGAGTCTGGATTTTTGGATGGGATAAACTGCCGAAGAAAATGCACCTTGCCGCCATTTGGTTAGTCGCTGTCGCTGCTAATACATCTGCCTTTTGGATTCTCGTCGCCAATTCGTTCATGCAGAATCCAGTTGGATACAAAATTGCTGAAAGCGGCCGTGCCGAGATGGTGGATTTCTTTGCGCTCATAAAAAATCCAAACGTATGGCTGGAATTCCCGCATGTTGCGCTTGGGGGACTGACAACCGGTGCTTTCTTCGTATTGGGAATCAGCGCGTTTCATCTACTGCGAAACAAAACTGGTAATCTGGATGGTTTCCGCGCTTCAATGCGTATCAGCCTCCTGATTGGTACGATTGCGGTCTTGGCAACGATGGGTTTTGGTCATTTGCAAGGACAGCGGATGGCCGATACTCAGCCGATGAAATTGGCCGCAGCCGAAGGTCTTTGGAACGCTGAAGATCCTGCTGGCTTGTCGATGTTCCAGATTGGAAATGAAGCAGATCGCACATCCATCATCAATATCCGAATCCCATCACTGCTAAGTTTTCTTTCGTACAACACATTGGATGGTAAAGTACAGGGCATCAACGATTTGCAGGCCAAATATGAAAAGGAGTATGGTCCGGGAAATTACACGCCTCCCGCAATTTGGCTGACTTACTGGAGCTTCCGCGCTATGGTTGGGGCAGGGTCACTGATGTTTGCGCTGGGTATTGTCGGTCTGTTTTTCGCTTTTCGTAATTACTTCAATAACGGTAAAGGAAAATGGCTTCTGCGGTTGTTGATACCCGCAATCATCTTGCCGTATCTGGCGAATTCAACCGGCTGGATTCTGACCGAAGTGGGTCGGCAGCCTTGGATTGTGCAGGGATTAATGACCATCGACAAAGCTGTCTCGCCCAATGTCACCGTTGGAATGCTTTTAATTACCCTCATCGGCTTCAGCTTGATTTACGGGATTCTCATGATTGCTGACATTTATCTACTGCAAAAGTTTGCGCGGCAAGACATGAGCGGCAGCGGATCTATTATCCCGTGGTCGGAAAAAGACGAAGCAACACCTACTGAAAACAAAGCACGCTATGAAGGTGCATACTAAAGGAGCTTCTTATGGACTTGCAAACACTTTGGTTTATCTTGATTGCAGTGCTGTTTACCGGGTTCCTGTTTCTGGAAGGTTTCGACTACGGGGTTGGCATTTTACTGCCGATTGTCGCCAAGCAAGACAATGAGCGGCGGGTTGTTGTCAATAGTATTGGCCCGATTTGGGACGGTAATGAAGTCTGGTTACTAACAGCCGGTGGCGCGATGTTCGCTGCTTTCCCCAATTGGTATGCAACGCTATTCAGTGGTTTCTACCTGGCACTCTTCCTGATTCTGATTGCACTGATCATTCGTGGTGTCGCATTTGAATTTCGCAGCAAGGATGCTAGTCCACGCTGGCGCAGCCTGTGGGATCGTGCGATTTTCATTGGCAGCCTAATACCTGCCTTACTCTGGGGTGTGGCTTTTGGCAATATCCTGCGTGGTGTCGCCATTGACTCGCATATGACTTATGTCGGTTCGTTCTTTGACCTGCTCAATCCGTATGCTTTGATTGGTGGATTGGTCACACTCACGTTGTTCATTTTGCATGGTGCACTGTTTTTGGAACTCAAAACAGATGGCGTCATTCAGGAACGTGCGAGGAACATTACGCGCCGCATATGGTTGCCTGTGACCATTTTAGCAGTCGTCTTTGTGGTGTTCAGCCTATTCCAGACCGATATCCTCACCCATATTAATCTGATCAATGTGCTTGGATTGGTGGTCGCTGTTGGAGGATTGCTTGGAACCGGTTATTTCATCTTCAAAGCACGTTATGGGCGGGCGTTCACGGGAACAGGCTTTACGATTGTAGGGATCGTCGCGCTTATTTTTGGCACGTTATTCCCGCGCGTTATGCCCTCGACTTTGGGCTTCGATTTGACGATATATAATGCCTCATCCAGCCCCTATACTTTACAGGTGATGAGTGTCATCGCACTGACGGTTGTGCCGATTGTGCTGCTGTATCAGGCTTGGACCTACTGGGTTTTCCGCAAACGGCTGACCGCCCAAAGCCACCTCGAATACTAATCTTTCCCGCATTTCAACTATCCCTGTCCAGTGTGAAACTGGGCAGGGATTATATCGACCACTATCAGCGCCTATCTATCACAAGCCATGTCATCATCTGCGCAATCTCGTAAACAGAGTCTCGATAAACGTCTGCTGCGGGTAGCGGGCATTGCGCGGACTGCGTTGCTATTCAGTTTCGGTTCAAATGCCCTCTTGAGCATGGTGATTATCGTTCAGGCGCTGCTGCTCAGTCAGAGTATCGATAGAGTGTTTCAGAAAGGTGAGAGTCTCCAAACAGTTTCGTCCTTCTTGTGGACGCTGCTGGTTGTTATTGGATTGCGTGGGCTGCTCAGTTATTTCGGTTCTCAAGCCTCTGCCCAACTCGCCATTCGTGTCAAGAACGCTTTGCGGCAGCAAATAATGACTCACCTCTATGAACAGAGTCCTGCTCATATGCATCATGAAAAAAATGGTGATCTCGTCCTCACAGCCACCGAAGGGATTGAGAAGCTAGATGGGTATTATCGCGATTATTTGCCCGGTTTATTCACAGCCTTGTTTTTGCCACTCTTAATATTGTTAGTTGTTTTACCGCTTGATCTGCTGACTTTTGTCGTGCTGCTGATAACCGCGCCCCTCATTCCATTCTTCATGGCATTGATTGGTGTGGCAGCAGGAGCATTAGCAAAACGCCAGTTCTTCGAGATGCGTTATCTGAGCGCACACTTCATCGATGTCATGCAGGGACTGAGCACCTTAAAATTATTTAATCGCAGTCAGTATCAAGTGGAGACTATCCGCCGTATCACCGGGCGATTTCGCGAGGCAACCATGCGCGTGCTGCGCATCGCTTTTCTATCCGCTTTCACGCTGGAAATGCTAGCGACGCTTAGCGTCGCCATTGTAGCGGTTGAAATTGGCGTTCGGCTGCTCAACAGCGGTATCGATTTCGAACATGCCTTGTTTCTACTGGTCATTGCGCCTGAATTTTATCTACCACTGCGAACATTAGGCGCAAAGTTCCATAACGCCACTGAAGGGAAGGCTGCGGCTGAACGTCTGTTTGAGATATTGGATACTTCTCAACCCAGTGAACAAATTGAAGAATCGGTTTCTGTTCCCCAGCAGATGTGTATTCGTTTTGAAAATATCTCTCTGACCTATGACAACGCTACATCGCCAACCTTGAGTGATCTGTCTTTTGAGATCAAAGCGAATCAACGGACTGCGTTAGTTGGTGTCAGTGGCAGTGGTAAAACGACCATTACTCATCTGCTGCTCCGCTTTCTCCAGCCAGATACCGGACAAATTACGATTGCTGATACTGATCTCAGTTCCATTTCCATTGAACACTGGCGCGAACAGATGGCATGGCTATCCCAATCACCTTATCTGTTTAATACCACGATTGCCGAAAATATCTGTTTTAGTCGACCGGATGCCACCGAGGCTCAAATGATCGCTGCGGCACAGGCAGTCGGGGCACATGAATTTGTTCTTCAACTGCCGGATGGTTATCAGACATTATGTGGCGAACGCGGGCTGCGTTTGAGCGGCGGACAAGCCCAGCGTATTGCTTTAGCACGAGCATTGCTACGCGACGTTCCGCTTTTGATTTTGGACGAACCAACATCAAATCTTGATCCTGAAAGCGAAGCGGAAATCATACGAGGATTGAATCAGGTAACACAAAATCGCACAGTCTTATTGGTTACCCACCGTTTGAGTTTAGCCGTTGGCGCTGACCATATCATTGTGCTCAATAAGGGGAAAGTAGCCGAACAGGGTACCCATATGGATTTGATGGCATCCGGTGGTCTCTATGCCCATTTTATGGAAACGTTCGGGAGCGATGCTGATGAAGCCTAATCCCTTGCTCCGCGCTTTACGTTTAGCACTCCCTTTTTGGCGGGGGATGGCCTTAGCAGCGCTGCTCGGCACGCTGACCATTGCCAGCAGTGTCAGTCTCATGGCAACTTCTGCTTGGCTTATCTCGACAGCGGCTCTACATCCATCCATTGCAGAACTGAGTGTGGCGGTGGTGGGTGTGCGGTTTTTTGGAATCGGGCGCGGTGTCTTTCGCTATTTGGAACGCATCGTTTCCCACGAAACAACATTCCGGCTTTTAGCCCAACTGCGGGTCGAGTTCTATAAATTGATCGAGCCGCTGGCACCAGCCCGCTTGGTTTCGATGCACACTGGCGACTTATTAAGCCGCGTAATTGACGACATTGAAAATCTCCAAAATCTGTATCTGCGAGCCATTGCGCCGCCCGTTGTAGCCCTTATCATGGCGCTACTCCTGACCATTTTATTAACTATGTTTGATCCGCTGCTGGCACTTGTCGCATTAGCATTCATCTCGGCAGCAGGAATCTTGGTTCCCATATTGGCATGGTGGGGAAACGAACAGTCCGGCAGCGCACGGGTAGTAATTCGCGGCCAACTCGATGCGGCTTTAATGGATGGTATTCAAGGGATGGCCGAAACCCTTGTCTATGGGCAAACGCAGACCCAGTTCATTAAGGTGCAGATGCTCAACCAGCAGCTTGCGGTCGAGGAACGGCGTATGGCACGCTACGATGCCCTGCAACTTGGGCTGACTGTTTTTCTGACGAGCGGTGCAGCCTTAGCGGTTCTGTCAGCTGCCATTTCTCGTATTGATGGGGTGTATCTCTCAACCGTCACACTGGCGACGATTGCAGTTTTCGAGGCGTTTTCGCCTCTGGCGCAGGCAGCGGTTCAACTTGGCGCAACGGCACAGGCCGCCCGCCGACTGTTTGAAATCGCTGATTTGTCACCCGCAGTTACCGATCCGGTATTGACTCGTGTAATACCTGATCACCCCACACTTGAAATTAACGGCTTATCCTTTCGCTATACTGCTGACACGCCCTTGGTACTTGATAATCTTTCTGTGAATATCCAGCCCGGTCGGCACATTGCCATCTTGGGCGAAAGTGGTTCCGGGAAATCGACATTGGTGAACATACTGCTGCGCTTCTGGGATTATGACCAAGGACAAATCCTTCTGGGCGGAGGTGAACTCCACGATTACAGCCAGACCGATATACGGAATGTGTTTGGTGTCATGTCGCAGCGTACCCACATATTCAATACGACCATTCGCGAAAATATTCTCATCGCCCGCAAAGACGCGAGTGCTGAAGCGGTCGAAACCGCCGCTCGACAGGCACAAATCCATGATTTCATTCAGTCTTTGCCCGAAAGTTACGATACCTACATTGGAGAGGGCGGCAGGTCGCTCAGTGGAGGTGAACGTCAGCGCATTGCTCTGGCACGTGTACTGTTGAAGAATGCGTCCTTTTTGATCCTAGACGAAGCCACTGCCAACTTGGATGTCGACACCGAATACGCTGTCATGGACACGGTACTCAATGTCGCCGCTGGAAGAAGTCTACTCATTTTTACCCATCGCCACATTTTTCTGGATCGCATGGATCAGGTTTATGTCATGAAGCAGCGCCGACTGCTGCCCTACAGTCCTTGAATGAGCTCAACATTGGTCAATTGCTAATCCGCTCCAGTAACTCATTCAAAACGGGATAACTTTGGCTCAATTCAGCTAAGAACGCATGGGTGATGGGCGCGAAAGGCACATTTGAATCCCAGATCAGCTTTAAGCTGCGAGTTAATGGTCTGCCATTTATGGGGATCATGTGCAGCAAATGTTGTTCGACTTCTGTTTGCACGACATAGGGCGGCAGCACTGCCAAACATCTTCCGAGCGATACAGCACGTTTCATCGATTCAAGATTGTCAAACTCAGCGCCAATGACGGGTTCAATATGGTGCTGATGGAGGTTTTGCTCCAACCAGATGCGCGATTGGCTGTTGGCCTCACGCACAATCAGAGATTGGTCGCGTAAGTCTTCGATGGCAACCGTGCTATATTCCCAGAAGGGATGCTTGAAGCCAACTACAACTTGCTGTTCAATTTCCTCCAGCACCAATGAGGAAAGGTGGGGTGATACATGATCGTTTAATTCGCCTTCGATGAAACCAATATCTAAATGCTGACCTAAAACGTCGCTAACAATTTGCGATGTTACGCCGGTTTGTAACACAACCGTCAACTGTGGATAGCGCGATCTAAAGTGCTGCACCCAATCCGGCGCGAGATAGACCGCTATGCCGGGTGTTGCACCGATACTAACCCGTCCGCTGGTCAGTTGGTTCACATCGATTAAAGCATTCTCGGCCTTAGCCACCAACTCAAAAATCTCAATGGTGTAGCGATTGAGAATTTCGCCATGTGGCGTCAGCTTGACCCCACGCCAACCGCGCTGAAATAACGGCCTGCCTAAGCTCGCTTCCAGTTCCTTGATATGTTGACTCACTGCGGACTGCGTGATGTATAGGCGTTCGGCTGCGGCGCTGAAGCTGCCTGCTTGTACCACCGCTGAAAAGATCTGCAATTTATAAAGATCAAGCATCGTGAACCCCAAAGCCATTAGCTTTTACTTATGGCACATTATAAGTCATTCGGTGTAACCCGGCACGGGTCATTCCAATTAGAGTAACGTCATTCACTGCCAACAAGGACAAATGATCCATGTCAAAACAAAGCCAACATAAGAAGCCCGGTCAACGTAACAAGTATCTGGTGATTTCAGGGGTGGTCATTGCACTGCTGATTGCAGCCTTCGCATTATTTACAGCTTCGCGTGGAACGACCAGCGCGGCCCAAAAGCTTTCACCTACTGATTATCAATCTCAATTTGTGAATGCCGGTACGGGTTATTTGTTGGTCGATGTGCGCACAGCGGATGAATTTGCGACCGGACACATTCACGGAGCCGTCAATATTCCTTTGGACACAATCGAAACGCGGCTGAACGAAATCCCGCGTACCCAACCAATTGTGGTGTACTGCCACAGCGGAAACCGTAGCGGTCAAGCAGTAAAAATCTTAGCCAATGCCGGTTACACCCAGATTTATGATCTTGGCGGCATTAATGCGTGGACAGAGCAAGGTCTTCCAGTCGAGTAACAATAATCTACAAGGAAAAACAATGAATATCTTCAAATCACTTTTCGGTAGCAGTGCTAACGCTCTCACAACTGAAGATGCGAAAGCCCGTATCGAGAATGGACAACCGCTCTTGATTCTCGATGTGCGCCAACCCGATGAATACCGTGCCGGGCATATTGCAGGAGCCAAGCTGATCCCGCTAAATGAACTCGGTCGCCGGATGGATGAACTGCCGAAAGACAAAGAGATTCTGTGTGTTTGTGCATCTGGCGCGCGCAGCAGTGCCGCGACCGGACAGCTTTCCAGTGCAGGCTTTAATGTGCTCAATCTGCGCGGCGGCATGTCGGGTTGGCAGCAGGCTGGCTATCCGGTGAAGAAAGGCAAGTAATGCCAACGCTGCTTCTCAGTCTCGTATTGGGGTTTGGTATCGGCGGTTCACTCGGATTGCTGGGTGGCGGTGGGTCTATTCTCACCGTCCCTGCGCTGGTGTATCTGATTGGACAAACGCCACAGGTCGCAGTGACGACCTCACTGGCGATTGTCAGTGCCAACAGTGCCTTAGGGGCGTTTTTCCACCGTTCTCAAGGCACATTGAACTGGCGGGTAGCGCTCATTTTTGGCGGCACGGGGATGATCTTCTCGTATCTGGCTGCCGGTCTATCCAAACAGTTTTCGCCGAATGTATTGATGGTGGCTTTCGCAGCGCTCATGCTGATTGTGGGTATGGTGCTGGTTAGGCAAAAATCGGCACCGCAGCGACTGGAGCAGAAAGACGATCTGAAACTGTGGAAAGTGCTGGTTGGCGGCGCGAGCGTTGGGCTGCTGACGGGCATTCTGGGTGTCGGTGGCGGGTTCTTGATTGTTCCGGCGCTGGTCATGCTGGTGGGAATGCCCATGCATCAAGCGATTGGCACATCATTGGTGGTCATCACCATGAACAGTCTGTCAGGTTTTCTGGGTCACCTTACAGGGATGACGCTCGACATCCCCGTTATTCTTGTTTTTATCGCCGCCGGGGTCATCGGCACGTTTGCTGGGGCGCGCTTGGGCAAACGACTAGATGCGACTCTGCTTCGCAAAGCCTTTGCCTTGTTCGTCATCGGACTAGCTGTTTTCTTACTGTATGACAACCTTCCCAAAATTCTGTAATGTAGGAGTGAACAATGTATCTTGAGCAATTTTTCGTTGAGGGTTTGGGCTGCGCGTCCTATCTCATTGGATGTGAAGGCGCGGGAATAGCTGCTGTAGTCGATCCGGATCGGGATGTTCAAAAGTATCTGGATGCGGCTGCGGCACGGCACATAAAAATCACCCATATCATTGAAACGCATTTGCACGCCGATCACGTCTCCGGAAACACCGACCTTGCCGTACAGACCGATGCAGAAATCTATGTTCATGAAGCAGCACAAGCCGAATTTCCACATCAGAAACTCAAAAGTGGCGACGTTATCACGCTCGGTAATGTGGAACTGCGAGTGCGGTTTACACCCGGTCATACCCCTGAAAGTATCACCTTGTTGGTGGTCGATAAAACCCGCGCGGAAGAACCGTGGATGGCTCTAACCGGCGACACCTTATTTGTAGGAGATGCCGGGCGACCTGATTTGGTCGGCATCGAAGCGGCCCGTGAGTTGGCAGGGCAGATGCACGATACTCTGCACAACGAATACTTGACTTTATCTGATGGTGTTATGGTTTTACCCGGTCATGGTTCAGGTTCACTTTGCGGCAAGTCGATTGGTTCGGTTTTGAGTTCGACTCTGGGTTTTGAGAGGCATCATAACCCGGCGCTTCAGGTTCATGACCGCGAAGCTTATATTGACTTCGCCACCAGTGATCTCCCCGAACAACCAGGCAATCATAAGCGGATTAAACAGATTAATCGTCAAGGACCACGACCTTTAGGTGAAGTCAAGCCGCGTCCACTGGGTATTCAGGAAGCCGTACAAGAATTTCGTCGCGGTGCCTCTTTATTGGATACGCGCCCTAAAGCTGATTATAAAACCAAGCACATTCCGGGGGCGGTACATCTCGAAGCGGACAATCAACTGAGCAACCGTGTGGGCTTTGTACTTCCCTCTGATTTGCCCGTTATCCTGATGCTGGCCGATGCAAACGACTATCGCAACATCGTCTATAGCCTAGCACGGGTCGGTTACGATAACGTCGTGGGTTATTTAGCC
>JBGAGF010000013.1:0-249312 GCA_044226855.1 Aggregatilineales bacterium
CATATCCAGCGGCATGAGCACCGCGCCCGTAAAGTCCAGCCGTTCGGGGATTTCATAGCACCACGGACGCGGAATCAACGGTGGGGGCAGTTGAGGCTGCAAGGCATAAAGCTGTGGCCGATTTTGCCGCCCGATGAACAACACATCACGGAAACCCTTGGTCGTGATCAGCGCTGTCTTCGCGCCCTTGCGTTCCAGAATGGCGTTGGTAGCCACCGTTGAACCGTGCGACACCCGCTGCAATGCCCGTAACCCGCCGGGCGTGATCGTTTCCAACCCTGCCAGCATTGCATCTGCCGGATTGGAGGGCGTGCTCAGTAATTTGTGGATTTTGAGTTGGCCGTCCACGCTCACGACCAAATCGGTAAAGGTGCCGCCAATATCTACACCGACCATGCTGTCCACGTGCATAGAAATAAACGCTCATGAGATGAATGTTGAATGATGGTCAGAGTATAGCATGAGAGCGCCACATTGGACGCTCTCATCACAAATATTCTTTTAGGGAGAACCGTCGATCCGCTTACTTTACTTGACGGCGTAGATTTCCAAGCCCATGATCATCGGACGACCCACTACGCCAATCAGACTCAAGTTGAGCTTGCCATCGGCGACGACTGCCGTGTAAGCCCCGTAGCGCTTCCATTGACCCATCCCCAGATCACCCAAGTTGTTGGCGACGGTGATTCCTTCGGCAGTCAGATTCCACCGCCGTTGGTTGCCAGCATAGTTTTCCATCGTCCACACATAGATGTGATAGGTGCCGTTGGGAAGGGTCTGTGCGATATTGATCGCTCCCGGGGCGCTTGACGCATAGATCAGGGTGTCCAGCATTTGGTCGGTTGAGGCGTCAATTGATGGATTGGCAGTGAGTACTTTGGTATCCAGTGCTGCGCCGGATACGCTCAAGCCTTGACTCATCGCGTTGCTGTAGCTCAGCCATGTCTTCCCCTGAATGGTAAGGGCTGGCCCATTAAAATTAATGCCCTTTACGAAGGTTTCGACACCGGACCCTGAAACCGCAGCCGTTGGAATTGGAGTGTTGGTGGGCAGCGGCGCGGTCGTTGGTGCTGGCAGAGATGTTGGCACACTCGTGTTCGTCGGAATGGCTGTCACCGGTTGTAGCGGCGTCGAAGTCGGTATCGCTGTGTTGGCTGGCGCGGGAGTACTGGTCGCCCCCACGCCACCGGCACGGCTGATCAACTTGACCGCCGCGTTCTTGAAGACCACTGCCGCTGCACTGTTATTGTTGTACACATCAAGGTGCTCACCATTATCCGGCGGATACTGGCCGCTTTGCTGCTTGCCCACAAGGCGCCAATACAGCCAGCCTGCGCAGTTTGGATTGTTTTGAATGGCGTCCATCCAGCCCTGATATACCGTGCTCTGATCAGATCGTGATGACGGATAGCCGAATTCTTGCATTAGCACCGGCTTATGACCGTTTGCCGCCGTCTGGCAGTGGGTGTTGATCAGCGTCTTCACATCATCGGTTGTAATGTTGTGGTAGACAGGGTAGGTGTGCCATGTCGCAAAGTCGATGGTGGAAATACCCATTTCAATTTGCGGATTGCTGCCCGCGTGACCATCAGCAAAACCCTCATTGCCCGATGCCACCATGTGGTTAGGGTCAATCGACTTGACGTAGCTTGACATCATGCTGATCCAATCACGTCCCAAACCGGAACCCGCCATTTCCGGCTCGTTCATCAAGTCCCATGCGAAGATCGTCGGCTCATCTTTATATTTGATTCCAGTTAAGGTGTTCACGCGGTTCAGAACATGGTTCACCCAATCTTTATAAAACTGCTGGGTGCGCTGATCTTGAAAGAAGAAGGTGTAACGATCCGGCGCGTTCGCCATATCATAATTGCCGCCTTTGAAGTTGGCGTTAATCTGTTGGACGCCGCCGCCCCACTGCCAGAAATCAAGCAGCGAAACATTCAACTTCAAATTGAGCTGCTTGGCCTTCCAAATCACATAATCCCAGCGTCCGAGACCATTATCGGTGCTGTCGTTCCATGCCATCTTTTGTGTCGCGGTATCCCAATAAAGGATATAAACACCCTTCATGCCCATATTGGCTGAATCGGCGGTGCTGCCCCAGTTCCACTTCAAGGGAACGGTTCCTTGATTTTGTTGGGTGCTGTCCAACGAACCACGCACCGAGTGCATGATCGTCCGCACGACGTTGGCGTTCATTGCCTTAGCGTCATTCAGAACTTGGTCAACCTCGGCTTGGGTTCCAAACCCTAGATAGTGGTTATTGGTGCCGGCAACATTAAAGAGTTGCCCATTCAGGCAGAAGGTAGTGCCGCATGTGCCCACAAAGCCAGCAGGCGCTGCGCTCACGGTTGGCATCGTGATCGCCAGCAGCGATACGATGACGAGGCAAGACATAATAAGCAGGCTGATTGAAAGCCTGCTTGAGCGTTTTAAACTCATCAGATCCCTCTTAATTGCTATTGGAACGTTGTGATATTCGAGTTGTAAAATTACAAATCAACTCTATAATGGGTTTACTTTCTTCATAATTGATGAAAGTACAAATTGAGTAATGACAAATGTAACCACCTTAATTATTTGTTGATTAACCCATTTTTAATCTGAACTGACTAAACAACCCATAGTACCTAGGTAATGTGGACAACTATGAATAGGTCAAGTGGACATTATTTCGGATGTGTGTTATATATTTCGTAAGTATTCTCATAAATTGAAACAATTTTTAACCAGGCTTTCATAATGCTGTGGCATATAAAATATGCTGGTCATGCAAAAAAGTCTTTGTGAATCATTAATGATTTCCCGTAAATCTTTACTTTCTGAAACCGTGGTAGGTCGGCTTGTAACATTGCAGATCGACATTTAATCCGAATTTCAGGTGGTTTTTTCCTTAACAGAAATATTAACTTTTCTATAACCGAGTTGAGTTTTTGAGATTTCTGGGGTTTTAGCTTGGCTGTAAACGGCAAAAAACGTGGAGCTAATGGTCAAAGTTAGAGTATTGTTATATCGTTCATTAAAGGGTAATTGCTATGCACATGGGACGTCGATTAGTCATTATTGGAGCATTTCTTGGGATGCTAGGTGTGGGCATGGGTGCCTTTGGGGCCCATGCCCTTGAGGGTTTGTTAACGGCGAATGGACGCCAATCGACATATGAGACGGCTGTGCAGTACCAGTTCATTCACGCACTGGCGATTTTGTTTGTTTCATCCGCTATACGTCGCTGGCCGGGGAGCTTAACCCGTGCAGCAGGTGGTCTGTTTGTGATCGGCACAGTTTTGTTTTCTGGCAGTCTCTACATCTTGGCAATCTTTAATATCACCATTATGGGAGCCGTCGCCCCCATCGGCGGCATCGCCCTTATTCTGGGTTGGCTCTGCCTCATCCTGATGGCATGGCAAAACAACATTGCTTAGTTAAGTCGTAACAACTTGGGTCTGCGGATCTGATTTGGCTTGTGATCTGGACCAAATATCGACTAATTTTGTGCCATCGTACAGTGCAATCGGTTTGCCTTTCGCCCATTGCAGCGCAGGGGCGGTAAATTTACCTGTAGTAATGATGATCCCTTTGTCGGCTTTTTCATGCTGTACGACACCGTAAAAGTCACGGACTACAGGCTCGCCGACTGAACCGCGCCACCGCTTGCACTGAACCACCCATTTTTCCCCATTTTTTGACTCGACTGTGACATCGACACCATGATCACCACTTGCCCCTGTACGTTTGGCTTTATGACCAGCACGGTGATAAAGCTCAACAATCATGTCCTCAAATTCACGTGGACTGAGTTGGATGAAGTCTTCAATCTGCCCTAATGAGTGAGCTTTCTTTTGGAATTCTCGATTGCGGCTTCGCTGGCGCAAAATGAGGACAATGAACAGGAGAAGGCCTGCACAGACAAAAAGGAGGGTGTTCAGCGGCTCCGGAATCGCCATAGAGGGAATAGGCTTGGGGTCAAAAATGACTACAATGCGAAGTACTGCTATGACTGCCCATGCTCCAAAGATATCCACCAAAATGTTTTTGCTGCGCTTCTTATTTGAGACAGGTGCAAAAATAAGGATGAACCAGAAACTGAAGACCAGATTGATTACTGGAAAAACGATTTGCATTGTAGTGGTAAAAGTATTTGTAATATCCATGCGATTACCTTATTGAATAAATTGGTTGATAATTTATATTATTGGTTAACAAACGCCTTCTAAGAATAAAGATCATTGCTGAATCTATTGAATACTCGATTTCAGAACAACGACCATTTCTATAGGGCTAAGGCGCACTTCAGCCAGTACCTTGCTCCCTCAATTTCGCCTTTCACCAAAGTTGGTAAACTCAAACACAATCCGGTTGACTTGGTGACACATTTGTTCTAAAATAGAACTACAAAAGGATTTTTCTTTAACTTTCGAAAGGTTACAGCCCTTGGCGTCCTCTTTTCACTTGCCATTGGAACTTGCCACTTAAAGCAACCACAGCAGCGGCATTGCACAAATTGCACGGCGGTGGCATTACGCGAGCTATCCGCTGCAAAAGTGCCAATTCAGCGCCTCGCTCTCTCACATTCGCCGACACAAAATGTCAATTCAGCGGCTTCTCCCGTACTTCCCGCCCGCCATTTCGGCGGAAATAATGCAAATTGTGCAAAATCTGCAATTTTTTTGAATAAATTTCACATTTAGAACCGATTTTGTAGGGAAAAGTCTCAGACGTTTCCTTCTAATGTTTACGCTCCTAACCATTTATCCCATTCCAAAACTCTCCATATAGTTGATGCTTTGGCTCATCCTCAACACGTAATATGTTGTTCAACGTGGCTGTGGATCATCACGAGCACTTAGTAATTATGAGGAGTATCAAGAAATGACTTTGTCGCAAGCCTACTATCCGACTTCAATGGCGCTCATGGATACGACTGTGCGAGATAAAGCATTTGATATTTTCAATGCGCTGCTTGACGAAGGCTATGAGGATGATCAGGCCATTCCGATAGCCATTGCCCAAGCCAAAAAATGGGCGTCCACACACCGTCATAGTCAAGATGCCGGTGCCCAATGTGTTCACGTCGTGCCGCATCCCGACGGTTGGGCAGTGCGCCGCGCCGATGCCCAGAAGTCTAATTTCATCTTTAAGCGTATGAGTGACGCCAAAACTAAGGCGCTTGAAATTGGGAAACGTGAGCAGGTTGGTGTGGTGCTCCATGATGAATACGGAGAAGTCAACCAGCACATTCGACCTGTGGGTGGTCGCTAATCCAATCCCTACCTCTAGAGAAGCATAGTGAGGAGGTCATTATGGAAAATGTCATGAAACCTCTTGTGCCGCCCGATCTAATCGGATTGCCGACACCGGAAACTGACATGGGTGCTGAAGTCCAGCAAAACACCGAAGGGCAAACCAATGAAGCGCTGCTGGGTTCGCTAAACCATCTCATACGGGTGCTGCACGATGGGCAGGAAATGTACCGTCACGCCTCCGAAAATGTCGCGACCGACTGGTTGAAAGGACTATTCAGTGGTTACAGCACCCAGCGCGAACAGTTTGCTACCGAGCTGTCCAATCTAGCCGCCGGATTAGGTGTTATGCCGGATGTCGGTGCGGCCGTGGGTGAAGCCTTGCATCAAGTCTGGGTGGATCTCAAATCTGCTGTGGTCGGGGCTTCGGGCAAAGATGAAGATATTCTCGCCGAATGCGAACGCGGCGAAGACGCCACCAAAGAAGCCTACGAAGCCGAGTTGAACAAGGGGCTTCCGGCTCATATCCACAACATCGTTCAAAGTCAATATCAGGGTATCATGCTGGCACACGATAAAGTGCGCGAATTGCGGGATGCTCTGCCGTAACCGATGTTGTATACGAAATCAAAAGGGCGTGAGTGTGTTCACGCCCTTTTTTGTTGTTATTCGGGGATAACCGCTGTAGCCTCGATCTCGACCCGCGCCATATCCTCTATGAGGGCCGTCACCTGTACCGCCGTCATTGCTGGATAATGGTTACCGATGATTTCTCGATAGGCCTCACCCAGAGCTTTACCGCATTCGAGATATTCCTGCTTATCCACTACATACCACGTAAGACGCATGATATGCTCAGGTTTCCCGTTCGCCTCGGCCAGCACCGCTACGATATTTTGAAGCGCCTGCCGTGCCTGACCGACAAACTCACCACTAGTAAACTGGCAGTTCGCATCCCATCCCACCTGACCGCTGATGAATACCAACTGTCCACTACTTGAAACACCATTAGAATAACCGCGTGGTTTCGCCCAATCGGGCGGTTGTAATATCCGCATCCTAGGTTACATTCCCGCGCTTCTGGAATTCGGGCTTTTCCCATGTGCGGTTATTGAGGATGTTCGCCAGAATATTGACCGTATCCCAAACATCTGTGTAACTCACATAAAGCGGTGTGAAGCCGAATCGCAGAATATTGGGTTCGCGGTAGTCCCCGATTACGCCCTGTGCGATCAACGCCTGCATGATCGGGAACCCCTGTGGATGGCTGTATGAGACTTGGCTGCCGCGTTTGCTGCCGTCGCGTGGCGTTACCAGTTCCAAACCGTAACCCGCGCAGCGTTCTTCCACTAGTTGGATGAACAAATCGGCCATCGCCAGTGACTTCTGACGCATCAGTTGAAGATCGGCTTCCAGCATCACGTCCACGCCGCATTCCAGTGCGATCATGCTCAGAACGGGCTGCGTCCCTGCCAGATAACGCGCCACATCTTCAGCAGGTTGGTACTTCCAGTCGAAAGCGAAGGGCTGAGCGTGTCCCATCCATCCGGATAACGGTTGGCTGAAGTTCGCTTGGTGCCGCTTCGCCACATAGACGAATGCCGGAGCGCCCGGCCCACCATTCAGGTACTTGTAGCCGCATCCAATCGCGAAGTCCGCGTTCGCGCCGTTCAAATCAACAGGCATCGCTCCCGCCGAGTGCGCCAAATCCCAGATCACCAGCGCCCCTTTTTCGTGGGCGTAGGCTGTAATCGCCTTCATATCATGCATCGCGCCCGTGCGGTAATTCACATGGGTTAGCATGACAATCGCCGTGTTCTCGTCAATTGCCCCCATGACTTCGTCAGCCGGTTTGAGCACCAGTTGATGGTCGCTGCCCAGCAGTTGAATCAACCCCTGCGCCATATATAGATCAGTGGGGAAGTTGTCCGGTTCTGAGATGATGGCGTGTTTACCCGGATTGAGCTTGACCGCTGCGGCCAGCACCTTAAACAGATTGACCGAGGTCGAGTCAGCCACCACCACTTCACCCTCATCAGCACTGATCAACTTCGCGATTTTGTTGCCGACACGGCGCGGCATTTCATACCATCCGGCGCTGTTCCAACTGCGAACCAACCCCGTTCCCCATTCGTCATGAATGGCGGTTTGTAGCCGTGCTTCAACTGTTTTGGGTACCGCACCCAGCGAATTCCCATCGAAGTACAGCACGCCTTCCGGTACATAGAATTGGTCACGAAAGCGGGCTAACGGATCGCTGGCGTCAATCGCGGTCAATACGTCCCGCGTGATTTTTGCGGTGAGAGCTTCAATAATCGTCATGGCATTCGCATCCCTGTTTGTCGTAGCGCGAAGCGTTGCAGTTTACCTGTGTTGGTGCGGGGTAGCGAGTCCAAAAACTCGATAGCACGCGGATACTTATAGGGTGCGATGATTTGCTTGACGAACTCTTGCAGCATTTTGATCATCGCTTCGTCACGCGTATGTCCCGCCTTGAGCACCACATACGCCTTGATAATCTGGCCTCGTTCCTCGTCCGGTGCGCCGACCACTGCGCATTCGGCTACGGCTTCGTGCTTCATCAGCGCTTCTTCGACTTCCGGCCCTGCCACGTTGTATCCCGCCGTCAGAATAATATCGTCGGTGCGGGCGTGGAACCAGTAGTAGCCATCTTCATCCAGTAGATAAGCATCGCCGGTCAAATTCCAACCGTTCTTGACATAATTGGTTTGCCGGTCATCCGCTAGATAACGACAGCCCGTCGGCCCCTTGACCGCCAACCGTCCGATATTCCCGCGCGGCAGTTGATGACCTTCGGCGTCAAGGATACAGGCTTGGTACCCCGGAATAGGTGTACCAGTCGCCCCGGGACGCACGTCCTTTTCTTCCGCCGAAATAAAGATGTGCAGCATCTCGGTTGCCCCGATGCCATCAATCATTTCGATGCCACTGGCCTCCCGCCACATGCTTCGCGTCGAAACGGGCAGCGCTTCACCTGCTGAGACACACGCCCGCAGCGACGACAAATTGTAGTTCTTGGCTAAAGCTGACATCTGCCGGTAGAAAACCGGAGATGACCACGTCATGGTGATCTTAAAGTCCTGTATCGCCTTCAACATGATTTCCGGCGACAGCTTTTCTAGCAGCACCGTCGAGCCGCCCACCCGCATCGGGAACAGCAAGATACCCCCCAAGCCAAAGGTGAACGCTAGGGGAGGCGTGCCGATACAAATGTCATTCGAAGTCATATGGGCAATCGACTTGGGGAAGCAGTCACAAATAGCCAGCACATCACGGTGAAAGTGCATCGTTCCTTTGGGCTTGCCCGTAGTCCCTGATGTGAAGGCAATCAGTACCGTATCATCTGCCGCTGTGTCAACCGCTTCGAAGTCCGCCGACTTGGACGCCATCCGCGCTTCCAAGCCTTCCGGCGAAGGATCATTGAAATAGACAATCTGCTTCAGTGAGGGACAGCGCTTTTGGGCGGCCATCAGTTCCGCGTCCAGTGCCTTATCGGAAAGTGCAGCATTCACTTGTCCTTTTTCGATGACGTCCACCAACTCCTTTTCGCGCAGCATCGCCATGGTTGCCACGACGATCATGCCCGCCTTGACCACCGCATACCACAAAATCGCCATGGTCGCGCTGTTGGCTCCACGCAGTAGTACCCGATTACCCGGCACCAAGCCCATATCTTCTGTCAGCACATGCGCCGCACGGTTGACCTGTTCCAGCATCTGGGCATAGGTGATCGTTCGATTATTATTATGGATTACCGGGTGGTCGCCCCAGCCGTTCGCCACATGCCTATCCAGCAGTTCAACTGCGCAGTTGATTCGCTCCGGATACTGAACTTCAGGAATTTCAAAAATCAACTCCGGCCACTGGTCACGCGGCGGTAAATTATCCCGCGCAAAGGTATCGACATGAGCAGTGTAAGTCATCGGCTGGACTCCTTTAATAAGGATCGGGCGATAATCAATTTCTGGACTTCCGTTGCGCCTTCATAAATGCGGAGTGAGCGGATTTCACGGTAAAGCCGCTCGACGATTTGACCGCGCTTCACACCTAAACCGCCGAAGATTTGAACCGCCGCGTCGATCACCTGCTGCGCCGACTCGGTTGCGGTCATCTTTGCCATCGCCGCCTCGCGGGTTGTGACTGCGCCTTTGACGTCCCGCAGCCATGCCGCTTGATACGTCAGTAGGGCAGAACTTTCCATCGCGGTTGCCATCTCAGCCAGTGTCGCCTGTGTCATCTGGAAATCAGCCAGTGATTGACCGAAAAGCTGTCGCTGTTTGGCGCGTTGGATAGCCTCAGCTAATGCCCGCCGCCCAAAGCCAACCGCTGCTGCCGCAACCGATGCCCTAAAAATATCAAGCGTCTGCATGGCGACCTTAAAACCTTCACCCGCTGTGCCCAAGCGTTGACTGGCCGGAATACGGCAGTTGTCGAATTGGAGCGTTGCCAGCGGATGGGGCGCGATGACTTCAATTCGTTCGGCAATCTTGAGGCCGGGGGTATTAGCCGGAACCACAAACGCCGAGATACCTTTCGCGCCGTTGATTGGCTCACTACGCGCGAACACCGTATAAAAGTCGGCAATGCCCCCATTGGAAATCCACGTTTTAGTGCCGTTCAACACATAGTCATCGCCGTCTAGTGTGGCGCTGGTGGTCATCGCTGCCACGTCTGAACCTGCCTCCGGCTCGGATAGCGCGAAAGCCGCAATCCATTCCCCTGACGCCACCTGCGGCAAATACTCACGCTTAAGTTCCTCTGACCCGTAGAGCGTGATTGCGCCGCTGCCCAATCCCTGCATGGCAAAAACAAAGTCAGCTAATCCCGCATGATAAGCCAGCGTCTCGCGAATGAGACACAGTGCCCGCGAGTCGAGGTTATCCAGCGCCCCGTCATATTCCTCCGGCACGGCGTAGCGCAGCCAGCCCGCTTTGCCCAGCAGCCTCACCAGATCGCGGCAGGCTTTATCCACATCCTGCGCTTCGCTCTCTGGCAGATGAGCCGAACACCACTCGTTTAAATCGCGTGCCAGTTTGCGATGTGCATTCTCAAAAAATGGCAAATCCGTATTCATCTTTATTTTCTTTGTGTCTTTGTTGTAAAAAATTGCATTTAATCCCCTTCGAACACAGGTTTCTCTTTGGCGACAAACGCTTCGTAAGCGCGGTGGAAATCCTTGGTCTGCATGCAAATGGCCTGTGCTTCGGCTTCCGCTTCAATCGCCTCGTCGATGCCCATCGACCATTCTTGATGCAGCATTTTCTTGGTCATGGCGTGGGCGAAGGTCGGCCCATGTGCCAGTTGGCTCGCCATCTGCTGGGCTTTGACAAGCACGTCATCACTTGCATACAGCGCGTTATAAAACCCCCACCGTTCCCCTTCTTCAGCGGTCATGGTTCGTCCGGTATACAGCAGTTCGGACGCTCTCCCTTGCCCAATGATCCGCGGCAGAATGGCGCATGCCCCCATGTCACAGCCCGCCAGCCCAACCCGCGTGAACAGAAACGCTGTTTTGCAACTCGGTGTCCCGTAACGCAGATCAGACGCCATCGCCAGAATCGCCCCCGCACCAACGCACACGCCATCCACCGCGCTTATGATCGGCTGTGGACAGGCTCGGATCGCCTTCACCAGATCGCCTGTCATGCGGGTGAAGTCCAGCAGCTCAGGCATGCTCATCTCGGTCAGCGGCCCGATGATTTCATGCACATCGCCGCCCGAACAGAAGTTACCACCTGCACCTGTCAGGACGACAACTTTTACGTCGTTGGCGTACGTCAGATTCCGGAACAGATCGCGCAGTTCGGCATACGACTCGAATGTCAGCGGGTTCTTCTTTTCAGGACGATCTGCTGCGGAGCATACTCGGCGAATGATCGTTTCATGCCTTACGCCTCGCAGCCTTTTTCCTGCAAACTGCGCTTGAGCTTGCCCAACATTGAGTGCAGCAGATGTTGTTCATCGAGTGTCAGGTCGCTCATCCAATCGACAATCCACTCTTCATGGAGGTCGGCCATCGCCTTGAAATTCTTGAGTCCCTTTGCAGTCAGTTTGACTTTGTAGACTCGGCGGTCACCTTCCAGCTTGACCCGCTCGACTAAACCTTCCTTCTCCAGTTGGTCGGTGATTCCCGTGATGTTGCCGCCCGACACCATCATGCGCTGCGACAAATCACCCATCTTCAGGCCGTCCGGATTGCGTTCCAGTTGTGCCATCAGGTCGAAGCGCGGCAGTGTCGTATCGAAGTCGGTACGTAGACCTTTCTTGACACAGTTCTCAATCATTTTCGTGCAGGTTAGCAGCCTCAACCACAGCTTCAGTGAGGTGTGGTCATGCTCGGCGCTGTTCGACTCGCGGTCGATGGTTTTGGTGAGTTCAGGGGGTGCGTCCGTCATTTTTCTTCCTCCGGCGAACTTGGTGGATTGGCTTTCATAGCAGCCGCCCGCGCCAAATTACGCTCCAATTGTTCTTTTCCTCTTAAATAGGGATTGGGCCAAGGCATATCGTGGTAGCCCAATTGTGCCGCCGCGTGCAGCGACCAGTACGGATCGGCCAGATGTGGACGAGCCAGTGCACACAGATCAGCCCGTCCCGCAGCGATGATGCTGTTGACATGATCCGGTTCAAAAATTGCGCCAACCGCCATGGTCGCGATGCCGATTTCGTTGCGGATGCGGTCAGCAAAAGGTGTTTGATACATACGTCCATAAACCGGTTTGGCTTTGGGTGTCGTTTGACCCGATGACACATCCATCAAATCCACACTCGCCGCTTTGAACAGTCGCGCGATCTCAACCGCGTCATCCGCCGTATTGCCGCCCGCTGCCCAATCATGGGCCGAGATACGTACGGACATCGGCTTATCTTCAGGCCATACCGCCCGCAGCGCCTTGAAAACCTCCAGCGGATAACGGCAGCGATTTTCCAGCGAACCGCCGTATTCATCCGTCCGTTGATTCGTGAGCGGCGAGATAAATGCTGACAGCAAATAGCCGTGTGCGCAGTGCAGTTCCAACCAATCGAAACCACATTCCACCGCCCATTCCGCCGCGCGGACGAAATCGGCTTTGACTCGATCCATATCCTCGTGCGTCATTTCCCGCGGCGTCTGATGATGTGATGTATAAGGCAGTGCCGATGGGGCGATCAGCGGCCAGTTGCTATCCGGCAGCGGTTCGCCATCCTCTTCCCATCCAAGCTGCGTCGAGCCTTTTGGCCCGGCGTGCCCCAACTGCATTGCGATTTTGGCGGGCGTCCGTGTATGCACATAATCGACAATCCGCGTCCATGCCGCCTTATGTTCCGGTTTATACATTCCCGCGCAGCCCGGGGAAATCCGCGCATCGGCTGATACGCAGGTCATTTCGGTGAACACTAAGCCCGCGCCGCCATGCGCTCGACTGCCCAGATGCACCAGATAGAAATCGTCCGGCGTGCCGTCCTCGCAGGAGTACATCGCCATTGGCGAAACCACGACGCGGTTGGGCAGCGTCACCCCTCGCAGGGTGAAAGGTGTGAACATTGGCGGGATTGGCTTGGCGGGCAGGCCGCTTTGCTTAGCAATCCAGCTTTCCATACCCGCCACATAGTTCTTGTCGCGCAGTCGCAAATTTTCATGCGAAATGCGCTGGCTGCGGGTCAGCAGACTGTAAGCGAACTGCTCAGCCTGCATGCCCGTATAGCGATCAACATTCTCGAACCAATCAGTGCTGTTGCGTGCGGCATTCTGGATGCGCAGCACTTCAATCCGGCGTTCTTCTTCGTAGGCTTTCAGCGCACTCGGAATATCTTTGTGCTGCTGCATTGTTCGGGCTAGAGCGATGGCATCTTCCAGAGCCAGCTTCGTGCCAGAGCCAATCGAAAAATGTGCCGTGTGAGCCGCGTCACCCATCAGCACCATATTCTTGTATGTCCAATGGGCATTGGTGATTCGCAGGAAGTTAATCCACGGCGACTTGAGATGCTTGGCGTTACTCATTAAGCCGTGACCACCGAGGTACTTCGCAAACAGCTTTTCGCAGAAAGCGACGGTTTGGTCAACATCCATCTGGTCGAGACCAGCCGCTAACCAGTTTTCTTCCGGAGTCTCCACGATGAAGGTGCTGGTGTCTTCGTCAAATTGATAGGCGTGCGCTTGGAACCAACCCCATTCGGTCTGTTCAAACGCAAATGTGAATGCGTCAAACTTCTGGTGCGTTCCCAGCCACACATACTTGCAGACGCGTTTGTCGATCTCCGGCTGGAAGTGTTCGGCATATTTGCGCCGGATCACGCTGTTTGCGCCATCGCTGGCGATGATCAAATCGGCGTCCGCGTAAACCGATTCGTCGGTCACTTCGCTTTCGAAGCACAATTCCACACCCAGTTCTTGGCATCGATCTTGCAGAATGTTCAGCAAGCACTGCCGTCCGATGCCGCAGAATCCATGACCGCCGGAAGTGATCGTTCGTCCTTTGAAATGAACGTCGATGTTATCCCAGTGGTTGAAGCTGTTCAGAATTTGATCGTGGGTTTTGAGGTCAGCTTTTTGCAGATTGCCGAGCGTTTGGTCGCTGAAGACCACGCCCCAGCCAAACGTATCATTTGGGCGGTTCCGTTCCACAACCATGACGCGGGTGTCGGGATTGGCTTTCTTCATCAGCACTGCGAAGTACAAACCCGCTGGCCCACCACCGATGCATACAATCCACATAACAGTTTTCCAGTAAATCAAATCTTTATGGTATATTACACCTAAAATGTTTAACCCTAAAATATTCAAATGTCAAGGAATTGCTATGGTTAATTTCTCACTTGAGGGAAAAGTCGCCATCGTCACTGGCGCATCACGCGGCATCGGCGAAGCCATCGCCCATACCTATGCTCAAGCTGGGGCCAAAGTGGTGGTCGTCAGTCGCAAGTTGGATAGCGTAACGGCGGTTGCCAATGCTATTCACGAGGCAGGCGGTGAAGCGCTGCCGGTTGCCGCTCATATGGGCAATCTAGTTGCTATTCAAGCGTTGGTCGAACAGACGGTTGCCCATTATGGCGGTGTCGATATTGTCGTTAACAACGCTGGAACCAATCCCCACTTTGGCAAGCTCTTAAGGGCTGACGAAAACCAGTGGGACAAAACACTCGACGTGAACTTACGCGCGCACTTCCGCTTGATACGCGCTGCCGTTCCCTCGATGATCGAACGTGGAGGTGGCAAAATCCTCAACGTCGCCTCGATAGCGGGCATCACACCCAATCCGGGGGTAGGGCTGTACGGCATCACCAAAGCGGCAGTCATCATGATGACCAAAGTGCTGTCGGTGGAGTTAGCCGAACACAACATTCAGGTCAATGCCATTGCCCCCGGCTTTATCAAAACCAAGTTTAGCCAAGCCATTTGGGGCGATGAAACCGTCAACGCCACCGTCATTGCCAACACGCCCGCCGGACGCATCGCCAGCGTCGAGGAACTAGAAGGGCTAGCGCTCTATCTTGCCAGTCCTGCCAGCAGCTTCCTCACCGGACAAGTCATCGTCATCGACGGCGGCCTGACCCTCTCACCGGGCGCTTTTGGTGGGTAATGGTTTGCACTCTGATCTATATCCTGATCTTGCCTATTGCGCATTGAAAAGTAACCCCTGCTGCTAGAATATATAATGCGTCACTAATAAGCATGGGAATGGTTTCAAAGTGGATCACATGAAGCTTTTTATCGCCCTATTGCCCGCTGTATTTATGATTCATGATTTCGAAGAGATCATCATGTTTGGGCCTTGGCTCAACAAGAATCGCGAAGAAGTAGGACGCAGGTTTCCACGTGTCGGCAGCATTTTACGGCGAAATCATGATCAACTCTCATCGTCTGCATTGGCTGTAGCCGTTATGCATGAGTTTTGTATTATCACCCTCATCACCTATGCCTCCCTATATTCGGATACCTATTACTGGTGGTTTGGGGCATTTGCAGCCTTTTCAGTGCATCTCTTGGTCCATATTGGACAGTGGCTCGTTTACGGCAAGTACGTTCCGGTTGTCGTAACCTCATTTCTGGCGCTGCCATACTGCCTGTATACCTTCATCATGTTTCTCAATTTCACCGATATGACAGGCGGTCAGATGCTCATCTGGACTGCCATTGGACTTGCGATAACACTCGTGAGTTTTGTGCCTGCTTTTTATCTGGCTTCCCGGTTTGAGAATTGGAAAAAACGAAACTACGCCTAGTTATGGTGAGGATGTATGAAGAATCGGCTGTTCATTATTTTTGTTTTTGTGTTTATTTCTGTAACGACCATAGCCGCCGACGATAAGACCCTTGACCCTTGGCCGGTGGTTAAACGCTGCCTCCCTGCTCCAATTGTTCCTGACAAAAATTGGTCATATGACGGCGAAATCCTCATGCGAGGTTGGGCAGGTATTCATGGTGTCAATGCTCATTCGACTGTTCCATATGTCCTACATTGGGGAAGGGGCGATGATCTGCTTTCACCAAATGGTCAGTGGATTTTAAGCCAATTTGTCCATTCAATTACCGTACCGTTAAGGGGTGGTGGCCCAATGGGAATTTATGTCACTGACTATGGCGCTATTACAGCGGAAAATTTGACAACTGGCGAGAAGATCAAGTTTCCTTGGCAGTCACATACCGATATAAGTAGTGGGCCTTATCCCGTTCCACCGGCAGGGCCGATATGGTTGGACAACGAGCACTTTATCAGCTTTTACGACTGGGATGGTTCTAAGACTAAAGAAGGTAATTTGGAAACCGGAGCAATTACAGATCGACCAGATATTGATTTAAGCGATTACGAATATTCAATCTCGCCAGATCAAACACGTTACACGTCATTTGGGACACTTTTCAGTCTATCGAACAACCAAGCAATGACTCAGATACAAATCGGTATTCGTTACGATATGGTGTCATCCGTATGGGCTCAAGATTCTTCAATAGTTGCAGACTTTACACCGGGTGAAAACAATGCAATCGTCCTTTCGATTTTTGATCGTGATGGAAATCTCATAGCGAAACCGTTTAGGAGTGCAGGCTATATGCGGTTAGGTAAGTTCTCGTCGTCGAATCACTATTTCTGGTTTACATCTGACGGTGTAAATAATCCCTATATCCTCGATATGTCTAAACGGGTCATCTACGATCTGTGCATAAACGAGTCACATGGTTTAGCTTGGTCACCCGATGGTACACAATTTGCGACGATTTTAGGGCAGGGCCAGCAGCCAATTGTCATTGTGGATATGAATGACTGGCAGCCTCGAATCATCGGTTATCATACAGGTTCAGTCGTCCTCTGGCGGTCATTACCTTAAGTACAGCGCTTGTGCTCTATTGGGCTAGCCCGCAAGCAGTTTCCTCACTGGACAAGTCATCGTCCTCGACGGTAGCCTCAACTTTCATCCAGCAATAACGGTGGGTGATCTGCCTAGCGCCAATAAATCTCTTTCAATGGCATGCCAAATGCTTAGGAATGAAGTACAAGTATCTTTATTAGTTGAACTGAGATAGTCATGATTACAAATAATGAATTAGAAACCCTAATAAAACGCTTGGAAAACAGGACTTTTACACCAAATGATTTTGAGACTTTACAAAAAATCTTGGTGAAAAATCCGTGTGAATTAGAAGCTTGGCTATTTTTAATAAACAGTCTTGGAAACCATCGTTTTGATAAATTGTTGGATATGAGTAGTGTAGAGCACTGGTCAATATATTATAGCAAGGCATTTAATTTACATAGTGATTGTTGGCAGCGCGACGACTTAATTAGCCTTCATATGCTAGCGACAGTATTTTATGCAGATGATCAAAACACCTCGAAACTCAACGATACAGTCGACGCAATGTATCAACTTGATGCAACCAATTGGAAGGTTATTGATGCTTATGTTTGGCATCGCCGTCCAGTACTTGATGTTTCTGAAGCATTACCATTAATTGAATCGATAGGAATGCTAGCTCCTATAAATAGTTTTGCACGTTATCGTCAAGGCCTTATGTATGAGAGATATTTTAAATTTACCCAACGCAGTGATGTTGCGAAAATGGCTTTTGAAGCCTATCGATTATCGCTCAAACTTGGATTTGCTGAGGAAAATATCCCTTTAGTAGTGCTTGACGTTAAAAAATCGATTCAAAACCTCAGCAAATATTGAATATTTGGTTCTATCCTCAATCTGGTTGAGATAGATTGGGTTAAATGCTTACTTAATTCTCTAATCGGTTATTCGCCCAGTTTGTTGGATAGCGTGAATGGGTAGAGATGACACTCCTGTTACCACAAACCTTCCGGTTGGAATTCGGTTTGGAAGCAGCCATACAAACCAAAAATTCACAAAAATCAGGTTTTGTGCTCCCGTAATTTTCCTGCTCTTACCTGCTTAGCAGGTCAATCACCCAAAGTTAGAATGCACTTAACCTCCCACCCGCCTTTAGCCTTTCCTCGGCACTCTCTTGAAACTTGTTTCTTGTAACTTGCGACTTCTTTCAAATCTCCCGCTTAAAAATTTTCATCAGCTTCTCAAAGTCAATATTCCCACCGGACACAATGCACACCACTTTGCCGCTGCCTGCTTTTCCGGCTAAGGCTGCTGCCACTGGTGTAGCCCCTGCACCCTCGGCAATCACCCGATTACGCTCGGCCAGCAGTCGAATCGCCTCGGCCACTTCTGCCAATGACATCACCAATGACCCATCCAACAACGACTTGGCTAACGGCCACATGTCGTCCAACACGCTGCCACTGCCGATGCCATCTACAAAACTCGCCTGATAGTTGATGCTAACTTTTTCACCTGCTGCCAATGCCCCTGCAAAAGCCGCTGACGTTTCCACCTCACCTGCATAAATTTTGGTGTTCGGCTTTAAGGCTTTTACCGCTGTCGCCACGCCGCAGCTCAATCCCCCGCCACCGTATGGAATCACAATCGTGTCTACATCCGGCAAATCTTCTAGAATTTCCAGCCCGATCGTCCCGTTCCCAGCCATCACCGCCGGATCACTCACCATCACGTTCCACCACTCGTCAAACGGAACTTTAATAATCTCGCCGCCCAACCGTTTGATCGCTGCCAGCTTGGTTTCAGGTGCATGGTCAGGTACGATTGCCGTTGACGGAATGCCCAACCGACGTGCATTCCACGCCACGCCCTGCGCCATATTTCCCGCACTACAGGTATGCACGCCTTTCGCCAACTGCTCTTTGGTGGCTAGTCCGATGGCATTCGCCGCACCCCGCAGCTTAAACGACCCGATTGGCTGTAAATTTTCCAGCTTCAGATAGATCTCGGCTGGTGTATTGTCCACGTTCAGCTTGATCAACGGTGTCCGGATCACCGACCCTGCTAGTCGTTCTCGTGCTGCTTGAATATCCGCCAAGCTGATTGGATTAGTCGTCATGACGGCTGCCTCCCAATTCGACTGGAATGCCCATGTTCCGTTCCAGCGCTTTCTTGTAGATATGATGGGCTGATGCCACATCTTCCACCGCCAAGCCCAACGACTTGAACAGTGTAATCTCATCGGCTGACTCACGGCCTTTGACCCGAACCAGCAGCACTTCACCGATCTCACCCTTGATATGGTCGTCGTTAATCGCGCCTTCTTTCTTCGGAAACAGAAAGTCGCCCGCCTCATTCAGCGTCGATTCTCGCTGGTCTACAAACAGCTTAGACTTCACAACTGCTGCTGTATCCAACTCCCGTGTAAAGGCCACGCTCGAACCCACGGCGTTGATATGTACACCTGCTTGCAGCCACTCACCCTTCAAAATCGGTTCCGGTGCTGATGTCGTCGTGCAGATAATGTCTGCTCCTTCGACCGCTTTTTGGGCATTCCCAACGGCTTCAATTTGGATGTCATATCGCTTGGCTTCTCGTTCGGCAAAGGCTCTGGCATGATCACCATTGCGACTCCACACCCTTACTCGCTTGATGTTTCTCGCCACCAGCATCGCCGCTAAATGTGACTTGGCTTGAATACCCGCGCCCATAATCGTCAAATCGCCCGCATCTTCCTGTGCTAAAGCCCGTGTGGCTACGCCACTGACTGCCGCCGTTCGAATGGCTGTAATTTCACTGGCGTCCACAATTGCCAGAAGCTGCCCGTGTTTGGTTTCATACAACATCACTGCGCCGATATGCGAATCGTATTCCGTGCCATGATTGCCCGGAAACACGCTGACCACTTTGAGTCCCATCATGCCGATGCTGCCCAAGTAGCTTGGCATCATGCCCAACGCGCCCACTTTTTCCGGCAGCCACATCACCGGACGCAGCGGCAAGATCGCATTGCCTTCGGTCAGTGTTTTCAATGTATCCGCCATCACGTCCATGCACTCATCCATCGGCAAAAGCTGTCGCACTTCACTCTGGTTAATCATCAAGACTTTCATGTAAGAAGACCTTTCGATTTAAAAGCCCGGAAATATTGCGGTCAATTCATCCCGTTCTTGTGGAGTCAACTGCAAGCCCAATGCTTCCTGCACAGGCTGGAAATGCGACGCTTTACGTGGCCCGATGATGGCCGAAGTTACCAGCGGATGGCTCATCACCCACGCCAAGGCCAAGCCACCCATGCTGACGCCGCGTTTCTCCGCCTCCGCCTTGAACTTGGCTAGGCCGTCAAAGGTGCTCTGGTTGAGCAGCTTTTGGTATGGCTCAGGCCGCAGTGTCATTCTCGACCCTTCCGGAAAATCGGATGCCGATTGATATTTGCCGGTCAGCCAGCCGCCCGCCAATGGACTAAACGGCGTATAACCCAAGCCTTGATCGGCAACCAGCGGCAGCACTTCACGGTCATCGGTTCGCTCAAGCAGGCTGTACGAGTTTTGCACCCATTCGAAGCGGTGTAAGTTGTATTTATCGCTGATCCACAGCGCTTTGGTCATCAACCATCCCGGCATATTCGATGCGCCGATATAGTGGACTTTTCCCTGCCGCACCAGATCGTCCATTGCCCGAACCGTCTCCTCAAGCGGTGTCTTAGGATCAGGTTCGTGCATCAAATACATGTCGATATGGTCAACACCCAAGCGTTCCAAGCTGCGTTCCACCTGCCGCATAATGTGCCGCCGTGATAATCCCCAGTCATTCGGCCCATCGCCAACCGGATTAAACACTTTTGACGTGATAATCAACTGGTCACGGACATCTGCGCCTTTCATTTTCAGCCATTTGCCGATGGCCGTTTCGCTGCGTCCACCAGCATAGGCATCGGCCGTATCAAAGGTGTTGATGCCCATCTCCCACGCCGCGTCCATGATCGCAAAAGCTTCTTCTTCACTTTCGCCTTTGCCGAAAAATGCTGGTGAACTACCGATTCCACCGAAGTTTCCGCAGCCTAAGGTCACCACTGAAATCTTGAGGCCTGTCCGTCCCAGATTGGTATAACGCACGTCATCACTCCTTCATTTGCGGAAATATTGGCAAAGTATAGCCTGTTGCCCGTTGAAGCCCAATCAACCATTCAAACCGCACATGTCAAATACTTCCGAGTGGGAATTTGCATCCCAAACGATGTAACGGTATAACTTTACACCCAACGAGCAAAGATGAGTTCGTTGACCGTTGGCAAGTTGAACATTCTTTTTAGAAAGGTAAACGCTGTCATGAAGTTAAGAAAGTCGCTTATTAGTGTACTGGCTCTTGCCGTCGTCCCAATGGCCTTGAATTCGGTCGCTCTGGCACAAGCTCCCAGTGTTAAAGTTAAAGTGGGTATCATGGCCCCGATTACAGGCCCCGCTGCCTCTATCGGTAATGAACAACTCAACTGGGCCAAGCTCGCCATTGAAGATTTTAATGCGGCAAATGGTTGGAGCGTCGAAGCCGTCGAAAGCGATACTGAACTGGATGCTGCTAAAGCCGTTACTGCCGCAGAATCATTGATTGCTGATGCTGATGTTTATGGTGTCGTTGGGCCAGCAGGTAGCCAAGAAGTCGAAGCGACTTCCCCGAAATTCAAGGAAGCTCGTTTAGTTACGATCTCAGGATCGGCTACCCGTCCTTCACTGACGACCAGCGGTAATGACACCTTCTTTCGTGTTGTACCAACCGACGCTGCCCAAGGTCCAACCGATGGTAACTATATCGCTAACGAATTAGGAGCCACCAAGTTATTCGTTATTGATGATCAAACCTCGTATGCTACCGGACTGGCTGATGCTGCTTCTGCCGCATTCGAAGCCGCAGGTGGTACGATTGTCGGTCGCGAATCGGTTAAGCAGGATGACCAAGACTTTTCGACCATTGTTACCAAAGCTGCGAGCGCAGGTGCGGAAGTGATCTTCTTCCCCGGTCAAATCGCCTCGCAGGGTGCTTTGCTGGCAAAGGCGGTTGTTGAACAGGGTGCTGACATCGTGGTCTTTGGTGCCGATGGCTTCCAATCGGTTGATGACTTTATTAAGGGTTCAGCAGGAGCAACCGAAGGCGCTTATGTTTCCGCCTTTGCTCCCGATATTCACAAGCTCGAATCTTCGGCTGATGTTGTGAAGCGTTACACCGATAAGTATGGCGAATTCGGTACATTCGGTCCGCCCACCTATGCGGCGACAATGGTTGTTCTAGAAGCGATCAAGCGCGCCTCGGATGCTGGCAACCTGACTCGTGAAGGCGTCCGTGACGAAGTCGCCAAGACTGACCAAGCGACCAGCGTTTTGGGTGGCCCGCTCGCTTTTGACGAGAACGGTGATGTGAAGAATGCTGCTTTCTACATCTTCCAAGTGAAGGGTGACAATTTTGAATTGATCCCCACCACGCCAGCCGCGGAAGAAATGGAAGCTACACCGGAAGCGACCCCTAGCAGCTAGTCATGTGGGGTTGAATTCGATAATTCGTTATATTCAGGGTGATGCGGTGCGTCACCCTGATTTATTGCGTATAAAAAGTTGAGATTTATGGATCTTTTCCTGCAACAGTTACCTCAACTGCTCATTAATGGGCTTACCCTCGGGGCAGTTTATGCTCTCATCGCGCTGGGCTATTCAATGGTATATGGCGTCTTACAACTGCTCAATTTTGCCCACGGTGATGTGTATATGATTGGCGCTTTTATAGGCTATTTTGTGATGACGTTTTTTTTACCTGCTTCAGGGCCAATCCTCGCACCCGCACTCATCATTATTTTCATGATGCTGCTGGCAATGCTCGGTTGTGGCGTCTTGGGTGTTGTTATTGAGCAGTTTGCCTATCGTCCACTTCGAAATGCGCCGCGTATCGCGCCGTTAATTAGTGCGCTAGGCGTATCGTTCTTTATCCAGAATGCGGTACAACTGACCCTTACCGCTAAATTTCGAAATTATGAAACGGAAAAGCTGATTGCTCCCGGTCTAGGGTTCGATTTTGGTAATGCTCGATTATCTTTGACACGGGCGTTGGTGATTGTGACGGCGATTGTCTTGATGATTATTCTGCAGTATGTCATTCGGAATACACGGTTGGGGAAGGCGATGCGGGCAGTCGCGATTGATCGTGAAGCGGCAGCCATGATGGGCGTGAATGTCGATCAAGTCATTGTGTTCACCTTTTTTATCGGCAGCGCCTTGGCTGGAGCCGCTGGTGTTCTGACCGGAATTGTTTTTACACGCATTTATCACTTCATGGGTTTTTCGGCAGGTCTAAAAGGTTTTACGGCAGCCGTGCTCGGTGGCATTGGTAACATTCCCGGTGCGATGCTCGGTGGCTTTATCCTCGGCCTGACGGAAACCTTCGCTGTGGTGTTTATTTCATCCACTTATCGGGATGTGGTGGCTTTTGTGGTGCTGATTATCGTGTTGTTAATACGTCCGCGTGGCTTGCTTGGCGCAAAGATCGCGCAGAAGGTGTAAGCCATGTCACGGGATAAAATCGGCACAGACCAGTGGGTCGAACAGTACGAACAGCGGGTCAACCGCTCCAAAGGCATTCAAGGATTCATTCAAGAGACGAGTAAACGGCTACCGGTCTGGGGCTGGCTGATTGTGCTAGTAGTATTTGGTTCACTTCTTCCCGTTGTGACGTCGAATACTTTTGCCATCCGGATAGCGGGCAATATTGCGCTGATGGGTATTCTGGCGCTTGGTCTGAACGTGGTGGTGGGTTACGCAGGGATGCTGGATTTGGGCTTCATCGCTTTTTACGGCATTGGTGCCTATACCTACGCCTATTTGTCATCGGATTTCACAGGCGTCCATCTGCCGACGTGGGCCAGCCTGATGTTGATTGTTGTGCTTTCGGCGCTGTTTGGACTCCTATTGGGTTCGCCTTCGCTGCGCCTCATAGGAGACTATCTGGCGATTGTCACGCTCGGCTTTGGGCAGATGTTCGTGCAACTGACCACGAGCCTGACGCGCGTGAATCTGCCGGGGAGGGAAAAACCGGTTGACCTGACCGGCGGCCCGAACGGGATTGTCAACCTTGATCCGCTAAGCATTTTTGGACTGAAGGCGACAACCGTCGTTCATTATTACTTGATCTTGCTGGTGGTGTTGGCGCTGGCGATTTTGGTGATTTACCACCTGTATAAATCGCGGGTGGGACGGGCATGGCGGGCGCTGCGTGAGGATGAACTGGCTGCGCAGGCGATGGGAATGCCTACCCGTCGTTTGAAGCTGCAAGCCTTCGCGGTCGGGGCAGCTTTCGCCGGATTTAGCGGCGCGTTATTCGCAGCGTGGCAGGGCTCAGTATTCCCGGGCAACTTCGATACCACACTCCTGATTACCATCTATGCCATTATTGTATTAGGCGGCTTAGGTAGTTTACCCGGGGTGGTTTTAGGGGCGGTGGTTATGATCGCGGTGCCAGATATTCTCCGTAATGCGCCATTAGCCGGAACGCTGTTCTATCTGGGTGTGATTATTACTCTGTTCGCAGTGATTAAACCGCGCTGGCAGGCTGTCGGATTAATCGGGGCGGTTCTTATTTTGGGATTTGTCCTGAAAACGATATTGGTTTCGGCCAATCCGGGTGCTTTTACGACGATTAAACCGGTAGGCGCGCTGATCAGCGATACCATACGCAGTTGGCTCCCTATTCCAACCGACGCGACGACGGTGGGGAACTATGCGTTCGCCCTGTTGATTATCATGGTCTTGGCTGTCAGCCGGATCAGGCATCACCTATGGCGCTTAGTGGCGCTGGTTCCTACCTTATATGTTTTGTTGTTCGTATGGGAAACGCGGCTTTCAGCCGAGCCTAGCGTGACACGCTTACTTTTCGTGGGTGTGCTCTTGATTGTGTTGATGATTTATCGTCCCAACGGTTTGCTCGGTCAGCGCCGTGTGGAGATTGTGTAAGCTATGGCGTTATTTGAATTTCAAAATGTCTCCAAACACTTTGGCGGTTTGCAGGTCGTCAGTGATTTGTCATTTAGCGTGGGGAAGAACGAGATTGTTAGTCTGATCGGGCCGAACGGGGCAGGCAAGACGACTGTTCTGAACCTGATCACGGGCTTATATAAGGCGGATAAGGGGCGCATTCAGTTCGATGGGCATTCGCTGATGGGGAAGGAAGTGCACCAGATTACTCGCTTGGGGATTGCACGCACCTTCCAGAACTTGCGCTTGTTCCTGAACATGAGCATCATCGAAAACGTGATGAGCGCGGCCTATTTGCGGACGCATGCCAACTGGTTCCAGATCATCGCGCGGACACCGGGTTACTGGCAGGAAGAGAAGCGTATTCGTCAACTGGCCGAGCAGAAGCTGGCTTTCTTTGGTGAACGCTTGGTCGGCTACCGATACGATCAGCCTGCCTACAGCTTGTCCTATGCCAACCGTCGGCGTCTGGAGATTGCTCGCGCGATGATGACCGAGCCTAAACTGCTTCTGTTGGACGAACCGGCAGCAGGCATGAACCCTAAAGAGACACAAGAAGTCACACAGCTTATCGGTCAACTGCGGGATGAACTTGACTTGACCATCATATTGATTGAACACGATATGGGTGTGGTCGGGGGAATCTCGGATCGGGTTATTGCGCTGGATCATGGTGAGAAGATCGCAGAAGGCTCATATGAAGCGGTGGCGACTGATCCGCTGGTGATTGAAGCCTATCTGGGGCGGAATGAAAATATGGTGCGGAAATGAGCAGCAACGGAAAAGGCGCACCCCTCCTGAGCCTGCGCAACATCAACACCCATTATGGGCCGATTCACATCCTGCAAGATGTCAGCTTGGACGTGTATCCCGGTGAGCTGATCTGCTTATTAGGGGGTAACGCTTCGGGCAAATCGACCACGTTGAAAACTATTCTCGGCATTGTGAGGCCGACGAGCGGCGTGGTGGAATTCGCGGGTGAAGCCGTGCAAACGAAGCCAACAGGTTACCGCGTCGAGAAGGGAATGGCGGTCGTACCGGAGAACCGGCGCATCTTTGGGCCGATGAGTGTGCTGGAAAACCTGCAAATGGGAGCCTATTTGCGGCGTGACCACCATGCCATTCAAGAAGATATGGAACGCATATTGAGCTTGTTCCCGCGCCTGAAGGAACGCCTGCACCAGTTAGGCGGCACGTTGAGCGGTGGCGAACAGCAGATGCTGGCGATGGGGCGGGCGTTAATGTCACGACCCAAACTGCTTCTGATGGATGAACCGTCAATGGGATTAGCGCCGATTCTGGTCGAGAATAATTTTGAACTGATCAAGCAGGTCAACCAGCAGGGCACGACGGTTTTTATGGTGGAGCAGAATGCCAACATGGCGCTCTCGATTGCCAATCGGGGCTATGTGGTGCAGACCGGACGGATCGTGCTGGCAGACGATGCGAAGAATTTATTGGATAATGAACAGCTACGCAAAGCTTATTTAGGACGTTAAGAGGCGCAACATGGTGTCTTATCGTGATCGGTTCCCGATTCTCAAAAGCAAGATTTATATGAACAGTTGCTCGCAGGGGGCGCTTTCGGTTGATGTGCAGGAGGCGTATGCCAATTATCTGCGCGATTGGGACGAAAAAGGCTCCCCTTGGGAATACTGGTCGGACCGTAATGAAGCGGCACGGCAGGCTTTCGCGGGTTTGGTGAATGCGGAACCGAGTGAAGCGGCGGTGACGACTTCGCTCTCGGCGGGTGTGAGCGCGTTGGCTAGTGCGCTCGATTTCAGCGGAGAGCGGAACAAGGTGGTCGTGAGCGACTTCGAGTTCCCGACGGTGGCGCAAATCTGGCATGCGCAGGAGAAGCGCGGCGCGAAGGTGGTGCACGTTCCAGCAGCAGGAAATCAGATTCCCTTGAGCCGGTTTGCGGACGCGATTGACGAGCAAACGCTCATTGTCTCGATTAGCCATGTTTGTTTCCGCAACGGTACGATGTTGGACATCAAGTCGATTATCGAACTGGCACATGCCAAGGGCGCTCTGGTACTGGTAGACAGCTACCAAGCGCTGGGCACGACACCAATTGACGTGAAGAAGCTCGGCGTCGATTTTCTGGCAGGTGGAGTGCTCAAATATTTGTTGGCATCGGCAGGGCTGGCGTATCTTTACGTTCGCAAGGAATTGTTGAGCGGGTTACAGCCGACGACGATGGGCTGGTTTTCACAAGCCAACATTTTCGCGATGGATATTTACGCGAATACCCCACATGCTACAGCGCGGCGCTTCGAGTCGGGGACGCCCCCAGTGCCCAACACCTACGCGGCAGTCGCAGGGATCAGGCTGGTGCAGCAGGTCGGCGTCGAGAATATCGAGCGCCAACTGAAGCAGCTTACCGGAGCGCTCAAAGAGGGCATCATGAAGCGTGGGTTTAATCTGGTGTCTCCGGTTGACCCGAGCAAGCATGGGGCGCTGATTACGGTTCGTTCGCACAAGGTGGATTTGCTCACCAAGTGGCTGGGGAATGACGGGATTATCGTGTCGCACCGTGATGATAACCTGCGAATTTCACCCCATTTTTATAACGACTTGCATGATGTGGACTGCGTTATTGATGGGCTGAGCAAGCATCGGGAGTTACTTGTCTAGGCAGTCATTCCAATCAATTGAACCGCAGCCCTAAAGGAGGCTACGCACAGACGGAGATAGAGGATTTGAATCCTCTTTTTTGTTTTGCAGATTTTGTGCAGATTATCCGCCGAAATGACGGGCGGGACGCTCCCGTAGTGCCGCTGAATTGACATTTTTATGCCGCGGGGCGCTCGGCTGCTACTGCTGAAATGGCGCAGTTGCAGCGGATGGCTCCCGTATGTCCGCCGCTGCACAATTGGCAGTGCCGTCGCAGCGGACGTGAAGGAGGATGCCGCCGAATATGCAAACGTGAAAGCATTTTTAACGCAAAGACGCAAAGGCACAAAGAAAATAAGTGTTGCTAGCGGCAGACTGAAGATCACAGAACTCGCCTCACAATAATCTTTTCCATACTCATTTTAGAACACATATTCTTATGTGTCAATTTGAATTTGGTTAGAATATGAGTGAAGACACTAATAGTACTGACCATAAGCCAACAGAGCCTGAGCAGTTTGTTCGCCGTCCTGTGGGGTGTAAATTGGTAATTCAGGTGCTTGTAGAAGCAAAGTCATCACACTGGTGGTTTTAGCAGTCTGACTAATCCATATCTCCAATGTGTCTTCTATAGAACGTCCGGTTGAAGCGGCGGCTTTTGCGACCTGTTCCATGACCTCATCTGACAATTGTAATGTAATGACTTGACTCATTTACGTCCCTCACAACTCATTTGCCATGATTATACTCAACTTTAATGAGTCATTCCTAAATCAAAACCTTGCTCACCGCCTCGATATCAAAGGGAATGGTAGTCTGCTGGTTGATGCGCTGGGCGTCCTCGGCGGCGAGATTAGCATCTTTGAAGCCCGCACCGCTCATGACGCAAACGATGCGTTCATAGGACTGGATGATGCCCCGTTCGAGCAGGCTGGCGAGTGCGGCAATCGAAGCCGCTCCGGCGGGTTCAACCCAGATGCCTTCCTCGGTCGCCAAGCGCTTCTGCATAGCGAATGCGGCCTCATCGGTGACGCCAACGGCAGTGCCACCTGATTGGTTGACAGCGGCCAAGGCGTGGTCTCCGGTGAAGGGAACGTTAATGCCGGATATTTTGGAACGGGCATAGGGCAAGGTAGCGACTGTCCGCCTTTTCTGATCCACGGCTTCGAGGAGCGGCGGCGCATTGACGGATTGGACGCCGATCATGCGAGGCAGGATATCCGTGACGCCTGCGCGCACCAGTTCGTTGTAGCCGCGCCACTGTGCCGCAAACATATCGCCACCACCGACAGGCGTGAGCACCACATCGGGCGCTTCGCCAAGCTGCCCTGTGACTTCGTAAGCAATCGTTTTGATGCCTTCGAGGATATAGGGATTAATCGGTGCCCAGACGAAGCCCAGATAATAGTTGGTGCGCTGAGCAACATCATTGAGGAATTTGGCTAATGCTTCCGGTCCATGCGCGAAGATGCCTTCGACCAGCACGACCTGTGCGCCTGTGGCTAGAGTTTGACGCAGCTTGGCCGGTGGATTATTCGGTTCCATCAGAATGACGCACTTGAGTCCGGCGGCAGCACAATAGGCGGCAATGGCGGAACTGGCATTACCCGACGAGGCGCTGACCACGCCCGCTGCTCCGGCTTCCAAGGCCAGCGCGGCGACGGTGGCTCCGGCACGATCTTTAAATGCGCCGCTGGGATTGAGGCCCTCATTCTTAAAATAGAGGTTTTCCAATCCGAGTGAGGGGCCGATGCTTTTGGAGCGAATGAGTGGCGTATCGCCTTCACCCAAATAGGGCAGCGGCGTCGATTCAACTGGCATCAAGGCGCGGTAACGATCAATGCCGCGTCCGGCCTGTACATAACGTAACTGTTGAATATTCTCGTCGTCATATTCGGGTTGGAGGATGCCGCCGCAGACCACGCAGCGTCCCAGCGTGCCCCATGCCGTCTCGGTGCCGCACTCCATACAGTTCACGCGCATATTGAAATTGTCCTAATTGCCGAAATTAAGCGAATATTTTTGAGGGCGCAAAGCCTTGCGCTCTTACAGTCTATTTGTCCTCGTCATGAAAAATGATGAACTAATCTGATGGCACGAGAGCGATGACGCGCTGCGGGCTGCCCGAACCATTGACGATTTTGAGCGGTGCGGCGATGACGATGGCTCCGGTGGGCGGTAGTTGGTCAAGGTTGGTCAAACTGGCGAGGCCGAATTTGCCCGCGCCGTGCATCAAGGTGTGGCAGGGGAAGGGTACATCAAAGCCGCCTGCTTGTCCCGCGTCCGTACCGACGGTTTCCACACCGACGCCCAGTACATCACGCTCATTGGCGAGGAAGCTGACACAGTCCTTATGCCAGCCGGGGGAATGGGCGCCATCGGATTTGACGTTGAGGAAGGCTTCACGCCCGATGCGCTTGGACCAATCGGTACGCAGCAGCACCCACGAGCCGGGTTGAATCTTGCCGTGCTCGCCTTCCCATGCCAGAACATGCTGGCGGGTGAGCAGGAAATCCTCATATTCGGCGACTTCTTTGGTGACGTCAATCACACAGGCGGGGCCGACCAGCTTGCGTGCGGGAATGGTATCGAGTGCGTTATTTGCGTAGTCCTTGCCAGTGACCCAATGAATCGGCGCGTCAAAGTGTGTTCCGGTATGTTCGCCGAGGTGGATGGTGTTCCAGTACCACGCAGGGCCTTTGGCGTCGTACTTGGAGATGGTCTGCATCGAGAAACCCGGGGAAGGCGCGAACTGCGGCGGCAGGTCGATCACAGGGGTGTTTTCGTCGAGCGGTTGAGTCAGATCGACGACTTTTACCCGACCACTATTCAGTTCTTCCACCAGCAGCGATAAAACGGTCACTTTTGCAGCCATCTCAAACTCCTAATTGATGCACCAAAAAAGACAAAAAGAATTAAACCGCCAAGACGCAAAGAACGCCAAGAGATTTAAGAGTTTAGTTTCTCGCGCATGCGCTTGCGTTCTTTGATGTAACGCTCGAAGCGGAAAGCGTTTTCGGGCAGTTTCAAATCCATGCCGAAGTGATCTGGCCCGACGGCCTCAACTTTGGCGACGATGACGCTGAGTTCATCCCGCTCGAAGGCATCGGCTACTGCGCCGATAAAGTCCATCGGGGTGCTGACCGAGGCGACATTGGCGATGCCTGCGCCCTTGGCAATCGCGGCGAGATCAGTAATGCCGGATGTGGTGTGGGAGGCAAAGCCGCCTGTTGAAAGCAAGCTGCCGTTGTCGAAGATAATATGGGTCAAGTTCTGCGGTTTGTAGCGGGCGATGGTGGTCAAGGTGCCGAGGTTCATGAGCACCGAACCGTCACCATCCATGACCACGACTTTTTCCTGCGGTTCGCTGAGCGCCAATCCCAAACCGATGGACGAGGCAAGCCCCATCGCGTGTTGGAGGTAGAAGAAGTTTTCGCAGTGCCCGAGATCGTAGAGTTCCTGAGCGCAAGCACCCATGATGGTTACAACCAGCTTGTCCTGCAGTTCAGGGTATATGGCTTCGATACATTTGGCGCGTTTCATGGTCTAGTCCTCCATCAAATCACGGCTGAGGAGCAGGGCTACCGGACATAGGGCGCTGTTGGCATAGGTATAAGCTTGCTTGATTTGCTTGCCGACGAGCTTGGGATCACGTGCATAATCGAAGGGGATGTTGAGCGCGCGCAAGACCGGTTCGGTAACGATGCCGCCCTGCGTGTGCCAAGGGTAGGGCTCGCCCATGTGTCCGCGATGGGCAATCAGCATACATAGTGGAATGCGGTAGAGCATGGCAAGGGATACCACGCCGTTGATGGCGGCCAAAAAACCGTGATTTTGCATGAGCAGGATGTGGGGCGTTCCCGCGAAGTGTGCTCCGGCGGCGATGCCGATAGCCTCTTCTTCTTTGGCGACTTCGACCAGCCGCATTTCGGGATCTTCATCAGCCAATTGCAGCAAATAAACCAGCCATGTTTCGGGTAGGGCGGTTATGAAATGTACACCCGCGTCCTTAATGCCCTGATACACGGCTTTGGAATTATCCAATGAGACGGTCATTATAAATCCTATTCAATGGGAAGGATTATTTTTGCGGCGTAGTGTAGATCAATGGGAGATTCGCGTCAAGCAATCCGGTGATGAAGTCGCTACTGGTTTATTTAACATTTATTCGTCCGTTGAGGCGTGTTAGGGAGGTGTAAGGGCAAGTCTATAAGCTACCTTATATCATTATGGCTAGATTTTTATAGTGTTCTCGCGTCTAATTCATTGTCGAAATTCATAAATCTGGCTGCATAGATATTGAGCGTACAACTTTATAGTCAGTCGCTTATTTATGAATGCCTCTTTTCCGTAATCTGTTGAGCTGTTTCGACCGTTTGTACGCTACATATAAGGGATGCAATGATACAAACCACGCCTTTCCAGACGGTGTCTGGACAATCTACCTCAACAAGACGAGGTGAGTTACTGAAGATCAGTTTTTTGTTGCTGCTTATCTCACTCCCTTTGATGCTGATCAAGTTGAATCTTTATCCAAGACCGTGGTATGACGAAGGCTACAGCATTCAAGTTTCCCAATCCGTCGTTCACGAAGGTTTTTATGGAACCTATAATGCTACTGAAGGCTATCGTCCATTTGACCCCACCATTTCATCGGGACCGATGACTATCCTGCCTGTTGCCGCAGCGTTTAAGGTGTTTGGAAGTGGTATCGTTCAGGCTCGAGTCGTTGTGGTCATATACGGAATCATCGGTTTACTGGCTGCTTGCGGCCTCGCGTTTAATCTTTTTGGTTCGTCGATAGGTATCGTTTCTGTTTTGCTCATGCTCGTTCCCGGTGTGTTCACATTTGAAGCCGTGGGCTACATCCAACTCAGCCGCCAGATGTTAGGTGAAGTGCCATCCTTCGCCCTGATCGTGTTGGGGTTATGGGCGTGGTTCAAGAGTTGGGATAACAGTAATGTGGGTATGCTGATTCTCAGCGGGCTATTGATGGGCTTAGGCGTGACTTCAAAGCCACAGGTTATTTTCACTTTCGGACCTGCTCTTGGCGCGATTGCGCTCCTTCGTACTTTTAACCATCCTCGCTGGTTCCTTCGTTATTTGCTGCCGCCTGCATTGATTGTGGGTGTATTTGTGGTATGGACGCTGATTCAGAACGCGGGAATGACCCCGGAAATGCGTCAGGAAAGCCCTGCTTTATTGTTGGAGGCGATGCAGCTTCATTTTTTTACAGGTTTGTTCGGGCGTACGATTTCGAACACGGGTTGGCTGTTGACTGCAATCATGATCTTCAGCGGTGTCGCCACGCTGGTGATGTTGGGCCGACGCAGAGTGGCCAAGGTTACACTGAGCAACCAAGACTGGGGTATGGCGACTCTGGCTTTGGTTGTCATTCTGATGGCAGTCTGGTATGCCTTTTTGTCAGTGGGCTTTGAACGGTATACCTTCTTTGGATTGATGCTCAGTTGGCTTCTTTTGGGTAATGTCCTTTATAAGGCCGTGATTTTCATCGGCCAACGGATGAACATCAATCGTCAATATCTTTATAGGGGCTTAGTAACGGTACTTGTTCTTGTGGTGGTCGGTGGAAATGCTTACGCCATCGTGAGCCATTGGAATGACGAACATGGTGTGGGGCAAATGGCGGACTATATTGACGCTAACGTTCCCGCTACAGCAATCATTGAAAGTGTCGAGGTTGAGCTTAATTCGCTTACCTCACATCACGAAATTCACCGGGCGAACTATACCTATTTGTATAAAGCGATTCGCCAGCGGTTGCACGAAAATATCCCCTTCAACTTGCAGTATAATGTCATGCAATCCAACCCTGACTATTTAGTGGTCGGTCAAACCAGTAACTGGCTTGAACTTTATGACAAAGCCGTGGTTCAAGCCGATTTCAAGCCTTTGGTGCAAATCGGTGATTATCAGTTGTTGCAGCGGATACGTTAAGAGGTCTAAAGGCTCAATGGATACACTCTCAATTATTATACCGGTTTATAACAGTGAAAATTCGCTCCGACCTTTGATGGAGCGCCTCGCGCCCGTTTTGCCGACTCTGGCTTCACAGTACGAAGTTCTGCTGGTGAACGATGGCAGTCGTGATCAAAGTTGGCGGGTGGTTACGGAACTATCAAAGCAGTACCCGTTCATTCGTGCGATCAACATGATGCGCAATTACGGGCAGCACAACGCTCTTCTTTGCGGCATTCGCCAAGCCAACGGCGAGGTGATTGTGACGATGGATGACGATCTTCAGCACCCACCTGAAGAGATCCATAAGCTGTTGAACAAGCTGGATGAAGGCTATGATGTGGTCTATGGTACACCCCAGCACGAACGCCACGGTTTTCTGCGAGACTTAGCCTCTCAGTTCACCAAATTAGCGCTGCAAAGTGCAATGGGCGCACAAACCGCTCGACAGGTGAGTGCTTTCCGCGCTTTCCGCACGGTTGTCCGGCAGGCCTTTGAAACATATCATGCGCCGTTCGTGTCGATAGATGTGCTGCTAACGTGGGGAACCACACGCTTTGCGGCGGTTGTCGCCCGCGAAGATGCCCGCACGATTGGTGTATCAAATTACACCTTCCGCAAACTGGTGACACACGCCTTGAACATGACCACTGGCTTCAGTGTGGTGCCACTTCAGATTTCGAGTTTAATGGGTATTGGCCTTGCTGGCTTCAGTGTGATTGTGCTCATTTACGTTCTGATACGCTATTTGCTGCAAGGCACGCCTGTGCCCGGTTTCCCTTTCCTTGCATCGATTATTGGATTGTTTTCAGGTGCTCAGCTATTGGCATTGGGCATCATGGGTGAATATTTGGCACGCATGCACGCGCGCTTGCAAGACCGACCAACGTATGTCGTGCGTGAGGAAATCGGGCAGGATGCTATCCACAACTCGCCGGAAGCCCCCGCGGAATTGTTGGCTTTCCAAAATCATCTTGAGCAGGAGCGGTGAACGATTTTGGTCGACATAACGACAGATGTATGTGATTTCCTGAAGTGGGATACCGAGTTCTTTGGCTTACGGTTGGGCCGCGTCAAAGGGCAGGTGTTGGATAATGCCCGCTGTCAATTAATTGACCAGTGGGCTGAGACGAACGAAATTTCCGGGCTCTATTTTTTGGCGAATTCTGATGATGCACAGGTGATTCGGGTAGCGGAAGCCAATCAATATCATCTGACAGACATCCGGATGACTTTCGACTATCGTTTTCGCAGCCATCCCGTAGAGCAAGCAGCCTCAAAACTATCGATGCGACTCTCGCGACCTGACGACGTGCCGTTGCTAATTGACATCAGCAAAGACGCTTATATTCACTCGCGTTTTTATCACGATCCGCATTTTACGACGGCTCAATGTTCAGCGCTTTATCAGACATGGATACGACGCAGCTGCGTGGATAATTATGCTGATGCCGTGTGGATTGCCGAACTTGATGGACACGTTGTCGGTTATGTGACCTGCGACCTTGATCAACAGGCGAAAGACGGGTCTATCGGTCTAGTCGGTATCGCGGAGCAAGCGCGTGGCCAAAAAGTGGGCGAACAACTTGTCAATCGTGCGCTGCTCTGGTTTGCTGAGCAGGGCATGGCAACAGTTTCAGTCGTCACACAAGGCAGCAATATTCCAGCCCAGCGGCTGTATCAGAAGTGTGGCTTTGCGACCCGTTCATTGCAGTTGTGGTACCACAAATGGTATGTACATCCGACATCGTCTGAAGTTGTTGAAGGTGTTGACCTTCAGAAAGAGCATTCTCAGTTATGAGCACTCCTCCGTATAAAATTCCGTTTAATAAAGCGACGCTAACGGGTCAAGAAGTCGAGAATATCTATCAGGCTGTCGAAAACGGTCACATTTCCGGAGACGGTGGTTTCACCAAGACCTGTCACCGAATTCTTGAAGAATCGCTGGGTGTGCCCAAAGCGCTGCTGACCACGAGCTGTACTCATGCGCTTGAGATGTCGGCTTTGCTGCTTGATCTGAAAGCCGGCGATGAGGTGATCTTTCCATCATTCACGTTTGTATCGACGGTGAATGCCTTCGTTCTGCGTGGCGCGCGTCCGGTGTTTTGTGACGTCCGTCCTGACACTCTAAACCTCGATGAAACCAAGATTGAAGCACTGATTACGCCTCGCACGAAAGCGATTGTGCCTGTCCATTATGCAGGTGTCGGCTGTGAGATGGATGCCATCATGGACATTGCCAAGCGGCATAATCTCGAAGTGGTCGAGGACAACGCGCACGGGTTATATGGCAAGTATAAAGGCCGTTTTCTGGGCACGATTGGCAGCATGGCGACCCAGAGCTTCCATGAAACCAAGAATTTCACCTGTGGCGAAGGCGGTGCCTTGCTCATCAATAACCCGAAGTATTTCGAACGTGCTGAAATTATCCGTGAGAAGGGCACCAATCGCAGCCGCTTCTTCCGGGGGCAGGTTGATAAATACACATGGGTTGATGTCGGTTCAAGCTACTTGATGTCGGATATTCTGGCTGCTTTCCTCGCCTCCCAACTGGAGAAGCGCGAGAAGATCCAAAGCCGCCGTCAGGAAATCTGGACCTATTACAATACTCATCTGGCCGATTGGGCGGCAGAAAATGGTGTCCGGCTGCCGGTCATTCCTGAACATTGTGACCAGTCGTATCACATGTTCTATATTCTCCTGCCTTCGCTGGAAGAACGAACTGCTTTGATTGATCACCTCAAGTCGTATGGTATTTACAGCGTCTTCCACTACTTGCCGCTGCACCTGTCGGATATGGGTAAGGAATTCGGCGGCAAACCCGGCGATTGTCCGGTAACCGAGGACGTCAGCGACCGTTTGCTGCGGCTGCCTTTCTATAACAGCCTGACAGAAACCGAGCAGGCCCTCGTGGTGGAAAAGGTTAAGGAGTTCCGCAAGGAACCGACTAAAATCTAGCATTCCCCTAACAGCCTCGTGCTCATTGTTAGGCGGCCTAACAAATCCCCTTTACGTAAGTAAGGGGGATTCTCCCTCAGAATCTTCCGTGAATTTTTACGAAATTCACAAAAAGATAGTTATTACACACTAATTTTTAGGCGTAGGCAAACTTTCACCCCCATCATGGTAAATACCGTTATGGGGGTTGTTTATATCAACCCAGCATCATCCACTTGTCAAAGTGGGTTATTTCGAGCTGGATTGGCAGCCTTTGAGTTGCTGCTCTGTTGTTGCTCTCCTTTCTAATCGAGAACAGTGATTTTTGGTTGCGTAGACGGGAATGTAGATCATATGCCTATCAGGAAGTTTGTCTCGTTCGGCCTTATCGCAGTTTTATTCACGTTATTCAGCGGGCTAAATACTGCGTCGGCGCAAAGCTCATGTGCATCCCCTGCCAATGAAATTGTTGCCGAGAACTGCTTGCCGGGTAATCCACAATCCCAATGGGACGTTACAACCGATGGTGGTGACACGAATATTCAGGGTTTCACGACCAATATTAGTGTGAATCATGGTAGCCCCATCCAATTTAAGATTAAAACCAGCTCTAATAATTATCGCATCGAAATTTACCGCATGGGTTATTATGGCGGTAACGGTGCCCGCTTGATTACAACCATATCGCCTTCCGTCTCTTTACCCCAATCCCAACCTGCATGCTTGACTGTATCAGCAACTGAACTGGTTGATTGCGGTAATTGGGCCGTTTCGGCAACATGGAACGTACCGGGCAGTGCGACATCCGGTATTTATTTCGCTAAACTCGTTCGTCAAGATTCGACTTCCGGATCGAGCCATGTGTTCTTTGTGGTGCGGGATGACACCGGCGGCTCGGATATTCTTTACCAGACTTCGGACGCGACATGGCAGGCTTACAACGAATACGGCGGCGTGAACCTCTATAAGAACGGGCCTAATGGTCGCGCTTACAAAGTGAGCTACAACCGTCCTATCATCACCATGGATCCCGGACCCTATACCACACCTTGGAACGCTGAATACGCAGCGGTTCGATGGCTCGAAGCCAATGGTTACGATGTGAGTTATTTCACGAACGTCGATACAGCACGCTCCGGTTCGGCTATTTTGTCCCACAAAGTATTTTTGTCGGTTGGTCATGACGAATACTGGTCGTCCGAAATGCGGAACAACATGACCAGCGCCCGTGATGCCGGTGTGAACTTGATTTTCTGGAGTGGTAACGAAGGTTTTTGGAAAACGCGTTGGGAAAGCAGCATCGATAGTTCGAATACGGCATGGAGAACAGTAGTCAGCTACAAGGAGACACATGCCAACGCCAAGATCGATCCAAGCCCATTGTGGACGGGCACTTGGCGTGATCCACGTTCATTTAATCCTGAAGGTGGGAACTCAGAAATGCGGCTGACAGGGACTCAATTCCGTGTCAACGGATTTGCTGCTGATACGCTAAGTGTATCTTCGACCTTCAAGAATTTACGATTCTGGCGCAATACATCGGTAGCCTCGCTCGGCAGCGGACAGACGTACAACACAACGACGACGGTTGCCGGTATTTTGGGTTATGAATGGGATGAATCTCCGAATACAGAGGATCGTCCGCCGGGACTTTTTTATCTTTCGACGACATCTATAAATGTAACTGGGGGTCGTTATTTAATCGATTACGGCTCGAATTATGATAGTGGTACCGCTACCCACAGCCTCACACTCTATCGCGCGAGCAGTGGCGCGCTTGTATTTGGTGCGGGTACGGTTCAATGGGCCTTGGGGTTAGAAGACGGTAATGCCTATAGTTCGGGCAATTCCATCATTAGTACGACCATTCGCCAAGCATCGGTTAACTTACTGGCGGATATGGGAGTTCAGCCCAAGACCTTGCAAGCGGGCTTGGTGGCTGCTTCTGCTTCTACAGATACCACCGCGCCAACAGCCGCGATTACGTCTCCTGAAAATGGCTCACAGGTCGCTTTATTCTCTAACGTAACCATCTCGGGCACTGCTGCAGATGTGGGCGGTGTGGTGGCCGGTGTGGAGGTTTCGGTCGATAACGGCGCAACTTGGCTCTTGGCAGATGGCCTGACAAGCTGGACTTATGCATGGTCTCCAGAAGCAAACGGTACCTATACAATTATGGCGCGCGCCATTGATGATTCGGGTCGCGTTACAAGTTCTCCTGCTTCGAGAACCGTTACAGTTGGTGCCGGAGGATCGACACCTACACCGACGGCAACTCCGACCGATACCCCTCAGATCACCAATACACCGACGATTACACCCATCCCGGGTTCCTACAATTGCCCGTGTACAGTTTTGGGTACAGGCACGCCGGCTAATCCTGCTAACACCGTCGATTCGAATGGCGTGAATCTGGGTATGAGTTTCATGCCATTGGCCGATGGCACCATCACTGGTGTTCGCTTCTATAAGGGTACGACCAATACCGGTACACACATTGGTTATCTGTGGACGTCTACAGGTACTCAGCTTGCCAGTGTCACCTTCACCGGCGAAACCGCCAGTGGATGGCAATCCGCCAATTTTGCGACGCCTGTGTCTGTGACCGCGAATACCGTGTATGTCGTGTCATACTTTGCCCCGCAAGGAAATTATGCGGTGACGCGTCCCTACTTCGACAGTGGGGTTAGCGTTCCTCCATTGTATGCGCTTAGCAGCAGCGAGAGTTCGATCGGAAATGGCAGTTACGCCTATGGTACTGCGGGAACTTTCCCGACCAATAATTACCAAGCAAGCAACTATTGGGTGGATGTAAACTTTGTTCCGGTTAATGTGCCGACAAGCACGCCGAGCAACACACCCACGAATACGCCAACCAACACGGCCACCAATACAGCAACGCGGACGCCGACCAGTACAGCTACATTTACGCCGAGCAATACGCCGACGCGTACTCCAACCAGTACTGCTACTAACACACCGACCAATACACCAACCAACACGGCCACCAATACGCCAACGGCCACATTTACGCCGAGCAATACGCCGACGCGTACTCCAACCAGCACGGCGACTAACACGCCGAGCAATACGCCAACCAACACGGCCACCAATACACCGACGCAAACGCCGACGAACACGGCGACCAATACACCAACCCTGACCTATACGCCGAGTAACACACCGACCAATACACCAACCAACACGGCTACGAATACACCGACGCGAACGCCGACGAACACGGCGACCAATACGCCAACCCTGACCTATACGCCGAGTAACACACCGACGCTTACACCCACCAATACGCCCGATGGACTCAACTGCCCGTGTAACGTGTTTGGAACGGTTGTGCCGGGTAATCCTGCAAATACAGGTGACAGTGGTGCGGTCAACTTGGGAATGTCCTTCCGGTCAACAGTGGGTGGTACGGTTACGGGTGTCCGCTTCTATAAGGGCGCAACCAATACCGGTACGCACATCGGCTATCTGTGGACGTCATCGGGCACGCAGTTGGGCAGTGTCACCTTTACGGGTGAAACAGCCAGTGGTTGGCAGGTTGCCAGCTTCAGTACGCCGATTACGATCACCGCCAACACGGTCTATGTGGTTTCGTACTTCGCTCCTCAAGGGAATTACGCAGCGGATCGCAACTACTTCACGACTGGAAAGACCGTCACACCGCTGTATGCTCTAAGCAGCAGTGAAAGTGCCATCGGTAACGGCAGCTATGGCTATGGATCTGCCGGTGTTTTCCCAACCAATTCGTTTATGGATACGAATTACTACGTGGACGTTGTCTTCGTGCCGGGTGCGTTACCGACCAACACGCCAACGAATACGCCGACCAATACACCCACCAACACGCCGACCAATACGCCAACTCTGACGTTTACGCCGAGCAACACGCCGACGAATACACCCACCAACACACCGACCAATACGGCCACCAATACGCCAACGAACACGCCGACCAATACGCCAACTCTGACGTTTACGCCGAGCAACACACCGACGAATACGCCTACCAATACGGCGACCAATACGGCCACCAATACGCCGACGAGCACTGCGACCAATACGCCGACCCTGACGTTTACGCCGAGCAACACGCCGACGAATACGCCCACCAACACGGCGACAAATACACCGACGCGGACGCCGACGAGCACTGCGACCAATACGCCGACCCTGACCTTTACGCCGAGCAACACACCGACGCGAACGCCGACCAGTACACCCAGTCGTACGCCCACCAACACGCCGACGTTTACACCGTCGCCGACTCCTCAGGGTAGCGGCTGTCCATGTACATTGTGGGGTACGACTGTACCGACTACAGTTGCCAACACCGCTGATGTCAACTCGGTGAACTTGGGTGTCAGCTTCCGCTCATCAGTCAGTGGATACATCACAGGCATCCGCTTCTATAAGGCTGCCACCAACTTGGGTACGCATTCCGGCTACTTGTGGACTTCAACGGGAACGCTCTTGGGCAGTGTCACCTTCACAGGTGAAACCGCCAGCGGATGGCAGGTCGCGTCCTTTGCGACACCGATTGCAGTTACGGCCAACACGGTTTATGTGGCGTCCTATCATGCGCCGCAGGGCAATTACGCTGTTGATCGTCCGTACTTCACGACTGGACGGACCGTAACGCCGCTGTACGCCCTGAGTAGTGCTGAAAGTGCCATCGGAAATGGCAGCTATGCCTATGGTCTGGCCGGCACATTCCCGAATTCAAGCTATCAATCATCGAATTACTATGTCGATGTGGTCTTTAATACCACTGCGGTCACAGGACAGTCTCAGCAAGTCACGGGTGGTAACACCATAAATCAACTCGCGCTGAACAACACGCCGCCGAGCCTGACCGTTAACCAACCGAATCTGATCGCCATTGAAGGCGTTCCGACCTCCAATAGTGGAACCTACGGCGATGACCAGAGCGGCGTCATCTTGACTGCCTCGACAGGCACGATCACTGCGAATGCTGATGGGACATGGCTGTGGTCATGGACGCCAGTAGATGGCCCTGCGGACAGTCGAACGGTGACCATCACCGCGACGGATGCTCAAGGCATTGCGACACAGCAAACCTTTGATGTTGCTGTGAGCAACAGTGCGCCGACCGCCAACTTTGTCAATGCTTCGGTTACGATCAACGCGGGTGGCACGGCCATGCTGACCTTCACCGGTGCGTCCGATCTTGGGGCGGCAGATGCTGCGGCAGGCTTCCTCTACTCGTATGACTGCACGGGCGATAATGTCTTCGAAATCACTGACACGACTTTGGCGCAGTTCCCGTGCCCCTATCCGACTGCTGGTACATACACTGCTATCGGTCGTATCAAGGATATCGATGGTGCGTACACTGACAATACGGTTGTGATCAATGTGAATGCAGTGGTGGTTGCCGCTCCGCCAGTCATGGTAACGGTAACACCGACGCCTGTTCCGCAGCCGACCTATATCTGCCCGTGCACGATATTTGATCTGACGACGCCTTCAGCTCCAGTGCTGCCGACGCTCGACACGAACCAGAACAACGAGGTCACGTTGGGTACGCGCTTCAGCAGCGATGTCAACGGCTATCTCACGGGCATCCGCTTCTATAAGGATGCGTCGGATACCGGTACACACATCGGTACACTCTGGACAGAAACCGGAACACTGCTGAGTACGGTCAACTTCAATAACGAAACAGCCTCAGGCTGGCAGGCGGCCCGCTTCGACACCCCGCTGCCCATTACGGCAGGTGCGGTTTACATCGTCGCCTACTACAGCAGCAGTGGTGTGTTCATCTCGGAACCGGCTGCATTAGCCAACGCAGGTGTGGATCGTGTGCCGCTGCACATTCCAGCCAACACGGTCACAGCCGGTAACGGGTTGATTGCCTATGGTTCGGCGGGTACATTCCCGGTGACAAGTTCTAATGGAGCGAACTACTGGGTGGATGTGGTCTTCGTGGATACACTGCCGACGGCAACCCCTGTCCCGACGATGACAATAACGCCGGTTGTCACCCTCGAATCACCCTCGACGCCAGTACCGGTACCGAGCGCGATCCCGACCGATCCGCTGATACCGACGGCTCTACCGACTTCGGAGCCGCTGCCGTCGCCGACCTCGACTTCAACTGATGTGCCCACGGCGACCAACGTCCCGCCAACGGAAACGCAGGTGCCGCCTCCAACACCGGCTAATGCGAACCCCTAATCAGGTCACAGCCCGATGAACCCGCATTGAGTTCATCGGGCATCTCCAGTCGTTTTGTAGGGAAAGGGTAGTGCCTTTCCCTTTTTGTTTATTGTTTGTCTTTCCGGTTTGCCAAGATTTGCTCGAGGCTGATGCCGTGCCGCCGTGCGATTTCCCTTGCATAGCTTTGTCCCAACGGCAGTCCGCGCGTGATTTCGTAGGTAGGGCGGCCTTCGCCGTTTTCATTGACCGTAACACCTGCCACCAAGCAGTAGAGCTTACTATCACCTGCAACCGCTTCTTCAATGGTGGGAGTATGTGCGGCTATCTCAATTAGATGGGTCGCGAAAATCGCCCGCGCACCGATGGCTCGCAGTCCACTGAGCACGTCCTGTGCCAGATAGATCGCTTCGCCGGATGACGTGCTGGAAAATGTTTCGTTGAGCAGAACAAGACTCTTGTCGGTGGCCTGCTGAAACACCTCGCGTAGTCGGGCGGCTTCTTCGGCCAACCGTCCTTCTTGCCGTGTTTCCAACGCCGGAAAGTGGGTGAATAGGGCATCCACTGGACTGAGCCGTGCCGAGCGTGCGGGCAGCAGTAACCCCGCTTGGAACATGACCTGTGCCAACCCGACGCTCCGCAAATAAGTCGTCTTTCCGCCGCTGTTCGGGCCAGTCAAAATGGCGATGCGTCCCTCGTCGTCAAATTGGACATCACTGGTCACAACTGCTTCGGGATGCGACAGTACCAGTGCCATATTGGCTAAACCGTCAATGCGGGTGATGCGTTCACTGGCTTCTGCGGGTTCGGGGATGCAAAATTCAACGTCCTTCGCTTTAGCGTTACGGATCATCAACGCGGCGGCAGCAAAGAACGCCAACTCATATTCCAGATACGCCAGCGCACCGCTTCCTGTACGGGCGTAACGGTTTAGTGCCCGCGAAATCGGCTGTGCCATCTGCGTCAGCAGGCGATCTAAATCCTGAAAAAGCGGTGAGAGTGGGCGCTGGTTCAAATCTTCCGGAACGCGGTGAAGCTGGGCAATGCCGGATTCGCCGTCGTCATCCTGTCCGACGCCCATCACTTTGAGCAGCCATGATGCGCCACCGCCTACGCGATAGTCGTTGATGCTCAGCAGCACCGCTGACTCCGGTCGCAGTTCCACGTCCAGATTAATGCCGACCGTCAAACTGGTGATGCGTTCCAGCGGTTTGCGCAGTTCGGGCAGTTCCACTTGCAAGGCTTGGAAGTTCGGGTCGGCGACTACGGCTGCCAGATTTATATGGACTTGTTTGAGCGCCTCGGATTGCAGCTGTGACTTGGCCAGCGCCGCGTGCAGCTCCTCGACAACCTGCACAAATGCATCCAGTTCAGCCAGATGGTCAGCCGTTTCCAGCAGTAAATTGCGCTGCCGTTTACCGAGCATTGGACTGCCGGTTTGCAAATTCGCCAGCCGCTTGAGCAGTCCAATCGACGTGTCAACCAAGGTTGGATTAGCGAGAAAGTCAGCCAGCACGGCTTGCCGCCAGCGTATCGTACCGGTATCAGGGGTGAGGGCGGTCAGGATTTGGCGCACGTATGGGATATACCGTCCATTGAGCGCCAACACTTTGACCAGATCGCTCAAGCCTAAATCGCCTTCCCATGCCGCGCTGCCTGTTAATTTGGGAACTCTACCATCCGGCCACATCAAACTGGTCAGGGGAATATCAAGGTTGGCTCGGTTGCGTGTAGTCAAAGGTAGTTTGCGGCTCACTTTTGAGGACATTCAATTTACTCAACTTAATAAACGTTCTATTGACCTTAACCTGCTTAGGGAAGTCATGCAAATGGCTTGTCGTTTCTGTGCTGTGGCTAAATAGCTTATGAACAAATTGCGCCTGTAAGCTTAGGCGTAATAGGTCTTATGGGCCATGCTTTAGTCGAACTCTTATGGTCACATTAGGAGCACATGAACGAGGATAGTTCTTATGAGAACACAAAGGATTTATCGATGGAGCATTTAACCAAGTTTCAACACATGCCGCGCGAAATTCAACAGTGCATTGAAAACTGTTCAGAGTGTCATCAGTTATGCCTTGCTACCGTTTACCACTGTATGGATCTAGGCGCGAAGTACGCCTGCGCTGACCAAGTTACCCTGCTTCTGGACTGTGCCGAAAGCTGCCAGACCAGCGCTAACTTTCTGCTGCGGAATTCGGAGCTTCAAGGTATGACCTGCGCCTTGTGTGCTGATGCTTGCACCCGCTGTGCTCAGGCTTGCGAACGGCTGGCCAACGGCGACCGCCAGCTCCTTGACTGCGCTAAGATTTGCCGCGTTTGCGCCGCTTCCTGTGACCGCATGGTCCGTCTGGCATCACCCATCACCATGGAACGCCAGCCGATTTATCAAGCCAGCTAAAGAACTTTACTACCTATGACGTACAAGTTCCTTCCTACAAGGAACTTTTCGTTTATCCCCCTTTTTTGACCTTTGGTGCTATCTTACCCCTGCTAACAGCGCTACAATTTTGCGTGAGTGAACGATATTTTTGAGCGCGCATTGGGAGCGCTCTCATAATAAGTAATGCTTTTTAGTAAGGAGTTCGAAATGAAGTTTAGTGTAGCCTCTTATAGTTTCCATCGGGAACTTGAATCGGGCCGGCAGGACATGTTTAAGTACATCACCGACTGTAAGGGGGTGGGGTGTACCCAGCTTGATCCTTGGAACGGTCACCTCGCCCCGCTGATCAAAGAGGATGAAGAAATCCGCACCAGTTCTAACCCCACACAGGCCACGTTCTCGCAGGCCGGTCTGGAGTATGTCGCGCGTGTCAAAGCAGCGGCGGATAAAGTCGGTTTGCCCTTTGGTTGCATCGCTGCCGATGGCTCGCACGTTTGGGAAGACTCTGAAGAAGCCCGTGCTGCCAACCGTGCCTGTGCTTATCGCTGGTTGGATGTGGCGCATCGCTTAGGTGCCGAGTCGATGCGTACGGATACCGGTGGTAAAGCCGAACTGCCGGATGACATGTTCCGCATCATCGTTGATGGTCTGCAAGACATCGTCGATCATGGCAAGAAGCTTGGCGTGCGCGTCAGCATCGAAAACCATTGGGGTGCGTCCAACATCCCCAAGAATGTCGTCCGCGTCTTGGACGCTGTCGATGGCTTGACGCTGCTGTTCGATTCTCGTAATTGGGCCAAGGGTATGCGCGAAGAAGGCTGGCAAGTCGGTGTGCCACGCGCCAAAGACGTTCACATCGACATGTTCAAAACGCAGGAAAACAGCGAAACGCTGGAAGCCGATTTAACCCGCTTGATCCATATGCTCGTCAAGAGCGGATACAATGGCTGCTGGGGCATCGAAAGCCTGCCGCCTGAAGATGAATACGGTGGCATTCGCAAATCAATGGCCTTCATCGAAAAAGCCGTCAAGTCTGCTTAATTCTTTGTATGCCTTGGCGCTCTTGGCGTCTTGGCGGTTAAATTATTTTTGGAGTTCAAAATGACTGATCCAGTTCGTATCGGCGTGATCGGGGTAGGGCAAATCGGCAAGATGCACCTTGACCGCTATTCTAAAATTCCCAATGCCCAGATTGTCGCTGTTTCCGATATTAACGAGGCCGAAGCCCGCCGTGTGGCAGCCCTCTACAATATTCCTGACGTCTACACCGATTATAAGGATTTGCTCAAGCGCGATGACATTCAAGCGGTCGATGTCTGTCTGCACAACAACTTGCATATGCCCATGACGGTTGCCGCTCTACAATCCGGCAAGCATGTCTACTGTGAAAAGCCGATGGCTGGCGCTTATGTCGATGCCGAAAAGATGCTCGCCACCGCCCGCGAATGCGACCGCAAATTGGCGATCCAGTTCTTCTCGCTGTTTACGGATGAAACCAAAGCCGCTAAATCCCTGATTGATGCTGGACAGCTTGGCAAGGTCTACCATGCCCGCTCGACAGGGCACCGCCGTCGTGGTCGCCCCTACGTCGACGGCTACGGCACACCGCTGTTCGTGCAGAAGACGCATGCTAGCGGCGGCGCGCTCTATGACATGGGCGTCTACCACATTGCGCAGGTGCTCTATCTGCTCGGCAATCCTGCGCCGCTGACCATCACCGGACAAACCCATCAAGAAATCGCGATGGATGAGAAGCGCCGCAAGCTGAGCAACTACGACGTCGAAGAACTTGGCTTGGGCTTCATCCGTCTGGCAGGCGGCCTGAGCCTCGACATTATCGAAGCGTGGGCCATTAACCTCGATAAGCTCGAAGGCTCGGTTGTCGTGGGTTCAGAAGGCGGCGTGCGCCTTGATCCGTTTGGCTATTTCCGCAGCGTTGGCGATCTCGATCTCGACAGCACCTCCGACTTGGAAGGCTTCAACTGGCGTATCCACAACGTCGGTGATACTGGCGACGCCTACGACAGTTCACAGCACCATTGGGTGGCTGCACTGCAGGGTCGCGTCGAACTTTTGCCTTCGGCGGAAATCGCCTTGAACACCATGCTCATCTCGGAAGGGATTTACCTTTCCAGCCAGCGTGGTCATGAAGTCACGGCTGAGGAAGTCAAAGCGGCATCACAATCGACTGCCCAACCGCTGCCCTAATCAATATTGTCTGCTACGCGGATTTAATACTTGTAAGGGAAGCTTCCGTCTTATTCGTTAATAAAGAATTAAGATAGGCAGAAGGTGTGCCTATCTTTTTGTTTATGATTGCGTTTTACATCCTATAATCACGTTATGACTGACCATTTTCTGATCCTCATCCCAACCGATCCACACTACCTCCCGTCATCCGAGAAAGCTGACGCCGCACAGGAATATCTGCGCACGGTGCTCCCGTCTGCCGAAGACGTGATTTGGGTTTGGTCAGATAATGTCGAATTTGTTGACTCCGGGGAAAATTTCCAACGCGTTTTGTGTCCCGCCTGTGGCAGGGTACTCTATTTGCCTGACTGGCAGCTCATGATGGACGCCGCCTTTAGTAACCAATTTGCAGACCTCAACGTGACCATGCCCTGCTGTGGTGCAAGCGGATCTCTGAATGAACTGCACTACGACTGGCCTGCCGGATTTGCCCGCTTTACTCTCGAAGCGCTCAACCCCGGCGTTGACCTTGATGACCAGCAGCTTTACACCGTCGAAGGCATGCTCGGCTGTCCCATCCGCAAAATTTGGCGTAGTCTCTAATCATTCTTCTCTGCTTTTTCTCTGTGTCTCTGTGGTTCAATTTGTACTCTATCGATGACTTTCTGTGCCTCGTCCTTGACCATCTGCCGCAGCTCAACCGGCTGCTCGATCACAAACGGGCAGGGGATGCGCAGAATCCACTTTGCCATCCAATCCAGTTGATTGGTGTAGCAGCGCATCACCACCGAGTCGCCGTCCTCGCGCAGCAGCGCCATATACGGTGGGAACACACGCCGCGCTTCTTCCAACGTGGTCTGCATCCGTACCTCAATCGTCCAACTCCCCGGCTGCTGGGCAATCGCATCCAAGACATGGCCCAGTACATCGAAATCTTTTGGGCGCTCAAACGTCTGGTCAGTCAGCTTCAGCCCGCGAATCCGATCCAACCGGAATGTCCGCAGATCATGCCTCAAATGGCAGTATCCTGACACATACCAGATGCCGGTATGCACTGCGATGCCGTACGGGTCAATCACCCGCTCCGTGAACTCATTGGTGTACGATTGGTACTCAATCGCTAGGGACTGTCCCTCATGTGCCGCCATCGTCACCGCCGTCACCACACTTGTCGATGGCGCAGAATCCCGCACATCCAGATTAAAGACCAGTGTATCTTGCAGCGCCCACACCTGCTGCCTCAGTTCAACAGGCAGCACCCTTTCAATTTTGGCCGCTGCGCTTTCAACCCCGCTGCTCTGTGTGACGGCCACCTTCCGTGCCAGCATCAACCCCAAGCTGACCGCCAGAATCTCATCGTTGCTAAACATCAACGGCGGCAGCCGGAAACCCGGCCTCAAATAATAGCTGCCGTAGCGTCCCGGCTCGCTCTCCACCGGAATGCCCATATCCCGCAGCATGGTGATATAACGCCGCACGCTGCGCACTTTAACTTCCAGTTTCTTCGCCAGTTCCGGCCCACTCACCGCAGGCTTGGACTGCAAGACTTCCAGCACCGTCAATAATCGCGTCGTCGGACTGTACATGATATGTCGCCACTTTCTAGAACGTTCTGACCAAATTCCCTCCCTTGCTTGCGGGGAAGGGTCAGGGTGGGGGTTAAAACTCAATTTCAATGAGGACTGATTCTAACCGCATTCGCCTTCATGCTAAAGATAACAACCGATGACACACAAGGAAATCGACCATGACACAACCACAATCCAAACGCGATGGATCGCACGATTTTGACTTTTTAGTGGGCAAGTGGCAGGTGCATCACCGCCGACTGCGCGAACGGCTGGTGGGCTGCACCGATTGGGAAGAGTTCGATGGCACCTGCACCAATGAAAACATCATGGGCGGCACCGCCAATTTTGACGAGAGCGAGATGAAGCGCTGCGGCAAAATCGCCAACGGTATGACCCTGCGCCTTTACGACCACAACTCCGGCGAATGGAGTCTCTATTGGGCGGCCACCGGAAGTGCGGTATTTGACATCCCCATGATCGGCTCGTTCGCCGAGAAAAACGGCATTGGTGAGTTCTATGCGCAGGAAACTCACAATGGCCAGCACGTTTACAGCCGCTTCATCTGGTCACGCATCAGCCCGACCTCCTGTCAGTGGGAACAAGCCTTGTCCACCGATGGCGGCAAGACATGGGAAACCAACTGGGTTATGGAAAACACGCGCATTTCCTGATCATTAATTGAACTGCAAACCAACATCACCTAAAAGGATTAAACATGACCACAGCACAACCTGCCCGCGATGGATCGCACGATTTCGACTTCTTCATCGGCAAGTGGAAAAGCCATAACCGCCGCCTGCGTGAACGTCTTGCGGGCTGCACCGAATGGACTGAATTTGAGGGCACGAGCGAAGTGCGCACCATGCTCGGCGGCCAAGTCAATTTTGACGAAGTGGTTTGGCTGCGCGAAAACGGCCCCGTTCATGGCATCACTTTTCGCCTGTACGATCAGCAGAACCACCAATGGCGGCTGTATTGGGCAGCGACTGGAAGTGGTTATCTCGACATCCCCATGATTGGCTCGTTTGACGAGAAAAATGGCACCGGCAAGTTTTATGCCCATGAACCGCACAAGGGCCGCTATATTTACAGCCGCTATGTCTGGTCGAACATCACGCCCACCTCTGTCCGCTGGGAGCAGGCTTTCTCCACCGACGGCGGCGCGACGTGGGAAACCAACTTAACAACCGATTTCATCCGCGTCGAATAGCAACTTATCAACTGGTTTATATCTCCTCCCTCGCTTGCGGGGGAGGATCAAGGAGGGGGTAACAGACCATGTCTCTAAACTTACTCGAAATTCGTAACTATCTCTTACAGCCCGATATGCGCGAGCACTTCATCGATTACTTCGAATCCAACTTCATCACCACGCTTGAAGCCGAGAACATGCACGTCCTCGGCCAATTCCGTTTGATCGGCGAACCCGATCACTACGTCTGGATGCGCGCTTACGAGAATATGCAGACGCGCGGTGATTCGCTTCACGCTTTCTATGACGGTTCAGTCTGGAAGCAGCACCGCAGCCGCACCAACGGCATGCTCATCGACTCGGATAATGTCCATCTTCTGCGCCCGTTGGATGACCTCGCCGATCTTACCTGTGGGCAGACCTCGCGCACGGTGGCCGCTGCCCTCGCCGATGCCAGCATCTCGCCTAAAACGGGAATGATCGGGGTAGATATCTACCAATCACGACCCGGTCAGCGTGACGACCTCATCCGCCAATTTGATGCACAAGTGGCTTCCGCTTATCGCGATTTGGGTATCCAAGTGCGTGGACGCTTCGTGGCCGAGATGAGCACCAACACGTTCCCGCGTCATCCCGCCTTTCAGAACGAACACGAATTCGTCGTCATCACGGCTTACGCGAGTGAAGCCGCAGGCCGTGATCAGCGCGCTCAAGCAGAGCCAGTTGTCCATCAAGCGCTTGCTTCACTCCTAGATGGTACGCCTGAAATCTTGCTGCTCACCCCGACCCTACGCTCTCCACTGCGCTATAACGGATAGGCATAACTCTCTGCGTCTCTGCTGTTCAATGAGTATTTTTATAACTTGCACTCGAAAAAGCGGATGTACTGCTTCAAGCTGTCCGACAGGTCGAGATACGGTTCAATCGCATAGAACCCCATCGAACGGTAAAGACTCTGTGCGCCTTCCATGAACGCCAGCGTGTCAAGGCGCACCGTCTGATAACCCAACCGCCGCGCTTCATCCAGCGATGCTTCCGCTAGTGCTTTCCCCACGCCCATCCCGCGAAAATCGGGCCGTACGAACAACGTCCGCATCTCGCAAATGTCCGCGCTTAATTGGCCAATCGCAATGCAGCCGCACACCGCCTCATCAATCTTGGCGATCAACAGGCAGCCATCTGGCGGCACATGCTCCCCCGGAAACTTCTTTCGAATGTCATCATATTCGTGTTCCGAACTGAATTCGTGTGTGTCGAGCTGCGGATAATGGCTCCGTACCTCACCCAGCATCCATGTCACATAGTCTTGAGACAGGCCGATCAGTGCTTCTAAATCCTCACCGGATTGGGCGGACACGATCTCAATCATGAGTCAGGTCTTTCTCCTCAGCAGGTTTTCACTATATTGTATGAGAACAGCCGCAGGATGTCATCGACTCTGAATTCATAGTCCTAAATCGCCCCCTTAACACATCGAAATAAAAATTTCCGCTATCATCAATACAGGCACATGTCTAATGCTATCAATATCAAATCAAGTTTATTAAAGGAAATGCTGATGTCATTTAAGCACACGGTATTGTTGTTACTCATTGCCCTGATGGTCGCTCCGGTCATGGCGCAGGACGCCGCGCCCCAGACTGAACCAGTGGCCTGCTGGATGGCCATCCCTGATGGTCTGGAAGAAGGCAAGGATGTCGAATGTGGGTTCTTGATCGTTCCTGAAGATCGCACCGACGCTTCTAGCCCGACCATCAAACTGGCCTATGCCGTTTTGCATGCCAGCGCGGCCACCGTGAAACCCGATCCGGTCATTTATCTGTCGGGCGGCCCCGGCGGCAATGCTGTCGGTGAATTGGACGGTTGGGTAGGTACGCCCTATATCGAGGATCGTGACCTAATTCTGCTCGACCAGCGCGGTACGGGCTACTCTGAGCCAACCCTCAACTGTCCCGAAGTCGAGCAGGGCGAAGACAACGCTGTGCAAGCCTGCCATGATCGTCTCGTCAGTGAGGGGGTTAATCTCCAAGCCTATAACAGTTTTGAAAATGCGGCGGATGTGGCCGATTTGCGTGTCGCGCTCGGCTATGAAGAGTGGAATCTGTTTGGCATTTCCTACGGCACACGCTTGGCGCTGACTGTCATGCGCGACCATCCCGAAGGCGTCCGCAGCGTGATTATCGACTCGGTTTATCCGCCCGAAGTCAATTCGTGGGAAGAGTACGGCGCGAACACCGCCGATGTCTTTGGTCGTTTCTTCAAAGCCTGTGCCGATAGCGCCGATTGCAGCGCCGCTTATCCCGACTTGGAAACATCCTTTTATGATACGGTCGATAAACTCAACGCCGAACCGGCCAGCTATACCGGAAAAGATGCAACTTCCGGCGAAAGCACCGATAAAACCCTCAGCGGTAATGAGCTGATTGATCGTGTTTTCCAGATCATGTACGTCAGCCAGAGCATCCCATCGCTGCCCATGACTCTCAGCGAAGTCGCCAATGGCAATTACGCCGCTTTGGATGACCTTGAAGCGGGTAACTCCGGCCAATCGGTGCGTCGTCAATCCGCTGATGAGGATGTCTCAGATAGCGAAGGCATGAACAACTCGGTCGATTGTCAGGAAGAAGTTGCCTTCAACAACGAGGATAAGGCCGTTGCCAATGTGCCTGCCGATCCGCCCTTGCTCCATGACAACAGCGTCAGCGCCATCCAATCCACCTTTAGCGACTGCCAGATTTGGGGTGTCAAGCCTGCCGATAAGGTCGAGGCCGAGCCGGTGAAGAGTGATCTTCCCACCTTAGTGACCGCTGGCGAATTCGATCCGATTACGCCTGCCAAGTGGGCCGAGAGTGCCGCTAGCTATCTGCCCAACAGCTCCTTTTTCCTTGTCCCCGGTGGCGGACACGGCGTGGTCGATTTTGATGATTGCACCAAGGGCATCATGCAGTCCTTCCTCGATGATCCTACTCAGCAGCCCGATGGAAGCTGCCTCTCCCAAATCGGCGAACCGGCATGGACTCTGCCGGGCTAACTCAGCTTTTTCGATAAGCTGCGCTTTCCGAATTTCCTCCCTCGCTTGCGGGGGAGGATCAATGAGGGGGTGCTTTTTCTTCGGTTTGAAAACTCTTACCCAACCCCCTTGACTTCATAATACAAATGTTCTAAAATTGGGATATGTGATGGGGCAATTTCCAACGTCAACCCTATGGTGTAATTGAGACAAAAACCGGCTTGTCACAACAGCATCAACTGCAACGTTTGACCAACTGCCAAGGTCAATGCCGCCGCCACTGCCGCCATATCGGCCTTTTCTTTGGAGCTAAAAGCTAACGCTAACAGCCAAAAGCCAAAAAGTATTCTGAATCTGAAGAATCCGACAAATTTTCCGAATCAAATGCCTTGCTTTTGCAGCTTTTGCGGTTTGACCGACATAAAAACACCAATTGTCGTTTCCGCCGCCGAGTGCGAAGCTTCCCGCGGGACGACAACGACGACATATCTGACTTTTTTCGCTGCTTTTGCCGCCTTTGCTGCTGAATTTGCAGTAAACGTAATAATTGATCAAATTATGTAATAAAAAGAGGGATGTACTTCATCCCTCTTGTATAACTCTTGGCGTTCTTTGCGTCTGTGCGAAGCCTCCCTGCAAAATGGCGGTTAAGTATTTCTTACTCCATCTGCCATTCTTTGAGCATACCCGCCAGCAGCGTCGCCCGTCGCGGCAGGCTGGCGATCACCACCTGTTCATGCAGCGCGTGTAGGCCATCACCCTGTGGCCCCAGCCCGTCCAGCGTTGGGATGCCCATCATGGCCGTGAAGTTCCCGTCTGAGCCGCCGCCGCTCCCGTCCTCACGGATGGTCAGGCCGTAGCGCTCCCCGATGGCCTTACACTGCGCGAAGGAGCGCACCATCTGTGCGTTGTGTTCCATCGGCCCACGCGCATGACCGGGTGTCACGCTCACCTTTGCACCGGGGATGAACGGAGTCACGTCCATCAGCTTCTCTTGGATGTTGTTCCAGTCCTTCTCGGTCAGCGTCCGCACATCGACCTCCGCCGTCGCCTTCGCTGGAATCACGTTGGTCGCTGACCCACCGTGGAACACTGTCACCGATACCGATGTGCCGTTCTTCAGATCGTTCAGTTGGTTAATCTTGAGCGCCTGCTGCGCCAGCTCGATCACCGCGTTGATGCCCTGTTCCGGCGCATTACCGGCGTGCGAAGGCCGTCCCTCCACCGTTACCGTATAGTTGCCCACACCCTTGCGCCACGTCTTAAGCGCTTCTTCTTTGGTCGCCGGTTCCATCACCAGCACCAATCCCGCCTTAGCCGCGACCTCTTTAATCACTGGCTCTGAGTAGATGCTGCCCACTTCTTCATCGCTGGTCATCAACACCCAGATCGGACGGTTCGGCAGTTCACCGCGTTCGATCAATCCCTTGATCGAGAAGACGGTCAGCGTGATCCCGCCCTTCATATCCACCGCGCCGGGGCCAAACAGCACGCCGTTTTCGTCAATCTTCACCGGGCGCTCGGCCAGCGTCCCCAGCGGCCAAACGGTATCAATGTGGATTAGGTACATGATCGGCTTGCCGGGAGCGTCCTCGTTCCACTTCGCCAGCAAAAAGTCACCGACCTTTTCCTGTGCATAGCGCGTCACCGAAGAAGCGCCCATTGACCGGAACTGCTCCTCTAGGAACGCACCGAGCTTGTCCACATGCACCTTATCAAGCGTGGGCGTTTCAAAATTCACGAGCGTGGTCAGGAAATCAACCATCTCTTGCTGCCGGGTCTGGAAATATTTCAACAACTCAGACATGAAAATCCTCATGAAGTTTAAATGAGCGATTTGCGCCGCAACCGCAGTCGTAGACCGGAAAACATAAGCCAACCGCGAATTGCTAAGAGCTAACCGCTAAAATGGACACAAATCCTGTGCCGTAGTCGCCGGACTGCGGCTGCCGTACCGGTTCAGCAGCCCGACCGCCTCAGGACGTGCGCTGATTATAGCCTGCACTTCTAAACACGCGCTATGTAAATTGTTCGTCACTTGGAAGCCATTCCAAAAACTGTTAATCATCGCCACATAAACCGGCGCGTTGTTCGGGTCAGGATAAGCTGCTAACGCTGTCTGGAAGGTCGTCAACAGGTTCTTGCTGTCGGTATAGGCCTGCGCCAGCAGCAGCTTGTAGAAAATATAACTCTTGATATAGGTCGGCTCGTCGTTCAACCAATAACGCAGCGTCGTGCTCGAAAGCGCCTGCTCATACAAGGGAATCGCCTTATCCATCGACTGCCGCGCGAAATTATTATCGGCTTCCTGTACCACCTGAATGATGAACAGTGGTGGATCAAGCTGAACAATCGAGAGGACGTAGCTGGTTCCATTCCAGTCGTAGATATTCACGCCAGTGCGGAGCGGGCCGGTACTGCCGTTTCCAGTATCCGTTAACCTTACCACCAATTCTTGTATCCGGTCGTTGTCCACGTCTTTGAGGGTTACCGGCTGGCTGCTGCTGATCGGCCCGTTCAGCAGACTGATGAACTGCCCATCCTCCGGAACCCACGTTATTACCTGTGTCTTATAGCTGCAGTTCTTCGGATCATCACTGCTGCACCCATAACTTTCATATACGATGTCTGGCCTGTTGTCAGCGTTTAGGTCCTCGATTTGCAGGATTTGGGGCGCGTCCCCGCCGGTAATCGTTTGGTATAAGGCCGTATATTGTCCCGCAATGCAACTGAGGATCGCCACCGTGCCGCCGTCCTCCGGCGCTTTGTAGGACATCAGAATGTCAGGCGTGCCTTCTCCTGTGAAGTCCACATCCGTCCGCACGGCTCCATTCTTACCGAGTAATCCCCAACCGTTTATCAATTCGTTGACGCTGGCTGGTGAGCCGCCGTCGGTCAAATAGGCGAGTAACCCGGTTAAAAGTATCCGTCCATTGGTCGGGGTCTGAGGAGGAGACGCATTACCAGAACCGGGGCAGGTCTTGTAATCCGGTGTAGCAGTTGGCTGGTTCGCCAGCGCCACTGCTGTCGCCGGATTCGAAAGTCCGACCCCATCCAGTGGAATACCCACGATTTCCGGAAGCAGTCCTTGAATGACACGTCCGGGTGTCACCGTCGGGAAGGGTATGGCCGTCGCTGGCAGGTTCTGTTCGGTGGCTGGGTTTGGCTGGCATCCCACTAGCGCCAGACACACAACCGTCAGCAGGCTGAATGACCAGAATCGGTGTGCTGAAAGAATCGTTTTTATGTTGAATGAATATCGCATACCGAAAAGTATATATCGGGGCAGGGTAAACGCAATGTCTGATGTGCAACTTAAAACAAAAGAGATGAGTTCTGCACCCATCTCTTCATGATTGAAATCGGTCTGCGGGCTTATTTTTCGTCGCGCAGTTGTTCCATCAACTCCAAGTCCTTTTGCAGACTGCGGTAGCGTATAACCATGCTGCCGATGAACCCGACCGCGATGATGGTGACGACTGCCAAACCCAGATAGAGATATGAAAGGGTATCCGGTGTGTTTTCCATGTTAGCGCTCCTGTTGTCCTACGAGAACTTGTGTCTTCACGGTGCGTACTTTTTCAGCCAGATTTTCGAGGCGGATGCGCCACCAGATCAGTGTTAGCGGTACGAAGATACTCCAAATGGCCGAGTTAATGCCGATCGTTGTTCCGATGCGCCGCGTCATTTCAAAGCCACCTTCGGTATTCTGTGGGCTGGGGCCAATCACCACCGGATGAATAGTATCGGGACGAATACGCGTGATGACCAGCACCGCGATCACGGTGGTCATTGCCAGAATGCCATACACCGAGGCGAAGCGCCGGCGCTGTTCCGGATTTTCGACGCCATTTCGCAGCATCAGATAGGCTGCATACGTCAAAATCATGATGGCTTCGGAAGTCAACCGCGGGTCCCATGTCCACCACGTGTTCCAAATCGGACGTGCCCAGATCATGCCCGTTACGAGGTTAATCATCGCTAAAGTCATGCCGACTTCGACACCCGCCAGCGCTAACGTATCCCACTTCACTTTGCGGGTCTTCAGATACAACACGCCGCCCACCACGGTGGTGCAGAAAGCGATAAACGAGGCCGCAAAAGCCGAAAGGTGGATGTAGAAAATACGCTGGACTTGCCCCTGTGCCGCCTCGGTTGGTGCGTAGAACAGCGCCATAAAGACGCCGATTGCGACTAGCACGACTGTGACAATGGTTAACCCGATCAAAATCCGTGTACGCGTGACGTTGGTCGGAACAACATCAGCGGCGGGCAGTGGGAGGTTTTGGACTGCACTCATAAGCCGATACTCCTTAACTTAAAGTGTGAAAATTTTATCCGAACGTTTTAAAATCTGCAAAAATCTATAGATTTTCTAAGCCAATATTGTGATTCTTATTCCTCAATCACGAATTCGAACAGTAAGAAACTGGCCGCCAGATACACCACATCAAGCACGATGAGGATTTGCGGCCATGTTATGCCATCATCCTGTGGCGAACCGCTCAATAAGCCGGTTGTCGCACGAACCGCTGCCAGCATCATCGGCAGGGTAATCGGCAGCATCACAATCGGCAGCAGGCTTTCCCGGGCGCGGGTTTGGACAGTCATCGTCGCTAGCAGCGTTCCCACGGTCGAAAAGCCGATTATACCGAGCAGCATAATCGCCAGAACAAGCGGCATGATTAGGGACTTGTTGTAAAGAACCGTCATGATTGGCAGCAGGATCAGCCCTACAACGATGGTGAAAATCAGGTTACCCAGCAGCTTGCCGAAAAAAATTGCTGTTCGGTCAACTGGTGCAATTAACATGCCGTCCAGATTGGCCTGTTCGCGCTCCATCGCCATGCTGCGGTTAAGTCCAATGGTGCTGGCATAAATCACCGTCACCCACAAGACACCGCTGATGGCTGATTCTCGTGCTTCCCTGTCGAGTTCGAGCGAGAAGCTGAAGACCAGAATACTCAACAGCGCGAATAGCGCCATCGAACTAATGAGTTCGCGGCTGCGGAGTTCTGCTCTCAAGTCTTTTCGCACGATGGCGATTACTGTCCGCAGGAAAGGCGTTTTCATACTAAAAGAACCTTACCCTTTGTCCCCTTATTGGCGGCACGTAAACCATATTGCCATGAATTTTGTCAGGCGAAACGTACAATTTGTAACGTGCTTGTCATCTAGATGTCACCATTGATGTGATCTCGGTGTAAAGTGCGGCCAGTTCTAAAGGTTCAATACCTTTCGGCTGGTCGTAACCGATGACTCCTCGTGACAGAATGACGATACGCGTGGGCAGCGTTGCGGCGCGGGTAAGGTCGTGCGTGGTCATCAGGATGGTACGCCCTTCAGCATGGGAGGCTTTGAGGAGTTCATCTAAAACGGTTGAGGCGTCCTGATCAAGCCCTGTGTAAGGTTCATCCAACAGCAGAATATCGGGGTTGTGGAGCAAGGCACGGGCGATGCTCAGCCGTTGCAGCATGCCGCGTGAATAGGTTCGCACCAGATCGTGCGTCCGTTTGCTCAATCCCACCTGTATCATGAGCTTGTGGATGCGGGCTTCAATCTGATCATCAGGCAGGTTATAAAGCTTTGCGAAAAAGCGAAGATTCTCGTAGGCGCTCAGGTTGTCATACAGCAGAGACTTATGGCTGACCAACCCGATTTGCGCCCGCACGGCAGCGGATTCGCGCGGCAGTTCCCATCCGCCGATGCGAATAATACCTGCGGTCGGCTTGCTCAGGCCGCATAACATCCGCAGCAGGGTCGATTTGCCGCTGCCGTTCGGTCCCAACAATGCGACAAATTCACCGCGCTGGATTTGTAGACTCAACTGCCGCAGTACAGGCAGTAAATCGTAGGCCTTAACTAAGTTTTGGATGTCAATCAAATAATTCGTGGCTGCTGGAGACTCTGTACTCATAATCTTTTTTTCTTTGCTAGCGACTACTATTTCGTTTAAGTGGTTATTTCCCTTGAAGTTCTTTCAAGCGTGCTTCTAAGGGTCTGCGCTGTTGATGCCACAGGTCATGGGGCAGTTCACCCGATGCATGTTTTTGATCCAGCAGTGCGAGTTGTCTTGTTAAAGCGTCAATCAACTGCTCGGATCGAATGGGCCGATCTTGCCGTTGACGCAGGATGACCGCCAATCCTGTCGCCAAGATACCGATACTAATTAAGGCTATCAGGATGAACAGGATGGAATTACTACCGCTGGCAGCAGGCGCTTTCGTAACGGTACCCGCAGACAAGTTGCTGGTGGTGATGCCGCTCACTTCATAGCGGATAACGTCACCAGCTTTGAGCTTTAGGTCGCCGCCAAAGCGCTTATATTGGGTATCGTTCACCATCTGGTTGCCAGTTGATGGCATCTGATCGCTTTTAATCTGAAGGTTCGTTTGGGCGACAAGCAGCCGCGCTTGCCCCTCAAACGGATAGTTGACCTGCTGTTCAATCAAGGCCGCTGTCCCATCGTAAGGGATGATGTACGACAGGATAATGGAGTGAACATCTCTGGGCATTACGGGACTGGTATCGAGAACTGTGAAGTCCTTGGTGGAGACAATATAGCGGCTTTGATTGTCCAGTGTGACGACCTGTGCCCCCGGCGGCAGCGAGATCAGCACCGAACCAAAGCGTCCATCACCCAAGTCTTTACTGGTCGTATACATGCGGTCAGAATTGTTCTTGAAGTGGATAACCTGCCGCACTTCCAGCGTGCCGTTGTCGGCGATAAGCTGCGCCTCACTGCTGCTGATCGATAGCACTGACGAGTCTTCTGTCAGTTCATAGATGGATATAGGCATGGCGATCGACATATTTTCGGGTTTGCCGAATTGAAACGCGCTGTTAAAAATTCGATCACGGTACAGCGCTGCTGCTACGTATTCATAGCCTTTGACGATGGGCACGTCCTTGAATTCGAAGCTGCCATCGGCTGCGGTTTGAGCATCCATGTGCAGAACAGTCGCGTTATTGTGATTGATGAGCAGGGTCACGCTGATATTGGCCGGTGCGGGAGAGGCGGCTGTGCCATTGGTGATTTTGCCGCTGACCGTTCCGCGTGGAGCGGTTGTGATGGGATCAGTAGTCGCAGTCGGGGTGCCCTGTGCTGCCACAGGAAAACTGAAAATCAGCGAATAAAAAATAATACTTAGAATACCAACGAACCAAAAGTTTCGTGTACGGCGACTGCCAGACTCCGACATCACAAATTCGCCTTTGCCCGGTAAGCCGCTACGGCTGCTTCAATCCGTCTATCAATAGCGCGGTCAATGTCTTCGGCTTCAGCCGAATGGGTCACCATATGTTTTGCATCCAACACGTCGAGCGTTTTCAGCACTTGAATGCCGCGCTGTACCCACAATTCACGCTCGACGACGTAATCTGCATCCGACATTTTGAGCGTGGTATGGTCTTCATCCAGATCACGAATGTTGCCGAGGACGCGCTCGTAGACCATCGCTAGGCGTTCACGCTGTTTTTCAACGATCTCGTCCTCGCTGGTTGTGCTGGTCGAACGATGAAGCAGCGGGCTTGCCACGAAAAAGAGCACACCCACCACAATCACCAGCCCCATAATCAATCCCGGCAAACTCATGCGCCACTCCCCAATACTGCGTCAATCGCATCGGTGAGTTGTTTCCCACCATCCAGATTATGCTGTTCATCTTCCACGAATGGCACTTTGAAGAAACGCGCTACATTACCTTGGCGATCAATCACGAAGGTTTCTGGCACACCTTGAATGTTATACATCTCGGAAATCTTTGTCCCGATATCAAGCCCGTTGGGATAGGTATTGCCGAATTCCTGTAGATAGGCTCTGGCGTTCTTCTCGGTATCGGTATAAGCCACACCGACGATCACCACATCTTTGTCTTTGTACTGCTGCCAGACGCGTTCCAACACAGGCGCTTCTTCACGGCAGGGTGCGCACCAGCTTGCCCAGAAGTTCACCACGACCACCCGCCCTTTGAGCGAGGCCAAGTTAATCTGCGCACCATCTAGCGTGGTTAAGGTGAAGTCAGGGGCAGGGCCAGCGGTGGGCTGTGTCTGATTCTTGCGGGCGAGGGCGAGTCCAAAAACGGCCAAAATCGCCAGTACAGCTATCAGCAGCAGGATGTGAATTAATCCCAAGCCTTTACGTCGTGGGGGCGTTTCGGTCAAATCCGAGTCAATCAACATGTCGGTCATTTATGAAGCCCGTTCCACTACTACTTCGTGTTGTGCTGATCCAACAACTGGCGCGTAATCTGCGCGTGTCCCAGATGTAATCCGGTATGCATCAACGCATGCATCATTGCCCAGCCGACGGTCAGCGTTTCCATGTTGGTCGCCGGTTTGTTCGCGCCGGGTGGCAGTTCGCGAACTGAGCCTAGATCGTCCAGCGTGAACTTCGCCACCGTTTCCCGCACGAATGCCAGCGTGTCATCTAAACGCTTCACCAGTTCAGCCTCGCTCATGCCCTTGGCTTGAAACTCGGCGGCGCGTACCCGATTGGATGATATGCCGGATGCCAAGTCTCCGATCAGAAACCGTTCTACCGCTGTCGTATGGACGATCAGCACGCAAAACGAGTTCATATCCGCGCCGGGAACCCAATCTAAGGCCTCGACACTTAAACCGCTGATGGCTTTCTTGTAGTCGTTATGCAGCGATTCGACCCGATCCACATAATCTTGAAAATAGCGTAGCATTCGATATTTGTCCTTGTGTCGGGTGTCCTGAATATAGGGCACATTGATCACTTATCTCAGCGACGGCTGAGTAAATCCTGTTCCAAACGCGCGCGATAATCCTCATCGGATAGTGCGGCGGATACGGTCGTGGCTGGGATTGGGTTGGCCGTTACTTTGTTACGCCGCCAGCGGAAAACCACCCAGCCAGCAACCAGCACTGCTATGACGCCAATCAAGGGTGGCGCGGCTAACGATAACGTCCTCAGCATCGGGTCTTGGGGCGTGCCGACCACACGATCTCCATAACGGGCTACAAATGCTGCTTTGATCTGGTCAGGCGTTTTGCCTGCCGCGAGTTCGCTGCCAATTTCTTCCCGCCACTGTCGGCAAGCGTCGGTCGGGCACACGTCTAGCGGAATATTCTCGCACACCGGACAGTACATTTCTTTGGCGACGGCGTTAATGTCATCAGATGTGACGGGTTTACTCGGTGTCGCGTCCTGCGCCAATGTGGGCAGCGCAAACAGCAGATAAATCCCTACTGCCAATATCACGTACAAAGGCCAAGCTGTATAGCGGCCTTGTACACCCAAATAGGCTGCTTTGATGCGTTTCACAGTTTAAATCTTTGCCCCTAATGCTTCCGGACTCAGCGCGGGTGACGTTTGGCGCACCACGGCCTGCTCAGTCGGCCAAGCCGCAATGAATGTGCCCAGAATCAGGATTAATCCGCCCCACCATATCAGATTGATCAGCGGGTTAATGTAGATTTTGAAGGTGGCGCTGTCCGCACTGACGTTTTCCCAGCCGACCAGCAGCACGTAAAAATCGGATTCAAGGGTGCTGTACGAGCCTGCGATGGTCATCGGCTGATCGGGATAAATATCGTGACGCGGACGAATATGTGCCAGTGTTTGCCCACCGCGCGTAATGCTCACATCCGCGATTTGCATCTGCCGTCCATCGTCAGCCACCGCTTCCGTGAAATTGTCGTAGGTCATGGTGTAGCCGCCGAAGTCCAGACTTTGACCCTTGGCCAATGTTTGCTGGGTCTCCTTCTGGAACAGGGTACTGCCGATGACGCCGATGCCGATCACTGTGATGCCAAGATGGACCAGATAGCCACCGTAACGTCGGCGGTTGCGGGCAAACAAAGCATAAACCGCCTGTCCCCAACCTTCGCCGATGCTCTTTCGCCGCGCCGTTGCACCGCGATAGGTTTCGTAAATAGCAACGAATCCGGCGAGTCCGGCGATGAAATAGCCAAAGAGCGCACCGGCATCGGTGGTATGTTGGAAAACGGCTAGTAGTGCGACGAGGATCAGCGCCAGCACCACTGGCACCAGCAGCGAACGGCCTAAACGTCGCAGTGAGGTTGCGCCCCACGCCGAAAGCGGCGCGATGCCCATCAAAATGTACAGGGCGACAAACAGCGGCGGCGTCACCCGCATGAAATATTCCTTGCCCAAGGTGATTTCTTGGTTCAGGAACAAGCTGGCGACAATCGGTGCGCCGAAACTGCCCCAAAAGATCGCCACGAACAGCAGCACAAAGATGACGTTATTCACTACGAACAGCGACTCGCGGCTTATGATGTTAGCAAACGAATGCTCGTCTTTGAGTTCGCCCCGATTCCAGCGCCATAAAATCAGGCCGATTGAGATCAGCGTTATGATCGACCAGAAGAAAAACATTGGCATGCCGATTTCACTGCGTGCGAAGGCGTGTACGCTGTCGATCAAGCCGCTGCGGGTAGCAAATGTTCCAAAGATGACCGCCGAGAACGTCCCAATCACAAGGAACATGTTCCAGACCTTGAGCATCCCCCGCTTCTCTTGAATCATGACGCTGTGGAGGAATGCTGTGCCGATCAACCACGGCAGGAACGCCGCGTTTTCGACCGGATCCCATCCCCAGTAACCCCCCCATCCGAGCACGTCATAGGCCCAACGTCCGCCGAGGATTAGTCCTAAACTGAGGAACAGCCACGCGATCAACGCCCAACGCCTTGTAGCTTTAATCCAGTTGGTCGAAAGATCGCCGGAGGCCAGCGCGGCCATGGCGAAGGCGAACGGAATAACCATGCCGACGAAACCCAAATAGAGCATGGGTGGATGGATAATCATGCCGAAGTGGCGTAGCAGGGGATTCAAGCCTTTGGCGGTTTCAGCTAACCGCTGTGGATCAGGTGCTTGGGCATTCGCTGGAATGAGTGTCGCTTCTTGTACGCAGCCATTGACTGGCGTTTGGATGACGGCGGTGATACCAGCCGTGGTCAATGCATCCCGTACTTGAGCCGCTCGGGTATCATCCACGCAGCTTACGGCCGAGACGCCCGAATTTGTGCCCCCGATACCAGCTGTCGCTTCCGCTTTGAGGTTGGTCAAAACGGCGTTGAGCGATGACTTTTGCTGTGCGGTCAGGGACGCATCGTTCCAAGCCACATCTTTACCCGGCCATAACCACCAGCGCTGGAACGGATTCTCGTAGAACAGCACCAGCACCAGAAAGAAAGCCACGACCGCCATCAAATAGGTGATGACATAGGGCATTAAGCGGCGGTGGCTGCGCCAGTTCAAGACCAGCGCCCCGAAGGCGAAGAGACTCATGAGCAGAGTCCAGAACAGCAGTGATCCTTTTTGCGATCCCCACAGCGCCGTGATGCGGTAGAAAAGAGGCGTGCTGGGGCTGCTCACTGTCCACACGTAGCTCATCTGATACGCGCCGTTAGCTAGCGCCAACCATAGAGCCAAGGCTGCCGTCAGCAGCAGTGGGAATGTGAGTAAGGCAGCGTTGCGAGCGCTGATCAGGACCTTTTCAGAATGTTTACGGCCTGCGTAGATCGACGCACCGATGGCATACAGCGCGGCGACAAATGCAAGAAAAGTTGTTATTAGTCCGAGTTCAGCCAGCATGTTTCATGCACCGGGCTGGACTATCGTTTGACCGGGATTAGCTTCTTGGAAGCGGGTAGGGCACTTCAACAGCAGTTCGGTCGCTTGGAAAACACCGTTCTTATCCAGCGATCCGGTGAGGATGGCTTGTGCTTCGTGCTTGAGTAAATCTGGTTTCACTTGCCCGACGACGTGAATTGGAATGCGAATGCTATTGGGATCATTGACCGACTCATACAGTGCCTTGGACAAGTCCGTGTAATCTGCTGGAATATTGGCGATGGAGAAGTCCATGATCAGGTTCTTCTCATCGTAGTGAATGGTATCACCGATGACCGCGCCAGAGATGCGGATGGTCTTTCCCACGTAGGACGCGTCATTGACCAGTTCCTTAACGGTGATGAAATAGCGTGCGCCAGCCGTGGTGCTGCTGATAATCAGATAGGTGACTGCTGCCAGAATTAGCAACCCGCCAAGGATGAACTTCCAGCGTCCGCCGACTTTGGCTGCTGGCAGTACTAAATGACCCGGTTTTTCCCATGTGGCTTCAGCCATTCCATATCCCTTTCACTTGCATTGGTATTGCTTTGCACTATTCTATCATTCTGGAAGTCATATCGTGAGACATGATCTCCAATCTTTTCGAACCCATTGTCTAAATCCTGTGTTTCTTGTGAAAAATCTTACAAAAAAGCCCGTCGAATCGCAACTCTACGGGCTAAACTCTCATGGTTTTATTTGGATTCAAAACGCGGGGCGGAAACCCTGATTTCAGACGGAGCTAAGTCTTAATCGACCTCTTTGTTGGAATGCTCTTTCATGTAGATCATACCGCCGACCGCGAGCATGGCACCCAAACCTGCAAGGATCACCAAAGTGGTGATGCCGGTTGCGCCACCCGCATCGGCGGTGATCGTGGTGCTCACTGTATCCTGCGCCAATACGGGGAGGGCGAACAAACACAGTGAAAGCGTAATCATCAGCACTCGTTTTGCACGCAGCATCATTTTCTCCTCAACTCGAATAAGCGTGATTTTATGTGGCTATTGTACCGCAGCCTTTGCGTTTCGTCTTTAGCTATCCTGACTTTCGAGAAATGCGATCAGGTCTGCCAAATCTTGCAAGGTGATGCGGTCGCCAAAATTGCTGACCATGACGTTCGGATAGTTGGGCACGACATAGTGCGCTGGTTGAACAATACTCTCGACAAGGTATTGTTCCGGCGTGTAATCCGCCAACAGAGGGTCTTTGAGACGTTCATCCTCTATCCGGGTGTAAGTTCCTGTCGTCGGTGGGCCAATCGGCTTATCGCCAAGATGGCAGCCCGCGCAGCCCAAGTCACCGTTATACAGCACCTGCCCGTTGATCGGATCGCCGTAAACCGTATTCAGCGTCTTGAGGATACGCGCCACGTCATTACCGACTGTTCGACTTGCCGCATCCGACGGAATATAGCCGCACTTCAGCGCTAATTCCTGATAGGCTTCGCCGACTTTGAACAGCTTATCGAGGGAATTGCCTGCATCATCACTGTTGTCGAGGTTGAGAGCCTGTAGCTGCGCGGCTAAATCACTTTGCTGTTTGAGTAGTGCTGCCGGATCACAGGTCAAATCGACAGGCGAAGGTGTTCCCGTTGGAATCGCTGGCGTTGGGCTGGGCGTGGCCGTATCTTGTGCCGCTACAATGCCCATGCCGATTAGGATTAGGCTAATGATGACCGACAAACCCACTTTTGTGGTCAATTGATTCTGCATAGCACTTCCGTTTCTGCCAGTCGCATATATTAACGGGTTAGCGTGTACGGGGCTGGCAAGGATGATGTTACAACTATGTCAACCGATGGTACAAGGCACAAAAAACCCCCGGCTTGTGACCGAGGGTTTTATAAACTGTCTCAGGAAAGGGCGTTACTGATTCATCGTCTTCAGGTAGGCGATGATGTCGGCCATATCTTGCGCGTTCAAGACTTCTGTACCGAGGTTCTTAACCATCAAGTCTTGGAAGCCGGGCACAAGGTAATCACTCGGATTGACAATGCTGTCGATCAGATATTCCTCAGGCGTGAAGCCTGCGAACTGGGCTTCCTTGAGGCGCTCATTGTTCACGCGGGTGAACGTGCCATCGGTCATCGGGCCAATGCCATTGGCAGCTTGTTGATGGCAACCCGTGCAGGGCAGTGCTTGCCCGGTCAAGGTCGCCGGAGTCTTGCCATGATACAGTTGCTCACCCTTCGCCGGATCACCAGTCAATTTGGCGATTTCGGCTGCGATGGCTTTTACATCCGTACCAACCGGCTTGGGAAGTACACCACCAGACTGTTCCAACTGCTTGATCGTTGTAATATAGGGCAGCGGATCTTCCGGCAGGATCGGGAATTGGTTGACCGCATACAGGTCATCCAGAGTCCATTCATCGCCCTTATCCCAGTTCTTGATGTAGGCGACGATATTTTCCAGTTCATCGGTACGCAGCGGACCACCGGCGGTTTGTGACCATGCGGGCATGGGCTGCGGCCAATAGTTGCTGCTGACCGGACGACCATGAATGAGCGTCGTCAGGAGGAACGAGTCGAGCGTACCGGCCCAGCCCACTTCGAGCAAACGGCTGTAGCTGGCACCATTCGGGTTGTAACCCTTATCGGCAGCAGCTTTTACGTCAGCCAAGCGTTTCGCTTCTAGATCAGCAATGGTCTTATTAATTTCATCAATGCGCGTCTTGATCTCAGCTTTACGTGCGTCCGTTGTACCTGCTGCATTATTTTCGTCGGTGAGGGTTTTCTTCTCGCCGTTCAAATTGCTAATTTGCTTGGTCACATCCGGGAAGAAGTCATGACCAAAGAGCATCGGATTGTTCAAACCCGGTGCCTTGCCTGCTAAACCGCGCCCATCCAAACCGTGACAGGTGGTGCAGTTTGCGGCGAAAAGCGTCGCGCCTTGTTCAATGGCACGGGCTTCTTCCATTTGCGAGAAGGCCTGCATACGTCCGCCTTCGTTAATCGCAGCCCAACCCAGAAACACCATAGTCAACACGACGGAAATAACCCCGACGGTGATACGGTTTTCAATCTTTCCTACAAGCATTCGTTCAAACATATTCAATTAATCCTGAGGTACAGTAAATGATTGCTAAAGGGCGCTTACTCAAGCGCCCTTGCTATACATTTTTAGTGCGAGAAGTACAGCGCATCCTTGTGAATGAACACATGGTCGGTCTTGTAGCGCACAATCGGATTACCGTTCGGGTCGAGTGCTAGGATCGGCTTGCCGCTGGAGTCCAGCTTTGGCTTACCACCTTCAACTTGCACTTCGTTCCAGCTAATCACCAAGTCAGCCCGCTTGAGGTTGTTCTGGTTCTGGGTAATGACAATTGCGCCCCAACCATTGACGAGATAATTGGGATTGGCCGCGATGTCCTCTTCGAAAATCTTTAAGACGTGCAGAAGTTCAGGGGCATCCGTTGGCACTTCTTTGAAGGTGACGGCGCTGACCGCCAGTTTTTGATCGCTCAGAACATCCAGCAGACCATCGCCAACCGTCTTCTTAGCATTTGCAGCACCCGTCGTGTAAGCAGGTGAGTTAATCAAGCCGGTATAGGGTTGGGCGATTTCCTGATTGAATGCCGCAACGATATTGGCTGCTTCTTCCGGTGCACCTTCAGCCTGACGTGTAATATACATACCCGGTACAAGCTGCTCATAAGGAATGGGCAGCAGCGCACCGACATGGCTGTGCTGCGGTGGGTAGAGCAGTTCATGCAGAATTTCGGTATCCGGTGAGGTTTCAACACCGAACTTGGACAGACCCATGTAGCTCAAGCAGGTGATCATCGAAATCAGCGCCAAGAAGAATGTGATGGCGAAACGACGATCCGCATAGCGACGGCTGGGTGTCACATCGAGGTACGGCCACACGGCCAGTACACCGAGGATGATGGTCGGGAAGATGATACCGAAGAATACCTTATCCCCGAGCTTCAACGCACCTTGAATCCAGAGGAAGTACCAAGGGGCAGTTGTGCCTAGCGGCGTCACCTGCGGGTTCGCGTGGAGTTCCAGTGGCGCATCATAGAACCAGATGCACAGGACGATGAAGATGAGCGTGGTGACGCCAATCCACATCAATTCGCTGGTGAGCACATCGGGTGTGAAGTAGACACGCTTGTCCAGCGGTACGCGCTTGGCGGTATCTTCGCCGATGTTTTCTTTCTTCGGCGGCAGGCTGTGACCATGTACGATCACCTTGTAGTAATGGACGCCGGTGAACACGAACAGCAGAGCAGGCAGAGCCAGCACATGCAGCAAGTAGAAGCGCAGAATACCGTTTGCGCCGATGTCCGGACCACCGCGCAGCAGCAGGTTCAGGTTATCACCGACGATTTGCGGGGGTGTCGCTTCAATCATGGACGCACCGATGGTGACCGCCCACAGCGCCAACTGATCCCACGGGAGCAGGTAACCGCTGAAGCTCAAGAACCCGGTGATGGCGAGCAGGAGAAGCCCGGTAAACCATGTAAATTGTCGAGGCTTTTTATACGACCCTGTGAAGAACGTTCTCACCATATGCAGCGAGACGATCAACACCATCGCTTCCGCGCCCAAACGGTGCAAATCGCGAACAAGCTGCCCCATTGGAATATTGCTGAGCATGGCAAGCATGTTGCTGTATGCAACGTCCGGGGATGGCGTGTACCACACCATCAGCAAAATACCGGTAATAGTTTCGAAGAACACTAAATACGTCGAAAGCCAGCCCAACCGGAATGTGGGGTATAAACCCGTCATGTCCGCATGGAAGTAGCTGGGGCGCATATGCAACCAGAAACCATCGGCATGCGGTTGCAGACGCGGGTTTGGCTTACGGCTTGCAGGCTCACCGCGCATTGCTTCGCGGATATCCTGTATGTTCATACCTGCGGTCAAACGTTCCACCGATTCATCGACGAGTTCAAAGACGGCCTTTTTGAGACCTTTCTCTTTTACGTCATCTAAAAATGATGGAAAAGGCAATACGGACATAAGACGCTCCTCGTTCAGTTCAGAGTGCCGAACGAAATTAAGTGCTGATAAATGTTATACGTGACCGCTGCGCCGGATGCGCGCACCAGTATTAATATCCACTTTCAGAATTTTCTTGCCGTTAAGCGGGATTGGATCACCGACATCGTTGGTGGTCGCTGTGGTACCATCTTCAAAGGTGATGGTCGTCTTAAAGCGATCAAGACTGCGAGGGGCAGGGCCTTCAATCCAATTTCCATCCAGTTGGTACTTCGAACCATGGCAGGGGCATTCGAAACGATGGTTGGTATCAACCCACTTAGGAAGGCAGCCCAGATGTGTGCACACACCGTAGAGCGCCACGAAACCCTCTTTGTTAACGCCATCGCTTGTAGGGTTAGATAGCCAGAAACGGCCAGAAGGAATGTTCAATGGTGCGGCATCCGGTTCGGGGATATCCTTGGCCTCATAAGTGAACACGCCACCGAACTGACCTGCTTTAAACCGCGGAAGCGCGAACCATATAAAGCCGGCTGTTGCCTCACCCAAAATCAGTGCCATAGAAGCACCCCAGATGTAATATAAAAACTCGCGCCGGGTAGGGGCGCTTACATCTACGGCAGTCTGCGTTTGTATCGGCTTTTCTGCCTGTGCTTTCGTTACACTTGCTGTAGCCATCTCGGCACTCCTCAAACATCTTACATAGAACAAGGCGATAGTTTAGCGCAATTCAGCAAAAAAACACATCTTTTTCTTACGAAGAAAACCGTTTACTTTGCTGGTAAGGAATTATCTGATCGGTGCGGGGCTTCACCGTATGTAAAATATATCACAATCCCATAGGCAAGTCAAAATCGACTTCTGGCAATTTTCAAGATTACTTTGTACATCTTTTGACCATGACTTCACCCTAATCCATATATTTCTTCCCTAAATGAAACTTTGCGTTAGTACTCTATCCCCAGATGAACTCTATCCGCCCTTGAACACGCCCCACGATGCTTTTATAGTTGTCATTGTCCCAATTAACGCGCAGTTGAATAGTGTTTTCTAGCTACGAAAGTCGTAATCGTTATATATGGATTGGCCGTTTCCTGCCGCACTGTACATCGAGCATGATAAGAATCTCAAACAGCTTGTCAAAAAGCTCCGGAATGAACCTCTACTTGCTATTGATACCGAGTCGAATAGTCTGTACGCCTATCAAGAACGGGTATGCTTAGTCCAACTCTCAACGCGATCCAACGACTACATCATTGATCCCCTGCGCATCGCCGATATGAGTCCGCTGGGCGATCTTCTAGCTGATCCCAAAATCGAGAAGATTTTTCACGCCGCTGAATACGATCTGATATGTCTTAAACGTGACTATGAATTTAAGCTCGTCAATCTATTTGACACGATGGTCGCTGCCCGAATTTGCGGCGTGAAGACACTAGGTCTCAGCCGCCTTCTCGCGGAATTCTGTGGGGTCAATATCGACAAGAGCCATCAGCGGGATGATTGGGGACAGAGGCCACTGCCTGAAGAAGGCTTGCTCTATGCTCAGATGGATACCCACTATCTGCCGATGCTGCGCGACAAAATGACCGAACTGCTCATCAGTCAGGGGCGAATGGAAGAGGCCAAAGAAACCTTCAGCGAAGCGGCGGAAGTGACCCCGCCAGAGCACGTTTTTGATCCTGAAGGATACTGGCGCATGGCGATTCCAGCAGGGTTAAACCGCCGCCAATCGGCGATTCTGCGAGAGCTTTATTTGCTCCGTGAAGAATTGGCGAAGCAGCGGGACTGCCCACCTTTCAAAGTATTCGCGGATAAGATGCTGCTCGCCATTGCTGAAGCCGCCCCACGTAACATCAGTGAATTGGAACGGGTTCGGGGTCTGCCGGTTTCGATCGCTCAACGTTACGCGACAGAACTGCTTCACGCTGTCGAACACGGCAAAAAGACTACACTGCCACACCGTCCGCATCGTCCGGCGGTTATCGATCCGGTAGTGGCCGAACGGTTCACGATCTTGCGCGATTGGCGGCGTGAACGGGCTGAGCAGCGTGGTGTCGAGTCAGATGTAATTATCTCCAAAGATGCGTTATGGGAAATCGCCATTAAGGCCCCCACGAAGCTAGATGTTCTGCAGGGTATTAAAGGAATCGGCCCTTGGCGTTTAGCGACTTATGGGGAGGAACTCATCCAGCTTATTCAGCGCCTGCACACCGAAGGTCTATAGTCTATAGTTCTCTTCAGGTCCGATCAAAACATTACAGACTGGTTAGTATCGGTTTGTATTCGTCTTAATTCCCAATACCACGTCTTTCCTTCTGCTCTGGTTTGCGTTAAGGTCTACCTTATTTGTTTATCGGGTAATGGACATTATTATGCAAATCACTTTTTATGGTGCTGCCCAAACCGTAACCGGTTCTCAACACATGATCGAAGTCAACGGGCTGCGCCTGCTGCTCGACTGTGGCCTGTATCAAGGTAAGCGCTCCGACGCATACGAGCGTAACCGTAAGCTGCCGTTTGACGCGAGTAAAGTGGATGCCCTTATTTTATCCCACGCCCATATCGACCATTCGGGGAATATCCCCAATCTAGTCAAGAGCGGTTTTAAAGGGGATATCATTTGTACTCATGCCACGCGCGACCTGTGCGGTGTCATGCTTATGGACAGTGGTCATATTCAGGAAAAAGATGTGGAGTTTGTCAACAAGCGCAAAAAGAAGCGTGGCGAACCCCCTGTTGATCCCATTTATACGCAGGCCGATGCTGCTGCTAGTTTGAATCACTTCACCTCGCAGAGTTATGACCGCCCACGTCTGATTGCACCCGGTATCCACCTAACGTTTATCGATGCCGGTCACATGCTGGGGAGCGCTTCGGTCGTGCTGGACATTGAGGATAAGCAGGAAGGTAAGGGCATTCGCCTTGTGTTTAGTGGGGATATTGGGCGCAAAGGTATTCCAATTATCCGTGATCCGAAATCACCGGATTTTGCGGACATCCTTATTATGGAAAGCACCTATGGCGGGCGGACTCATGAACCATATGTCGACGCCGAAAAGGAACTGGAACGCATCATTAATAACACCTACCGGAGAGGCGGAAAAATTATCATTCCGGCCTTTGCCGTCGGTCGCACGCAGCAATTGGTTTATTCCCTGAATCAACTGGCTGCCAAAGGGGACATTCCGCGCTTACCGATTTATGTCGATAGTCCACTGGCTGTTAACAGCACTGATGTATTCCGGACTCATCCTGAATGTTTTGATGCTGAAACTCAGCAGTTTGTGATGCAAACCGGCGGCAAGCGTGATCCATTTGGATTTGAGGATTTGCATTACACCCGTTCACTTGAAGAAAGTAAGCGCCTGAACTTCCTGCTTGAACCCGCCATTATCATCAGCGCGAGCGGCATGGCCGAAACCGGACGCATCTTGCATCATCTCAAAAACAATATCGAGGACCGCCGGACAACCATCTTGATCGTCGGATGGCAAGCGCCTGAGACACTCGGTCGGCGTTTGGTTGATGGTGAGAAAATCGTCAACATCTTCGGGGATAAATATCACGTCAACGCGCAGGTCGAAGTTCTGAACGGCTTTAGTGGTCACGCGGACCATGAAGAACTCTTGTCGTGGGTCGCGCCGATGTCACGGATGCCACGCCGTACCTTCTTAGTCCATGGGGAAGTGGAAGCTGCCACTGCGCTTGCGAGCAGTATGCGGCAGCGCTTTGGGCTACAGGTGGATATTCCGACCTTTAAGCAGTCCTTTGAAGTGCATTCCAGCGGCTACGAACAGTTCCGCTTGGGCTTATGACGGACTTACTCAAATAAAAAGCGGGTAGGTGTCGTTGGGTAGGTCGTCCATGCAATGATTTTGGTAGGCACGAGTTTGTAAGTGGCTCCTTCGCCTGCGCCGTACTTTTTTGTGTAATCAGCTTCAATGCGCGACATTGTAGCCTTATTGATATTGGATGTTTTATCGGCCTTGCCATAGACGATCACAACTTGGTCACCGCTTTCGAGGTGGGCGATCATTTGGGGATTCGTGGCGATGTTCTTGGCATGCCGTGTCATATCGCCCCCGCTGAAATATAAAGCATTGTCGATCCATGCGCCCCATGACGGAACACAGTGTGGACGGCCATCCGGATAGGATGAGATCAGCCAATAATTCCGTGCATTCTCTAACTGTTCAACGACCCACGACCACTCGATCATGCCTTCGCTGGTAGAAGGTACGCCGTATTCTTTGGGAATGTCGGGACGAGTACGCTTTGGTTGTTTGATTCGATCGTCCATCTTTGCCTCCTTAAGTTTGCGAGTCCCAACAAAATAACATGGGTTACATGACACCTCCTGTCATAATTCCCCAAAAGGCTGATCTGGCAGCAGAAATAAATCAGCATTACACTACATCTAAACCATCAACTAACTAATAATCCATAGATGTGCTATGTCTGAAAATGTTTTTGCGAACGAATGGATTGAATGCCTCGAAGCCCACTACATGCATGTGATCCGTAACAAAGATAAAGTGACTGAGCCTTCACTTTCGATTGTGATGCACAGCGCTGGTTTTTCGGATGCGCAGCTTGCCGAACTGCGCGTGCGGGCGACCATGCACGTCAATGATTCGGGCGCGGATTTCGTTCCGGATTTAGATGTGCTGGAAGCTGAACACGAGCATGATGAACCTCCGGCAGATGAACCAAAGGTGTTCAACATCCCGATTGATGTCGCGCCCGCTCAACCTGAAGCAGCGGCTCCAGAACCCGTGGAGTCTGAACCTGCCAGTGAGATTGCTGACGTGTCGGATGCTGAAGTTAAAGCAGCACAATCCGAACCGGAAGAAGAAGCGCTTCCTGAACAAGAGCCGGAAGAACCTGATCCCGACGCGCCGCAACAATTAAGTCTGTTTTAGCCCACCGCAGTTGTATCCTTAGTTATAGACGGATATGACTTTTGAGGTGTGTATTGAAACGTGCTTTACAACTTGTATTTAATGTCGCATTGGGTGTTTTCATTGTTTCAGTAGTTTTGCTGCTGAATATCACAGCACCCAATCCAACGCATCGGCGTTATTCCAGTCAAATGCCGCTGACAACAGGGCAGGGAAACGGAAAATCGATCGGTGACAGCGCCGAAGTGATTTTAGCGGCTGACCTAAATTTGCCGAATAACAATGCTCCAGATCAACGAAAATTCTTTGCAAGAATGTAAGTTCGGCGAACGGAAAAGCCTGCAATGTCTGTTTGCCAGTGAACGATTTGCAGACGGATTTCCGCATTCCAGACTTCATTGCGCCTGATTTCATGGCCGAGTCCAAAAATACACAAAATCTCCTTTATACAGGGCGTGAATACGATCAGATCCAAGATTATGCTATAGCGGCCAAACTGCTCAACCGCCCACTGTGGGTCTATACTCGGGTCGATACGACTGTCTCACGCGAATTTTATGACATCCTTCATGAAACTGGTGGGAACGTCATTCCTTATTTTACCGTACCCAATTATGTTGATCCGGTTGACGATACCGCTAAAAAGGCTGGTGTTGTATCGGGGGTGATCCTGCTAGGATTTATCGCCATGACACGGCGTGTCGTCCGATTGCCTGCTCCGACACCAGCGCCAGTTAAAGTGGCTGTTGATCCGTTGGTAAGAGTATCGCGAAAGGTGACGCATGCTGAAGATTTTGTCGCAGAAAGTACAGATCGACTTCGTACTAAGATTGACGAAGAATATGAATGGAACGACTTGTAATGGATGACGCTTATTTCATGCGGCTGGCGCTGGACGAAGCGCTGAAGGCTCTCGAACGGAGTGATGTGCCCATTGGTGCGATTGCGGTGCGGGATGGGGAGGTCATCGGTCGGGGATATAATGCCCGTGAGCGCGACCAAGACCCGACCGCTCATGCCGAGATGATTGCGCTGCGGGAAGCGGCGCGTGTCGTCGGTCACTGGCGTTTGGAAGCGGTCACGCTGTACTGCACGCTCGAACCGTGCGCGATGTGTGCAGGAGCAATGGTGCTAGCGAGACTGCCCCGTCTGGTCTATGCGACCACCGACCCGAAGGCTGGGGCGGGAGGCAGCATCATGAACATCTTGCAGCACCCACAACTCAACCATCAGGTCGAAGTCAGTTCAGGCTTAATGGCCGACGAGGCCGCCAGCTATATCCGTGCCTTTTTCGCCGCCTTACGAGCCGATGGTCAGCGGCATTGATTTAGCGACGACCGCGAATCAGCCTGCCGATGTAGATCACAATGGCAGCGCCAACAATCGAAATTAGCAGGTTGATGAGTACGCGGTCAAGGCCGCCATCAGGCCGACCAATGCCGAGTAAGCCCGCTACAAACCCGCCGACAATCGACCCCACTAGTCCAAGAATGACATCATTAAGGAAGGGCTGATCTTTAGAGCCCATGATTTGGCGGGCAAGTGCACCAGCAATCGCACCCACGATAATCCAGCCGATGCAGATAATGGGATTTAAGGTAAGAAATTCCATAGTTACCTCCATCAAAGATTGGCATTAGGGTCACTATAACCTGCTATACGTGCAGCGTCAAATGGCACAAAAACGAGCATTTTCAAGCGGACGGATTTCACTTATAATAAGGGTAGATGGAGAGGTGCCGGAGTGGTTGAACGGGCTCGTCTCGAAAACGAGAATAGCCGCAAGGCTATCGAGGGTTCGAATCCCTCCCTTTCCGCCTTTTGGGGGCAAGCAATATAACGCTTGCCCTTTTTGTTTTCTCGTGAACGTCAACTCAATGAGGATTACTCATCATGGATAACGCGAAACTGCAGTTGGAACGCCGTCAAAAAGACGAGTTTTTTCGGGATCATCCGCAATCGCCGCTGACTCCCGACCAGCAGGATAAGTTCACCAATCTAAGCTATTACGACTACAACCCTGAACTGGACATCACCACGACGGTAGAACCGATTGCGGATGGTCAGTTTGTACCGATCCAGACGACGACAGGCGATGTGCGGCGGTACAAGCGTTATGGAAAGTTCAGCTTCAAGGTGGATGGTCAGGATGTGACGCTTACCTTATATGAAGCGGATCACGGCTTCTTTCTGCCGTTTGTGGACGCTGGGTCAGGCACAGAAACCTATCCGGCAGGGCGTTACCTTGAGCCGGAATACTTGGGTGACAACCGCTTCCATATTGATTTCAACCACGCCTATAATCCCTACTGTGCCTATTCGGACGGCTGGAGCTGCCCGATTACGCCAGCAGAAAATCGGCTGAAAGTCGCGCTGCGGGCGGGGGAAAAGATCCCCGAGGGCGATTGGGTGGAGAAATCCTAAAGGCGCTATAATTGGCGGAAATGAGTGGCGGAGGCCAACATGGTCACACGAGAAAAGCTGTATACCGTTGAAGAATTCTGGGAAATTGTGGGTTTACCAGAAAATGAAAATCGCCGCCTCGAACTGGAAGATGGAGTAATCACTGAGATGGCCTCGTCAACACCCATAAACAGTGTAACCGCTGGACGAATACTCCATTTCGTGAATGCTTTTGTCATTCTGCGCAATCTCGGTTATGTGACAGGGGCTGATGGTGGATATAAGCTGGCTCCTAAACGGGCACGTTTGCCCGATGTGGGATTTGTTTCCAAAACAAAAGTATCCCAGCTACCAAAACGCTTTGAGGTTCCGCCAGATTTAGCCGTTGAAGTTGTGTCTGAGAACGAGGATATTTTTAAAAAGGCTAACGAGTACTTGCAAGCTGGAACGCGGCTTGTGTGGGCCGTTTATCCGAATGAGAAAATTGTCTATGTCTTACGGCTAGACGAAGATGGCGGCCTGCGAAGTTTGCCCTATGGTATAGACAGTATTTTGGATGGCGAAGATGTTCTGCCCGGTTTCAACCTTCGGGTTCGCGACATTTTCCCTGAATCTTAGTCATTATCCTGTAAGATAGCCCCCGTCGATGGGCATGGTGATGCCCGTAATCATATCGGCTTGGTCGCTGAGTAGATAGGCGACGGCCTGCGCAACATGAATAGGGTAGCCGAAACGACCCAGCGGAATTTTGGCCTTCATGGGATCGCCTTTCGCCGGATCACCCCAGACTTTTTCGCCCATCGGTGTCAAAATCACGGTAGGGTTGACGCTGTTCACGCGGATTTGATGCGGGCCGAGTTCCAGCGCCATAACCCGCGTCAGATGATCCAGAGCGGCTTTAGAAGCGCAGTAGGCGGTGTGTTCGGCGATGGCAGCTGAACTGGCGAGGCTGGATACGTTGACAATCGCTCCACCTCGACCACGCGCAACCATTCCTCTTGCTACGATCTGACTGATGATGAAGGCCGCTCGAAGATTGACGGCCATTGTTTCGTCAAAGGCTTCGACGCTGAGGTCAAGGAACGGCGCGAGGCGTGAAATCCCTGCATTGTTGACAAGGAGATCAATGTCGCCTGCGGATTCGGCTGCGCGTTTGGCTTCATTAGCGTTGGTGAGGTCGGCTTGAATGATAGCGCAAGGGGTCTCGGCTTTGAGGCTGTCGAGGTCGGCTTGGGAGCGGCTGACCGCAACAACATCCGCGCCGCACTCGGCTAAAAACTTGACCAGTTCGCGTCCGATGCCTTTACCAGCTCCGGTGACCAGCGCACGTTTGCCATCAAAACGGATTTCCATTTTAAGAACGCTCCACTTTTGAATGAAGTTCATTTGGGGTTATTGTGCCGAATTTTGGGAGATGGCGCTAATTCTCTGTGCCTGCTTTTCCGCCTAGCGTTATAATCCTACAAAATGTTTAACGAAAACCCTTTAACAAAGGAATACTTTCATGGCAGCGAAAATTGTTGTGGTCGGCAGCTTTAATATGGATTTGACGGCTTATATGGAACGGATGCCGCGTCCGGGTGAGACGGTCAATGGGCGGACGTTCAAGACTGGTCCCGGCGGGAAAGGCTCCAACCAAGCGGTGGCGGCGGCTCGTTTGGGCGCTGAGGTGACCTTTATCGGGCGGGTGGGGCAGGATGTATTCGCGCAGGCGGCACTGGACTTCTGGAAGCAGGAGGGTATTAACACCGAGTTCGTGGTGCGTGATCCGAACAACGCAACTGGCGTGGCTCCAATCTGGGTGGATGATACGGGCGAAAACAGCATCGTGGTGGTGCTGGGTTCGAATCTGGCGATGACACAGGCCGATATTGATCGGGCAGCGGACGTGATCGCTGCGGCGGATGTGGTGATCGTGCAGTTGGAAATCAATTACGACATTGTGGAATATGCGTTGAAGGTGGCGAAGTCCAAAGGCGTGAAGACCATCCTTAATCCTGCGCCCGCCGGAAAATTGTCCGCGGATGTGGTGGCGTTGGCCGATTACCTGACGCCGAACGAAACGGAACTGGAAGTTCTGAGCGGCAAGAGCGGCGATTATGGGGCTGCGGCCAAGTCGCTGCTGACGCGTGAGGGGCAAACCGCAGTGGTGACGCTTGGTTCGCAGGGAGCGATGTGGTTGAACGCGAACGGACAGGGCACGATCCCGACGTTCAAGGTGAAAGTGGTGGATACCACTGGCGCGGGCGATGCCTTCAACGGTGGCTTTGCGGTGGCGCTGGGTGAGGGCAAGAGCTTGGAAGAGGCCATCCGCTTCGGGAATGCCACGGCGGGGTTGAGCGTGACCAAGCCGGGAACCGCGCCGAGTATGCCGACACGGGCGGAAGTGGAAGCGCTGCTCAAGAGTCAGTAGTCTTTAGTCGATAGAAAAGACGGAAATACTCAACTGCCTAGACGTAGAGGACGCCAAGAGTTCTTCAAGAGGGATGAAATTCATCCCTCTTTTTATTACACCAAAGTGTTTTATGTCGGTCAAACTGCAAAAGCTGCGAAAGCTGCAAATGCGAGGCATATCCGGATGGCGGATTTGAGGGAGTGAAATGCCGAATGTGCGGAAAATTCTGCAAATTCGTCAAATTCTGAATGGCTTTTGGCGGTTAACGATTGGCTTTAGCTCCAGACAAGAAATGGGATATGGCTGTGATGGCGACCGTGGCGGCGGCATTGGCAGTCGAAATATGGCAACTGTTGTAAATGTTGCAGTTGAGACTCGGGTGTTGTTGTCACATTTACAACATTTGGTGGTTGTTAAGGTGCGGCGGGATACCCCTAACCCCAGCCCCATCAGCACGTTCGCAAGCTCACTTCGCTGAAAGCCCATAGCAACAGGGGAAGGGAGAAATACAATATCCATGCAACCATCATATTCGATTTGAGAGGCGAATGGGTTACATTTTGGAAGAACATTTTGTAACTCTTTTTGAGGTTTGGCTCTAACCTATTTTCGGCTGGAGCAGACGAGAATAGTTCAGAAATAGATAGAATTTGGTAGACAAGGTTTGTAAATTTATACTTTGGAAAGTGATGCGAAATCGTGTATTTTAGTATCTAAAGCGAAATACTTGTAATGTCATCAGCATTCGAACGCGCCAACTTTCCCCAACGGGATGCTGATGAACAGATTGGTCGTCCAATAGTATGGAGACGGCGCGATGGCAGTATCCTTACGAGTTCCCAGCCTAAACAACAATCCGATTGAGTGGCATGAAACACGCCAACAAAAGGTCACATCGGGACAAGTTCGGCTCAGCCTGTGGATGGGTTTGGCGCTGCTGGTGGTCGCTGTGGCCTCGATTGTACTGACTTTGAATAACTTCAATACCCCGACGCAACAGCTTGCGATCTATTTGATCTGGGTTGTCCATGCCGTAACGGCATCCCGCGCGATTTCAGCAGGAGCGAATGCGATCAGCCGCGAACATGTGGGCAAGACGTGGGATTCACTGGTGCTGACGGGGGTGAGCCGCCGGCAGATCTTGATGGGCAAGTGGCTGGGGGTACTCAACCGCACGGCGGGTTGGATGTTGATTTTGGGGACAGTGCGTTTGGTGATGCTGCCAGTCTTCATGCTCAAACTACTGTATCAATATTTCTGGTACAACGGCGGCTATGTCGTGCAATATAACGGTGAGCAAGCCGATCTGGTGGGCTGGGTGGCGTGGGCATCGGTTCTGGCGGTGGTCATGAGTGTGGTGTTGAGCGTGCTGGAAGTGATGGCCTGTAGCGCGTTGGGCATGGCGGCCAGCGCATGGACACGGCGCGGTTGGACAGCGATGATCACAGCGTTTTGTATTCGCCTGATTCCGGTGGCGCTTTTCGCGGGCTTTACCCGTTATCAAATTGGGGGTGGGCCGTACTGGCGGGTGCTGAGTTTTCCGGCACTGTCACTGGCGGACGCTGGAACGGGGCCGTTGTGGCAGTTGGCGCTGCCGTTAACGGGTTGGACACGGCAAGCACACATAAATGCGCTGCCGGGGCTGGCGGCTTCAACGCTGATGCTGGTGGGATTCATGGCGGTGTCGCTGCTGGTGACGTGGTGGGCAATCCGTCGCGATGGGGCGCTGGCAAGTCGAAGCGGATAGTTTGAGACAGTTGCAGACTTCAATAGATGGTTCATTGAGGAGGCAAACGTGATCGTTTTACAGATTGAGCATCCCGTACCCAGCTTTGATGGATGGAAGGCGGCTTTTGACAGCGACCCTGTCGGACGTCAAAAGATGGGTGTAAGGCGCTACCGCATCCTGCGACCTGTTGATAATCCGAATTTCGCGATCATTGAACTGGAATTTGACAGTGTAGGTGAGGCCGAAGCGCTGTTGGCCGCGATGCAAGTTGTATGGGGGCGTGTTCAAGGGACGATCATGCAAAATCCTCAAAGCCGGATTGTGGAACAGGTTGAAAGCATTACCTACTAGACTGAATCGGGAATACACGTAGGTGTTCCGCTACGATGATGGTCTTTTGAGTTAAAAGCTAGCAATGAAGTGGTGAGCGATTTTTGAATGTGAACGCAAATCCGGTATTTTAAGAAACAGATGGTGTCGGTTATCGGGAGGATAAATCGAGTGCCATCTTCATCGCCCAAGTGAGTTTCGCGAGGTGACACGATGACCGTCATAAGCAGCCTTTCTAACCGCGTCATAACCAATCCGATTGAATGGCACGAGACCCTTCACCAACTGCGTTCACTTCCGATGGCCGCACGCCGCTACTGGTTTGTCATGCCCATTACCTTGACTTTGGTGGTGGCGGTGATCGCGCTGACCTTGGTCGATATGAGCGTCCAGACGCGGAACATCGCTATCTATGCGATATGGATTGTGCATATGATTACGGCGTCGCGGGCGCTCGCGGTCGGGGCGAACGCCATCAGCCGCGAACATGTGGGCAAGACATGGGACGCGCTGGTTCTGACCAATGTGAACGCCCGACAAATTTTGATGGGCAAGTGGCTGGGGGTGATGAACCGCGTTGCGCCGTGGATGCTGATGTTCGGCACGGTGAGGTTGGTGATGATTCCCGTGTTCATGATCGCGATGATGAACCGCTTCGCGTACTTCGGGAGAGGCGGTGGCGGCTACATGTACGGTTCCGGCCAGCCGATGCCATTGTCGTGGGTGTGGTGGGCGATCATCGTGTCGGTGATTTTCAGTGTCCTGCTGACCATGCTGGAAATCATGGCCTGCACGGCGATTGGGCTGGCGGCCAGCGCGGTGATGCGCAAGGGTTGGACGGCGATGATCCTCGCGTTTTGCGTCCGGTTCGCACCGGTGGCATTGTTTGGTGCGTTCACCCGCTATGAAGTGGCGACGGGTGCGGCATACCGTGTACTGCGGTTTCCCTATTTGTCATTGGCTGATGGTGGAACTGCGCCGCTCTATTTGCTAACATTGCCTTATTCATACCGCACACAAACGGTACATTTGGATGCTTTGCCTAGTGTCTTAATGGCAAGCCTCTTACTGGGTGGTATGCTTATATTAGCGCTGTTCGTCACGTGGTGGGCAATCCGGCGGGACGGCGCGCTGCAAGCCGAAGCGGTCTAGTTGGCTGTGGGCCTAAAATCCTCATCCCTAAATCCCTTCTCTATTTCATTGTAGAAGGGACTTAAAAGGTGGCCTATGAAGTGGTCAATTGGCTGCGTTCTGTAACAGAATATTCGTCTGCAATTAGAGCAGGCGATATGATGGATTGCCGAACAACATGTGTCCTATTGATCTCATATGGTATGAGATTGAACAGTTAGTGGGTTTTCCCCATCAAGAAAGTACGACCATTGAACAGCCAAAATTCAAACCCTCATCAGCGCCCCCTGCTGCAATTGGCGCTTGATGGAACACTGGAGCAGTCTATAGCGGTGCTGGAACATGTCGCGCCGCTAGTCGATATTATTGAACTCGGAACGCCGCTGCTGTATCGCGAAGGCATACGGGTCGCCGCGCATATTCGCCGGATGTTTCCGGAGGCGGTGCTGGTGGCCGACCTCAAGATTATGGATGCAGGCGATGAAGAGGCCAGCATCGCGTTGGACGCGGGTTGCAAATATGTGACGGTCTTAGGCGTCAGCCAAGATCGGACGATACAAGGCGTGGTGGCAGCGGCCAAGCGGCGCGGCGGTGAAGTCATCGTCGATATGATGCAAGTGGGCGATGTGGTTGAGCGCGGACATCATTTGTTGGCGTTCGGTTGTGATTATTTGTGCGTCCACACCGCCTTTGACCAACAAGAAGTCGAAACACCGCTGGCGACTTTGAAGCGTCTGCGTAAGGGTATGCCGGATGCACCGCTGGCCGTGGCTGGTGGTGTTGGTTTGCCGACGATTGACGCGATTTTGGCACAGAACCCGACGGTTGTGATCGTGGGCGGGGCGATTGCGCGGGCGGCTGATCCGGCGGCGGTCACCAAGCGGCTGCTGGAACGGATGAACGCGCACACTTCAGTGTGACTTATGAATTGGCTCTTTGAGCCGATCAAAACAAAAGAGTTGAGTCGATGACCGATTTTCAGGGATGGGTTGATGTCGTCGTGGGCGAGGTTGCGTCCGCGCTGAAGGGTGTTTCGGCGGATGAAGTGGCCGAACTCCAACGCGAAATTCTGGGCGCGAAACGCATCTTCATCGCCGGCAAAGGGCGCACGGGATTGTTTATGCGGGCGTTCGCCATGCGGCTGATGCATCTTGGTTTGCATGTGCATGTGGTGGATGATGTGACCACGCCGGGGATTGCCGCCGGGGATGTGCTGGTGCTGGCGTCCGGGTCAGGTAAAACGATCTCACTGGTGAACTATGCCAGCAAAGCCAAGGAAATCGGCGCTGCGGTAGCATTGATTACGGCATATCCTGATTCGCCCGTTGGTCGTCATGCCGATAAGGTTGTGCGTATTCCGGCGTCGAGCGTCAAAGTGGAAAGCGCTGGCAGCGGCATTCCATCCGCGCAGCCGATGGCGAATCTATTTGAGCAATCACTGGCGCTGCTGCTGGATATTTGCACGATGCAATTAATGAAGGCGCTCAGCAAAACGGGCGAGCAAATGTTTGCCCGTCACGCCAATCTGGAATAAGCCGGTACCCTCAGTTTAGATGAGTAAAAAAGCCCGTTTCTTTTCCATCATGAGAGGTGCATATGCATCTCACTCGCAAAACCACAGAACTACGCCATTGTAAGCTATGCTGGATTACAAACTTGCTGACTGCGTAGATAGTGTGATCCGTTGAAGCAGGTTACCACTTTGATCGCTACGGATCGACGTTTGCGGATGAGCAAAGGAGTAATCAGTATGCCCGACAAAAATGACAAGAATAAGGCAAAACTCAAACAGAGTGCCAAAGTAAAGCATGACCAGACCCAAGACCGGAAGCATGAGTCACCGACTGAGAAGAATGACAATCAGAAGAATGGCTCAGAAAAACTTCCGGAGCTTACTAAACCGTAATCGCGATCAATCAAAAACGGCTTGCCAACTGCAAGCCGTTTTTGATTCCAATTGTATTAAATGCGCTGCGCTAACCAGCGAATGGCCTGCTTCCAGAGTTGGGCATAGCCACTCCACGCAAGGAAGGGCGGCGGACACCAATGGGGGCCGATGTCGGATGCCCAGATGAGCGAACGGCCCTGCCCGACAGTTTGCACGGCCAGCAGTGGATCATTGCCAGCCTTCACGATGAGATGCGCCTCTTGTTTGAGCATCAATTCGTTGTAACCGAGCAGCGGCGGCCACTCGCCCGTGATGCCGGAGACAATAGGGTGTGTTGGATCGACGACATTACCGATCACGCCTTCGGGCGCTTCTACACGATCATCAAAGGTATAGAGATTAACAGGCAGGACGGCCTCAATCGGGGACCGATAATACTTGGCCGAGGCATTAATCCCCGCGAAGGATAGATAACCGCCGCACATGGCGAGTCCGCCGCCGTTTTCCGTCCACGTCTTGAGCAGCTTGAGGCGGTTTGGCATGATCTTTCCGGCTGAGGTATCGGGATGCAGCAGGAAAGTATTCGCGCCGATGTCGCTGAGGATAATGACGTCGTAATTCGCTAAGCCCTCGATGGTGGTGGGGAAAGAGGCCGCCGCGATATGACTCGGCATATGCCCGAATTCGAATTCGTCCGTGGCTAACGCCGCCACTAGATATTCAGTACCGACGCTGTACTCGGTGCTGGAGAAGAAGTCCCAGCCTTTGACGTGGGTACTGGTGGATACCCACGACTCGCCGACCAATAAAACGCGTATCTTGCTCATATTCGGTTAAACACTTTCTTTAAGATGTAAATTAATCGGGCAGGATACATCTTGCCCCTGCAAGACGGTTTTCAATTAACGGGTATCCGAACGCAAATCCAGCCATGCCAAGGTTTCCGGCGAGAGATGGTGTTCTGTCGCGGCGATGTTGGCGGCGAACTCCTCACCATTCTGGCAGCCGACCAGCGCAAAAATATCCATTGGCTGGCTCATGACGTAGGCCATCGCCACCTGCGGGATGGACAATCCGGTTTCCTCTCCCAACTGTTTGACGCGATCCAACCGCTGAAAGTTGTCTTCGACGCAGTAACAATCGACGCATAGTTTGTCGAAGTAACCGTCGAAGGTATCCAAATTGTCGCGGGTAAAGCGTCCGGAGAAGAAGCCGCCCGCGAGGCTCGACCATGTAAAGAGCGGCGTGTGATGCTCGGTGTAATAAGCACGGGCGTCGGCGTTTTTGGGACCGCTGATGGTGATGCAGTTCGGCCAAGGTTCTTTGACCTGTTCGGCAAGGCTGAAGTTCGGGCTGCTGGCGCTGAAGCCCTGCAAGCCGTGTTCTGCCGCATAGGCGTTGGCTTCCTGCACGCGGGTATGTGACCAGTTGGAGCCACCGAAGGCGTGAATGCGTCCTGCTTTCTGATGTTCATTCAAGACTTCGACGATTGGGCCGACTGGAACCGCCGGATTATCACGGTGCAGCAGGTACAGGTCAATGTAATCAGTCTTCATACGGGCGAGCGAGTCGAATATGTCAGAGGTGATGTCGTGGGGCGTGACGCGCTGGCGATCCTGATTGTGATGTGCCCCTTTACCAAGGATCACCAGTTTGTCGCGCAGTCCGCGATCATTCATCCATTTGCCGAAGGTACGCTCGACATCGCCGTTGCCGTAGACGTGCGCCGTGTCAAAGGTGGTACAGCCCAGCGCATAAATATCATCCAAGAGTTTGAAACTGGCCTCCAGATGGTCAGAGCCAATCGGGATGGTGCCTTGTACCAAGCGCGAGATGGGCTTATCGATACCCGGTAATTTGCCATATTGCATTGTGGATCATCCTTATTAAGTACTCAAAACGCTTATTTTTCGGATGGATATTGCAGTCCCCATTGGGCACGAATTGTATCCATTGTGCGCACGATTGTCAGCGACTCGTCCAGCGGCATGGTCTTACTCTCGATCTGGCCGGACTGAACACAGCTTGCGACTTCCATTGCTTCGTGGGGGTAGCCGTTGCCGAGATGGGGGATATCAAGTGTTTCGGGCACTTTGCCGTTGGCGGCGACGACGACCTTCTGGGCGTGCCACCAATCGGGAATGCGAATGTAACCGTCCGTGCCATAGATGGTCGCTTCGTGGAGTGTGTTGGTGCGGGTGGCGGATGAGAGGAGGGCAAGCTGGCCTTTATCGTAGCTGAGCAGGATGGCGTTCTGTTCGTCCGCGCCTGTGACGCCGATGTCGCCTGCGGATGCGATAGTCTTGGGCGTACCGAACAGCAGTGACGCCAACGAGAGAGGATAGATACCCACATCCAGCAGCGCACCGCCGCCCAGAGCCAGATCAAACAGACGGCCTTTGGGATTCACATTGGTGCGGAAGCCGAAGTCGGCGTTCAACATGCGAACCTCTCCGATGGCACCGCTGGCGATCAGTTCACGGACGCGGACGATAGCGGGCAGGAAGCGCGACCACATGGCCTCCATCAAGAAGATGCGCTTCTGTCGGGACAGGTTGATCATTTCCTGCGCTTGGGCGGCGTTGATGGCAAAGGGCTTTTCGACGAGCACAGCTTTGCCTGCGTTCAGGCAGAGCAGGGTGTTCTCTTTGTGGAAGGGGTGCGGTGTGGCGATGTAGATGGCGTCGACTTCGGGATCGTTCGCCAGCGCTTCGTAGCTGGCATGGCGGCGCGGTGCATTGAACTCATCGGCGAATTTATCGGCGGAAGCCTGCGTGCGTGATCCGACAGCGACCAGCTTGGCGTCGGTCAAGACGGATAAGCCGGTGGCAAATTTATGGGCGATGCCGCCCGTGCCGAGTATCCCCCAACGGAATAGTGTGCTCAAGTTTGTTTCCTCCTCAGTTGCCTGTCATAAAGAAGGCGCATGTCTAGCGCCTTGTTCGATCTATATATTAAGGTGGAGTGTAAAACAATTTGATGTTCACTCCAAATTTTGTGCGGACAAGATTGGTTTTTCACTTTTGGCGATGCGAATGTTATCCTAGAGGTAAAGCATTTTCTGTAAGAAGTTGTGGATGACAAAGGTTGTGCGGATGTCCCGTATTGAACGCTTCGAAGATTTGATTGTGTGGCAGCGGGCGCGTGAACTCACCAAGCTGACCTACTTCATCACGCGGAATGAAGCCTTTGACCACAGCCTCGCAAACGACATCCGGCAAACCACGGTCATGATCGCCGCCAAAATCGCGTCAGCTTTTGAGATGCGCGGGACTCGAATTTCATTGAATAGTTTGAACTTGGCGAAGGCGGCCAGCAATGGCTTTCGGCTGCAATGGGCAATTGTTCATGAACAGCAGCTCATCAATGATTTTGAATATACCGAACTGGTTGAGCGCGCTGTTGAAATCCGCCAGTTGTTGTTCGAATTGGAATATACATTTGAATTCTGGTATCCCCAACGAGATGATTCACAGGAGTAAAGATGATGTCCAGTTATATGCCCCCCTTTACGACGATGCTCAATTTATCGAACGGTGTCATACCTAATGCGGCATTGGTGCAGAAGCGCTATCTGCATGATCTGGAAGGGCTGTTCGCGGACTCGAGGGCTGAAGACGCCATGATGATCAAAAATCCGCTGCTCTATGAAGTCTATGAAGCCACCCGAAATCCAGCGGTGGAAGGGCAGCTTCGCTATTCGACCACGACCATTTATCCGGGCAAGGTCGGTGATGAATACTACTTCACCAAAGGGCATTATCACACCATTGGCAACCGTGCCGAACTGTATATGGGTTTGGCAGGTGAGGGCTATTTGCTGTTGATGACACCCGAAGGTGAAATCAACGTCCAGCATATGACACCCGGCGCAATGAGCTATGTGCCGCCGTTCTGGGCACACCGTACTATCAATGTCGGTAAGGAAAACTTTGTGTTTTTCGCCTGCTATCCCGCCGATGCCGGATACGATTACCAGTCGATTGCCGACAAAGGCTTCGCCAAGATTATTGTCGAGCGCGATGGAAAGCCAACATTGGTCGACAATCCGCGTTGGAAAGAGTAGCGGGCTGTCCATGAAGCGCAGAGAACTGCTTGAAGCGATTGCCGACTCGATCAGCGCGATCCAATGTGCTCATCCAGTGCGTGTGGCGTTGGATGGCATTGATGCTTCCGGCAAAACGACTTTAGCCGATGAACTGGTTCGGCCATTGCAAGCATGTGGCCGTGAAGTCATTCGCGCATCGGTTGACCGGTTTCATCTGCCGCAAACTGTTCGTCACCAGCGCGGATCACTGTCGCCGGAAGGTTATTTCCACGACTCGTTTGATTATGATGTACTCAAGGCCGATTTATTAGAACCACTGGGTGAGGGTGGCAGCCGCCGTTATCGGACGGAGAAGTTCGATTATCGCGATAATACACAGATTGAAAGCGAATGGCAGACGGCTGATGAGCAGGCGGTTTTGATCGTGGACGGCGTGTTTTTGCAGCGGCCAGAGATTAACGCCTATTGGGATTTGCGGATCTGGGTGGATGTGCCGTTTGAAGTCGCGCTCGAACGGGCATACACGCGTGATGTGGAACTCCTCGGTTCAGTCCATGTGGTGCGGGAGCGCTACGAAAAACGCTATATTCCCGGCCAGAAGCTCTATTTCGCGCAGTGCCAGCCGAAAGCATCGGCACAACTGGTAGTTGATAACCGCGATCCGTTACATCCGATACTTTCTCAATCGGGCACATAAAAGTTATCATCTAAGCAGCTTAGTTGAACTTCCAATAGAAAGGTTTTTAAGATGGCTCGTTTTGACCGGATGACGGTTTACAGCACCATGATGAGCGACGGCATGATGCCGCTGTTTTACAGCCCCGATGTGAATCTGGTGAAGGGTGTGGTGGCGACGCTGGTGCGCGGCGGCAGCCATGTGATGGAATACACCAATCGCGGTGACTTCGCGATCAATGTTTTCAGCGAACTCATCCAATATACCAGCAAGGAACACCCCGATATTATTCTCGGTGTGGGCACCGTCGAAGATGCGCCGACCGCAGCGGCTTACATCGCGCAGGGGGCGAACTTTGTCCTCGGCCCCAACTTCAATCCGGAAGTTGCGCGGCTGTGCAACCGTCGCAAAGTGGCTTACGTTCCCGGCTGCGGCAGCGTCAGCGAAATTTCGAACGCTGAAGAACTGGGCGCAGAGATCGTCAAGCTGTTTCCAGCGGATGCGCTGGGTGGGCCAGAGTTCGTGAAGGCCATTCTTGGTCCCCGTCCGTGGACACGCATCCTGCCAACGGGCGGCGTCAGCCCTGACGAAGCCAACCTGCGGGGATGGTTTGAGGCGGGTGCGGCCTGCGTCGGCATGGGCAGTAAGTTGATCCGTGCCGATTGGTTGAAAGAAGGCAACTTCGCCGCGATGGAAACTTTGGTGCGGGATACGCTAGCGCTGATCAAGACCATTCGGAGCGAGAAAAAAGCCAAATGACCAGCTTACTCGAACAGGCAAAAGAGCGCGGAACCCCACTGGTCGAAGGCGACTTGGCGACCTTCGTCTGGCAGGGCAAACCGGCGCAGCTCGTCGGCGATTTCAACCACTGGTCGAATGAGGCGATTGCCATGCAGCAGGTCGAGCCGGATGTGTGGGCGGCGACCGTCCAAATCCCGCGCGATGCCTATTCCGAGTACCGCTTTATTGTGGAGGGTCAGTTCTTCAATGATCCGCTGAATGACCACGAATCCGATGACGGCATGGGACACGTCAACAGCTTCTTCTGGATGCCGCAGGCCGTCGATACGTCACTGGCGCAGGTGCAGCCGGACGTAGCACGGGGAGAAGTCACCCAGTCGATTGTCGATGGGCAAAACTTCGTGGTCGGCAGCCAGCGTACCGTTCATTTCTACCAGCCTATGGTCGATCAACCCGTACCGCTGCTGGTGGTCTTTGATGGCAGCGGCTACCTGCACAAGGCCAAGATCACCACGATTGTCGATAACCTGATCGCGCAGCACCGCATTCAACCGATTGCGATGGCGCTGGTTGATCCCGGTGGACAGGGGCGCGCGGTGGAATATGCATGCAGTGACACGACGGTCGCTTTTATCATCAAGTGCGTGCTACCTGCCGCGCGGGAACATCTCAATTTGATCGACGTGGCACTATCCCCTGGCGCGTATGGCATGATGGGTGCGTCAATGGGTGGGCTGATGTCCACCTATATCGCCCACCGTGCGCCGGAAATTTTTGGGAAGGTGCTGTGCCAATCGGGCGCGTTCGGGGCAGATCATCTCTATTACCGCTCGGTGATTTATGATCTGATCCGCTACGCCCCCAAGCCCGACATCAAGCTGTGGATGGATGTCGGCATACAGGAGTGGTATATCCAGCCGAACCGCGAGATTATCCCGCTGCTGAAGGAACGCGGCTACGACGTGACGTATGTCGAGCACAACAGCGGCCACAACTATCTCTCGTGGCGCAACAGTCTGTGGCGCGGCTTGGAGCATCTTTACGGGCGAACATGATCCACATTCGCCCGTAAGGTTGAACTATTTCGGTGGTGGGACGACACCAATCGTCAGCAGAATGTTGGCGTAAATGCGCTGTTCGCCGGTTGCGATCACCAAGCAGCAGTCCGGATCACGAGCCAGATCATAGAAGGCGAAGCGTCCATTCTTCTTGAGTTCGAGATCAGGCAGCAAACGGCGGAAGTCGGCAAAGATGCTCGGTTCATCGCCGCCGTCGGGGGTCATCACGTCGGCAGCCTCAATCGGGATGGCGCCAACCAACACTTCGAGAATTTCAACGACGTTCAATTTGCCGTGCGTGAAGTTGAGGTACACACGCTTGGCCGCCGGATTGGCGCGTGTGACAAAGGGATAATTGCCGTCAGCGATCAGCACCTTGCCGCCGTGACCGGAGCCTCCGAGCGCCTCCAAGATTTCGGGATGAAGCAATTGTGTTTTGAGCATGTTCAGATTAATCCTTATCGAGTAAGAGAAAAACTAGTCATTCCAACTGCCGACTTGTACACGCCGTTGAATGGCTTTATACAGGCAGAATAAACCGATCAAGCCGAAGATGAGCGTTCCCCACGTACGACCCAAGGCCGAGTAGATGAGCGCAAGGATAAAAATAGCGATTTCGCCTAACCCTGAATCACTGGATGAGGATCGGTAATTCACGAGGCTTAGCATATCGATGTAAAAGCAGGCGGTCACAAAAAACAGTACACCTGCTATAAGTCCCCAAAAGCCAGCTGTCAGCGGTTTGTTCGCTTCGGCCTTTAGCTTCGCCTGACGGATTTCTTCCAGTTCGGCTTTGGTACGTCGCTGACGTTTCGGTTTGGCTGCGGGTTCGGGCGAGTCGCTCATACGGCACGTCCTTATCTATAGGTGGGCGAGAATAATCATGTTTGTAGGGGCAAGATATATCTTGCCCCTACATTATTCTATTCTCACCTATTTAATTGTCCAATTACAAATTCACATCCCCGCACAGATGGACTTGGATGCCCATCGCATTGAACATGGCTGCTTTAGCCGCCATCGCGTTGTCGGCGGACTGAGCGTCATCGCCGTAAGCCACATTCAAGTGGTTGGCCTTATGTCGCGCCATCATCTGGTCACGGGTGACGCCGTGCAGAACGGCATGCATGATCGGCCATTCGGGACTGGTCATCTTCCAGCGGCGTTCGGTTTCTTTCTGCGGCAGTTCGACGACCGTCGCCCGTCCCAAGTCGGCATGCAGCGCGCCATCCATGACGTAGACGCGGCTCCAGACGATCTCGCCCGGTTTGCTGATGCCGCGCAGGGTGCTGCCGCCCAAACGGAAGTACATCTTGGATTGGCGCAGGCCGACCGCGCCTGCGTAACCATCAATGAAGTGGGAAGCAGGTGCCGCGCCGGAAATCAGGAAGACCCACACGAAATCATCGACGCCTTTGCCCTTGTAGTGCTCGCCGTAGCGCAGGTCGTGGAGCGTGGTGGCTGGATCGAGTCCCATCGCGGTCCAAACGCGGTTGGTGACCAACTCATCGACTGCCGCGCCTTCATCGACTTCGTTGAAGTGTGGAAGCGCTTGCCCCGGATACAATTCCTCACCGGTTTCGGCGTGGTACACAGGCGGACGCTCGACATTGTTCAGCAAGCCTTCGACCAAGTCAGAGGCCGGAGCCATGTCCTTCAAACCCTGCTGATATTGGATGCCGACGGCCGCGCAGCCGAACTCATGGGCGATACGTACGGCGGCGATGTACATCTTGCACTGCTCGTGAATTTGCTTTTCGGTCAGTTCGGTGGCGTCGTCGGTGCCGATGACGAACTTAACACCGTGATCATCCAGCCACTTGCGCACTTTCTTGGCTTCCGAGTCCTTGACCTGCCGCATGCCAGCGATCAGCGCCGATTGGCTCAGCCGCTCCTTATAGATGCCGGTTGGGTTGAGCAGTTCGTCATCAATGATGGCGTTATACATACCCATGCAGCCTTCGTCGAAAATGCCCATGATGGCCTTTTCGTTCTTCAATTGAGTGGCCAGTGTTTCACCCAGCGTGCGTTCAGCTTTCGGAATTTTGTTCTTCTTGAGGTCATGTACGTGGCTGGAGTCATGGGTGATCTTGCCCGTCTTGATCCACTGGCGGATGCCGTTGATGAAAAACTCGTCTTTGAAGTCTTCACTCCATATGCTGCTGTATTTGACGCCCATCTTGGTCAATGAGCCGTTCAGATTGAGCAGTCCGACTAATCCCGGCCATTGTCCGCTCCAATTGGCGACCGTCAAAATCGGCCCGCGATGTGAACGCAGTCCTGCCAAGACATGGTGGCTGTACTGCCAGACGGCTTCCGCCACGATCAGCTTGGCATCTGGCGGAATATTCTTGAACACATCCATGCCCATTCGTTGATTCCAGATGAAACCGTGCTTCAGTTCAGGATCATATTCATGCCCGCGCTTGACCTTGATGCCTTCCTTCTTGAAGGCCGCGATGATGCGCTTTTCCATATCTTCCTGCGCGGCCCAGCAGGTTTGATTAGCCGAAAGGCGCAGGTCACCGCTTGAGATCAGAATCGCTTCGTTATCTTTAATCGGCGCGGCCTCATGCAGTTCAGGCAAAGTATAAGTTGCCATGTGATGCTCCTTGAAAAGCTACTTTTTCAAAGCAGTAGCAGTTTATAAATAAAAAGAAGTCTGATATTCAAAGCAGATCAATGATTTGAGTGTGAAGCTCCTTGTAATGAATCACGAGCGTATTGAATTGTATAAGTGTCGATTATACGCCGCATTTGCGCCTTCACAACCGAGTATGGCCTTATCGGGCGAAGAAGCCGAAGTCCAAATAGGCATAGTGTTTTCCACCCGCATGAACCTCACCATGCTCCTTAAAGACAAACACCTGTGGCTCGTGCCGCTTGAATTTCTTCTTGAGGCTGCTCCACTGGGATTTGCTCGGCTCATGCTGTTCAGGTTGCAGCACGAAATAAGCCGGCTCGAACAGCACGCGGTAATGCCCGTCCTCATAGGCAATCAGTTCATGAAAGTAGGAATGGTCACTGTGCGAATCGAGCATCAAGACGCGGTGAAGTAATTCCATCACTTGATCGCGGGGGCGTGCTTTGAAAGCGGGAAGGTCTTTCATGGGTATTCCTTTTGGCGGACACAACGTAACCTGATTATAGTGCAATCGCGCTGAATGAGGCAGGTTTTTGGCCTAAGATAAGCCGCCTCTCCTACACAACACCTCTCCAAAGCATGTTATCATTAGGGCGCTTGATAACCGAGTGGAGTATAAGGACGGGGATGAACACACTCTTAGGTGTATTGTCGGTTTTTCTATTGGTAGCTACGAACGGATTTTTTGTTGCAGCCGAATTCGCTCTGGTCGGCGCACGCCGCACGCGAATCGCGCAGCTTGCCAGCGAAGGGAACAGCGCGGCCAAAGTTGCTCAACGAGCCACTGAACATCTAGACAGTTATATCGCGGCTACTCAATTGGGAATTACGCTTTCCAGTCTGGGACTCGGTTGGGTTGGCGAACCAGCCGTTGGTCATTTGATCGAACCGCTGCTTCATGCCATCATTCCAGAGTCAAGCGTGGAAACCGTTGGCCCAGCTATTTCGTTTGCGATTGCGTTTTCGGTCGTCACGCTGCTGCATATTGTGATGGGTGAACTGGTGCCCAAGTCGATTGCCTTACAGCGTCCCGAAGCCACGGCTTTAGTGGTTGTACGTCCAGTACGCTGGTTCTTGCTCCTGTTCCGTCCGGTCATCCGGTTGATGAATGGGCTGGGGAATGGCATCGTTCGCATGTTGGGTTTCGAGCCATCTGGTGAGCATTCATCAGTACATTCGGCGGAAGAGTTAGAAATGCTGGTGCATTCCAGCCGTGAAGCCGGATTGCTCCAAGAGAGCGAAGAGGTGCTGCTGCGCCGTGTCTTTGACTTTAGCGACATCACCGTTGAAGAGATCATGCAGCCCCGCGTCAATGTCGAAGCCATCGCCAGCGACGCGCCATTCTCGACCATCTTGGATCTGGTCATTTCCAATATGCACTCCCGTTACCCGGTCTACGAAGAGAAGATCGACAACGTAGTTGGCTTGCTGCTCGCCAAAGACCTGCTAGATGTTGTCATGCATAAACCGGAACTGCTGACCGACCGTTCACAGGTGGTCAACCTCAAACCCTATCTGCGTGATCCCTTGTTCGTGCCCCAAACCTTGGGCGTTGATGTGCTGTTGGAGCGTATGCAGGAATCCAAAACCCATTTAGCTGTCGTTATTGATGAATACGGTGGTATGGCGGGTGTCGCCACTATGGAAGACATCATTGAGCAGTTGGTGGGTGAGGTTCAGGACGAATACGATGTCGAGGAAGAAGAACCTGTCCACGAAGAAGGCAACGAAATTGTCGTGGAGGGTCTGATGAGCCTGAACGAAGCCATCGAACGCTTCGGTGACCTTGAAGGCGAACCGGCATCGACCACGCTCGGTGGTTATGTTGCGGAAAAGCTAGATCGTATCCCTGAACTGCATGATACGGTGGCGTTCGGTCAGTATGACGTGTCTGTCGAGGAAATGGATGGCCTGCGCGTTGCCAAACTGCGCTTCGTCAAACGGCCCGTGCCGCTGAATTCCGAAGTGGATGCGGCACCCGAAAACCAGCCCGCAAGCTCTGAAATCTAACGCAGGGTGTATAATGCGGCAGTCAATATCCCTGCGGAGTTCTGTTTCATGCGTTTTGTAGCGTTTGCAGTTTTTGGATTATTTGCGGTGCTGTGCGCGGCTTGCAGCCCGAACTCGGCGCAGTCGGGAGCCGCTACCGCCGAAGCGACCATTGTTATGACGTCCACACCGCTGCCCACCATCGCTATGGCAGAGGCCACCGCTGAGGCGACGAGCAGTGTTCCACCTATCCTCCATATTTGGTGGCCGGATGCGCTGTCGCCCGCCAGCAACCAGAAAGCCTCGCTGATGTTGACGGAGTACGTGGACGCTTTCCGCGCCACTGTGCCCGAACTCAGCATCGAGGTGCGTCTGAAGAAAGCACAGGACTCCGGTGGTATCATCGAGACCTTGCAATCTGCCAGCGCGGTTGCGCCCATTGCCTTGCCGGATATTACGCTGGTACGCCGGAGCGACCTCACCACCGCCGCTGAATCTGGTTTCATCCAGCCCCTCCAAGGCCGGGTGACTTCCGCCATCCTCGGCGATTTGTATCCGACGGCGCTTGATCTGGGCCGCGTGGATGGAACACTCTATGGTCTTGCTTATACCTTGGATGTCGAGCAGATTGCTTATCGTCCGGTGATCCTCAATGGCAGCTTCGCCCATTTCTCGGATGTCCTCAAGGATAAACAGAAATTTGTTTTTCCTGCGGGCGTGACTGAAGGCTTGAGCGATGTCCTGCTTCTGCAATACATCTCAGCGGGTGGCACACTGAACGAACTGGTGCAAGGCAATCCAAATGCCAATGCACTGCTGACTGTCTTGACCTTCTACAAGCAGGCAGTGGATGCCGGAATCATCGACCGCAGCGTGTTGGATTACGCCCGCCCCGATGATTACCTGTTCCAATTGGGGCAGGGCAAATTTGATGCGGGTGTCGTGACCTCGACCCAATACTTGAACATGCTCTCGAATGGTCAATCGTTGGAAGCGGCGCCCATCCCCTTAGCAGATGGCGAACCGTCGACCGTGCTCAATGGCTGGATGTGGGTGGTGGTCACGAAGGATAAAGATCGTCAGGCACTAGCGTTTCGCTTCATCGAGTGGATGCTGGAAGCCAATCGGCTGACCGCTTACAGCCGTCAGATCAATATGCTGCCGTCACGCCGTGCGGCTATGCGCTTATGGAATGCGGGAACCTTTACCGATTTGGCCAACCGTTTGTTGGCGAATGCGCGCTTGCCGTTGGTCGATGGCAATGCCACGACCCTTCGTGCGATGGAGAACGCGCTGGCGGCAGTTATCGCCGGACAGCGTACCCCCGAAGAGGCCGTTTCTGATGTGGTCGAACAGGGGCAGACCCCGTAAGCTACTTGAGCCCTGCGTTGGCGAGGGCGGTCTTCAGCATATCTAGCTTGATGGGCTTCATGAGATAGCCGGTCGCGCCTGCGCTGGTCGCTTCCTCGGTCATGGGCGGGAAGTGCGCCGAAATCATGATGATGGGCGTGTTGCGAGTCGCCTCATTTAAGCGCAGCTTGCGGCAAATCTCCAACCCATTGTCATCCGGCAGCATGATGTCCAGTAGCACGAGGTCAGGTTCCTCATAGGCCAGCCTATCCCACGTTTGCCGTGCGGAAAACGCGGTTATCGCTGTATGACCGATGAGCTTGAGGAAAGTACTGAGCATCTCGCACGTCAATTGCTCGTCGTCAACCACCAAAATTTTCGCCATACAACCTTATTTCCTTGCAGCGTCCGCGCTGGATAAAAGTGTAATAAAAAGTGATATACGCCGCAGCAGGACATAAGTCAGCACTTATGAAGATAATTAGCCGCTATGCCTGCAACTTCTTTTCATACAGCCGATGCGTTTTGTAAATCGTCGAGCCAAAACTGAGGGCGATACTTACCATGTTTTCGTTAACTTCCAATATCCACCCTGAATCGGAATATTGAATATTGGGAGACTGTAATAGCGCCATCAATACATAATAATATAGCACTGCATCAACACCCTTGTTGCGAAAGGTTTCTTTGACGCCCATCAAGGGGATACGCGCCGTGTCGATGATCGGGCGGAGTTTCCAATGCCACAGTGCCCGCAGCAGAGAGACAATTTCGGGTACGCCGGGACGGGGATTAGCCGCCTTGAGCACCTGATTGAAATCCGGCACGGCCATCACGAAGCCTGCTGGTTCGCCATCCACATTCGCAAAGAACGCGAAACGCGCGTCGAAGAACTGCCCCAAACTCTCGACCATCGCATCCAGTTCTTTAGGGGTCATCGGCGTGAAGCCCCAGTTTTTGTCCCATGCCGAGTTGTAGAGTTCCTTGAAAAGCTTGAAATCTTCTTTTAGGTTCTTACCATTAATAGGCCGCACGGTGATCTTATTGCGCTTCATGACTGCCTTAGTCAATCGCTCCAGACGGTCGCCGGTCGCGTGTTCCGCCGCGCCTTTTCGGCTGAGTTCGAAGCTGTATAAGTCCATCGACTTGGTGAAGCCCGCGCCTTCAATCAGAGTTTTATAGTAGGGATAGTTGTAGGGCATCAGCAGCACTGGACGGGTGAAGCCATCTACCAGCACGCCGGTATCCTCATGCGTCGTGAAGGTCTGCGGCCCGCGTATCGCGTCGTATCCCTTGGCCTTGACCCACTCCGCAGCCGTGTTCAGTAAGGCCGTCGCGGCTTCTTGATCCTCAAAAACTTCAAACGCCCCGAACCAGCCGACATGTTCCTGATGGAATTCGTTGTGTCGGTGGTTGATATACGCTGCAATGGTCCCGACGATCTTATCCCCGCGCCACGCCGCGAAGTAATCACCTTCCATGTATTCCCAGCTCGGGTTCTTCTTATGGTCAAGCTGGTCACGTCGCATTGAAAGCAGCGGTGGTACCCAATTCGGGTCGTTCTTATATACTGTCCATGGGAACTCGAAGAACGCTTTGAAATCATCCGCATTCTCTACTTTGCGAACTATTACTGCCTGTGACATACCATCGTTTCCAGTCTAAAGCTCGGACAATTCCTGCTTTTGGAGTGCGCATTTTAAAGGGTCAACCGCGCGACTGATAAGTTTACTCTCTTTTGCTCAGCCCGCAAGAAATCACCTTGACAGCCCTCCCTGCCTTTGCTAACATTCCAACTACCTTCCGCAGTAGCTCAACGGCAGAGCAATCGGCTGTTAACCGATGGGTTCCTGGTTCGAATCCAGGCTGCGGAGCAAGTCGAACGCCCTGCGCCATGCGGGGCGTTTTCGATTCTAAAGCCCATTATTGAAAAAGGATTTTCGAAGTCATATGGTTGTCGCTTCCAGCAGCCTCGAATTCTGGCAAAACCCCACCGGCGTTGACATTCTCCACGACCCCCTAAAATTCTTATACATCACCGACGAAGCCGAGCACATGATGGTTTCATGGCTGGCACATCGCGTTTTCGAATACCAGCAGCGCAACAGTGGCACCGAGCGCCAGTTCACAAAAATGATCATGATCACGATGGGTGCGCTATTACCCGGTGTCTACCTGCAAGATTACATTACCCACTGTGCCACGCCTGATATGCCCAACATCGAGTTCGGGACGTTCGGCGTTAAATGTTATCTGGGGCCGGGGCAGCCGCTCCAGTATCCGGAGATTGTCCAGCCGTTGTCGATTGATGTGCGCGGCCACACCGTCGGCATGATCGAAGACCTCATCGATCTCGGTGGCACGGCTCGCTTTGTGCAGGATACCCTCACCTCACCGCAGTATGGTGCGCGTGAAGTAGTCATCATTGCGCCCTATCGTAAGAGTGCTGCCGCCACCAACCAGATGGAAGCCATCACCTTCGGCTTGATCCCGCACGATACTTGGGTCATCACGCCCCGTGAACGCGTCGAAACCATGATCAAGCGCGTTCCCTTCTGGGCGCAGCAGGGCGCGGATCGTGCCGCCTGCATCACCAACTTGCGCCGCATCGGCTACCCGCAATATTTGATTGATGACTGGTTCGATACCGCTTGGATGCGCGTGGATGTCTAAAACATCATAATCAACAAAATAGAGGGGATAACCCCTCTTGAATGTTGTTAGGCTGCTGCTTCGACTAACCCCAGTTGTTGCAGCCAACCCAGACGGTTGTATTCTTTATAATCTTCAACGCCGATGCCGTCTTTATTGAAGCGCACGAACACATTGATGATGAACTTGATCGGTTTGCCACTGGCAGCAAGGGTCACGTCATCCTGTGAAATCGGCTGTTTGAACGTGCCGGTGTATACCAACCGGCCTGCCAGCCAATCGCCTTCAGCGACCGTGATTTCCATAGCCACATGTAAATCCGGCACCACCTGACGAAAGAGCTGGACTACCTTTTTGAAGGTGTCGCGGGTGAAGTTACCAAACGGTTCGTGTGTCAGATAATCTTCAACCATGTATTTATCGATAGCCGTCAAGTCACCCTTGTTGAGCGAATCGTCGATCACCCCTGCGTAACCCTGTTTGTGGGCTTGTTCCATACCTGCCGATACAGGTTCGCCCAGTACAATCGGGCTAATTTTCCCTGTAACCAATGTATAGGCAATCAAATCCGGCAGCTTGGGCGCAGCATCCATTTGCAGCAGCATACTCAGCGGGTCAAAGGCGGTGAAGTCTTCGGCTATTTTGCCTTCAGCATCAAAGCGGTGCAGGATATTAAATGCGATTTGGACAGCTTTATTGTTTGGTTCAATTGCTTGAGTGCCCAATATCCACTTGTCATTAAATGTTCCTTTAAAGATGACACGGCTGGCCGCCCACTCATCATCCTTGTTGGCAATAATCACTTCCGGTGTAACGCGGAAATCTGGCATGGCCGAAACCCACGCCTTGATGAACCCTTTGAATCCGCTCAGGTCGAGGTCTTCACCAAAGCCGTGATTAACATAATCCGTACTGTAATGGGCATCCAGCAGATCAACATCGCCCTTGCCGATGGCCGTGTCATAAATACTTTGCAGCGTTTGTTTATGCTGAGCCGCTGCGGCATCGTCCTGTGCCAGACTGATCTCAAACACAAAACAGACCAAGATAACAACAGATAAAACTCGGCTCAGGACGGTTATCGTTGTGCGCCACATATGTTTTTCCTAATCTAATTGATAGGGAGAGGATAGAAAACAGTATAATAGTGCTTGAGATTAAGGGCAATTTGGCCGCGTGACCGTGTGTCAGTCAGATGGAAAAGTTGATCGAATGAAACGCAAGTGGTTCTTCAGCGCTTTAGGACTGCTTCTCATCGGTGGGATGTGTTGGATGCTGGTCGGCATCACTATCAACATTCCGCCCAAATCCCCGCTGCAAAAACTCAATGACGCCCGTGCCTTGTGGCAGGCGAAGGGCAGTCCGAATTATCAGATGGATATCGCCTTTGGCTCGTTTTCTTATATTGGTGGTTTTAGGCTAATCGTCCATGACAACAAAGTGACAGAAATTTCGGAATTTCCTCTGCTGTACCAAAACGTTACTCCCACACCTTTAAGTGACTTGGAAGCGAAATCATTCCAAGCAACTTATTTTGCTCAGACGATTTCGCCTGATTTGAAGCAATATACAGTTGAAAGTTTATTTGAAATTGCATCCTCAAAAGTGTCCAATGATGCGTCTCTAATTGCATTTTGCAGTGGTACGATTATGCCAACATTCCCCGATGTTCGCTTCAACTCGGAATATGGTTACATCGAATCTTATGACTTAGGAAATTGTCCCAAATGGGAAGTGGGTGGAGGGTTAATGTGCCCCATTATTTCAGACTGCAATATGGGTATGCATGTTCGTCATTTCGAAATTTTGCCGCAGAGTGAGTGATTTACAGCCTATCCCATCAGAACGGTGATCTGTTTGTAATAGATGCGGATGAACAGTGTACCGAGTTGAATTAAGGCGTCGTTCTTGAGGGGAACCGGAACTTGAGCCTGTATGCGACGCCGGTCAACCATCGTGCCGTTAATCGAGTTCAAATCCATCAGGGTGAGTTTGCCGTTTTCCATCGAGAGCATGGCGTGCTGCCGTGAAACGCCGCATTCCTCGCCGTGAAAATTCTCCAGATTGATATCCATATTCATCCCGCGCCCGATAAACATCTTGCTGTTTTTGAGCTTAACCTTCAGCGTTTGCGGCAGATAGTCAGGGAAAATCAGCAGGAGTTCGTTGGCTTCCAGTGACGCCTCTTGCGTTTTAATGACGTCATCGCTGGCATTCATCAAGCTGACGATGGTGGTTTCTTGGGTAATCCGGCTGGAAAGTTTGGTCAGTGATGTAGCGTTCAAATCCGGCGTGGGCAGCGATTTGATCAGTAAACTCACCTGCTCGTCGTATTTCGCTTGGTCAGCAAAGTCAATCCGTTGCAGATGCCGGATCAGCAGCGGCAGCGGAGCAGGGCGGTATACAATCGGGATAATGAGCTTGTTCTTCGTATGAAATTCGCGCCATTCCACGCTGACGTTGTTGGAAGTCGAGGCCGTGGGTGACCAGACCAGCAGCAATACTGTCCTGCCGGAACACTGTGTAGATGGTCAACCCACACGTCAAATGCGTAGCGTTCCAAGCTGTGGCTCAGGTTGTTGACGAACTCATCTTCAGCGGAAGAATGGCTAATGAAGACCAGCATTAATAAAACCTCTGACCGTGATCATGGTACGTCAAAAGTATAGCCATAAAAATATAAACCAACCACTAATAGTGCTCAAGGAAGATCGACTTGAAAGCCGTTCATTTCTGGATTTTGATGGTGCCATCAATTATTCGTAACAAGGTTTACTTTGGGGTTGTCGGCAAACCGTTTCCTAACCCTGCCGCAACCTCGTGCAGAAAATCCTCCCTCACAACGTTAGTGCCACCGGCTTGAAACAGTTACAAAATGTTCTTCCAAAATGTAACCCGCTACTTTCCTATATGTCGTATGCTCTTTGTAGGGAAAGATGGTTCTTGCCCCTGCAGCGCGCTAACGGGTTAGGCATCACGACTTTGTCCCACCGTATTTGTATTGGACTAAAGACTGGCTATTTGGCAAAGCTGGCGGCGGACACTCCCCTGCTACGTTTGCCAAAAAACCGGCGGATTCTCGGCTAAAGCACGTACAAAAGTCATCAAAATGGGCTAATTGCCGCCATCGCCGCCAAAAAATTTGCCAATTTCGCCACCGCCGTTGTCGATCACCTGCCCATTTGGTGAGGTTCACAGCTTAACCATAATCGTGTATATAAATATGCACACGATCAGCCACTCACCAACAAAGGACGAACGACATGGGCAAGGGACGCTTAGAAGCCTTCAGTGATGGAGTCATCGCCATCATCATCACCATCATGGTGCTCGAACTCAAAGTTCCCCATGAGCCGACGTTTGCCGCGCTCGGCGAACTCATACCGATTTTTCTCAGTTATGTGCTTAGCTTTGTCTATATTGGGATTTATTGGAACAACCATCACCACATGCTTCATCTGGCGCGCTCGGTCAATGGCCGTATTCTTTGGGCAAATCTCCATCTATTGTTCTGGTTGTCGCTGGTGCCGTTCGTCACCGCGTGGATGGGCGAAAATCATCTCGCCACCGCTCCGGTCGCGCTTTACGGGGTGTTATTGGATCTTAGCGGTCTGGCCTACTATATTTTGAGCCGGACACTGATTGCTCATTTGGGGCACGACTCGGAACTGGCTGTCGCTGTCGGTAACGATCGCAAAGGGTTATTGTCGCTGGTCATTTATACGACAGGCATTATTGTGGCTTTTTTCAATACGTGGATTGCGTTTGCTTTGTACGTGGTCGTCGCGCTCATCTGGTTCGTTCCCGACTCGCGGATTGAGCGTTTGGTCATGAATAGAGATGGAAAAAGCTAACCGAGGCTGGCTTTGAAACCCATTGGATAACGGGCTGTCCATTCTTCTCGCAGCACGCCGTAGCCCATCCCGTCATAATATTGGCCGTCCACAATTCGCGCCTTACGGAACCGGGCTTCTTCTTTATAGCCGAGCTTTTGCGCCAGCCGCATCATACCTGCGTTGCCTGACCATGTCCGCAGGTCAAGCCGTGCGAAGGCCGGTTGTGTTTGGAGGAGATAATCGCTCCAGAGTCCTAGCGCTTCGTAACCGATCCCTTTGCGCCAGTTTTGAGGGTCATAAATCACAATGCCCAGCGCGGGCCAATGGGTTTCCTCACTGATCCAGTACCATGACACTTGCCCGACCATCTGGTTGTTGTCTGGTGTCACGACGATCAGTTGATGCCGTGGGCTGGGCCAATCTGCGAACTCAATCGCGTTCTGCTGGTTCTCGATAATCTCTGGAATTTCATCCGTTGTCGGGCCGGGATAGTAAGGACCATCAAGTTTCTTCCACTCATGACCGGGTTTTAACCAGTGGGCATAGGCTTTGAGATCGGTTTCTTCCCAATCGCGCAGAATGAGTTGTTTTCCAGAGATTTTCATCATTGTTAACCTTTCACGGCTGGATGATAGAGCGTTCCGACTACCTGAAACCAGAATGGTTCGCCCGGTGTTGGGTTCTGCTCGACCACCATGCCCAGCTTACGCATCACGGCTTGGGAGCCTTCGTTCTCAAACTCGGTGGTCGCGATAATCCGGCGAAGGTTTAGTTCGCTAAACATGTAATCAATTAGTGCCTGCGCTGCCTCGGATGCATAGCCTTTCCGCTGATGCTCCGGCGCAATCGCCCAGAATAATCCAAACTCCGGTTGGTTGAAGGTGTCTTCAGGTTCTCCATTTTTCCGGAAGGAGGGCAGCCGTTGATAGGGTCCAAGCGCGGGCGCGATGCCCACGGCACCGATCAATTCGCCTGTCGCTTTGAGCACAACGCCTCGCTCACCATAAAGCGGCTGATGAAGTCGGGCGAGTGCGACATAATTGCGCACCGTCCAGTCCAGCCATTCACGGCGTTCGTCCATCGGGGAGTCTCCGAAGCAGGCGTTCAGAATGACATGGATGCGATCCAGATCATCCAGTTTCAGCGGGCGAATGGTGAGGCGTGAGGTATCAAAGTTAAGGCCATCAGTCATGTGTTCAACTTTCTGTGAAATTCGGTTAATAACAGGTCAAATTGTGTCATAACACGCATAAAAGGGCAATACTGTACGGTCCACACCCATTACTCAGGCGGGGAGCAATTACTCCCCGGCATTCACGAGATAACGCGCGATCAAATGCGCCGTATGCTCGATGCTGCTCTTGTGCGTGCGCTCATAACCATGTGAGGCATCAATGCCCGGGCCAATCAACGCTACCCGCGCTGCGCCACCTGCCCGCCAGTAGGCCGAACCATCCGAGCCGTAGTACGGATAAATATCCATCTTGTAGGGAATGTTGTGGGCTTGCGCGAGCTGTCGCATCTGTGCCGTGAAGGCATAGTGATAAGGTCCGCTGCTGTCCTTGGCGCAGATGCTCACCGAAAACTCGTCGGAGTTCTGCCCATCGCCCATCGCGCCCATATCGATTGTGAGGAGTTCAGCTAGTTCACTCGGCCAATCCGCCGAGCCACCATGTCCAACTTCCTCATAATTCGCGATCAAAATGGTCGTATCTTGAACAGGCTGTTGTTTGGCCGCTTTAAGGGCCATCAATGCGCCATAAATCGCTGCTACACCCGCTTTATCATCCAGATGTCGCGAGCGGATGAAACCCGTATCGGTCACTTCAACACGCGGATCAAGGAATATGAAGTCACCGACTTCAATACCGAGTTCACGCGTGTCGGATGCGCTGCGGGTCATCGCGTCCAGACGGATTTCCATATTATCCGCGTCTCGCTGAATTGAGTTGAGTTTACTGTTGACGTGTGTGCTGGGATTACTTAAAAGCATGGTTCCACGAATACGCTGGTTATCAGCCGTTCGAACAGTCACCCCTTCATACTCGACCGCATTCCACGCGTAGCCGCCCAACTGAGTCGCCTTTAAACGTCCGCTTCCTTTGATCTCTTTGACCATCAACCCCAGTGTATCGACATGCGCCGTAATACCGCGCGGTGCGTCACTGGATGCGCCCTTTAGCTGAATGCTCAACGCGCCTTTCTTGGTACGGTTGAGTTTCATGCCGTTAATTTTGAGTTTCTTGAAGGCCGCTTCTACATAATCAATGGCCTCAACCGCGTAGCCGGTTGGGCTAGGGGTATTCAATAAGCCCGTCAGAAAAGTGATTGTTTCATCAAGATTGATCTTTAAATCGCTCATGGGACTCTCCACGATTAGGATAACAACATGCAATACTATAACACTGCCTCTAGGATGATGGGGTTCAAGTCCAATTGAAATTGGTTTTCAGGGCGAATCAGGTAGAGCAGTGTTACAATTGCGCCATTCTATCATGTGTGGAGCAGGGCATGACTTCTATTCACATACGCGGGGCAACACTGGATGATACACAGGCCATTAGCGCCTTGTTTCGGACACATATCTCAGTCTGGCAAAGGCTCAACTCTGCGGGCACGGTTGAGGATGTGGCGTACGAGTCGCTGACAATCTATGAACGCTGGCTTCACGGCGGCCCATGGATGAGCGTGGAAACTGCCTCAATTCATCTCAGTCATTTGCTGCGTGGTGCGGGGATTCCACTGGTGGCAGAAGTCGAAGGTCAAATTGCTGCCTATGCCGAAGTGTATCGTGGAACTGAGCCAGAACCATTCGGCAGTCACTACCATTTGGCGCAAATCATAGTTCATCCAGATTTCGGGAATCAAGGTATTCAAGACCTTGTCTTGAACGACCTGCTTGAACAAGCTCGCATTGCCCGTGTAAGCCGTGTGACCGCCAATGGTATAGCGGGTGATGTCCAAACCCAGAGCCTTTATGCTCGTCATGGATTGACAGTGCTTTCTCGTGTCAGCCGCTTCAGCTTACCGGCTAAATCGGGACAGGGTTTTTACAAAGTTGTCGAACATCTGAATGACAATGCGCAGCAAATCAACAACTGGTTTATGCCTGTGGGGCGGCTGGGCAGCGCACGTCAACAGTGGGAAACCTTTTGGCCGCAAACTTGGTATGCCATTTCCGAAATACGCGAACGTCGTACCCATCGGTTAAACTTCTCAGCTTCCGGACAGGAAGCCCTCATTTACTGCCAGCAGCAGCTTTATGCCCCGCGCAACGTCGAGGTTTACATGTGGTCGCCAAAGCCGCTGACTGCTCAATTACTCACGGCGCTGCGCGATTGGACACACCGCGAAGGTTATCGCACCTTGATACTCGGTGTGAATGATGACAATGCCAAGGTCTTGGGCACAGAGGCTGAAGCAGACGGTTACTATGAGGATGTTTACGGGGTAAAAATATAGGTCGGATTAGGGTTTGCAATCCAACCTATTGAATAAAACTCTAGGCTACTTCTTCCGATGTTTAGGCTTGGGCGGTTTGGGTTCTTCCTCATCACCGGTATATTGTTCCCAGTCAATAGTCTCTTCTAAATCGCTGGTTCGCTTGGTCGCATGACCAGATTCCTCAAGCGCATGCCTTTCATAGTCATGTGCCAGATAAGCATGCTGTCGCGCTTCGTTTTCTTTGCCCTCATCAATGAGCTGCGCGGCGACATCATGTACTTTGGCGGCTTCCCGCAAATATACAGCACTCCAACGGTGATGATCTGAAATCTTCGGTGGCATATCCCTTGCTCCAATAAATACAAAGAGGTGGGCTGAACTGCACCCACCTCTCAGTATCGACACTGGAGTCTGTCAGGGAATGAGCCGGTTAGCTAACCTTCACATTCCACCTAGACTATTATCAATGGATTAACCGGCAGGCGTTGGCTCTGGTGTTGTTTCCGGCATTGCTGCGTCTGCTGTCGCTTCGGAAGACATTGCTGCCGAGGGTGAGCTAAAGGTCACCTTCTGGATGAAATAGGATGGCGCATCCGATTGGCTGAACTGGGCATCGGTCGTGTAGGGCACGCCGTCACGAATAGCGATGGTCGTCACCGAACCGGATGCGGGATGATAGTCACCCGTGATGGTAGCAGTGGCGAAATCGTCCTCACTGGTCAGTTGGACGACATGTTTGGGGTTGCCGACTGCTGCGACAAGTGTCTTGGCATCCGAGAAGATGATGCCATCACCACCCGAAACGTCGCCATCAACCTCAACGACCGAGAACGATTGCGGATTGTCCAGCGGAATCTTGATCAGGTCAGTACCGCGAACGGCGACCAAATAGCCATTCGGATTATAGTCAATCCCGTTCAGGACGAATGATCCGACAAAGCTAGGGTCTTGAAGGAAAATCGAGGCATTGCCATCGACATCCACTTTGTAGAAGACGCCTGCTGCGCTGTCGGAAACATATGCATTGCCGTCCTTATCAACCGCGATGTCATTGGGGAAGTGCCCCTGAGCATCGGGCGTCACGGCTGCTAGATCAACTAGATGAATTTGCTGGCCCGTCGCGAGATCATAGATGCCAAGCTGACCGATCTTATTTTGGTCTGTCGAGCCGAAAAGCAGCCGGTTGCGTTCGGCGTCAATTTGCAGGCCAATGATCGATTTCAAATTCGGGTCTTGAACAAGCGTGGTTAGCGTTCCGTCGTCTGCTATTACCGAAACACTGCTTTGTGAAATGGAGCCGAGAAGAAACTGCCCGCGCGTCGCATCATATTCGATGCCTTCTGGCATTAAGCTGGGGACATTGATGGTAATCGTATCTGGAGCGGCTGACATAGTGCTTTCAGGGGTAGCTTCTTGCGCAGCGACCGCCAATACGCCGGTGCTAAGTGCAAGAGCCGCCGATAAAAGGACAATATTTCGTTTCAGCATACGTTCTTATCTCCTCATAGTGAACATCGAAGGTCGCTTTCGCGACTACTTACCGAGCGTATCGCGCAGTCAAGCCTTACCCTTATGACGGTGCTTCTCACACATTGTTCATATCAACTGGGTACAGAGCTTTATTCCTAATTTCGCTATAATGAAGGTAGGACGCACTGTTGAAGGAGCCGCCCATGTCTGTCTACGAAACCAATCGTGCTGAATATGGCTTTACCAGCGGGCACATCCATATCGTGATGGAAGGTGGTAGACAGTTACCTGCCTATTGGGCGCATCCGAATACAGGACGTTTATTTCCGGCGATTGCACTCATTCATGACTGGTGGGGCATCACGTCGACCATCCGCCGGATTGCCCATCGTTTCGCACAGGTCGGTTATTATGTGATCGTGCCCGACTTATTCAACGGGCAGGTTGCGTCCACGCCGGAACGTGCCATTGAACTGGTTAAGGAACTGGGAGACTCTGGTTATCCGCGTGTGGATGCGGCACTGGGCGTGTTGGAAACCCATAACAACACCAATCATGATGTGGCGGTTGTGGGGATCGGCATGGGCGGCAGCTTGGCTTACGAGGCGGCTATTATCCGCAAGGATATGGAAGCGGCAGTTGTCTACTACGGTTTTCCACAGCGTTACTTTGGACGCCTAAAAGATGTGCGTGTGCCGCTGCTGGCAATCTATGGACAGCAAGAGCAGTATGTGACCAAAGCTGATCTTACCCGTGTGCAGCGTGAACTGAACAGTAACCTACTCGGTCTGCAACATGAGATGTCGCTGCTGCCGGATGTCGCACACGACTTTTTTAGTGATGATTCCGGTGAAGTCGGGCGTGTCCAAGGACATATCGCGCTGAATACAGCTTTTAGTTTTCTTGAAAAATATCTCAAAGGGCCGTTACGAACTGGCCCGATCAAACAGATGTAATGTGAATGGATAAGGATATTCGACATGGCACAGATGACCAACGATCCTCTGCGTGATTTAATTCGCTCAACGCTCGAATTTTATGCCCGTTTTGATTGGCAGCCGCTCAAGGATGACGCCATCCGTGTGTTCGAGGAAGAAGTTCGCGAAGTCAAAGAGGCCGCACTCGACGGCACCAATACCAACCACATCGCGGAAGAAGCGGCGGATGTGATTGTCACGTTGATCGGCGTGTGTCAGGCATCCGGTGTTGAACCGGAGCAGTTGATTGACCAATTGTACGCGGTTATCGCCAAGAACGATGCCAAAAATCATGACACGCACGTCTATACTGACGGTAAAATTCGGCGGCGTTTTCCCAAGACGCCCACCACATGACCGCTATTTGTGAAGTTTTGCAGCCCGGTTCCATGCCTTACCAACAGGCATGGGATTGGCAAAATCAATTGGCTGATACGCGTGGGCGCGGCGAAGTTCCTGACCGTCTGATCTTGCTGCAACATCCGCATACTTATACGCTCGGTACGTCGGCTCATGAAGAGAACTTACTGCTCTCTCCGTTGGAGTTGGCCGAGCGTGGGATAACAGTTTTCCGCGTGGATCGGGGTGGGGATATCACCTATCACGGGCCGGGGCAGTTGGTTGGTTATCCAATCGTTCAACTGCCACGCGCCTCCGACACCTTGCGTATGGATGTAACCGGTTACGTCCGTAACATTGAGCAAGTCATTATTCGTACTTTGGCGGATTACGGTGTGATGTGTAGACCGATCGCCGGACTAACCGGAGTCTGGGTGGATACGCCAGCAGGCGAAGCCAAAGTCTGTGCTATTGGAGTACGGGTCAACGTCCGTGCTGTGACCAAACACGGCTTCGCGCTCAACCTGAATACTGACCTCAGTTACTTTGAGGGGATTATTCCCTGCGGCATTCGTGACAAAGGCGTGACCAGCCTCGCCCAACTGTTGGGCTCACCCGTTGACGAAGCTGCTGTGGCACAACGTCTGATCAAGCATTTCGGAGATGTATTTGGCTACGAGATGGCGATGAGCTAATCAGGATTAACTATTCGGCTGCGGTATCTTCGAAAATGGCGCTTACAGGCATTAGAAAACCGGGGAGCACTGTACCACCATCGAGCATTTCGCCCTCAATCAGCACCTGCTCTTCATCCAGTGTATAGACTTCAACCAATCGCTTTTGAGGATCAACCAACCACACGAGTTTTGTACCATTTGCCAGATAATAATGAGCTTTAGCGCGCATATCCTTTAGTGAATCATCGGGCGATTTCACTTCAACAGCTATATCCGGTAGTTCAGGAACACTGCCCCTTGTGGTGAGAGGTGTATTACCCGCACGGTACGATACGTCGGGAATGCGAGCATTTCGTCGATCTTCTTTTGAACGGTAACGAACTTCGGTCAGCACACGGCCTTTGATGTTATTGGAGAGAATGAAATTGAGAAGCCAGTGTGCAATCAGGATGACGATCATCCCATGTTGTTCGGTGGGCACTTTTTCTACAATCTCCCCATTTATGAGTTCGAGCAACCGGTCACGGTTTTCGGGCAAGTCAGCGTATTGCTCGAATTCGTCCACCGTATAGTAAAGTTTTCGGGCTTCCATTCGCTTACCCTTCGTCTCCTCAACTTCTGATGTGATTTTATCACGTTTCATAGCTTCAACGTGTAACATGAGGAATAATGCTGTTGGACGGAGCTACACATGCCGCGTTTGCTGCTTAAAGTGGCGCTATTGTTGAGTCTTGTTTTGACACTTACCAGCTTTGCGATCCATGCGGCCAACGCTCGATCCGATAACGTGACCGTGCGCGGCTTCACCGAAGGTTGTGACACTCAGCCCTGCTGGTATGGACTTGTGCCGGAGAAAATAACTTTTGAGGGAGCTGTGCAAGAATTAACTAATCAGGGATTTCCCGTAACCAAAGCGTCTAGTGCAACAGATTATCCCGCTGCGACGATCAAGTCTGGTGTGATGGATTGTGAAGTGGGCTTACTGCGTTTAGACAGGGACGCTTCCTTGTTTGGAGGTTTTTACTTCCATAACTGCCAGACTTTGACGCTAGGTGACCTGTTGGATGCTATTGGCGCACCTGACAGCCTTTCTACGACGCTCAGTTGCGAGCCTCAGTTAGCACCAATGTCTTACTATTGGATGCAGTACGCAGGGATCGGCAGTGTGGGATTAAGTTCGACGCCCGACTCGTGGACATGGCTGTCAACGAGTGATCCTGTGGTGTCGTTTGATTTCGGTGGGAGTGCTGCCCATCATGATTCGCTTCAGACATGGGAAGGATTTATCCCGTTCTGGCGTTACAATCAACTTCATCCGGAACAAATCCTATCCTCACGCTGCGGCCCGTAGTAAATGGAAGTTGCCTTCAAGTGATTGGGGCGCTCGGCAATAGAAAGCGCGGATAGCCGTTCTGACCATCCGCGCCTTTATCTTGCTTTAGACTATCAACTGAAAACTGTTGACTGTCACATTCCTACATGTTAATCATGTGGCCTTCAAGACCATGAGCCGCTTCTTTGATCGCTTCGCTCAGTGTCGGATGAGCATGGACGTTACGTGCGATCTCATTTGGAGTCAACTCAGCAAGTCGTGCTAAGGTCAGTTCCGGCAGCAGTTCGGTGACATCCGGGCCGATGAGGTGTGCGCCCAACATTTCGCCGTACTTCTTGTCGCTGATCAGCTTGACAAAGCCCACCGTTTCACCCAAACCATGTGCCTTGCCGTTGGCTTGGAAGGGGAACTTGGAGACGTTGATGTCGTATCCCTTTTCCTTGGCCTGTTTCTCCGTCCAACCAAAGCTGGCAATCTGCGGTTGGCAGTATGTCGCACGTGGCATCATCTCATATTCGAGTTCGACGGTTTCCACGCCAGCGATATTTTCTGCCGCGATAATCCCCATGTTTTCGGCAACGTGCGCCAGCATCAGCTTGGAAGTCGCATCGCCAATGGCGTAAATATGGGGCACGTTGGTCTGCATCTTCTTGTTGATGTCAATCGCGCCGCGATCCGTTAGCTTCACACCCGTCTTTTCCAAGCCGTAGCCTTCGGTGCGCGGCTTGAATCCAATCGCTTGCATAACCTTATTGGCTTCGAGAACCACTTGTTTACCATCGGCGGGCGTTACCGTCACCTTGACGCTCTTGCCCGTGTCCTCAATCTTTTCGACCTTGGTGCTGGTCATGATCTTGATGCCCAGCCGTTCATACTGCTTGCGCAGTTCAGCCGAGACTTCCTCGTCTTCCAGCGGAACCATCCGGTCAAGGAATTCGACAATTGTGACTTCGACACCGTAGTTGTGCATCACATAACCGAACTCGACCCCGATTGCGCCCGCGCCCGCAATGATGATGCTCTTGGGCAGCGACTCTTCCATGATCTGTTCTTCATAAGTCACGACACGTTCGCTCAGCTTAGTGCCGGGAATGAGACGTGTGGTGGCGCCGGGAGCCAGAATTAGATTCTTAAAGGTCAGCGTTTCCTTGGTACCACCATTCAGCGCCACTTCAATCGTATGCGCGTCGGTGAAGGTTCCCCAACCGTCGTATTCGTCAATCTTGTTCTTGCGCATCAGGAAGTGGACGCCCTTGACGCGACCATCGGCTACGCGGCGGCTGCGCTTGAAAGCTTCACCGTAATCGAATGTGACCTTGCCTTCGATCTTCATGCCAAAAGTCTTAGCTTCCGTGTTGACGATATGCGCCAGTTCGGCGTTACGCAGAAGCGCCTTTGAGGGGATGCAGCCTACGTTCAAGCAGACACCGCCCCAATACTTCTTCTCGACAACGGCAGTCTTCAATCCAAGCTGCGCTGCGCGAACAGCAGCGGTATAGCCGCCCGGCCCTGCGCCCAGCACAACGACATCATATTCTTTTGCCATTCGTAGTCTCCTTGGCAGACGGCAGTTTGACGGGTTCAGCCGTCCGTAGATGTGAAAATTCTAAATCACAATTGATTCTAATATGTTGATAGGGAAGAAAGCAATGTTCTTACCTGCGAGTTCCCCAGCCTCTACGATTCTCAAGTACCGGTGAGGCTGAGGATACCAGATGAAGTCTATTTGAAGGGATTTATCTGTTGGGTGTTGGGGTGGCCTTCGGCGGTTTAATTCCCGGCCTGACAATCCCGATAGAGGTGGGCAGGACAATACTGCCATCGTTCGTTGGGGCTGGCGGTGGCGGGCATAATGGCCGTTTCTCGCTCGGAGGCAGCGGGGGTTCGCCCGGCGCTGGTGGCATCACACAGTCATTCGGATCGACGGTCGGCACAATCTCAGCCGTCGCCTCTGCCAACGGATCTTGGAAGCCTGCCTCACAGGCTGGCATCGGTCCTTCGCCGCACAGCGCTCCACCCGCCTTGACGTGATCGTTGATCGCTTTGACTTGGTCGTCACTCAACGGTGGAACAATCTCAATTTTACGCTCGAGCATCCCCAGTGGCAGCGAATCCATTTTAAGGAATTGTTTCTTATAGGCTTTTGGCTCTTCAGGTGCGCCGTCTGCCATCATCATCTTCATTTGGATGATTCTGCCACCTGCTGCGCGCAGCGGAACAATGCGACCCGCCACTGGGACTTTCGCCCATGTGCCCGGCACGATGACCTGCGTATTCTTGCGTGAGGTCACGTAAGCCGCACCTTCTAGGGTGCTGACCGTCATGCCGTCTTCCTCCGCTGTGGTCTGGAAGAACACGGTCGAACCCATCTGCACATCGACGCCATTCACGTTGAACGCCACTTCGCCCACACCCTTTGGCGTTTGAACGAGCAGGCCGCTTTCAGGCGCTTCGTCGCATTGAGCATCACCCGCGCCTGTTCGCAGATAAAAAGCCTGCATCGGCTTCTTATCTGGACTGATGTCGGTGTTCACCGCGTTGGTAATCTCAACATCACCGAATAGGAGGAAGGTGACGTTTTGCCCGGGCAGAGTATCAGGAATGTTGGCCTGCAGCTTCATGAGTGCTACGCCCCATTGCCCTTGATCGACGCTCATCGGACTCAGCTTGAGGGTTTGTACATCCGCGATACTGACGATATCCCCCACTTTATCAAAGGTGAAATTTTCGGCTCCCGGTTGCCCCGTTGCCGTTAGGTTGAAGTTGCCATAGCACGCTTGATTACGTCCCGTTTTCTTGCAAGCCGCATCCGCAGCGCTCAGCGCCTTTGAAACAATTTCAGGGCATGTATTCAGTTGGGCCAGCACCAAAGCAGGCGCTAACCATAAAAAGAAGGTAAATGAGAGAATCGTTTTTAAATGATGTTTCATGGCAGTTCTACATAACCTATAGCATTCGATAATTGGACGCTGACCATATTTCAATTATAAGACAAAAATCTCTGCAACTGCTCAACGCCTAGTCACGGTGATAGCGTATCCCGACTGCACGCTCAACATCAATCACGAAAAAAATCCCGTTTTCAGGCTCGTGCAAGTCGCCTAATATCGTTTGTGTTCGGCTCAACATGGCGTCGATGATCTGGTCATTCTCCAAAAGCGTCAACAAGATAAAACTGCTGGGTGCGTTAGCCCGCAGGATATCCACCAGCGACAGCATTCCCGGCAAAATTTCCCCGTTGCGTGATAACTCGCGAATACGCTGCAGCCCATGTCCCTCAATAATAGTCACACCCGGCGCGCCTGCTTCTTGCCAGCTTTCACCCACTTGTTGGGCGACATCATCACGAGCAGTAATTAAGACGACCAATTTTGCCATTTGGTTCCCTCCTAGATAGTTATGCAGTTTTGAAGACGCGCCGCACCAGCGGTGGAGTAACAACGGTCGTCAGCAAGATGACGAGGAACAAACACGCAAACAGGGGATGATCCAGTGTTAGAATGCCGCTGCTTATGCCGAGTGAGGCGATGATTAACCCGACTTCCCCGCGTGACACCATGCATACGCCTAAGCGAAATGACTCCTGATTGTTGAAGCCGCCCAATTTTGCGCCGAGTCCACATCCGACGATTTTCGTGATGACCGCTAGCACAAGGATGATGAGTGCTAAGGGCAGGGCATCTAAAGGAAATTGGCTTAAATCCGTTTGCAAACCGACGCTCACAAAAAACACCGGAACGAGAAGAGCGTAGGCCAGCGCATTTGTAGCTTCCTCGACGGGATGCCTGACGTGATGGGTTGTCCGGCTGATGCCCACTCCCGCGATAAACGCACCGGTGATTGCCGCGACACCGCCGAAGGTTTGGGCTGCCCATCCGAACAGGAAGGCTAGCACCAACCCGACTGCGGCATTGCCATAGGCTTTGCCCAGATCGAAATAGCGGTTTAATAATTTCATCAAGAGCGGCACGCCGTACCATGCCAGTAGGAACGCGATGACCAGATACAGACTCATACGCACAATAATTTGTACCAGATCACCTACCGCTACGCTGCCAGTGGTCGTGGTGATGGCTACTGTTAATGAGACTAGCAGGATCGCAATCACATCGTCAATGAGTGCCGTTGCCAGCAGTGCGTTGCCTTCTTTGGTTTGCAGCAGCCCTAATTCCAGCAATACCTGTGCTGAGATGCTCACCGAAGTCGCTGCTAGTGTTACCCCGGCGAATAAAGCGGGCTGCCAGCTGTAGCCGAAGAGCATGATGACAGGCAGCACGATCACGACAGGAAGTAGCGCACCGGCTGTTCCGGCGATGCCTGCGACAACCCCCACTTTTTTTAGCTCATCAATATTGACTTCCATCCCGACTTTAAACATCAGAAGCATCACACCCAGTTCGGCCAATTCAATGATGGTTTCGTCAATGTGTGCGTCGGCCAGCCCCAGAGCTTGGGAATGCAGCATATTTAGAAGCGTCGGCCCCAATATGACGCCGATAATCAATTCGCCGAGTACGCGTGGTTGATCGAATTTCCGCGCGATTTCTCCCGCGATTCGGGCAGCAAATACAATAATGCCGAGTGCCAGCATAAGGGCAACCACTGGATTATTCTGCATATTCTTTTGTCCTTACTTTAGTGCTTATGGCACGAGCATCATCACTTCGATGGCGCTGTCGGTCACCGCAATGCTCTTGAGCTTCTGCTGCGGGCCGATGCGTGCCTTTACAATCGTATCGAGCATATTAATCATCATCACGAACAGATCGCCGGTTGCGACGTCAATATAGCTTTGGGGTGTTGGCTGTTGATCGGTCTGAATGTCACTGATGGTGATGCTTGCTAGATCATTGACCAGTGTGACGGGGATCGTTACGGTGCCGCTGATCGGAGTGGCTCCGCTGGTTGTCATCTGCACCTTGATCGCGCCCGGAACGAAATCGACCACCGCGCTTTGAATGGTTTGCGTACTCAGCAGTTTAAGGTTGACCTCTTCTTGGAACTGCTCCTCGGTGATCGTGACGTCCGCCACTTGCTTGAAGTTGCTGGCGGGGGGCAGTGTGCCCGCTGGCGCAGCCGTAAAGGTGGCATAGCTTGGCCGTTCGAGAATAGCCTGCGTCGCCGTGCCAATGGCCGCTTGGGTTGGCTCGACGGTAGGGGTGGCTGTCATCGGGCGCGGGGTAACGGTTGCCGTGCTGGTAGGCTGTGGCGTATCGCTGGGCAAAATACCGGGCAAAGCCGCTTCTGTCACTTCAGCCGTTTGCTGAGCCGTTACTTCTGACGTGACTTCGGCTGTTTTGGCTTCAGTAGCTGTCGACTCGGCTGTGACTTCAGCCGTGCTTGAATTGGGCAACGCAGCGACCGTCGGCAAGACTTCAGTTGGATTAGTGCTCGGTTGGCAGGCCGCCAACATCAATATTAAGGTGAGTAGTGGGATGGTGAGCTTCATGACTCATCTTTCTTTAAGTGCCGGATACGCGTTCATTCGGCTGAGACCTACCTAAAGATAGCACAAGTTCGCACGTCCCTGCATAAAATCGCCGTAAAGGTCACCGCCAGTTCTCAATGGTATCTTTTAACTTCTGCATGAATGTGTCACCTGTTGCGCCATCGGCTACACGATGATCGAATGTCAGCGTCACATAGCAGCAGGGGCGGATCGCGATCATGTCGTTAATGACCTTGACGCGCTTTTCCATTACGCCGACACCGAGGATTCCGGACTGTGGCTGGTTGATAATCGGCGTTGCGAATAGACTGCCGCTCACACCGTGATTGGTAATCGTGAATGTGCCGCCTTGCACCTCATCACTTTTGAGTTGTTTGCCTCGCGCCCGTGCTGCTAGATCATTTACGGCTCGCGCCATGCCTATCAGGTTCAAATCGCCTGCGTTCTTAATGACCGGCACAATCAAACCATCATCAATCGCCACGGCAATGCCGAGGTTCACTGTGCTGTGCAGGAAAATACCTTCGTCCGTCCACTGCGCATTTAGATAACGTTGGCTTTGCAGTGCTGCAACGGTGGCCACCGCCAGATAAGCGGTCAGCGTCAAATTGACTCCTTGCTTAGCAAAGGATTCTTTGTTCGCCTCTCGATGAGCCATCACGGCGGACATATCGAACTCGAATACCGTCGTGACGTGAGGTGCAGTTTGCAGCTTGCTCCGCACCATATGCTCAGCGATGGTTCGCCGCATCGCGCTCAACGGCATCAATTCTCCCGCGCTCTGTGGCACGCTGGCTGGCGGACGGGGTTGCACAGGGATTACTTCAGCCATTTTCAGTTGTTTGTCTTCTGCTTGCACGGCCTTGCTTGTAGGGAGGGCGTTAGAGGGTGGGGGCAGTGCCAGATAGGCTTCAACATCTTTCTTTGTGATACGACCATCACGTCCTGTGCCGGTAATCTGTGATAAATCGAGATGATGTTCAGCCACCATTCGCGCAACGACCGGCGACACATAACCGGTATATTCCACCACATGTCCATTACTTACGGACGCTTGTTGTAGGGATATATGGTTATCGGTCCGCGTTTCGATACGGGCTTCTGTTTCCTTGGCCTCGCCGATCACCGCTAGGCACACGCCTGCCGTCACCAATTGTCCGACCGGAGTCATAATTTTCAGCACCACGCCGCTAATAGGCGCAGGAATTTCAGTGTCAATTTTGTCGCCGCTGACTTCGAGCAGCGGATCAAACTGTTCGACGTGCTCGCCTTCCCGCTTTAGCCACTTGCTAACAGTGCCTTCACTAACGCTGTCACCAAGCTGCGGCATAATCACTTCAGTTGGCATGTATCCTCACCATAACATTATTTTTAATGAATGCTTGCTTCTACAACCTCTTTTTACAACATTTTTGGATACCTTGCACGGTCTATTAAGCATTGTCTCAGCGTAGCTATCCCGTCCGGTACAAGATGAGTAAATCATTTAAGCTAGAGTCACAGACTACGAAAGGAAATGAAATGAAGCTCATACAGATGGTGTTTTGTGCAGTGGTGCTGACGCTGCTGACACTTAGTTCCGCGATGGCCCAAGATGAGCCAGATTATCCGCTTGACTTTCCGGTGCCTGAACTTACAGATGCCCAACTGAAAGAGGCCCGAGCGTGTGATTTGCAGGCCAAAGCTGCATCCACAGTTTCTAAACCAACTGCCTGTCAACTGGCGCAGCGGGCATTAGCGCTTGCCAAAACCAGAGGCGACAACAGCAAGCCTGATGACAAAGAACTCGAATTAATCAAGCAGATCACTGCACTCAATCCCGCCTTACTCTTACGTCTCGATATGATCGTTCAATACTTTGGGGCGATACCCCTGATTGCACCACCTGACTTTGCGACTAAACCCATCACCAAGTTGACGCTCAAATACACCTTCAGCGGTCTAGGAGCCAGTGTGGATTATGACATTACCATCGCCAACGCTGATAAATCACCAGTGGTGGCTGGAAAAATTAAGACGGATAGTTCATTTGAGTCAGACAATACCAAGCCAACCGCTACGCCTGTGCCTTTGCCCAAAACCGTCGATGTGGGTGTCGTGCAAGCCTTTGGCTCTGCTCTGTCGGATTTTCTGCCCATCCAAACCCAATTTAGCAGCACACCGTGTTGGGACTATTACCCCGACTGGACTATCGAGCTAACTTTTGCTGATAAAACGACGCTTACATTGGTCACCAAAGACTCTAACGTCGTTGGAGTCGGTGGGCCATGGCAAACCGAGATTGACGGCAAATTCTATATGCAGTATTCGGCATCCCTACAGGTGGCCATTGGAGATCTGTTCAAAGCCCTTGATCTCAAATTTGGTGAGACGGCTGCAATGGGCTGCGGCGGCATCAATGACCCGCTTGACGACGCGTATCCGCCACACACATAAGATTTGTCATTTGGGATACGAAGAATTTGAAGACGCTGAATCAGGGTTACGGGAGAATCTTCGCGAAATTCTTCAGATTCTGCATTTTCACTGTGCAGTTTGGCTTTTGGCAGTTATCGATTGGCTTTCGCTCCGGACAACGAGATGATATGTCGACGTTGGCATCTGTTTAGGCATGTTGGGCTGCTTCTACGACATCGGTTGAAATGGTTGATGTGTCAGAAACGTCGTCAATGTTAGTATTCCATCGATACCGCGTTGGAGGTGTGCTCATAAAGCAAAATTGGCAGCAATTTCGGCAAATCTGGCATGCCAATTGTGGAAATTTGCAGCGATTGATGGTTGTTACAATGCGCTTTGGAGAATCGACCGCCGGCAAACACCTAAGAACATCATAGCTTATTTGAGGAAAGTGTGGGTTACCTTTTGGAAGACCATTTTGTAACTCATTTGCAGCTTGGACACAAACTTAACAGCCGAGGTTGTTAGGAACAGGGTATATGGACGGTTTCAAAACGGTTTGCCGACAAACCAGAATTAAACTTATTGTCGATAATCGTATAGAAGGTCGAACAAAATGAGCCGAATATCCCTCTTGTCAGTTCATGGAATGTCCTTCACACTACAAAGAGAGATTCACGTCATGGGATTGAGGTAAGTCATGCAAAAACGACATCTTTTGTTGATTGTTCTGTGCACAGTGCTGCTGGCCGCTTGCAACAATAACACGACTCCCCCTCCGACTTCGGCTGCGGCGGTACAGCAAACTGGACCACTTTCCGGTACGGTTTTTCCGCCAACGCAAATTATTCCAACACAAGGACCGCGTGAGTATGCAGAAGGTACGCAAGAAGTCGTCCTTCCGCTCGCGGGTACGATCGTGCCCCCTGCTACAGAGGATCCTGCTTCGGGCCAACCATTTGACCTCGTTCAACTGGACCGGACTGGCGGCGTTGCTGGTAAAGAACTGGTGATCGAACTTTTAGCAGATGGTACAGTCACACGAGATGGTGTGAAAAGCACGATTCCGGCTGACCAAGTGAAAGAAATCGCAGATGTACTCGACCAGATGGGTTTCTTTGGGATGCAAGGTGTATTCCAAGGAGTCGGGACTAGCCCCGATGTGTACACTTACTACATCACCGTTGAGCGGGCAGGATCGAGCCGCACGGTCACAGCCCAAGATGGGTATATCCCACCCCAACTAGGGAATTTGCTGCAACTGTTGTCAAACTTGGGGACGAAGTAAGGCTGCCTGTAAGTCAGGAACTTCAATAAATATGAGGGCGAGGCTTAGGCTTCGCCCTTCGTTTATATACGCATCAGACAAGCGGGTTTATTGCAGGGCTTGGACGTTGACAATGTAATTAGCCGGCTGTCCGCCCATCTCCGGCACGAGAATACGGAAGGTGGTCGTATCGGATGGATTAAGTGCAGCACTCAGGTCAACAAACCCGGCAGCAATGACATTACCCGATGAACCGAAAACGGTTGCCACCACACGCGGTGAGAGAATAGGCTTTTGGCTGATATTGGTCACTGTACCGTCGATCACCATTGTGCCGTCGGCTTCAAACGACGATTGATCATCCCACTTCAATTCATCCTGTCCGTAAACAGCGCGATCCGTTTCGGGTTTCCAATCTGCGTTCCCCAACTGCAAATCAAAGGTCGTTGTCTGAGCAGGCTGACCTTGCCCGAAGCGCAGGCTAAACGGCGCAAATCCACCGGGCGGCAAACTGTAGCCCATAACTGTATCGACCGCCTCTGCAATCGGCACTCCATCAGCTGTTTTGAGGATAGCACGAACAGGAATATCCGTAAGCTGGCTTATCCCTCGATTAGCCACTTCACCTGTAATGAAAAAGACATTCTTGGGTGTCGTCCACGAGGTGATATGTATAAATTCAACTGCGCTGGGGCTGGCATAGGCCAGCACTTTGGGATCAGCCACTTCGAGCTTGGCATCGAGGTTTACCGCAAAAGTGTTGATGATCTCCTGAAGCTGGGACATGCGTTTGGCGTCATTATTGATGAGAACATCAATGATGCTCAGAAATGTGCCGGACTGTTGAATGAACGTGTTTAGAGGCTGTGTCAATCCGCCGGAGAGATGCCGGAGACCACTGATGCGCCAACTGCCGTCCCCCATCGCTTGACGGCTGATCTCGCTGTAGTAAGTGACATCCGGACGGATTTGCTGCTGGTAGCGGTCAAGTAAGGCGGCAAGCGTGCTGGAGTTCGACGGTTGGCCAGTATTCATGACGGCGAATTCGAGAGCCGGTTGATCTTCACCGGGCGGCGTAAAGGCCGATGCGGCGACCACGGTTGTGTTTTGCTCATAGACCGACCAGTTACGAGGAACCGATACGCTAAAGACGCCTGCTGGTTGGGTATAAAGTAAGGCCGAAATATCGGCTGGTGGCGGCGGTGGGGCAAAGACGACTGCGCCTCCAGTACAACCAGCGAGGAACAAGAGACACAGCAGCATTAAACGACGATGCACATTGACTCCATAAGATAGTTTCTGCGTTCAGCGGTTAAGCGTAATCCGTTTAAACTCTTCGTGCAACCGATTATAGGACTTAAGTCCTATTTGTGATATGCTGTGAGCGAATATGATGAGGTGTGACAAGAAGTGTCACAGTACGAAAGCAGCATCCATGTACACCAATAATGAGATCTTGTTTCCTCACCACGTTATCCCCACGCTCCGAAAATTACGTGGTCCCAAATGGCAAGCACTGGTCGAGCGGATTGCCAAGCTCCCCGAAACACATGAAGAAACATTGGCTTTCATGATGATGATGATCCGTTTAGACGGCTGTATGGCCTGTGAAACGGACAGCTACCGCGCTATGCGGGGCTGCGCGTCCTGCGCGTTACAAACGCTGCGGCGGTATAAAGGTGATGACGATGAACTGCTAGGTGAATTCAGCAATGCCTTGGAAGAGGTGCGGAAGTTCGCTGAAAGCCATACCTTGTTGGGTATTGTCGGCAGTTGAGCGGGGATTGGGAACACACCCCGCAGCTCCCCGGATTGAATGCATCAATAAGTTTCATTACAGACATTTAAAGAAATCTTCTACGCACTTATATTCTCTCCTAAGCCCGTATTGACACTGATATGGTCGTATGCTAGACTTCGTCCACTCAATTGACAGTTGTTAGACAACTGAAATATCTGTTAGGCAACAGAAGGGTGTAAGGCTATCAGCGCCATAAATTATCGCGTCAACGAACAGATACGTGCCCGAGAGGTTCGTCTGATTACAGACACGAACGAAAACATCGGTGTCGTGTCGGTACGGACTGCGCTTCAGATGGCAGAAGAAAAAGGCCTTGATTTGGTCGAGGTTTCGCCTAACGTCGAGCCGCCTGTTTGCCGGATTATGGACTTCGGCAAATTCCAGTACGAAAAGCGGCGGCGTGAGCGCGAAGCTAAAAAACTGCAAAAAGTTATTGAAGTCAAAGAGATTCAACTGCGGCCAAAAACCGACTCGCATCATCTGGGCTTCAAAGTGCGCGATGCACGCGAGTGGATCAAAGAAGGTATGAAGGTTCGTGTACGGGCGCGTTTCCGTGGTCGTGAACGAGATTATCCCGATATTGCCTTGCAGCGTATGTTACAGATTGCAGCAGATTTACAGGATGTCGCGGTGGTTGAACAGCAACCCCTGATGGAAGGCAATACCATGCTGATGGTATTGGCTCCGGCAGCCGACAAGAAAAAATAAACTCTGGAGCAAAATCGTGGGTAAGTTGAAGAAGTATAAGCAGAAGACTCATAAGGCAACCGCTAAGCGCTTCCGCGTGACGGGTACCGGTAAGGTTGTTCATACGCCGCAGGGCAAGAGCCACTTCCGCCGCCGCCGTTCCGGACGTCATAACCGTTCGCTGGACAAACTGGTCGGGCTAGCCAACTCAACCGTGGCACGCAAGATCAAGAAGTTAGCCCCCTACCTGAGCAAGTATCGCCAGAATCCGGGTCGCTAAACAACCTAAAGAAACCGATTTTTAGCAGCCCGGAATTACCATCCGGGTCTTTAATGTGCAGGAGTTCGTGAGATGGCTAGAACAAAAACTGGTTTTGTGCGCCGCCGCTGGCACAAAAAACTACTCAAGTTAATGAAGGGACAGTGGGGTACGCGCCACCGTCTGCACCGCCGCGCTAATGAGGCGATGCTGAAGAGCTTCTTCTACGCATACCGTGATCGTCGTTCACGCAAGCGTGATCTGCGTAAGCTGTGGATTATCCGCATCAACGCAGCCGCCCGTTTGAACGGCATGAGCTACAGCAAGCTGATGTACGGCTTGAAGAATGCTGGCGTGGAAGTGGACCGCAAGATGCTGGCCGATGTGGCTGTACGTGATCCGCAGACCTTCACTAAGATTGTTGCTCTGAGCCTGCAAAATCCGACTCCGCGCACGACTGCACCCGAAAAGAAATATGTGGTGATTACGACACCGAAGTCCGGACCACAGGTTCAAGCGGCTGTCGCTGCTGCCCCTGCTCCGCGCGCAACCAAGAAACAGGCTGCGCCAGTGGCTGAGGCTACCGCTCCGGTGGCAGAAGCGCCAAAGGCAACCCGCAAGAAGAAGACTGAGGGTGACGATCTGACGACGCTTGAAGGTTTGGGGCCGAAGAGCGCCCAAGCGCTGATCGCCGCTGGTGTTACGACCTTCGCGCAAATTGCTGCACTGAGCCCTGAAGAATTGGAAGATATCGTCAAGGTTAAGGGCGGCGTGCGCGTCCTCGATGGACAGACCAAGACATGGCCGAAGCAAGCACAGTTCCTCGTGGACGGTGACGAAGCTGGCTTCAAGAAGTACACTGACCATCTGGTGGGTGGACGCGAACCGGACGACGCTCAATAACAGCGTATCGGTTACCAAGACTATAAAAGGGGCGAATGCCCCTTTTTTGATTCTAGGTGATTGGCCACAGGGTCATGCCTTTTAAGGTGCTTTGAATTGCAGCAGGTACTTGGGGAATTTGACGCCCAGCGCTTTGCGGATAACAGCGGCATGATCGAGGTAATGATCTAAGGCCGCGACGAAACAGTGATAGGCGGTGGGATAGTCGCTGAATTCGCCGCCATAAGGATCAGCCAGCATGTCATCGCTGACGGTTTGCAATTCGGTTAGCAGCGCTTGACGCGCGGCGAGACAATGCTCGGCGATCTTCTTGTAGGATTTCTTGCGGCTGGCGGTCACCAACTTTTCGTTTAATCCGTCGGGATCGCCGTCATCTTTCCAACCAAGTTTGATTGTGGGTTCACCGACCATCGCATAGTAGGTATTCAGATACCAATCATCCCAGTCAGCCAGATGTCCCAGAACATCTTTGAGTGTCCATGTGCCGCAGACAGGTAGCGTTTCCCGTTCACTCTCCAGCACGAGGGCCGCAGTTGCCCACAGATCATCACGGGCGGATTCAATCGCCGCATAGAGGATGATTTTGGAAGGCGGCAGTGGCGATTCGGGTAAGGCTTTGCGCCACTCTTCCAGATCATCCATGTGTCCGGCATCATGCGTAAAACGCCACTGTCCCCATGTTTTGATGGTGCCAGTGCTGTTGCCTTCTTTATTGCCGAATTTCCAATGAAAACGGTAGCGCTTGGTAAGCTGGACGTCAGGAACGCTAGAGAAAATTTTAACGAACGCTTCGCGGTTGGTCAGCATGAACTCAACTGATTGATCCAGTGACCAACTGCCCACACGGGTCGGAACCAGATGATCGCGCGTATCAGAGTAATCAACACCTATTTTCGCCAGTTCACCGGACAGGGCGTCTGTGACCATCTGGGTGTAGAGTTTGTCCTGTTCGCCGAGATGGGCCAGCAGGTTAGCGGCTGTCCAATCGCCATAGAGGCGGCTTTGGGTCAGGGCATCTTCATCGATGTTGATGAGTTCACGAATAAGACGGGCACGGACGGCGGCCATACGGGCGAGGATGAGTTCTTTTTCAGTGGGCATAGATATTGTTAGCCAGAAACGGCACGTTAGAATACACAATAAAGTTGATGATTACTTTCAGTATACGGGGAAAGCGAAGCTCCTGCCAACATCGAAATGATGTGCAAACGAACTGTAACACACCCGTCAAGCGAGAGAACATTATAATGAAGTGGTGTGATGGTTACGGTCGATTAGGATTGATATGATTACGAGCATCCAGAATGAGAAAGTGAAGCTGGCGAAAGCGCTCCAAGGAGCCTCCAAGACACGTCGCAAAGAAGGCTTAATTGTGTTGGAAGGCCTGCGCTTGGTGCGTGACGCGATGCTCAGTGGACATAAGCCGGTCTTTCTATTCGCGACACCGGAGTTCCACGACGACGCCGTAATGGGTTTAGCACGGGCACATGGGGTAGAGATGCTCAATGTGGATGCAGCGGTCATGCAGCACGTCAGTGATACGCAGCAGCCGCAGGGTATCTTGGGGGTTTTCCCGATGCCTAAAGCAGCGCTGCCCGACCGGTTACAGCAGGTGCTGATCCTAGACTCAATCCGTGATCCCGGCAATCTTGGGACGATTTTGCGGACAGCCGCTGCATCCGGTGTGCAAGCCGTCATTCTCTCACCGACCTGCGCCGATCCCTATAATCCCAAGGTGCTGCGCGGAGGGATGGGCGCTCATTTCCGTGTACCAGTCGTCAATATGGAATGGGCACAGATTGAACAAGTTTGTGCGGATAAAGCGGTGTATATCGCGGACGGGACAGGCCAAACGCTGTACGATGAAGCGGATTGGTCAAGCAGTTGGACGCTGATCATCGGCAGTGAAGCACATGGAGCGGGTGACACGGCGCAAAGACTGGCAACCACCCGCATTCGAATCCCGATGGCAGCGGATACTGAATCACTGAACGCAGCCATCGCGGCAGGCATCATTCTGTTCGAAGCGCGCCGTCATCAATCTAACAAGTAATGACATGAAGTTCCCAATCGACTTACGCACGTTAACGGCTGTGATATTGATCCTAGCATTCGCTCATGAGGGCTTAGGGCGTGATTTACCATTTGATACGTCTGATGGCGTCACGTTCGTCAGTCAAGTGGCGCTGTTTGCCAGTTATCTCTATTTGATGCGCACATTGATTCGCCTGCCCTTCGCGGTGGCTATTACGTTGCGGCGTACCCGATATGCTCAACAGCAGTACAAACTCAGTGCCATCGAAAGCCTGCGTGATGGATATACTCGCGGCTTTTTGGATAACCGTCGCTGGTCGGTTGAACCGCTGGCCTTGGTCGATCGTGTCATGATTTGCACGGCGACGCTGCTAGTGACCATTCCGGGGTTAGGTGGATTACTCATCACGCTCGGCGGATTTCTCGGTATGGCCTTGCTGCTGATGCTGTATCTGATGCGAGGAACCTTTAGCTGGTTGGTGGCTGACCAACTGGAAAGTCCGGTGCAGTCGTCGTTACAACTGCCATTCATTAATCGACGGGATTGAGCAATAAAAAAGGGATGGCTTGTGTGCCATCCCCCAAAAACTACACCGCAATTGTCTACGACTTCTCAACCTTTACAGGTGCGCTGTTGCCGTTGGTTGTGGGCGCAGCCATCTTCTGAAGTTCGCCACGCAGCATCACACCCAGCAAGGCTTCGACGACACCACCACCCTGACCACTGCCATTGACCGCGATGTCGGGGATGATACGGACTTTCTGATCACCCACGATTTGCATCAGTTGGACAGCGGTAAAGCCCTGTTGACCCATCGCCTCGGCACCGGCGCGGTAGGCCGCAGCCTTCGCTTCACCGATAGCACGGACGGCTTCGGCTTCACCATTCGCCTTGAGACGGATGGACTCCGCTTCACCTTCGGCACGCTTGATCTCAGCTCTCGCCTGCAGCTCGGAGATGCTCACGCCCTGTTCGGACTTGACCATCTCCTGCTGAATTTCGGCAAGCGCGGTTGCACGAACCAACTGCTGGCGCTGAGCCTGCGCTTCTTCCTGCACTTGATAGGTCTTGTTCTGCTCCTCAGCGATCTTACGGTCGGTCAGTGTTTGCATCAGTGTCGGCGGCGGAACAATCTTACCGATCAGCGTGTCGATGGCTTCCACATCATAAGCATTAATCGCTTTACTGACGTGAACCGTCGCTTCTTCCTGCCGTTCACTACGGGCAATCAGGAAGTCAAGAACGGTAAAGCCCTGCGCCGCATTACGGAAGTAGTTGCTGACAATCGGCTGTAAGACATGGTCAACCATGTTTTGTACCGACCCGATCCGGCTGATGACCTTAGGCGCTTCCAATGCACCGACGTGAATGATCTGCGCCACATCGAGTTCGAAGGTAAAACCGTCCCTCGAGTTAACCGTGATCGAGTTCAGCGACTTATCATAGCTGTGATCCTCGGTACGCGGTGACCAGTTCAAGACAATGTTGGTAGTTGGCACCAGTTCGACTTTCATCACGCGAGTATTGAGCGGATGCTTGCCGGGATACAGCGGCGTGACCCACACACCTTTATGACCCTGATTCACAAGGTCGCCGTGCTTAAATTCCGCACCGCTAACATCAATGTGTGCCTTACCGACGAACGAGATGACCACACCAACATAACCTATCGGAATTTGGGTCATCGGCACCTGCTCGACGCCGACAAACCAAGGGTTCAGGTTCCATGAACCGGAGAGCAAAACCTGTTCCTGCAAACCACGCCGTCCGCCTGCTTGCAGAAAAGCCTGTGCATTTTGGAAATTATCATGCGCCGGAATATAGAGACCTGCGATTTCACCGTCATCAATCGGCGCACCATCCAGCGTCGTAACGATACCAACCATATCCGGCTCGACACGGTAAATCATCAAGTCGTCCGGATTCATGCCCTGCTGTGCGGCGTTGGCTCGGGTGATGACCGTGAAAAGCGCGGTATTGATACGATACGCACCGGCTGTCAAAATGCCTAACTGACGACCTTTTTCACCCCCGTTGGTCAAGAACTTGCGCGCATCCTGAAAGTCGTTGCAATCGACGACTTTGCCGAGAATACGTTCCGGCGGAATGGATGAACCATCAGCGGCGACGACCAGACCGATTTCACCCTGCGGAATAACGGTTACCGGTACTTTGCGAACGTTATAGACCCACGGAAAATAACCGAGGTGGAAACCGGGAGCCAGCGTATCCGCTTGGTAACCCGCTTCCCCATGTAGGGCGATCAAACGATCAGGCGGCAAGGATTTGCCTGAAAAGCGCTTCACCACCACACCCACTTGACGTTCACTGATGATCACCAGACCTGTCGCGGCAAAAACCCCCAAGATAACCAGAATGACCACGACAATCGGGATCAATAAGCTAAACAGCTCCATACTGAACCTCTCTACCCTGCATGAAAAAAGCAGGTATAACAATTTAAGTATCAAATGTATCAACTACAACTGTACACCTGTTTTTCCCTCGTGATGGTTACAGTTTCTACATTTGACGATGACTATTATCTAACCAATTTCTCAGCTTGTACCCCCTACACATTGGGGGGCACAAACGGATTTTATATTTCCTAAGAGGGGGAGTGGACGCTTTAACTCATCGTCTATTCATAAATTGAAGCTGAGAAATATAGGCAGGTTTGGTAGAACAAATCGGGGTTTTGAGATACTGAGTGCTGGGCTAGAAAAGTTGGAACAAGATGGTATGTGAGTTGCAAGACATGAGGAGAGCAGATTATTCGCCTGCTCTCATGACTCACAGATTTTACATCTGAGCGTTTGCCGAATTGGGCTGGAAGTGGGAGGCGGTTTCGACCACCATCTTGCCGAGTTGGGTCAGACGTGCGGCAATCTTCTCGTTGATGACGACACCATTTGGGTCAAATGTCTTCTTTGCGCCATGAATCGGCACCGAAAGCGGCAGTACATAACCCCGCAGGGAATGAACCACATTGACCATGGCGTTAATCGAGTGAACATCGGCCATATCGCCCGACGCAGTCGCGATCAATCCAACCGGCTTGTTGTGCAGATAGGGACGCGGGGCATCCGCCAAAAACTCCAGATAGTCGAGTGCATTCTTGGTCACGCCAGCCAACGTGCCATGATAAGCCGCCGTGCTGAACAGGAAGCCATCGGCATGGCGCATAATTTGAATGAAATCCTGCACATTTTGCCCGTAGTCTTCCAATTCATAATCCGGTTGGTACATGGGCAAATCGAGGCGGCGTAAATCCAAGAGTTGAGTCGCTGCGCCCTCGGCACGGGCCGATTCGAGTGCGTGTTGCAGCGCCCACAGGCTGGTCGAGTTTTCGCGTAAGGTTCCGCCGAGGCCAACGATACGAATTGGAAGGTTGGTTGCCATAACACTAAATCCTTTGAAGCGGTGAAATTACAGTAAAAGTGATTAAACTCGGATGTGATGAGGTCTCAATCACTTACGCTTATGTTTTATCATCGTCGATCATGCGTGGAAATGGTACTGAAAACTAGACGTTTGGCAACATGTACCTTCGTACAGCATTCGCTAGGACATGCAGCGGAAAAAGGGACAAATCCGGCAAAAGGCTGAGCACACAATCCGACCATCAAGGGACGCCGAATCACAGCAGAGGTAATAAGCTGTTGTCAATCACTTTTCAAAGTATGTGCGAAGGATTGCCTATGACCTCAACTCACCGACTGATTGCACTGATTTTTATCTGGATTGTGCTCGGTGTGGCACTCTTTTATGCCTTTGGCATCAGCTTATTTGTGCCACCCTATGCCGTGATTACGCTCGCCGTGCTGCTTGTTGTGGCAGGCTTAACCGCAACATGGTTTGTGACACGTTCACCACGAGTAGAAGCATCAAAGCTTGACTAGGCCACGTTGAACGGCCAGCGTGACCGCTTCGGTACGGTTGCCAGCGCCGAGTTTGCTGAGAATAGAACTAACATAAAACTTGACGGTACGCTCGGTGATGACCAGTTCAGCGGCGATTTCTTTATTTTGGAGACCCTGCGCCAGCAGCTTAAGGACATGCTGCTCGCGGGGTGTCAGCGCGTCCATATCGGGCGTAGGTTTATGATCACCGGAAACTTGTCGCAGCAGCTTGGAGGCGACTACGGGCTGAAGCAGTGACCCGCCTCCATTAACCACGCGGATGGCGTTGAATATCTCTTCACGCGGGACGCCTTTGAGCAGATAACCCTGCGCTCCGGCTTGCACCGCGCTGACGATTCGCTCATCGGTGTCGAAAGCCGTAAAGACAATCGTGCGGACAGTGGCGTGCGAATCACGAAGTTGGCGCAGCGTTTCCACGCCATCCATTTGTGGCATTTCAAGGTCAAGCAGCAGGACATCCGGCTTGACGGATTTGACCTGTTCCAGCGTTTCACGGCCATCGCCCGCTTTGCCTACGACTTCAAAATCGGACTGTGTGCCCAAGATCGAAATGAGACCATCGCGGACTATCGGATGATCATCCGCGACCAGAATACGAATAGGAGTGTTCATAGGTTCGCCTCCAATGGGACGGTAATATCGAGTTCGGTGCCCGCACCGGGGCTGCTGCTGATTTGGAGTTTGCCTGAAAGAAGCTTGACCCGTTCGTTCATACCGATGAGGCCGAAGCGATCCGGCGCTGTTTTCTCAGGATCAAATCCCCGCCCATCATCGCCGATCAGCAGCTGAATTTGTTCGGGCATGACCATGAGGTGAACTGTCACGTGGTGAGCCTGCGCGTGTCGGCCAATATTCGTGAGCGCTTCTTGCACAATCCGGTAAAGTCCAATCTCGATCCGAACCGGCAGCATCCGCCCTGCCCCGACCACATTGAAATTGACGTTCACTTTGCGCCGTGACGCCCACTCATTCACCAGCGCCTTCAAGGCCTCATCAAGCGGGCGGCCTTCCAGTGGCGCGGCACGTAAATCCATCACCGAGCGGCGCGCTTCTTCCAGATTGGTTCGTGCTAGATACAGCGCTTGCATGACCGATGCGTGTGCCCGTTCCAGTGAGCCACCGCTGTCCATCAAGGCGTCCGCCGTTTCGAGATTGAGCGCAATCGCGGTTAGCCCTTGCGCCAGCGTATCGTGAATTTCTCGCGCCAGACGGTTACGCTCCTCAATTGCGCCGATCTCAGCACTGCGGTTGAACAATCGGGCACGTTCAATGGCAATGGCGAGCAAATCGCCCACCAGATACAAGAGCTGCAAATCCTCAGCACGCAAATCCCCCCAATCCGGACTCGCGACATTCAGGATACCCAACGGTTTTCCACGTGCATTGAGTGGGATGCTGGCGTGCTGGCGCAAACCCGCCGTCCCGACCGTCAAGTTTTCGAGACGGGTGCAGGTGATGTTCTCCGGCGCGGGCAGTTGATCATTATTGAAGTACCACATGCAGTCACATGAGCCAGCCATACGGCGGGGATGTTCAGCTAACGCTGGCGGCAGGTTCTGCGCGGCAGCTAGATAAAATTTATTCTCGGCGTCCAGCAGAAAAATCCAACTGGTTTGCAGGTCAAACAGTTCAGCCACATCATGCAGCGCGACGTTCAAAGCACGTGTCAAATCCACTTCCTGATTAAGCGCCTTGGCAATGGTATTCAATATGGAAAGTTCGCGGTTTCGCCGCTGGAGCTTTTCGGTATCGGATTCCGATTTGGAACGACTCGCCATGAACAATATTCTCGCCTATCAGCACTGATTGCATTATACATCGCCCGATTGCAGAAATGATTGTCCACTGGTACAGTGTACGAAAGTAGCGAACAAACGAGCTAAGGAGAATACAATGACAACTCGCCAGAGCGGTATGGCAGCCATTAACGGTACGCAGATGTATTACGAAATGGCAGGCGATGGTCATCCATTGGTGATGGTGCACGCCGGTGTAGCTGATAACCGCATGTGGGACGCCCAATTTGATGTCTTCGCCGAAAAGTATCGAGTTATCCGCTTTGATCAGCGCGGATTTGGACAGACCAAGCCAGTCGATGGCGAGTTCAGGCGCTACGAAGACCTCTATGCGATGCTGACCTTCTTGGGCGTCCAGCAAACGTATTTGATAGGCTGCTCGATGGGCGGCGGTGCCTGTATTAACTTTGCGCTGGAACATCCCGACATGGCAAAGGCGCTTATCACGGTTGGGTCTGGTCCAGCGGGCTTTGAGTTTGATGGGCCGCCCCCACCGATTTGGGACGAACTGGTGAAAGCCGATGAAGCGGACGATATCGAGCGAGTCGCAGAACTTGAGGCACATATCTGGTTGGATGGGCCAAGCGCACCGGCTGGACGAGTCGGAGGTGCTGTCCGTGAGAAGATGATGTCTATGAACTGGATTGCACTGCAAAACGAAAAACTCGACTTGGGCAAAGAACTCCCGCTCGATCCGCCAGCAGCCACACGATTAGGCGAACTTAACTTGCCAACACTCGTGCTTTATGGCGATCTCGATACGCCTTACATTCAGGCTGCAGGGAAATACATGGCGGAACACATCAAAGGCGCAAAAGAGGTCATCATGCCCAACACGGCGCACCTGCCGAGTATGGATCAGCCGCAAGCCTTTAACGAGCATGTTCTATCATTTCTTGCATCACTGCCATAGTGAAAACAATCGACGCCTGTCATGCCCTAAACATTACGATTTCTTCTACCGGAAAAAATGGAGTGGACTGATCATAGGAGGGTAATCACTATCACATTGTAGAGGAATAAGAATGACCACGCTCGAACAGAAACTGCGCGAAGAAATTTGTCTGGTTGGCAAACAGATGTACCAGAACCGCTACGTCGATGGTACATCCGGGAATATTTCTGCGCGGTTGGACGACAACCACATCTTGATTACCCCATCCGGCTTATCCAAAGGCTTTATGCAGCCCGAGCAATTGCTGGTCGTCGATTTTGATGGCAATATAGTTGACCGGGACGCAGCAACCGCCAACCTGAAGCCCAGCACCGAGACACCCATGCATATCGAGGCCTACAAATGCCGTCCCGATGTTGGTGGCGTCGTTCATGCTCATCCCGCTTTTGCCGTGTCCTTGACGATGGCTGGAATTAACCTCCAAGCCTATACCATTCCCGAAGCGATTATCCTGCTGGGCGAAGTGCCGAACGCCCCTTATGCCACACCGGCCACGACGGAAGACCGTGACGCCATTTCCAATTTGGCAGGCAAGCATGACGCCATCATGCTCTCGTTTCATGGCTCGCTGACCATGGGTAATGACCCGTGGCAGGCCTACATGCGCTTGGAAACCTTGGAACACACTGCCCATCTGACCTATCTCGTGCATCAACTGGGCGGTGGCAAATCACTGCCGGAACATCAAATCCGCAAGCTGCTGACGCTGCGTGAAAATTTCGGCTTGATGCATCCTGAGGAAAAGGAACTGGTCCTCGCCTGAACCCTTCAAATGACTGTTTGAATATTCCACTCAAGCCCCTTTGTGACGGAATGACGCCGTTCTTACTCCCTCTTTCTCCAGTGCGAAGCCTCCCGTGGGATGCAATGGGGAAAGAGGGTTGGGGAGATAGGGGAGTTTCAGCGGTGACCTAACGCTTCACAAGGCTCATCAAATAAGGAGTACGGGTATAATAACCATAGCGCATTGATGATGACAAAGGCTGCTCTATGGCTAATAACCCGACTCCACCACCCGGCGGTGCAAAAGTCTATGAAATGCAGTGGGACTGCAAGTTCTGCGGTACCAAAAAACTGCTGGGTAAAACCCACCGTTTCTGCCCCAACTGCGGCGCTCAGCAAGACCCGACGTGGCGCTATTTTCCATCGGATTCCGAGAAGGTCGCCGTTCAAGATCATGTCTATGTCGGCGCGGATATAATCTGCAAAGCCTGCCAGACCCTAAACAGCGGTAAATCGGAATTCTGCACCAACTGCGGTGCGCCGCTCAGTGATGCCGCACGCGCCAAGCAGGGTGCAAGCCGCACCAAAGGCGATGGCGAATCCTTTACAACCGAGGACTTGAAGCAGCGGCAGTTGGGAGATCAAGTCCCTGCGCTCGCCGCTGCCGCCAAACCTGCGACAAAGAGCGGCGGCATCCTCAGCAAATGGAAGCTGATCGCACTGGTCGTGGTCGTCCTTATTGGCGGCGCGATTTTTGCCCTCACCCGTACCACCAAAGCCACGGCTTATGTCACCGGCTATAAGTGGAATCGCAGCATTCAAGTCCAGTCGCTTCAGCCTGTCCATAACAAGACACGCTGTGAAAGTATGCCCAGCGCGGCCTACAACGTCTCGCGCAGCTACGAACAGGTCGATACTAAGCAAATTCCGGATGGGCAAACCTGCCACACCAAGCAGGTTGATCAAGGGGATGGCACCTTCCGCGAAGAGCAGCAGTGCGAAACCAAGTATCGCAGCGAGCCGGTCATGGGCTACATGTGCTCGTTTGTGACCAACCAGTGGGTCGGCGTCAGTCCGGTGGTCGCCAGTGGGGATAAATCAACCGCGCCGTATTGGCCGAATTCGAACGCCACCAACTGCTCGACCATTGGCTGCACCCGTGAAGGTGGACGTGACGAAACCTATACCTTGATGCTCAAAGGGGACGGTGATCGTCCCTTCGAATGTAAGGTCGCCTATGACCTCTGGCAAAACACGTCCTTGGAGAAGACCTTTGATGTGGAAGTCGGTACGCTGCTGCACAATTTCCTGTGCAGCACCTTGAAGCCGAAGTCGTAAACTGTAAAAGCTATTCTTAAGCGGGGAAGATGTCTTTCACGGCGAGTGTAAAACCGGGCAGAACGTCTTCTCCATCCAGCACGCCATTCAAATCAAGCTTTTCGACAGATGCACGGCCTTTTCCATCTGGACGCCACACCCGCACCAGTTTTTCTTCAGGATATACCGCCCATACCAAGCGCGTTCCGCACTCGATATAACTTTCGATTTTGAGCAGCATATCATCGGGTTTGTTGCTGGGTGAAATGATCTCGACGGCCAGATCAGGTGCAATATCATAACGCTCCGGAATGACTGGAACGCGTTCCTTGGACACAAACGCCGCATCAGGAATGACACGATCACCATTCGGCAAGTAAAACATACAGCCATCGGCGTAAGCAAAACCCAGCTTGTGAATGTCTAAGAAACTCGCGATCAGGTGATAAATAAGTGAGCCGATAAAAGAATGAAGGGGCGTTGGCATGATAACCTCATAGATGATTCCGCGCAGCATCTCAAACCATTTATCGGCGTTTTCCGGCGCGTTGATGATTGCTTCAAACTGTTCGGCAGTTGGTTTTACTGGATCAATACTGACCATGCTTAACCTCTCAACCACTTATTCCCTGTTATTATAATCGAACTTTTACCCTTCCAGCAGTAAAACGCTTCCAGCAGCCAAGCTCGTGATCGTGATGCCGCCTTCCTCAACCCTGAATGTCGCGCCTGTGAGCTTGTCCGTCAAGGTCGTGCCATCGGCTAGCCCGCCGTGACGAACGGCCAACCGAGTGTTCAACGCAGCTTCCGTTCCTCGGTAAACCACGACGATCATGCGCTGTTCAGCCGACTGGCGTTGGTAAGCCAGCCATTCGCCTTCCGCCTGAAGCATCTGGAAGCCGCCGTGTCGCAGCGCCGGAGCGGTCTTCCGCAGTTGGATCAGCCGTTGGAAGTATCCCCGCAGATCATGATCCCACTGCGATTCGTCCCACGGCATACAGCGCCGGTTATCAGGGTCGCGCCCGCCTTCCAAGCCGATTTCATCGCCATAATAGATACACGGCACACCGGGAATCGTCATCAATAATGTCACAGCCAACCGGACTCGCGCTTTATCTCCGCTGAGGATGGTCAGTATGCGCGGCGTATCGTGGCTGTCGATCAGATTGAACTGCTGCGCCGTAATCGCCCAAGGGACAGTTGCCCAGAATCGCCGCCACTGTTCAGCCAGCGCTTCGGTTGAAAGGGGGATAGGATCGTGATGAGGCGGCAGTTCCGCCGCCGGAATATCGTGGTGCAGCCAATCCCACAGCGGCAGCGTAAAGCCCTGATAATTCATGATGGCGTCCAGTTCATCACCCTGCAAATGAGGCGTGCCGTCATAAAAATTCTCACCGAACAGATAAGCCTGTGGATTATCGGCTTTCACTGCCCGCCGCATCTCGCGCCACACCTTGTGCGAAAGCTGCACCATGCCCTGCCGCGCGGTCATATTAGCGACATCCAAGCGCCAGCCGTCAATCCGGTACGGTTCGTGCATCCAGCGGCGGATCACCGAGTCCTCGGCTCGGTACATCACATCACGTAGCTTTTGACTGCTGTAGTTTAGCTTGACCAGCGACTTATGCCCCAGCCATGACTCGTAATTGTCCGGATAGTGATTAAAGGTGAAGTATTCTGCCGTTGGCGCGTTCGGGTCTTTCAACGCCTCCAAAAACCAGACATTCTCCGAACCGCAGTGATTCGGCGTCACGTCCAGAATCAGACGCATCCCACGTTCGTCCAGAGCACGGCGTAAATCAGCCAGTGCTTGGTCGCCGCCCAGATGCGGATCAATCTGGTTGTAATCCGCCACATCATAACGGTGATTGGTGTACGCTTTAAAAATCGGGTTGAGAAACAGGGCATTCACGCCGAGGTCTTGCAGATAATCCAGCTTTTGGATGATCCCCTGCAAATCGCCGCCGTAAAAATCGAGCGTGCCGGTTTCCCGCGCTGATAGAGGTGGTGCGCCCCATTCGCGCTTTTGGGTGGTAAAGCCGCGTCGGCTCCATGCTCCGTCCGGCACATCATTTGTGGGGTCACCATTGCAGAATCGGTCAGGGAATATTTGATAGAAAACGGCGTCATCCAACCAGTTTGGAGCGGCGAAATCAGCCAGCAGCTTGAAGTCCCATAGATCCGGCGCATCCGCACGGCTCATACCCATCGCGTTCAGCCAGTATCCGCCTTCAGCCGAGATAATTCGGAAGCGGTACGGAATATAAGGCATACTTACTCGCAGCTCGGTCGCCCAATAGGCGTTGACTGCATCTTCTCGCTCAACATGCATTTGCGCCAGATGCTGCTCGCCATCCGGAGCCGTGCGCAAGAACACCGCTTTTATAGGCGCGTCTTTTGGCGCGCGCAGCCGTATGCTGACCGTTTCGCCCTGCTTGGGCAGTGGATGAGACACACATAACGCAGAGCCGTCATGGTGCAGCCCTGCCGTCCAGTGAAGTTCATTCGTCATAAGAATTACTTTCGAAACCTGTTAACTTGGATGCGGTCAGGGGCAAGCATACATGAATGAGGAAAAGGCTGGAAGGATAGGTCGTAGTTCAGTATTAGATGTTGAGTTTAATTTTGGTTGAGGGTGTTTAAAAAGGTCAAAGACGGGAAAGACGACGGAGGACGAGAGCAGTCATGGCGAGAAAAATAAAGGTGCGAGAAGAAGAAGTGAGAAACTCGTAATCCTTGCTCAGACGACGATAACGACCGAGCCAAGCAAAAGTACGTTCAACCACCCAACGGGAAGAGAGAACCTGGTGGGGTTTGGCAAATTGTGAACGTTGCTCAATTTGGAGACGAATATGCAAGCGGTTCTGGATGGTTTGGTAGAGCGGACCGCGATAGCCTTTGTCGACCAAGACTGTGGCCAAACGCGGATACTGGGTTTGTGCCTTATGCAATAAGGCCAAGACGGGACGACGATCATCAACGTCGGCGGCGGTCAGCAGCACCTGCATCAGCAAACCTTGAGTGTCGACCAACAGATGCCGTTTGCGGCCGGTGACATGCTTGTAGCCATCCCAGCCTTTCAGCCCCCTTTTTCAGTCGTTTTGACCGACTGGCTATCCAGTATTGCTAACCACGGACTGGCTTCTTTTCCCTGGTGCTGGCGCAGCATCTCGTGCAAGGTCTGATACAGCTTTTCCCAACTCCCATCCTCGCGCCAGATGCGAAAGTAGTAATACACACTCTGATAAGGTGGAAAGTCATGGGGCAGCATCCGCCACGAGCAACCACTGCGCAACACATAACGCATGGCGTTGATTATGGCGCGCATCGAATATTTGCGCGGTCGTCCGCCACCCGGATTCGGAATCATGCCTTCCAAGATTGCCCATTCTTTATCGCTCACATCACTTGGATACTGTTTTTTCATCTTTTCCTCCCTTTATTCCCTCTCTTTTACCTCCTTTACCCTTTTTAAACACGCTCTTTGTTGGGTTAACCCTTTACCAACCATCCATCAACCTGAAGAAGCGGCTGTCTCGCTCATTTACGTTAGAGCCAAACCCGCAAACGAGTTACAAAATGTTCTTCCAAAATGTAACCCCTTTGCGTATCAGTTCCCTTACAATAGACGATAGGATTGGCTGTAGGGATTTGCCGCTGGCAAATCCTCACACTGGCAAACCCCTGCTGAAACCAAATCCAACCGCATCTTAACAACCGTCAATCGTTGCAAATGTGATAAAAAAGACCGTTTCTCAACTGCAATATTTTCAACATTTGCCACACAGCTAGCGTAAATGTCACCACAAAACGTGTGTTGTTTCCGCCGCTTGTGCTGCTTTTGCCGCATATTCCGCATTAACTACGGTTCACTGCCCTTGATGCACTCAAGCAATAGGCTGAGCTACTGACTGATTGACAACGACTATGCCGACATTTTCGACATCGAAAACACTTGGAATTTGTGGATCTTGCGGTTTTTGCAGTTTTTCGCATCTCAAATGGTGAATGGTCGGGGGAATAGCCAATCACAAAAAGTAAAATATTCTGAATCTGAAGAATCCGACGAATTTTCTGAATCAAAAAGGAGTGAAGATGAACCATGCTCCGCCGCCATCGCCGCCGCCAAGAAAGTTGTTGCCGCCACCGCCATCTCTTGTATTCGGCTAACGACTGAAGACTTATCATATGGCAATCTTGGCGGCGGACACTCCAACAAGCTTTTGCCGCATTTCTAGCCGAACGTCCCGCCGAATTGCCGATAAATTTGCCAAAAACAGGGGGTGAAATTGTCAAAATTGCCAATAAAAAACGGTGAGCTTCCACCCACCGTCTTCTTTTATCTTGAAACTGCAATTTTAGGTGCCCTGAGTCTCTTCATTCTTCGGCCAGCGCCCATACAGGCGGGTCAAATAAGCCAAGCGTTCCCGCGAAGGATGGTTGAGCCACTCGCCCGTAAAGCGCCATCCCCAGTTGCCGGACTCGCGCCCCGGCGTGTTCATGCGGGTGTCCGCGCCGAAGCCCAGAATATCCTGTAAAGGAGTGACCGCGGTATGCGCCACCGAAGCCATCGCGAGGCGGATCAAATCCCATTGAATTTCATCAACTTTGCGCCCCATATATTCAGGCAGGAAGTTACGAATATCCTCGGTGGCCTCGCCGCTGTTCCACCAACCCACCGTCGTATTGTTGTCGTGGGTTCCGGTGTAAACCACGCAGTTCGGCGTGTAGTTGTGGGGCAGGAAGCTGTTCTCGCCACCCGAACCGCCAAACGCAAATTGCAGAATTTTCATGCCGGGCAATCCCAACCCGTCGCGCAGTTCTATCACGCCGGGGGTAATCAAACCGAGGTCTTCAGCAATAATCGGCAGTTCCGCAATTTGCTCGACCACGGCATTGAAAAAGTCGAACTTTGGGCCGGGAACCCACTGGCCTTTGATGGCTGTGGCCTCGGTCGCTGGCACTTCCCAGTAGGCTTCAAAACCCCTGAAGTGATCAACGCGGACAATATCCACCATCTTGAGCGTGGCTTTAATCCGGCTAATCCACCAGCGGTAGTCATTTTCAGCCATCACGTCCCAGCGGTAGAGCGGGTTGCCCCAGCGCTGTCCAGTCGGGCTGAAGTAATCCGGCGGGACGCCCGCGATAACCGTCGGGTTACCCATCGCATCCAGATAATACTCACCCCGGTTCGCCCACACGTCGGAGCTGTCATGTGCCACAAAAATCGGTACATCGCCCACCAACCGAACGCCCTTCTTATTGGCGTAAGCTTTCAGTTCGTGCCACTGCTTGAAGAACAGCCATTGACGGAATTTGTGTTCATCGACACTGCGGGCATTTTTAAGCCGTGTCGCATCCAAGACAGCCGCATCTCGCAAAGCCTCGCCTTCCGGCCATTCCACCCACGGCTTACCACCATAAAAGTTCTTGAGCGCGATAAACAGCGCCCAATCATCCAGCCAGTACGCTTCTTGAGCGCACCATGCCACGAACTCACTGCGTTGTGCCGCGCTCGCGGCTGTATCAAACCGATTATAAGCTTTGGTCAACAGCGTATTGTGATAATTGATGACATTCCCGAAATCCACCAGATATGGCGGAAAGTTCGGGACTTTAGCCACATCTTCAGCACTTAACCAGCCATCGGCAACCAGCTTATCAAAGCTGATCAACAAGGGATTACCAGCAAATGTGGAGAGGGATTGATAAGGTGAATCACCGTAGCTGGTCGGGCCGAGAGGTAACACTTGCCATATGGTTTGTCCCGCCGACTCCAGCCAGTCAACAAAGGTGTAAGCCCATTCGCCAAGATCGCCGATGCCATAGCGCCCGGGAAGGGAGGTAGGATGCAGAAGGACGCCACTTGAGCGTGGGAAAAGAGATTTCTGTGCGGTCATATCAATATCCAATCGCTGTTAATAAAGCGAATATTCAATGACCGCTATTCTACCTGATTTCGAAAGATCGCGAAGTGACAGAGATCAGGTTGGCAAAGCGGCTCGCATCTGCTCAATCGTGAACTGCTGCTTGAAGGTAAATGCCAGCGGGGTCGGGCCATATTTTTCAAGTAATCCGAGCTTTTCTTTGGCTTCAGCAACCGTTGGAATATGTCCTGCTTCGATCCACCACAAGGCAACTGCAGGCGTTTCCAGTTTTTCAAACCATTCACGGCGGCGTCTAAAGAAGTCGGTGTGATCGCTGTAATAAGCATATTGGTATAAGGCGTCAATCGACTTCCATGCTGACATATTCACGATAATGCGTTCATCTTCGTAGGGACGAAGTGAGGTCGCATCATTGCCATCGCCTTTGAGCCGCCAAACGAAACCGGAGGCTGACTCCGCAAGGGCATTAATCCGGTCAAGGTTCGAAACGAAATCCTGCATCGCAGGACTATCAAGGGGCGCAATCATACGGGCGATATTAATCTGAGCAATGTGATAAGCCATTTTGGTCTTGACCCTCATCAATCAATATTCTTTCGTAGGACACCGGCACTATATAACAAAAGCGTTTTCTTGTCATCCTAGCAAACGGCTTAGCATATTACGCAATATTCTTGACAACTCTTAACATAAAACAAAATACCTTTACGAAATTTACGTAAAATCCACATTATATTTATGAAAGATGTAAATTATAGAGGGTCGAACCATGCCGTTAAAAATTGAGTGGCTCGATAACGAACAAACGATTATTTGCTGTACTGGTGAAGGCACTTGGACATGGGATGACTACCACCAAGCGCTCGATGAAATTGTAAACATGTTTAAAACGGTCCAGCATCGGGTTGATCTCGTAATTGACCGTGCACCCGGTTCGGCCATGCCCAAAGGCTCCTCGATGCCCCATTTTCAGCGTGCAATGCGCATCATGCCGCACAACGTGGGGTTACTGGTGATGGTGACCTCGAATGCCTTTGCGCGAACCATCGTAGCGATTTTTACCAAGGTTTACCCTAACAAGGATAATGCTAAACTCCTGATGGTTGGCTCACTTATTGAGGCTCGCGCCCGTATCGCACGGGATCGGCTTAAGCAGGTCGCCGCAGCATAAAACGAATAAGGAGTGTGCTGGCTCAGTAAGTATGTAGCCAGCACACTGAACGAACTTAGCGGATCATGCTGGTGATTTTCTCAACCACGTCATTGAGAGGAACCGTAACTTCTGAACCATCACTGAGGCGTTTCAGTTTGACGACCCCTGCTGCGATTTCTTCCGGCCCCTGAATAGCGACCAATGGAATATTCTTCTTATTCGCGTACTCAAACTGCTTGCCCAGCGCTTTATCTTGCATATACAGTTCAGTACACACGCCACCAGCCCGCAGATTAGCCGCAAGCTTGGAAGCCGCAGCGCGAGACGAATCATTGAAGACCGTAACTAGAGCCTCAACCACAGTCCCAACAATATTTAGCGGGTAGAGTCCCAGAATGTCCATCAGGTCAATGATGCGCTCGATACCCAAGGATGTTCCAACAGTAGGCAAACTCTCCTTACGGAACATGCCGATTAGATCATCATAACGTCCACCACCGGTCACGCTGCCGAGATTAGGATCAGTGATGACAGTCTCAAAGATTGGGCCGGTGTAATAGCCTAAGCCGCGCACCATCGTGAAATCGAACTCATAGTTTTCTGCGGGAACATCAGACGCTTCGAGATAAGCTGCCAGTTCACGCAATTCGCGCAGCCCTTCTGTTGCGGCCGGGATATCGTCCATGACCTGCTCGACATAATCCAAGTTTGCAATCCCCGGCTGGCGTGTCGTGATCAGTTCGATCATACGGCTGACGGCATCCTGAGCGATGCCCCGTTCCAGCAGTTCTTTCTGAACGCCTTCCGCACCGATTTTGTCAAACTTATCTACACTGCGATACAAGTCCGGCAACTGAGCCTCCGTCACACCCGAATACTTGCCCATCCCGGTAAGCAGTTTGCGGTTGTTGATTTTGACAACAAATTCGGTAAAGCCAAGACGACGTAACGCAGTCGTGATCAGGCTGATAATCTCGGCGTCCGCTACCATGCCGCCAATACCAACAATATCAGCGTCGCACTGATATAACTCGCGATAGCGACCACGTTGAGGACGCTCGGCACGAAATACAGGTGATAATTGATAGCGTTTAAAAGGCAGCTTGATTTGATTTTCGTACTGCGCCACGACACGGGATAGGGGCACAGTAAGATCATATCGAAGCGCAACTTCTTCCTTGCCACCGGGATGCTGCGCGCTGTAAATCAGTTTTTCCGCATCTTCCCCATATTTTCCATAGAGCGTCTCTTTTAACTCGATAATTGGGGTTTGCAGCGGTTCAAAACCATACAGGTGAAAGACCTCACGCACGATGCCAAACACATATTCACGTTTGAGCATGTCGGCGGGTAAGAAATCGCGCATTCCTTTCGGTACACGGGGAACAATCTTTACAGCGGCCATCGTTTTATCCTTCAGCTTCAGTCCTAGAAATAAAAAAGCGCAGACCAACGCCTGCGCTCAAAAGTTATTCGCAACGGTTGGTTAACAGTTATTCACATAATGGTGATGATGCAACATGATAATCCCTTTGGCTATCTATTCTAAGGGTAGCCGAAAATGGCTGCGGGCGCAACTATTTCTGTTGAAGAAATAGTCACTATCTTAATTAATGAGCGTAAGGAAAACCACACTAAATTTATACGAAATTCACATACGTTATCGAAAGCAGGCGGATATTGGTATTACAGTAAGTATAGACATTATCAGAGGATTATATTTATGCCGAATCTAAGTGAAGTGCAGACCGCACTTAAACAAGGTGATCGGGCAAAAGCCAGCCAACTGCTCAAAACAATTCTTCATGAGCATCCAACTGCAGATGCATGGGTCATGGCTGCCCGTATGTCCAGTAACCCTGAAACTCAAAAACTCCATCTCCAACGAGCGTTGGCATTTGACTCGAAGCATGTTAAAGCGCGAGATATGCTGCGTGATCTTGGCGGTAAACCGATGTCCACATCAGCAGCCTTGACAAGTGGGTTGATACCTGCAATCCAAAATGAATTGGAAAAATTCGGAGCCAATAAGCCGCTTCTACGGGACTTCAGCCCAAAGTTGAGAATGATGACCGCCCTCAGTTTATACACCGTTATTATCGCGGTCGCACTGTTGATGTTGAGTACATTACTGACGCCTGCACCAGTTCCTGAAAAGCCAGTGATTACACCCATCACTGTTTTTCAAAGCGATACCCTTATAAACCAGTGGAACACCGCGGGCTTAAATATCAGCAAGCTCGTCAATGTCGCGCAAGAACCAAATGTTCTCTCGAGTGAGCAATTTAACTTCACGGTTACCGACGACAAAGGCAACCATAACGTCAGCGTGTTTCTTTATAAAGATATTGCAGGCATCGTAAATGATGGGCATCGTCTAACCCCGCTAACCGCTGAAGGCAAAAACAAACTGGATATTCTTCAAACTGCCGTCATCATTTATCCGGCAGACATGAATGAAATGACCGTCTCATTATTGGAAAGCGCTTTTAATCCTGCGCCGACCGAGTCAGCATAATCATTGGAATTATCGAAGGAGTATTATGAATACGGGAGTAAATAACAATCATAAGCGCCTCCAGCGTGGGCAGGGGCTGGCTGAATACAGCCTCATCCTCTCACTGGTTGCGCTGGTATGCATAAGCATACTCGTAGTGTTAGGCCGCACTACGAAAAGCACGATCCAAAAAGTAAACTGCGCTGTTGGAAGCACAGACCCTCAATGTTCCTGTGTGAATGAAAAACTAACCGTGACCTCAACCTTTGCCAACGGCTGCAGTGGCAGCAATTTGGTGGTGACGGTAAGCAGCAGCTGCTCAGGGACGGTGCTTCAGGTGAATGGCGTGAATGCAACCACGCCGGGTAGCTTTACGTGGAATAGTGCCCCTGTCTGTACAGGAGGCGCAACGATCTTCGCAGTGAAATCAACCCAACCGGATGGCACTGTGAAAAATTACTCGGCATCACGACCATAACCTGCTATTTCGATAACCCAAAAGAGCGTAGCACCACGGCCACGCTCTTTTTGTTTGTATTCAGGTCTATACACTGGCAGTTGCAACTGGAGATGCAGCTTTGGCTTGTCGTGCAACCTCACGGAACTGGGCATAATGTCCGAATTCATGTTTCAGACCGAAAAGGAAGCAGGCTGGCGCATTAAACTGTCCAAACTTCTCGATAAAACGCGGCGACAGCTCACGCTTGACTTCCAGATTTGGTTGATCTGGCCATGCAGCGAGATAGCCTAAGCGGATGCGGCGGCTTTCCTCAAGGCGCTGGATGCATTGGGCTGTGCTGGTTACGGTTTTCCATTCAGTTTCGTAGCGCAAGCGCGGCTCTGCCGGATAGGGAATACCGCGTGCTAAAAAGCTGCTGTAGGTTGCCCATTCTTCACTGCTGGCGGTGACGTGAACAACCAGATGAGCAATGCTCCAACCGATTTTTTCTTCACCGGGCTTGGCATAAGGATCATCCGCTTCGGGATCATGGGGCAAAAAAGTGACCTGTGTGTCATTCAAACCTTGAACAATTTTTAAAAGGGTATCAATAGATTGATTTGTGATAGCCCGTAAATCTTCAATCGTAAAACTCTCAGAATATTGCAGCAACGTCATTTCATGGTTTTCAACAGGGGCAAAGTCGAATGACACAGTATTCTCCTAGCGACTACTCAATATATTCATGACAATATAAGAATGTGAATGGGATACACCATACCTAGAGGCAGAAGGATAACGTATTCTTACAACGACTAACGACTTTTTACGCAATCCCCATGATTTGTGTTTAGCGTTTCGATTCGAGCAGTGTTACACTTCTGAGGTGTGTCGTTCGCGCCCACATCAAAATACACTTCATGAGGGATATTATGCTGACACCATTTGAACAATTTCTGTTTCTCCTGCTGGCGGTGCTGGCCGTCGGCGCGACATACAGCGGCTTCCGAGAAATGTACCTCATCATCAATCGCGGAGAAGGCCAACTGTATTTGGATCATCTTCCCCAGCGTTTATGGACCGCTCTAAAAATCTATTTGGGACAGCAAACTACGCTCAAGACCCGACGCGTGAGCAGTTTGTTTCACTTGGGGATTGTATGGGGCTTTACTTATTACTTCCTCGTCAATGGTTTAGATACTTTTAAAGGATTTATTCCTAACTTTTTGGATTGGTTGAAAAATTTCGGGATCATTTATGACCTTTACCGGCTGGTTGGGGATGTGTTGAGCATCGCGGTACTGGTCGGCGTGGTGTACTTCATCCTGCGGCGGTATGTGCTCCCCAACAAACGGGAGTTGGACTATCACGATAATGTGCTTTTGCATCCTAAAGTGAAGGCAGGCGCAGTCAGGACTGACTCGCTGATTGTGGCAATATTCATCCTGATCCATGTGGGTTCACGCTTCTTAGGTGAGTCGGTTTATGTGGCTCACAATGGGGCTGATTTGTTCATGCCTTTCGCGACGTTGATCTCACCCATCTGGGGGGGGATGAACGGTGACACATTGACCATGATGGAGCATGTCTTCTGGTGGTTGGCACTCGGCGGTATCCTCGTCTTTACGCCCTATTTCGCTTACTCGAAGCATGCTCACTTGTTCATGGCTCCCCTCAACTTCTTGACCAAGCCAAAGCGAACCTCGCTCGGTGAAATGGACAAGCTTGATCTGGAAAATCCCGATATTGAGCAGTTCGGCGTGAATAAGCTGGAAGATTTGCCCAAGACCAATATCTTTGACGGGTTCGCCTGTATCATGTGCAATCGCTGTCAGGATGTTTGCCCGGCTTATACAACGGGCAAAGAACTTTCGCCGGCGGCCTACGAAGTCAACAAACGTTATTTCATGCGCGACCACATGACCGATTTGGCCGGTGGATCGGAGTCAGAGTTCTCGCTGGTGGGGATGGCGATCAGCGAATCGGCAGTGTGGGCATGTACATCCTGCGGTGCGTGTATCGATATTTGTCCGGTGGGCAATGAGCCGATGCTGGACATCCTGAACATCCGGCGTGACGCGGTGCTGATGCAGTCTGAGTTCCCGGCTGAACTGCAAGGCGCGTTCAAAGGTATGGAACGTCAGGGCAATCCGTGGCAGGCTCCGCGTGAAGATCGCTTCAAGTGGGCTAAGGGGCTCGACATTCCTGTTCCGACGGTAGACGAAAACCCGAACTTCGACATCCTGTATTGGACAGGCTGCGCGGTGAATTATGATCCGCGCGCACAGTTGACGGCGAGGGCACTGGTCAAGGTATTGAACGCGGCAGGTGTGAACTTCGCAGTGCTCGGTGAGATGGAAAACTGCACGGGTGATGTGGCACGGCGGGCAGGCAAAGAAGACCTGTATTATGAACTGGCGACGGGCAACGTCGAAACCCTGAACGAGGTCAACCCGAAGCGGATTGTGGTCACCTGCCCGCACTGTTACCACAACATCGGGAAGGAATATCACCAGTTTGGGGGGAACTATGAAGTGGTTCACCATACTGAACTGATCGAAGAACTGATCGGTGCGGGGAAGGTCCCGACAAGCACCAAGAAGATGAGCAACGTCACGTTCCATGATCCATGCTATCTGGGGCGGCATAATGACGTGGTCGAAGCGCCCCGCACGGCGCTGGGGTTGGTGAGCGAGAATCTGATTGAGATGCCACGCAGCAAGAAGAAATCCTTCTGCTGTGGGGCGGGCGGCGCGCAGTTCTGGAAGGAAGAGGAACACGGCACCAAAGCGGTCAACGTCGAACGCTACGAGGAAGCCAAGTCAACTGGAGCGGACGTGCTGGCGGTGGGGTGTCCGTTCTGTGCCCAGATGTTTGAAACGGCCAAGGCGAACGATGCTGATAGCAAGCTGGTGATCAAGGACGTGGCCGAGCTGATCGCCGAGAACCTGACGATGCAGGCGATCGTTCACGACTAATCCAATTCAGCTAACCGCCAAGGCGCCAAGTTAATACAAAGAAAACGTCGTTCGAGAGGGCGGCGTTTTTGATTCAGCGGATTATGCGCAATATGCAAAATTTGCACATTTATCCGCCGAAATGACTGGCGGGAAGCCGCCGAGAAGCCGCTGAATTGACACTTTCACGCCGCGGGAAGTTCGGCTGGCGCCGCTGAATTGGCGCAAATGCCGCGGATGACCCCTGTATGTCCGCCGCTGCACAGTTGGCAGTGCTGTGGACTTGCCCCGTTTAAGTGGAGAGTGTGAAATTGCACAGGTACACTTAAATAAGGAGCAAGGAGAAAAGCATGAGCAGACACCGTAAGCAGCAAACCGAGGCCTTCAAAGCGGAAGCAGTAGCATTAGTGAAGGCGAGTGGAAAAGGGGTGCCGGAGATTGCGGAAGAGTTGGGGATTAATGCGCGGACGCTGTACACATGGGTAGCGAGTGACAAGTCCAGTTCAGCCGTGACAGATGAAGGAAACGGACGGGATTTGGAAGCAGAAAACCGACGGCTGCGGCGGGAACTGGAGATCATGCGGCAGGAGCGGGACATCCTAAAAAAAGCTATGAGCGTGTTCGCGAAGGGGTCATGATGCGCTACCAGTTCATCGCTGAACACGCCTAGGAGTATCCAGTGCAGCGACAATGTCAGGTGTTGGAAGTGGCTGCAAGCGGCTACTATGCCTGGTGCAAGCGCCAACCGAGTGGGCGACAGCAAGCGGATGCGGCCTTGGTGGCGGAAATCCAGAGAATTTACCAGCAAAACCGGGGAACGTATGGCAGTCCACGGGTGCATGCCGAACTACGAAAACGGGGACACCGCTGCAGTCGCAAACGGGTCGCCCGCCTGATGCGCCAAAGCCATCTGCGCTCGGTGCGTCAAGCCAGGCGACGGCAGCTCACGACCGATTCTCGCCATCCTTATCCCGTTGCCGCCAATGTCCTCAACCGAGACTTTCAAGCTCAACGTCCCAACCAGAAGTGGGTAGCGGATATCACCTTCATCGCCACGCAGGCGGGATGGTTGTATCTGGCCGTGGTCTTGGATCTCTTCTCACGCCGCGTTGTCGGCTGGGCGATGAGTGCTCGTTGTGATGCCACTCTGGTTCAGCATGCCCTCCAGATGGCCCTCTCCCAGCGCCAACCTACTGGCGCTTTACTACACCACTCCGATCGCGGCAGTCAGTACGCCGCTCTCGCCTACCAAGCCCTGCTGGCTCAGCACCACATCATCGTCAGCATGAGCCGCACCGCCAACTGTTACGACAACGCCGTCATCGAGAGCTTCTTTCGCACCCTCAAAGCTGAGTGCATTGACCTACATCTCTTTCACTCACATGCTTATGCCCGAACCGTTATCTTTGAGTACTTGGAGGTCTATTACAACCGTCAACGCCTACATTCCACCCTTGGCTATTGCACACCTGCTGCTTTTGAGGCAGCCTACCTTTTATGAATCTCTTGTCTCTCCACAATATCAGGTCAAGTCCAGCTGTCGCAGCGGATGTGAGGGAGTGAACCGCCGAAAATGCAAAAGCAAAAACAGTTGAACCGCAAAGACGCAGAGAAAGAGGAGAAAAAGATAAAATCATCATAGGAATATGGTAGTGGTTGCAAAGTAAGTGATGGTGGATAAAGATCTGCCACATGATCGAAGAGACTACCAAATACTCGTGTCGATCATGCGGCAGTGAGCCTATTATACGCAACGGGCACAATAAATGCGGGAGTCCGCAGTACAAGTGCAAAGCGTGTGGTGCCTGCCGCGTGTTGACACCGAAAATCAAATATACGCAGGAACAGAAAGTCACCATTTTGCGTGCTTACCGGGAACGGATCAGTTTACGCGGCTTACAGCGCGTGTTCGGTGTATGGCGCACTACCGTCTTGCGCTGGTTAAAGGCGTGGGTGGCATCCCTACCATCATTGCCCGAAACATTGCTTCCGGTTCAAGCGACCGATGTGCTGGAACTGGATGAACTGGTGAGTTTTGTGTCCGAGAAGTTCTTCAAACGCTGGTTGTGGCTGGCCATGTGTCGTCGAACGCGCCAGATTGTGGCTTATGCCATCGATGATCGCTCCGAAACCACGGCGCAGAAGCTCTGGGAAATGCTTCCCGACAGCTATCGAAGTTGTCCCATGTACACAGATGAGTACGATGTTTATCCACGTATTATCCCACTTGAGCAGCATCGGGCGGCCCCCAAAGAGGCACATCAGACCAATCATCAAGAGCGTTGGAACAATACGCTCCGTCAGTGGGTCGGGCGATACACTCGCAAGTCCTTATCTTTTTCCAAGGAGGATCTGTACCATTCTCTCGTCACTCATTGGTTCATCCTCGAATACAATCTTCGTATTCGATCATCACTTACCTTGTGACCACTACCAGGAATATGGTGGTGGTCATTTGGTAAGTGATGATTGAACCCTCACCCCTAGCCCCTCTCCCTCAAGGCGAGGGGAACTAAACAAGTTATCACTTACTATGCAACCACTACTAGGAATATTGTAGCACAAAAATTCTGTTTTGAGCGTTCGAATATACAAACTTATTCGACTTGCGCTCGTGATCGTCTCAGGTCATACTATCGTTTAGATTATTGCATCCAAATCGAACCATTCATGCCTAAGGTTTTTATTTCCTACCGTCGTGCAGACAGCCAAACCATTACAGATCGTATTTATGATCGATTAGCGGCGGTATTTGGTGAAGAAAATGTATTTCAAGACGTGGATAGTATTCGCGCGGGTGCTGATTTCCGTGTGGTGCTGAAGGACGCTGTCGAGTTTTGTGATGTTGTACTGGTAATAATCGGTTCGAAATGGGCTAGAGTCACGGATGACCTAGGACAGAAGCGACTGATGAATCCGGCTGATTTCGTCCGGATCGAGTTAGAAAGCGCACTCAACAGTCAAAAGGTTGTTATTCCTGCACTCATAGAAGGGGCGATGATGCCCGATGCGGATGATTTACCGCCATCCCTGCATGAATTGTTATTTCGGAATGCCGTCAAAATCCGCCATAATCCTGATTTCAAACGCGATATACAGCGGCTAATCGAACAGATTCAAGCTATTGATGCAGACAAACAAACAAGCAGCACACCATATGTCAGCAACGCCAGTTGGCGACGTTGGCGCAAACCCGCTATTGGTCTTGTCATCACTGTTCTTGTATCAGTAGGTATTGTTGCTGCAATACTGTCACGACAACAAACACCCAATAGAGTCACGCCGACCGCTGCACCAACGAATATACCTCTAGCAGCAGTATCGGCAGCTACACTGCAAGCAATTGTACAACCAACGCAAATACCAACTGTCATGATGCCTATTGTGGTTTCCCGCAACGTCGACTGGAAACCCGTTGAGCGTGATGTTAACGGGGTGATGATGGTGCAAGTGCCAGAAGGGTGTTTTGATATGGGCAATGATCCACAAGCTTTTGATGGTCCGATACAAGGAGTAGGCAATGGTGGTCACATTTGTTTTATCAGTGCTTTTTGGATAGACAAAACAGAAGTGACTAACGCGCAGTTTACACAGTTTGGTGGCAAGCAGCACAGCCAAGCAATTGGACGAATCCCAACCACCCACGCGAAACGATTACGTGGTTTGAAGCACGCGACTTCTGCGCTGCGCGCGGCGGGCGTTTACCTACGGAGGCGGAGTGGGAATATTCAGCTCGCGGACCAGATAATCTGGCATATCCGTGGGGCAATTCATTTGTAGGCGATAACGTGGTCTATTCTGAGAACTCAAATTATCAAACAGCGGATGTTGGCAGCAAACCTAAAGGGGCATCGTGGGTAGGAGCGCTCGATATGAGCGGTAATGTGTGGGAATGGGTTTCAACACTCTACTGGCGGTATCCGTATCCTATACCAGACAGCAATGAAGAAGCTATACTGTGGATAAATTATAACGATATTGCTGATTATCGTGCCCTGCGCGGCGACTCATGGTATCCTACATATTTAGAGTACTTGCGGTCAGCCTCCCGTTACAGGGACTTGCAGGATTATTCGTATAATGATCTTGGCTTTCGGTGTGTAGTTTCCCTCTCACAATAACGACAACAAACTGAATTGATTATGCCGCAACTCGGTGACAGCGTGAGTGAAGGCACTCTCAGCAACTGGCTTTAGAAGGCGGATCAATCCATTATCAGATAGACTTGGTTGATGGATAAGTATCGTCTGGAAGGTTGTCTATGCTGCCGCAATAGATTGCTATTGATTTGCTCGATACACTGGACTGTGTAATTCGCTTGGACTTGAAAGAAAAGCCAATTGCTATATCCTAAGAAGCATTTAGCGATTGTGGAACGGATTTGCGGAGATCTGGCGAATTAGTGTGTGTATGCCAACAGCGGTTAGCAGGGCAGCGATGGGATATAGGGCTAAATAGTAGCGCTGCCAAGGCAGAGGATTAATTAGCAAGGTAACGACGACAACTGCCAACCAGACCAGCACGCCGATTTCCCGTGTTCTCCATCGGGGCAGGAGGGAGATAAGGCCAATGAGTGCAAGTAAGGTGAGTAATCCACCGGTCACGACGCCTGTGTGAAGTCCGCTTAAAACTGAAGCATCATATTGGGCGATTTCAGCCTGTACGGGGGCAACGCCCGCCCAGAACTCGACCTCATAATAGACTGGCGCTTGCATATAGGGCTGCGTCACAATTCCGCTGATCCGGTCGCTGATAGTGGTGGGCGCGGTTGGTTCGGCCTTGACCTGTGATTCCAGCAGCTTTGCTCGTTCGCTGATGAGGTCGCCAAATCGCTCAAGCGGATTATTCCATTGGGCAGGCGATAGGGCGATAAACAGCGCCACCATGATGACCAGTGCTGTCACAACTTTTGTGAGTGTCTCAAATGCGCTTGTTTCTCTGCGTCTCTGCGGTTCAAACCGTATTTGCATCTGTCTGACCACAATCCATCCGAACGCCGCTGCCACAAATACAATCCCGCTGTGCTTGCTGGCGAATGTCAGTCCACCTGCAATGCCGAGCGCCAGCCACCAGCGCCAACTCTTGCGACCTTTGCAGATCAGGATTGCTATCAAGATGACCAGCAGCCCGAAACACAACACCGAGCCTTCCATCATGGCTCGCCGCCCGTTGAGTAAGATTATTGGATTGAGGGCGTATAAGCCACTTGCAATGAAGGCTACCAACCGTCCGCGAACCTGCCATCCAATCTCGAAGAGGACTGCCGCGCTGAGGGCAAGAAAGAGCGCCGATGAAACGCGGCTGACGTTGAGCATAGCCTGTTCAGGGCGGCTTCCGCGCGTGACATTGTCGTCGTAGCTCAACGGCCACTGCCACAAAGGAGGTAGGGTCTGCTGGCTGTAGCCTGCGGCTTGCAAACTGAAACCAACGGTATACAGATTGATCGATCCGTTGATGAGGCGCAGCAGAGCAGGGCTGTCGACGATATAGGGCGGCATCACCAGAAGGGCTTGTGGTTGACGATCGACAAACAGGGTGAAGTAATCACGGCTCATAGTGATCTGCATAGCTTCATCACCATGAAAGGGCACGGTCGTGATACCTGCGAGGATGTAAACCGCTAATGCCAACAACCAGAAGGCATCCAACAGTGAAAACCGTGATTTGGATGACGGGACATGTTGGCTCGGCGGTTCAACCATGGTTTGCATATGCATTCGTCTAAGCAGGCTTTTGGCGCTGCTGGATGAGTTTGACGATGCTCATCACACCGATGGCGACCAAGATCGTCATGATGGGGATTTCGGGCAGGTAATAACGCTGCCACGGCAGGGGATTAATCAACAAGTTCAGTACGGTAATCAACAGCCATACCAGCAGCACGGCGGATACTGACCACGACTCATAAGGACGAATGCGCGGCCATAACACCGCGACCAAGCCAACTGCGGCGAGTAACGTCAGGGGGATGCCGATTAGTGGGCTGACCGACAGACCTCGCAGCGGTGAGGCTTCGTAGGTCGCGATTTCGGCGGTGATGGGCGCGGCTTCCGACCATGACGCCTGCTCAAAATAGGCGACTGGCGTCATGAACGGTTGGGTCACGATATCCTCGATGCGCTGGGGTATGGTGGTCGGCGCATTCGGCGCAAGGATCGACACCACAATATTGACCTGCTCGGTCAGCATTTGTGATAAATCACGTACGCGGCTGACCGGATCATTCCAGAGAGCAGGGGATAGGGTGACGGTTAAAACCAGCGCCAACACGCCGCTGACTGCTAATTTAAATGTGGAAGAAATGAGACTCCCCAACTGGTCTGATAGCAATGCTCCAGACTGCCGCCACTGACGGACTGCGTGCAGCACTTCGGCAAAGAAGATGCCGCCGAATGCGCCTGCTAGAAAAATCGTGTCGGTGTATTTGCTAACCAACGCCAAGCCGCTGGCGATGATGAGAGCTATCCACCAGCCCAATAGACCTTTGCCGCCTTGTTCACGCTGTCGCGCAATCCGTAAGGCTATCCAGATTGTCAGCAGGCCAAAGCCGAGCATGGCGCTTTCGACCAGTGCCCGCCGCCCATTCAAAAGAATAATCGGATTGAGGGTATAGAGCGCGCTAGCAATATAGGCCGTCCAGCGTCCGCCAAAGTGCCAACCGATCCCAAACAGGGCAATGATGCTCAGGGCAAAGTAAACCAGCGCGGCGCTTCGAGCGGAAGTCAGCAGCGCATCAGACGGGCGGTGTCCGGTAGACACGTTATCGGCATAATGCAGCCCCCAATCCCAACCGGGGCGGGGTGGCAAATCTTGTGCCGTTAGTCCGGCTAACTGCCAACTGAGGCCGACGGAATAACGCATGACCGAACCGTTGAGCAAACGCAGACGCGGATCACTGTCGATGTCGTAAGGGGGATTAACGGGCAGACTTTGCAGATTATGGTCGATAAAAACAGTCGCGTAATCCTTGCTGGTATAGATATGCATGGCTTCGTCGCCATGAAACGGCGCAAGTTTTAGGCCCAGCGCAGCATAGACAATGAGCACTGCCAGCCAGAGCGCATCACCAACCTTTGGTAAATAGCGGTTTATGAGTACTTCCTCGCTTAATTCTTAATCTCAACCTGATGCGCATGGCGCACGAAATCCAGTTGGCTGAGCTCATCCAGTACCGGAGCAGGCAGAGGAGCATCCAAAGCCAGAACGGTGAGCGTATGACCACCCGGTTCGCGGCGTCCGGTATGCCAGCTGGCGATGTTGACTTTGTTGGTCGCCATTAAGGTACCGACCTTGCCGATGACGCCCGGTTGGTCGAAGCTGCCCATCAATAACAGATGACCCTCCGGCACGAAATTCATCTTGTACTGGTTGATCTGGACGATGTGCGGTTCTTTGCCATCGAGCAGTGTTCCGGCCATCAGAATGGTTTCGCCGTCTTCCAGCGTCACCTGACAAGAAACCATCGTCGCATAGTCACCGGTTTTCATGCCTTTGGTTTGCATCACCTGAATGCCGCGTTCAGCCGCCAGCACCGGCGCATTGACGGTGTTGACCTTGTCACCGAGAACCGGTTGGAGCAACCCCTTCAAAATGGCGACGGCAATCGCTTTCACAAGCCCGCTCATTTCCTCACCGCGATACTCGACCGCGACGCGGCTCACCGGACTGCGGGATAGGGCATGGATCATCTTGCCCACGCATTCCGCCAACCGCATGTAGGGCTGGGCTGTCTCAAAGTCCAACCCCGGCACATAAGGCATATTCACAGCGTTACGGAAATCGATGCCATGCAGCGCATCTAAGACTTGCTTCACAATTTGTAGCGACAGGTCTTGCATGGCCTCAATCGTGTTATCGCCGATGTGCGGCGTGTGAATGACGTTATCCAAACCGACTAAGGGGCTGTTATAAGGTGGCTCGTTTTTGTAAACATCGACTGCGACGCCTGCCAATTGACCATCTTTAACGGCTGCGGCAACAGCGGTTTCATCCATGACACTGCCGTGTGAGGCGTTAATCAGACGCGCTCCGGGCTTCATCTGGGCGAGTGTGTTGGCGTTGATGATGTTGGCGGTTTCGGCGGTAGCAGCCACATGTAGTGATACGAAGTCGCTGCGCTGGAGCAGTTCTTTTAAGCCGACTAACTGAATGCGCTGGTCGAGGATTTGATCTTCATTGACGTAAGGATCATAGGCGAGGACGGTCATCCCAAAAGATAAGCAGCGTTTGGCGACGATGTTCCCCACGCGCCCTAGCCCGATAATGCCGAGTGTTTTCTCGTAGAGCTGCGTGCCTGCCTGCCGCTTGCGGTCAAGAAGCCACCAGCCATCTTTGAGGCTGTCATGGGCAACAACTAAGCGTCGGCTGAGGGCCAGCATCAAGGCAATGGCATGTTCACCTGCGGCAATGGCGTTGGTGCCGGGTGTGTTCATCACAATAATACCGCGATTGGTGGCCGCTTCGATGTCGATGCCGTTCAAACCCGCGCCGACATGCCCGATCAACTTCAGATGCGGTGCTTGGTCGAGCAGCGCTTTATCAACACGCACATCGTCACGGGCGATCAAGGCATGGGCTTGAGCAAGGCCGTCCCGCACAGCGGAAGGCGTCACTTGATGGACAATAACATCGGATGTTTCATGGAGAATTTTGAGGCTGTTTTCAGCCAGATCGGTCGCGACAAGAATATGGAAAGTCGTCAACTTATTCCTCGTGTGCTTCTCAAGCACATCACGTTTCAGACTTATGAAAGGTGATGAACTAGGGGTTCAACTCATGATGGCAAGGAATAATAGCATCCGGCTATAGCGGAAGGAAGGGCTTACTGAGTGGCAAAGCGCTTACCGTGCCGGATGCACCAATCCACATAGAAGCTGCTCACCAGATAAAAGATGGGGTAGGACAAGCTAATCAGGATCAGTGTGGGGGAAGGTTGTTCCTGCGTCAGCATATACAAAATCATGGCTGCCCAGATCAGAGAGAGTATCCAGTTGGTTTTGCTGAAGAGTGGATTTTTGCTGGGATACAAATAGCGGGTCGGGATGAATGACAGAATCCCCGGAATGACGACCATCAAAATGGCGACCACAGGCTGGGGATGCAGCCAGAACAGATAGAGTGCGATGGCATTCCAATAGCTGGGGAAACCGAGGAAGAAGGCGTCATCGGTTTTCATATTGGTCTGACCATAGGCGTAGAGCGCCGCGATGACTGGTACAGCAGTCCAGAGCACACTGGGCAGCAAATTTTGCGAAGCCATGATGAAAACCGGAACCCAGACGTAGGTGAGGACATCGATGACATTATCGATCATCGCCCCGTCAAAATTCGGCAGGATACGGCGAACACCGATTCGCCGCGCCAGCATTCCATCTGTACCGTCGATTAACATTGAGATGCCGAGCAGAAAGAAGGCGTGTCGTGGCTGTCCCTGTGCTGCCCAATAGAGAGCAAACATTCCTACCACGCCACCCGACGCGGTATAGAGGTGTACGAGCCATGCAGCGATTTTTTGCTTAGGCATGTGGATGTCCTATGGAAGTTTTATACGGTTTCGTTTAATCGTTCCAGTACCTGATGTAGGGAGTCGAAAAGATTGTCTGTGACCCCTTGGAACGCCTCAATTCGCGTATGGGACAAATCGGGTACCGCGTAACAGGTCATCCCTGCCGCGACGGCGGCTCTTGCGCCGTTCGGGCTGTCTTCAAGCGCTAGACAGTTTACAGGGTTTACACCCAAGGCTTTGGCCGCTTCAAGATAGACGTATGGCTCCGGTTTGCCCGCGATGAGGTGCTCCGCCGAGCATCGCACCGGAATATACTTCGCCCAGCCTTGGTGACTGACGACGGCCTCTATAATCGCGCCGGGTGAACTTGAGGCAATTGCAGTCGGGATGCCATTGTCGACCGCGTAGTGGATTAGTTCTAATGCACCCGGCATTGGCTTGGCTTTGATTGGGATCAGCTTCAGCATCCGGCCAATGATGTCAGCTTGCAAGTCATCAAGGTCAGCCTGAATATTGTACTGATTAATCAACCTGCTCAAAAAAACATCGTTTCGCAGGCCGATCAAGCTCATGCGAACTTCGGCGTCCATTTTCACATTATAGACCGCGAGCATTTCGGTTTCGGCTTCTTCCCAAACCGGCTCGGTATCCACCAGCAGGCCGTCCATATCAAAAATGATTGCGTCAAATTGTCCGGGTCTGATCATGTCGTCTCAAAAGCTTTCTTAAAGGCGGTTTTCAATTCACTGTCTTTAATCATCATACCGATGTCGTTGGCGAGCGCTAGCCCTTTGTCAAATAGGTCTTTATAGGGTGTATTGGCAAGCCGTGTGTATCCTGCTGGCCCCACCGCTAACGGCAAAATAGGCGCTAAGGAATTCACCGAGACAAAAATGTCCGCGCCGTTCATGACCTTTTCACGGCTGACTACGCCGCCAAAGCCCACGAACAAATCGACCACTGGACGGGTCGCCAAGTCGGATGCGCCATCCCCAATCATCAATCGCCGTCCGTGTTTGCCCGCAGCCAGTGATTGAATGATGGCAGGCTTGCCACTTGATACGGTCAGCGGCCCTTCATTGTAGTCGAGATATGTTTGGCGATGCTGCGTTTGTGGGTGGTAGTAATGCCACCAATCGCCGGAAAGCTCATTATATTCCAGTTCAACGGCACGGATGTTTTCGGGCGGTACGCCTAACCGTTTGCCGAAACCGCGTACAGGTTCTGCCAGACCACCACTCACGATGAACACCTGCTTACCGAGGTGACGTAATGCGGCCAAGACTGCTTCAGCATCAGGAACAAGCGTGTCCCAGTAGCGCTCTTCAATGGCTTTCAATTCACCGCGTGTTGGGCGGATGGCTTGCAGCCGTTTGCCGTAGACCTCACTCAAGTCGAGGTCGCCATTCATGGCTTTTTCGGTTAAGACGCCAACGCGCCACTCTTTACCTTTAAAGCGTGCAAGTTCGTCAATACCTTCAATTGCCGAAAGGGTACTATCGCAATCAAAAAAGATGAGATCGAAGCTAGTCCAGCGAGTTTCATCCATAGGTTTTTGGGGTTTTCCTCATAAAACTATTGTTGCATTCTACTGTTTACCAAGAAATTTGTGAACCCTTCAGGCCTTTAAATTTTGTTAAACTTGCCTTGCGTACCCCCAAAAAGTGGGGGTGCCTAGTCGCTTATAGGATAAACCGCTATTGAGTCATTTTCACAATTTGTGCATAATGTCGGTATGAATTGATGTACTTTAACCGTTTCCCATCCTCAAAGTCTTAGTACTATTGTGGCTGGGAAATTTCATGTGTAGCCTGAACACTAACTGAAAGTTTGTACTCTATGAATGTCGGTCGTATACTGATTGGCAAACCCCTCGAAACCAAAGATCTCATCCATCAAGCAATTAGTAAACCTGTCGGGCTAGCCGTTTTTGCCTCAGATGCATTATCTTCCACCGCTTATGCAACTGAAGAAATTCTCCTTATTTTGTCGCTTGCCGGCGGTGGCGCGGCGATTCTCGGCATATCGATTCCGATTGCTATCGCCATTGCGATTCTGCTAGCCATTGTCACTATTTCCTATCGTCAAACAATTTTCGCTTACCCAAAAGGCGGCGGTGCATACATTGTTGCCCGTGACAACTTTGGTGAAATTCCTGCTCAGGTGGCTGGCGCGGCACTTTTAACGGATTACATTCTGACGGTTGCCGTCAGTATCTCGTCCGGTGTGGCCCAAATTACATCGGCCTTCCCGGGTTTGCTCCCGTATCGCGTAGAAATCGCGGTGGCAGTCATCGTATTGATGATGGTTGTTAATCTGCGCGGAGTTAAGGAAAGCGGGCGTATTTTTGCGGTTCCGACCTATTTCTTCCTTGGAACGATGGCCCTTACCTTAATTGTCGCGGCGGTCAAGTTCTTTACTGGATCTTTGGGAGTCGTGACAGATGTTGAGCTCATTCACCGGACGACTGTCGATTCGCTGACCGTCTTCCTCGTGCTGCGGGCATTTTCGAGCGGTTGTACCGCCTTAACCGGTATTGAAGCCATTTCAAACGGTATTACGGCTTTTAAAGCGCCTAGCAGCAAGAACGCGGCTATCACTCTTGTGTGGATGAGCAGCATTCTGATCACTTTATTCCTTGGTATTACTTTGGTGGCACACCAGATTGGCGCGTTGCCAAGCGAAACCGAAACGGTGATTTCCCAGATTGCCAGAACAGTCTATGGCAAATCGAGCATCTTCTATCTGTTGATTTTGTCCGGTACAGCCTTGATCTTGTTGATGGCTGCTAATACTAGCTATGCTGACTTCCCTCGTTTAGCGGCTCTCCAAGCGGGTGACGGTTTCCTGCCTCGTCAGCTCACCATTCGTGGTGGGCGGTTGGTTTTCTCTTGGGGAATCGTGGCTTTGTCGGCTTTCGCATCGCTCCTAGTCATTGTTGCGGATGCGAGTACTTCAACTCTTATTCCCCTCTATGCAGTAGGCGTGTTTCTTAGCTTCACGTTATCGCAGGCCGGAATGGTCGTACGCGCTCGTAAAATCGGCAAGCTGAAACCCGGCGAGGTGGTCAAAGGTTTAGAAACGGATCTGGAATATGATCCCCATTGGCGCAAGCATATGATCATCAGCGGCATTGGCGCGGTCTGTACCTTTGTCGTAATGATTGTCTTTGCCGTCACCAAGTTTGCGAGCGGGGCATGGGTGATTGTATTGCTTATTCCGACGCTCGTTTGGATATTCTTCCGCATTCATCATCACTATAAGAGTGTGGCTAAGGCGCTGAGTTGGGATAGTGCTCCGCCTGAACTGACAACCCGTGCTGTGCAAACACTCATCCTGATTGATGATGTCCATGCCGAGACGGTGCGTTTGGTTAATTTTGCAAAATCGCTTCAGCATCCTTGGAAGGCTGTACACGTTGCGATTAATCCTGATAAAGCCGAAGCGGTAAAGAAGAAGTGGTTGCAGCGTATTGGGGAAGGCGATCTTGTTATTCTTCCATCTCCGTATCGTCTGCTGGCCGAACCCATTCATGACTACATTGAGCAGATACAGGCTCAGAATCCCGGTTCCTACGTCCACATTATTATGGGACACTTGGCGATGGATACCTTCTGGGGACAAGCCTTGCACCAGAATACGGCTCTCATCTTCAATCTTGCCTTGTCTCACATGGAACGTGTCGTCGTCACCAACGTGCCTTACCAGATTCACCACAACGGAGACCCCAGCCCGCGTGAAAGTGAAACTGCGGCTGCGGTTTCAAAGTAATTCTGACTCAGGTGTCCGGTGAAGATCAAGATCCCGGACACCTGTTGCCCTACTCGTCACTTTATTCTCTATAGAGTCTTGAACATCGTACGCACATAGTCCGGCCAGTTAACGCTTCCAGCTTTGTCTTCTCTATTCTTCCACCTTCGTACAAGTGCTGAGAACGCGTTGGCGCAGCCTTTGACAAATAAATCACAACCCTTCAAACGATTTGGCCACTTTTCAAAAAACTTGACAACTTGATTTGGATATTCAATAATCTAATGGACGTTAGATTATTTTTTTATTGAGCAAAGGACACTTCATTTGGCACGTAAGCCAGCCGACCAATCTGTGAGCCGTGAGGACATTCTTTTGGCTGCTGCCGATGTCCTTCAGCGCAATGGTTACGACGCGACCACCATGAAAGATATTGCAGCTGCAGTCAATCTTACGGCTGCCAGCTTATATCACCACTTCCGCAATAAAGACGCACTGCTCTTGGCGGTGCTGGAAGCTGGACTGGATCTGGTGCTGAGCCAAATTGAACCGATTGCTCATTCTGGTTTGGCTAGCGCTGAAAAGCTCCGTCAAATGATTTATGCCCATGTGCTCGGGCTAACACAGAACACAGCGATTGGTGCCTCCATGGTCTTCGAAATCCGTTCCTTGATGGGCGCGAAAGAACCGTCGGCAAGCGCCAGCGTGGAAGATCACCAAGCCTACAAAGATTTTGTGCAGCGTCGAGCGCTGTTTTTTGAACGGCGTGACCAGTTCGAAAACCTGTTTCGCCTCGTTGTCCGTGAAGGTATTGATAATCACAGTTTCTATCCGGTTGATGTCGGGATTTTTACCAAAACTATGCTCGGTGCGCATAACTGGGTCGGTGTTTGGTACAAGCCTGAAGGTCGTTTAAGCGGTGAGCAAATCGCTGAGCGAATCGCGGATACTCTGCTGCGTTCATTAACACCCTAAAAATAATACGTATTGCGCTCATTGTTCAAAATGTCTTTAAGGGAGTTTCTTTGGAATATGGCTCTTTTAGCAGATAAAGTCGCAATTGTTACCGGTAGTGGACGCGGCATCGGTGCTGCGACAGCCAAATTATTCGCTCAACATGGTGCTAAGGTCGTCATAAGTGATATTGACGCGGAACCAGCACAGGAAACGGTCAAGGCAATCGAGGCCGCAGGTGGAACCGCCTTAGCTGTGCCTGCTGATGTGACGGACAGCGCGGGCGTAGAAGAACTCATTGGACAGACGGTCAATCAATTTGGTGGCATTGACATCCTTGTGAATAACGCGGGTTACACGTGGGATGGCATGATGCACAAGATGAGCGATGAGCAGTGGGAAGCCATGCTGGCGATCCATCTGACGGCTCCCTTCAAAATCATCAGGGCGGCCGTTCCTTATATGCGGGAAGCTGCCAAAAAAGAAAAAGAACAGTTGGGCGCGGCTAAAGCTCGAAAAATCATCAGTATCAGCAGCACCACCGGAACACGCGGTAATGTCGGCCAAGTAAATTATGCGGCGGGCAAGGCGGGGATTATCGGGCTGACCAAGACCCTCTCAAAGGAATGGGGACCGTTCAACATTCAAGTCAATGCCGTGGCTTTTGGGTTCATTGATACGCGCTTAACACAGGCTGATGACGCGGGCGATTTCACTGAACGCGATGGCAAGAAGATCAAACTGGGTATTCCGGATACGATGCGCCAGATGGCCTTCATGATGATACCGGCGGGACGTGCTGGTACGCCGGAGGAAGCGGCTGGCCCTGTGCTGTTCTTTGCAAGTGAGCTTTCCAATTATGTCTCGGGACAGGTTCTTGAGGTCACCGGCGGACTATAGTTTGTGGTTCCGTAATGGAAGCAAATGCACGAGATTGCAGTAAACTGATGGGATGGGATTCAAAACTATTTTGAGAGGAAGCCACCCATGCCCGACGTATTTATTTCTTATTCGCGCAGAGATAAAGCTTTTGTTGAAAAACTAGTGACCGCGCTTGAAGCTCAAAAGCGTGATGTGTGGGTCGATTTTGAAGATATCCCGTTTGCTTCGGATTGGTGGGGCGAGATTCAGAAAGGAATTGAGTCCTCTGAGTCGGCTGTGTTCGTGATTAGTGAAGACTATTTGGCATCCGAGGTTTGCGGCTTGGAAGTGAATCACGTACACAAGAATAACAAGCGGATTGTCCCAATCGTTTACGAGAAACCCGCACGGAATTCCGTTCCTGATACATTGGCGGCTTTAAACTGGATCTTTTTTGATGACCCTGCCGCCTTCGACGACTCATTCGCTAAATTACAAACAACACTCGATACCAATTTAGTGGAGATGCGCCAGCACACCCGGCTGTTGGTCAAGGCCAGCGAGTGGGCAAAAGCCGGACACAGCAACAGCTTGCTGCTCCGAGGTGAGGAATTGGACGATCTGTTGACCCTGAAAAATCGTTCAGATATTACCGATTTGATGAGGGATTTCCTCAATCGCAGCGAAGAACGTCATCGTCAAGAAGAGATGATCCAGCGGTTCTTTTGGGGATTTATCGGAGGACTGCTGGGCATTGCCTTCTGGGCATTTTCCACTTTCCGCAGCGATGTGTTGATTACACCGGATCGCATGGTTTACACGATTGCCTTAGGACAGGTTTTTGGAATTTGTTTGGGTGTTCTATCCATGTTGGCCGACGAACTCCCACACCGTCTACAAAGGTGGCTCGGAAATTCACCGTTTATCCGCTTCGGTTTGCGGAGTTTACTCTTCCTCGTCATCGGCATTTTCGCATGGACGAGCTATATCTGGTTTTTGCAGCGCTTGGGCACAACGCTTCAGGACGAGAACAGCTTGATTCTTGGTGGCATCGCAATCGCTGTGGGCTTTCTCATTCGAAGTGTGACCAAGTTACCGGCGTGGGTTTATACCCTGCTGATGGCGGCGTTGATCTGGCTGCCAATTTACATTACCTACCAAGATAACTATATCAATTTCGTGCCGTTGATTTATTTCGATATCCCCGAGCAAGTTTTCGCAATCGGGATCCCGCTGGCACTGATTATGGCGATTGGTGCGAATTTCAGAGCGCTGTATCAAGAGGTTGCGACCAACACTCGCAAGCTGACGGTACGCTCTGCGAAGGGTGCTTAACGTAAAGTCTATTGTTGAGAAGGATTTTTTCATGGTTTCTTTCACTCCGACCGAAGATCAGCAGTTATTGATCTCGACTATCAACCGCTATGCTGTCAACGATGTGCGGAAGGTCGCACACGAGGCTGACGAGGCCAGTGCTCCAGAGATGGATGTGGTCGAAACGGGTTGGCAAATCGGTTTAGTCCCGTCCGCCGTTCCAGAGGAACTCGGTGGATTAGGCGAACTGAGCGCCTTGACCGGTGCGCTGGCGGCTGAAGAACTAGCATTTGGAGACTTGTCGGTTGCGATGCATGTGCTGTCACCTGCACTACTGGCTTATCCTGTGATCTTATATGGAACAGCAGAACAGCGGGAAGCGCTGCTCCCGTTGTGTTTGGAAGAAGCCATTGCTCCTGTAACCGGAGCCCTTTTGGAACCCGGTATTTTCTTTGATCCCTACGAACTCAAAACCGTTGCCAGTCAACAGGACGCCAAGATTCAATTGAACGGTGAGAAGGCTTATGTGCCATTGGCCGAAGATGCCCAAAGGATATTGGTGTATGCACGTGACAGCGAATCGGGAAAGGTCGATGCCTATCTGGTTGAGAAGGGAACAGCGGGCGTTGTCGTTCAAAAGCGTGAGCAATTGATGGGATTAAGGGCGCTGCCGACTTATCGCGTGAGTTTCAATAATGTGGTTTTGGAACCTTCTGCGCGGCTGGGTGGCGCGGTTGGAATCAACTATGAAGTGATCTTGAACCGCCAGCGTGTGGCGTTGGCTGCGCTTTCGGTGGGGGTGGCGCGGGCATCGTTTGAGTTTGCGCGGGATTATGCCAAGCAGCGAGTGCAGTTTGGCAAGCCGATTGCCCAGAACCAAGCGATTGCGTTCATGCTGGCGGAGATGGCGATTGAGATCGACAGCACACGGCTGATGGCGTGGGAAGCTGCCTACAAAATTGATAACGGGCAAGATGCGACCCGTGAGGCCTACCTCGCCAAGCAGTATGCCGACGCGATGGTTCTGAAAGTGACGGACAGCGGCGTGCAGATTTTGGGCGGATATGGCTTCATCCGCGAGTATCCGGCGGAGCGCTGGCTGCGGAACGGACGCGGCTTCCCGACGTTTGACGGACTGGCGATTGTTTGATGCTAACGAGCCTCTCCCTTCATATACTGTATTTTTAACTAGCAAAACAGCTCAAACGTTAGGAGATCGGCATGCATATGAAATTCGTTCGTTTGTCTCTCGTGTTTGTTATTATGGGCATTATGGGGGCGCTTATTTCTGTGCGAGCACAGGATAAACCCGCCCGTACCTATTATGAGTCATTACCTCTGGACTCCCCTGAAACGGCCGTAAAAACATTTGTGTCTGCTTTTGCAAAAGAGGACTTTCCGACGGTCTTCATGGTTTTTGCCCCGAAAGCCCAACAGGCTTGGCAAAAGTTATATGCCACTTTCAATATCGATCATATGGTAAAGGCTGATTATGGGAAGCAGGCGCTTCAAAATCTCCCTGCATATGACCAATGGGAATCGCTGGAACCCTCTTATATTTTTGACACGATTATGTTAGATGCTGTACGGCACGATGCCTTATTGATTGACTTAAGAGGTGATATGGTTATTGGAAAGAGTTCGAAATCCGAAACTAACGATGGTGATGAAGCTGTTGACGTGGCCGCCACAATTGACGGGATAAAAGGGGACGTTGTTTTCCGGCTTGTACAATCACCCAGCAAGCGATGGCGGGTTTTACAAGTGATTGTTTCAGAAGGGGATGAAAGCAAAATTCCGTGGTCTGTAGCGTCTAGTTCTAAGTCGTGATGTGAGGTTACTACAATGCCAATTAGTTTTGAGATACCCGAGTTTATCCAGCAGCAGGGGCAAATGGTGAAGTGGATTGCGGAAACCACCATGCGGCCTTATGCCCGTGAACTTGATGAACATGAACACGAACGCCCGAAAGAATTTGTTGAGCAGATGTGGCCGATTATGCGTGATCAGCAGAAGTCGGCGCTGGATAAATTACAGCGCACCGAGCAGGGCGGCGAACAGGCTGAGAAGAAGCCGAAACGCGCCAGCACACGGATGCTCGGCCTATTGGTGCAAATCGAGATGTTGTCATGGGGCGACGCGGGGATTTACCTGTGTATGCCGAGTCCCGGTTTGGGGGGAGCAGCGATTGAAGCGGTGGGTACGACCGAGCAAAAGCTGCGTTTGCTGACGCGCTTTGCTGAAGGAGATAAACCCGTTTGGGGCGCGATGGCTATCACTGAACCGGGGGCGGGGTCGGACAACTCGGCGATGTCCACAACGGCTGTGTTTGATGAAGAAACCAACGAGTGGATCATCAACGGCGAGAAGATTTTTATCACCAGCGGTAAGCTGGCACTCGAAGAGTCGAACGGCTTGGTGATCGTATGGGCGACGGTGAATAAGGCGGCTGGACGCGCGGGCATTAAGTCGTTTGTCGTTGAAGCAGGAACACCCGGTGTCAGCATTGGCAAAGTTGAAATCAAGCACGGTATTCGCACCAGCGATACGGTCGTGATTGTCTTGAACAACGCCCGAATTCCAGCCGGTAACATTCTCGGCAGTCCGGAAGTGCAGGCCAGCAAGGATAGCAAGTCCTTCCAAGGGGCGATGGCGACTTTTGATGCCAGCCGTCCACTAGTGGCGGCCAGTACTCTGGGAGTTGGACGGGCAGCGCTGGAATTCCTCAAAGAGAAGCTGGCCGAAAACGACGTCGAAATCCCTTATGGAAAACCCTATCACAAGTTAACCGCCATCCAGCGTGACGTCCTCGAAATGGAGGCACAGCTCCATGCGGCTTATCTGCTCACGCTGCGTTCGGTGGCGATGATGGACGAAGGACTGCATAACAGCCTTGAAGCGTCGATGGCGAAGGTCAAGGCGGGTAAGGTGGTAACGCAGGTTGCACAGAAAGCGGTTGAACTACTGGGTTCCTTAGGTTACAGCCGTGAGTGGTTGGTCGAGAAGTGGATGCGGGACGCAAAAATCGGCGACATCTACGAGGGCACAGGCCAGATCAATACTCTGGTGGTTGCTCGGCGTATTCTCGGCTATTCTCGGCATGAACTGTCTTGATGAGTTTGCGAGATTCATATGGTCTTAACCCATCGCTGCTTGCATCCAAACCATACACGGATAGAGTGGTATCACTTTATTGGATTAACGAAGGGCTGTGCGATGGGTGTCATTGTTGATTGGACAGATCACGAGAAGAAAATCATTCGCTACGAGTTTCCTGCGCAGTGGACTTGGGATGATTTATATATTGCTATGAGCCAAGTGAACGACATGATGGCGAGTGTGCCTTACAACGTTTACGTCGTGATTTCTTTCGAACACAGTAAAGGTATTCCACCGGGTGCACTGACGCACTTGCGCATCGGGACGTTGAAAGGGGCACCGAATTGGGGCGGTGGGGTGTTTATCGGCGTAAGTTCACTGCTGACAGCACTCCTGAACACATTCACTACGCTCAACAAGAAGCTGGGCGAACGGTATGCGATAGCCAAGGATGACGATGAGGCGATGGCGATTATCAACAAGTGGCGTGAACGTGAAAACCCAACGCCAACATCGAACTGATGGAAAATCACTTATTACCCATTGAAAGGTAGATTTATAACATGACTTATGACATTCGTAAGGCGGCGGTGATTGGCTCCGGCACGATGGGGAGCGGCATTGCGACTCTGCTGGCGGCGGTCGGGGTGGATACGACACTAATGGATATTGCGGCCAAGGGTACACAGCCGGGAGATAAGTCAGCCAAACGGAATGCGATTGTGCTGGACAACTTGAAGAAGGCGCAGTCGTCACGACCTCCACAGGTATTTTCGGCGTCCGACATTGAGAAGATTCGCGTCGGAAATGTTGATGACAACATGGACATGTTGAGCGACGCCGATTGGATTATTGAGGTGGTGGTCGAAAAGCTGGATGTGAAACGCAGCTTGATGGCGAAGGTGCTGGAAGTGGCACGACCGGATGCCATCATCAGCAGTAATACGTCGGGCATTCCCATTCACTCCATTGCCGAAGGGATGGGAGAGGGTTTTGCTCGACGGTTTATGGGAACGCACTTTTTTAACCCGCCGCGCCATCTCCACCTGCTGGAAGTGATCCCGCTGCCGGAAACGGATCCTGAAGCGGTCAAGTACATGGTGGAATTCGGAACACGGGTGCTGGGTAAAGGCGTCGTCATTTGTAAGGATAAACCGAATTTCATAGGCAACCGCTTCATGACGATGGCTGGAATGCAGGTGATGAATTATGTGCTGGATAATGGCTTTACGGTCGAAGAGGTTGATAACCTGACGGGGCCGTTGATCGGTCATCCCAAGACGGCGACCTTTCGCCTGAATGATCTGGTCGGATTCGATATTGTGGTGCATGTGGCCGAAAACCTCTACGACGCGATTCCGGATGATCCGGCGCGGGGCGTTCTGCACCATCCGAAGACCGCCGAACTCAGCCAGAAAATGGTAGAAAATAAGTGGCTGGGAAATAAGACCGGAATCGGCTTCTATAAGACGGTGAAGGGGGCGAGGGGCGAGAAAGAATTCTGGCCGTTGAACCTCCAGACGATGGAACATGAACCGGCTAAACCGGTGCGGTTTGAGAGCGTTGGCAAGCACCGCAAAGTGGAATCCACAGGCGAACGTATCCGCTTGTTGATTAACGAGCCGGATCGCGCGGGGCAGTTCCTGTGGCACATGCATGCCTTCTACCTGTCGTATGCCTCAAACCGCGTGCCGGAAATTACCGACACGTTGGTCAACGTGGATAACGCCCAGAAGTGGGGTTTCGCCCATGAGATGGGACCGTTCGAAATCTGGGACGCGATTGGTGTCGCCGAAACCATCCCGACGTTTGAGGCGGCAGGCTATCCGGTGGCCGATTGGGTCAAGCAGATGGTGGCGACAGGGCATCCGACATTCTATCAACGAGACGCAAACGGGCAGGTGGTTGGTTATTACGATGCTTTTAAATCCGACTATTTGCCGCTTGAAAAGAGCAAGAGTGAGATCACGGTTGCGGCGCTCAAGGCCAACAAGAAAGAAGTGGCAAAGAACGGCAGTGCCAGTGTGATTGATATGGGCGACGGCGTGGCGCTGTTCGAGTTCCACAGTCAAGCATCGGCGATTGACGCTGATTTGGTTGAGATGGGCTATAAGGCGCTGGATTTGCTCAAGACGGATTTTGATGCGCTGGTGGTCGGGCATGATGGCGAGCGCTTCTGCATCGGCGCGAACGTGTTCATGGTGGTAATGGCGGTACAGAGCGGCTTGATGGACCAGCTTGAGGGCTCGATTAAGGCTCTGCAAGATCTGGGAATGGCGATGCGTTACCACGGCAAGCCAGTTGTGACCGCGCCCTTCAATATGGCATTGGGCGGCGGCGCAGAACTGTTGATGTCCGGCACAAAAGTGGTGGCACATGGTGAACTCTATACGGGATTGGTTGAGCTGGGCGTGGGGTTAATCCCGGCTGGAGGCGGTTGTAAGGAAATGCTGCGGCGGGTCGTCAGTCCTGTGATGGCCTCTCATCCCAACGCGGACGCTTTACCCCATCTCCAAAAGGTGTTTGAACAGATCGCTACGGCTAAGGTCAGCACCAGTGCTAAAGAAGCCCGTGATATGGGCATCCTGAGCGCGGACGACAAGATTGTGATGAACCGCTCGCACCTGTTGGGCGAAGCCAAGAAGACGGCGCTTCAATTGGCAGATGGCTATACCTCGCGCCAACCGGAAAAGGTATGGGCGGCAGGACGCGACGCTTATGCGGCACTGCTGCTGGGCATTGAGGGCTTCCGCGAGAGTGGATATGCCTCCGAATATGACGCGTTCATCAGTAAGAAACTGGCTTATGTGCTGACGGGTGGTGCACTGAGTGAGCCGCAGTGGGTGAGTGAACAATACATCCTTGATTTGGAGCGTGAAGCCTTCCTGAGTTTGGTCACGCAGGAAAAGACGATGGAACGCATCAGCTATATGCTCCAGAACAATAAGCCGTTGCGGAATTAGACAGCTATTGGCGATTAGCGGTTGGCTGTTAGCTCATACTTTGAGGTTGATTAGTTTCGATGTTCTCGATATTTGAAGCGTAACAACTAAGGAATTAAATCATGCGAGAAGCAGTGATTGTGGCGATGAGCCGGACGGCAGTGGGCAAATCAAAGAAGGGTGTGACCAAGAGCACACGCTCGGACGAGATGGCGTCGGTGGTGGTGAATGATTTGATGCGGCAGACTGACGGCAAGCTTGATCCGAATGAGATTGATGATGTGATTATTGGTTGCGCGATGCCGGAAGGGGCACAGGGGCTGAACTTTGCGCGGATCATTGCTCTGCGGGCAGGGCTGCCTGTGGAAGTCCCCGGCCAAACTGTGAACCGTTTCTGTTCGAGTGGGTTGCAGAGCATCGCGATGGCAGCCGAGAGCATCATCGCGAACAGCGCTGATGTGATTATCGCGGGTGGGGCGGAAACGATGTCCCTTGTTCCGATGACCGGTTTCCAGATTAGCCCGAATCCTTACATGGCGGAGAATGATCCGTATGTGTATATGAGCATGGGGCATACAGCGGAACGGGTAGCCGATGAGTTCAATGTTGACCGCGAGCAGATGGATCAGTTCGCCTATGAGAGCCATCAGAAGGCGGCGCGAGCAACGGACGCAGGCATTTTCAAAGAAGAGATTATTCCGTTCATGGTGGAAGACAGCTACATTGACGAGGATGGGAACGCGCAGACGGTCACGATCAAGCTCGACCAAGACGAACATTTGCGGCGGGAAACGACGGTCGAAGGGCTGGCGAAACTCAAGCCGGTGTTCCGGCAGGGTGGGCGAGTGACCGCCGGGAACAGCAGCCCGTTGAGCGACGGGGCGGCAGGCGTGATCATCATGGAAGCGGGAAAGGCAGCCAAGCTCGGCTTGAAGCCTCTGGCGCGATTTGTGGGGTTCAATGTGGCGGGTGTGCGGCCTGAGATCATGGGCGTAGGGCCGATTAACGCGGTGCCCAAACTGCTCAAGCGGACAGGCATGAAGCTGGACGACATTGACTTGATCGAACTGAACGAGGCATTCGCGGCGCAGGCTATTCCGGTGATTCGTACGTTGGAGATGAACCCTGAGAAGGTGAACGTCAACGGTGGGGCAATCGCGATGGGACATCCGTTGGGGTGTACCGGAGCGAAGCTGACGGTACAGATTATCCACGAGATGAAGCGCCGGAACAGCAAGTATGGTATGGTGACGATGTGCATCGGTGGGGGCATGGGCGCAGCGGGCATCTTTGAGAATGTGAATTAGCACTTAGCTTTCAGCGGGTAGCGATTAGCTTAAGACAAAAGAGAGTGTTCGTGAGGATGCTCTCTTTTTATTGGGGGAGGCGAAAATGGACTCGGTCGTGATATTGAGCGGCGGGATGGACAGTGTGACTTTACTTCACTATTTGGTAAAGCAGGAGAAACGTAATCCGGCGGTGATGACGTTTCAATATGGGCAGAAGCACAGCCGGGAAATTGAATGCGCACGGGCACAGGTCAAACTGTTGGGTTGTGAGGCGCATCTGATAGTTGATTTGACGGCGACACAGACGATCTTTTCGACCTCGGCGCTGGTGAACGAGGGGATCGATATTCCGGATATGCAGGCGGTGGTGGGTGATAACCAACCGGTGACCTACGTTCCCAACCGGAACATGTTGTTTCTGGCGTATGCAGTGGCCTACGCGGAGAGCTTGGGCATTAACCGCGTGTTTTATGGGGCGCAGGCGCACGACCTCTATGGTTATTGGGATACGACGCCTGACTTTTTGGCGCGTTTGAATGATGTTTACGCGCTTAATCGGAAAAATGCAGTGCGTATCGAAGCTCCTTTTGTGCGGTATTCGAAGGCCGATGTTCTTCGTACCGGACTGAGCTTAGGTGTGGATTATTCGCAGACGTGGTCATGTTATGCGGGGCAGGAAGTGGCCTGTGGGAAGTGCCCGACCTGTGCGGAACGGTTGAAGGCGTTCCAAGAAGTTGGGCTGATTGATCCGATTGCGTACGGCGGTTAGCTTTTAGCGGTTGGCGATTAGCTTAAGACAAAATGCGAAAGATGCAGCAAGTTGTGCAAATTTTGCATATTTCCCGCCGAAATGGCATGCGGGACGCTCCCCTGATGCCGCTGAATCGACACTTTTATGCCGCGGATGGTTCGGCTGATGCCGCCGAATTGGCACCGTTGCAGCGGATGGCTCCCGTGTGTCCGCCGCGTCGCAAATGTCGGTGCCATCGCAGCGGATGTGAGGGAGTGAGCCGCCAATCATGCGAAAGCTAAAAACTTAACGCCAAGGAGCAAAGAAACAAAGACGCAAAGTGTGGCTGATATAACGACATACGAGGGAACAAACAATTCATTCATGATTTCATGGTAGTGGTTGCAAAGTAAGTGGTGGTGGATAAGAATCTGCCACATGATCGAAGAGACTATCACCTACTCATGTCGATCATGCGGCAGCACGAATATTATACGCAATGGACGGAATAAATGCGGGAATGAGCAGTACCATTGCAAAGATTGCGGTGCTTACCGGGTGATGCGACCACACGAAAAATATAGTTCTGAAACTAAAGCGACAGTGCTGAAAGCCTACCGAGAACGGATGAGTTTGCGCGGCATTCAACGGGTATTCGGTGTCTGGCGCAAGACCGTGCTGCGATGGTTGGAGGCTTGGGTGGCACAGTTACCCTCCTTAGTCGAAACCCTCTTGCCCGCTCAAGCGGATGACGTACTCGAATTAGATGAACTGGTCAGTTTTGTGAGTGAGAAATGGTTCAAGCGCTGGTTGTGGACCGCCCAATGTCGGCGTACTCGACAGATCGTGGGCTATGCCATCGGCGACCGTTCCCAAGATACCTGTCGCTTGCTGTGGCAAGCCATTCCCACTGCTTATCAAGCACTCCCCCTGTTCACCGATCAATGGAAAGCCTATTCGCTCGTCCTGCCATCCGAGCAACATCATCCGGTCAATAAAGGCAGTGGGCTGACCCACCACCAAGAACGCTGGTACAACAATCTGCGCCAATGGAATGGTCGTTACACCCGTCGCACCTTATCTTTTTCTAAAGAAGATCGCTATCATGACTTGATTACACGTTGGTTTATTCTCGAACACAATTTGCGTATGCGTTCACCACTTACCATGTAACCACTACCGATTTCATTTTAGAACGAATGTTTGTATAAGTCAATGCGATTGAGTATGGGTAGGACTGCCTTAAGTGGTGGAAAAGGGTAGAAAAGGAGAAGGCTCATGAAGCAAACTGGTTGGTAACTAGACAATCAGGAGGCAAGATGAACCTTCAAAGCGTATTTTGTCCGAACAAGGCCTGTCCTGACAAGCACCAAGTTGGAAAAGGGAATATTGTTTCGCATGGACAAGCGCGACAACGCTGTAAATGCAAAAGCTGTGGACACACGTTTTCGTATCGACAAGGGACGATGTTTGCCGGGTTACGAACTGAGGTCCAGATTGTGACATGGGTGGTGGGGTTAATTGCATGGGGCTGTCCAGTCGCCGCCATTGTAGCGGTCTTTGAGCTCGACGAGCGAACGGTAGCCGACTGGATGCATCGGGCGGGGATGTATGCGGAAGCCTTTCATCATCAACATATCCGTCCATTGAATTTGCAGCAGGTGCAAGTGGATGAGATCCGCCTGAAGATGCAGCGGCAAGTGTTGTGGATCGCGATGGCCATGAATATCGGCAGTCGGTTGTGGTTAGGCGCGGTGTGTCGCGAAAGTCGCGATAAAAAGTTAGCTCGACACATCATGACCTGTATCTACAACTGGGCACAAAAAGTTCCGTTGGTCATTGCCTTTGACGGTTGGAGTGCTTATCCCAAAGCCTGCTATCGGGTGTTTCGTGAACCCGTTCTGAGCGGACGAGTGGGCGGACCGCGCAAACAACCCTGGGCTTGTCTGAGTGTGGTGCAACTGGTCAAACAAGCAGCTCACCAATGGGTCATGAAACGCTGGGTGCTTTCGGGTTCGTGCAGCATGATCCACTATTTACTCAATGTCACGCAAGGCGTTGGCACCACCATCAACACCGCCTACATCGAACGTCTCAACGCTACTTTTCGCGCTCATCTGGCTTCCTTTGCCCGTCGCACCCGTTGTCCTGCTCGTCAGGCGCAGCAGGTCGGTGAACGCCTTTTTCTTGTCGGCTGTTTGTACAATTTCTGTTGGCCGCATGCTTCATTAAGTCTCAAGACACCGGCTTGGTCTGCTCGTTTAACCGATCATCGCTGGTCTTTAGAGGAGTTCCTATGGGCGCGCTTGCTCCCTCATTGGGCATCCACCACTTAGTGTGGTGCTACCTGAGTATGAGTTTTCAAACTATGCCATAATAGCAACGTATGATGCCATGGGTGGATTCGGAGGCGTGGTGAAACTTGAGATTAATCAGACGATTGTAGAAGAAGATGTGGATGGGGACGACATCAAAGATGCGCTGCGCGTCCTGAGCCAAGAGGACGAGGCGTTTATTACTCTCTGGGAAAGCGATGAGGTTTACTTGCAGGCGGCTGGTGTACCACAAACGGGTTATGTGATGAGCTATCACAATGCTAAGACGGGCGAGGAACTCAGCAGCAAAAATCAGGAATTGAAGCCGATGGCTGTGATGCGGGTATTAACTTCATATGCGCGGGGAAATGGCGAGTGGCGCAGCAGCATTGCATGGGAGCCGATGGGAAGTTACGCTGCTAAGTCTGTTGGTTTGCAGCCGACGTGGCAGCGGGCATGGCCTTTATTTGTGGGTGTCCTGTTTTTCACGGTGGCGATTGTTCCGTTGGTGATGGTGACAAAATATGGGGTTGATCAAACGGTATTTAAGCGCTTATGTGAACAATATGCGCCGGATTTCGACCATTTTGAACATGGCAGCGGTAATGGAAACATTAATGTGGGCTACAGCCCGGGGCGCTGCTGGTACAAAGATGGTTTGAATATCACGCTGCAAGAGATTGTTGGCTCTGGTGCAGTTTTTATTGATACCGCAGGGCGTATCGCGCAGGTGGTGATCCCGATTACGGTTATTGTGATCATCGAGTTGACGGGATTTGCATGGTGGTTCGGTAGGCGGAAACGGGTCAGAAATTGATGGATTGCTTAAGTGGGGGAGCAAGATGGTCTGTCGCATGTACCCCACCTCCACACTGGCACTACCGAGTTTTCAGACCTAAGTGATGGAAGTACCTGCCGTGATACACCCCCAAATTACAACGGTTTGTTGATGGCGAGATGGGCGTAGGATAGAGCGGTTGGAAAGTGGCGTAAGGATGTGACATGGAACTTTCAGCCGACTTCAACAATTCGCTTGAAGTTATCGAGTCAATGAATGGAAACGGCGGGTTCACCGTCGATATTGTGGCTTACAAGTGGCTTACGGGTGGGCAGGATATTGCGACGGCCCAAGCGCTGTTTATGGCGAACCAAGCGGGAATACGGCTGAAGCATGTTCGGATACGACTGCATAATTCGTCGGCTATCTTGGAAGCGGGTGCGCTGTACTTTATGAAGGGCAATATCAAGATTGACGCCAAAGCCGGTGGTACGGGCGGACTGGGCGGAATTGCTAAGGGCTTTGCATCGAAGGTGCTGACGAACGAGACGTTTTTCCGTCCGCAGTATTCAGGGACAGGCGAGATTTATCTAGAGCCATCGTTCAGCCACTTTATGACGATCAAGCTGCGGGAAAAACAGGCGCTCATTGTGGAAAAGGGCATGTTCTTCTGTTCGGAGGCCAGCGCTAGCATCTCCGTTGAACTGAACAAGAATGTGACGGCTGGAGCGCTGGGCGGCGAGGGGTTGTTTCAAACTAAAGTCACCGGCCCCGGCGTGGTAGTCCTCGCTACGCCTGTGCCCGCGAACGAAGTTCTGGTGTATGACCTGTTCAATGAGACACTCCAAGTGGACGGCAACTTTGCGCTGATGCGAACGGAAGGCGTGAAGTTCAGCGTCAAGAAATCGACGCGGAGTTTGCTGGGAACGGTGGCATCCGGCGAAGGGCTGCTGCAAACGTTTGAAGGCACGGGACGGGTGTGGATCGCGCCCACGCAGAGTGTTTATGCGCAGTTAGCATCGCTCAACCGGAACAGCGGCTTGATGGATCATGCCGGCGGTTCGAATACCGCGACTTCGTTTGTGGTGAAGTAGGGTGGCAAAGAAAAAGGGCGATCTGTTGACCGCCCTATGTGAGACTAGACTTTTGCGCCTTCTTTAAGTTCCCACTTGCCTGTTTTGAGGTTCTTCTCGTACATATTTTTGACAGCGGCCCATGCCACTTTGTGCGCGGTTTCTTCACGGGTCGCACCGTCACGGCGGTCATCTTTGGCCCTGTACTCATTCCACGCGCTGTTGAAGGCTGCCATATAAATTTCCTGTCCATGTTTGGGCAGGTTATCGGTGACTGCACCGGGCAGGTCACTTATGTTTCTGAATGGCATCTTGAACTCCTTTACTTCTCAACTTTCGATTTTGGGAACATGCGGTGGGATCGGATTGTGGGGATAACCTTTCACGGAAAAGTCTTAGCCTTTTCCCTACAAGATTCAGATTGGATTATCCTATTCAATCGTTAGTGCAATCATGTCCCTTATGCTTGATCGGCAAGCACTTGTCCATTGTGACTGTGAACAGCGCTGGCTTCGATAGGAGATTCGTCCAATTCCGGACGCCAGCGCCGGACTTCGATTTGACCATCGACGACCCGAGTCTGGAAATGCGGCTGTTCAACCGTAGCCGGACCATGAACCACATGACCATCATTCAGATCAAAGACCGAATAGTGCCATGGACACTCCACGCATCCATCTTTGATTGTGCCTTCTTCGAGAGGGCCACCGGCATGGCTGCACTGGGCAGTGATGGCGGAAATCTTGCGATTGTGTTTGTACAGGAGTATTGGATAACCATCGACCTCGACGCGCTGAAGAGTGTTCGATTTCAATTCATCGGCAGGTAGGGCGGTTGTCCAATCATCTGCGATTTGCTTTTCTGGCAAATGGCTAACACCGACACGGCGCTCATAGACCAACTCACCTCCAATCCATGCGGAGATGGTCATGATGCCAAGGCCAAGCGTCGAGTAGAAAAAGCCTGATAAGTGATGGTTACGGGCACGGTTGCGCATGGAACGCCAGAAGAAGAACAGCGCTAAGGTGTTCAACATGCCGTGTAAGGCGCCGTGTCCGGCAGCGTCACGCTTAATGGCAGAAAAGTCGGTGATGCCTGCGAGAGCAGTGGGTACAGCCGAAATAAGGCCGAGTGTAACGAGACGGTCGGCCGCTTTTTGCGCACTGGGCGAGCGTAGGAAGATGCTCCAGAGATCAAAAACCGCCGCAAATGTCCAACTGCCGATGGTGATGTCGGTCAGTATGGGATGCAGCGGATGGCCGATTTGCTTGCCGTGCAGCACATCGGCTACTTCGCGGCCTTGCTCCCCTTGAGCGAAGATGGCTTCTTGAATCTGTTGAGCGAGGTCACGGCTGAACTGCTTGAAGCCGGGATAGTTTTCGACAAATTGATCTACCTGTGCGCGAACACGTTGGGGTATCGACACGATTTGCCATCCTTCATAGCCAAGGCCCATTTCAGCCGGACGTTATAAGACATATGAAGGGTAACAGGCGCAGGCGAATTTTCGATCATTCACCTGACCTATTTTGACATAGCCCTATCGACCCAAATCTGATCAGCGTGCTTTATTACAGGACGGGCGGCGTGGCGGTGCTAATGAATAGGGCTATAAAGCCGAAGAAGGCGACGACACTGATCAGAAAGGCGAGGCCGAATATTAAGTTGCCAACTGCGACCTGTGCCGGAAAGCCGCCCCAATAGGCCAGCAGCAGTAAGGCAATGACCGGACACAGCCACAATGCGGATTTGATGGCGCTGCCAGAAGTCGGAAAGGCGCGTCAGTTATTTTCCTGAAGGCGTGTTAATCAACGAATCGATAATCAGTTGGTAGGAATCGGGCGCAATGCCAACGGGGCCACGCAACGGATTTTCCATGAGGGCCGTGAAGTAAATGACCACTGCAATCAGCGTAGCATAACAAACGATCAACATGATATGCAGACGGACGTTTGGAACATAAAAGAAATAGGTTACAAAGATGGTGATGATTGCCCCGCCGAGAATGATGATCCAAAGTATCGACGGTAAAGCTGCATCCACGAAGTCAATTCGCTGTCGGCGATAATTCAAAAAGTTGTTGTATTGGCCAAAAGTCTCTTCGTGGACGATCTTTTGGCCCTCGTTTGCCGGTTGAAATTGGAGTAAGGCATCCTGAAATTGGTTGAGAATCTCCACACTGCCGGGAAGAACTGTACCCTGTTTTTGAGCGGGCCACGATTGATTGACGACGAATTCCAAGTAGTCTTTGAGTCTGGCTCTCAAATCATCTTGCAGCGGCTGCGGATATCCGCCGAGATCACGATACAAAGCGCCTACAGATGAGGCTTCGGCTGAGATGATGGATTGTGCTCTTGTGTAGTTTTCCCAATTGGCGACGGTGATAAAGGCAAGGGCAATGCCATAAAAAGCAGCAATCGCCCCCGCATAAAATTGAACCGTGTCGTCCGTGTCATCCGATATGTTGAAATGCCGCCGGATAGATACTCGTGTAATGGCTAGGAATCCGACGGCAATCGCCACCGTAAGCAGTATTACCAATATCAGTGATATTCCCAGTGGAAGGTCGGTCAAATACTGCATGTATTACCTCGATAAATTAACCTGAATGGATCGCGTCTTTGGTCAAGACCTCATTCACAGTACGCCAGATGTTTAAAGGGTTAGCATCTTTAAGCGCATCCGGCAAGAGCGCATCGGGCAGGTTTTGGAAGGCGACTGGACGCATGAAGCGCTGAATGGCAGTGATGCCGACCGATGTAGTAGCGGGTGCGGTCGTGGCGGGATAGGGGCCGCCGTGCATCTGGGAGTAGACCACTTCGACGCCGGTCGGGAAGCCGTTCCAGAGTAAGCGTCCAACTTTTTCTCGCAGGAGATCGAAATACGGTTTGGCAGCATCGAGTTCACTGGCTTCGGCATGGATGGTGGCGGTCAGGTTGCCGTGAAGCGTTTGGAGTGCGGTCGTCAACTCGTCAGGGGAAGAGGCAACGACAAACAACGTGACAGGACCGAAGTGTTCGGCTTGCAGCGCGGCATCTTTGGCAAATTCGGCAGCGCTGGTTTTCATGACGGTATTGGCGAAGGCGAAGGCATCACCATCCACTACAAAGCCACCAGTGAGTGTGTGGATACTATCACGGGATTGGGTGGCGGCTACGGCGTGTTCGAGGCCACTTTCGATATGTTCATTGAGGAGGACGCCAGCAGCGCGTGAGGCCATTTTATCGCGGTAGGTGCTGATAAAGGTCTGGGTTTCGGTGCTATCCAACATGAAGACGATGCCGGGATTGGTGCAGAATTGGCCTGATCCGAGCGTGGCGGAGTTGGCTAGGGCATCGGCAAGAGCATCCGAACGGGCGGCAACAGCACTCGGCATGATGACCACTGGATTGATGCTGCCCATTTCGGCGTAAACGGGAATGGGGTTCTGACGTTGGGCGGCGGTATCGAAGATGGCACGACCACCACGAAGCGATCCGGTAAAGCCGACGGCCTGAACGTAGGGATGCTGGACCAGAAGTTGGCCGACTTCAGTAGTAGCACCTTGTATCAAGGAGAACCATCCGGCAGGGAAGCCAGTCGCTTTGATGGCGCGGTTGATGGCGACGGCGAACAGTTCCGACGTGGCGGGATGTCCGGGGTGGGCTTTGACGATGACTGGATTTCCGGCTGCCCAAGCGGAGGCGGTATCACCACCGGCTACGGCAAAAGCGAAGGGGAAGTTGCTGGCACTGAAGACAGCGACCGGACCAATCGGGAAACGCATGCGGCGGATGTCCGGACGTGGGGCGGGCTGACGGTTGGGTAGGGCGGTATCGATGATGGCTTCGACGTAGGAACCTTCACGCAGGAATTTGGCGAAGGCTTGCAACTGTCCGGTGGTGCGTCCACGTTCGCCGGTTAAGCGGGGCAGACCAAGGGCGGTTTCCATGTCGGCGGTTTGTAGGAGTTCATCGCCGAGAGCCATTATTTCTTCGGCGGCTTTGTCGAGGAAGTCAGCGATGCGGGCGGCGGAATAACTGCGGGTTTGGGAGTATGCCTCTAAGGCAGCGACAGCGGCGTTATGGATTTCTTCGGCGGTGGCATTGTGGAATTGGGTACTGCCGGATTGTTTATTGCGCGGGTTGACGCTGGTGAAGGTGGTGGTGCCGAGTTGGCTTTGTTCACCTGCGATAAAGCTACTGCCGGTTAAGGTGGTCATGATGACTCCTGTGATTGATGGGCAAATGAATATTCGTCTTTTAAGCCGCTATAATACACCGGATGATTAGCCTTTAAAAATAGCACTTATTAGACCGGAGTTAGAAATATGCGTTTAGATGGCAAAGTAGCGATTGTTACTGGCGCAGCGAGGGGAATCGGCAGAGGGATTGCGCTGCGGTTTGCGGAAGAAGGGGCAAAGGTTGGCGTCATCGATCTGGATGAGCAGGCGTGCCGGGAGGTGGTCGATGATATTAAGGCGGCGGATGGGCAGGCTATCGGCGTCGGCATCAACATCAGCCACAGTGATCAAGTGGCGTATGCGGTCGAACGAGTTCAAGAGTATTTCGGTCGAGCGACGGTGTTAGTCAACAGTGCTGCGGTGACGACTTACGGCAGCCTACATGAAACCTCATTTAAAGCCTTTGACCACTGTCTAAATGTCAATTTGCGCGGGACGTTTTTGATGAGCCGTGAGGTGATACCGGGGATGATAACGGTGGGCAAAGGCAGCATCATTCATATGGCAGGTGTCGAAGGCATATTGGGCATGCCAGAGGCGGCGATTGATGCGATGGCGAAGGCTGGACTGATCGGATTGGCACGAGCAATGTCGACGGATTATGCGCGGTTCGGGATTCGGGTGAACTGTGTTTCACCGGGAATCATCGATTCACCGATGCTGGATGAGTTTTTGGCGGAGCAGCTTCAACCGGATCGGGTGCGGCAGGGGTTTGAGGATATGCATCCGATGGGGCGGCTAGGGCAAATTGAGGAAGTGGCGAATGTGGTGGTGTTTCTGGCTTCGGATGAGGCGAGTTTTGTAACGGGGGCGAATTATACGGTGGATGGCGGGTTAAGCGTGAAGGGGCATCAGCCACAGGATTAGGGCAGTCGATAGTCTTTAGTCTGTAGTCGATAGATACCAATACGATTTTGAATCACAAAGATGCAGAGAAATCAGAGGAAAAAAGAGATGACAGCGGACAAACGAATCGCGCTGGTGACAGGGGCAAATCGCGGGATTGGATATGAAGTATGCCGCGAACTGGCGGACGCGGGGATGCATGTGCTTTTGACCAGCCGCGACACGGCCAAAGGCGAGGCGGCAGCGGATGCGCTCCGGCGTGAGGGGAAGGACGTGCGCTTTCACCAACTGGATGTGAGTGATGAGGACAGCGTGCAAGCGATGGCGCAGTTTGTTCAAGCGGAATACGGGCGGCTGGACGTGCTGGTGAATAACGCGGCGGTTTATCTGGACGAAGGCCGGAGCGTACTGGATGTGGATATGGCGACGGCGCAGACCACGCTGGATATTAATTTCTACGGCGTACTGCGGATGTGCAGGGCATTCATCCCGTTGATGCGGCAAGCGGGTTACGGGCGGGTGGTGAATGTGTCGTCGGGGTCAGGGCAGGTCGGTGATTTGGATCTGAGCACACCGTTTTACAGCATCTCGAAGACGGCGCTGAACGCCCTGACGCAGCTTGTGGCGCATGACGTGCGGCGCAACCGCAGCATCAAGGTGAACGCCATGTGTCCGGGTTGGGTGCGGACGGACATGGGCGGGATGAACGCGGATCGCAGTGTTGAGGAAGGCGCGGACACGATTATCTGGTTGGCGACGCTGCCGGATGACGGGCCGAGCGGCGGCTTCTTCAGGGATCGCAAGCCGATTGAGTGGTAATACACAAACCTCTCCCCCGTAAATGAAGACAAGGAGTCAAACACAATTTGACGCTTTTAATTTCTGTTTGATAAAGCGAAATTTAAGGAAATGTGTGAAAATATATTAGTGAACAGGTGAACAACATCGCATAGGGTTGATAGATGAAATATTGGATCGATCTTTTTACATGGAATACTTGGCAGGAATTTTTGAACGCTGGTGGCGAGGTAATTGGGTTTCGTGAAAAGCGATGGCGTTCTGTCCAAGCTATGAAGCCGGGAGACATACTGCTTTGTTACCTAACAGGTTTATCTCGATTCGTCGGTGCATTAGAAGTAACAGGCGATCCTTTTAAAGATAAACAACCTATATGGGGAGAAGATGTCTTCCCTAGTCGAGTTCCAGTTCGTATATTGGTTTCTTTAGATCCTGAATATGCCGTACCAGTAATGTCACTTCGAGAACAACTTTCGTATTTTCAAAATATGCGCTCACCGCATTCTTGGTCTGGACATTTTCGCGGTTCCCCTACAGAAGAAAAAACGGAAGACGCAAAGATAATTATTTCCGCACTAGAAAGTGCAATGGCTGAGCCTGTATTTCGTGAATACGATCATCGCAAACTTGAGCGAAAAATCCCTGTATTTTATGAAACAGAAGCAGGTGCTGTTACTGTCCCTGATGATATTGAAGAATCGGTTCCTGAACAGATAGTTGAAATGCCAGAAGTTGAGATAACGCATGAAGAAATTCAATGGATGCTTCTCAATTTGGGAAATGAAATGGGATTAGATATTTGGGTTGCTCGGAATGATAGAGGCAAGTCCTTCCGAGACAATGTCTTCGATAGAATACCAAGACTTAGAAAAACTCTTCCACGACAGTTTGATGATGCAACAAACCGCACTATAGAATTGATAGATGTACTGTGGCTCAGGGAAAATGCCATCGTTGCAGCATTCGAAATTGAGCATACAACTTCAATCTATTCTGGCTTGTTACGAATGTCTGACTTGGTATCTATGCAACCCAACATCAATATTCGGCTTTATATCGTTGCTCCTGACGAACGGCGCGAAAAAGTATTCTCTGAAATCAATCGCCCTACATTTACTAGCCTAAAGCCAGCACTACGGGACATTTGTCAATTTATCCCGTACTCGTCATTGCAAGAAAAATTAAAGCAAGTCGGTACGTTATTGCGATACCTACGTCCAGAATTCTTGGACGAGATAGCTGAGTCCATCGAGGCAGATTTCGGATAAGCTTGTTACTGAATAAACCGAACAACCTCACTAGCTGCTGGCGCTGCTGTAATTGCGAAGGCCACGTTTCCACAACTGGCGGACGAGATAAAACAGTACCAGCGGGAGCACCACTGACCACGCTAGATAAAGCGGCGGCATCCGATTGAGCGCGGCTAAAGGTGGAAAATTGGTGACCACGAAAATCGGGATCAGGAAGATGCCGATATTTTTGATCCAGCCTGTATAAATATCCATTGGCATGTTGTTGAAATCCCAGAACGAGTCGGTGATTTCGGCGATGGAACTGGTGTTCATCAGCCAGAACGACAGAATTTGCGGCATCAGGAACAGACTGTAGCTCACGAGACAACTGATGATGACGAGGCCGACATAACCGCCGACGGTGGAAAGCGTCACCGGAATCGCCAAGCGCGACCACGCAATGATGACCATGATGAGGCCCGCGATGACATCCACGCTAAAGAGAGTCAAATCGGCTTGGCGGAGAGTCGCCACGAACTGAAGTGAAATCGGTTTGGTGATGATCAGGTCAAGATCGCCATCTTTGATTTTGTTGCGCAGCGCGTAGTTGTTGATCATGAACAAGCCAGCATAAAATCCCGTGAGCATGACGAAGGTGCCGATGAAGAGCAGGATTTCATCGGGCGACAGGCCGTTAATCTTGGCACCGGATTGGTAGACCACCACCACGTAGGATAACTTCACGAACAAGTAGCCAGTTTCCATCGACATATTGCCGATGAAGCTGGAACGGTATTCCATCTGGGACATGACACTGAACTTCATAAACAGAAAATAGATTTTGAGGTGCTTTTTGATTTCATGAAGCAGGCTGTTCATGCTTATCCTCCGACCGACACGTAACGCTTGCTGCTGACGCGCCATAAGTTGTTGGTGATGACAATGCCCGCCGCAATCCAGAGAAGCTGCATGAGGATTCCAAAGGCAATCTCCGACGAGGGCACTTTCCCGTTGAGCACGTTGATGGGATAGCTCACCGTGTATTTGAAGGGCAGCAGGTTCATGATCTGCACAAAGCGCGTCCCGAAGACCTCGAGCGGGAATATGCCGCCGCTCAAGAGGATGATGACAATCCGGATGCCCTCGAAGAGATAGCCAATTTCCACAATCCAAAAGGCAATGGCGCTGATGCTGTAGAAAATGAGGAAGTTCAAAGTCAAGGCGAGGAACAGAGTCAAGAGAAAGAGAAGGATGCGAGTGAACTCCAACGGTACGCCCCAAAAGACCGTCAGTCCGATTAAGAGCAATACCATCAGAGCGAGGATCATGGCGAGGCTGGGTATCTTTTGGCCGAAGAAATTGGCGAGGCGATAGGGAAAATAGCCGACGGGCTGCACCAGAAAGGTACTGAACTTGCCATTTTTGATGTCGGTCATGATCTCGTATTCAAAGCCAGTCCTAACAATCCGCGCCACCAAGCCCGCCAAAAAGGTGTAAGCAATGATCTGGCGATAGCTGTAGCCGAACAGTTCGGATTCGGTGGAGTTGCTGTAGATGGCTGTCCACAGGAAGGTTTGAATGAAAATGGGAAAGGCCGCGCCGATGAGTGAGATGGCAAAGTTGAGGCGGTATTCGAGCGCGGTTTGAAAGCCCATCTCGAAGGTCATGCGGTACTTTTTGAGCCAGCGTAGATTATCCGGCAGCATGATTGGTAGCCTGTCGCTGATAGAGGAGGCCGATGCCTTCTTCCACCGGAATATCCTCAATGTTGAAATCAATCACCGGCAGTTGATCGAGGATGGCTTTGGAACATTCTTTGAGGTCGAGACGGGGGACTTGAAGGGTGGCGGTGAACTCGGAATGCTCGCGAACTTCACCGAACGCGGCCAGCGTTTCAGCGGCGACCGGCGCAGATAGTTGCAATTTGATGATTTTGGATTGGGCGAACACGTCATTCACACGCTGCAAGTCGCCGTCAAAGACAATACGGCCTTGATTGATGACGATGACGCGCTTGCATAGGTCTTTGACATCATCCATATAGTGACTGGTGAGGATGATGGTCGACTTTTTCTCCTGATTGTAATATTTGAAAAACTGCCGGAATTTCTTCTGGGAGATAATGTCCAGTCCAATGGTCGGCTCATCCAGAAAGATCAGGCGGGGTTTGTGGATGAGGGCTGCGATCAGTTCCATCTTCATGCGTTCACCGAGTGAGAGGCGGCGAACCTGCACGTTGAGAAGGTCTTTGACGTCCAGTAGTTCAGTGAGTTCGGCCAGCGTGGATTGATAGGTTTTGTCGTCAATTTCGTAGATACACTTGTTCAAGTACAGGGATTCATTGGCGGGTAAATCCCACCACAGTTGGTTCTTCTGCCCCATGACGATGGCAAACTGCATCTTGAAGGCTTTTTTGCGCTCCCAAGGGACGTATCCCAACACCGAAGCTTCACCGCGGGTGGGGTGCAGAATGCCGGAGAGCATTTTCAGGCTGGTGGTCTTGCCGGCTCCGTTTGGCCCGAGGAAGCCGACGATTTCGCCCTCGTCAATTTCGAATGAGATGCTATCCACTGCGGTCTTGGTCAATTTCTCGCGGTAGAACAGGTTCTTGACCGAGTTCTTCAAGCCAAGTTCTTTTTTATAATAGTCAAAGGTTTTTGACAGGTTAGTAGCCTTAATCAACATAAGGCATCTCCTCATCGCCCGATACAGGCTAGTTATTAAAAGTATCTTTATGACTTAAAACAGTGAGGTTAAAGAGGATATAGTTCTTTAGCTTTACACTGATGTTATCCACGCTGTTCAGTTTGAACAAAATCGTAACTTGCCATCATAGTAAGCGCAATCGGTGTGGCATCCAATGGAGAATGAGGAAGTGAGAGCGATTCATCAATGTTCTATAACTCTTGGATGAGATAGGAGCAGCGGATTTTGTGTAAGGTTGTTATAGAAAAAACCTAACCAAGGGTGCAGAATCAGCGCATTTATTGTGATGTGCACACCTGAAAGGGGCAGCAATGCTTATTCATACGGACGACAACACGATTGACATTCGTTTATTGGAAACCGGACGAGACGATTTCCATATTGGCGTGAAGATCAATGCCAACGGCTTCATTGCCCAGAAGGATTCGATTGGCATCAACTGTGAGAGTTTTGCGGCATTCTTGCGCCAGTTGAAGACTTTCCAGCAGGAGCATAAGGGTGAAGTCATCCTCGACAGCATGAGTCCCGGTGAGTTCCAAATGCAGTTAAAAGCAGTAGGCAAGCGCTATCATGTGGTGGTACAGGGGCAAATCAGCCGGACGATATATCAGGCGGAGAGCGCACTGCTCAATACGCTGCAATTCGCGTTTCGCGTCGATACGTCGTACCTCAAAGGGATTATCAGTGACTTCGAGGCACTGACGACGGTTCCGTAAATTGGTTACGGCTTCTTTCCCCCAATAAAGAGGGTTCTATCAAATTGATATTAGCCGCATACTGTTGAGCGTGAACAGGATGCGGCTGATTTTTTAGGGCATGATACCCACCAAAGTCATGACTTTCTCACCAAACTCGGTAAGTACGTCAGCGCCCATACCGTGATTGCGGAGGACGAGGATGACGATGCCGAGAACAATGAACGGAATGAGGCTGGGCAGATAGCGAACGGCGCGCAGCAGCACTAAACCGCCAGATGCTACCGCTACATCCGTGACCAGAGATGGGAAGGCGATGTTTTGATAGCGGGTATGGACGATCAGCATCAAAAATCCGGCGCTGGCGAGAAGGCCAACTTTCATGATGTCTTCAAGGTCGTCTTCACGGAAAACGGCCATCACCGAAATACTGACAAATTTGATGATGACCAGATAGGCTAGTTCGTTGCCTTGAAGGATAACTAAACCGACTGCCGCGAAGATCATGACTAAGCCGCCGGTGCCGGAGAGCAGTTCGGTTCGAGTGATGAAGGAGAAGGCTAAGCCTGCGAGTAAGCTGATGAGCAGTCCACAAATGACCCACATGATGATATCACCCGAAAGCTGAAGCGGTGATTTTAAACCATTGAAATTGACTGCTGCTTGCTTGGACAAGGTACAGAGTTGTGACAGCACTTCGCAAATGACGCCGTGTAACATGATTTACCCCCTGTAAATCAAGCCGGAAAAAGGCAAAGCAGTAGCCTAAATGTCCTGTTGTCGCTTACAGCATTTCTTACTAAGCTAGCTATGGGTGATGTTGGATCAAATTAAAATGGAGCGATTCTGTCTCAGTGAAGGCTGCTTCGCTGAGGTTTCACTATATGTATCATGATTCGTTTGCAAACCCACCCCCTCATAAATGGGGGTATGAGCTAATTTATACCTATGTAACAAAGTTGTATTGTTTGAGCTGATGTAAAAGTTTCTGAGGTAATTGAAATGGCGAGACAAACGGCTGGCAAACGAACACTGCAAATTGTGATGCCGGAAGATACCTATGAAGGATTGCAGGATTATGCCATGCGCCTTTCGACGCCGGAGAAATCGGTGTTTGTGAGTGACGTGGTGCGGATGGCACTTAAAGAGTATTTCGCGCCGAAGGATAAACACCTCAATTTTGAAGTGGATCGCGGTGGTTACCGGGGGCACAAACGGAAGCAAGTAGCGGAGGCAAATCCCTCTAAAGCTAAGTAAAACCTCGCAATTGGCTCGCTCTTCGGTATTAATCCGTCCCTGAATTTTCTAGAACCCGACTACTGGCAACCGTGCTGGAAATATGCCATATTCAGTTTCGATTTGTGATTGATTATGGCGTTTTTGATTCGTGAATGCGGTTTGATATAGCACGGATTATCGTTGTTGGGACCACTGGCGCAGGGAAAAGTACACTGGGGGAGTTAGCTGCCCGTCTTCTGGATGTGCCGTTTCTGGAACTGGATGTCTATTTCTGGCTGCCGGGATGGATACAAGCCTCAAATGAGATGTTTCGGCAGCGCGTGAAGGCAGCGGTTGATGCTGAGTCATGGGTTGCAGGTGGGAACTACAGCCGTGCGCGGGACTTAATCTGGTCACGGGCAGATACGCTGGTATGGCTGGATTATCCTCTGAGGCTGACTCTGTGGCGTTTGTTCCGGCGGACGATCAAACGGATTGTGACGCAGGAGGATTTATGGAACACCGGCAACCGTGAGAGTTGGCGAAATCAGTTTTTGAGCCGCGATTCGTTGTTCCTGTGGGCCGTACGTTCCCACGAGCGTTACCGCCGTGAATATGCTAACTTATTAAAACAACCCGAGTATTCCCATTTAAGGGTCTACCGGTTTTCAAAGCCTACTGAAGCGAACGATTGGTTAAATCAGTTATCAAAAAAGGAATAAATTTATGACACCGCCTGTCCTTGTCCGTTTTTATCATCCGGAGCGCGGCAACTGCGTCGGCGTGCAGCTTGAAGATACCGTCTATGAAGTGACCGAAAATATCGCCAGTATAGGTGCTTTTTTGCGTCACAGCGCGGGGCACGTGCCAGCCGCGATTACCGGCCTCGAAGCCGTTGCTCATGATTCAGGCTATTCATATCCGGCGAGTTTGTTTGATGCCGAACCACAGGCCTTCGTCCCTCACTGGTTAGCGCCGTGCGATGAACAGGAAATCTGGGCAGCGGGCGTGACCTATGAACGCAGTCGTGCCGCTCGGCAGGAAGAAGCACAGGACGGCGGCGATATTTACGCGCGGGTTTACAACGCTGAACGGCCTGAACTGTTCTTCAAAGCGCAGGGCGCAAAGGTTATTGGGCCAAAGGGGAATGTCGGCATCCGCAGCGACGCGACATGGAATGTGCCCGAACCGGAACTGGCGCTGGTTATTAATCCGGCGATGGAACTGGTAGGCTTCACAGTCGGCAACGACATGAGCAGCCGCGACATTGAAGGGCAGAATCCGCTGTATCTGCCACAGGCCAAAGTCTATAAGGCATCCTGCGCCTTGGGGCCGGGGATCGTACTTAATCCATCGGCGGAGTGGCCGCAGACCACTATCCACTTGCAGATCGCACGGGCAGGGCAGGAAATGTTCTCGGGCGAGATCAGCACGGCACGGATTAAGCGGCGTGTGGATGAATTGATCGCCTATCTGGGACGCAGCAGCGAGTTTGAAAACGGCGTCATTTTGCTGACGGGTACAGGGATTGTGCCGCCCAGCGATTTCACGCTGCAAGCGGGCGATGTGACAACCATTACTATTGACGGAATCGGTCAATTGGTAAATACGGTGATGGTGGTTTAAAACGCCTCAAAGTTAGGGGTATTGGCTCAGGCGGGTTATGCCATGCTTGAGCTAATCAATTTAGCGATAAGGATTGTTTTGTATGGCTCAACTACCAGTCCGTGAGATGGTCTTATATAAACATGGCGTGGGATTTTTCGTGCGTGAAGGCAGCGTCACCGGCGAAAATACCGAACTGACTTTCCGCCAAGATGAAATTAATGATGTTCTCAAAAGTTTAGCTGTATTTGATCGTTCTGGCGGGCAGATTCTCGGCATCCATTATCAAACGCCAATGGATAAAGATGCACGGCTGGCGAGCAGTTCTATACGCTTATCGGATGATGCCAGCCTCGGCGATTTGTTGAACCGGCTGCGGGGTCGTGAAGTCAAGGTGGAAGTGAAATCTTCAAACGGACAGTCGAACTTCTTCACCGGACGGATGCTGGGGACAGATGATCTTTCCGACGAGCAAAACTATGTCCGCTCCAAGCGCAAACGGGTATCACTGGTGATTGGTGGTTCTGGGATTGTCTCGTTTGATTGGACGGCGCTACGCGGGTTGCAAATCTTGGACGCCCAATCGACGCATGATCTAACCTATTTCCTTGATACGAGCATGAGCGAAGACATCCGGCGGACAGTGAATGTTCGCCTGAGCGCGGGCAGCCATGAACTGGTGGTGTATTACGTCGCGCCCAGCCCGACATGGCGTGTCAGCTACCGCTTGGTGGCGGAGACGGATAAAGAGGGTAACGGCGCTTCAGGCAAAGCGCTGCTGCAAGGGTGGGGACTCTTTGACAACCGCCTCGAAGAAGACCTCGATAACGTACAGGTCACATTGGTGGCGGGGCAGCCGATTTCGTTCATCTATGACCTGTACGAGTCGCGGATTCCCTCACGCCCTACGGTCAAGGATGAAGCACGTGTTGCTCCCGGGCCAGTGGAATTTCAGAGCGCTTATGACGAGCTTGAAGACGTGGAGTATGCGCCGGAAGAACGGGTTCGGGGTATCACTATGGCAAAACGGGCGATGTCAGCCCCTGCGCCTGCTGCCTATAGTATGCCTGCCGCCGCGCCCAGACCTCAAAGCTTGGCCGCGTTCGGTGGATCGACACCTACGGCGGCAACTGCTAAAGAGTCGGGTGAATTCTTCCAATACGAAGTGACCGCACCGGTATCGGTCAAGCGCGGCGAGTCGGCGCTGGTGCCGATTATTGGCTCGGAGATCAAGTACGAGCGCGAACTGTTGTATAACCGCGCCAAGCTGCCGGATCATCCGGTGGTGGCGCTGCGCTTTATTAACTCGACCGGATTGACGCTGGAACGTGGGCCAGTGACGGTTGTCGAAGATTGGGATTATAAGGGCGAGGCGGTCATTCCCTTCACCAAGGATGGCAGCAGTGTGTATGTACCGTTCGCGGTGGAGTTGGGCGTGCGAATCAGTGAGCGTCCGAGTCGCGATACCGAAACGACAGGCTTGAATATCAAAGATGCCATGTTCGTGTTCGAACAGTATGAAGTCTCTTGCCTGACCTATGTGATCGAGAACACCACAACTAAACCTTTGTCGGTGATGGTCGAAGCGCCGATTAGCCCGAATTGGACGCTGTATGATACACCGACGCCGGATGTGGAAAACGCCACCGAACGGCGCTGGAAAGTGAGTTTGCCCGCCCGCGCCAAGACCGAATTCACCACGCAGCAGCGGATGCGAACCTATCGCCGTGAGAATGTGCGCAACGTGGACTATCGCCAACTGCAAGAGTACGTGTCTAAGGGCTGGTTGGATGAGGCAATCCGCAGTACGTTGGGCAGCATGTTGGATGAAGCCAACGCCATCCAGCAGGCCAACGCACGAATCGAATCGCTCGAAAACGACACCGAAAAGCTGCATAAACAGCAGGAACAGCTTCGCGCCAATCTAACCACATTACAATCGACAGGTGAGGAAGCGGCGCTGCGTAACCGGATGCTGGGACAGCTTGAGGTCAGCCAAGATCGCTTGGAAGCGATTGAGAATGAGGTCAACAACCTCAACCGGTTGATTGCCGACAGCGAGCGCAAGATAGACGAGATTGTGGCTGGGTTGGGGTAATAATCTGGAAATTCGGCTGCGTTTTTGTGGGGGAATGTATGAGTTCTGAGAAAGTATGTCCCAATTGTAATGGGCAGATGACAAAAGGTGGTTTGCGTGGGGATTCGACTGTGCAGTGGGGGAACCTGAAAGAAGGTACGATCTTCGGTGTGAAGACGGTACAGATGATTCCGCCAATCTATACGGTTGACGCCTATCGCTGTGATCAATGTGGGTATTTGGAATTGTACGCCACACAGGAACAGGGGAAGTAGAACGCGGTATGGCCGTTTCGCATAGCGATTGGGAGAAGGCGCAGGCGTTTTTTCGAACCGATCCGCTGAAGTATCTGGTACATCTTAAGTACATGTATCTGTATGGAGACAGCATTACCTGTTCTGTGGTTGAACAGAAAGGAAGGATCGCTGTTCTGCTGCGGTATCCGACGGGACGTGTGGTGTGGGATGCGGCGACCTATTCGGATGCTGAGTATGTGCTGCTGCCTGCGGCTGAGACGGTCGAGATGGCTGAGGTGTTGTTAAGTGATCTGCGGCAAAGCGGGTTGTTGGCACGTCCACAGGTGATCAAGTTTTGTGAGTTGGAAACCGAGTCGTTGATGTGTGGTGCGTTGAAGCTGCAATTCGCGCGGGCATTAACATCATATACCAGCACGGCGGATGCTTACTTCGAAGCCGATCCAGATGTGCGAATGGAGTCACAGCCCAATAAGTCGCATATGGAGGCCTTCATCGAGAACGGATACAGCGTGGAAGAAGTTTTAGCCGATTTCGCGAAAGGTGCCAAACTGTTTAGTCTATACGAGGGCGATACGCTGCTTTCGAACTGCATGACCTACCGCAATTTCGATACGGTGTGGGAGGTGGCTGGCGTGCATACCAGTGCCTTCGCACGGCGCAAAGGCTATGCGCGACGGGTAGTCCAAACAGCATTGGCTTACGTTCTGGGCGAAGGTTATATTCCGCGCTATCATGTCGAGGACGTAAACAAAGCCTCGATTAACTTGGCTGAGGGACTGGGACTCAAGCCCTGCCTGCGCTTCAATCATTACCTGTATGATTCGGCGAAAGGATAAGCTGATGACCGACAACGTGCTGCAAGATCAAATCGCTTATTATCGGGCGCGGGCGGGTGAATACGACGAGTGGTTTTATCGTGTCGGTCGGTACGACTGGGGCACCGAGCGCAACGCAAAATGGTTCGCGGAAGTCGAAACGGTGTATCAGGCGCTGCGGTCGGCGGGCAGGGTCGGCAGAGTGCTTGAACTGGCGGCAGGCACGGGTAACTTCACCAAAGAACTGGCTGCGATTGCTGATCATGTGGTGGCACTGGACGCCTCCACCGAAGTGATGGCGATCAACAAAGAGAAGGTTAAGAGCGCCAATGTCGAATACCGTCAGGCGGACTTGTTCAACTGGCAGCCGGACGCGCAGTATGACATGGTGTTCATGTCGTTCTGGCTGTCGCATGTGCCGCCGGAGAAATTGGACGGCTTCTTAGAAACGGTGGGGCAGGCGACCAAAACGGGCGGGCAGGTCTATATGGTCGATTCGCTGCGTGACCAATCGCGGACGTCATCGGCGGCGAACCACGTGGCTTATAACCCCGAAAGCATTTATCACACGCGCAAGCTGAACGATGGACAGGAATTCACCATCGTGAAAATGTTTTACGACGAGTCATTAGTTGCCAAGTTGGCTGAGCACGGCTTCAAGGCGACCTATCACACCAGTGGCGAGTACTTCTGGTGGGCGAACGGCACAAAAGTATGATCGAGTAGGGCAAGAACCTAGGTTATTTCTAAATAGAGCGCACAATGATCTGAGATGGAGTCAATAAACGTTTTCCGCTCTTGACCTTGCAACTGCTGCCAGCCGGACACAGCCACCTTGAAGGGGGCAGTGTTATCCTTTACGCCTAACTGTTTTAAATTGATCGATGCGCTGACGAGCACATGATCCAGATTCGATTTCAGCCTACCGTTGGTATAGGTTTTATCAAATTCTTTCGTGGGCAGACTCATATCGAACTTTGCGGCGAAATTAGCAATCGACTCAATTTCGGCCTCTTCGGTTAACAAACGATCTGCAACACGATTACCCGGATACTGCAACCCCATCGTGTTCAAATCGCCGAGCACGATTAGCCGCCCCGGTGAATTACTGGCGGCGCTCTTCTTGTCGATGGCCTTTTTCATATTCCAGATTTTTTCGAACATCTCGGCGCGATTGCCGAAATCCGGTGCGCTGGTGCCGCTGTCCGTATGCAAGAACAAAATATTGTAGAACTCATCGGCGATGACGAGGCTCAATAAAGCACCCGGCCTCAAGCTGGGGTTAAAGGCGTCAAATTCACGCTTTTGAGTGAAAATGACCTGTGAAAACTTGCCTTTACGGTAGCCGACAAGAATTTCCTGTGTTTCAGGTCCGTCTGTAATATTGAAGTTGTAGTCGGGAAAGTAACTGCGAATAAGTTCCAGTACGTCTAGATTTTCGACCTCGAATAAGCCGAACACATCGGGGTCGTGCTTTTTAATATGATTGGCGACGATTTTTACGCGTTCATCACCGCCCTTAAAATGCTCGACGTTCCAAGACAAAAGTGAGAATTTCATTTTTCACCTCTATTTTAGACCATTATTTATTAGTATATTCCTTTTTAATGGGTTAGGCGAACGGATAAGGCTCGTTACGGTTTCTCGATGGATAGGACACCAGCGGCGAATACTTCTGAGGTGTGTGCGGTGTGCGCCAACATTAGGAGGTTTCTTCGAAATACAGGTACGTTGGAATATTTTGCCCGATTGGTAGATTGATGTTCGGCACTCTGATAATAAATGAGGCTATTTTTTGATCAGGCGGGTCTTCTTTAGGCCAGTTTGAATAACTGATTTTAACCTGAAAACGATTATCACCTAATGGCGTGAGAGAGTTAAGTACATATTTATCAATTGGAATATTGAAAATAGGTATGCGTTGCTCATCATCGAGGTGATATAAGCCGATGGCTGAATTATCTTGATAACTAGCCCATTCATTGTTGATCTGCGATTGAATATTGAGGGTACGTATCTTGATGCCATCGGAGGTTACATGTATTAGAGTATCCTCCATATCGGGAGTATACGAAGATTCCTGAACCAGTAACCAGTTCGGTATGCGCGAATCAACAAAGGGTTCCCAATCCATTTCCGTAAATTGATTGATATAAGCGGGGGTTTGCCATCTGGTTATATTGTATTGAAGATCTATAAATTTGAGCGAGGCATCGCTTGAGGCATAAGGCTTTCTCGGTGAAGTGGGGATTGTGTCAACCTTACCGTCGTTATCTATAACGAGCATGATATAGCGTCCATCGTCGGAAACCCAAATGACTCCTTCGATTTCACCCGAATAAACTTCTTGACGCTCGTTTGTTAGCGGATTAAAACGTATCACAGTTGCCGTTTTCTTGTCCGGTGAAATTTGCCGAAAGTAGCTTGTGCCATCTTTTCGTGTGAACTCGGAATAACAGAGATCACCAAAGTTAAATGAGGATTCCTTATTCGTCTCCAAATCATAAAGCAGCCATACACAGTTACCGTTGGCGTCTATCTGAGCGGTTGTGAAAGTGGGGTTCGGCCAAAAATCCCATGTGCTGAAAGATGAGTATTCGTCCACAGGTGGTGTATAGGGGGCTAATGAATTTTTTCTCACATTGAATACACCATAACTGTCAGTGCCTACTTCACTCCTGATTGTATAAACGATAATATTGTCATATTTGATATTGGCGCTTATTTGTTTTCCAAGTGGCAGTGTGCCAACAATATCAAACGCTTTCGTCGTTAGGTTGCTAACCATAATCGTGAATTCACGCTCATCAGCAGGTTGTGTTACAACGACAAGGCGACCATCTGCCAAGGTTGTAATTACCGGCTCGGCCTCACTGTGAAGCCTATAAAGATGATAGCCTGCGGGGAACGTTATACGCTCTCCAGTACGGAGCGTGCATAGATAACCTCCTTGATCTCCGTAGTATAAATCCCAGTCCATCGTTTTAACTGGAACTTTGCCGCAGGGTGTATCAATGAGTCCTTGTGCACGATATTCAGTATAGATGCCTGTTTTTAGGTTGAGTGTCCAACTTTTATCAGGGTCACCGTATGCCTGAGCGGATCGTATTTGATAAAGGTAAAGAACATCATATATGACGAGCGGTCGCGGATAGGTGAACTGAAAATAAGGGACTGACTCCGGCCAAGGGTAAACTCGTCCATCCGCGCCTTTGATGACGCGGTATTCGGGAATGATAGCAATTTGACCAAGCGGACTCTGCTGCACTTTGTTCAGCATGTTGAATTCCAGCACCTCAATACCCGGCACAAAAACATCATCGGCATTTGGCGGCCACTGAGATTCATTCTGGGCTCGTGTGGGTGCAATGATGGAGCAGAGGAGCAGCAAGATTGTCAATGAGCGGAATATGACGTGATTCATGATGTATTGCCTGTGTGGCTTCTCGCACACTTGAGGGTATGATTGAGGGACATTTTATAGTTGATTATACTCGATGCCAACTTCTTGATTGGAGGTCTTTGTGACCGATGCAACACCTCAACCCTCTCTTGCTGACCGTGCACTTCTAGGTGCTGCCAAATTGGTCTCGATGACGTGGCCAATCGCGGCGCGGATTTTCCCTGAAAAACTGGATATTGATGACAACCAATCGCTGTGGGCGGCCCAGACGCCAGACTATCAACCCGGCCAGCCGCTCAAAGGGACGATTAGCTGTGACCTCGCCATCATCGGCGGCGGCTTCACAGGCACGTCAACCGCTTATCACTTCAGTCGTCGCTATCCTGAGAAGCGGGTGGTGCTGCTGGAAGCCAAGTCACTGGCGAACGGGGCCAGCGGGCGCAACGGCGGCATGATGCTCAATTGGGTGACAGGCATGACCGACCACAGTCCGGAGTTGACCAAGCGTGTCTATGAAACGACCAGCGCGGGCATCCGCATGATTCAGGAAATCATCCAGCGCCACAACCTGAAGGTCAGTTATCGCACTGATGGCACGCTGACCTTTTATACCGATCCCAAACGCGCCGAAGATGCCCATAAGGAATGTGAAGAACACAACGCCATTGGCATCCCCAGCCAGTTTATTGATTCGGCGACGTTAGCCAAGCAGTTGAACGCCAAAGGGGTGTACGGCGCGGTGCTCGATCCCAATTCGGGGCAGATCAACGGGGCGCAGTTGGTGCGCAGTCTGCGTCCGGTGCTGGTGGAGCAGGGCGTCGAAATCTACGAGAATACGCCGGTGCTGAAAATCCGCGAAGGCTCGACCATCACCTTGACCACGCCGGAAGGTGAAGTGCAGGCTAAAGCGATTGTGTTGGGCACGAACGGCTATACGACGCGCTTAGGCTATTTCCGAGATGCGCTGTTCCCGCTGCATTCGCATGTATTCGCCACCGCGCCGCTGACGCCGGAACAGCGTGCTGAGATCGGCTGGAATGCCTACGCGGGTTACAGCGATGACTATGACCGCATCTCGTATTCGACGCTGACCAACGAGGGCAACATTGTCTTTGGCGGGGGCAGCAACCAATCGTATGCCTATCTCTTCAATAACCGCACGGCTTATCCCGGTTCGCCTGCTTCCACGCCTGCCTCGTTCCGTAAAATGGAAAGCACGATGCATGACTATCTGCCCGCCAGCAAGAAGCTGCCGATCACGCACCGTTGGACAGGGACACTGGGCATCACGCTCAAACGCAATAATCTAATGGGCGTGCGTGGCGACAACCGGAATGTGTTTTATGCCATCGGCTACTGCGGACATGGCGTGACGCTGGCGAATATCGCCGGCCAAGTGCTGACGGATATGTATTCCGGTGATGATCAACGCTGGCGTGGGCTGCCGTTTTACCACGCGACCTATGCGCCAATTCCGCCATGCGCGGGCTGAGCGGCTTCTTGGTCTTGGGCACCTGATGCTTCCAGAAGTGCTGAGTCGCGCCGCGCATGAGCAGCAGCGAACCGTGCGTCAGTTCGATGCTTAGCTTGAGGTCGGGGTTCTGCTTGTGCTTGAACTGAAAGGTTCGGGTTGCTCCGAGACTGACCGAGGCGATCACCGGATTAGTGCCGAGTTCCGGTTCGTCATCACTGTGCCAGCCCATGCTGTCCTGACCGTAGCGGTAGAGGTTGAGAAGAACGCTGTTGAAAGTGACCTGTGCCGCTGCATCCAGCCGTGCTTTCATGTTAAATAGGGTAGGCGTCCATTCTAGCGGATGCATGGTCTGACCAGAATAGGTGTAAGACTTGCCCTCGTCGCCGTACCATGCCACGAGGCGCGGCTGCATCACCTGCTTGCCCATGAACTGGATGGCCTTCTGTTCCCATGCGATATTGGCGGTCAAATCAGTGAGCAGGGCATCTGCCTCTTCTGAATTGAAAAACGCTGGATCAAGATAGACTTCCGCATCGGGCATAGAGAGTTGTTTGTCAGATGACATCATTTTCAAATTCAGCTCTGCTCTAGTTGTTTAATAAGTGATCGCGCAAACCGATTACACATATAAGTCCATATGACACAACATAAAACTCCCCAAGGAATACCAATCAAACCGAAGGGAAATTGGCTGCTCAATATTTCTCCTATAGTGATTATGCTAGCGACACATAGGTAAATAAAGATGCCAATTTTCAGCCGTGTTGCTAATTGGGCTTTGCAGGCAACAAGCGTTGATTGATTATCTCGGACGGTCAAATCACCGGAGACTGTTCCAAGAAAATTGCCAAATCTCCATAGTCTTATCTCATAATCTGTTGTGCGTTCATCCACTTGCCAAAATCGCACACGATTGGAGCCTAATATATCGCCTTGGTTAAGGTATTGAATTCGTTTTGAACATTCTTTGATAGAATGTTGCGCCACAATATTGGCTGTATATTCTTGTATCACGCTGGCAACTAACCGCCGATATGTTCGCGGAAGAAACTCAGGATGCGGTTCCATGCGTCATCGCCTGCGGCCTCTTCTTGGACATCACGCGGGCTGTTGAAGAAGGAATGTTTCGTGTCCGGATAAATCTTGATGTCATGCGGGATGTTGTGCTTGGTCAGTTCGGATTCGAGCTTGATGCCTGCGTTCTTGGTGAAGTCGTTCTCAGGGAAGGACGCCACCACCGGACACGCACGGGCAATGGCTTCTGCAGGTCGGGGATTCATCGAGTAGAAGGGCGCGACCACATTCAGACGGCTGTCGGTACAAGCCCACGAGATAGCGAAGCTGCCGCCCATGCAGAAGCCCACCGCCCCGATTTTAGTGCTATCCACTTTGGAATGTTTCTCCAGCCAATCGAGCGACGCTTTGAGGTCACGAATGCCGGCATGATTGAGCGAGTTGAGCATCATGTTACTGAAGAAGCGGAACATACATACCATCTGGTTACGTCCGGCGAAGAGATCAACCGCCAGCGCCGCATAACCCGCTTCGGCCAAACGGCGTGTGATGTCCTTGATATTGTCGTTCAGGCCAAAGGCTTCATGGATAACGACCACACCGGGGAATTTACCCTCGCCGGGAGGCATTGCCAGATAGCCGCTCAAGTTAGGTGTGCCGTTGGGAATGTTGATAGTCTGGATGGTGATGTCCATTCGATGATCCTTTAGCGTGGAATGGTGTCCGCTGCAATGTGAACTAGCATAACCTGTGTGGCTGTGCCTGCAAACATTTATAGATCAATTATTAATGATGCAGGCCGATTCGCAGTCCCATTTCATCAGCTATCCTGCCGATATTTTCGAGTGCCGTGAACTCAGGGCGAACCGTCGGGCGGCGCACGGTGTCGTGGGCGATGATGCCTGCACGTTTCAGCAGATACTTACGCGCGTGGAGCGAAAACTCGTGCCCGAAGCTGGAAACTGCATCCACCAGCGGCTGCCCTCTCAGCAATATATCGTCCGCCTGTACTTTGTTGTCATCCTTCCAAGCCGACCATGCCTCGACGAAAAACTCATTGAATCCCACACCCGGCAGGACGCCAGCCGCGCCAACGTCCAGTTCTTCGCGCAGCGCAATGCCACCGACTCCGCCAAACATCGCTACATCATCGTTGACACGGGCACGCAGCGCATTAATCCGGCGGGCTGAACCGGAACCTTCAATCTTAAAGTAGCGGATGCTCGGCGCATGTTTAGCGATTTGCGCCAGATGTTCCGTTGAAAGCTGGCAGTGACCATAGGCTTGGATTTGTGGCGACTGCTGCACCATGATCGGTACGTCGGAGGCGTTACCGAGCGCGATGTAATGTTCCATCAGGCTCATTTCGTCGTTGTTCATGGTGTTCGGGGGCAGGGCCATCAAAGCGGCGGGGTGCAAGTTGCTGTAAACATGCGCCTGCTCGATGGCCGCTTCGGTGCTGCCGGGAGCCATGCCGATGATCAGCGGCACCTGTCCGGCGACTTCCGCCGCCACGATTTCCGCGCAGCGTATCCGTTCCTGATCAGTCAGTTTATAAGCTTCACTGGCGAATCCGCCGACCCCCAATCCATGGATTCCACCTTCCAGTTCAAAATGAACCACCCGCCGCAAACTGTCTTCATCAATTCGACCATTGGCGTCAAAAGGGGTGACCAGTATCGGGATGATACCGCTGAGTGTGGGCATAAGTTGTTCTCCCATCGTTATCGCGGCAGCGCCGCTCGGATGAGGGGGATGTCATGGTTGGTGTGGAAATGGGGCAGAGGCACGAAGAAACCGCAACCGCGAAGCTGCTATCGCGCCATTCATCATCCACAAGAGGTCTTAACCAATTCTCTTATATGATATATCTTTCCCGATCAATTGCAACCAATTCAGCATCTCCAACGTCATAGTAGGTAATCTTGAAACGTTGGTTTCGTCTCACCATAACATACGGATAATCGACGTCTCGTATGCGCGAAACGGTTTGGGTGTAGACTGGCATTAACCGCGGCTGTAGCTTCATCATAAGGAGTGCAATATGCGTCATTGGTTTGCTCGAATAACTGCGTTTAGTATTTTCTTATTCACGGTGGCTGTTTCCGTCACCTTTGCTTCATCAGCACAGCAGGGCCGCTTCGGCACACTGGAATCCCTCAGTGCATATTTCCCGAAAGACACCATGCTTTACGCCGCTACCCGTACTGATGCCAACTTTGTGGCGTCGCTCGATCAATTGACGAAACTGATCATTAGCCAAATGCCAAAAGGAATCCTTCCACCTGAGGAGTTTCCATCCGGGTTGACGGCAGCACTGGATTTACTTTCGGGTCAGGTAGTTGGAGGAAACTTTGCTGAACAAGTGCGGCCTTGGTTGGGGGACACCGTAGCAGTCGGGATCTATCCGGCCATTCGCAGTGCAGGCGGACGGATTGTCGTCAAAATCACAGATCAAAAGGCGGCTCTGACTGCGGCATCGAAAGCCTTCAAGAGCTGGACAAGCAAAGCGGTCAATGGCTACACACTGCTTACGAATTCTACTGACCGTAACCGGATTGCGATCTATCCTGACGTGATGATCATCTACAGTTGGTCGGATGATGTCGGCCCACAGCCAGTACCGCAGTTTACCCCCAACGTCACCAGCAATCCTTATTACACAACCGCGCTCTCTCGACTGCCGGACACAAACTATGACATGATCGCCTTCGTCGATACTCCGCTCATGGTGGCCTATAGCACGCGCAATGATTATCACAGCAGTGGCGATTGGATATTTCCTGCGGCCTTATTACGTACACTCGGCTCAACTGGGATCGGTGCGCATATAGGGAATGATCAAACGCTGACGGTTGATGCGGTACAGACGATTGGCAATACAGCGGGCTTGGATGCCTTGGGTATTCAATTTACCGGTAAAGGGGCTGCTCTTAGTCCGGACATTTTGCAGCGTGTTCCGCGTCAATCCGTCTTTGTGATGCAGATGGCAGATGTGGGTTCGATGCTGGAATTTGTCGGAAATAGCGCGCAGTCTGCCGCCAAGAAATTTCAGACCATGCTGCCCAGCCTGATCACAGGCGCGGCATACAGCTATTCGGCGAGCACGGCAGGTCTTGTTTCCGGCGGGTTCGGTGGCCTGATTAATACGGAATGGGCGAATGTCTTCTTTTCCAACTTGAGCGGCTACGATTACACCACTGAGATTCGTCCACTGCTCAGCGGGAACAGTGCCCTATTCCTGACGCTCAATCCGAATTTTAAGCCTAATAGCCCCACATTTCTGAATCGTGAACCGTTTGACGGCGCGCTGGTATTCGAAGCGCAGGATGCCGTAGCGGCTCAGCGGTTTGTCAGCAAACTGCAGCGGGAACTGGCGATCAGCATCTATTCCAGCGGTGATCATAATGCGGCACGGATTCAGGAAGCGGTACTTCCCGGCGGCGCGCAGGGCATTAGCTTGGATGTGTATGGCGAAACCGGACAGTCCTTTGACCAGTTTATCGCCGCCAGCCAAGATAACCTGCTGATTATGGGCACGTCCCGCGCCGTGAAGCAGGTCTTAAGCGGTGATGGTTTAGGCTTCAACGCGGACACATCAACTTTGCTGCCGAATGCGGGTACAGCGTTTTACGTCAATGTACCCCCTGCACAATCACTGGAATGGACAAACTTGACGCAGGCCGATCCCGGTAATCCAACTTTGCAGGTGCTCCCATTTCTTGTACAGAACCTGATGTTTTCGGCGGCAGGCACGGAGCAGAATGATCTGCTCATGCGGCTGACGCTGACCGTACCCTGCGGTGAAAACTGTGGTTAAGGTCTTTGCAACTTCAGATTACAGAGAGTGAACGATATGAAAGAATACTCTGCTGCCGAATTGGATAACTAAATGGCAAAACTGCTCTATGGTGATCGAATTGGCAAAAGTGCCCGCTTAAGTATAGGTTGCTCTGCATTGATTTATGATTCAATGCGCGAACGAATCTTGCTTACCCGCGAGTAGTTAGACTGATTGGCGTGTATTCGACCCCGCATCGCATTGTTACCTATGCTGATGGCAATCAATGGCAAGTTGTCGCGCACAGCTTTGAGGCCGAAGTAACGGCTGGCGAACTCACGTTAAGCGAGGAAACCACGGAGTTTGGCTATTTCACGGCGGATGAAATAGTTGATCTCGATTTGATGGAACATCACCGTGAACGCATTGCCGATGCACTTTTGAGACAAATTGAGACCATTATTCGATAGTCCTCTTGTAGTCCTAAATTACGCCGAAAGACGGAAGAAAATGCCCGCTCACCAATGCTATATTGATGGGCGGGTTTTTATTTGGGGATGATGCAATGACGCGTAAACAGACGCTTATTTTATGGATCACTTTCATAGGTGCTTTGTACGGTGTTTTTCCGGTGTTTGCACAGGACAAACCGTCGCAATTACTTTATACCGCTGGCACGATTTATTCTGTTGATGTAAATACAGGAAGAGCCACGCGCCTTTCTGCTCAGGATGGGTATGCAACTGAACCGACGTGGTCACCGGACGGTACGCAAATCGCTTATACCACTGCGATCACTGATGATTACTATGGCGAGTATGGCCTTTATGTGATGAATGCCGATGGCAGCAGCCCCAAGTTAATTGCTAATGGGCTGGGCTGGCGGAGCGATCCGGTTTGGCTCAAGGATGGCAGCGCACTGCTCTATGCCACCTCGACGGGAATCAAAGACGGAAGCTGCATCATTAAAGAGGTGAATCGAGATGGCAGTAAGCCACACGAAATCCTACGTAAAGCGCATTCCCAATGCAGCGTATCCAATTTGAATCCGGTGCTGTCACCCGATGGCACACGCCTTATCTTTGGCTATGATGAGGGGATAGACGGTAAATACTTCCAATTGTATGCACTGACTCTGACTGACGGCACACTAACACGCTTGACCGATACCCGCGCCGCCAACACCTCACCCGTTTGGTCGCCGGATGGCAATCAAATCGCGTACGTGTCGAATCAAGACAAGCAGCGCGAAATCTACGTGATGAACGCCGATGGTAGTAATCTTCGACGGCTGACGCATCGCCCCGGTAATGATTTCAGCCCGCGCTGGCTGCCGGATGGTTCACAAATCATCTTTGGTTCGGACCAAGACGGCTATAATATCTTCAGCGTGGATGTGAAGAGCGGCGTTGTCCATAATCTGACCAAGCTGGTCGATTACAGCGCATGGAGTCCGGTTGTCTCGCCGGATGGGACAAAAATTGCCTATCTGACAGGGATTGATCCGGTGGCGGGATCGGATCACATTGTCGTGATGACCTTGAGCACTGGTGAGCTGCATGAACTCTCCAACGTTGGTGTGAATGCCTACGCATTGTCGTGGAAACCTTAATAAACTACTCTTTGTCTAAGAGCGCCCGCTATCCCACATTATTCATGGGGCTTATTCATATTGAGAGGCATTGATGAAACTATTCAAGCGCATGATCTACATCATCTTGTTCGCCTGTGCCGCCTGTAACCTCGGCCAGCAGGGCAGCACGGGGGTAACGCCGACCGCTCCACCGCCCATACCGACCGAATCCTCAAATGCCAACCCGACGCCGGATACCAACTTGATCGCCTATAACAACGCCGCCTTCGGATACACGTTTGAATATCCGGCCAACTTCCCCTTCGATGGCGATACCAACAGCCCATCCCTATGGATTGACCGTCGCATTAACGTGATGGTGCTCGACAAAAACCCTGAAACACCGATGGGTGACGCGCCTGTGATTGAAAGCGCCGAAGATACGATGATTGGCGTCAACAATGCCCGCTACTTGAAAGGCTACGTGGGCGCAGTTGGGGGCAACACACCCCAGCGCTATGAAGCTTATGTCATTCAGAATAATGGACGGTACTATCAGTTCACGGCCTATGAACTCAAGAACAATGTTGTGCAGCCTGCTGACCGCAAAATGGGGAATGTCCCTGCGGATACGGTCGCGCTGCTTCAGCAGATTGTGACCTCGCTGCGGTTTAATTAATCGCTGAGGAAACGGGTTAAGGGGAATATTGGCGCAGTTTTTGGATGATCAGAATCGCTCCGGCTTTGGTGGAGGCGACTCGTAAATACGGTTCAAAGTTGGGAATTAACTCCCCCAGAATCTTGAGGAGAGTCGCCAGATAAATTCGCACGCCGACCAAAACAATGTATCGGTGTCGCTCGTGCGCTTGTGAAATCATCTTTCGTAATTGGGGGAGTGTATTTCTCGGAACGGCTTGCCCGTTGCTCACGAGGAAGATGCTGTCGACGTAACCATCGACCCCGTCGATCATTGCATCGACTTGATCTTTTGCGCTCCGAAATTCATCGAATGTCCACGGCGCGGTGAACTTCCAGATCATCACATTTTCGGTAGACGGTTCCCACTCAACCTCGACCATTGGTTGCCTCTTTTGGTGGTTGCGGTTACTCTTTAATTATGTTCCGCCATGATGCGTCATGCCATTAAGAATAAGAGAAAAAAGTATATTTTGACTGCATAAAAGAAGCTTTCATCATACCTGTTGATTTTGGCCTCGCCTTGGCCCAGCGCCACATTCGGAGGCCGCGTTCATAAACCTCAAGATGAGGAGTCAACCCGCTGCTCTAAAGCCGATATCAATGAAAATGTAGGACGTTACAATGGGTTTAGCGCCTATCGAGGACTAACAGGGTGCAGTCCACTGAATCGCATAATGGGGAAGGATTACTGGATCGGGTAGCATCGCCCGAATACTTGTGCCTTATTGCGGTTCATTGATGATAGGCAGCGGATTATTTAGCGATATCCTCGTCAATGTTGGCGCGTAAATTGTCAAGAATACTCAGTGCCTCAGATTGAGTATGTGCAAAGAATAAGTAATCTTTGAAACCCGGAACCAATTCAGAAATGTCTTTAACCAAGATTGTGGTGAATATATCCGCGCCGACCACGATGGTGAAGCGTTGGCGTATGTGACTTGTTGCGACAATTTTACGGAGATGGGTAACGCCATCCTTTGGGATTTTTTGATACTGAGTCGTCAGGAAGATACTGTCTACATAGCCGTTAACCGAATCGGTCATGACATCCGCTTGCTTCTGTGCGATATGGAACTCGTCAAATGTCCAAGGAGGGGTGAACGTCCAGATGACGATATCCTTTTCAGGGTTGCCCCATTCAACTTCAACCATAGCATCTGCCTCACCAAACAGTTATTGTTATTGTAGGAGTTGAAAACTGAAAACGAGTGCAAATTCCGTAAATAATGTGTGGTGTTGAATAAATATTTGGAGCAATTATATCATGCCCGTTGATTTCGGCCTCGCTTTGGTCGAGAGCCACCCTAAAAGTGATCTCAATTATTGGATGAACAACCTTGAACAACTTGTGCCGCATTTGGAGGGGAAGTTCAAAAGCCTGTGGATGACCGACCACCTCTTTTGGAATGAGGATTTTGCCTACGAGGTCTGGACCGTCCTCTCTTATCTGGCCGCCAAGTTTCCCGCCTTCGATGTTGGGCCGATGGTTCTCGGACAGAACTACCGGAATCCGGCCTTAGTCGCCAAAATGGCCTCTACCTTACAGCAGTTTAGTCACGGTCGCTTTATTATGGGCCTCGGGGCAGGGTGGAAAGAAGACGAGTATCGTGGTTATGGCTATGAACTGCCCTCCGCCAAAGTGCGTTTAGAGCAGTTGGATGATGCCATCGAAATCATGAAGCGCTTGTGGACCCAGCCCGGTAAAGTGAGTTATCAGGGCAAGCACTACCATATTCAAGATGCCATCCTTGAACCGAAGCCCGTTCCCGTGCCACCGATTTGCGTCGGTGTTAAAGGGGATAACGCCTTGAAGATCGTCGCTAAACAGGCTGATTGGTGGAACGTCTCGGATGTGAATATTCGCGTCTTTAAAGATCGTTCGGCCCTGTTAGACCGTTACTGCGCCGAGATTGGACGCGACCCCAAGAGCATCCGCCGCACGTGGTTCGGGCGTGTCGTCACTGGACGCACGGAATCGGAAATTCAGCGGCTTGCCAACTCGTGGAAGATGCCTTTTACCACCGAGAACGCCTTTGTGGGCACGCCCGCCCAAATTGTCGAGCAAATGGCGGAGTTTGTCGCCGCAGGCTGCGATTACTTTATGATTGATATTCTCGGCCTGCCTGACCAGACCATTCTATACATGGTGCTGGATGAGATTGTACCCGCCGTGCGTAAAATGGGTTGATGAATTGTATAACCGCGTGTAATATGCCGTAGCATTTCGCAAAAGAGGCGGGTTTACGACTCGCCTCTGTAACATCCACCCGTCTGTCACCAGCGCAAAGAGCACCAACTGTGAACCCACCTTTTATCCGTGACCGTTTTACTTGGCTCGCGTATTTCATGCTGTCTTTTTACGCCTATATTCTCTCGGTGTTAGGGCCTGCCGTTCCGTTCATTCGCACCGAGCTAACCATGAACTTCACCGTTTCAGCCTTATATATGAGTGCCTTTGCGGCAGGCATGGTCATCGCTGGTTTTACGGGTGCTCGGGTCATTAGACGTTTTGGTCGTACAACACTATTTTGGGGCGGTGGCTTCGGGATGGCTTTGGGCGGAGTTGCCTTAACGTTAAGCCGCAGTTCTGAAATGGGGATTATCAGCACCTTTTTCACAGCAGTACTCGGCTCATATCTGCTGGTCGTTGTTCAATCGGCTTTATCTGATTTACACGGTCACAACCGCGCTTTTGCCTTGACCGAAGCCAATGTGTTTGCGGTACTAGCTGCATCTGCTGCGCCGTTGGCCGTTAGCTTTGGCGAATCCCGGGGGATGAGTTGGCGAATTGCCATTTATGTTGGTGTTGCCTTTTGGGGATTAGCGTTTATTTGGACGCGGCGCCAGATTGCTTTGCCCGCGTCTCACGGCCATGCGGAACACGCCTCAACAACAGAGGTGAAATCGAAGAAACTGCCCCGCGCTTTTTGGTCGTATTGGTTCGTTGTCTTTTTCTCGGTTGCGGTGGAGTGGTGCATCATATTCTGGGCCTCCACTTATATGGAAACAGTGGTCGGTCTGAGCAAAGAAACGGCTGCGACCAGTGTGTCGCTGTTTACGGTAGCGCAGTTCTTAGGGCGTGTCATTGGGAGTTGGCTCACACGGCGTTATCCGCCGGGAAAACTCATCCTGATCGCCGGAACGATTGTGGTAGTTGGGTTTCCGATGTTCTGGTTGGGCCGCGCGCCGCTGGTGAATGCTATTGGATTATTCGTTTGTGGATTTGGTGTTGCCAATCTTTTCCCATTGGCCTTGTCATTGACTTCAACGGTCGGAATTCAAAATCCCGATGCTGCCAGCGGCCTCACATCAATGAGTTCGGGGTTAGCCATCCTGATCACCCCCCAAATACTCGGTATCCTTGCCGATCAGGTGGGTATTCAGGTTGCCTATAGTATCGTTGCGCCCTTGGGAATCGCCATCATCTTCGTGACGCTCTATGCCAATAAACTGGCGCGGCAGTGGTTTGCCAATACGCCTATAGTCGGAAAACTGAGGGATTAGGCGCAGGTGTAACGTAGCGACTTGTTGAATAGTGGTAACAATATAATGATCGCTTGTAATATAAAAGATAATCGGTAGAAAAGTTTACATCCTTGTTTCCGGTGATCTTCACTGAAGTATCGCACTTTCGATTTCTTTCGGTTAGTGAATTCATAAGTTCTTTACGCTACATTGGTTATGTTTCGTTAGAATCGCTTTATAATCAAATCAATTAACAAATTTATTAAGTTCATGAGGGGGTAGAGATGACCATCCCTACCAATCAAGATTTTGCGACTGAGGTTCGTGCTGATCGCTTAACCATTATTTGGCAGCTTACACTTATTGGTTGCGTCATTATTTTCTGGGTTATTGCCATCGTTGGCGCACTCACGCGTGACAATGTTGTCGTGTGGCTGTCCGCGCCAGCCGCATGGGCGGTTGCCTGTTTGGTGACACGCTATCTGCTTGCCAAAAATCGTTTTGCGCCAGCAGTCTGGGCATATGGAGTCGGTGCTCTCGTCGGTATTTCAGCAGTGTTGATGCTCGGAGATCGCCTCAGTGCCGAACTTATCGCCTTTGTGTGCCCTCTGATTGTCGTCATCGTCGGATTGATGCTGTCGCCTCGTGAGTCACTGTTGGTTGCCATCTTATCGAGTGTCTTGATTGGACTGTCCGCTTTTATCAACCCCAAGACCGACTCACTAGGTTGGTATCAACTGTTTCCGATCTTCCTGACGTTTGTGAGCTGGTTATTGGCCGCGCAAGTCACCGGTGAGTTGTATCAAATCACTCGCTGGGCGCTTATGAATTATGAGCGTGAGCGCAAAACCACCAACGACTTGTATGAGAACCGTCAGGCGTTGGAAAAGTCGTTTGTGCGCAGCCAAGCCTTAAGTCAAGAATTGACCAAAACCAACACTGAACTCGACAAAGCGCGTCAAGCGGCTGAAGAAGCCAAGCGTTATCGGGGTCAGTTCCTCGCCAACATGAGCCATGAGTTACGGACGCCGCTCAATGCCATCATCGGCTTTAGTGAGACGATGCTCAAGTTCCCGGCCATGTATGATGATGTGGAACTGCCCTCGAATTATCAAACCGACTTGAACCAGATTTACAACAGCGGTCGTCAACTGCTTAGCTTGATTAACGACATCCTCGACCTCTCCAAAGTGGATGCTGGTAAGATGGAAATCTTCATGCAGCGCGTGGACTTGGAAGATTTGGTTCGCAGCGTTGTTTCCACCGCCGAAGGTTTGGTGGGCAGCAAGCCGATCAAACTGGAAACTGACCTGCCAAACCCTGCTCCGCTTATTTGGGCCGATGAAACCCGTATGCGGCAGGTCATCCTCAACCTGTATAGTAACGCCGTGAAATTCACGGAGGCTGGTTCGATCACCCTGATTGTCCGCGAACTCCCCGAAGGCGTTCGCATCAGCGTCAAGGACACTGGTAAAGGCATCGACTCGCGTTTTCATGAAGCCATTTTCGAGGAATTCAAACAGGCCGAAACATCCGGTCGTGATCCCCGTTCAGGCGCGGGTTTAGGTCTCGCTATCTGCCGTCATCTTTTGGGCTTGATGAGTGGACGCATTTGGGTCGAAAGTGAACCGGGGAAGGGCAGCACCTTCCATGTGCTCGTCTCGCCTTACCGTGATGATGCAACCCGTCCTACCCGTCGAGAGACGTCAACTATGTCGGTCGTGGCCAAGTCGCCCGTTCCTGAAGCCGAGAAAGTAGGGTAACTGTGCGGATACTCTATGTCGAAGACAACAATACCAATGTCATATTAGTGCAGCGTGTTGCCAATATGGGCAAGCACGAAGTGGTCAATTATGACGATGGTCAAGAAGCGCTTGACAAGTTTGATCAGGCTAAACCCGACCTCATCTTGCTCGATGTTCAGTTGCGCGGCCCGTTGACCGGTTTGGATGTCGCCCGTACACTTCGCGAGAAAGGCTGTGTTCAGCCAATGATTGCGGTGACGGCCTACGCCATGAAAGGTGATCGTCAGCTTTGTTTGGATGCCGGTTGCGATGATTATCTCCCGAAACCCATTTCGGTATCTGAGCTTGTGACCGTTTTTAAACGCTATGGAGATGCGGTTGCCGCGGGCAAACCGATCCTTTCGACGACCAAACCCAAACCGCTTGCGCCTGAAGTTGCACCCGCTTCTAATCCGGCACCTGTACCGGCAGAACCAGTGGTTGAGATCACTCCGGCAGTGCTGGGCGCTCCGGTTGAGGCTGCACACCCCGCTGAACCTGTGCCGCCGATACTAACGCCTGCACCCACACAACCTGTGGTGGAGATTACACCGGTGGTATCGAGCGCTCCGGCAGGGGCAGCGCGTCCAACTGAGCCTGCACCGGCTGTGACCGTCGTTGAGTCTCCACCTCCCAGTCCACCAAGTGAACCCGTAGCAGAGCGAATGCCTGCGCCCGTCAGTGCTGAACCATGATGATGTAGGATTGATGAATGTCTGAACGATTAGCTCTCGTTGTAGATGATGTCGGTGCCAACCGCGAATTCGTAGTACGACTGCTCAACGGAGCAAAATACAAAGTTTTATCTGCGAGTACGGGGACAGCCGCCTTACAATTGATTGCCCTCGAAGAAGAAGTGCCTCTAGCCATTATCGACATGAAGCTGCCGGATATGAGTGGCCTTGATCTAGTGACGGAGCTTCGCAAGAAATTTCCTGCCGCCTATTTGGTCGTGGCCTCAATGTATGATGAACGTTCTACCATTGAAAAGGCTTTTACCGCTGGTTGTAACGTCTATATTGTCAAGCCGCACGGCTTCATGGAATTGTATAAGCGCCTGAGCAAATCGGAGCTTCCGGCTTTATGTGCCGAGCAACCACAGGTCATTGACCAATATGGCCCACGTTTGTATAAGCCGCACGATAAGCCGGTTGTCGAGAACAAATCATGAGAGGATTTTCATCAGGCCAGGCTGGACGCTGAATGTCACTTCCTTGCTGGTGCCGGTCTCGCCATCCAAATCCAAACCCAATGGGCCTTTCAATCCGGTGATTTTGACTTCGCGTGCTTGCGCGTAACGGACCGCTGGATGGGTCAGGTGACTGCCCGTGTAGACTTGATTTAAAGCGCTCAAAATAACGAGGCGCGAAGCCCCTTTTACCAGAACCACATCAAATAAACCGTCGTTCGTTTCGGCGTGTGGAGCAATCCGCATCCCATGTCCGAAGGTCGTGCCATTGGCGACTGCCAGCAAATAGGTTTTGCCTTCGTACCAGTCTTTTCCATCCAGTTGGATTTGCATCGGCTGTGGCTCATAGCGCAGGATGGTTTGGACAGTTGCTTTCAAGAATGTCCAAGGCTTGCGGATCGGTGTGCGGTTGACTCGTTTATTAACTTCGCCGCTGAGTCCGGCGCTGGCGATATTCAGGAAATATTCTTGCTGTTGATTGTCCAGCAGCATTTGACCGATGTCTGTGGGGGTAGGGATAGCGTTAGCAATCCAACGCGCTGCTTGGTGAATGTCGAGGGGAATTTTCTTGTAACGTGCCCAATCTCGTCCGGAGCCAATGGGCAGATTGCCATAAATCATTTGCGGCCCGTCAGGGTGCTGCTTATTCAGGGCAGCAAGTGCATTAATCAGCGTGTGGTTGGTTCCGTCGCCACCAATGGCAATGACCCGCTGGATGCCAATTTCATATGCTTTGTCTAAATGTTGGGCGACATCATTCGTGTGTTGGGTGATGGCAACAACCAGTTCACCGAGTTGTTCCCAGAGGAGCGGCTCAAGTTCTGTCCAGACGCGGCCAGCCCGTCCACTACCTGCGTACGGATTAAGAATAACAAGGGTTTTTGACATGTCTAAACGCGGCTGAGTACCCCGTTCAAATCATCTAGACTGAACGGTTTAGGGATGACACCATCTAAGGCGTTGATGATTTCTGAGGTTAAGCGCTCGTCATTGATATTCGCGCTCATAATGATGAACGCGACTTGCTTCCAATTTGGATTCTTGCGCACCGCTTCGAGCAGACCAATCCCATCGAGACGCGGCATATTCAGGTCACTGATAATGAGTTCAGGCAATACCTGTGTCTCGTACAAGGCTTCGAGTGCTTCTTGTCCGGTACGTCCGGTAATGACCGTATGGCCGCCCCATTGCAATAACTCGCGCAGCAAGGTTTGCATGTCGGCATTATCTTCTACCAATAAAATATGGCTCATTACGCTCTTTGCCTTTAATGCAATCACAAATTCCCTACCTTGTTTCCTTCACTTATTGTACGCGTTATCAGATTAAATGGAGAGTTAAGAATTTCAAACCTTTTGTGAAATCCCTCAATACTTTACGGGCGCACATGGTTATCACCAATGATAACCCACTTATAGGTCGTCAGTTCCTCAAGACCCATCGGCCCCCGTGCATGGAGCTTCTGAGTGCTGACTGCGATTTCCGCACCCAGCCCCAACGCGCTCCCGTCTGTGAAGCGGGTGCTGGCGTTCACATACACCGCCGCCGAATCGACCTCATCCAAGAAACGGTTGGCGTTATCCATATCGCGGGTCAGGATGCCATCCGAATGTTGGGTGCTGTGCTGGCGAATGTGTTCAATCGCTTCGTCTAATCCGGATACAACCTTTAGACTCAAGATCAGCGCATACCACTCGGTGTCAAAATCCTCAGGGCCAGCCACTTGTACCTTGTCTTCATAACCCTTGAGCAAGGTCAGCGCCTTCGGTTCAGCGCGGAAGGTGACGCCGTCTTTACCCAGATGGTCAACCAATCGCGGTAAGAATTTCGCCGCCACGTTTTCATGGACGAGAATGGCTTCCACCGCGTTACAGGTCGCCGGACGCTGCGTCTTGGCGTTGTGAATCACAGGCAGTGCTGCATCCAAATCCGCCGACTCATCCACAAACAGATGGCACACGCCGATGCCGCCCGTAATCACCGGAATGGTGCTGTTCTCGCGGCACAGCTTATGCAGATCGTTACCGCCGCGCGGGATAATCAGATCGATGTATTGGTGTAGGCGCAGCATCTCGCCCACATATTTGCGGTCTGTGCTCTCAATATATTGGATAATATCGGCGGGCAGGCCGCAGCTTTCTAAGGTGTCGCGCAGGATTTTAATCATGGCGAGGTTGCTGCGCATAGCTTCTTTGCCGCCGCGCAGGATCGCTGCATTCCCGCTCTTGATCGCCAGAACCGCCACATCAATCGTCACGTTCGGACGCGCCTCGTAGATCACGCCCAAAACGCCCAGCGGAGTCCGCCGCCGCCGGACTTGTAAGCCATTTTCCAGCGTATGCGCGTCAAACTCCTTGCCTACCGGATCAGGCAGTGACGCCACTTTGCGCACATCGGTGATCATCCCCGCCATGCGCTTGGTCAAATCCAGACGGTCTTTGATCCAGATTTCGTCGGTGCCATTAGCCCGTGCCTCGTCCACATCCAGCTTATTGGCTGCGAGGATGGCTGCTGTATTGGCCTCCAAGGCATCCGCAATCGCCATGATGACCGTGTTCTTCTGCTCGGTTGTCGCCCGTGCCAGTTGGATACCTGCCGCCTTGGCCTGCTTGCCCATGTCACTGAGGTTGATTTGGGTATCAATCATGTGTTTGTTTATTCCCCGGATAACGGTCATTGAATTTCTAAATAACGGCCTGCGAATCAAATTTCTGGAAAAATTCGCGCAAATTTTGGACTGAGATTCATCGCCTTTTTACATCCTCTTTGAAGAGGTTGACTAGCAGACGCTGCATACGATAACTGTAACTGGCTTTATCGAGCCAAAAAAGGAAAATTACAGAAAGAGCAATAATGCCTATGATGAAGCCTGTTAAATCGAGTATAGAAGTACCATCAAGGTAACGAACGAATGTCACCGCAACAACACTTAATAGCAAAATAAGTATGATTTTTCCTGATCTGTTGTCAATCTTGTTATATTCAGCTTGAATCAGGGACTTGTGATCGTTAATTGAACGAAGTATCCCATTAGCTTCTGCTTCTGTTGTTGCCGTCCACTGTCTATGTCTCTTTGTCTTAAAGCTGATATAGAAGTGATACTCATTTTCATTAATTTGCTGAACATCCGAATAGATACTATCCCATCCGGGTACACCTGTATGCGATGAAGTTATATTCTGGATACGCTCTACACATTCCTTAATTGGTAGGTCTGTCTTAATCGTAAAGGGCTGTGAAGAATCTTCTGAAATAAGTGTGAATTCGTTTTGTCGCTCATCCATTATTTTCGTTACTTCGGAAAAATATCGCTGACTTTGACTTCAAATCCCGGCAGTATCATACTGCACTCAATGATGTCGTTTTCTTTAAATGTTCTTCCCGTGCGGGCTGGATAATACATAACATTAACGCTTTTGAGTTTGGGATAAACTTCCCAAACGACACGTACCCCGCCACTAGAGTACGCGCTTATCTTTTCTTTAAGTTGGACAGCGTTAGTCGTTTTGTTAATGATTTCGATTGCTAATTCGGGAGATGTTTGAAAGAAATCACCGCTTAAAACAGGATGTTTTTCTTTGGAAATATAAGCAATATCTGGGCAGACAAAATCTTTCTTCGAAAGCGCGTAATAGGCTGTTGGTCCAGTAATATATCCGCAATCTTGTGGGATCACATATTGATTAAAAATATAAGCGATACGCCCGCCGATAACACTGGACAGTTGTGTTGCTTCGTTCTTTTCGACAATCTCCCCCTTCACGAGTTCAAGCTGCAGTCCAGCATTTTCGGGCAGGTGCCCATAATCCCAAAATTCTTCCACCGTATAGGTTTTAGGAGGCGATTGAATTGTCTGACTCATGCTTTTGCCTTCCCTCAGTACTCGGTACTCAGCACTCAGGACTATTTCAACACCACCAGATTGTTCCGGTGAATGACCGCATCCCCATAACTATACCCCAAAATGTCCACGATTTTGGCGGACTGTGCCCCACACAACTTGCCCACATCGGCGCTGTTGTAGCTCGTCAGCCCATGAGCGATCACCTTGCCATCCGGCGAGAGCACCCCCAGCGGTTCGCCCCGTTCGAATAATCCCTCTACTTTTGTCACACCGACAGGCAGCAGACTGGCACCGCCTTTGAGCAGCTTACGTGCCGCGCCCGCATCGACGGTCACCCGCCCATGTGGCTTCTCAGCCAACAGCCAGCGCTTGCGTCCCTCCAGATGTGATGCCATCGGCTGGAAGCGCGTACCAATCGCCTCTCCCTTGACCACCCGCGCCAGCACATCCGGTTCGCTGCCGTTAGCGATCACGGTCACCACGCCGCTGCGGCTGGCCAGATGCGCCGCTTGAATCTTCGTCACCATGCCGCCGGTTCCGACGCTCGTCCCCGCGCCGCCCGCCAGTGCATACGTCGCCTCGTCAATTTGCTCCACCAGCGGGATCAACTGCGCCTCAGGATTGCTGCGCGGATCAGCCGTATACAGCCCGTGCATATCGGTCAGGATGATCAGCAAATCGGCTTCCATCAGGTTCGCCACCAGTGCCGACAAATTATCATTATCCCCCACGCGGATTTCATAAGTCGCGGTCGTATCATTCTCGTTGATGACCGGAATGATCCGGTGTTCCAGCAGCGTCGAGAGTGTGTCACGGATGTTCAGGTATCGCGCACGGTCGCCCAGATCGTCCCGCGTCAGCAGTACTTGCCCGACGACGATCTCAAACAGGTCAAACAGTTGGCTGTAGATGTGCATCAGCCGCCCCTGACCAATGGCGCTCAACATCTGTTTGGCCGGCACCGATCGCGACATTTCGGGGTAGCCCAGCCGTTCACGTCCCGCCGCCATCGCCCCCGATGACACGACCACCATCTCGTGTCCGGCCTGCTGGAGTTTGGCGACCTGCTGCACCACTTCAAGGATGCGTTGGCGGTTGAGCTGTTTGGTTCCGGCGGTTAGCGTACTGGTACCGAGTTTGACGACAATTCGTTGTGGTTGCATAGTGATATTTTGAAAAGTCTAATTGTTGAATTTGAATTATAATCGTTCAAATATGCCTATGGGATAGTAAGAATTTAAACTGGTCATGGAACACCATATTTTTTTAAGCTACAGCCGTAAAGATGTTCAAACTATGTATCTTGTCCGAGATGCGATGCTGGCTGAAGGTTTGAATGTTTGGACGGACGAAGGCATAGAACCGGGTACGCCTCTCTGGAAAGATACGATTGAACATGCAATTGAATCCGCAGGCTGTATTGTTGTTATTCTCTCACCCGATTCAAAGCAGTCTATATGGGTTAAACGCGAACTAGACTACGCTCAAGCTCAACGGCGGCACACGTTCGCAGTGTTGGCAGCAGGCGATGATAGTAATGCTGTTCCTTTCTCATTGATCGGTTCACAGTATATTGATCTGCGAAACAATGTTGAAGTCGGTGTAAAAAAACTAGCACTAGCGATTGGTCGGCATTTGAATGTCGAAACCACAACCCAACAAGACCTACGACTTGCTAACGAGGCTGGCCGACGCCGCACTGCCGAAGCCGATTCCCATCGGGCAGAGCAGCAGCGCTTATTTGAGGATGAACTTACTAGGTCGCGTCAGCGCGTTGCCGAGGAAAACCAACGCCGCCAGCAAGAACAAGCCATTAACGATACGCCTGTGGCAGAACCTCGGCCAGCTTTAGACACTATTCTTCCTACAAAACCTGCCCAAAAGCCGCGCCGCTTAATTCGTAGAGCTATTGTGGTAATCGGGTTTGTTGCCCTTGCTATTGCGGCACTTATTTTCTTGTCAAAAATCTTGCGCGTACCAACGACTCTCTGCCGTGATCTACCACCTTCCCAAGTAGCTGCCTCCACCTTGGGAGGTGGGCAAGGGCAGCTTGCGTTTGTTTCACGCCGTGATGGTGGCATTCAACTTTACCGTATTGATGTCGATGGCAAGAACTTATGTCGCTTGACCACCGAAGGTGATATGAACATTAACGCTGAATGGTCACCTGATGGTTCACGTCTAGCCTTCATAAACATCCCAAAGGGGAATTTAGGCGATACGGGTGAGATTGCTATCATTGATGCTGATGGTCGCAATTTCAATGTTTTGTCAAACCTGCGTCCTAAACCGGGGGGATTTATCTTACCGAGATGGTCTCCTGACGAAACAAGACTAGCCTTCGATTTTGTCATCAACTCCGTAACTGGGCTTTATACCCTTAATGTCGCTGGTAAAACGCTAACTCATCTTGCTCCATTTGGAGACACAATCGATATCGGTAATCCTGCTTGGTCGCCCGATGGTCAACAAATTGCGTTTGTACGATATAAAAGCGCGGATGTCACAGCACTCGACCTACAGGATACAGGCATTTATGTGATGAAAGCAGATGGCAGTGGAATCTATGCTGTTGCACTCAATGCCGTCGGGCAACCCTATTGGTCGCCTGATGGGATGCGTATTGCGTTTAGTGGTGGAAATGGCATCTATATAGCTAGTGCTGCCGGAACCGAGTTAAATAAAGTATACGATACTGCAAATGCGCTAATGTCACTTGCTGGATGGTCACCAAACGGAGAACAGTTATTATTGCACGGTTCAATTGGAGATAATCAAGATATTTATTTGATCGACGTTGATGGTCGTAATTTGCATCCAATATCGTTGTCAAATATGGATGACTATGATCCCAGATGGTCGCCAGATGGTAAATATATCGCTTATTCTGGCGGCTCAACCGCTTCAATAGGGGAACAGTCTATCTACCTTTATGAGATTGAGACAAAGACTGTTACCAAGTTGATCGACGAAGCCTCCAGTCCTGTCTGGCGACCCTGAACCCTTACCCCATAGGCGCTCGGCGACTAATTTGAATTACTATTGGTTCTTGTAACTTGCAACTTCCAACTGGAGACTCCCTCAATGCCTCTCGCCCTACAAGACATCTGCTTACCGACCGGCATGTGCTACGGCTGCGGCTCGGCCAACCCCGATGGCCTGCACATTAAGAGCTATTGGTCAGAGGATGGACGGTTCGTCGTCTGCCAGTTTGACCCCGCGCCTAAGTTCTCCTCCGGCTTTAAGAACGCCACTTACGGCGGCCTGATCGCCTCGCTCATCGACTGTCACTCCAATTGGACCGCGATGGCTTTTAGCTACCGCGCCGAAGGTCGCGAACCCGGCACCCTGCCCATGATCGCCTCCGTCACCGGATCACTCGGCGTCAAGTACCTCAAGCCCACCCCGATGGATCAGACCATTCACCTCAAAGCGTGGGTCGAAGGCGACGTCGGACGCAAAACGCGAGTGCTCTGCGAACTCGGAACCGCCGATCAAGTCACCGCGCTCGGCGACTCGGTCTTCGTCCGCATCGATCCGGCTCTGTTTGAATAAAAATTACGAAGCGATGGGGGATGGTTCGGGAATAGGATCGCCGTGTTTGAGTGCACTGCCGATCCATGAGGTCATTGCTTCCCGTATAACGAGCGGAATATCTTCCCATGCTTGAGCGTATGTTACGCAACCGGGTAGTTCTCTGATGGCGACATCAAATCCACCATCCTCGTCTTTGGTGATGATGAAATGATAGGGTAAATCTAAGTAGTCATCTATTTTTCTTACCATATCTTCGACCTCATTTTAGCTAGCATCTTCATCATCTTCGGTTTCGATAACGCTGTCAATCGCTGCGATGGCTTGTTTTACGATATATGCGGCGACATGCTGCCCCTGTGCGGCCACGGTTACACGCAGTCCTGTTGCATGCCAATAAGTGGTATGCGAACCGGCAGTGAAATCCGGAGAAAACCCAAAATCTTGAAGAACCGTATCAAGGTCTTGCAGGCGAACTGTTTTCGGACTCTGCCGTAATTTTTCTAAACGCTTTTTACGTTTTGACATCCGTTAATATTGTCCTTTGCAACAATGTTAATTTTAGCTCCAAAATGCCATATCCTCACATCCCGTCTATAATAGGCGCTGTAACACTTCATCGACCGAAGGCAGCTAATAATGAAGCATCTCGTCCAGTCTTTGAAACTCAGTACTTTGTTTCTGCTCTTTCTCCTCGCCGCCTGTAATCAATCGGCTGAGGTGCTGCCCACCGCCATTGACCTCAATGCCATCTCGACCAATGACGCCGCCACTCGTCTTGCCCTAACCGAAGTCGCCGCCAATGCCACCGCCACCCGTGATGCCGAGGCCACTCGTAATGCCCCGCCCACGCTGCCGCCGACATGGACACCCGCCGCGCCTCCTACGGAACCGCCTGCTCAAGCGACGCCTGTTCCGCTGACCGTTGCTGCCGCGACCGGAACGCTCTATTACATCTTCAACGCCGACTCGATTGCCTTGCTCTTTGCTGACGGCTCACACGAAGAACTGATTTTGACCGGAGGCGCTCCTGCCGATTTGGTGCTCTCGCCCGATGAACAGTGGTTGGCCTTTACCCGTCAAGTCAGTGACGCCGTGCGTGAAGTTTTCGTCATGTCCATCAAGACGGAGGGTGTGCCCGCTGATCAACAGTACCAGTTGCGCCAAATCTCCTGCCTTGGATTCGCCAATGTGGTCTATCCCACATGGTCAGCCGACAGCCGTACCGTAGCCTTCGCCGCTTCGAAATCAGCCAATGATCCTTTAGGCATTTACACCTCTGAAAATAACGGCCAGTGTCCGGATACCAACCATCAACGCGGCGTAGTTCAGACGCAGTTCAAGTCCATCACCGGCATGGTTTGGAATCCGAACGGTACCCATCTGTATTTGACATCCGGTACGGTTTATGGCGTCGATGTTGCTACAGGGACGCTCCTCCCGCCGCTGACTCAGCCGACAGGTTACGGCCCCGACTCCTATCCGGTTTACCGACCCAACGGCGCCGCCTTGTTCTATCTGAAAACCGATCTAGATGATCAAACAGGCATCAAGAGTGGGGTGCTCTCGCAGGTTGATACCACCCAAGTCGAGACTTTCCCCTTACAAGAACTGCGCGGCACCATGTTGTTTGCGCAGCAGTTCCAATTTAGTCATGACGGTCGCCTGCTCGTGGCCGCCGGACTCCAAGACGCTTACGTCCAGAACATGGATGTCGGCAGCGCAGTCAAAGTCGTCGCCGAGGCCAAATTCCCGCCGCAGGCCATCTTCAGCCCCGACGCCGAACGTGTGGCTTATGTCGATGCTGGCGCCGGAGCCAATCTGATTCAGCAGGTGTGGCTGGTTAACCGTCGCGGCACGAATCGCCAGCAGATAACCCGGCACATCGAAGGCACAATTAGCAATTTGAATTGGGCATCACAATGAAAATTATCGTGGCTCCCGGAGCCTTTAAACACAGTTTGACCGCCCTCAGCGCTGCCGAAGCCATCGCTTCTGGTCTGACGAAATCCGATCTGGATGCGGATTTAGTGGTGCTGCCCATCGCAGATGGTGGCAACGGCACGCTCGATGCCTTTCTTGCGGATGGCGGCCATTGGATCACCGTCCCGACCGTCGATCCGCTCAACCGTCCCATTCATGCCTCGATTGGCCTGCTGCCGGATGGTCAAACCGCTGTGGTCGAGATGGCGCTGGCCTCTGGCCTCGAACTGCTGCGGCCTCACGAACTCAGCCCGATGACCGCCACCACCTACGGCACAGGCTTGCTCCTCAAAGCCGCGCTCGACACCGGAGCCAAACGCATCATCGTCGGCATGGGCGGCAGTGCCACCACCGATGGTGGAGCAGGGGCGGTTCAAGCGCTCGGTGTCCAGCTCTTGGATGCCTCCGGCCAGCCTATCTCCTTTGGCGGAGGCGAACTCAATGCCCTGACCACCATTGATACCACCGATCTCGATCCGCGTTGGCGTGATGTCGAACTCGTCATCGCCTCCGATGTGACCAATCCGGCTATCGGTGAGTATGGTGCGGCGGCGGTTTTCGGCCCCCAGAAAGGCGCGTCACCTGAACAAGTACCACTCTTAGACGCGGGGATCACCCACTTCTGCGAAGTCATCCATGCGCAGCTTGGCATCGACATCGCTTATCGTGAAGGCGCGGGCGCTGCTGGAGCGCTGTCAGCGGGATTATTAGCCTTCCTTGGTGGACGCATCGAATCCGGAGTCGATTTGCTGCTGGATACCAACGGCTTTGACGCTCATCTCATCGATGCGGATCTTGTCATCACGGGCGAAGGTCAGATGGATTCGCAGACTATTTCCGGCAAAGGCCCGATTGGTGTGGCTCGCCGCGCCCGTGAATACGACGTCCCAACCATCGCCCTTGTCGGCAGCCTCAACACCACCGATCAACTCTTACATGACGCCGGAATGCAGGCCGTTCTGCCCATCATGACGCGCCCTATGTCCCTTGCCGATGCCCTGCGTGACGCTCATTCCCTGCTCGAATCCGCCGCCCTCCGCCTCGGCTACATCCTGCAAATCGCGCAGCGTCAACCACCATGACAGCCAATCGACTGAACCAGAATGCATTGCATTAGTCTCAGTACTTGGTCCCTAGTATTATGATTTAGGTTTACTTTCGGTTAACCCGATAAACCCTTTTCCAACCCTCCTACAACCTCGCACCTTAAACGCTCCCTCAAAATGGTTAGCGCCAAACCTGCGAAACAGTTACAAAATGGTCTTCCAAAAGGTAACCCGTTCCCTCTTCACCTGTCATACAATAATCATAAGAGAACCTGTATTCTTCCCTCCATCGCTTGCGGGGGAGGGTTAGGGAGGGGGTTCTGCTGGGGTTAGGGGTAGCCCCGCCGCACCTTAACAACCGCCAATGTCAATGCCGCCGCCACTGCCGCCACAAAAAGACTCTGCCGCTTCCGCCGCCTGTGCCGCTTTTGCCGCATATTACGCTTCAACCAGTGCGCTTCAGCGCCCTTTTTCACTCAGGCAGTGGCTTGAGCCACTGCCCCGCCCGACATTACCGACACTGACGACTACGACGACATTTCCGCCACCCGCTAACCGCTGCTGACCACCCGCAGCCCCACATCGAACCACTTTTGCAGTGGCGGATTCACAAAGCGGTAAGCCGACTGCGCCGGATAACTGTTGAACCCGAACGAACTACCTTTGACCATTTCGCTGCTGCCGTCACACGGACTCACCGGATCGTTCATCACCAGCAGCGCATCATAGGCTGCGCTGTAGCAGTCTGAGACCCACTCGCCTGCGTTGCCGGCCATGTTGAACGCGCCCACCCAGCTTGCCCCTTCGGGATAGCTCGTTACAGGAACTGTACCGCCCACCGTCCCGTAAATATTCGCTTGACCATTAAACTGATCGCCCCAAGGATACAGCGGTGAACTCGGTCCGCGCGCAGCGAACTCCCACTCTGCTTCGGTCGGGATATGTCCGCCGCGCCATTCAGCGTATGCCTTCGCCTGTTCCAGCGTCATCCCAACGCGCGGTGTATCGGGCTGAGTTGAAGTCTGATAATTATCGAGATAAGCCGACTGTGATCCCGTTTCCAACCGGAACTGTTCCCACTCAGCGTTGCTCACCTCGTATTTGTCGATCCAGAAGGGCTGCGTGATACATACTTTCCGTGCGCTCTGTCCGCGAATCTGGTTGTTGATGTCCCCCAGTTGGTCGCTCCCCATCGTGAAGCACCCCGGTGGCACATACACCTGCACCACGCCGTGCGCGTCGGTTCGCTCGGTGGTATCACTTGCTGGAATATTGGTTGCGAAAATATTGTCGCCTGTTCCCGCCTGCGCTGCCCATACCTTTTGAATAATGCTGGCGTCTACCGTTCGCGCGTCTTGGTTCGGCCCGTTCCCTTGGAAGCTCGCGTTCGAGATATACACGCTTCCCTGTTGCCCGATGAAAATAATCGACTGGCTTTGCAGAGCCTTCAAACTCAATACGCGGAAACCAAACTCGTTCACCCCGAACTGGAAGCTCTTATCGAACTGCCAGCCGTTCTCCCCGCCGTTGATCCCATCAAACACAAACGCCCGCACCTGCTCGTTCGGCTGGAATCCGGCTAACACGCCTGTTGATTGTGCCCCTCGCAGGAAGATCGTCTGTGTAATCGCGGGCATCTGCACCACCACTTCCGCGTGAACAGGCTGGTTGACCACGATCCGCCACTGTCCCTTCGTCAGGAATGCGCCCAGCGGTAGCGCCACTACATACACCGTCCGAGTATTGTCATTCTCATCTGGTTGTGTGAAGAATGCTGCCTGTACCGCGTTGGCGTTCGGCGTATAAACCTGTACATCGTTCGTATTAACCGGTGCATCCGAGCAGATTGAGGGCAACTGCTGTCGGAAGTCAGGAATATCTTGTAATTCCTGCGGCCCAAAATCGGTGTCAATCGCTCCGTTCGTGATGTTGACCGTGCAGTTCAGGAACGCCTTCTGTCCCACTGTCCCGATGCTTAACCCCGCGATCAAGTCCGGCGAAAAATCGTCGCTCAGGTCAATTTCCAGTGTGTCATTCAGGTTCGTCGGCGTAACGGTTCGCGTCGGCTTTGGGACAGCAGTAATTGTTCCCGTTGAAGTGGGCGTGCTAGTCGCGGCTGCTGTCGGTGGGAGCGTTTGAAAGGCCGCGCCGATCATAATGAGCAGCGATAAACAGGTGAGGGCTAACGGACGGGTTCTCATCGGGTTGTCCTCTCGTCATATTCAAATAAAACGTTTTTAGGATGTTGCGGTGGCTGTGACGTTAGGAATATCGCTGGGTGCAGCATAGGTTTCTGTCGCCCGCGCTTGGCTGTCTGCCTTTTGCTGCCGTGCTTGATACGATGCTAGCGCCGTGCTGTTATTCTGTGCCTTGGCAATCGTGATGGCTTCCGCGTACTGCCGCCCCGCCTCCACATAATCACCCAGTTTGAAATAGGCGTCGCCCGAATACCCGTATGCCGTCATCGCGCGGTCCGGCGAGATCAACTGAGTCGTAATCGTCTTATCCTTCGCCACCGTGTCATACACATTCACTGCTTGCCCGTAATCATCCAGTGCGTCGCGGAACTTCCTCCGCGCATACTCTGCCTGCCCCCTGAAGAGATAGGCTTCCATCACCGGACTTGCCCATGTGCTGTCACTGTTGCTCGTATAGTTCTGCACGATCTTGTTCACAGCCTTCAGCATCGCAAGATATTCGGGGTTTTGATCATCACTTCGCGCTTGGTCATCCTGTATCGCCCACAGCAGGAAGTGAACCTGTACCTCGGTCAGCAGTATCTTACGCTGTACGCCCTTATCCTCATCCGTCAGCGTCGCGTCGGCTTTCGCCTGATAGTCCGCAATGTATTGCTCGGCCTGTTTGAGCGCCTCCGTATTGATCTTCTGGCTCGCGCATTGGTCATTGTCTTCAGGCAGCCACAGCGCTCGCACCGCGTACACGTTCGCCAGTCCGGCATACACCCTCGCGAAATCTGGCGAAATAATCACACTCTGTTTATAAGCAGCCTCCGCAGCTTCCGCTCTTGCCAATACTGTGTTTCGATCACATTGCCGTGCAGCTTTTTCTGCCAGCTTCATATTGCTGTTGCCGATCAGCATGTAGACGATGTCTTTGCCGTCTGTCTCATCCCAATTCGGCACGTCCAGCGCCGCTTGATACGACTTGAGCGCACCGTCAAACTGCTGCGTCATATGCTCGAACAAGCCTGTCATCACATACGATAGGGCCGAGACTCGCGCGTTCAACTTCCCGCGTTCATCCAGCGAATCGGCGGGTACTTGCTTGCCGAACTTGTAGTTGCCGGTCAGTTCTTGCGCGTCATTGAAGTAGCGGTCAGCCGACACATAAAACTCCGGCTGAAGCTGCATCTGTTTGGTGGTCGAGTCATAATGGATGACGCCGTAAATGGCGACCTTTGCACTCCGGTCATTCAGCACACTGATCGCCGACTGCTGCCGCGCTTGCGCATCCTTACCTGTAATGCGCGTCACGCCCGCTGGCCCATCCATCTTGTAGCTCAGGTTCAACTGACCGCCGCTGAGTTCTGAATTGAGCTGTTGATCCAGTGCCTTGGCGAACCGCTCAATCACTGCATCAGCGTCACTTTGCGGAACCGCGTCCGGTGCATCCACCACAAAGTAGCTTATCACCACGCTGATGTCATAGTTTTGCAGGGCAACCGTCGCTGTTGGGGGAACGGAGGTAAGGGTAGGTTGGACACTGATAAATCCTTGACGCACGGCAAGGCTAATGCCCCCGAAAAAGACGATCAGCACCGCGATAATCGCCGCGATAAGTCCGATTCGGCGGACAATGTTGCGATACGGGGATTGGGGTGGGGGCAGTGCGACCAGCAATTTTTGTAAGCCGGTTGCATAGTTTTGCGTCAGATCCGCATACTGCACCCGCCCTAGACCGATCGTGGCTAATCCGCGCTCGTCGCTCAGTCGGCGCACGATGACCGGATAGATCGGCTTGTTTTCCTGTTGGGCTTGGGCGATTTCTACCGGGCAGTAAGGCGAGGCTAGAAAGTCGGGCGAAATACAGGCAATCACGCCCTCAGATGCCGACATTTGCTTGGTGAGTTCCCGCTGCCAATCCTCACCCGGTTCGATGCCGCGCTCGTCGACATCCATCCACAGCACATAGCCGCGCTGCCGTAAATCCGACACCAATTTATCTACAGCGATGCGGTCGCTGCGGCTGTAACTGACAAATAAATGAGATCGCGTGTTTGTTTTCGTCATGGACACATTATAGGGATGCTGATTGTCACCCGCAAGTGAGCCGAACGTCACCCGCATTCAGGTTGCATTGTGCTTCTTGATAATTTCTTGATGTTATCGCTTTAAACTCTGAGCCTCTTTTGACCTGCATAGTTTAATAATGATCTTGGAAACAGAAAAATCGACAAACTGACGTGTTGAATATTGATTGAGTCAACAACAGACATTCATTTCAATGCCTTTTGCTCCGCCAAACGCTCCTCAATAAACAGTCACGGTCAAGACCTATCTATAGACGTTAATTGCAGGGAATCATCATGAACCGTAAACCCACTTGGTGGAAACTATACCTGTTCGCGGCATTGGGCTGTGTTGGTCTGTTTTTACTTCCGGCAGCCAATCATACTGTGATCATTGTGTGGATGGTCGCGGTTTATGGTGGGATTGGGGTTTGGTTGCTCTCGAACCAGCAGCAGGTGGATGCAACCGTTGATTACCTTCCTCCTGTAGTCGTAACACCTCATGTTGCCGAGTTTTTTGATGAAGACCGCATTCAGTTACAACAAAACGCTGCCGAAATACCCGACGATAGCCGGATAGATAGTTCGCACGAAGCGATCTAAGTACGCAAGCTGATTTCGCCCAATGCTCTGATGATGTTGAAGGTCTTTTAATCCAAATTAAGATTCCCTCCCTCGCTTGCGGGGGAGGGCTAGGGTGGGGGTTCATTTCCTATCCTAATTTGTGAAACCTCTTCATATATCGTCAGAGTCTAACCGGAGAGCGTTGCCCTTTTGGCTTAATGACTCTCTACCAAGTTGTGTGCCGTTGGCTCAAGTTCTGACCTGCGCCACGTTACACAATTTGTTGCTTTCTAAGCTAGAATGAGTTTATGGATGAATATCGACCTGACCCCGATGAGTTGCTGGCTGCGATCCAAAAAAACGAAAATCGGCAGCAGCGCGGCAAACTCAAAATTTTCTTTGGCATGGCAGCCGGAGTAGGCAAGACCTATACCATGCTCGATAACGCCCGTCGACACCAAGCTGAAGGCGTTGATGTGGTCGTAGGTTATGTTGAAACGCATAAACGCGCCGAAACCGATGCACTCCTTGCTGGCTTAGAAATCATTCCCCGCCAGAAGTTGGAATATCATGGCGCCATCCTCGAAGAAATGGACACCGACGCCATCATCGCCCGCAAACCGCAGTTGGTTCTGGTGGATGAATTAGCGCATACCAATGTGGCGGGTGCGCGTCACGTCAAGCGCTATCAAGATGTCATTGAACTGCTGGAATATGGATTTAATGTCTATACCACCGTAAACGTTCAGCACTTCGAAAGCCGCGCCGATACCGTGAAACAGATTACCGGTATCACAGTTCATGAAACCGTACCCGACTCGATTCTCGACCTTGCCGATGAAATCGAACTTATTGACCTGTCTCCCGATGACCTTCGTAAGCGCCTAGCTGAGGGAAAAGTCTATACGGCAGACCGCGCGGACGTCGCCGCCAATAATTTCTTCCGTATGGGCAACCTGACTGCCTTACGCGAAATGGCATTGCGCCTCACGGCCGAACATGTTGATCATCAGCTTCACGATTACATGGAGGTCAAGCGGATTGCTGGGCCGTGGAAATCAGGTGAACATCTGATGGTCGCCGTTGGCCCCACGCCCTTTTCCGAACAGCTCATTCGCTGGACTCGCCGTGTTGCTTATAACCTCGAAGCCCCTTGGATCGCTGCTTATGTAGAAACCGCGCAGGGACTTTCTCCTGAGCGAAAAGCGCTCTTGGCCGAAAATCTGGCTTTTGCCCGTGATCTCGGTGGAGAAGTGCTCGTCAGTGCCGGCAATGATATTGATGTCTCCTTGCTTCAACTGGCACGTCAGCGGAACGTTACCCAAATTGTGGTGGGCAAGCCGATGAGTAATCGTTGGCAGCGTTTCATTCGGGGTGGCTCACTGGTCGATAAACTGATCAAAGCCAGTGGCGACATAGATATTTTCGTCGTAACCGGTGACAAAGGAGAAGAACGGACTTCGCGCTTAAGCTTTTTGCAGCCAGTTTCGCATTCTTCATGGCGCCAATATTTTATCGCGCTCTTTGTTGTAGCGATTATTACGGGACTGGACCTGCTTGCCCTCAATTGGATGAGCTACGAAGCTGTTGGCTTAACCGAACTATTTGCGGTGCTGATCATTGCAGTTTACTTAGGGCGTGGCCCCGCGCTGTTGGCCGCTGCGGTAAGCGCTATCACGTGGAACTTTCTCTTCATTACACCGCGTTTTACCTTTGAGATCACTCATCTTCAAGACATCATACTCTTTTCGATGTATTTTGTAATTGCCATTCTAACCGGCAATATGACCTCTCGTATCCGTACGCAGGAACGCCAAGCCCGTTACAATGCTGATCGCACCTTGGCGCTGTATACCCTTGCTCACGAGACAGCAACCGCGGTCAATATGGATGATGTTCTGCGTACGGGTGTCAATCAAATCGGACAGATGTTTGCTGCTGAAGTCGCCATTCTATTATCGAGAGATGGCAAGCTCGAGCGGAAAGTTCATCCCTCTAGCACCTTGGCCGTCGAAGACAAAGACTATAGTGTTGCCACGTGGGTCTTTGATAATGGCAAAGCTGCTGGACGTTTCACCAACACCTTGCCATCCGCGACCGCCCATTACCTGCCGCTGCTAACGCCCAATCGCACTGTCGGCGCTATTGGCATTCGCACCCGTCAGAATGAACGGCTTTCGTTTGACGAAGAAGCTTTGCTCGAAACCTTTAGTAACCAGATTGCGCTGGTCATCGAACGTGAACTGCTGGACGAAGCCGCCGAACAATCAGCTATGCTCCAAGAGTCGGAGCGCCTCTATACCACGCTTCTGAATTCCATTTCCCATGAGCTTCGCACCCCGATTGCCACCATCATGGGGGCATCCAGCAGCCTGCTTGACCCGCAGACGCGGGCCAATGAACAAGTTCGTACTGAGCTCACCAGTGATATTCATGATGCCGCCGACCGTCTAAATCGGCTGGTCGAAAATTTGCTGGATATGTCACGCCTTGATTCTGGGCGTCTCAAACTCAAACATGATTGGTGTGACGTCAGTGACGTTATCGGGGTAGCCGTCAAACGGGATGAAAATTGTCTGCGTCACCGTCCGGTCACCATTCAAATCCCGCCGAACCTGCCGCTCGTGCAAATGGATTTTGTGATGATGGAGCAGGTCATCGTCAACTTATTCGATAACATCTGTAACTACACACCGGTTGGAACACGCGTAGAAGTGTCGGCTGAAATGAAAGATCATTGGCTGGTCATCACCGTTTCGGATACAGGGCCGGGACTGGGAGCAGATGTCGAGCGTGTTTTTGAGAAATTCTACCGTGTACCCGGTACTGCAACCGGTGGTACTGGATTAGGACTGTCAATCTGTCGTGGTTTGGTAGAGGCGCACGGGGGCACGCTTACCGCCCAAAATAGGGAAACGGGTGGTGCCCAATTTATGATCCGTTTGCCCGCCAATTCAGTACCCCCACCTGTTAGAGAGGCAAGCTTATGACTGAAGGGCCGCAGATTTTAATTGTTGATGACGAACTGCAAATCAGACGCTTTCTGAAGGTCAGTCTTGAAGCCAATGGCTACGCCGTTCACGAAACCGATTCAGGGCATGATGCCGTTGTCAAAACGGCGCAGTTGCGTCCCGATTTGATCATTCTCGATATGGGCTTACCGGACATGGATGGTCTAGAAGTCTTAAAACGTCTCCGTGAATGGACAAAGACACCTGTAATTATCCTGTCAGTCCGCGACAATGACCGTGACAAAATCGCCGCGCTCGACGCTGGCGCTGATGATTATCTGACGAAACCCTTTAGCACCGAGGAACTCTTAGCGCGGATGCGTGTTGCCCAGCGTCATGCCCAACCGCAGGAGCAGGAGTCGATCTTTACGGTCGGGAATTTACAGGTCGATTTCGCACGCCGTTTGGTCACACGCTCGGGCGAACCCGTCAAGCTGACACCGACCGAGTATGCCTTGCTCCGCCTGTTGATTCAACATGCAGGCCGCGTACTGACTCATCGTCAGATTCTCAAAGAGGTCTGGGGTCCCGAATATGTGGATGAACTCCATTATCTGCGGGTATACTTCGCCCAGTTACGCCAAAAACTCGAAGACGATCCCACGCTGCCCAAGCTCATCTTGACCGAACCGGGGGTAGGGTACCGTCTACAGACCTAGAGGTCGGTACGGATGGAACAATTCTTTCGTAATTTGTTTTCCAAGCCTTCTGAACCCTTACCGGTCGTACAACGTTCGGACATTAAACTGCCGCAGCCCATCACGCGCAAAGTTTTAGTCATTACGCATAATCCTATCTTGAAGACTCAAGGTGGACGCACCTTAAAAGAGTATTTCAACTGGCAAGACCCCCACCGGCTGGCACAGGGTTACATCGACGACATCCGCGAGATCAGCTTCGGATACGCCAACTTTGAAGTGGTCGAGCATCTCATGGTCGATGCCTACCCACTCAAACGCGATGGCTTTCGCTACACCGAGCAAAGTTATCTGGAAGCGTGGCGCACCCGTAGCTTCCATGACCCTGACGGCGTCGATTACCTCGAACTCGTGCACGAATTTCGCATGATCGAACGCGTTAACAGCGGCGAGATTGATGAAGTCTGGCTCTTTGGACATCCCTACGGTGGCTATTGGGAATCGATTATGTGCGGACCGGGCGCTTTCTGGTGTAACGCGCCACCCCTTGCTGGAACCGAACACGCCTCACGCCGCTTTGTGATTATGGGATTCAACTTTGAACGTGGTGTCGGTGAAATGCTCGAAGACTTGGGCCATCGCGCCGAGTCCATTCTTTACAAAGTCTTCGAGAACACACGCGGCGAAGCCAATCTCTTTGATAAGTTCACCCGCTATGACAAGAAAGACCATGGACGCGCCGAAGTCGGCAATGTTCACTTCGCCCCTAACAGCCAGCGCGACTACGATTGGGGTAATTGCACACCCGTCCTCAGCCGCTGTGACACGTGGCTCAACTTTCCGGATCTTTCCGGACAACCCCGTACGGTTACCTGCGCCGATTGGGGCAACGGCGAAATTCGCGCTCATCACAAATGGTGGTTTACCCGCTTCCCTCACATTGTCGGCGAAACCAACAACATTTCATGGAATTGGTGGCAGTACGTCATCGACCCGAATACAGTCAGATAAACGTTGATATGACACCTATCAGAGCGTCCAGATGCAATTATCACTGTACTGATTTGAAAAGTGATTCTATAATTAAGGATATGACACAGGTTGTGTCATACAGAGTTTGTTGCAATACAACAACTCCCACACCCAAATAAAACGAGGGACAACATACTAGCTTGTCCCTCGTTTTATTTCCAGCTATTTCGCCTGTGCGCTGCGGCTTTCTTGAATCGCCAGATCGATAAACACTGCTGATGTCCATCCGAATATTGGAGCCGCTTTGGGCGGACGCTCTCCCGTAATGGGATTGTAGTACTCGTAAATATCCCGCTGCTGCATGATCACTTCAAGCGTATCCCGCCGTAATTTCATAGCTAATTCCGGTTCTTGGTTCCGCATGAGTGCTTCAATAAACAGATAGTTGATGTTCATCCACGATGGCCCGCGCCACATTTGCATCGGATCGAAAGTGGGATCAGAAACTGCAACCGTTGCCAGCGGATACTTCGTCCAGAACAGATTTGGATTAACCAGATGGTTAAGCAGGCTGTTCCGGATTTTCGCTGGCAGTTGCCCTGTCCACAGCGGTATTAAGCTGAACAGCGTGACCACCGGAATGAACTCCCCATTATGCTTTGCCATAAACATGCCACATCGCTCGTCCCATAACGACTTGATCATGTTGTTTGCCGTTTGCATGGAAGCCTCTCGGAAGCGAAGTGCGTCCTCCGGTCGCCCGATGGTGTCCGCGATCTGCGCCAGCGATTCCTCTTGCACACACATATAGGTGTTGAGGTCAGGTGCGGTCACCGGCATTCCGGAATCCCACAGCGGACTGTCGTCCAAGCCCGAAGAAAACGGGTGGCGATACTCGCATAAGCCCTCGCCGTCGCTGCTGTAAGTAACCCACCAGTCATGCCAATGCACCAGCGGTTCGTAAACTTCTTCGAGAAAGTCGTGATGCTGTGTCGTTTCGAATACCTTAAGCGCCGCCCATGAAGCCAATGGCGGTTTGGTCACATCCGACTCGACAGGAAGCGTCAGGTGCGTCACTGTACCTTCATCGTGAATCGCATCCGGCAGCATCCCATCCGCCCGTTGATGATCGAGCACAATCCGCAGTTGATCTTCGGCCAGTCGCGCGTCCACATGCCGGAAAGCGATCGCATGGAAGAACTGGTCCCACTGCCACACGCCCACATAATGAATCTTGGATGGTGCAAGTGCTTCTCGTGTGAAGTAGAACCGCTGGCTCAGCAGTCCAGCGCGCATAATCCACCATGCATAGTCATATTGCGTCCGGTACTGTTCCAGCACCGGTGGGGTCGCCTTAAACCAATGTTCCCAACGGTCATATGCCGCACCGATTTCCTTATCAGGATCAGGAATCGAGCGGTTAAAACCCAGTCGTGGTGTGATATTCAGTAGGAAAACATTGCCGCGCTCGACTTCCAAACTGCCTTTCACCTTGTACCATTCATCCGGCGTGAAGCTCATTTCGTTCGTCAGGAGCTTGGCGTTGGTTGTATAAGCAATGTTGCGGAAGCCGTGTAAATCGCCGCCGCGCCGTCCAATCTGCCCGCGTTCGGCTTGGGCGCTGAATTGAAAATGATGTTTTCCGGGCGGCATTCGGATCAGCATCGTTTCAGTGTCCGTGAACACGAACTCGAATATGCCTTCCGGTGTATGCAGTTTCGTCAGGTGCGGATAACTCTCGACATCGAAGGGCAGCGGCTGACCTTGCTCATCCAGAAAGGCAAACTCCTTGAGGATGGGCGGACGCATCCGGTAATGGCCGGTTCGTGTTTGCACCTTCTCCCAGCGTTCAGCCAGTCGGATGAAGAGTTCATTTTCCCTCCGAAACAACATCAGGCGCGACCCGCGATCCGTGAACGGGATATGCGCAAGATCAATACGGTTTTTAAGGAGTTCTGCAAATGTCACGATAATTTCCTTTGGCGATAATCAGCGGCTAGGAAAGGGATTTGAGCCAGCGAGTTTGATAAGGTGCCAGCGTGACCTCTTTTTCACAGGTGTCTTGAGTCAAAATATCGGTCGAATTTGCAAAGGAGACTTCGACGGTTTCGGTTTCCCCACAGATATTGAATAAACAGAAAAGATGCTCAGCGTGGTCGGGCGACGTCCGTTCGAGGACTAGAACGCGCCCATCAGCCAGTGTCCGTGCTTGTTGTTGGCCGCTCGGATGAAAGGCCGCGCACTGCATCCGCGTTTGGATCAGATGCGTATAGCCGCTGAAGACCTGCGCGCTAAAACTCGCCGGATCATCCAGCGCCTTTGTAATCTCCTTCACGTCCACTTTTCGCCGGTTGATCGCCCGTGGATAACCCGCCTGTTTGACGCCTTCCTGATCGTTGCGTGAACCCAGCAGACTGTGAATATATATGGCAGGTACACCGGCTAATGCCAGCATGACCGCCTGTGACACCAGAAAACGTGCCACTTGTTCGGCCATCGGCTCGTTGTGGTCAACAATCGCATCCACATACGTGATATTCAGTTCATATGGGCTGTGCGTGCCATCGCTGTTCGTTTTATACGAAACCAATCCACCGCTGGCCTCTACCTTATCCACCAACTGCTTGAGTTCCACCGCATTCAGGATGCCTTCAACCGGACGCACCCCGATACCATCATGGGACGCTGTAAAGTTAAAGAACGCCGTATGCTCGCGCGGCGTCGCGAGCGTGTTGATCCATGTGCTGAGTTTATAAGCATCGCCAGTTGTCAGCGTATAAAACAGCAGTGGCGGCAGCGTGAAGTTGTAAACCAGTTGCGCTTCGGGATAAACGTTATTCCCGAAATAAGAGATGTTCTCCGCATGTGGCACATTCGTTTCGGTGATCAGAACGACTTCCGGCGCGACCATATCCAGCGCTGCCCGCATCAGTTGGATCACCGCGTGTGTTTGGGGCAGATGGATCGACGATGTCCCCGCCACTTTCCACATATAAGCAATCGCGTCCAGCCGGATAACCGAGGCCCCTTGCTCCACATAAAAGAGAAGCACGTTCAGAATCCGCATCAGCGTTTCGGGCTGGCTGTAATCCAGATCGACTTGATCCGCGCTGAAGGTTGTCCAAACGTGTGCCGTTTCGCTGTCTGTCTTTTTGAATGCCGTTAGCAGCGGTGATGTTCGAGGCCGTGTGACGCTGCTCAAATCTGTGTCGGGACTTTCCGTGCGGAACAATCCGGCATACTCTGGATTGCCTTCTAGAAATCCTTTGAACCACTTACTTTCGGCGGACATATGATTGATCACCGCGTCAAACATCAGCCGGAAATCGCTGCTCAAATGTTGAACATCCTCCCATGTCCCCAGTTTCGGATTGACCGCGTAATAATCAATCACCGAGAACCCATCGTCCGATGAATACGGATAAAACGGCAGGATATGCACCGTGGTGATCACGTCTTTGAGCCGCTGCTTCAAAAAGTGGTGCAGTGTTTTTAGTGGCGCTTCACCCGCTTTTTGCAGGGTATCCCCATACGTAATCAGCGTGATATTACGCTCGGAAAAGTAGTGGTCAGCCCCGACATGCGTCAGCTTGACCTTGCCCAACATATCCAGAATCTGCTGATGATACGTCACAGCTTGTTGAGGGCTATACAGTTGTTGCAGAAGGGGAAATATGCGGTCTTGGGGTGAATGGGTTTGCGAATCGGCGGTGAAATCTTGCACTCTTGCGCTCCCTTTAATCGGTTAATCAAAAGTGTTACTCAACGCATCCAACTCGCATTATAGGACTGCCTATCACGCTCGTCAATTTGCGTTCCATGAGAATCGTTATCCGCTTTGAAATATTTGTCTTGCTGCCTGATGCTCATTCATATACCCCATGGGGTATGACAACCGTCCTCAAAAATAGGTGTATTAATCACTACGCTATCTTCAGTTCCAAAACTAAACTAACGGTATTGTTTCTTCTAAATGGTCTTATGGAAACTAACCAATAGTTAGGTGTTGCGAATATGAAACGAAATCTTCAATTGTTATAGCCGTTTGCGGTCATTGCTATTTTTGCCCTTGGTGGAGTGGTTTGGTTGCTATCTACTAACAAGCCGCTGCCGTACAAACTAGCCCCCAAATCGGAGTTACCTTCCTTCTTGGAGAATGCCGATATGCGCACTCAGGAAGCCTACCAATTTGCTGTGGTCAATCATCACGAACTGGAGCAGTACCCATGTATGTGCGGCTGCAAAGCGATGGAGCATATGAACAATGCCGATTGCTACATCGCAGCCCTTGCGCCGGATGGTACGGTCACGACGTTTGACCGTCATGCCAGCGGCTGCGGCGTTTGCGTGGATATTACGCAGGATGTCATGCGCATGATGCGTGAAGGCCACAAGCCCATAGAAATCCGTGCTTACATCGACGCCACCTATAGTCAGTACGGCCCATCAACCGATACACCGCTGCCATCAGCTTAGTCAGCAATACGAAGGGTAAGGAAATCTCATGTCGAAATATAAAACGCCTCATAAAACCAATCCGACATCCAATCGGCCAGCTTGGTTGCTCCCTGTTATTGGAATTGCGGTTGTGGTCATCCTCGTGGGTGCATTTTTGCTCATCAACCAGCGTAATCAATCCGGCGTCGCTATTACTGTGAATGGCAAACCTCATGTCGCAGTCGATAAATCAGTAGTTAATTTCGGTGATGTGCATTTTGATAAGCCTGTGACCGCCACTTTCACCGTCAGTAACAGCGGCGATCAACCCCTAAAACTTTTGCAATCGCCGCAATTAGAAGTCTTGCAGGGCTGCTGCCCACCCAAGGCCATCGCCAGTTCATCGACCATCAATCCCGGTGGGACGGCTACCATCACCGTCACCTTTGCCATGCACGAAGGCATGGGCGGCCAGCATGAATTCCTCGTCCGTTTGCTCACCAATGATCCGGCTCAGTCGGAGACACAGCTTCGTATCTTCTCCAACTGGATTGCCTAACTCCAGTTATCCCCAAAGGAACGGTCTGCCCACCGTTCCTTTTTATTTGTCTTTCGACTGATCAACTACCTTCTGTCGCATAATCTCAACCCGCACCGCCTCCGCCGCGCGGCTCAGTTCACGGATTTTCATCCATCGCCACACCAAGTAGCTTGCGACGATGCTGACAACAATCCCGCCGCTCACAATAATCAGCGGCTCATACTGCCGGATAATATTGAGGATCGTCCGCCAATTTTCGCCCAGTACATATCCCGCCAGCATATAAACCGCAATCGCGCTGCCTGTGCTCAACGCCGTACACGGGATAAATATCCGCAGCGGTAGCTCACACATCCCTGACACAATCGACATCATCGGGCGCACCACCGGCAGGAACCGCCCGAAGAACACCATCCATCCGCCGTACTGCCGGAACAGCTTGAGCGTTCTATCCAATGCCCCTTCGCTCATGCCCGTGTATTTGCCCCATCGCCGAATCAGTGATCGCACCACGGGCTCGCCGCCCCGCTTGCCCACCTGATACAGGATAAACGATCCGGTTGTACTGCCTGCCACCGCTGTGGCCCATATCCCCAGCAGATTGATCTTGCCCTGCGCCGCCATCATCCCCGCCATCGGCAGCAGCGGTTCAGTCGGGATTGGCGTAAACACATTTTCCAGCACTTGCACCATGAACATGCCCGGATACCCGAACACCGTCAGCACCTGTTCCAGAAAGCCCACAATCTGACTGATCAGTTCCGCCATCATCCACCTATATAATGATCACCCGTTATAGATACACACTCTACACTGGTTTCGATCACCTATCGTCACATAATTTTGTGGTTTTACACAAATGACCACTAACGGTTACTCAAGAAGAGGCCGATGTATCTTTGCTATTGAGTTGTTACGGTAGAAATCTGGGCTTTATTTTGATGATTTGCCTATGGAGAAGGAGTACTTGTTTCTGCTGTTGCTGTTCGTATAAAGTCGATTTGTGCCTGCGTTGCCTCTCTAATAATTTCGGTTGCGGTGAGTTCGAGAGGGTCAAGGTTACTTGTGGGTGTAGCGGTGGTACGGGTTAAATTAGGTGGTGTGTACTGTGCCGTAGCGGTTTCAGCCCGAATAGCTGTGGCAGTTATATTGGACGGTGAAAATTCTGTCATCCACGCCGACATGGTTTGGGTATGCTGAACAGAATTTGTCGCCATTTCAACAGTCGCGGTCAACGGTTCTGCGGCGATCTGGGTAACAACAGCTGCATCAACACATGGCGATTCAGGAATGGTAATTTCTTGGCCTACTCGAATGCGGTTGATGTCGGTAATTCCATTAGCGCTTGCAATAACTTCCACCGGAACCCCATAGAAAATCGAAATACCAAATAGCGTGTCTCTTTCACTTATTCGATAAGTGGTAGAAGGACGATAAATACATGAGATGATGCTGTTATTTTCGGAGCGCATCACGCGTAAGTACGGGCGCACGAACCAGTTTCCCATAACCGCGAGCGAAGCAATCAATAGGGCAGTAATAATCAACACGATAGAGGTAGCAGTCCGAAACCGCTGAGTGCGTCTTTTTAATGTCTCGTTTTCATGGACGATTTTATTATGTTCCGCCGTAATCTGGGTGATATAGGCCTGAACGTCTTTTGACGTTTCTTCCCAAATCTCGTTAGGGATGTTCACCGTCGAAGGTTTTGTCACAGTCTCGCCTTGCAATTTCTTCGGTTAGTTCAAATTCTCGTTCTTGATTAAAAGTGTACCATTGATCCCAGAATTGCAGTACGATCTGTTCAATCCGGATAGTCCACGAGTCTTATGCTGCATTTGTAATCGTTCAGCGCCTTCACTCCCCCGATGCGGAAAGTGTTATGTTATTCTACCCGTCGCAGCTTTATCCTAAGCATTTGTATTTCTGTCAGTACTTGGTACTCAGAACTCAGCACTTAAAGAAGTTCCTTCAGACTCACTGCAATCTCCACCGTGACCCCCTTGACCGCCAGTAGATCATCCACGCTGGCATTCTTAATCGCGTCAATCGAATTGCCGAAGGCCTTCAGCAGTGCCTTGCGACGCTTTGGCCCGATGCCGGGGATTTGCTCCAAGCGGCTGGTCATGCCCAGCTTCGTCCGCTGGTTGCGATGCGTGGTGATGCCGTAGCGGTGGGCTTCGTCACGCACCCGCTGCACCAGAAACAGCGCTGGACTGCGCCGATTCAGCACCAGCGGTGTCGGATTGTGCGGGAAGAAAATCTCTTCGAACTGTTTCGCCAACCCCACCACCGGCACGCGATCCATCAGCCCGAACTCGGTCAGCACCTCAATCGCGATGCCCAACTGTCCCTTACCGCCGTCGATAATCAGCAGGTCAGGCAGCAAACGCCACGTCTCGTCGTGATCTTCTTTCCCCGGTGCCACCTGTGTCGGATCGTCCATTGTCCCTTTCCAGCGGTTGAAGCGCCGTGTCAGCGCCTCCCGCATCGACTGGTAATCGTCCGGCCCGCTGTGCGTCACCGTCTTAATATTGAAGCGTCGATATTCGCTCTTCTTCGGTGCGCCCTGCACGAATACCACCCGCGCTGCCACAATCGCTGTGCCCTGCGTCGTGCTGATATCGAAGCATTCAATCCGGTTGGGTGGATTAGGTAAATTCAACTCGCGCTGTAAAGCCGCCAGCGATTCTTCCTGCTTATGCGTATCGGCTTCCCACTGTTCGCGAATCATCCGCAGCCCCTCGGATGCGTTTTCCTGTGCCATCTTGATCAAATCGCGCTTGTTGCCCCGCTGCGGCACGGTGATGGTCACCTTCTGACCGCTCCGCTTATCCCGCAGCCACTGTTCGATAATACGTGCGCTCGTGACTTCGTTCGGCAGCATAATCTCGCTGGGCACTTCCGCCGCTTCGGCGTAAAACTGCGTCAGGAACGATTCCAACACTTCTTCATCTGGCTCGTCTTCCGTCCCCGCTAGCATCCGTGTATCACTGCCCACCAGCTTGCCATTGCGGATGAACAGGATTTGCACTGCCGCGTCGTTCTTTTCCCGTGCCAGCGCGATCACATCATGGTCGGTCATCTCGGGATTAACCGCCTTATGCCGCTGCGTGATGTATTCAATCGCCTTCAACTGATCGCGCAGCATTCCCGCCCGCTCGAAGTTCAGGGCTTCCGCCGCCTGATGCATCTCTTTGGTGATGCGCTTGACAACCGGTTCACTCCTGCCGCTTAGCACATCCATCAGCTCGCTGATCATCTGACGGTATTCTTCTTGGTTCACCGCCCCGATGCACGGCCCGTTACACAGCTTAATGTCGTAAAACAAACACGGACGCTCATCATTCCCCGTAATCACGCGGTCACAGGTCAAATAAGGGAACGCCCGCCGCAGCGTCCGCAGCGTATTCTGTACTGCCCACATCGCCGCATACGGCCCGAAGTACCGGCTGCCGTCTTTCAGCACCCGCCGTGTCGTCTCCACTTTGGGGAAGGGGTCTTGCCAGTTGATCTTGATATACGGATAGTGCTTGTCGTCCTTCAACATAATGTTGTAGAACGGCATATGCTGCTTGATCAGCGTCTCTTCGGTGATCAGCGCTTGCACTTCCGTCTCGGTGATGATGATCTCGATGTCCACAATATTCTCGCGCAGCCGCAGCGTCTTCGCATTGCCTTCCGCGCTGGAATTAAAGTAGCTCCGCACCCGATTGCGGAGTTTCTTCGCCTTGCCCACATAGATAATCCGCCCGTCCTTATCCTTCATCAGATAACATCCGGGTTTCATCGGCAGGCTGGAGAGAATATTGGCGATATGTTCAGATGGTGTAAAACTGCTCATAGGCTTTATTCTTGCTGACAGGTCTATAACTCCCTTTGGATTCGGCATCTGCAGGGACAAGAGATATCTTGTCCGCCTTCTATGGGGAGCTTGTCACGGAATAGGTGTTCTATTTTATCCTGTCCCGCTTCTAGATGCGAGAGGCTCTATCAAATCTGTATATAAATCTTCTGAAACCACTTTCCAACCATCTCACAACCGCCCCAACGCCGATCTTCCCTCACTTCCGTTAGAAAATTGGCTCGCAAAGAGTGACATTTTGGTCACCCTTTCCTCGAATTTCTGTGCTATGCTATAACTTGATGAGTAACCTGCATTTCATTTCAGGGGATTATGGACTTCACAGAGGGTTTGAAAATCATGTATGGCAAATCTGGCAATAAATCACTCTTTGCCATTGCCGCCATCGCCGCCGCCATTTTGTTACCGCCACCGCCGTGTCTCGTATGCGACTGATGACTGGAGACTAAGCAATTGGCAATCTTGGCGGCGGACATTCCAACCACCGTTTGCCGCGTTTTCAGCCGAGCCATCCGCCGGATGGTCACAAATTTCGCCAAAACCGCCATGTAAATAGCGGCGAAATTGAAGAATTTTGCCAATAATGTCAAACACGTTTCGGAACTGAAAAACCAACCTTGATGAGTCTTTGAGAGAGCCAACAGCCAATCACGAACCGCTAAAAGCCAATAGTCATTTTGTGGGATTTTCAACTCAGGTTTGCGGGATAATGTGGTATAATAACCCCGACGTAGGCACAGCTATGGCACACTGCTGTTTGGGGTTAACCATTCATGTTTTGGGGCGAATATTCTCACCAACTCGACGAAAAAGGTAGGCTGATAATCCCCATCCGTTACCGTTCCTATCTTATGCCGCAGGCTGTTCTCACGCGCGGCCTTGATCATAATCTCGTTATCTATCCGCATGAAGTCTGGCGCACGCTCTCCGAGCATCTCAACCAGATGCCCATCACCCATCCTCCGGCACGCGCCCTTCGACGCCTCCTGTTCTCCGGAGCGGTTGAACTCTCCCTCGACCGTCAGGGGCGTATGCTTATCCCCGGCTACCTCCGTGATTACGCCTCACTGAACTCCGAGGTGCTCATGGCCGGGATGGAAACCTACGTTGAACTCTGGGAACCGTCCCGCTGGCAAGCTACACTTAAAGATGTCTCACAATCGCTCGCTGAAGCCGAACAACTGCTGAAACTGAGTATCTAGTCGTGTCGCATACGCCTGTTTTGCTCCAACCCGTCTTAGATTGCCTCACGCCTGCCCAACGGGTAATCGATGGGACGCTCGGTGCGGGTGGACATACCCGTGCGCTGCTTGATGCCGGTGTCTCCGAAATTCTCGGCCTCGATCTTGACCCGATGGCTCTCGAAATCGCTCGAACCAATCTCCAATCCTATGGGGAGCGTGTTCACATCGTTCACGCCAGTTATTGGGATATGGTCGCTCAAGCCCATAACCTCGGTTGGAAGCAGGTCGATGGAATCCTCTTGGATGTGGGTGTGTCCTCCATGCAGTTGGATCGGCCTGAGCGGGGCTTTGCCTTCATGCAGGATGGCCCGCTCGATATGCGCTTTGACCCATCGAGTGGTGGCCTCTCTGCTGCGGACTTGGTGAATGATGCCGACGAAGCAGAATTAGCCGATTTGTTTTATAAATATGGAGAGGAACCGCAGGGGCGTAAACTGGCGCGTGGCATTGTTGCCTCTCGTCCTTACGAGACGACTCGTCAACTCGCGACCACGATTGAACGCATTACGCCGCGCCGCAAAGGTGATAAAATTCATCCAGCGACGCGTGTTTTTCAAGCGCTGCGCATTGCGGTCAATGATGAACTCACCGGCTTAGAACGCGTGCTGCCTCAGGCCATTGACCTGCTTAAGCCGGGTGGATGTCTTGTTTGTGGACATCACGCGAGTGTGCGTTTATTAACTCGTAAACCCATAATCGCGGACGAGGCTGAAATTGCTGAGAATCCGCGCAGTCGCAGTGCCAAACTGCGCGTTGTTGAAAAGCTGCTATATTGATGAAGTGTCTTTGGCTTTTGATTTAATCGAACGACTATCGACTGAAGACTTTTGACTAACGTATGAACCAAATACAACATGCCCTTCGAGATAACCAATGGCGCTTTCAAAAACAGGCCGTAGCGCTGGCCGGCCTCGGTGTTTTTATCGCCATTGTTATTGGTGCACTCTATCTGGCGCAGTCCGCCTCGGTGTCCACTTTAGGTCGCCAATTAGAAAATCTTATCACTAAGCGCAATCAACTTGAACAGTCAAATGAGCAGCTCCGTGCTGATATTTCACAGTTACGAAGTGTTCCCCGCTTGTTAGCCCGTGCCGAAGAGTTGGGCTTTGTCAAAGCGACTGAAAATGACATCGAATACCTCTATGTGTCAGGTTATAACCCCAACCGACAACCCTCTACAACCATGACCGTTGACAGTACGACTAAGCTGCCGACGTATGATGAGTCCTTTGTGGGATGGGTGCAGCAGCAGTGGGACAATCTGGTTAAGCAGTTCAGTGGATTTTCTGGAGGCAAGTGATGGCGAGTGTACAACATGCCCCGTCTCGTGATGAGATGTTTAATCAGCGCCTGCCCGTCATCATCGTGGGCATGGTAGTACTGAGTGCTTTACTCATCCTCAAGTTGATTTCTTTCCAGCAGCTTTCGCCAGATGTGGTCAATGAACTGAGTCCGGACTACAACCGCACGGTCAAACTGGCCTCGGCGCGTGGCCTCATTTATGACCGGTCTGGGCAGCGTTTGGCCGTCAATACTGTTGAATACCGTATTGGCATCAGTCCGAACTTGGTCGCCAATCCTCAAAAGAGTGCGACTCAGCTTGCTGCTATTCTCAATCTGGATGAACTGGAGACCTACAAAGCGCTGACCAGTGACTCGCTATATGTTTTGCTTGCGCCTCGCGTAAGCGCAGAGCAGGGGCAGCAGGTCGAAAAACTGAAAGAAGATGGTTTAACCGCCTTACAGATCGAGAAGATCCCGCGCCGGAATTATCCGCAGGGCACGTTAGCCGCTCAAATTCTGGGATTTGTCGGCGGAGATTTGCAGGGTTACTACGGTGTCGAAGGGAAGTTCCAAGATCAATTGGTCGGTCGCCCCCGTACTGAAGTCGTCAGCAATATTCCGTTCGATCTGCCGCCCCAGCAGGAAGCCGATCATGGAAGTGATATCTATCTGACCATTGACCGCGATATTCAATTTTTGATCGAAAGTGAACTCGCCTATTCGATTGATAGCACAGGCGCAAAAAGTGGAACGATTATTGTCATGAATCCCCGCACGGGCGACATCTTGGGCATGACGAGCTATCCCTCATATGACCCCAACAATTTTCAGGCTGAGAAGAACGCCAATGCGTGGAAGAATCCCGCCATCAGTAATGAGTATGAACCCGGCTCTATCATGAAGCTCATCACTGTTGCCTCTGCTTTGGAGAATAACACCATCTCCAAAGACTGGACCTATAACGATCAAGGGATTCTGGATATGGCCGGTATTCAGGTCAAAAACTGGGATTTGAAGGCCCATGGTGTGGTCGATACAACCGGAGTTCTCGTGCAGTCCTTAAATGTCGGCGCGGCCAATATCAGCTTGGCGATGGGACCGACTGATTTCTACAAATTTATGTCCAAGTTTGGCTTTAGCCGCATCACAGGTGTGAACTTGGAAGGTGAAGCCGCTGGTACTATGCACGTACCCGGAGACCCCGACTGGAGTGAGAGTAACCTGCTCACGAACGCCTTTGGTCAAGGTGTAGCGGTGACCCCCTTACAGATGATTACCGCCGTTTCCGCTATCGCCAATGATGGCCTGATGATGCAGCCCAATATTGTCGAGAAGATTGTGACCAATGGCCAAGCCAACGTGTCCCAACCGATTGCGCTCAGTCACCCCATCTCAACGGAAACCGCACATATTGTGCGCGATATGATGGTCGCGGTTGTCCAAAACGGTCTGGATGATGGTGCTTCCCTGCCCGGTTATACCATCGCCGGCAAGACGGGCACCGCTGAAATTGCAGGGCCGGTCAAGTATCGCTCTGACGCGTGGATTATGAGCTTTATCGGCTTTCTACCTGCGGACGATCCACAGGTCATTGTGCTCATTAAGCTCGATGAACCCACTAGCGGACGATGGGCAAGTCAGGTGGTGGCGCCGATTTTCAAGCGGTTGGCTCAACAGTTGGTCGTTCAGATGGAAATTCCGAATGACGCGACCCGCAAATCACTGCAATCGCAGGGCGCGGTGGTTGAGGATATTCACCATTAATTTGATCTTTGCCGTGGGTGGTGTTTATACTCAACGCGGTTTGCAGAACATCATGCGCTTATTGAGGTCAATTCATTTATGGCTGGACAACTCCCTTTCGCCATCACCGTCGGTGGCGTAAGTTTTCTGCTGGCGGTGATTTGGGGCGACCCGTTTGTGGAAGTCCTACGTCGTCTGAAAATTGGTAAGCTCATCAAGGTTGTGCTGGGGCCAGAACAGCAAAAGAAAGTCGGCACACCCACCATGGGCGGAATCATGATTATCATTCCGGTGGTGCTGATTGCTCTGGGCCTGAACTTGGTCGGTGTCATCCGAACCGTAACCGGCGCGAGTATTCTGCTACCTCTGATCGTACTGATTGGCTTTGGCGCTCTGGGCATGATCGATGATTGGGAAGGTATCCAGCGCTCACAGGGACGACCGATTGGCGAAGGCATTAGCCCCCGCGCCAAGTTCATCGGTCAGCTAATCTTAGCCACTGGCGTCGCCTTGATGATCTCCTTCTACGGAGGCGGCTTTCAGTACGCTAATCAAATCACCGTCCCGCTAATTCCATTCGCCATCAAAATCTCACCGATTCTGTTCGTCCCGATTACCGTGTTCTACATCATCGGCATGTCCAACGCCATCAACTTCACCGATGGTATGGATGGACTGGCAGGGATTATTTCGGCCAGTGCCTTCGCCGCTTATGGCGTGATCGGCTTCTTGCAGGGACAAATCTTTCTGACGCAGTTCTGTTTCTTATTGGTTGGCGCCTGTTTCGCCTTCCTGTGGTACAACGCCCATCCGGCGCAGTTATTTATGGGCGATACCGGGTCGCTGGCCTTGGGCGCAACATTAGGCACCGTAGCCATTATGTCCGGGCAGTGGGCACTGCTGCCGATTATCGCCATTGTTCCGGTGGCTGAGACGCTCAGCGTGATTTTACAGGTGAGTTATTTCAAGTGGACGAAAGACCCGGCGACCGGACAGGGCAAACGCCTTTTCCGCATCGCGCCGCTGCACCATCACTTTGAACAGAGCGGGTGGAGCGAGACGCAGGTGGTACAGCGCTTCTGGTTGATCGGTCTGTTGAGCGCGATTTTCGGCGTTGCGCTGGCGCTGTTGTAAGCTCACTTATTGGAAAGCACAGAATGACGTTTCACGCGAACGGTACCCATAAACTCGACAAACTCTACGGCAAGAAGGTTGCCGTGCTCGGATTTGCGCGGCAGGGGAAGGCTCTCGCGCGTTGGCTGCCCACGATTGGGGCGCGGGTGCTGGTCAGTGATACTCGACCTGCCGAGAAGTTGGCCTCCGAAACGGCTCAATTTCCTGATGTCGAGTTCGTGCTCGGCGGACACCCTGAATCCCTCTTAGATGGTGTCGATGTGCTGTGTGTGTCCGGCGGAGTCGCGCTGGATTTACCGATTGTGCAGGCTGCGGTTCAGCGCCGGATCCCACTGACCAACGATGCGCAGTTGTTTGTGGAACGTTCTCCCGCGCCGGTAATCGGTATCACGGGCAGTGCCGGAAAGACCACCACTACCACACTGACAGGCGAAATCTTGAAGCGGGCAGGCATGACCACATGGATCGGAGGCAACATCGGTGATGTGCTTCTGGACGTGCTGCCGCAGATTAAAAAAGAAGATGTTGTCGTGATGGAGCTGTCCAGCTTCCAGTTGGAACTGATGACCACCAGCCCACGCTTGGGTGCCATCTTGAACATCACCCCCAATCACCTTGACCGGCACGGCACGATGGACAACTACGTGCGGGCCAAGGCCAACATGATCGTGCATCAGGGCGCGAGTGACACCGCCGCGCTGGGATACGACGACCCGATGAGCCACAGTTTGTCGGATGCCGTGCAGGGCAACTTGGTCTGGTTCAGCGGGCAGACGATGGTCAGTGACGGCGCGTTCATGGCCGGACAGCGCCTACTGGTGGTTGGCCGTTCAAGCGTGGACGGTGATCCGCATATCGTGTGTGAGCGAACCGATATTCCCCTGCGCGGTGACCACAACGTGATGAACGTGCTGGCGGCCTGCGCCATCACCGGAGCCAGCGGCGTTTCCAGCGAGGTGATGGAAGCCACCATAAAGGACTTCAAGCCGGTTGCACACCGATTGGAAGTGGTGCGTGTGGTCAACGATGTGACCTATATCAACGACAGCATCGCGACTGCGCCGGAACGCGTGTTGGCCGCGCTCAAGAGTTTTAAGGAGCCGCTGGTGTTGCTGGCAGGTGGCAAAGATAAGAACCTGCCGTGGGAAGAAATGATCCGGTTGGCGCTGACCAAATGCCGCCATATTGTGGCTTTTGGTGACGCGGGCGAACTGGTCGTGAATGTCATCCAGCAGGTGGCCGGAAACACCGACGCCGTAACCCGTGTGAAGACGCTGGATGAAGCGGTAGCCAAAGCCGTATCCGTCGCCAAGGCGGGTGATGTGGTGCTGCTCTCGCCGGGTGGAACCAGCTACGATGCCTATATCGATTTCGTGGCGCGCGGCGAGCACTTTCGCCAACTCGTAATGGCGCTATAATGCACTATGATGAAAATAGTCCGAAACGTTCATTTTTGCATGGGCGGCTTGTGGTACGCTTGCAATATATTGAGTTAGAGGCTTAACGGAATGGCCGACCAACCGCTGATCGATACCAATACCCTGCCCGATGTGATGCCTGAAGTGCCCCGTGCTCCGCGTCCGGTGCGGGCGACACCCCGCTCGACGCCCCGTGTGGTTACTGAAGCCCTGCCGAATGAACAAAGACGCAGTTTTGTCGCGTCGCTTGATGGCTACCTGCTGGTGATCGTCGGTATCCTGCTGGCCATCGGTTTGATGATGGTTTACAGCACGACCTTCGACTGGAGCTACCAGACCTACGGCAATGAAGCGACCATCTTTTTGCAGCATTTGCGCAACGCTGGCATCGGCATTGTGGTGATGCTGGTGGTGACGATTGTCGATTACCGCTTGTGGCGGCGGCTGGCGGTTCCACTGCTGCTGATCACGATTGGCGCGCTGGTGGCGGTGCTGCTGTTTGGTGATGACGTGTTCGGTGCGCGGCGTTCGTTGATTAACGGTTCGTTCCAGCCCAGCGAATTGGCCGAGCTGGTGACGGTCATTTACATGGCGGCGTGGCTGAGTTCGCGCCGTACCCAGATCCGCAGCATTACTTATGGTTTGCTCCCCTTTAGTACGGCGGCGACCGTCGTGGCCGTAGCCGGTATCATGTTTTTTCTGGCGGGCGCGGATCTGGTGCAGTTGGCGATTACCGCCGCAATCGTGGGCGTCATCGGCTTTGTTTATGTGACCAACTTCGGCCCGGATTATGCGCATGGCCGTATTAGCTCCTATGTTTCCAGCGTGGCCGATGTGACGCAGGCCGACTACCACGTACAGCAGGCGATTATTGCCTTCAACAACGGCGGTCTGACGGGCGTCGGGTTGGGGCAGGGTAAGCAGAAGTACGGTAATTTGCCCGCGCCGCACACCGACAGTATCTTCGCGGTGATCGGCGAGGAACTGGGGCTAATGGGCGCGGCGCTGGTGGTCGGGCTGTATATCGTGCTGGTGATTCGCGGCATTCAGGTTGCGCGAAGGTCGGTCGACCACTTCGGGGCGCTGCTGGCGGCGGGACTCACCATCTGGATTGCCATCAAAGCGCTGCTTAACATCGCGGTTATGACGGCGGTGGTGCCGCCGACGGGTGCGCCGCTGCCCTTCATCAGCTTCGGTGGGTCGTCGCTGGTGGTGCTGCTGGCCGGTACCGGACTGCTGTTGAGCATTTCGCGGGTACGGGCGCGGCAGACCCTGCCCAAGTGGTCAGCCCAAGCGCCGGAACGCCGGAATGTGATTGTCGCCCAAGAGGCACGCCGTCCGCGTGTGACGCCTTCCAACCGGACGCGCCGGAAGGTGGAGGACAAGCCGACGTTTGTGGAGTAGTGACCCCTAACCCCAGCCCTTCCCCCGTAGTAACAGGGGAAGGGAGCAAAGAAGGCGGTGGGTGAAAGCTCGCCGTTTTTTATTGGCAATTTTGACAATTCCACCTGCTGTTTTTGGCAATTTTATTGGCAATTCGGCGGATGGCTTGGCTGGGAACGCGGCAAACGGTTGTTGGAGTGTCCGCCGCCAAGATTGCCAATTCGTACCCCTAACCCCCAACCCCACATCAGCACGTTCGCAGGCTCACTCCGCTGAAAGCCCAAAACACAGGGGAAGGGGAGCTAATGCGGAATATGCGGCGAAAGCAGCAGAGGCGGCAATGCTTTTATGGCGGCGATGTCGCCCCACGGGAGGCTTCGCACTCGTCGTCGTCGGTCGCCAATTGGGGTTTTTATGGCGGCAGTGGCGGCGGCATTGGCAATGCCATGAGCAGTTGTTAAGGTGCGGTGGGATACCCCTAACCCCAACCCCATCAGCACGTTCGCAGGCTCACTCCGCTGAAAGCCCGTAGTAACAGGGAGGGGAGCAAATACAGAGCGTCCTGTTGTTTATTGTACGGGAATGCGGGAGGGAACGGGTTACATTTTGGAAGAACATTTGGTAACTCTTTCGCGGGGTTGGCGCTAACCGAAATGAGGGAGCAGAGACAGACTAAAGGTTGTCTGATCGTTTGAATTCGGTAGAGCCAATTTGTAAATTTAAACCTTGTTGATAATAAATAACCAGCGCTAGGGCATATGACAATGCGCTGAGATAAAACCCCTGTTTGTAACTAAACCCAAACCATCGCCCTGATGGAGAATAAATCAACGACACTTCAGTTTCGGAATTAAGTGGTTGGTAATTCGCTATGGCAACGATACTAGTCATTGACGATGAGGACAGCATCCTCAACATTGTTGAAGCCTACTTGAAAAATGACGGCAATACGGTTCATCTGGCACGAACCGGGGTGCAAGGTTTAGCAGCCTTTCGGCGCTATCAGCCGGAACTGGTGATCCTCGACATTATGCTGCCGGAGATGGATGGGCTGGAAGTGCTCCAGCAAATCCGCCGTGAATCCGATGTCTATGTGATGATGCTCACCGCCAAGTCGGAGGAGTTTGACCGCGTAATGGGGCTGACTGTCGGCGCAGACGATTATGTGACCAAACCGTTTAGCCCCCGTGAATTAGCTGCCCGCGTCAAAGCGATACTGCGGCGCGGACGCAATACGACGCAGCCGGAAGCGCAAACGCTGGCTTTTAGACACCTCAAAATCGACATGCAGCGCCATGAAGTCCAGCGAGATGG